>NZ_CM143646.1:2382500-3833918 GCF_055080995.1 Clostridium sp. CM042
GTGCCAAACCTCCCCGTCGATGTGGACTCTTGGGGGAGATCAGCCTGTTATCCCCGAGGTAGCTTTTATCCGTTGAGCGATGGCCCTCCCACGAGGTACCACCGGATCACTAAGCCCGACTTTCGTCCCTGCTCCACTTGTAAGTGTCGCAGTCAGGCTCCCTTCTGCCTTTGCACTCTTCGCGCGATTTCCAACCGCGCTGAGGGAACCTTTGGGCGCCTCCGTTACTTTTTTGGAGGCGACCGCCCCAGTCAAACTGCCCACCTAACAATGTCCTGTGACCAGATTCATGGCCTCCAGTTAGAACCTCAGTACTGTCAGGGTGGTATCCCAAGGATGACTCCACACAGGCTGACGCCCATGTTTCTCAGTCTCCCACCTATCCTGTACAGACAATACCGAAATTCAATGCTAAGCTACAGTAAAGCTCTACGGGGTCTTTCCGTCCAATCGCGGGTAGCAAGCATCTTCACTTGCACTACAATTTCGCCGGATGTGTTGTTGAGACAGTGCCCAAATCATTACGCCATTCGTGCGGGTCGGAACTTACCCGACAAGGAATTTCGCTACCTTAGGACCGTTATAGTTACGGCCGCCGTTTACTGGGGCTTAAGTTCATACCTTCGCTTGCGCTAAGTAATCCCCTTAACCTTCCAGCACCGGGCAGGCGTCAGCCCCTATACATCAGCTTTCGCTTTAGCAGAGACCTGTGTTTTTGCTAAACAGTTGCTTGGGCCTATTCTCTGCGACCTACTTACGTAGGCACCCCTTCTCCCGAAGTTACGGGGTCAATTTGCCGAGTTCCTTAACAACAATTCTTCCGATGGTCTTAGGATTCTCTCCTCACCTACCTGTGTCGGTTTGCGGTACGGGCACCAATATCCTCGATAGAGACTTTTCTTGGCAGCGTGGAATCAGATACTTCGGGAATAAATTCCCTTCCCCATCACATCTCAGCGTTAAGAGCAAACGGATTTGCCTGCTTGCTCCGCCTAAATGCTTAGACACACATCCAATAGTGTGCACATCTTATCCTCCTGCGTCATCCCATTTCTAATAACGTCCATTGGTGGTATCGGAATATCAACCGATTGTCCATCACCTACGCCTTTCGGCCTCGGCTTAGGTCCCGACTAACCCTGAGAGGACGAGCCTTCCTCAGGAAACCTTAGGTTTTCGACCGTTAAGATTCTCACTTAACTCTCGCTACTCATGCCAACATTCTCACTTCTGTACCGTCCACCACTCCTTACGGTATGACTTCAGCCAGTACAGAAAGCTCCTCTACCGCGTACACAATTGTGTACACCCATAGCTTCGGTGGTAAGTTTTAGCCCCGGACATCTTCGGCGCAGGATCTCTTGACTAGTGAGCTATTACGCACTCTTTAAATGAGTGGCTGCTTCTGAGCCAACATCCTAGTTGTCTTAGAAATCCCACATCCTTTTCCACTTAACTTACACTTTGGGACCTTAGCTGATGGTCTGGGCTGTTTCCCTTTTGACTACGGATCTTATCATTCGCAGTCTGACTGCCGAAATAAAAGTATATGGCATTCGGAGTTTGATAGGGTTCAGTAACTGTTGTCAGCCCCTAGCCCATTCAGTGCTCTACCTCCATTACTCAATTAATCGACGCTAGCCCTAAAGCTATTTCGAGGAGAACCAGCTATCTCCGAGTTCGATTGGAATTTCTCCGCTATCCACAGCTCATCCCATGGTTTTTCAACACCAACGTGGTTCGGACCTCCACGGAATTTTACTTCCGCTTCATCCTGGCCATGGATAGGTCACCCGGTTTCGGGTCTACGACATGCAACTTCGTGAACTTGCGTTCACAACGCCCTATTCAGACTTGGTTTCCCTTCGGCTCCGTACCTTAAGTACTTAACCTTGCTACATATCGTAACTCGTTGGCTCGTTCTACAAAAAGCACGCCGTCACACATATAAAGTGCTTCGACCGGTTGTAGGCACACGGTTTCAGGTTCTATTTCACTCCCCTTCCGGGGTTCTTTTCACCTTTCCCTCACGGTACTTCTTCACTATCGGTCACTAGGTAGTATTTAGCCTTGGGAGGTGGTCCTCCCAGCTTCCCACAAGGTTTCACGTGTCTCGTGGTACTCTGGATTAGATCTGACTGTTTTTCCTTTTCATTTACAGGCCTATTACCTTCTGCGGAGCAGCTTTCCAGCTATCTTCAATTAAGGAATTGCAGTATTTATGATCTATCCTCAACCCCCAGGTCAAAGACCTGGGTTTGGGCTCTTTCCCTTTCGCTCGCCGCTACTTAGGAAATCGATATTTCTTTCTCTTCCTCCGGGTACTTAGATGTTTCAGTTCCCCGGGTCTACCTCTGCATACCTATTTATTCAGTATGCAGTACATAGTTGTTACTATGTGGGTTCCCCCATTCGGAAATCTTTGGATCACAGGCTATTTGCGCCTACCCAAAGCTTATCGCAGCTTAACGCGTCCTTCTTCGGCTCCTAGTGCCAAGGCATTCGCCATGCGCCCTTTGTAGCTTGACCTTGATTCTGTCTATTTACATAGACGGTTATATTAATTTTGCGAAATTGTATTAAATCAATTCATAAACTATTTTCATAGTTTTAATTTTTTTAAAACAACTTTTTTCACTGTGCAATTTTCAAAGAACATTTTAAGAAAAACTATTAATTAGCTAACTCCTAAGAGTTAACTAAAATTAGTCTCTCAAAATTAAACAGAGAACTAGGTACGATTAATTACAATAGATATTGCATCGACCGAAGTCAATACATCTACTCCCTAGAAAGGAGGTGATCCAGCCGCAGGTTCTCCTACGGCTACCTTGTTACGACTTCACCCCAATCATCAATCCCACCTTCGGCCGCTGGCTCCTTACGGTTACCTCACGGACTTCGGGTGTTACCAACTCTCATGGTGTGACGGGCGGTGTGTACAAGGCCCGGGAACGTATTCACCGCGACATGCTGATTCGCGATTACTAGCAACTCCGGCTTCATGTAGGCGAGTTGCAGCCTACAATCCGAACTGGGATGAGTTTTTGAGTTTGGCTCCACCTTGCGGTCTTGCATCTCTTTGTACTCACCATTGTAGCACGTGTGTAGCCCTAGACATAAGGGGCATGATGATTTGACGTCATCCCCACCTTCCTCCCGGTTAACCCGGGCAGTCTCACTAGAGTGCTCAACTTAATGGTAGCAACTAATGATAAGGGTTGCGCTCGTTGCGGGACTTAACCCAACATCTCACGACACGAGCTGACGACAACCATGCACCACCTGTCACCCTGTCCCGAAGGACTTCACCCATCTCTGGGTTATGCAGGGGATGTCAAGTCTAGGTAAGGTTCTTCGCGTTGCTTCGAATTAAACCACATGCTCCGCTGCTTGTGCGGGCCCCCGTCAATTCCTTTGAGTTTTAATCTTGCGATCGTACTCCCCAGGCGGAATACTTAATGTGTTAACGGCGGCACCGAGGTTCGACCCCCGACACCTAGTATTCATCGTTTACGGCGTGGACTACCAGGGTATCTAATCCTGTTTGCTCCCCACGCTTTCATGCCTCAGCGTCAGTTACAGTCCAGTAAGTCGCCTTCGCCACTGGTGTTCTTCCTAATCTCTACGCATTTCACCGCTACACTAGGAATTCCACTTACCTCTCCTGCACTCTAGACACCCAGTTTCAAATGCAGCACCCAAGTTAAGCTCGGGTATTTCACATCTGACTTAAATGTCCGCCTACGCATCCTTTACGCCCAGTAAATCCGGACAACGCTTGCCACCTACGTATTACCGCGGCTGCTGGCACGTAGTTAGCCGTGGCTTCCTCCTCTGGTACCGTCATTATCGTCCCAGAAGACAGAACTTTACAACCCGAAGGCCTTCATCATTCACGCGGCGTTGCTGCGTCAGGGTTTCCCCCATTGCGCAATATTCCCCACTGCTGCCTCCCGTAGGAGTCTGGACCGTGTCTCAGTTCCAATGTGGCCGATCACCCTCTCAGGTCGGCTACGCATCGTCGCCTTGGTGAGCCGTTACCTCACCAACTAGCTAATGCGCCGCGGGTCCATCTCAAAGTGGAATTTTCCGAAGAAAAATCCTTTGATGTTTCGATCATGCGACCAAAACATATTATGCGGTATTAATCTCCCTTTCGGGAGGCTATTCCCCTCTTTGAGGCAGGTTACCCACGTGTTACTCACCCGTCCGCCGCTAATCAACGTCTCCCGAAGGAGACGAATCATCGCTCGACTTGCATGTGTTAGGCACGCCGCCAGCGTTCGTCCTGAGCCAGGATCAAACTCTCAATTTAAAAGTTTACACTTTTTCAGTTGAAATGATTAATCTGCGCCAACTGTTAAGATGGTTAAGCAACCGTTAGGTTGATTCGCAAGCTCATTACATACTTTTTAGTCTTACGACTAAATTTTACTTTATACTAAAGTAATTAACTGGTTTAACGAAATATTATTTCGCTATCTTTACCTATTTCTCTGTTTAATTTTCAAAGACCAATTTGTTGCTTGTCGTCAACCGACGACTTTTACTATTCTACTAGGTATTGTTTGTTTCGTCAACAACATTTTAAATATTTTTAAAATGTATTTTTAAAGTATTAAATGTTGACTTATCAATCTTTACCTTTATCGTAACTCATTCGCTACGACAAGGAGTATTCTATCATATACACATATGGCACATTCACGCCAATTCGTTAAATATGGCAATTATACTCAACATTCTTCATAATACTACTAATTGTCAAGTTTTTTTCACACTGATACACTAGGATTAGTATACTTTGTTTTTATCTATAACATACTCAAATTACATTGTATTTAATCTTTTAATGCCCTTAAGACATATACAATAGCATCATTTTAATTAAATCCTCTATATTATTATAATTTTCGTTTAAAATTTCTAATTTAATATCCCTTACAATTTTCCGATCATTTTTATGTTCAAATTAATATAGGTTAATCCCGCCTCTTCAATAACTACTCCCTGTTTTGGAATATCATTAGAGCTAGAATATAGCTATTAGAAATTTTAGGGTTTGCCTTTAGTTCAGCCGATGATTCCTCACCGGCTTATAATTTATTCTACATCTTATACTTATCATTTATGTTTGTTATAAAAATGAATTATTTAATTATACTTCATTTAAAAAAACTTCAGCCATATTTTTTTCACACTCAAAACCCAGTGCTTTTAATGAGTGTTGTAATGCAAGTAAAGTATATGCCACTTTATCCCTTTTCGCATTTTCTCCCATATGTCCTATTCTTATTACTTTCCCCTGTAGATATCCAAATGAACCAGCTATAAACACGTTAAATTCATCAACCATGTGTTTTAATAGTTCTTTATCATTTATAGCCTCAGGTATTTCTATAACTGTTACCGTATTAGAATAGCCCTCTTTTATATATAAATTAAGGCCTGCTTCTATTACAGCTTTTCTTGTAGCTTTACCAATAGAATTATGTCTCAAAATTATCTCTTTATCCTCCAGTATATTATCAATAGCCTGTCTTAGTCCAACGATATCACTTATTGGTGGTGTATATGGAAACCATTTGTTTTCGTAGTAACTCTTCCATAGAAGTAAATTACAATAGTAAGAAGCTATTGGTTTTTTTCTCCGTTGCATTAATTTAAATGCATCTTCACTGATACTTAAGAAAGTGAGACCTGCTGGAGCGGAAACGCATTTCTGCGAAGCACCTAATGCTATATCTATTTTCCATTCATCCACTCTTATATCTTCTCCACCCATAGCTGCTACACTATCTACCACCGTTAATATACCCCTTTTCTTTAGTAAATGACATATTTTCTCTATGTCATTTAAAACTCCTGAAGGCGTATCACAATGTACTACCGTAGCATATTTAAAGTTATGGTCTTTTTCAAGAAATTTTTCAAGTTCTGTTATATCTATCTTACATTTCCTGTTCCCTTTAAAAAAAACCGCTTCTCCACCGTACATCTTAACAAAATCAGCAAACCCTTCTCCAAATATTCCATTATCAATTACCAACACCCTATCATCATTTTCAGTAAGAGATGCACATGCAGCCTCAAGACTTAAAATCCCCTCACCACTTAATATTCTAACTTCGTTATTAGTTTTTAAAAACCGACCTATTTCCTCACAAGTTTCTTTGTAAAATTCATAAAACTGTAAATCTAAATCTGGATTAGTAGTAGCTAGAGCTCTGGCCATCCTGACGTTCTCTCTTACCTCCGTTGGTCCTGGAGTCATTATTTGAGACACTTTCATAATCTTCACTCCCTTAAACTGTAGTTTATCTTCTTATATTAAAAATTATATCACTATTAATAGATTATAAAAAATGTATCCATACAATACTATATAATGTATAACTAAATAAAAATTCTATACATTAATGATATCAGTAAACTTACAATGTAAGTTATACTTGAAAAAATCAATGATACTATCAAAAATCCTACTAATATAATGTTGTATTTTAATATACTTTCCGCCACAACAAATCTTGAAAACCCAAGGACGTTAAGAACTAATATTATCAGGAATATTATAAACAATCCCTTAGAAGCCCCTTTAATATCCGCAGAGCTCAACGATATATGAGATGAAATACATATAGCTAAAAATAAAAATAATATAAAGCATGGATTAGCAAAGTTCTTAATTGAAAAAATTGTTTTTATTAAATCTACATAAGAATCAAGTATTCCATTTATTGCAACATCATTTATTTTAGTTATGTATAAATTATTCACAGATATATTTATAAATTCATTATATACCTTAGGAATTATGGTGTGCATTAAAGCAATTATAGAGAATATCCCTCCGAATATAGGTGCAATACCAATGAAAAAATTACCTGTTTGTTGATATACACTATTAGGATTATAAGCATGATTTACATATCCAAGTACACCATTTTCATCTCTTCTTTGTATTAATACCAATTTAGTAATTTTGTGTCTAAAGAAAAAACATAAAATAGCATGCGAAATTTCGTGTATGGGGACACCTATAATAGCGGTAATGGCGACCGCCTTCCACCCTAAACTTCGTTGAAAATTTTCTATTGAACGATTTCTTAAAACCCCCAAAATAAATCCTACAAGAATTATCATTCCTGTCATATATAGCGTATCTAGCGATGCCTTTATTATTAAATTTATTAAGACATTCATTTAATCACCCTTTCAAATTTTGCTTCATTTCTATCTTCAATCCCAATAACTCGTTACTCTAACCTTTTGACTTAAATGTAATTATATCAAATATCATAACACTATAGACTATTATTACTCCAAATTATCCTTCTACTTAACAGTTTTCAACCGAAAATATCTCATCTATATCAGAAGAAATAACAGCTACTATGGAAGAGTTTACAAAACATTTAAGTGAACTTCAAATATTAGCAGAGCAATTAGCGACTGAAATAAATAAATTTAAAATTAATTAATATAGGTACCAATACAAATAAACCTACATATTCATATTAAATTGATGATACACCTATAAACAAAATTGTCCACACTAAACCTAATTTTCTTGGTTTAATGTGGACAATTTTGTTTATAACCTTATTTATATTTTCTATAGTATCTTTATAATTCACATATGCTGTTTTTTTATACATATACTTAATTTAAATGTGAAATATCAGCCTCTAAAATAATTTCAATTTTCTTATCTTCCACTTCTAATACAGTCAAACATGTATCATACATAAACGGTTTATTCCAAAATTCCTCAAGAGAATAATTCTTGATTATTAAATAGATTGCCTTTATTACAAGTGTATGTGATACTATTAAAATGTTTTCACCAGTAGTATTACTAGTAATGTCATACAATATTTTTTTTACTCTATTAATCAATTGATCAAAGCCTTCCCCCTCTACAGGTTGATACAAATAAGGCTTATTCCAAAAATTAAACTGCTGCAAAGGATATAATTCTTTTACTTTTTCATTCTCCATGCCTTCCCATATACCAAATCCCATTTCTTTTAAAGATTCAATTTTAATTATTTCCGTATCCTTATTTCCTCTAATGTAGTTTGCTGTATCAACAGCTCTTCCCAGTGGGCTACAATAAATATAATCAAAATCTATATCTTTTAAACTCACGCCAAGCTTTTTAGCATTATCGATCCCTTTTTCAGTTAAATTAGAATCCTTCCATCCCTGCATTCTGACTTCTTTATTCCATTCTGTTTCCCCATGTCTTGTTATATATATTTTCATTTTAACCCATCCTCTTACTATAATAAGATAATACATAATACCAAATAGTTTATATTTATTATATGTTTTTGCTCTTTAAAATACCTTTTGCCCTTTTTATAAACAATAAATCTCTGATTTGAATGAATTTACCAATATAATTATTTGGTGTATCATTCTCAAGAATAAATATAGCTTCATCTAATTCAACCCATTTTAATTGAAATCCATTATTTATTTCCTCATCTGTGAATGATGGTTGTTTAATATCTCCTTTAACTTTAGAATAGAAGCAATATGATATTTGCAGTAATTTTTGCATATTTTTATATTCTATGATTGTACCTACTTCACCTAAAATGTCAATATTAGCTCCTGCTTCTTCCATAACCTCACGATTTAAAGCAAAATTTCGGTCTTCGCCTGCTTCAATTCCTCCACCTGGCAACTTGTGATAGTTATTCTTTGATACATATAATAAAGCTATTTTCCGTGAATCGTTTAATACAACCGCTCTTGATGCTTTCCTGAGCTTATAAGTAATATCTATATTTTCACAATTGTAACCAATATCCTTTTCATATATCTCTTTTATTAACTCCATTTTATTTTACCTACCCTATTTAAATTTGGATTTACTTTAAATGCACTATTAATATATGTTTTCTCTGTGATTTCTCCTAACTATAAAATCATATTATTTACTCAGCTTCATTATAACCCCAATTATATATTTGGTTTTTGAAATACTCACCCATTTTAACTACTTCTCCTATTAACAGGAGATGTAGATTCCATATTTAAGAACCAATTATCTTTTGTTACCCCTCTACATTTATTATAAAACCCGTTAGTTTTTTCAGAAAATATTTATTTTAATTTAGTCCGGTCTTTATTTGAAGAAGATCTTTTTTTTAATGTGACACAAATATACATCGTCAAGAATGCGGTAAGGCCTCCACAAGTATCTATTAACACATCTCGAAAGGCAGGTCCTCTTCCTGGGACAAAAGCTTGATGGAACTCATCTGAACATGCATATAAAAACACAATCAATATAACCTTAATAAAAACTTTAATGTCTATATTTTTCTTTGTATTTATAGCTCTATATAACAGAAAACACAAAATAAAATATTCAGTAAAATGGGCTGCTTTTCTAACTATAAAATCACTCATAGTCCCAAATATGCTATTTAAATCTAATCCAAGCAAATCGAATACAGCTACAACAAATTTATTATTTCCACTTGATACTTCTCCAACTTGGTTAGAAAACAAAAATATTAATATCATCCAACCTATAACCAAAATCCAATCTATATGTTTTCTCTTCATAATACGCACCCCTCAATTATTTCACTAAATTTTATTTATTAATACTTCAATTATGATTTAACTAAATATACTTGTCAATAACTAACCCTTTAGAAACTTAAGTAACATCATGTAATTGTTACAGTCCTTTAACACAGAGACGTACCCTGTAAAACCCAAACATTTATTAGTTCAGTCACATACATCGCATTCTGGCACAAAGTTAAAAAATTTTAGAATCGGGAAATCGATTTATATATATTTTTGTTAAATATTTTAAGATTATATTTGCATGGTATATAATTGAATAACGAACCAACTGTAATTTATAGTGAACTAGCAATTATAAAAATATTATCCATATGAGGTGTTAATTATGAGCAAAGATAGTAAGAGAATAGGACTAGGTTCACGTTCTTTATTATTGTGTGCCATTGGAATATTATTTGTTTTCTTTTCTAGAGATTATGGTGACTATGGAGATATTTTATTAGAATTTATAGGATTAAACTCATGGTCAAATGGTAATATCGAAATACATTATACAATATTCTATTCTTTAATATTTTTTATACCATCATTTATTTTGGGTTATA
This sequence comes from Clostridium sp. CM042, assembly GCF_055080995.1. Classification (NCBI taxonomy): domain Bacteria; kingdom Bacillati; phylum Bacillota; class Clostridia; order Eubacteriales; family Clostridiaceae; genus Clostridium; species Clostridium sp. CM042. The sequence goes on from NZ_CM143646.1 coordinate 2,392,667, forward strand.
AGTTTAAGAACAATTTAGCGGCGACTTTCGGTAAAATAGTATCTTTATTCATGCTTATATTAATTCTACTAGTTTTTCCGATATTGATATTCATGTATTTGTATCGTTTTTCATATCTTCCTTAAACTATAAATTGGGGAAATATATTTTGCATTTTTTTAAATTTTCATGTTATTAATGTTGTTTCTAAACCTAACCAAAAATATTTGTTTTTGCATGTTGACAAATCTTATCTTGCAAGTTAAAATGATTTAAAGTTATTTTTCTAAAAACTGTGACGAGAAGAGTAAATGTAGGAAGTAGTTAAAGCGAGTGGATTATAGTGTAAGTTCCATACGAAGCCTATGTTGAAGAACATCTCTGAGTTTCCAGCTGAAATCCTTGTGAAATTAGGTATGGACGGAGCCTAACCGTTATATGTAGGACAGTATCGAGACTTCGTTTCCGTACTGATTATGAGTGAGCTTTTCAGCTAATTTAGGTGGTACCACGGAAGTCTAACCTTTCGTCCTAGAAACTAGGATGAAAGGTTTTTTGTTTTTTGTTTAAATTTTGAAGATTATTTAACACGACCATTCTAATCATCACAAAAAAATCACAAAATTACTAGGAGGTTTTATTTATGATAACTTATAAAAAAGGACTTGCAATTCCCACTGAATACAATCCACTTCTTGGATTAAAGCATACGGAAATTGCTATTAAACAATTAAAAGATTATTTTGAAAATAGACTATCAAAAGAGTTATCTCTTACAAGAGTCTCAGCTCCTCTTTTCGTAAAATCTAGTACTGGTTTAAATGATAACCTAAGCGGTATCGAACGTGCTGTTTCCTTTGATATGAAAGCTATGCCTGTTACACCTATCGAAATCGTACATTCTTTAGCTAAGTGGAAGCGAATGGCTTTATATAGATATAACTTTGAGGTCGAAGAAGGACTATATACTGATATGAACGCTATAAGACGTGATGAAGATTTAGATAACCTTCACTCTATATATGTAGACCAATGGGATTGGGAAAAAGTTATTCTTAAAAAAGAAAGAACTTTAGATAAATTAAAAGAAATTGTAACTAGTATTTATAATGTTTTTAAAGATACCCAAGACCATATCCACAAATTATACCCTGAAATAAAAAAATTTTTACCTGAAGAAATTTTCTTCATAACTACACAAGAACTAGAGGATATGTACCCTTCTCTTACTCCAAAAGAAAGAGAAGATGCCATATGTAAAGAAAAACTTGCAGTATTTATAATGCAAATTGGTGGTGCACTAAAATCTGGTGAAAAGCATGATGGTAGAGCTCCTGACTATGATGATTGGTCACTTAATGGAGATATAGTATTCTGGTATCCAATACTAGAAAAAGCCTTTGAACTTTCCTCTATGGGAATAAGAGTTGATGAAATAGCACTAAAAAATCAACTTGCATTATCCGGTTGCGAGAAACGTTGTACATTAGAATTCCATAAGCTGTTAATGGAAGGTAAGCTCCCATATACTGTGGGTGGTGGCATAGGTCAATCTAGAATGTGCATGTATTTCCTAAACAAGGCTCATATTGGTGAAGTTCACGCTTCAATATGGCCAGATGAAATGATAACCGATTGTATAGAAGAGAATATAGTTTTACTTTAACAACATTTAACGATATTTCAGAAGGAAATACCACTTCTATAAGTTGTATTTCCATACTATAACAAAGATAGAACTAAATATTGTTCAAAAAAAGATTAACTTTAGAAAAACACTGTAACTAACTATTACAGTATTTTTCTAAAGTTATTTTTGTAATATTTATAATTTATTACTATTTACATTTTACTGCAGTGCCATAAGCAATAACTTCTGCAGCCCCTTGCATTATAGCGCTAGTTGCATATCTTATATTAATGATACCATCAGCACCCAAACCTTCTGCTTCTTCTACCATACGTTTTGTTGCTATAGCCCTAGCTTCATTCATCATCTCTGAATAACTTTTAATTTCTCCTCCAACTAAGGTTTTAAAACTACTTAAGATATCCTTACCAACATTTTTTGACCATACAACTGAGCCTTTAACAATAGAACTAGTCTCTATATCTTTGCCACTAATATAATCAGTATTTACTAATATCATTTTCATCACCCCTTCTTATTTCCTTTATTCTTTCATACATGTTATAAATTAACACTCCTATAATTCCTATAAAAATAATTACTGATAGTGGTAGTAAGAAAGCTGGCCCTCCATCCTCTACTATTGTATAAAATATACCTATAGTATAGCCTCCAGCTATTATAACAAAAATTAGTGTTATAACTATAGTTATAATGATTTTCTTCATCTTAACTCCCTCATCCCAAAATTATTTATTATTTATATTATACAACACATATGAAACAATTGGAATTATTTATCTATAGGTGATTTATAATAATAAATTAACACATCTCTAAATTAATTTTATCTCAAATATTTTAGGCCACATCTTTCCAGTTACAAAAGTGCGATTATTTTTTTTATCATACGTTATTCCATTCAGTCTACCTGCCCTCCTACATTCTTTAGGACTTAGCAGTCCTTTAAGGTCTATCCATCCAGTTATTTTCCCACTATGAGGACAAATTCTAGCAACTTTATCACATTTCCATACATTCGCATAAATTTCCCCTTTAATAAACTCCAATTCATTTAGTTTTTTAATAGACCTAAATTCATCATGTACTTTAATACTATACTCCTTTTTAAAATTTTGGGGATTTAAAAAATATATTTCATCTGTACCATCACTCATAATTAAATGCTCATCGTTGTGAGTAATTCCCCACCCTTCTGTATTATAGTAAAACTTATTAATTAGGTTAAAAGTATCTTTATTATAAATAAATCCCACATTAGATTTCCATGTTAGCTGAAAAATTTTATCATTATAAAGTGTAATTCCTTCGCCAAAATAATTTCCATCTAATTTGTGTAACTTTAAAATTTCTCCTGTTTGCAAATCTACTTTACGTAGTGTGGACTCATTAATTCTTCCGGTGCTTTCATAAAGAAACCCAGATTCATATACTAACCCCTCGGTAAAAGCATTAACATCATGTGGATAAGTGTTTATAATATTATAAGAATATCTTGGAACATTATTGAAATATATCATAACCCTCACTTCCCTAAATAATTTATATTTTATATTTATTATATGTATATTTCAATAGCTATATTAGTGTGACCCAAAATACATTATTAGAACCACATTTCGCATGATATGCTCCTATAAATACAAATTATAAAAGTTGACCCTGAATTTTCATCCAAGGAATTCAGGTTTTTTTATATTGTCTGCTCTTATTGCTTTTTTCATTATAGTCAAATCTACAGTTTGATTGTCTTTATCAAAGCAGCAAGGATATTTGGTGCCACACTGATTACATTCTATAAATTCCTTGAAGCAGGTCTGTTCTCTATTATCAAATAAAAACGGAAGATTTTCTGCTCCTTCATCATCTATATTTATATTTACTGTATCTATTTTATATGTATAGAGATAAGTTGCTTCATGTTTTATTTCGAAGTTTTTACTATTACATTTTGGGCATACTAGTGATTCATTTATTTTCAATTTATAACATCCTCTCTGTCTTAGTATATTTATAGTATTTCTTTATTTTCTTTCATATTTCTATTATTAGCCTTAGAGTTTTATAGTGTTTTTATACATTAAATGATAAACTAGTTATAATAACTGTATATTATTTTTAATAAATAAAATCTCATTTTATTATTAAATTTCTTTTTATAAATTTAATTTTATTTTCTAGATCTATATCAGTCTGTACTATAGATCTAGAAATAAGATTGGGGGTTAAACTTTGATTAATACTAGAAAACAGATAAGTACATCTATTTTAGAATCACAAAATTTATTTAAAGATATATTTGTTGCTGTAAATAAACGTCCTGGGTTTATTAGATCAAAATCACCTAATATACCTATTTATTTTTATAGATATATTGGCACTTGTGAAAATAAAGAACTCTATTATGAGAATTTACATAAACTAAACGATGAGCTGACTTCACTTCAAAGTTCATATTTAAAATTCACCTCAGGAATACCAATGACAATTTTATCTACCTCTATATTACAAATACCCTGGGATGGACTTCTTAGTTCCAATCCACTCCAAAGAAATACTTTAATTAGTATTCTTAAAACTAAAGGACTACTGCCGAACATAAAAAACAACTTCCTCGATGATTATATTGAAAGTAGTTTTGACGAAACCTTAGCTCTTTATTTAGTAAATAAACCTAATGTTACAGAAACTGTAATCAAGAATTTTGCTGTTAAATTTTTAGGATGGATTGGAGAGTTCGTTCCAAAATTATTCCAAAACTCTGATTATAATCCTAAAATTGAAAAAGATATTATTAATCCTAAAGTCCTTTTTTATGGTGAGATAAAAAACCATGAAATATATTTTCTAATATTCTTATCCAAACTAGGTTGTGATGTGATTTATGTTAATTCACTATCCGATATGGATTTCCCTGAAATTGATAAAGAAAATATGTATTCAAAACTCATAAATTTACCTAAAACTGAACCATTAATAAATCTTAATTTTAAAAAAAGCCTCACTAATGCTAAAGCTAAAAAAGAGGAGACTTGTGGATCTCCAAAAACTATTACTCAAAACAAACGGCATGTTGTAGGAAATAGAAATTCATCTTTAGATATAACCTTTAAAGATTCTATTAACATTATCCTTAAAAGCAGCATGAATATATTTGATGATTTAACCCTACCTGCCAATAAAAGAATTGGATTTTTAGGTGGCTCTTCTGCTTTTATCCCAGTATATTTTTATAGGTATATAGGAATAAAACAAAATGAAGATGATTATTATAATGACCTATTTAGATTAGACAAAAACTTTAGTATCTTCGAAGATTTATATTTAAGGTTTACGGACTCTATACCCATACGCTCTAATCCTAAATTAATCACCATCACTTTAAACATATGGCAATATGTAGATCCTTTTGATGTATCACTCACCAGTAAGCTCGCGGCTCTATTTTTAGAACACAAAGTTTTCCCTACGAGTAACCATACATTAAATTGCTCTATGGCAAATAGTTTTAGCTATATATTAGATTTGTACTGCAAGGAAGAGAAAAATTTAAATCTATCTAAAGTTAGAAATTTTTCTTTGAAATTACTTTCTTGGGTTTATGAATTTGTTCCAAACCTTATGAAGAATTTTGACTTTCAAAATACTTCGTCTGATGAAATTTTTAATCCTAAAGTTATATATTATGGTGATATTAAAAAACATGAGCTTTTATTCTTGATTTTTTTATCTAGATTAGGCTGTGATATTATATATATAAATTCCTTCCGTGATATGATTTTAGAGATTACAGAATATAGTGATCTATTTTCAAAAAGCTTTGAACTCCCATATAAAGCCCATTTAAAAGAATTTCCAAAAGAAGAATTACTCATAAGACAAGAAACTATTGCCCTAAAAGCCTCAAGGGAATTATCAACTGCACTATATACCGATGACGATGGCTTTTATAAACCTTGGCAATTTGAAGAATATGAAACTCATCCTACTACCTTAAAAACTACCTTTTATGAACTGAAAATTCTATGGGATGAACCTTCTAGTTTGCGTACAGGATTTAAAGTAGAGAATAGCACCGTATATATGCCAAACTTATTCGCGAAAATAAGCGGTGTACATAGCGATTTGAATCTTTATTGGAATGATTTCTTTAAGTTAAAATCATCGGAGAATACATTATTTATAGCTGAAATTCCTTTTACTAAGGTAACCTACTCCAAAACCGATTTATACTCCTTAGCCTTTGTATTTGATAATACTGGGTTAATTGATAAGCAAAAACTACAAAATCATAGCTGTTACAAATTTTCTTATTTAAAAACTTCCCTGCAACATATTATTTTAGAAAAAATAAATTATTTGATGAAAACCGATATGCTAATAAAAACTATAGATAAAGAATTCAAATTAAAGATTTTAATGACCATCTTAAATCTTGATAAAAATATACTACAGCTAATTCAGCAGTATGATTACCCTTCAAAAATACCTAAACTTGTTATTTATGATAATAATGAAAATATTTTTAGCGATGAGGATTCCATTGTATTATGTTTTTTGAACATATTTGGATATGACATTACTATATTAACTCCTACTGGGTATAATAACATAGAAGAAAAAATCCAGGAAAAATTTTATGATACTCATAGATTAGAGGAGGTTAATTTTAATTTATCCTTACCTGATTTTAAAAACGAAAAAAAGTACACCAAAGAAAAATCAAAAAAATTTTTCTCTAATATGTTCAACTTCAAATGATTTTTTTCAAAAAACAAATAAGGGACTTATTAAGTAAAGTCCCTTATTTATTTTAAATATAAGTTTCATACAATGTTTATATTGGTAACATTCAAAGTTAACAATCAATTCCTAAATCGTCTCTATCCCATAATTATTACACAAAGCTTCTAACCCACCTTTAAATCCACTACCTATGCAATTAATTTTCCACTCGTTTTTATATCTATATATCTCAGCTACTACGATGGCTGTTTCTACAGATAAATTCTCATTAAATTTATAGTTTAGAATTTCTTGTTTATTGTCACCCGCTATAATTCTAAAATATCCATCTGATACCTGTCCAAAGTTTTGATGCCGCTCATTTGCTTCATATATAGTTGCAGTAAAAGCTAATTTTTGAATGTGAGGTGGTATTAGATTTAAATCTAGCTGTATGCACTCATTATAAGCTTCTTTAAGATAAGTATTATGATCCTTTTTAATTACTATTCCGCCACAAGTGCTCTTAGTGTTTTCATAAAAAATAAAGTCTTTTTCTGCTGTTTTATCATTTATATCTACCATAAATACCGATGCATCTAAATCAAACTCATTATAACCATTTTTTATTATATTATAGTCTAATGTTACTATTAATTCCGAAAGATTTTTAGCATTCTGATTTAAGCTTAGCTTTTGCCCTTTTGCTAATTTAATGCTTTTTGTAACATCCACAAGTCTTCTTTTTTCCATATTATTATTTTGCTTTAATGTAGCATTTGCTTTAGTCTCGTACCTAATTTTAGGTCGTACATTGTTTTTATTCGTATTCTGATTTGTCCCTATTACTATAGTTGACTTGTTTTCCGGTCTAATTGCGGTCTCAACAGTTAATTTTCCATATTGTTTCTTTTGAGATATTATTTTTTTATTACTATTATCAATATTTATATCCACAAACACGTACCCCCTAATCTATTGAAACATTTAATCCTGAAGCTCTTTCACAAGGCTGGATAATTACAGTTTCACCCTGAGAATTAAACTCCAACATATAGGATTCACCAGATGTTTGTCCAAGAAAGGTTTTCCAATTTACATCCGTTTTAAAATGAGGGTCAGCGCCTGTCCAGCATACTACTGCATCAGGATCTACTACGCAAGGCGACTCTAAAATAATTGGATTTCCATTTGTAGTTATAACTACCTGCGGATTATTAGAAGTGGCTGTTAGATTTGATGTAAACATTCCCTTTTGAGATATTACACCTGATCCCATAAATCTAACTCCATATTTACACCCTTGTGTAAAAGCGAGTAAATTTTCTCCTTCAACTCCTATGCTCTGACCTGACTGCAGTGTAATTATACTAATATGTTGTGCTTTGTCTGCCATATAATAACTGCCCTGCCCATTTACTTTCATAATAGGGATATTCTCACCTGTTAGCTTTCTAGCAGCTAGGTTCATAACAGATTTAAATATACTTTGAGTGTTATTTGTATCTAATAATACTTTTTCTTGAGTAAACCTACCCTTATAAGCCACCATAGCACCTGCTTTTGCGAAAAAGTGTCCATCTCCCTCGGCGACGCAAGTAAGCTCTTGATGATTTCTAAAATTAAACATATATGTTGACTCCTTTCTTAATTTCAATATAACAAAATTTCTAATTATTTAATCTATGTATTTTTGTAAATTTATTTTTTCTAAATTATATGTATAAAGTATATCATAATGTTGTTGTTGATTTATTAATAAATATATTAATAATATTTATTCAATATTCAGTAATTTCTGTGTGTAATATGTAATTATGTATAGAACTATGCTATAATTTGTATTACAATCAGTACTGTTTATAATCTTTAAGTTACTGACTAATTTATTATAATAAATGGAGAACAATTATGCGATATTTTGATAATATTAATAATTTACAAGACATTTTCTTTAAATCCCCTTCAACTTACGGATTATTTTCGTCAAAGGAAGAATTATCCTATTCATTAGGAGCATGTTTATACATGCCAGCATCGCGAGAACATTTACTTAAGGATATTCTTTTAAGTAAAAAAATGGGTGCTCACACTGTCACTCTTTGTCTTGAAGATTCCATATCTTCAAACCAAGTTGTACAAGCTGAAACTAATATTATTAATCTATTTAAGAGTATCAGACTATCGATAAAAGATAACTCTTCTTTTATCGATAGTCTACCCCTTATTTTTATCAGAGTCCGAAATGTTAATCAACTTCAAAAGTTGATTAATGACTCTTCTTTAATTGGCCTTTGTGGTTTTATTTTCCCTAAATTTGATTTTAAACTTGGAGAAAAATACTTTTCTGTACTAAAAGAATATAATATATCTAATAAAAGAACCCTGTACGGAATGCCAATACTCGAAACCCCTAGCATAATTCATAAAGAAACTCGAATAGAAGAACTTACTCGCGTAAAACATATCCTAGATTCTTATAAAGAATATGTTTTAAACATCCGAATTGGCGGAACAGATTTTTCTGGATTATATAGTCTTCGTCGGGGTAAAAATTTCACCATATACGATTTAGCAGTAATAAAGGACTGTATTAGTGATATAATAAATGTCTTTAAACGAGATGATTATGTTATCTCTGGGGTAGTTTATGAATATTATAGCAACGTTTTAGATTTTAATAATAATGTTCTTATTAAAGAAACCCTTTTAGATAGAACCAATGGCTTAACTGGTAAAACTGTTATACATCCAACTCAAGTAAATGTAGTAAATTCTCTTATGGTTGTTTCTAAAGAAGATTATACAGATGCAGTTAATATTATTAGTTCATCACTTGATGGTGTAATAAAGAGCAATTATTCCAATAAAATGAATGAGATAAAACCCCATGAACTGTGGGCTAAAGAAACCTTACTAAAAGCTAAAATAATGGGGGTATTCGAAGATGGAAAATCACACAGAGAATTATTGCAATCAATCACTTCATTACAATATAGATAACAGCTTACAAATATCACTTAATATAAAAGAAAATAAATGTAACATTCCAGTTTCAAAGCTTTTTACAATGTCCGCTAGAGAAAATAAGAAGAGGGATTTTTTGTTTGTAAGTAAGGTTATAGGGAAACATATGCCGATGATTCCAGATACTCTAAAAATTATTGGAGGAATTTTGGCTCGTTTATGGATTAATGAAAGAGAGGACACGGTGCTTTATCCTACTACTGAATTAGTTGATATGCTTATTTCTTTAGATGTCTCACATAACATGGATGCCCCTGTTAATGTCCAAAGTCTACAGGACATTTTAAATACACCCATAAGGCTAGCAAACAAAACTCTTTTTATAGGTTTTGCAGAGACTGCTACAGGTCTTGCTCAAGCAGTGTTTCAAAACTTTTCAAATGCTGCTTATATACATACTTCGCGTGAGAAAATTACTTCTATAGAACCTGCACTGTTTTTTAATGAAGAACATTCTCATGCAGTAGAGCATTCGCTTTTCCCTTATGAAAATGACTTTTTTAATAAATTTTCTGATATAGTTTTAATAGATGATGAACTTACTACAGGTAAATCTGCATTAAATTTAATAAAATGCCTTCCCGGGAAATATTTTGGAATAATATCCATTTTAGACTGGCGAGATGCTAATAGTTATAAAATGTTCATTGATGGAACAAACATAGATGTTAAAGTATGTTCCTTATTAAAAGGCGATATTAAGTGTAGTAAATCAAAAGATATTATTAGCGATTCTATAACCACTCCTCCACCCTCCACTAAATTAATTCCTTGTACAGAGTATGTTTTTCAAATAGCTGAGAGCATTGAGGGCTATAATAAATCCACTGGTAGGTTTGGAATTACCTCTCATGATAATTTAAAAATTTCTGAAGAAATCAATTCAATATCTAAAGTTTTGATAAAAGAAAGAACTACTGGCAATTGTCTTTGCATAGGAACTGGTGAGTTTATATATTTACCTTGTAGCATAAGCTCGAAGCTTGGAGATAATGTTTATTTTCATTCCACTACAAGAAGTCCCGTTTACGCTAGAAATATAGCTTCTTATGGAAATAAAAATAAGATTGCTTTTCAAAGCCCTGAGGATGACACTATAACTAACTACATTTATAATATTCCTGATAATTTCTATACCCAGGTATTTTTCTTCTCTGAAAAACCTTTAACCAAAGAAAAGAAAGAGGAATTAAATAGAATTTTCTCTTATTTTCATGTTAAATCCATTATGTTTGTATGCTGGAAAGACTAATATATAATCCCTTTTAAATTGCTTACAGTAGATAATTTTTTCAATTTTCTTAAATAATATAAAAAAGAGGTGTATTTAAATGAACCAATGTATTTTTTCAGGAAGCTACTCTAAGGAAGATGTTGTATTTCTTCTTAAAGACATATCACACCTTATAGTGGAACAAGATAATGAATTTAGAGAAAATGCTATACAAAGTGGAATCCACTATTCAGAAATGTTACCAATAGAATATACTCCCTCAAAAGAATACATGGACATTTTCTATAGTACCCTTGAGCATTCAAAAAATATACTAGCTTCTCTAGTTTCTATATTAAGCGAGAAAATTATAGAAGCACGCGGTAAAAATATTGTTTTAGTTTCTCTTGCAAGAGCCGGTACCCCTATTGGCATATTAATTAAAAGATATATACAGTTTAAATATAATATAACCGCTCCTCATTACAGTATTTCTATAATACGTGATAAAGGCATAGATAAAAATGCACTTATGTATATATTAAAAAATCACCCCTCAGCAGAAATACAATTCATTGATGGGTGGACAGGTAAAGGGGTTATTCAACATACATTAACAAAAGCTTGCAAAGAATATTCGCAGGAGTTTAATATAACCTTGAATTCGGACCTAGCAGTACTATCGGACCCTGCTCATTGTACCCTCATTTATGGTACAAGAGAGGATTTTTTAATTCCAAGCGCTTGTCTTAATTCTACAGTTTCGGGTCTTGTAAGTAGGACTGTACTTAATCATAAGTTTATTTGCAGTGATGATTTTCATGGTACAAAGTTTTATAAAGAATTAACGTCAGTTGATGTTTCCAATTTCTATATAGATGAAATATGTAACTGTTTCGATGAGCTAGATAATAATTATCTGTATGAGCTATTTAATGACGCAAATGTTACAGAAGTTGCCGCAGATATTGAGTTTGATGGTAATTCTTTAAACTGCAAAGGACTTCGCGACATCGAAAGCATTAGACATAAATTTGACATCAATAATATTAATCTTATAAAGCCAGGAATTGGAGAAACCACACGAGTACTTCTAAGAAGAATTCCTTGGAAAATACTAGTTGACTCCTTTGATAATCCAAATTTAAAGCATATATTTAAGTTAGCCGAGGAAAAGAATATTCCTGTAGAAATATATACGGATATGTGCTATTCCTGCTGTGGCATTATTAAATCTAAAGAAAAAGAAGATATGTAATCAAAGGATGTGTTTTTATGATATTTGCCTCAGACCTTGATAGTACGCTTATATATTCTTCAAGACATTGTAACTTAATTAATGAAGAAAAACTTTTTCCTGTGGATTTTTATAATAGTAAGATGTGTAGTTTTATTACTAAATCCATGCACCATAAACTTGAACATATAAATGCGTCTATGCTTTTTATACCTGTTACCACAAGGTCTACAGAGCAATACACGCGAATGAAATACTTCTATGATGTAATAAAACCTAAATATGCCGTTGTAGCCAATGGAGGTATCATTCTTAAGAATGGTATTGAACTTAAATCTTGGACAGATATAAGCTCTAATAAACTTAAAAAAGTTGTATCTGTTAATAATATGATAAAATTATGTAGTTTCTTTTTACAAAGTGACTTCATAAAATCATATAAAACTTGTGAAGATTTATTTATATACTCTATTGTGGATGAGGACAAACTAGCTAATAACATAACAAACGGGAAAGTGGTTTTAGATTGTTTTGAAGTATTACGCTCATTTTGCAAAGGATATAATTATATCGTATCAAAGCAAGGTAAAAAGGTATATATAGTACCTAATTGTATAAATAAATATGATTCTATAAATTATATAATGCAACTAGAAAATATAAATATGTTCTTTGCTGCTGGTGATTCTCTGCTAGACTACCCCCTAATTAAGCATTCGAATTATGGAGTAGTTCCGTCTCATGGAGAATTACTAGGTAACCTTTTCGAGAAAACGCTCCATAATAATGTATATATTACAAAAGAATCTGGTATATTTGCAGGTGAGGAAATTTTAAATAAAGTACATCAAAAATTCCATGAAATTAACGATATTTCTCAAGATGAAGTATGTTCCTATATTGAATAATACAAAACAAAGCCCACATTATTGATTAAAATCAATAATGTGGGCTTTATCTTTTTATTAACATGAAAATAATTAACAGGTAATTATGCTAGTCTATTTATTTTCATGTGTCTATGTTTCTAAGCTACTTTTTTTCCCTCTATCTCTGATTCTGATTCAATTTGTTGTTCTTTTTTTACAAAAGGCTTCACAATCAATTTTACAACTTCATTTACTACTATTATAAGTGAAGATAAAATGATTATCTTTAACCACATAGTAGCGCTTAAAGACACTGCATTAAAGAATTTTGAAAACACTTCAGTTACAAATATTTGTGTTACTGCTGTAATCATAATTATCTTTAAAAATATAGTGTTCTTTGTAAGGCTAGGAAATATACTATCTGTCCCAAATTCTCTACAATTAAAGGCATTAAATAATGCACTGAAAGCAAATAATGCAAATAATGCTGTTTGCATTTCGTTTGGTCCTGTAATCCCATCTTTAGGGAATCCAGTTCCTAATATGTCAAATTTCATCTGAATCATGATAACACAAGTTATATATAACGCATTAAAAATCATGCTTTTTAACATTTGTTTAGTTATAATACTCGCATTTCTATTTGTAGGTTTTCTGTTTAAAACAGCATCTCTTACTGGTTCTAGTCCAAGTGATAGTGCTGGCGGACCATCCATTATAATATTTACCCATAGAAGTTGTATTGTAGTGAATGGCATTTGGAAGTCAAATACTACAGATAAAATTGCTGTTAAGAATGCAATTATATTTACAGTTATCTGGAATTGAATAAACCTTTGGAAGTTTTCATAAATACCTCTTCCCCATTTAATTCCTTTTACAATAGTTCCAAAACTATCATCTGTTAAAATTATATCTGCTGCATTTTTACTAACCTCGGTGCCGGCTATACCCATAGCTATACCTACGTCTGCTTTTGTAAGGGCTGGAGCATCATTTATTCCATCTCCCGTTACTGCAACTACCTCTCCATTACTTTGAAGAGCCTCAACTATTCTCATTTTTGTATCAGGCTTTGAACGTGCTACTATTGAGATAGTAGTTATTTCATCTTTAAGTTCTTCATCAGACAATGTGTCTATATAAGTAGCCTCTACTGCTCTTTGTTTACCGCTAAGTAATCCTAATTCTTTTCCTATAGCTATAGCTGTATTAATATTATCCCCTGTAAGCATTTTTGTAGAAACCCCTGCTTTTTTAGCAGTTTCTACTGCTTCTTTAACGTCAAGTCTTAGAGGATCTCTTATTCCTACGAATCCCGTAAATACTAAATCATTTTCTAAAGTGCCTTGCTCGGATGCCATAGCTACCTCTTCACTTATATTTCTATATGCAAATCCAAGTACACGCATAGATTTTCTCTGAAGTTTTTCTATTTCATCTAATATTTCTTCTCGTCTTACTTCATCGAGCTCCACTTCCATACAATTAACATGTTCATATTTGCATAATTCTAGAATAATCTCTGGTGCTCCCTTTGTTAATACTGTTGCACCTTCATCTTCTTCTATAACAGTACTCATTCTCTTACGCTTTGAACTAAATGGAATTTGATGAGCTATTTTTACGCTTTGTCTTTCTTGTACATAATCACAAGCATCATTATATAAAAGAAGGGCACATTCTGTTGCACTACCTAAATATTTTACTTCATTTTTATCTTTTTCAATATCTGCTGTTGAATTTACAATGCAGTTATCTATAAAGTAATTATTTCTATCGCTTAATTCATCTCTTGATTTGAACTTGCCATTTAAATAAACTTGTTCTACAGTCATTCTATTTTGAGTAAGTGTACCTGTTTTATCTGAGCATATTACACTTACAGAACCTATTGTTTCACAGGCTTCTTTTTTAGTAACAAGCGCATTTATCTTAGCCATCTTTTGCATAGTTATTGCAAGTGTCATATTTATCATTGTTGGAAGACCTTCTGGAACAGCTGCAACAATTAAAGCAACACATACAACAAAGGCAGTTTTTATTGGTCCCACAGATTCTAAAAAGGCAAATACACCGCTAGTGTTTGGTGATATAGTATTCGCTAGAACCATTTTTATAATCATAATTATAAAAAGTATTGCAGCTATTGCACTTGATACTTTTGAAATCTTAGCACCCAAATCTCCAAGTTTTGCTTGAAGCGGTGTTTCTAAATCACCTTCCTCAAGATTTTTAGCTATTTCTCCCATTTGTGAGCTATCACCAGTAGAAGTAACTACAAAGCTAGCTCTACCATACGCAATAAGTGTTCCCCCGAATACCATATTCAATTGTTTTGCTGGAATAGGATCCTGTATTATTTTTTTATCTTTAGCTTGTATACTTTCCATTTCTATAACAACATCGGAATCTTTGCTTACATCCTCTGATTCTCCTGTAAGCATGTCCTCTCTAACCATTAAATCTATACTACTTACAAGTCTTCCATCTGCTGGCACCATATCCCCTGTCTCAATTGAAACTATATCACCAGGTACCAAATCACTTTTATTCACTTGAACAATTTTCCCATTACGTAATACTTTTACTTCTATATTTTCTGTCATTTTTGAAAGCGCATCTGCAGCTTTTTGTGATTTTCCTTCTGTGAAAATCCCTATACCAATTCCTATTGCTACAGCACATACTATACCAATAGCATCGCTAAACTCTCCTACTAATGCACTAATTACGGCCGCCGCTAAAAGTATTATCATCATAGGCTCCGTTATTGCTTCCTTAACACTATCCCATATCGATCCCTTTTCTTGTTTAGTAAATTCGTTAGCACCATACTTTGCTAGTCTTTCTTTAATCTCAGAACTCGATAATCCTTTACCACTATCAACCTTAAGACTTTTTAAAACTTCTGAGCTCTGCTTATTAAAATATTTCATGTTGTCCACCCTTCTGTAATTTGTTTAATTTTTTTTAAATTAAAATGTAGAAAATGATAAACCTCTCATTTTCTACACCACTAGTATATCTATATGTATATAAATGTAGATATATAAATGTAGATATATAGATATATCTACATTTATATATAATTTATTTAAACTCAGTTTATCTATTGGTATCTTTTTACCATTTCACCTAAGCCAGATGAAGCATCTGTTTCTCCTACTGCTGTAAATTTCCATTCTCCATTACTGCGATAAATTTCAGCAACAAATAACCCCGTTTTACCAGAATATTCTTCCGTTAAGTTAAAACGGAGCATCTCTTTATTGTCTGTTAGATTTACTAAACGTATAAAAGCATTTTGTATCATACCAAAGTGTTGTTTACGCTTAGCTGCATCATATATATTAACCACAAAAACTAGCTTAACTATATTTTGTGGTATGCTTGATAGGTTAACCATAATTTGCTCATCATCCCCATCACCATTTCCAGTAATATTGTCTCCCATATGCTGAACACTACCACACTTGCTTTTTAAATTTCCAAAATAGATCAGGTTTTCTTTTCCCCTTAGCTTATCATTTTCATCAAGCATTAGCACTGAAGCATCACAATCTATGTCTGCTTGCTTGCTTCCAAATAAGCCCCCAAGCAACCCCTTAGATGATTGTTGTACTGGGTCCCATCCAAGTCCCACCATTGTTTTTTTCAAACCAGGATTATCCTTTGTTAGACTTATCCTTTGACCCTTTTGTAAATTTATACTCATTTTTCCCATCTCCTTTAAATATCATTTGTTTCTAATTAATTTAGATATTATATCCTTTTATGCATCAAGACCATAATTTTTACAAAGTGCTGATAGTCCACCTTGGAAACCACTTCCTGTTGCACTAAATTTCCATTCTCCATTATTACGATATATTTCACAAAATATCAATGCAGTTTCTACTGAAAAATCCTCTGATAAGTCATACCTTAAGATCTCTTCATTAGTTTCTTCATTTACAACCCTAACAAAGGCATTAGAAATCTGACCAAAATTTTGTAAGCGAGCTACCGCATCATGTATAGTTACTGTAATTGCAATTTTATCAATGTCTGTTGGTACTTTAGAAAATTCAACAATTAATTGTTCATCGTCTCCTTCACCTTCTCCAGTTCTGTTATCACCGGTATGTATAACCGCTCCTGTTGAATGCTCTAAATTATTATAAAATATAAAGTCCAGATCATTATTGGTTTTTCCATTTGAACCTACTAAAAATGCTGAAGCATCTAAATCAAAGTCGCCTCCACCTGAATATTTATTTGTATCCCAACCTAGTCCTATAATTGCTTTCTTTAAACTTGGGTTACTCTTGGTTAAATCGATTTTTTGACCTTTACTTAAATTAATTGTCATGATTATTCCTCCTTGAATGTTTTTTGTGTTAAATAATTAGTCTACACTAATTCCAAAGTTATTACAAAGTGCGGATAGCCCACCCTCAAAACCACTTCCTACTGCACTGAACTTCCATTCTCCATTGTTACGGTATAGTTCGGCTACTACTACTGCGGTTTCAATGCTATAATCTTCACTTAAATCATATCTTATTAATTCATCATTATTATTCTCATCTAGAATTCTTATAAACGCATTAGAGACTTGTCCAAAATTTTGGCATCTTTGAGCAGCTTCATGAATTGTTACAGTAAAATTAATCTTTTCAACAGATGATGGAACTTTATTTAGTTCAATTCTAATTTGCTCATCATCACCATCACCATCACCTGTTCTGTTATCTCCTAAATGTGTTATAGATCCTGCTGAGTCCTTCGGATTATTATAAAAAATAAAATCATTATCAGATGTTACTTTCCCATTTGATCCAACTAAGAAAGCCGCTGCATCTAAATCAAAGGAAGCTCCCCCATCATATTTATTAGTGTCCCACCCAAGTCCAACAACAACATTAACAAGTCCTGGATTACTTTTAGTTAAATCTACCTTTTGACCTTTTTTTAAACTAATTGACATAATACATTCCTCCTCAAAAATCACTAAAGTGACTATATTAAATCATCACCTAAGGTGATTCAATAGTATGTTATATAGTATTGATATAATTAATTTTACTTGTAAAAAACAAAAGCTTATTGTTAATTATTTCCAAAAATTTAAGTAATAAACATTTCATCTACGCATTTATAAAAAAAACTTTATCGAAGTTTAAATTACATAACATAATTAAACTCCAATAAAGCAACCATCATTATTACTAGTATAACATTATTAGCTACTAAATACTATATTATACATCTGAATATGGTCTACTGTTTTGTATGTTTTTAGTAAATAAGTAGCTATTGAAGGTTTCTTTTTTTAAAGTTTATCTACTAATTTAAAATCTCCTTCTTTACCTTTACTAGGTAAGCTTTCCACATAAACACTTGTGCTTGGAAATGCCATTGAAATTCCTTCTTGCTGTAACATATCCATTATTTTAAAATTAACATTTTCCTTTATTCTAAAGTATTCATCAAAATCTGGTGTATCAGTAAAAAAACATATTAAAATATCTAAACTACTTGAATTAAATTTATCGAATCTAACAAGGATTCCTTCTTTACTAACCTGTGGATGATTTTCTAAAATATTTCTGATCTTATCTACACAAATCTCTAATTTTTCTCTAGATGTCCTATAAGTTAGTTCTAAATTCAAATTAACTCTTCGTTTGCCTCTTCTACTAAAATTTGTTACAGCTTCATTAGTTAATTTTGAATTAGGCACTATTATTAATGCTTGATCAACAGTTCTTATTTTAGTAGTTCTAAAAGAAATATCCTCTATGCTACCTTCTAATGTGTCACTATTAATCCAATCTCCAATAGTAAAAGGTTTATCTAATATTATAAACATACCTGCAATAACATTAGCTGCTGCATCTTTAGCTGCTAGTGCAAAAGCCAATCCTCCTAGCCCAAGCCCCGTAACAAACCCTTGAATGTTATATCCCCATTTTTCAGCGATTATAGTAATGACTAATGCTACTAGTACTAGTCTTAATGTTTTTGCTATAAATGGGAACAATATTTTATCCACTTTTACATCATATGCTTTATGCATTCGCTCAAACAACAGAGAAGATTCTGCAGTGAGGTCATATAGTCCCCAAAAAATTAAAATTATTACAGCGGAACTAAAAAGCTTGTTTATGAATAAGGGATCTATTGGAATTCCTCCCATAGCTAGAATTTTAAAAGCAAAATAAAATCCTAATACCTCAAAAAAGTTAGTTACGGGTTTTTGAAAAGCAGCCACTATTTTTGTATCTGTATCAAACTTTGTTCTATTAACAAATTTTAATATTATTTTAAATACATATTTTGCAAATATCTTTTTTAACAATACAAATAATACGAAAACTAGAATAGCTATTCCTATATATTTTAATTTATAGGATGTTAAATCATTAAAAACATCTTGTATTTTGTCTTTTGCAAAAAAATCAACTATGGATTGAAACAAAATATCACGCTCCTTTTTTTCTTATGTTTATATATAATCATTTTAAGCTAATAATGTTATTTTCTCAATGGATTATATAGGAAGAAACAACTTCTCATTAATATACAACCCTTTAAAAGGTTAATCTAGATGAATTTAGCTAATTTTCTTGTAATGTAATATAAATTAAGCACCCTTAATCAATAGCTATTTATATTTCTATAATGCATATAAAAAACTTCAGGGGATTTAAATTCTCCCTCTGAAGTCATTAATCGATCACCTTAGATACTACTTGAATTGTAAATACTTATTAGTACATTGACTTTATACCGGCCTCATTATTTTTAAAATATCCAACACGTACCCCATTATAACTATTAAAATATGGTGTTTGATTTTCTTTCTCCATATTATCTCCATAATCTATATTTTCTTCATTAAATATATAAAAAAATGAAGTTAATTTTTCTAAATTTCTATCTGCTGGTTTATAAGTCGGGTCAAACACATATGATGCTCTATAATATTTACACGCCATAGATACATCACCTTTATATTCTGAAATAACTCCTAGTAAATTGTACACTTCTGCCGAATGGTCATTTTCAATCATAGCTGCATATAGATTCATATGTGCTAGATCATATTTATTTGACTTTATTTCATTAATAGCTTCTTTTATATTATTTTGAAAAGAACTTTCTTCATTACTATTTGTTAACATATAATCACCTCATGTTATCCCTTCACTTTATATTTATATTTATATTATATTTTATCAAAACCACTATGAATTTGATATTAAGAAAGTATAAAGATAGATCCTGCTGTATAAAGATTATGTTAAGATTTTATATTTTAAGCTACGTTATATTTTTCATAAAAAAAGATGAAGCCAAAAGCTTCATCTTTGAAATATTATTCATCTACTAAACGATACCCTACTCCAACCTCCGTTATGATATACTGCGGCCTAGCAGGATCCTTCTCTATTTTTCTTCTTATATTAGCCATAAATACCCTAAGGGACTGTGTATCATTTTCAAAATAACTTCCCCAAATCTCATCAACTATATATTTATGAGTTAACACACGTCCTGCATATCTTGACATTAGCTCAATTAGTTTGTACTCCATTGGTGTTAAATGTATCTCTTCATCTAAAATTATAACTCTGTGTTTTTCAAACTCTATCTTTAAATCCTTAACCTTAAATACTGACTGCACATCGTTTTGGGACTTATTCTCTCCATTAAAATGTCTAAGTGCCACTCTAGTTCTAGCTAAAAGCTCTGCTACACTAAAAGGTTTGGTCAAATAATCATCTGCTCCTTTATCTAAGGCTTCAACTTTTTCCCTTTCAAGTCCACGAGCCGAAACAACTATAATCCTAGCTTTTGTAGACTCCCTTACTTTCTCAATAACATTAAGTCCATCAATATCAGGTAACCCTAAGTCCAAAATTATTATATCTGGATTATGTGAAAAAACAAGTGTTATAGCCGCATTCCCAAATTCAGTTTCAATGCACTTATATCCCTGTGCCTCAAGCGAAACTTTCATAAATTTTTTAATAGGCTTATCATCTTCAACTATTAAAATCAAAGGCTTCAAATTCATTCCCATCACTCCTTATTGCAGGTAAACTAAATCTAAAAGTTGCCCCACCAGAAGAATTATTTAAAGCTTCCATATATCCACCATGTGTTTCTATTATAGACTTACAAATAGCCAATCCCAATCCTATTCCTCGTTTTTCTAGGCAATTACCTTTAGTCTTAGTATAAAACCTATCAAATATAGTTGGTATATCTTCTTCTGGTATGCCTTTTCCATTATCTGATACTTCAAAAAACACACTGTCTTCCTTTTCTGTAACTTTAACTTCTATAAGAGAATCACTCTGTGAATACTTTATGGCATTATCAATCAAATTAATGAACACTTGTTCTATTAATAATCCATCTACAAATAATATAACCATTTTTTCAGGTAGTTCAATCTTAATATTATGACTTCCTGAAAACCTTGTAACTCTCGATATAGATTCAGCAACAATTTCTTCAACAATCTCCACATCTTTCTTAACTTCGAGCTTACCTTCATCTATCCGTGTCATGCTTAATATATTTTCAACTGAATGTATAAGCCAGTTCGTATCTTCATAAATTATTTCAAGAAGTTCTTTCTTGGTATCATTATCAAGTACATCATAATTATCACTAATTGTAGAAACCGACCCTAATATCCCTGTTAGCGGAGTTCTTAAATCATGTGAAATTGACCTTAAAATATTGCCCCTAAGCCTTTCTGTCTCCGTCTCTAAATTTATCTGTCTTTTCTTTTCGTATAAATCTTCTCTTTCAATAGCTAAAGCAATTTGTGTAGAAACGGACTCTAGAAGGATTTTTTCATTTTTTGATAAGATATTTTCTTCTAAACATGCGATTCCAATAATTCCAAGAATCCTATTTTGTCCTTTAATGGGATGATAATGTCCAAGACTATTTAAGGAAATTTCAGCTCCAATACCAACTGATTTGCCTGTTTTAAAGCATTTTTCAATTGCTCCAACCTCTATATCTGACTTAAAAATATCCCTACTATATTCTCCATTAAGCATATATTCACTTGATTGTTGCAAATTATCTTTATCGTCTACTATAGCTATCATAATAGTTCTGTTAAACATATCGACTAAATTGTCACCACAAAATTCAACTACTTGTTTTTTATTTCTTGCTGTAAGTAATGATTTATTAATTTTATATAAAATTTGCATTCTATTTTCACGTATATAAGATATCCTAGCTTGCGTTTTAACTCTTGAAGTTAGAGTACTTGTAATAATTGCCGCTATAAGCATTATAATAAAAGTTACTGGATAATCAGATCTATAAGCCAGAAAGCTATAATATGGCACCGTAAATAAAAAATTAAATGATAACACACCAATTATCGCAGCCAGTATACCATAAACATATCCATCAGTACTTCTTGATACAAATAATACCCCTAAAATAAATACTATTATTACATTTGATTCATGTAACCCAATTTTTCTAAATAGCAGAGATATTATAGTGGCTAAACTCATAATTACTATGGTTTTAACCACATTAGTAATCATTATTGTTTTAGGTTTGATTTCTTCATAGTCACTATATTCATACTCACTAAAAATTTTGAAAAACCTCTCATCAAATTTGCCTTTTTTCAAACTCCACATCACCTTCCTAATGTATCTAAATATCCTTTATTTAAACTAATCATATCCTAAATGCCTCTTAATTAGCAATACTACTCTTGAATATCCATTACTGATAAAGGGTATCTGGTACTATATTTAGTATAGACAAAATAGTTTTAATATTAAAGTTCTAAAAAAAACATTTCATTTTGAAGTGCTTTTAGTAACTTTTCTATATGAAAAAATTAAAGTAAGTGTGATAGCTGTTAATATTGTCGCTATAACCTTTTTATTATTACTTATAGGAATTGTTACTTTATGCCCAACATCTATAATTTCAACTGAGCTTGCATGGATATCCATATCTCCCCCATGCTCCTTACAATCTCTATTAAAAGTTCCATTTATCTTAACTATATCTCCCCTATAACCATACTTACCAAATTTTTTTATACTTTTCACTTCATCATATTTAATCCATATTCCCATAGCTGTGCTTCCATCACTGATATTTATCCATGAGTATTTACCTCTATTCATACATTCACCAATAGCTTCACCCTTTAATGTAATTTTACTATTATCAATCTTTTTGCCATTTTCGATTAATTCATTAAAATTACTATATTCCTTTGCCATACATGTTATAGAAAAAGAAAAAGCCAAAATACATACTAATATTATTGTTTTAAAAGTCTTAACCATAATTTCTTAATGCCTCCAAATGTAACTCCTATTAGCGCAAACACAGATATGAATTCCAATCTTCCTAAATACATTGCAATTATATAATATACCTTCATTGCAGTTGGCATTGTAGGCGACGTAATCCCAATTGATAATCCTACATTTCCTGTAACTGAAGCAGCTTCAAAAGCTGAACTGAGCACTGGGTATCCATAATAGGTTCCCAAAGCAGTGCCTATAAAAAATAATATTATATATAATATTATTATTAGGTAAGCAGATTTCACCATTGCATCCTCTAAAACAATTTCTTTTATATGATGAAATTTAAATACCTTTATTTTTCTGTCAGAATTTAATAATTTGTTTACCTCTGCAATTATACTTTTAAAAACCAATCCTACCCTTAATCCTTTAAACCCACCTGCCGTAGAACATGCTGATCCACCTATAAGCATGGCTATTATAAGCATAACCACAGGAAAATCGCCCCATTCAGTAGCAAGCTGTCTGGCATAAAGATTACCAAACCCTGTAGTTGTATGAGCTGATAATACATTATAAATACCTTTTCTGAAAACCGATATACCATTACTATATACTCCTGAATTGGTTAGTTTTAACGCTGTAAAAAAAGAAATAATTAAAGCTGTAATAAAAAAACTCTGTGTTTCAATATTCCTGAATATTTCTTTTTTGTTGCCTTGCCATACTGCATAATGTAATGCAAAGTTTAAAGAGCCAATGACAAAGAAAATCATTGTTAATAACTCATAAGAAAGACTATGATAATACAGAATATTTTGAGACATTGGTGCAAACCCACCTGTACTCCACGCAGACATAAAAATAAATAATCCATGAAAAAAAGCACTTACAGGCTGTAGACCTATAAACATTCCATTAATCCAAAGCATAATAGTACCTACAATTAAATATACAATGCTTATTTTCCAGATGATTCTTGCTGTATTTTTTACATTAGGTACGAGTTCTGCATCCTTACCTTCACCAACATACATTTTATAAGCACCTAATGTATGGTTTACCATAAAACTTAAAGCTAGTACTACCATCCCTTGTCCTCCAACAAAGGTAAGAATGTGTCTCCACATATTTAATCCTAGAGAAAGATGGTCAACATTTTGAATAAGTAGGACTCCTGTGGTTGTAAATCCACTCATAACATCAAAACATGCATCTAAGAAAGATGTGGTATTTCCACTAAGCTCATAAGGCACCGCACATAACAAAGTTAATATAAGCCATGAACTAGATGCAATAATTAACCCATGCTTCCATTGCAGCCTTACTTTATCAACCTTGTCTTTACCTGTAAACATAAGAACTATACCTAAACTAATCGCTATACTTATACTAATAATAAAATCTAAAAGTGTACTCCATTCCATAAATACTAATGAAATCAATATGGGTATCAGCATTAAACTTGCGGTTCGCATTATTACATATCCCACATAAAAATTTATTATTTTAAAATCATCAAAGTTTTTTGTTATTTTTCTCATATACTCACCTTGCCAAAATCATATTAATGCCATATAAAACAAATAAAAATGTTAATGTATATCCTATTTCTGTAATTACTCCGCCTATAATTTTTTTATTAGTCATAATGTATTTACCCCCCAATTATAGATTTTTCTACTTCATTCTTTTTATCTGTATTTGTGATAATAAATACTTTATCACCTTCTTTTATATCTATGCAGCCTCTTGGGAAAATTACTTCCCCACTTCTTATTATTGATAGTATTACACATTCCTTAGGTATTCTTAACTGTCCTACAGATTTATCTTTCCATGCACTTTTTTCATCTATTTTTGCTTCTATTAATGTCATTTCTCCTTTATTTATGCTTTCTATAATTTTCAGTGGCTCACTATTAAATTCTCCCTCTATCAAATTACAAATTACTTGTGTACTGCATACAGTCTTATCTACTCCTAGTGCCTCAAAAATTGCTGTATTTTTAGGATTGTTGATTCTAGCTATTGTTTCATTAATATTAAAATTCACTTTAGCCATCTGACATATTACCAAGTTTTCCTCATCTTTTCCCGTTACTGCAGCTACTACTTCAGCTTGCTCTATATCCGCATCTTTTAATGCTTCAACATCCGATCCATCCCCACATATTACATCTACTTCAAGTTCTTCAGCAATTTTCTCACAAATTTTTGTGTTCTTTTCTATTAACACTACTCGATGTTTCTTTTCTTTTAATGCTTTAACAAGGTAGTACCCTACCTTTCCACCACCAACTACTATTGCTCTCATCTAAGTTTCTCCCTCATTATTTCCTTTACTAACTTTTCTTTATTCTCCTTATTTATGCTACAAATTATTTTATCTCCTTTTTCCAGCAGCTTATTTTTATTTGGTATAATAAGTTCGCCCTTTCTAGAAACTGCACATATCCTACAATTAAACTTATCTTCTATTTCTAAAACATCATTAAATTTAAGTTTGTTTATTGTAATCTCCTCTATTGATATATCATTATTTAATATCAATAATGTATCCGATTTTTTATCTATTAATTTGTTTTTAATTATATTTATACTTACTTCAGTTGGACTTATAGTTTCTAGTCCTAATTTTCTATAAATAAACTCCCTTGATGGGTCAAAAATTCTAGCTATTACTTTAGGTACCTTAAATATCTCCTTTGCAATTTGACTAGCCATAATATTTATATTATCTGCTGGCGTCATAGCCAAAAATATATCTGCTTTATCTATTCCAGCTTCTATTAATATATCATTATCTATCTCCACTCCTTTAATTCTAATTCCATTAAATCCACTTCTAAGTCTATCCAGATTTTCCGCATGTTTATCCACTATTACCACATCATGGCCGTCATTAGACAATTCCATAGCAAGTCCGCTACCTAATCTACCACAACCTATTATTACAATATACATAGTATGTTCTCCTTATTTAAATTTCTTTTAAAAAGCAGTAACATAGCTAAATTTATGCTATGCTAAAAAAATATAATATTTTATATTAAAATTTTAGTGAGTTAATATTAATTTACTATTAAATTTAAATACTATATGCATATTTTAAGCAATTATAGGACCTAATGCAACTTTGCATAACTGTCCCTAAAATCATTCTCCTACTTGTTATATGTGATTTAGGAAATCTAGCAGTTGCATTCTTTGTTTATATTCGTTTTCTTTCATTTTCCTCATAGTACTAATCTTATAATTAAGTATATAAACTATTAAGTATATAAACTTACTTAAACTATATATGAGAATATTATCAGGATTATTATTTTATTTGAAAGCCTTACTCAACTAAAATTAAGCTATATTTCTACACCATTAAGTGTTAAAATTATAGCTCTATATGTTTAATAATACAATTTTTCACTTGGGAAAGAAGGGCTACTATGAAAAAAGCTTTAGTTGTAGATGATACAAAAAATATTCGTACGTTGCTAGGCATTTACCTTAAACTAAACAATTTTGAAGTTTTGATGGCTACTAATGGTCATGAAGCTTTATCATTAATTGATACCGAGCATCTAGATCTAATATTTTTAGATATTAAAATGCCCGAAATAAGCGGCACAGAAGTTCTAAAAAGAATTAGAACTAAAGGAATAACCGCTCCAGTAGTAATTATGACAGCTTTTGCCACAGTTAAAAATGCAGTGGATTGTACTAAACTTGGTGCAATTACTTATTTACAGAAGCCTTTTACTACAGATAAGATTAAAACTATTCTTGATGAATTGACGACAGAAGATGATACATATGATAAAAACATTGAACATCAAATAATTACTATAAAATATTTAATAGATGAAAATAACTTAGAAAAAGCATTAGATACTTTAAAAGTGGTTTTATCCACTGATCCAAGTATCCCTGAGATTTATGAATTAATGTCTATAGTATATAGTAGGCAAGGAGAATTAAAAAAATCCAAAATATTTCATAATATGTCGGAACAATGGAAATAAAAAAAAGCACTTCATAAAGAAGTGCTTTCTGGTGGCTTACCGGGGAATCGAACCCCGGACACCATGATTAAAAGTCATGTGCTCTACCAACTGAGCTAGTAAACCATGTTTACCTGGCGACAACCTACTCTTCCACAAGGTCACCCCTGCAGTACCATCGGCGCATTGAAGCTTAACCTTCGTGTTCGGTATGGGAACGGGTGTTACCTTCATGCCATAATCACCAGATTGAGAATATAAATATTCTCTGAAAATTGCACAGTGAATTCGCTTTTTTATTTATTTAGGTCAAGCCCTCGACTTATTAGTATTAGTCAGCTGAACATGTTACCATGCTTACACCTCTAACCTATCAACCTGGTGGTCTTCCAGGAGTCTTACTAACTTGTGTTAAAAACACGCATTATGGGAAATCTCATCTCAGGGTGGGCTTCACGCTTAGATGCTTTCAGCGTTTATCCCTTCCAAACATAGCTACCCAGCGATGCCACTGGCGTGACAACTGGTGCACCAGAGGTTTGTCCATCCCGGTCCTCTCGTACTAAGGACAGCTCCCTTCAAATTTCCTACGCCCGCGACGGATAGGGACCGAACTGTCTCACGACGTTCTGAACCCAGCTCGCGTGCCGCTTTAATGGGCGAACAGCCCAACCCTTGGGACCTACTTCAGCCCCAGGATGCGACGAGCCGACATCGAGGTGCCAAACCTCCCCGTCGATGTGGACTCTTGGGGGAGATCAGCCTGTTATCCCCGAGGTAGCTTTTATCCGTTGAGCGATGGCCCTCCCACGAGGTACCACCGGATCACTAAGCCCGACTTTCGTCCCTGCTCCACTTGTAAGTGTCGCAGTCAGGCTCCCTTCTGCCTTTGCACTCTTCGCGCGATTTCCAACCGCGCTGAGGGAACCTTTGGGCGCCTCCGTTACTTTTTTGGAGGCGACCGCCCCAGTCAAACTGCCCACCTAACAATGTCCTGTGACCAGATTCATGGCCTCCAGTTAGAACCTCAGTACTGTCAGGGTGGTATCCCAAGGATGACTCCACACAGGCTGACGCCCATGTTTCTCAGTCTCCCACCTATCCTGTACAGACAATACCGAAATTCAATGCTAAGCTACAGTAAAGCTCTACGGGGTCTTTCCGTCCAATCGCGGGTAGCAAGCATCTTCACTTGCACTACAATTTCGCCGGATGTGTTGTTGAGACAGTGCCCAAATCATTACGCCATTCGTGCGGGTCGGAACTTACCCGACAAGGAATTTCGCTACCTTAGGACCGTTATAGTTACGGCCGCCGTTTACTGGGGCTTAAGTTCATACCTTCGCTTGCGCTAAGTAATCCCCTTAACCTTCCAGCACCGGGCAGGCGTCAGCCCCTATACATCAGCTTTCGCTTTAGCAGAGACCTGTGTTTTTGCTAAACAGTTGCTTGGGCCTATTCTCTGCGACCTACTTACGTAGGCACCCCTTCTCCCGAAGTTACGGGGTCAATTTGCCGAGTTCCTTAACAACAATTCTTCCGATGGTCTTAGGATTCTCTCCTCACCTACCTGTGTCGGTTTGCGGTACGGGCACCAATATCCTCGATAGAGACTTTTCTTGGCAGCGTGGAATCAGATACTTCGGGAATAAATTCCCTTCCCCATCACATCTCAGCGTTAAGAGCAAACGGATTTGCCTGCTTGCTCCGCCTAAATGCTTAGACACACATCCAATAGTGTGCACATCTTATCCTCCTGCGTCATCCCATTTCTAATAACGTCCATTGGTGGTATCGGAATATCAACCGATTGTCCATCACCTACGCCTTTCGGCCTCGGCTTAGGTCCCGACTAACCCTGAGAGGACGAGCCTTCCTCAGGAAACCTTAGGTTTTCGACCGTTAAGATTCTCACTTAACTCTCGCTACTCATGCCAACATTCTCACTTCTGTACCGTCCACCACTCCTTACGGTATGACTTCAGCCAGTACAGAAAGCTCCTCTACCGCGTACACAATTGTGTACACCCATAGCTTCGGTGGTAAGTTTTAGCCCCGGACATCTTCGGCGCAGGATCTCTTGACTAGTGAGCTATTACGCACTCTTTAAATGAGTGGCTGCTTCTGAGCCAACATCCTAGTTGTCTTAGAAATCCCACATCCTTTTCCACTTAACTTACACTTTGGGACCTTAGCTGATGGTCTGGGCTGTTTCCCTTTTGACTACGGATCTTATCATTCGCAGTCTGACTGCCGAAATAAAAGTATATGGCATTCGGAGTTTGATAGGGTTCAGTAACTGTTGTCAGCCCCTAGCCCATTCAGTGCTCTACCTCCATTACTCAATTAATCGACGCTAGCCCTAAAGCTATTTCGAGGAGAACCAGCTATCTCCGAGTTCGATTGGAATTTCTCCGCTATCCACAGCTCATCCCATGGTTTTTCAACACCAACGTGGTTCGGACCTCCACGGAATTTTACTTCCGCTTCATCCTGGCCATGGATAGGTCACCCGGTTTCGGGTCTACGACATGCAACTTCGTGAACTTGCGTTCACAACGCCCTATTCAGACTTGGTTTCCCTTCGGCTCCGTACCTTAAGTACTTAACCTTGCTACATATCGTAACTCGTTGGCTCGTTCTACAAAAAGCACGCCGTCACACATATAAAGTGCTTCGACCGGTTGTAGGCACACGGTTTCAGGTTCTATTTCACTCCCCTTCCGGGGTTCTTTTCACCTTTCCCTCACGGTACTTCTTCACTATCGGTCACTAGGTAGTATTTAGCCTTGGGAGGTGGTCCTCCCAGCTTCCCACAAGGTTTCACGTGTCTCGTGGTACTCTGGATTAGATCTGACTGTTTTTCCTTTTCATTTACAGGCCTATTACCTTCTGCGGAGCAGCTTTCCAGCTATCTTCAATTAAGGAATTGCAGTATTTATGATCTATCCTCAACCCCCAGGTCAAAGACCTGGGTTTGGGCTCTTTCCCTTTCGCTCGCCGCTACTTAGGAAATCGATATTTCTTTCTCTTCCTCCGGGTACTTAGATGTTTCAGTTCCCCGGGTCTACCTCTGCATACCTATTTATTCAGTATGCAGTACATAGTTGTTACTATGTGGGTTCCCCCATTCGGAAATCTTTGGATCACAGGCTATTTGCGCCTACCCAAAGCTTATCGCAGCTTAACGCGTCCTTCTTCGGCTCCTAGTGCCAAGGCATTCGCCATGCGCCCTTTGTAGCTTGACCTTGATTCTGTCTATTTACATAGACGGTTATATTAATTTTGCGAAATTGTATTAAATCAATTCATAAACTATTTTCATAGTTTTAATTTTTTTAAAACAACTTTTTTCACTGTGCAATTTTCAAAGAACATTTTAAGAAAAACTATTAATTAGCTAACTCCTAAGAGTTAACTAAAATTAGTCTCTCAAAATTAAACAGAGAACTAGGTACGATTAATTACAATAGATATTGCATCGACCGAAGTCAATACATCTACTCCCTAGAAAGGAGGTGATCCAGCCGCAGGTTCTCCTACGGCTACCTTGTTACGACTTCACCCCAATCATCAATCCCACCTTCGGCCGCTGGCTCCTTACGGTTACCTCACGGACTTCGGGTGTTACCAACTCTCATGGTGTGACGGGCGGTGTGTACAAGGCCCGGGAACGTATTCACCGCGACATGCTGATTCGCGATTACTAGCAACTCCGGCTTCATGTAGGCGAGTTGCAGCCTACAATCCGAACTGGGATGAGTTTTTGAGTTTGGCTCCACCTTGCGGTCTTGCATCTCTTTGTACTCACCATTGTAGCACGTGTGTAGCCCTAGACATAAGGGGCATGATGATTTGACGTCATCCCCACCTTCCTCCCGGTTAACCCGGGCAGTCTCACTAGAGTGCTCAACTTAATGGTAGCAACTAATGATAAGGGTTGCGCTCGTTGCGGGACTTAACCCAACATCTCACGACACGAGCTGACGACAACCATGCACCACCTGTCACCCTGTCCCGAAGGACTTCACCCATCTCTGGGTTATGCAGGGGATGTCAAGTCTAGGTAAGGTTCTTCGCGTTGCTTCGAATTAAACCACATGCTCCGCTGCTTGTGCGGGCCCCCGTCAATTCCTTTGAGTTTTAATCTTGCGATCGTACTCCCCAGGCGGAATACTTAATGTGTTAACGGCGGCACCGAGGTTCGACCCCCGACACCTAGTATTCATCGTTTACGGCGTGGACTACCAGGGTATCTAATCCTGTTTGCTCCCCACGCTTTCATGCCTCAGCGTCAGTTACAGTCCAGTAAGTCGCCTTCGCCACTGGTGTTCTTCCTAATCTCTACGCATTTCACCGCTACACTAGGAATTCCACTTACCTCTCCTGCACTCTAGACACCCAGTTTCAAATGCAGCACCCAAGTTAAGCTCGGGTATTTCACATCTGACTTAAATGTCCGCCTACGCATCCTTTACGCCCAGTAAATCCGGACAACGCTTGCCACCTACGTATTACCGCGGCTGCTGGCACGTAGTTAGCCGTGGCTTCCTCCTCTGGTACCGTCATTATCGTCCCAGAAGACAGAACTTTACAACCCGAAGGCCTTCATCATTCACGCGGCGTTGCTGCGTCAGGGTTTCCCCCATTGCGCAATATTCCCCACTGCTGCCTCCCGTAGGAGTCTGGACCGTGTCTCAGTTCCAATGTGGCCGATCACCCTCTCAGGTCGGCTACGCATCGTCGCCTTGGTGAGCCGTTACCTCACCAACTAGCTAATGCGCCGCGGGTCCATCTCAAAGTGGAATTTTCCGAAGAAAAATCCTTTGATGTTTCGATCATGCGACCAAAACATATTATGCGGTATTAATCTCCCTTTCGGGAGGCTATTCCCCTCTTTGAGGCAGGTTACCCACGTGTTACTCACCCGTCCGCCGCTAATCAACGTCTCCCGAAGGAGACGAATCATCGCTCGACTTGCATGTGTTAGGCACGCCGCCAGCGTTCGTCCTGAGCCAGGATCAAACTCTCAATTTAAAAGTTTACACTTTTTTAGTTGAAATGATTAATCTGCGCCAACTGTTAAGTTGGTTAGCAAGCTCATTACATACTTTTTAGTCTTACGACTAAATTTTACTTTATACTAAAGTAATTAACTGGTTTAACGAAATATTATTTCGCTATCTTTACCTATTTCTCTGTTTAATTTTCAAAGACCAATTTGCTTTGTCATCATGTGATGACTTCTACTATTATATCTGTTATGTCTTAAGTTGTCAACAGTTTTTTTAATTCTTTTAACTGTTATTCTTCTTAATCTTTCTTGCTTCATCACTATTGAACCGCAGCGACAATTAATATAATATCATCTTTGAAAAAGATAATATTTAATTTTTTTCTTTAATACTACAATTATATACAGTATTCTTTATAATACTCCTACATATCACGTTTCCTTTATACTGACACACTAGGAATAGTATACCTTCTTTAACTCAATAATATGCTTGTTATATTCTATTATTTGTAAATGAAATGTAAGCCCCTATATTAATAAGACACTTAATAAAGAGGACTTACGCCTTTCATACTAAAAAGTAGGAAGATTATCTAAATTATCTTCTGTGGTATTATTAGGTGAGGACTTTATAACATCATTTCCATTTCTATTTTTACCAACAACTACTGATTCTACTGTTCCCCTCTTAGCTAAAGCCACTGCCTTGCTCACATCTAATTCTTCACCGGTACTAGTTAATACATTTGTAATATCTCCATCTGCATTTTTTCTTACCTTAACTATCTTCATAAAAATACATCTCCTCGTTAATTAATATAAGTAGAATTCAACATCTAAATTTTTTTAATACTATATTGTTTTTTATGTTAGCTTTTACATCACATATTTAGTATTTCCCTTTTTACCATTGTTTTATTACTAAACTATTACAAATCATATAAATTAATATTTACTAACTATCCTTTTAATATAATAAAAGCATGTAACTAATTACATGCTTTTATTATATTAAATCATCTCCTACGGAGCTGCAATATTAACCTATAGGGCTTTTAAATCCATTACCTTCGACCTCAGCTATATCAATTATAGAAATAAAAGCTTCTTGGTCTATAACTTTTATTAATCTCTTAATTTGTGGTAGTTGCCCCAATGAAACAACACAATACACTACATTTTTTCTATGTTTAGTATATGCACCTTCTCCATATAAAATAGTTACTCCTCTATTAAAATTATTCATTATCGCATCACTTACTTCTTTTTCTTTTTCTGATACTATTAAAAGCATTTTTCGTCTGTTTAATCCGTTCATAACTTTTTCCATAACAGCCACCGTAATATACATAGAAATCAGAGTATATAATCCAACTTTAAAATTAAATAATACAGATCCAACAGCTACAATCAAGAAATTTATTGTAAAGCTCATTATACCTATTTCTATACCATATTTCTTTTTAGCATATATAGCTATAATATCCATACCACCTGTAGATCCTTCATTAGAAAAAACAATTCCAGTACCTATACCTGAAAGTATTCCCCCATATATACAGTAAAGAAGTCTATAAGATTCTTCAACAGGAGCAAGAACATTATTTAAAGATGAGGTAAGCATTAAACAAACCGATAGCGAAATGGTCCCCAATATCGTAAATGCAGTGAATTTTTTATTTATTTTTAATATACTTAATATAAGAAGTGGAATATTAAATATCAATAATGTAATACCCATTGGAAGATTGAAAATATACTGTAACATTAGCCCTATTCCTGAAAGCCCTCCACTAAGAAGCTTATTTGGAATTATAAATAAATTTATTGCAACCGCTAAAATAAAAGTGCCTAAAATAATAAGAACTATTTTCTTAAATAAATCTTTAAAATCAGTGCTAGATACCCTTTTCATAAACTATCTCCTTGTCTTTCTCTGAAATACAAAACAGCTATTAATTGGTTTGTACCATATATTTTTGTATCTTCTTCTATTATTATATACCATTTAACACTTAAAACAAGCAGAAGTACCATCCTATATTTTTATAATTTATACAATGAAAATAACAACTTATTTTATGAAAATAAATGCATTTATGTTACACTTAATTGAGGTGATTTTATGAATAATTTAGTAAATGATTGGAACGAGCTCTTATTTGAAGAATCTAATAAAGACTATTATTTAAAATTAAGATATTTTTTAAAAGAAGAATATGAAAAGGCGCAAATATATCCTGAAGTGCAGGATATATTTAATTCACTTAAATATACAGCATATAATGATGTAAAAATTGTTATACTTGGTCAAGATCCTTACCATGGACCTAGCCAAGCTCACGGTTTAAGTTTTTCTGTAAAAACAAATGTACCCATTCCCCCTTCTTTATTAAATATATATAAGGAATTAAATAATGATTTAGGCTGTTATATTCCTAATCACGGTTATTTAAAGAAATGGGCTGATCAGGGTGTTCTGCTCTTAAATACCGTTCTTACTGTTAGATCCGGAGAGGCTAATTCACATAAAAATAAAGGTTGGGAGCATTTTACGGACAAAATCATTGCTTTATTAAACGAGAAAACAGAGCCTATAGTTTTTATTTTATGGGGGAACAATGCTCAGACAAAACAATCTCTTGTAACAAATCCAATACACTATATAATAAAGTCTGTTCACCCAAGCCCATTATCCGCATATAGAGGTTTTTTTAATAGTAAACCTTTTTCTGATGCTAATAATTTTTTAACTTCGGTAGGCGAAAAAAACATCGATTGGCAAATTGAAAATTTATAAATATATCACTCCAATTAAAAAAAACGTCTTAGAATTATCTAAGACGTTTTTGGTGGCTAGACCAGGAATCGAACCAGGGACACGAGGATTTTCAGTCCTCTGCTCTACCGACTGAGCTATCCAGCCACATTACCTGGCGACAACCTACTCTTCCACAAGGTCACCCCTGCAGTACCATCGGCGCATTGAAGCTTAACCTTCGTGTTCGGTATGGGAACGGGTGTTACCTTCATGCCATAATCACCAGATTGAGAATATAAATATTCTCTGAAAATTGCACAGTGAATTAGTCTTTTCGCTCACGCTCAAAGCCTTGCTTCTTTCTTACGAAAGAAGTATATCGCATTACTTTTAATTATATATTTAGGTCAAGCCCTCGACTTATTAGTATTAGTCAGCTGAACATGTTACCATGCTTACACCTCTAACCTATCAACCTGGTGGTCTTCCAGGAGTCTTACTAACTTGTGTTAAAAACACGCGTTATGGGAAATCTCATCTCAGGGTGGGCTTCACGCTTAGATGCTTTCAGCGTTTATCCCTTCCAAACATAGCTACCCAGCGATGCCACTGGCGTGACAACTGGTGCACCAGAGGTTTGTCCATCCCGGTCCTCTCGTACTAAGGACAGCTCCCTTCAAATTTCCTACGCCCGCGACGGATAGGGACCGAACTGTCTCACGACGTTCTGAACCCAGCTCGCGTGCCGCTTTAATGGGCGAACAGCCCAACCCTTGGGACCTACTTCAGCCCCAGGATGCGACGAGCCGACATCGAGGTGCCAAACCTCCCCGTCGATGTGGACTCTTGGGGGAGATCAGCCTGTTATCCCCGAGGTAGCTTTTATCCGTTGAGCGATGGCCCTCCCACGAGGTACCACCGGATCACTAAGCCCGACTTTCGTCCCTGCTCCACTTGTAAGTGTCGCAGTCAGGCTCCCTTCTGCCTTTGCACTCTTCGCGCGATTTCCAACCGCGCTGAGGGAACCTTTGGGCGCCTCCGTTACTTTTTTGGAGGCGACCGCCCCAGTCAAACTGCCCACCTAACAATGTCCTGTGACCAGATTCATGGCCTCCAGTTAGAACCTCAGTACTGTCAGGGTGGTATCCCAAGGATGACTCCACACAGGCTGACGCCCATGTTTCTCAGTCTCCCACCTATCCTGTACAGACAATACCGAAATTCAATGCTAAGCTACAGTAAAGCTCTACGGGGTCTTTCCGTCCAATCGCGGGTAGCAAGCATCTTCACTTGCACTACAATTTCGCCGGATGTGTTGTTGAGACAGTGCCCAAATCATTACGCCATTCGTGCGGGTCGGAACTTACCCGACAAGGAATTTCGCTACCTTAGGACCGTTATAGTTACGGCCGCCGTTTACTGGGGCTTAAGTTCATACCTTCGCTTGCGCTAAGTAATCCCCTTAACCTTCCAGCACCGGGCAGGCGTCAGCCCCTATACATCAGCTTTCGCTTTAGCAGAGACCTGTGTTTTTGCTAAACAGTTGCTTGGGCCTATTCTCTGCGACCTACTTACGTAGGCACCCCTTCTCCCGAAGTTACGGGGTCAATTTGCCGAGTTCCTTAACAACAATTCTTCCGATGGTCTTAGGATTCTCTCCTCACCTACCTGTGTCGGTTTGCGGTACGGGCACCAATATCCTCGATAGAGACTTTTCTTGGCAGCGTGGAATCAGATACTTCGGGAATAAATTCCCTTCCCCATCACATCTCAGCGTTAAGAGCAAACGGATTTGCCTGCTTGCTCCGCCTAAATGCTTAGACACACATCCAATAGTGTGCACATCTTATCCTCCTGCGTCATCCCATTTCTAATAACGTCCATTGGTGGTATCGGAATATCAACCGATTGTCCATCACCTACGCCTTTCGGCCTCGGCTTAGGTCCCGACTAACCCTGAGAGGACGAGCCTTCCTCAGGAAACCTTAGGTTTTCGACCGTTAAGATTCTCACTTAACTCTCGCTACTCATGCCAACATTCTCACTTCTGTACCGTCCACCACTCCTTACGGTATGACTTCAGCCAGTACAGAAAGCTCCTCTACCGCGTACACAATTGTGTACACCCATAGCTTCGGTGGTAAGTTTTAGCCCCGGACATCTTCGGCGCAGGATCTCTTGACTAGTGAGCTATTACGCACTCTTTAAATGAGTGGCTGCTTCTGAGCCAACATCCTAGTTGTCTTAGAAATCCCACATCCTTTTCCACTTAACTTACACTTTGGGACCTTAGCTGATGGTCTGGGCTGTTTCCCTTTTGACTACGGATCTTATCATTCGCAGTCTGACTGCCGAAATAAAAGTATATGGCATTCGGAGTTTGATAGGGTTCAGTAACTGTTGTCAGCCCCTAGCCCATTCAGTGCTCTACCTCCATTACTCAATTAATCGACGCTAGCCCTAAAGCTATTTCGAGGAGAACCAGCTATCTCCGAGTTCGATTGGAATTTCTCCGCTATCCACAGCTCATCCCATGGTTTTTCAACACCAACGTGGTTCGGACCTCCACGGAATTTTACTTCCGCTTCATCCTGGCCATGGATAGGTCACCCGGTTTCGGGTCTACGACATGCAACTTCGTGAACTTGCGTTCACAACGCCCTATTCAGACTTGGTTTCCCTTCGGCTCCGTACCTTAAGTACTTAACCTTGCTACATATCGTAACTCGTTGGCTCGTTCTACAAAAAGCACGCCGTCACACATATAAAGTGCTTCGACCGGTTGTAGGCACACGGTTTCAGGTTCTATTTCACTCCCCTTCCGGGGTTCTTTTCACCTTTCCCTCACGGTACTTCTTCACTATCGGTCACTAGGTAGTATTTAGCCTTGGGAGGTGGTCCTCCCAGCTTCCCACAAGGTTTCACGTGTCTCGTGGTACTCTGGATTAGATCTGACTGTTTTTCCTTTTCATTTACAGGCCTATTACCTTCTGCGGAGCAGCTTTCCAGCTATCTTCAATTAAGGAATTGCAGTATTTATGATCTATCCTCAACCCCCAGGTCAAAGACCTGGGTTTGGGCTCTTTCCCTTTCGCTCGCCGCTACTTAGGAAATCGATATTTCTTTCTCTTCCTCCGGGTACTTAGATGTTTCAGTTCCCCGGGTCTACCTCTGCATACCTATTTATTCAGTATGCAGTACATAGTTGTTACTATGTGGGTTCCCCCATTCGGAAATCTTTGGATCACAGGCTATTTGCGCCTACCCAAAGCTTATCGCAGCTTAACGCGTCCTTCTTCGGCTCCTAGTGCCAAGGCATTCGCCATGCGCCCTTTGTAGCTTGACCTTGATTCTGTCTATTTACATAGACGGTTATATTAATTTTGCGAAATTGTATTAAATCAATTCATAAACTATTTTCATAGTTTTAATTTTTTTAAAACAACTTTTTTCACTGTGCAATTTTCAAAGAACATTTTAAGAAAAACTATTAATTAGCTAACTCCTAAGAGTTAACTAAAATTAGTCTCTCAAAATTAAACAGAGAACTAGGTACGATTAATTACAATAGATATTGCATCGACCGAAGTCAATACATCTACTCCCTAGAAAGGAGGTGATCCAGCCGCAGGTTCTCCTACGGCTACCTTGTTACGACTTCACCCCAATCATCAATCCCACCTTCGGCCGCTGGCTCCTTACGGTTACCTCACGGACTTCGGGTGTTACCAACTCTCATGGTGTGACGGGCGGTGTGTACAAGGCCCGGGAACGTATTCACCGCGACATGCTGATTCGCGATTACTAGCAACTCCGGCTTCATGTAGGCGAGTTGCAGCCTACAATCCGAACTGGGATGAGTTTTTGAGTTTGGCTCCACCTTGCGGTCTTGCATCTCTTTGTACTCACCATTGTAGCACGTGTGTAGCCCTAGACATAAGGGGCATGATGATTTGACGTCATCCCCACCTTCCTCCCGGTTAACCCGGGCAGTCTCACTAGAGTGCTCAACTTAATGGTAGCAACTAATGATAAGGGTTGCGCTCGTTGCGGGACTTAACCCAACATCTCACGACACGAGCTGACGACAACCATGCACCACCTGTCACCCTGTCCCGAAGGACTTCACCCATCTCTGGGTTATGCAGGGGATGTCAAGTCTAGGTAAGGTTCTTCGCGTTGCTTCGAATTAAACCACATGCTCCGCTGCTTGTGCGGGCCCCCGTCAATTCCTTTGAGTTTTAATCTTGCGATCGTACTCCCCAGGCGGAATACTTAATGTGTTAACGGCGGCACCGAGGTTCGACCCCCGACACCTAGTATTCATCGTTTACGGCGTGGACTACCAGGGTATCTAATCCTGTTTGCTCCCCACGCTTTCATGCCTCAGCGTCAGTTACAGTCCAGTAAGTCGCCTTCGCCACTGGTGTTCTTCCTAATCTCTACGCATTTCACCGCTACACTAGGAATTCCACTTACCTCTCCTGCACTCTAGACACCCAGTTTCAAATGCAGCACCCAAGTTAAGCTCGGGTATTTCACATCTGACTTAAATGTCCGCCTACGCATCCTTTACGCCCAGTAAATCCGGACAACGCTTGCCACCTACGTATTACCGCGGCTGCTGGCACGTAGTTAGCCGTGGCTTCCTCCTCTGGTACCGTCATTATCGTCCCAGAAGACAGAACTTTACAACCCGAAGGCCTTCATCATTCACGCGGCGTTGCTGCGTCAGGGTTTCCCCCATTGCGCAATATTCCCCACTGCTGCCTCCCGTAGGAGTCTGGACCGTGTCTCAGTTCCAATGTGGCCGATCACCCTCTCAGGTCGGCTACGCATCGTCGCCTTGGTGAGCCGTTACCTCACCAACTAGCTAATGCGCCGCGGGTCCATCTCAAAGTGGAATTTTCCGAAGAAAAATCCTTTGATGTTTCGATCATGCGACCAAAACATATTATGCGGTATTAATCTCCCTTTCGGGAGGCTATTCCCCTCTTTGAGGCAGGTTACCCACGTGTTACTCACCCGTCCGCCGCTAATCAACGTCTCCCGAAGGAGACGAATCATCGCTCGACTTGCATGTGTTAGGCACGCCGCCAGCGTTCGTCCTGAGCCAGGATCAAACTCTCAATTTAAAAGTTTACACTTTTTTAGTTGAAATGATTAATCTGCGACAACTGTTAAGTTGGTTAGCAAGCTCATTACATACTTTTAGTCTTACGACTAAATTTTACTTTATACTAAAGTAATTAACTGGTTTAACGAAATATTATTTCGCTATCTTTACCTATTTCTCTGTTTAATTTTCAAAGACCAATTTGCTTTGTCATCATGTGACGACTTCTACTACTTTACCAGTTATTTAACCATCTGTCAACAGTTTTTTTAATCTTTTAAATTAAATTCTCTGTTGTAATGATTACTTTCTTACTGCTAAACTGTAGCAACATGTAATATCTTATCATAATTATTTTTATCTGTTTTATGATGCATATTACTTACCTTAATATAAGTGCACAATAATCTTATTTTCTTACTTATTCTACGTTTTTCTCATATTGATACACTAGGATTAGTATACATATCATATACTCGTAAACTCAACCTAAACGCATAAATTCATAAAAATAGCCATTCTAGTTATAAAGAAAATTTCAATCATATTAGGTTAGTTAACTGTTTTTAATCTTATAAAAAACCATTTGATCTCTCCATTCACCATTTATGTATAAATGTTTTTCACTTATACCAAGTTCTTTAAACCCACAACTACTTAAAACTCTTTGTGACTTTTCATTATCTATTAAAGTAGTAGCTTCTATTCTATGTAGCTCTAATTCCTCGAAAGCATATTTCATTACAAGTTTAACTGATTCTTTCATATATCCCTTACTTTGTTCCTTTTCATCCATAGAATAACCTATAAATGCATTTTTAAAACCACCCATCACTATATTCGATATCTTTATTTTCCCAATAAGGTTGTTATTCTTGTATATCCCAAAATTCACAACATTACCATTCAAAAATTGTTTATAGCTCTCTACTAAAGTACGTTTTTGGCTCTCTAAAGTATAAAACCTCTCATCTCTAGAGGGTTCAAAAGGCTTTAAAAATTTTCTGTTTCTTAAATGAAACTCCAACACGTCTTCTGCATCACTTGGAATTAATGCGTGAATTTTAATATTTGTTCCTTTAATTGTAAGTTCTCTTTTTATTGAATTTTTTTTAAATCCAAACTCATTTATACCAAACATCATCTCTGATTGGTATTCAGATTTATTTACTACACTATCTGTGATAATACCTTCTAACTGAAATCCTAAGTCAATAAAAGCACTTATATTTATACTTTCATGAACCATAACATTTACTTTGTTTAATCCCATGTTTTTAAACAAAATACCCAGCATAAGATTTAATGTATCTTTTAAATACTCATAACCCCCATTATTCTGGTTATGAAATTTCAATCTAAACTGACAAAACTTATTTTTTTTATCTAATTCAACTATAAATATCCTTCCTAGTATAATATAATTATTATCCTTTATTATATACTCTCTATCATTACCTTTTAAAGCTTCTAAATTCACGTACTTACCTTTGTTCATTTTAAGCCCCTTTATCTACACTAAAATCATTAATTAAAGTTTAATAGTTGCTTTTCTTCATACCATTTATTATAACATAACCAAATATAATATTATATTTTTCTTCAATAGCTTTTAAATTTTTGTTATACTTGTAGCATAGTTTAAAAATAATTATAGAAGAAAGGTTTGACCACAATGAATAAGCAAAATATTAATAAATTAAAACTTTTTTTAATGGGCCTAGAAAATAGATTTTCTGAAAACTGTACAATATTTAAACAAATTGATACTACCTATATAACCGGTCTAAAAGAGTTTAAAGGAACAGGTATTTATGATAGTGGAAATATTAAATATAATTTTAATGGAAAAACAGAAACTTTGAGTATAAATCAGTTATTTTCAAACATAACTAAAGAAGCTGAAAGCTATGAATGCTCATCTCTAGTTTATAGTGAAAGAGGTTCTTCAATTTTAATCTCTGCAGATAATAAAAATGTAACTATGAAGAACTTAAATGTGGATTTTGTAGAGGATGAAGATTTAAATACTATTTCTTCTAAATTAATCTCTACACATATTAGCAGAACTACCTCCACCCTTTTGAAAAGAGATTACTATATAAAGATCGGTAGTGCAGATGCTTTGCTAAAAGAAATAGGCATAATGAGTAAAGATGGTAAAATTAAAAATGATAAAATAAGAAAATATAATCAAATTGATCACTATGTAGAACTCTTAGAAGGAATTTTAGATAAGCTCCCGCAACATCAAGTTATAAATATATTAGATTGCGGTTGTGGAAAATCTTATTTATCCTTTGTACTAAACTATTATTTAACTGAAGTTA
This sequence comes from Clostridium sp. CM042, assembly GCF_055080995.1. Classification (NCBI taxonomy): domain Bacteria; kingdom Bacillati; phylum Bacillota; class Clostridia; order Eubacteriales; family Clostridiaceae; genus Clostridium; species Clostridium sp. CM042. The sequence continues at coordinate 2,434,906 of NZ_CM143646.1, forward strand.
AAAAGAAAAAATGCCATTTTATTGGGCTAGATTACTCTAAACCTATAATAGACTCATCTAAAAATATGGCCAAAAACTTAAATTATAGGAATATGGAGTTCCATGCTATTGATATTAAAGATTATGAACCTGATAAAACTATACATGTAGTATTATCATTACACGCTTGTGACACTGCTACAGATATGGCATTAGCTCTAGGGATCAGAGTAAACTCTAATATAATCATTGCAGTTCCATGCTGCCATCGAGAACTTTTAAAACAATATTCTTATGAACCCCTTAAAAACATACTAAAGCAGGGTGTATTTAAATCAAGAATGGCCGATATTTTAACAGATGGAATGCGTTCTTTAATGCTAGAGGCTAAAGGATATGATGTTTCTGTAGTGGAATATATATCTCCTCTTGAAACGCCTAAAAATTTAATGATAAGAGCCATAAAGACAACTGAAGAAAATGATACAGCTATGGATGAATATATATCTTTAATGAGTAATTTAAATGTTTATCCAGCGTTATATTCGTTTTTGAATTAATGGTAAACATATTTACATAAATAATTTTCAACAAAAATAAGAGTGAATTAATTTCCACTCTTATCTTTGTTCATCCCCATAATATTAATTTTTCTTTTTAACGACATTTCAGAAGGAAAGTCTCCCACTTCTATAGGTTGGAGTATAAATCCCCTTCTGGAGTCGTTAATTCATCTTCTTCGAAGCTGTTCAGCTCCGCAGGAGATGATTTAATTAAATCCTTAATAACTTCTCCACCAAGTATCATTCCTGCTACTGGAGGAACGAAAGATATACTACCTGGAATTTGTCTTTTCATAGCACACTTTTTTGAACCTCCTGTACATACACAACCTTCTTTGCATGTTATAACCTCGTCTAAGTTTGGCCTCATAGGGGTTTCCTCTGAGTAAACAACCTTTAAACTATCAATATTTCTCTTTCTTAGCTCCTGTCTTATAACCCTTGCAAGTGGACATACTTTTGTATCATAAATATCTGCGACTCTAAATAGCGTTGGATCTAATTTATTTCCAGTCCCCAAACAGCATATAATATTGATATTACGTTTTCTGCAGTGTTCAACTAATGATATTTTTGAAGCTACTGTATCGATAGCATCTACTACATAATCTGTATCCTCGGTAATTATATCTCCCATATTCTCTGCAGTTACAAATGTTTCATGAGTGATAACTTCACATTTAGGATTTATTTCGAGTATTCTATCCTTCATTACTAAAACCTTACTTTTGCCTATAGTTTTAAATGTAGCGTGTATTTGTCTATTTAAGTTTGTTAAACAAATTGTATCGTCATCTATTAATACCAATTTTCCAACACCTGCTCTTACTAGTGCTTCAACTGTATAACTCCCAACTCCACCTATTCCAAAAACTACTACTTTACTTTCTCGTAATTTATTTAAACTATCCATACCTATGAGTAACTCTGTTCTTGACAATGAATGCTGTGGCATATGTTTCTCTCTCCTTTGAAATATATCTTATTGCAAGTATATTATATGTTTCCATATTATAAAATTTATTAATAAAACAAATCCATTCTATAATTTAATTATACCCTAAATATTTAAAAAGACCACGCATATGCGTGGTCTTTTTAAATATTTCAACAGTTCTACTTTTACCCTTATTTTAGATTATAGTTCGTGAACAAATATTCCACTTTGCAATTTAGGTTCAAACCAAGTTGATTTAGGAGGCATTACTTTCCCCGCATTTGCTATATCCATCAAATCATCCATAGTTGTAGGACACATAGAAAATGCAACTTTCATTCCTTCTTTAACTCTTCTTTCCAATTCCCCCAGTCCTCTTATTCCACCTATGAAATCGATTCTTGAATTTGTTCTCGGATCATCAATACCTAAAATTGGTTCTAGTAAATTCTTTTGAAGTATTGACACATCTAATCTTTCTACTGGATCGCTCATATTAAAAGTTCCTTCTTTAGCCGCTAGTTTATACCATTTTCCATCTAAGAACATTCCGTATGTTCTTTGCACTTCTGGTTTAAATTGGCCTTTACCTTCATATGGGGTTATATCAAATTTGTCAGTAACTTTATTTAAAAAATCTTCTGAAGAATTTCCGTTTAAATCTGCAACAACCCTATTATAATCCATTACATATAAATCATTGTCTGGGAATATAACCGATAGGAAGAAATTAAATTCCTCATCACCAGTGTATGCTGGGTTATCTTTTCTTCTCTTTAGCCCAACTTTAACAGCTGAAGCTGATCTATGATGTCCATCAGCTATATATAAATAATCTGTTTTAGCAAATACAGCTGCTAGCTTATTTATGATTGCTTCTTCATCTATAACCCAAATAATTTGTGATACTCCATCTTCTGATTTATAATCATATACTGGTATTTTTGTTTCTGTCCAATTTTTAACTATACTATCTATTTCATCTTTATGTCTATATGTTAAAAATATTGGTCCAGTATTACAATTTGTATAATCAACATGATTAAATCTATCAAGCTCTTTATCCGCTCTTGTTAGCTCATGTTTTTTAATTACATCATTTATATAATCATCAATTGAAGCACAAGCAACTATACCAGTTTGAGGTCTTCCATTCATTATTTGTCTATAAATATACATACAAGGTTTTTCATCTTGCATATAAACTTTATCGCTAATCATTTTTTGAAGATTTTCTCTAGCTTTCAAATAAACTTGCTCACTGTGGGTATCTATCCCTTGTGGTAAATCTACTTCTGGTTTATCAACATGTAGAAATGAATAAGGTTTTCCTTTTACCATTTCTCTAGCTTCAATACTATCCATAACATCATAAGGAAGAGCTGCTACTTTCTCTACTAAATCCAATTGCGGTCTGTATGCTTTAAATGATTTTACTATTGCCATGATTATCCCTCCTGTAGTTAATTAATTTATTTGAAAAAATCTAAAATAATACTTATTATTTCAGTACCTATTCTTGTTTGAGCTTCCTGCGTTGCAGCACCAATGTGTGGTGTTACAGAAACCTTTGGATGGTTAACTAAAGTTTCATTTTTAGTTGGTTCTTCAACAAAAACATCTACTCCAGCTCCTGCTAATTTCCCATTATCTAAAGCTTCTACTAAAGCAGCTTCATCAACTACTCCACCTCTAGCACAGTTAATTAAGAATGATCCATCCTTCATCATATCTAATTGGTCTTTTCCTATCGTAGCTCCTTGCTCTTTAATGAATGGTATATGTAATGATAAATAATCTGCTCTTTTTAATACATCATTTAATTCACAGAATTCGTACTCATCACAATCCTTAGCTTTACCTACTATATCTGTATATATAACCGTCATTCCAAGTGCAGATGCTTTTTTAGCTAGTTCTTTTGATATTCTTCCAAACCCAACTAAACCTAAAGTCTTTCCGGCAATTTCTACACCTACATATTTTTTCTTATCCCATTTTCCTTGCCTCATAGCTACATTAGAAATATTAACAAATCTTGATACTGCAAACATATGAGCAAGCGTAAGTTCAGCTACAGATGCGCTACTTGCATTGGGAGTATTAGAGACATTTATTCCTTTTTCCCTAGCATATGCTACGTCAATATTGTCAACGCCAACCCCTCCACGTATTATAAGCTTTAGTCTTCCCGCTTCTGCCGCTTTGTCGATTATTGGTTTTCTAACCTTTGTTGCAGATCTAACTACAATTACATCAAACTCTTTTAATGCTTCACCTAAAACTTCTGGTTCATAAAACTTCTCAACAACTTCAAACCCTTTAGCTTTCAACTCTTTAACAGCATTTTTTTCCATACCATCAGTAACTAATACTCTAATCATGATAATCCTCCTCTTTATATAAAGAAATATTCTACTTTAATTTAGACGCCTTAGTGGATTCATCCACTTTAGTGGATTATTAAACCAATTATATTATTTTCAATAATTACATAAACTCAAATTAAGAATGAAAAATCACATTACAATTTTTCATTCTTAATTTAATTGTTAATTATTTAAGTTCTAAAATTTCGGTTATTATTTTCAATAAATTTTTCACTTCTTCTGGTGTAGTTTCAGCCATATGAGCAATTCTAAAGGTCTTATCTTTTAATTTTCCGTAACCATTAGAAATAATAAAGCCTCTTTCACCTAATTTCTTATTTAATTCAGAAATACTGATTCCTCTTGTGTTTTTAACATTAGTCAATGTATTTGACAAAAAGTTTTCATTAGGGAATATTTCAAAATATTTTCTAGCCCACGCTCTAACAAGTTCAGCACCAGCAATATGTCTAGCATATCTGTTCTCTAATCCTTCTTCTAATATCTTATCTAACTGATAATCTAAAGCAAACATATGTGCAAGTGAAGGAGTAGACGGATATTGATAATCCTTCTTTTGAATGCAATTATATAATCCTAATAAATCAAAATATACTCCTCTATTTGTAACTTGCTTAGCTCTTTCTACTGCTTTTTTTGAGAATGTGCAAATAGCCATTCCTGCAGGTAATCCTAAACATTTCTGAGTTGAAGTTATACAAATATCTATAGCCCATTCATCTACTTTTACTTCTGTTCCAGCAGCGTTACTTACTGTGTCAACGCATACTACAACCTCAGGGTATTTTTTATAAACCGATGAAAGAACTTCCATATTATTCACGAGTCCTGTTGACGTCTCATTCATAGTAATCGTTATCAAATCATATTTACCGGTTACTAATGCTTCTTCGATCATTTCTGGAGTTGTTGCTTGTCCCCATTCAGATTCAAATTTATCTGCTGGTACTCCATTAGCTGTACACATTTCAAACCATCTGTTTCCAAATGCTCCTACTGAAAATATTGCTGCTCTCTTAGCTGTACATGAACGTACAGCACCTTCCATTAGTCCACTTCCTGAACTAGTTGAAAGTAGTATTTCTTCTTTGGTATTAAATACTTTTCTCATTTTGTCGCTTATGTTTCTTTGTAACTCCGATGCTTCCTTGCCTCTATGTGATATTTGAGGCGTAGCCATTTTTTGAAGTACATCCTCTGCTACATCTACTGGTCCTGGTATAAATAATCTTTTATGCATAATCCGCCCTCCAAGTTTTAGTTTTTTCCATTTTTTCTTCATCTTGTGATTTGTCTTGAAGTCTAATAACTATTTTAATTTTAACACTTAAATATAAATTTCTCAATATTTTTAAATAAATATTATGAATATTCTATATTTAATACATAGATCTATATTCAATATACAAATCTATATTATTATAGCATATATTTTATAATATGTCTTTAAATTACTATTATAACATTATTTCGGAGAATAAATTAATTTTACCTACGATGTTTGTTATATTCTTTACAGGTTTTCTCTTTGTTATGATATGTAACTCCCACTTATAGAAGTGGGAGACTTTTCTTCTGAAATGCCGTTAAAATATTAGTGATTTAATACTTGCATTAACCTTGATCTAATCCTGCTAAAACCTTGTCATATAGATTAACTTCACATTTATTATTTTTTAAATGATTACAATTATCACAACTTTTACTAAATGATGTACCTATTGAAGATTGAAATCCTGTTCCTACTGAGTCATATCCATTACAGCTATTTGCTACATGTGTCATCTGTTCTATATTTGGCATAATACTGTCCCTCCTTATAATTTAGAAACCTAATTAATTTCTCCTTATTATTTCCCTAATTTCATCAAATAATTCCTCTATAAATTTTCCTCTTACATAATTAACACAAATACTATAACTTTAAGACTCATATTTTAAAAATCATATTTTACCAAAACTTCTCTAATCTAAATAATTTTAATTTTTTTTATAATTTCCTACGAATTAAATAAAGCTACTAAAACATAAAATGTTCTAGTAGCTTGTATATGCTATTTAAAATAGCATCTTTTATTATACTAATAATCTAAATAATCTATTGTTTATATATGATATTAAAGTTTTTACAACTTTCATCCTACTACCTTATTCAAGGGTTTCCCACCAGTAATCTTTTATATTAATTATAGATTCAGTTTCTCTACAATATTTTGTAGTTAAACACTGCCTTAAATTTCTTGGGCATCTTTTGCATATACAGTCCACGTCTCCGCCATTACACTGTTTTGTAGAAGCTTCAGGACATTTATCACAGTTATCTCCACCTACAGCCATTTTATCACCTACCACTTTAATTAAAATTTTTTATCATTAGTTAATATCTCACATATTATTTTTCTTCATTCTCTGTCTCGTAAATCGTTCTGTACTTAATCATTATTTCATTTAAAATATCTGCTACTATTGGGGGGGTATATGTAATTGCATTAGCCCCTGCTTTTATAGTTTCCCTTATAGTTTCATTATTGGGACCACCTGTCGCAATTATAGGAAAATCGGGATGTTTTTCTCTTATTTTTCCAACTATATACGATGTCTTTTTAGCACCTGAAACATTAATTATAGTTGCTCCGGCATTTATCCTAGCCTCTGTATCTTCAAATTCTGATACGACTGTAACTATTATTGGAATATCTATAGTTCTCCTCACTTGTCTTATAACATCATTTGATATAGGACTATTAACTACTACCCCCATAGCACCTTTAAATTCAGCATCTAGTGCTAAATTTGTTACCCTTCTCCCTGTAGTAATCCCTCCTCCAACACCACAAAACACTGGTACATCTGCTGATAATACTAAGGCTTCTGTAATTATGGGCTGAGGTGTAAATGGATATACTGCAATAATTGCATCCGCGTTTGTATTTCTTATAACTGCTACATCTGTAGTAAAAACAAAAGATTTCAACCTTTTCCCAAATATTACAATTCCACTAGCATCCCTAATTGCACTTGGCAACTCTATCATATGGCTCCTCAAACTCCCTGTTATTTGAGGTACTTTTTTGCTTGAATTTTTACCTTCAATGTTTTTTTCCATTTTTATCCTTCTCTCTTTTTATAATTATTTATATTAACACTAATATAAAATTTAATCTAATTATTATGAAGCTACTAATATTTTATCAACATCGCCATTATAATTATACTTATAATGGTTATTTAATTCTACCCTTAATACTTATATTATTTTATTTATACTAGTAATTATTATGCATTTACTATAAAATAATTACATAGAGTTCAAGTTTATACATTAAGGAGGCCTTTGATGCGAAGAAAAATTCATTCCACCTATTATATGTTTATTTGCCTATCTTTATTTTTCATGATTTTGGCATTTGTTGTGGATACCCCAGCTGAAATCTTCATAGGTTTTAAAAAAATACTTTTTGAATCTAATATACTAATTACAGATTACATAGAACTTGCAGGAATTGGTGCTACTTTTTTTAATATGTCTTTAGTAGTTCTATCCTCTATATTTCTACTTGTGTATGTAGGAATAAAACCAAATGGTTCCACTATAGCCGCACTATTTACAATGGCTGGTTTCTCTCTTTTCGGAAAAAGCATTGTAAATATCTGGCCAATAATATTTGGAATTTGGTTATATTCTAGATATCAAAAAGAAAAGTTTATAAATTATGTTCTAATAGCACTATTTGGAACAACTTTATCTCCTACCGTTAATCAATTAGCATTTTTAGGTCATTTACCCTTTATAGGAAATATAATTATAGGAATATTAATAAGCACTTTTATTGGCTTTATTTTCCCTCCACTGGCAGCTTATTGTATAAAGCTTCACCAAGGTTATAACCTTTATAATATAGGTTTCGCAGCTGGCCTTCTTGCAACCTTGCTCATGTCTTTACTAAGAGCTTTTGGTATAAATTTTGAAAGTCGATTGCTTTGGTCTACAGGAAATAATTTGTTTTTTTCTATAATATTAATCTCCTTATTCATACTAATGATAGTAGTCGGATTCATATATAACGATAAAAGTTTTAAAAACTTATTTAAACTTTATAAACAACCTGGTAGACTAGTAAGTGATTATTACCTTTTATTTGGGCGTGGTCTTACTATGATAAACATGGGCATTCTAGGTGTATATTCAACTATTTACGTACTATTAATCGGAGGAGATTTAAATGGTCCTACTATAGGTGGAATATTAACCATTGTTGGTTTTGGCGCATTTGGAAAGCACCTACGAAATGTATTTCCTGTTATGATAGGCGCAACACTTGCATCTCTATTAAATATTTGGCAAATCAATTCACCTGGGATTATATTAGGCATTTTATTTAGTTCAACGTTAGCTCCTATTTCAGGACAATTTGGATGGTCTTATGGTGCTATTGCTGGATTTTTACACATTTGCCTGTGCATGAATATTAGCTATCTTCATGGTGGCTTAAATTTATACAATAACGGTTTTTCAGGAGGAATAGTATGTATAATCCTTATTCCAATTATTACTGCATTTAGAAAGGAGGTTGATTAATATTGAAACATACAGATCAACGAAATATAAAAATAGTAACTGAATTAATGGGTTATTGTTATAAACATGGTTCAGATAATGTTCACATTGATATAAATAAAGAAAATAAAAAAATTGTCATATTTGTAAAGGCGCAAATTTCCTTTATATCCAAAGAAAATCTTGAGCTTTTAGAACAATCATTAACTGCGCCAAGATGCCATGAAATGGAAGAATACTATTGGAATCTTACAGGGGATAATGATACATGTACAGAACTTACCCTCGTAGGTATGATGATTGATGAATCTCACGTAAATTATGTAGATGGCGAGTATCTAGAGATACTTTTAACTAGGATTCCATAAAGCGCTTTAAATAGCTAGGTTAGCTCACTTTCCATTTAACAATTTCAGAAGATTAAACAATTATTAATTTTGAATCTTCTGAAATATTGTTAAATCATCTCCTGCGGAGCTGTATATTAACGACTTCAGAAGGAGATTTATACTCCCACTTATAGAACTAGGAGACTTTCCTTCTGAAATGTCGTTAAACTTTCACAGTGGATTTTAAATTGTTTTACGGAAATTTATTCTTTCTTATTTAATATAGCAGTAATTAGCCTATATATCACACCTATACGCCTTTTCTCCCTTATATTCAATTTCCTTCAGCAATTTTCTTACAACTCTTTTCCCTATTTCGTCTTCACTCATTTCACATATGGCATCATCTATATTTCCCCAATCAGCCCAATCAACTTCAGGAGACTTATTTATTTCACCTTCAACATACTTAGCCATAAAAGTTAACATTATAATTTCTTTAGAAGCTAAATAATCACTCCCCAAATATTTTATCTCTCCAACGATTATTCCAGTTTCCTCTTTAACTTCTCTATGAACAGTGTCCTCAACAGATTCTCCAGTATTTACATATCCTGATACTAATACCTTTGAATTCTTAAAAGTGTAGTTTTGTTTAAGAAGTAAAATTTGTTTACCCTTCATAACTGCAACTACCACACATGGTTTTGGTGTATCGAAATACATAATATCATCCACAGGGCAATATGGAACTGCCCCTTCATCCCAGCTATCTTTCTCTATTAATTCTGTTCCACAAATTGGGCAATATATAAATTTCAAACTTTTACCTCCTTAATTCCTATGTTCTTAATCCATATGTTAGTTAACATTCTAATTCAATTATTGTTTATTTTAAAACAATTGTCATCACATTGCTTAAATCATTATCTTCGAAGGTACATTAAATCATCACCTGCGGTGCTGCAACAGCTTCGCAGAAGATGCATCGACGACTTCAGAAGGAAATTTATACTCCCACTGAAGTTTTTTCTTTGTTATAGTGCGTAACCGCCTCTTATATAAGATGGAGACTTTCCTTCGAAAATGTCGTTAAAGTTATAAAACAACTTCAACCGGATTACTTAAAGTTATAAACTTTTCACTAACTTCACATTCGTAAGCAAAAATATCAACGCCATTTTGGCATGCTATTCTTAATGCTTCTCCAAACGCTACATCCATATCATCATATGGAGAGAAATTTTTTATATTGCTCATTTGAATAAGAAATAGTACTCCAGCTCCAAATCCTCTTTTTTTAGCCTCTATAAGCTCTAATAAATGTTTTCTACCTCTCTCTGTAGGTGCATCTGGGAACTTAGTTTTACCATCTACTTCAAATGTAACCCCTTTTACCTCAAGGTAATATTCTTCATCCATGTCATTAGATAGTTTAAAATCAAATCTACTATTTCCAAAAGTCTTTTCCCTCTGTATTATATTATATCTAACCAAATTTTGTATCTTTTTATCTTTTAATGCCTCCTCGACAACTTTATTAGGAATCTGTGAATCTATATTAATGATTTTATTATCTTTATATCCTGCAATTAGATCATATAATGTTTTTCTAGTAGGATTAAGCTCTTCTCTTAATAAGACTGTGGAGCCTGGAATTAGTATTTCCTTACATCTTCCCGTATTAGGAACATGTACTATTATTTCTTTGCCATTGAGATTTACATAAGCTTGAAATCTATTTGGTCTTCTTATAAATTCGGCAACAAAAACTCTTTTATCTATAAACATAATTTCATCTCCATTTTTTAAATATACACTAATAAATAAAAATAATCAACATTATCCACAATCAAAATATTATTTTATGTGGAAATATTGATTATTATATAACGACATAAAAAAGCCCTTGCTTTTGCAAGGGCTTTTTTATGGTGACTCCTAGGGGAATTGAACCCCTGTTACCACCGTGAAAGGGTGGTGTCTTAACCGCTTGACCAAGGAGCCTTATAAAATTTGGTGGCTTACCGGGGAATCGAACCCCGGACACCATGATTAAAAGTCATGTGCTCTACCAACTGAGCTAGTAAACCATATTGGCTGGGATAGCAGGATTTGAACCTACGAATGCCACAGTCAAAGTGTGGTGCCTTACCGCTTGGCGATACCCCAATATTGTATGGTGCGTCTTAAGGGATTCGAACCCCCGGCCCACGCCTTAGAAGGGCGTTGCTCTATCCAACTGAGCTAAAGACGCATATTAAATAAATAAAATGGAGCGGGTAGAGGGAATCGAACCCTCGTAATTAGCTTGGAAGGCTAACACTCTACCATTGAGTTATACCCGCTTATATAAATATGGTGCAGGTGAAGGGACTTGAACCCCCATGCCGTAAAGCGCTAGATCCTAAGTCTAGTGCGTCTGCCATTCCGCCACACCTGCATACATATGGTGACTCCTAGGGGAATTGAACCCCTGTTACCACCGTGAAAGGGTGGTGTCTTAACCGCTTGACCAAGGAGCCTTATAAAATACTGAAATATTCTTATTTTAGTATTGACCTGGCGACAACCTACTCTTCCACAAGGTCACCCCTGCAGTACCATCGGCGCATTGAAGCTTAACCTTCGTGTTCGGTATGGGAACGGGTGTTACCTTCATGCCATAATCACCAGATTTATTTTTAGAAACAATAATTGAGAATCTACCGTCGTTGACTACGGATATTATATATAAAATATATTCTCATTATTATCTCTATATAGAGAAATTTTACTTCCTTTACAGAAAAGTATTCTCTCAAAATTGCACAGTGAATTAGTCTTTTCGCTCACGCTTAAAGCCTTGCTTCTTTCTTACGAAAGAAGTATATCGCATTATTTTTAATTATATATTTAGGTCAAGCCCTCGACTTATTAGTATTAGTCAGCTGAACATGTTACCATGCTTACACCTCTAACCTATCAACCTGGTGGTCTTCCAGGAGTCTTACTAACTTGTGTTAAAAACACGCGTTATGGGAAATCTCATCTCAGGGTGGGCTTCACGCTTAGATGCTTTCAGCGTTTATCCCTTCCAAACATAGCTACCCAGCGATGCCACTGGCGTGACAACTGGTGCACCAGAGGTTTGTCCATCCCGGTCCTCTCGTACTAAGGACAGCTCCCTTCAAATTTCCTACGCCCGCGACGGATAGGGACCGAACTGTCTCACGACGTTCTGAACCCAGCTCGCGTGCCGCTTTAATGGGCGAACAGCCCAACCCTTGGGACCTACTTCAGCCCCAGGATGCGACGAGCCGACATCGAGGTGCCAAACCTCCCCGTCGATGTGGACTCTTGGGGGAGATCAGCCTGTTATCCCCGAGGTAGCTTTTATCCGTTGAGCGATGGCCCTCCCACGAGGTACCACCGGATCACTAAGCCCGACTTTCGTCCCTGCTCCACTTGTAAGTGTCGCAGTCAGGCTCCCTTCTGCCTTTGCACTCTTCGCGCGATTTCCAACCGCGCTGAGGGAACCTTTGGGCGCCTCCGTTACTTTTTTGGAGGCGACCGCCCCAGTCAAACTGCCCACCTAACAATGTCCTGTGACCAGATTCATGGCCTCCAGTTAGAACCTCAGTACTGTCAGGGTGGTATCCCAAGGATGACTCCACACAGGCTGACGCCCATGTTTCTCAGTCTCCCACCTATCCTGTACAGACAATACCGAAATTCAATGCTAAGCTACAGTAAAGCTCTACGGGGTCTTTCCGTCCAATCGCGGGTAGCAAGCATCTTCACTTGCACTACAATTTCGCCGGATGTGTTGTTGAGACAGTGCCCAAATCATTACGCCATTCGTGCGGGTCGGAACTTACCCGACAAGGAATTTCGCTACCTTAGGACCGTTATAGTTACGGCCGCCGTTTACTGGGGCTTAAGTTCATACCTTCGCTTGCGCTAAGTAATCCCCTTAACCTTCCAGCACCGGGCAGGCGTCAGCCCCTATACATCAGCTTTCGCTTTAGCAGAGACCTGTGTTTTTGCTAAACAGTTGCTTGGGCCTATTCTCTGCGACCTACTTACGTAGGCACCCCTTCTCCCGAAGTTACGGGGTCAATTTGCCGAGTTCCTTAACAACAATTCTTCCGATGGTCTTAGGATTCTCTCCTCACCTACCTGTGTCGGTTTGCGGTACGGGCACCAATATCCTCGATAGAGACTTTTCTTGGCAGCGTGGAATCAGATACTTCGGGAATAAATTCCCTTCCCCATCACATCTCAGCGTTAAGAGCAAACGGATTTGCCTGCTTGCTCCGCCTAAATGCTTAGACACACATCCAATAGTGTGCACATCTTATCCTCCTGCGTCATCCCATTTCTAATAACGTCCATTGGTGGTATCGGAATATCAACCGATTGTCCATCACCTACGCCTTTCGGCCTCGGCTTAGGTCCCGACTAACCCTGAGAGGACGAGCCTTCCTCAGGAAACCTTAGGTTTTCGACCGTTAAGATTCTCACTTAACTCTCGCTACTCATGCCAACATTCTCACTTCTGTACCGTCCACCACTCCTTACGGTATGACTTCAGCCAGTACAGAAAGCTCCTCTACCGCGTACACAATTGTGTACACCCATAGCTTCGGTGGTAAGTTTTAGCCCCGGACATCTTCGGCGCAGGATCTCTTGACTAGTGAGCTATTACGCACTCTTTAAATGAGTGGCTGCTTCTGAGCCAACATCCTAGTTGTCTTAGAAATCCCACATCCTTTTCCACTTAACTTACACTTTGGGACCTTAGCTGATGGTCTGGGCTGTTTCCCTTTTGACTACGGATCTTATCATTCGCAGTCTGACTGCCGAAATAAAAGTATATGGCATTCGGAGTTTGATAGGGTTCAGTAACTGTTGTCAGCCCCTAGCCCATTCAGTGCTCTACCTCCATTACTCAATTAATCGACGCTAGCCCTAAAGCTATTTCGAGGAGAACCAGCTATCTCCGAGTTCGATTGGAATTTCTCCGCTATCCACAGCTCATCCCATGGTTTTTCAACACCAACGTGGTTCGGACCTCCACGGAATTTTACTTCCGCTTCATCCTGGCCATGGATAGGTCACCCGGTTTCGGGTCTACGACATGCAACTTCGTGAACTTGCGTTCACAACGCCCTATTCAGACTTGGTTTCCCTTCGGCTCCGTACCTTAAGTACTTAACCTTGCTACATATCGTAACTCGTTGGCTCGTTCTACAAAAAGCACGCCGTCACACATATAAAGTGCTTCGACCGGTTGTAGGCACACGGTTTCAGGTTCTATTTCACTCCCCTTCCGGGGTTCTTTTCACCTTTCCCTCACGGTACTTCTTCACTATCGGTCACTAGGTAGTATTTAGCCTTGGGAGGTGGTCCTCCCAGCTTCCCACAAGGTTTCACGTGTCTCGTGGTACTCTGGATTAGATCTGACTGTTTTTCCTTTTCATTTACAGGCCTATTACCTTCTGCGGAGCAGCTTTCCAGCTATCTTCAATTAAGGAATTGCAGTATTTATGATCTATCCTCAACCCCCAGGTCAAAGACCTGGGTTTGGGCTCTTTCCCTTTCGCTCGCCGCTACTTAGGAAATCGATATTTCTTTCTCTTCCTCCGGGTACTTAGATGTTTCAGTTCCCCGGGTCTACCTCTGCATACCTATTTATTCAGTATGCAGTACATAGTTGTTACTATGTGGGTTCCCCCATTCGGAAATCTTTGGATCACAGGCTATTTGCGCCTACCCAAAGCTTATCGCAGCTTAACGCGTCCTTCTTCGGCTCCTAGTGCCAAGGCATTCGCCATGCGCCCTTTGTAGCTTGACCTTGATTCTGTCTATTTACATAGACGGTTATATTAATTTTGCGAAATTGTATTAAATCAATTCATAAACTATTTTCATAGTTTTAATTTTTTTAAAACAACTTTTTTCACTGTGCAATTTTCAAAGAACATTTTAAGAAAAACTATTAATTAGCTAACTCCTAAGAGTTAACTAAAATTAGTCTCTCAAAATTAAACAGAGAACTAGGTACGATTAATTACAATAGATATTGTGCATCGACCGAAGTCAATACATCTACTCCCTAGAAAGGAGGTGATCCAGCCGCAGGTTCTCCTACGGCTACCTTGTTACGACTTCACCCCAATCATCAATCCCACCTTCGGCCGCTGGCTCCTTACGGTTACCTCACGGACTTCGGGTGTTACCAACTCTCATGGTGTGACGGGCGGTGTGTACAAGGCCCGGGAACGTATTCACCGCGACATGCTGATTCGCGATTACTAGCAACTCCGGCTTCATGTAGGCGAGTTGCAGCCTACAATCCGAACTGGGATGAGTTTTTGAGTTTGGCTCCACCTTGCGGTCTTGCATCTCTTTGTACTCACCATTGTAGCACGTGTGTAGCCCTAGACATAAGGGGCATGATGATTTGACGTCATCCCCACCTTCCTCCCGGTTAACCCGGGCAGTCTCACTAGAGTGCTCAACTTAATGGTAGCAACTAATGATAAGGGTTGCGCTCGTTGCGGGACTTAACCCAACATCTCACGACACGAGCTGACGACAACCATGCACCACCTGTCACCCTGTCCCGAAGGACTTCACCCATCTCTGGGTTATGCAGGGGATGTCAAGTCTAGGTAAGGTTCTTCGCGTTGCTTCGAATTAAACCACATGCTCCGCTGCTTGTGCGGGCCCCCGTCAATTCCTTTGAGTTTTAATCTTGCGATCGTACTCCCCAGGCGGAATACTTAATGTGTTAACGGCGGCACCGAGGTTCGACCCCCGACACCTAGTATTCATCGTTTACGGCGTGGACTACCAGGGTATCTAATCCTGTTTGCTCCCCACGCTTTCATGCCTCAGCGTCAGTTACAGTCCAGTAAGTCGCCTTCGCCACTGGTGTTCTTCCTAATCTCTACGCATTTCACCGCTACACTAGGAATTCCACTTACCTCTCCTGCACTCTAGACACCCAGTTTCAAATGCAGCACCCAAGTTAAGCTCGGGTATTTCACATCTGACTTAAATGTCCGCCTACGCATCCTTTACGCCCAGTAAATCCGGACAACGCTTGCCACCTACGTATTACCGCGGCTGCTGGCACGTAGTTAGCCGTGGCTTCCTCCTCTGGTACCGTCATTATCGTCCCAGAAGACAGAACTTTACAACCCGAAGGCCTTCATCATTCACGCGGCGTTGCTGCGTCAGGGTTTCCCCCATTGCGCAATATTCCCCACTGCTGCCTCCCGTAGGAGTCTGGACCGTGTCTCAGTTCCAATGTGGCCGATCACCCTCTCAGGTCGGCTACGCATCGTCGCCTTGGTGAGCCGTTACCTCACCAACTAGCTAATGCGCCGCGGGTCCATCTCAAAGTGGAATTTTCCGAAGAAAAATCCTTTGATGTTTCGATCATGCGACCAAAACATATTATGCGGTATTAATCTCCCTTTCGGGAGGCTATTCCCCTCTTTGAGGCAGGTTACCCACGTGTTACTCACCCGTCCGCCGCTAATCAACGTCTCCCGAAGGAGACGAATCATCGCTCGACTTGCATGTGTTAGGCACGCCGCCAGCGTTCGTCCTGAGCCAGGATCAAACTCTCAATTTAAAAGTTTACACTTTTTTAGTTGAAATGATTAATCTGCGCCAACTGTTAGGTTGTTACGCAAGCTCATTACATACTTTTAGTCTTACGACTAAATTTTACTTTATACTAAAGTAATTAACTGGTTTAACGAAATATTATTTCGCTATCTTTACCTATTTCTCTGTTTAATTTTCAAAGACCAATTTGTTTCGTCATTATGTGACGACTTCTACTATTATACTAGGTATTTCTTGTTTTGTCAACATTTTTTTATTACTATTAAAATATGTTTTTAAAGTATTATTCATATGTTAACTTATCAATTTTCACCTTTATCGTTACTCATTCATAGCGACAAGGAATATCTTATCATAGAATATTCTCCATAAAATTAAGTTTAAAGCAATTAAAATAAAACAAGTTTCGCATTCTTGGATTTTTAAACTTTATCTCTATATATCTTGTATTGATACACCAGGATAGTTATTTTAATAATACTTACTACCATTTAATAAGTACATATCTCATACAATAATTTCAACAATTATCACATATATTAAATGTTCTCCTTAACAAGCTACAAATATACCATTTTTTAATCTTTTATTTATAAAAGATTAAAAAATATAGATATTCTATCAACAATGTTTCTATTATAAAATTAACCCTAACCTAATTTTATAATTTATTAATACATAACAAATAGAGTAATATCCCTTATAAGAGATATTACTCTATTCTAAATTTCTTATTTATATAAACCACCATTAGTACGGCAACATCACATTAACATTTTAAAAATTATTAAAAATATTACTCCTGGTACTCCCAAAAATCCTGAAATTAGTGCCGTTACAGCATTTATTGGAATTGTTATTCCTACATACTTGCCTAGAAAGTTAGCAAGCAGCAATAGTAAGACACCAAAAACACAATTCATTATTAATTTAACCAGTATTTTTAGTGGCCAAGAAAAGAGCTTGACTACAATTAACATCCCCACTATACCAATTAAAAAATATAATGCTACATCCATATCTCAATCCCCCTATGTAAATCTTTAATTTTTCCTTTTTTATTATGCTTTTACCTTACTTTAAAACATTTTTTAACTATTGATGCTAGCATCAATCTCTTCTATCATGTAGCTAGCATCAATAGTTACCCCTTTTCTTCTAGCTTCCAATAAAAAATATATGTATCTAGCTTTAGATTGATCTTCTCTATAAATTGCATAGTCTACAAGTCTAGGGTCATCCGCCACTTGGAAGTATTTTTTTGCAGTTTCCCACTCAAGTTTGGCTTCTTCTAATTGGATAATAATATCCTTTTGTTCCTGAGTATATTTTAAAGTTGAAAATAACATTTCAATTATTTTTTTTCTATTCATAATAAAAACCTCCCATTTTATATCTTTTCTAAATTCTTGACATAAAACAGGAGTAATATTCTATATTTCTTTTCTTCCTTCTAAAGCTTTAGAAAGGGTTACTTCATCTATATATTCTAAATCTCCACCAACTGGAATGCCATGTGCAATCCTTGTGACTTTTGCGCCTAAATGTTTTAATATTTTAGATATATACATAGCTGTAGCTTCCCCCTCTATGTTGGGATTCGTTGCTACTATTACTTCGCTAACTTCTTCATTAATTCTTCTTATCAGCTCTCTTAATTTTATATCTTCAGGGCCTCTTCCTGACATAGGAGATATTGTCCCATGAAGAACATGATAAACCCCATTAAATTCCCTTACTTTTTCCATAGTCATAATATCTTTTGGATTTTCAACTACACATATGGTACTCTTATCCCTATTAGGGTTAGAACAAATTGCGCAAGGGTCTGTATCTGTAAAACTTCCGCATATAGAGCAGTATTTTACGGTCCCTCTAGCTTCTACCAGTGCATGAGCAAACTCCTCCACTTCTTCCTTCGGAAGATTTAGAACAAATAAAGCAAGCCTCTGAGCTGTTTTTCGCCCTATACCAGGGAGTTTGGCAAATTCTTCTATAAGTTTTTCTATTGCTACTGGATATAACTCCAATCTAGTCACCTCATAACGATGTAGCTTTTAAACTATTGTTTATTAGAACATTCCTGGCATGTTCATTCCACCTGTTAATTTACCCATTTCATTACTTGATTCATCTTCTGCTTTCTTTAGTGCTTCATTACAAGCACTCATAATTAAATCTTCTAGCATTTCAACATCATCTGGATCTACTACTTCTGGTTTTATCTTCACTTCAACAAGTTGTCTCTTTCCATTAGCTATTGCGGTTACCGCTCCACCACCAACAGATGATTCAAATTTCTTGTCTCCTAAGTCCCTTTGCATATCTTCCATTTGTTTTTGAAACTTTTGAGCTTGCTTCATTAAACTATTCATATTTCCACCCATACCTGGAAATCCACCTTTTGCCATAATAGTTACCTCCTATATATTAGTTATTCTAGTTAATATTATAATATTTATCTCCTCTAGATTTGCAACTACTAAAATTTAATTTAAAAGTTTATAATCTAAAATGAAACATATTGCTAATCCATTATAACTTTCTATATTATTATATACTAATACCTATAATAATTTCCATTAAATAAATAAATATTTTTTATTAATAATATGCATTTATTCTAGTATCCTAGACTTTATTCATCTAGTACTTCCACAAGATCTTCTCCAAATGTTTCTTTTAGTATATCCTCAGGTGATCTAGCCTGTATTTCATCAGATTCTATAGTATATTTTATTTTTACCGGTTCTTTTAGTGATTCAGAAAATATTTCTTCTATAATATTTCTATTATCCTCTTTCTCTAATCTAATTTTATTAAAGGCATATTGCTTTTCGTAACCTAGTTCTATTACACCTCCATCGCATGACACAATTTCTCCTGTCATTAAAGACGCATATATAACCATATGTCTTCGTGCTTTGAACATATCTAAAATATCCTTAAAAGATTTTTTTACAATGTCCACGGTTAAATTAGAGTTAGCATTATGCTTTTGTACTGGTCTTATTTCTGTTTTTTTATTTGTTTTACCTTTTGTGGGGCTGCTCTTTTCAGAAACCCTAGGAGTTACACTTTCACACGCTACAGTTATCTTTCCTTGTTTAATTATTTCCTCTAATTTGTTTATTCTAGATAATAGTACTTCTTTTGATGTGTCATACTCTATTTTGCACATTTTAATAACTGCAAGTTCTAAATAAATTCTATTTTGCTTACTCCATTTAGCTTGTTCCTGCGCATCTTGAAGTATCTTTATATTTCTCATAATCTCTTCTACTCTAATTTTAACTGCTTGCTTCTTTAAAATATATATATTTTCACTGGACATATCTAAAATATCCTCTACATTTTCACTTACTTTAGCCATCAAAAGATTTCTCATATGAGTGGTCATATCTTTTATAAATACATATATATCCTTACCACTAATAACTATTTCATTTATGACCTTTATTGCCCCTTCAATATTCCTATCTATTACACTTTCCGAAAGTTTTATAAGACTCTCAGACGTTACAAGTCCTAACATATCTATAACATTATCATATTCTACCCTGCCGTCATTCATTGATATGGCTTGGTCTAGAACGCTTAGGGCGTCTCTCATTGCTCCATCAGAAATTCTTGATATTAATTTTAAACTATTATCGTCGACAAAAACGCCTTGCTGCTCAACAATTTTTCGAAGTCTTTCAAATATATCCGCACTCTTTATTCTTTTAAAGTCAAATCTCTGGCATCTTGATAGTATTGTTATTGGTAATTTTTGAGGATCAGTTGTGGCTAATATAAATATTATGTGGCTCGGCGGTTCCTCTAGTGTTTTTAAGAATGCATTAACTGCCCCTATGGATAACATATGAACCTCATCTATAATATAAACTTTATACCTAGCTTCCTGTGGTGGATACTGAACATCTTCAATTATATCGCGAATATTATCTACTCCATTATGTGATGCTGCGTCTAGCTCAGTAACATCTATCGCTGTTCCTGCATTTATCTTCTTACACATTTCACATTCATTGCAAGGCTCTCCATGATCCGAATTTAAGCAATTAACCGCTTTCGCCAGTATCTTAGCTGTTGAAGTTTTTCCCGTTCCTCTTGTGCCACATAAAAGATATGCGTGAGCTATTCGGTCGCTATTTATTTGATTTTTTAAAGTTATAGTCACATGCTCCTGACCTACTACATCTTGAAAAGTTTTTGGTCTCCATTCTCTATATAAAGCTTTATACGCCACAAATTTCACCTCTTTTAAGTAATAGTATTTATTTTTATCGCAAAGCCTTATTGATTTGTAACCTTAACTATTAAAATCCGTATTCTCTTATTTAAATAATTATATCATTTAAATCAAAATATTAGTTTATATTTATATAAAAAACAAAATCATATTCCACATGACTAATTTATATTTAACAATTAATTTAAATTTTATTTATAATTCCCAAATAAATAAAAAAGATGCCTTTATAGGCATCTTATAATTTTTATGTAGACCGTACACCTCGCTTCGATATATAAACTATGCGCGTTACCTATACAGTTAGCTCAAACCAGGTTGCTCCACGGCACATGGAAGGTTTCACTTACCGCTGCTTCCTTCCGGATCTCACGGGGTTCATGAATTTCCATTGCGTGGGACCAAGTTCTCAACACCACTTATATAGGGCAGACCACACATTTTATAACCTATGCGAGGAATTCACCCCTGCTGTAGCGGATTGCAGGTTACAGGGCACCGCTAACTCCCCGGCTAGTACGGAAATATAAACTGGTGGAAAAAGAGGGATTCGAACCCTCGGTAGAGTCGCCCCTACACACGCTTTCCAGGCATGCTCCTTAAGCCACTCGGACATCTCTCCATAAATCATTTTAAGCTTTGTATACACATAAGTAGTGCAACATAAATAATTATACTATTAATAAATAGTAATTTCAATAGTTAATTGTTAAAATATTTTTTGAATTTTTTTCTAATCATTAATATTGTATTATCTTATATTTCTCAATCTACTTATATATACATATTTAAATAATCATTTGTATAATTTATAATGATTATTATAAATTAGTGTCATGAATCTCTTCTCTTCCAATTTATCACAAGGAATATAATCCATAAAGCAATTCCTGCTAAGCTTATTAACTGTGCTACCCTTAGATCTCCAAACATTAAACTATCAGTTCTTAATCCTTCTATAAAGAATCGTCCTAAGGAATATAATCCTATATAGCTAAAAAACACTGTTCCTCTCTTAAGTGTTTTTGTTAATAAATAAATCAGTAATAAACATACCATAACATTCCATATTGATTCATAAAGAAAAGTTGGGTGATAATAAACTCCTTCTATTAACATTCCCTTTTGTATAAAATTCGGGAATTTGCTTATAAATCCTTGAGTAACCGGTCCACCATGAGCTTCACTATTAAAGAAATTTCCCCATCTGCCTATAGCCTGTGCAATAATTATAGATGGTGCTGCTACATCCGCAAATTCTAAAAGATTCTCTTTTTTATACTTTGTATATATTAACGCTGCTATCATACCAAATATAATCCCACCATGGATAGCAAGCCCACCTTGACGTATATTGAACCCTTCTATTAAATTATCTTTATATTGATTAAATTCAAAAATCACATAATAAGCTCTAGCTCCAATAATAGCTATCGGAAAAGATATTAGTACAATATTTAAAAATTCATCATAATCAAGTTTTTTTAACTTACAAGTGGAATCTGCCAATATAATTCCAACCATCATTCCTAACGCAATAAAAATACCGTACCATCTAATTGTAAGTCCAAATATATTAAAAGCTATTGGGTACATAAGTAACCTCTCCTTTTATATTAATATTTCATCATTTGTTCATAAAGCCCATAATATAGATAATAAAAAAATCAAGTTTCAAATTGAACTTTATTCTCTATATCAATCTCATAACAATTGTGTATGACTATGATAAAAAAGTAAAGATAAATATTTAAAATTTAAATAAATAGAGAACTCTATATATAGAGTTCTCTATTTATTTTAAAACATCCTAGTACATGAGAATAAATAACAAATCATTATACTAATCCATTTTTTCATATGCCGTATTTTACTATTTTACATTTATACTTTTTTCTATGAATTCTTCAACTTCTTCAGCTGTTGGTAAGTTAACAACCTGCTCCGCTAAACTTCTCATTTCACCTTGAGATATATGCCTAATAATTCCTCTCGCTCTTAAAATAGATGTAGGACTCATGCTAAATTCATCTAATCCCATTCCGATTAGAATAGGTACTAATTTAGGATTTCCTGCTACTTCGCCACACATACCAACCCATTTATTTTCTTTATGAGCATTATCTATAACCATTTTTACGAGCCTTAGTAAAGCTGGATGAAACGGAGTATATAAATGTGATATTTTTTCATTCATTCTATCTACTGCAGTTGTGTATTGAATAAGGTCATTAGTTCCTATGCTAAAAAAGTCTACCTCTTTGGCTAATAAATCAGAGATAATCGCTGCTGCAGGTATCTCTATCATAATTCCCACTTCTAAATTTTCATTAAATACTATATTTTCCTTTTTTAAATCATTTTTTACTCCTTGCAAAATACCCTTTGCTGCTCTTAATTCTTCAATACTAGAAATCATAGGAAACATTATTTTAATATTTCCAAAGGCACTAGCTCTTAATATAGCTCTTAATTGGGTTTTAAATATACCTACTTTATCTAAGCAAACTCTTATAGCCCTATATCCTAAGAAAGGATTCATTTCCTTAGGTAACTTTAAATAATCTAATTCCTTATCTCCACCAACATCTAAAGTTCTAATAACCACGGGTTTATTTTGCATTTTTTCTGCAACTTCCCTGTATACTGCACACTGTTCTTCTTCAGTAGGCGCTGAATCCCTATCCATATATAAAAACTCAGATCTAAATAAGCCTACCCCTTCACAATCATTATTGATAACACTTTCTAAATCTTTTGGAGTTCCTATATTCGCAGCCAATTCTACTCTTATTCCATCTGTAGTTATGCTTTTTTTCCCTATTAATAAGTTTAACTCTTCTTTATTTTTATTATATTCAGCTTTTTTCTCTTTATAAAGATTCACTATTTTTTCTTCTGGATTAACATATATCAATCCTTCTTCCCCATCAAAAACAATTAAATCTCCATTTTTTACTTTCTTAGTTATATCCTTTACCGCTACTATAGCTGGTATTTCTAAAGTCTTAGCCATTATAGCAGAATGTGAAGTCCCTCCACCAATTTCCGTTATAAAACCTAAAACCTTGTTTTTATCTATCTGTGATGTATCTGACGGAGTTAAATCATGAGCTACAATTATAACCTCATTAGCTAATTCTTCAAAGTTAACCTCTTCAATATTCATCAATTTTTTCATAAGTCTACTTGTTACATCCTTGATGTCTGCTGCTCTCTCTTTCATGTATGCATTATCCATATCTTCAAACATAGAAATGAACATTTCTGAAACCTCTTTTAGTGCCCACTCAGCATTAACTTTATCATCTTCAATTTTTTTCTCAATCTGCTCAAGCATTTCTGGATCTTCTAATATCATTAAATGAGCCTCAAATATGTTAGCTTCCTTTTCACCTAATTTTTTCAATACGTTATTATATATATTCTGAATTTCACTCTTGCTATTTTCCATAGCAGCCTTAAATCTTTTAATTTCTTCTTCATAACTCGAAATCTCTTTCTTCTCTATAATCATTTTCTTTTCTTCTTTTAATATTACTTTTCCTATTACTATTCCAGGCGAAACTCCAATGCCTTTCATTAAATAACCTCCTAATAAGTTAAATTCACTCCTTATAGCAATCTTAAATACTTTACTAGCTTAGGAGTGAATTTCACTTTATATATAATTTTTTTAAAGGTTTATAATTTCTTTTTCAATTACTATTCTTAGTTCCTCTACAGCCTTAACTTCATCGTCTCCATTAGCAACAATTTTGAGTTTATCACCTTTTGTAGCTGCCATGCTTAATATATTTATTATACTTTTTGCATTATACTCTTTTTCGTCCTTAATTAAAGTTATATGTGACGTAAACTTTGATGCTTTTTTAGCAACAATGCTTGCTGGTCTAGCATGCAAACCTTGCTCGTTCATCAACACAATTTCAACTTCATACATAAAAACATCCCCTTTATAATTTTTATTTTGTTTATTTTTATATTTTACACGCTACGCTTTATCCCATATAAATACAATAATTTAATCCATTAATATTACTTTGAATTATTTAACAGCATCCTTCTTTAATAAAGAAATCATAAGAGCTGTTACCATTGTACCAACTACTATGGATACTATATATCCACCTAGATTAGAAACTGCATTAGGAATAAATAATACAAATATTCCACCATGAGGAACTGCTAACCCTGCTTTAAATAGCATAGATAGTAACCCAGTAGTTGCTGAACCCACCATTAATGATGGTATCATTTTAAATGGATCTACTGCGGCAAATGGTATCGCACCCTCTGTTATAAATGCAGCCCCTAGTGCCCAAGCAGCTTTTCCCGCTTCTCTTTCTTGTAATGTGAATTTTCTTTTTGCTATAACTGTTGCAAGAGCTATTCCTAGCGGAGGAGTCATCCCTGCCGCCATTACTGCTGCCATTACCATAGAAGTTTGTCCCGCAACTATAGTTCCTGCTCCAAAAGCATAAGCCGCCTTATTAATTGGTCCACCCATATCAATAGCCATCATTAAGCCAATAATAATCCCGAGTAAAGCTGAGTTTGCTCCACTTAAATTACTTAACCAACTAGCCATTCCTGTATTTATTATGCCTACAGGTTTTCCTATAACATATATCATTACAAGTCCTACTACCAATGAAGATAAAACCGGTAATACTAAAACCGGCATTAAGCCCGCTAATGATTTTGGTAGTTTTATTGTTTTCTTTAAGAAAACAATAGTATAACCCGCTAAGAAACCTGCTATAATTCCCCCTAAAAAGCCTGCACCTGAAGATAGTGCAATCATACCGCCAACCATACCTGGTACAAGACCCGGTCTATCTGCTATCGAGAACGCTATAAACCCTGCCAATATTGGAATCATAAGTGCCATGGCTGAATCTCCACCAATTTGCATTAAAGCTGCTGCTATGCTACCTTCTTCTTTAAACGCTAGTATTCCAAAAGCAAATGAAATTGCAATTAGAATTCCCCCCGCTACTACGAAAGGAATCATATAAGAAACCCCTGTCATAAGATGCTTATAAGGACCTTTTTTCTCAGTAGTTTTTTCTTCTTTAATATCACTAACTTTTTCTGAATTATTATTTTCTACTTTTATATCTATCGCTCTTTGTATAAGCCCTTTTGCATCTTTAATTGCATCTTTTACACCAACTTCAATTATAGTTTTTCCTGAAAAACGTTCCTTTGAAACGTTTGTATCTGCTGCAATTATTACTACTCTAGCTTCCTTTATATCTGCCTGCGTCAACTGGTTTTCTGCCCCTACTGAGCCTTGAGTTTCCACCTTAATCTCTACACCCATTTCCTCTCCTGCCATTTTAAGAGCTTCAGCCGCCATATAGGTGTGTGCTATTCCTGTTGGACACGAAGTTATCGCTACATATTTCATGAACTCTCCTCCTTTTAAATTGTTGAATAACGTCTATTTTTCTAGTAAAGTAATTATTTCTTCAGGACTACTAGCTTTCATCAAGCTATCTCTTAATTCACTATGCATAAGTTTTCTAGAAATTTGGCTTAATATTTTTAAATGCTCATTACTTGATTCTTCTGGTACAGCTATTAAAAAGAATAGGTGTGCTGGCTCATCATCCATAGACTGGTAATCAATGCCGCCTGTGCTTCGTCCAAATACTAATGCTGGCTCTTTAACTCCACTGCTTTTTCCATGGGGAATAGCTATTCCCATACCTATACCTGTTGAAAATTCTTTTTCTCTATCTAATACAGCTTTTATATATTTATCTTTATCTAGTAACTTACCATTTTCATCTAACATTTTTGACATTTCTTTTATTACATCCTCTTTTGTTTTACTAGTAAGCTCAAGTTTAATTAGACTAACATTTAATAATTCTGTTATATTCATTAATAATCATCCTTTCTTATATGTATTTTATAATTATTTGATTTTTTAACTTCTCTATATCTTCGAACCTTCCTGTTTGTGTTCCTTCAGTCATTACATTAGCTGTGCTTGTTGCACAGGTTAGTTTTATAGCTTCTTCAAAGCTATAGCCATTCTGGGCTGCTACGGCCATTGCTGCAACCATAGAATCACCAGCCCCTACTGTACTTTTAACTTCCACCTTTAAGCCATTTACCTTTGCAACTTTTTCACGACTTATAAATATGGATCCTTCAGAGCCTAAAGAAATTACTACATACTTTACTCCATACTCTAATATTTTTTTAGCAATTTTAATAACTTTATCTTCATTATCAATGTTCATACCAAAAGCTTTTTCAAGTTCATCAATATTTGGTTTTACCATATAA
The DNA here is from genome assembly GCF_055080995.1 of Clostridium sp. CM042. NCBI lineage: Bacteria > Bacillati > Bacillota > Clostridia > Eubacteriales > Clostridiaceae > Clostridium > Clostridium sp. CM042. Next base: position 2,461,849 of record NZ_CM143646.1, read on the forward strand.
GGACCAGCTTTAATTCCCTGCAATAGAAGGTCACCTTCTGCATCTAATATAACCTTGCCGCCCTTATTTTTTATTTCCTTAATTATTTCACCATATACTGCACTGCTTGTTCCACTTGGCACGCTACCTGAAAGAATTACTAAAGATTTTTCCGTGCAATGCTCCATAATTTTTTCTTTTATATTAGTAATGTCTCTTCCCGCTAAACTAGGTCCATTTTCGTTTATATCTGTATGCGTATTGTTAATCTTATCAAAAATCTTTAAATTAGTCCTAGTTTCACCTTTAACAGATAAAAATTCATTATTAATATTTAAATCATCTAAATAATCTTTTATTTGATTTCCACTGTTTCCACCTAAAAAACCTAAAGCTAAACTTTTATGCTGTAATTCTTTAATAACTTTAGATACATTGATACCTTTACCTCCAGCATCAATTCTTGTAGACACAATTCTATTAACACTACCAATTTTAAATTCATCTATTTCAATGGTTTTGTCTATTGCTGGGTTTAAAGTCACTGTTATTATCATTTTTTCACCGCCATTTATTTTGCTGTCATAATTTGTACACCTTTTTCTTCAAACTTTTCTAATAATTCATTATCTAATTTATTATCCGTTATTATTATATCAACACTATCTAAATCAACGATTTTAGCAAAATAAACTGTGCTAAATTTAGTATGGTCACATAATAATATAGTTTGCTTTGCAATTCTTATCATTTCTCGTTTAGTGGTCGCTTCAATAATATTGGGAGTAGTTAGCCCATTAATAATGCATACACCATTGGACCCCATAAATGCTTTATCTACTCTGAAATTTCTAAGTGTATTATCTGCTACTGGTCCTACCATAGCTCTCGTTTCCCATCGCAATGTGCCTCCAGTAACAACCACCTCTACATCTCGCTTTTTAGAAAGTTTGTAGGCTACATCTACAGAATTTGTTAAAACTGTTATATCTTTAGCTGTTATATACTTAGCAATACTAAGAGTAGTGGTCCCTGCATCTATTGCTATTGTATCTCCATCTACTATCATTGATGCAGCAATCTTTCCAACAGATTCTTTTTCATCATAAAGCTTATCTATTTTTTCTGAAAAAGTGGGTTCAAATTTAGTATTGCTGTTTAGTATAGCCCCACCATGCACTCTTTTTATAAGTTCATCTTCTTCCAATTCTTGAAGATCACGTCTAATTGTAACTTCTGACACTTCATATCGCTGCGATAAATCGCATACTTTTACTTTTCCATACTTATTTAAACTATCTAATATTTTTGATTTTCTTTCTTCAGCAAACATACTTTTCAATCTTCCTTCTATAATATATTTAAAATAACAATGTTCGTTTGTATTTGATTCGATTTCATTTGCTTTCGTTTGTGTTCATTCTAATATAATTTGATAACGTTGTCAAGATATAAAATTTTTTTTATTCTAAAAATAAATTATATTTTATAATATAAGGCGAATGAACATACACATCACTTAAATCATCTCCTGCGGAGCTGAAATAGATCCTCAGGAGATACATTAACGACTTCAGAATGAGATTTACCCCTTTGTAGACCTCTGGAGTAGATAACAATTCTCAATTGTTATCCCCCCACTGAAGTTTTATTTTTGCTAGGGTAGTTAACCCCCACTTGTAGAAATGGGAGACTTTCCTCCTGAACTGTCGTTAAAACAAACAAAAACGAAACCTTTGGGCTTCGTTTTTGTTTTGAAAATATATAATTTCCTAACTATTTCTCTAATTCACTTTTTAAAATTTCCTCAATTTTAGGAGTACATCTATGCCCACTGCATCCCCCTGTTCCCGCCCCTGTAGCTTTTTGAACTGCCTCTACAGTTCTTGCGCCATTTTGTATAGCTTTTTTTATTGTAGACCTTGGCACCGCTTTACATAAACATGTTTTTGTAATTTTATCCATTATTCCATTGTTTATATTCTGTTCCATAATATTTCTCTCCTTTAATACTATCTTTTATCTTTAAAAAAATCAGTCAATAAATTACCACATTCCTCAGTGTATAACCAATTTATTTCTGTCCAGCGATTTAAATCATCATTTTGAAGAACATTTATAACTGACCCACAAGCCCCTACGCTAGGATCAAAGATGCCTATATATAATTTGCTTATCCTAGACTGTAATATAGCGCCTGCACACATAGGACAGGGTTCTAACGTTACATACATGTCACATCCAGTTAATCTCCAACTGCCTATTACTTCACAGGCTTTTTTTATAGCTAAAACTTCCGCATGAGCAGTTGAATCTTGAAGCGTTTCTCTTAAATTGTGTGCCCTTGCAATTATTTCATTGTCTTTAACTATAACTGCACCTACAGGTACTTCCCCTAGTAATAATGATCTTTTAGCTTCTTTTAATGATTCATTAATAAAATATTTTTCCATGTGAACCCCTTTACACTGTTAATAATTATTCTTTAATAATTATTATACTTCGCAGCTCCCAGACTTTCAATACATTTATTTAAACTAATACATCTATGCTTTTGCATCTACTATTTTGCAATAAGAATTAACTGTTAATATATAATATATTAAATAAATCAGAGTGTATACTCCTACAGTTATAAGAACGGGATATACTAAGCTTGAGCTAAGCATAATTTGTACAATTGTTAAAGCAATAATACTATGTGTTATTCCGACAACTAAAGGTAGTGCAAATATAAAAGCCATTTGCTTTGCTATAGAAATTCTTATCTCTGATTTTTTTACACCAATCTTCTTTAGTATCTCGTATCTATCCTTATCCTCACTAGCCTCTGACAACTGTTTGAAAAATATTATACTTCCTGTGCATATCAAAAATACAAAACCTATAAACGCGGCTAAAAATATTATAATACCCATACTAGTCATAGTACTTCTGTATCCCTCATAATATGATGATAGGTCTTCATTATTACCTAATGTTTTTTCTATTTCTGCTGTAAGCTTTTTACTTTCTCTTTGATTTTCAATATTTATGAAGGTTCTTTTTACGACCTTATCTTTATCATATAATTTATTGTAAACCTCATCTTTTACAACTACGGTGTCCTGCATATATAAATCATTTATAGCAAGTCGGTTAGTTAAAAGTCCCACTTTAAAATCTTTTATTTTTAAGGGAACTGATTTTTCCTTTGTTTTAAGTTCTATACTCTTTCCAATAGGACTATTCATTATCTTATCTGAATACATAACCATAAAAAATAATACTTCATCTGAATTTAAAGATATATTATAATCCATTCCTCTTGCTTTTGATAATTCCTTCATGGTACTTTCTGATATAACAAAAGATTTTGAATTTGTCAATGGATCCATTTTCATCTTTGATATCTCAGGCCATTTACTATCTATAATTAAAAATTCGGTATTAGTAGAATTTTTAATTTTATTATTAGGATATTTACTTATGATTTGCTCAATTTGTTCATCTAAACTTTTCCCATTACTCTTATAGTCATAACTAAATGGGGTTAATTTATTTATACTATTTACTTGATCATAATAAAGTGATGCTGCGGTTCCCATAGCAGTAATGGTGGTAGCACTAAGCACCGCAATAGTGGCTAAAGATCTCCCATTAGCTTTTATTCTATATAAAAGCTGAGAAGTACCTATCATGTTTAAGCCCCTAAAATATCTAACCTTATTTTTCTTAGAAAGCTTAACAATAAATACTATAAATGAAGTGAAAAACATGTAAGTTCCAATTACTGTACTAACTAATATAACTAACAATTTAGATAAATTATCAAATTTATAGGTTAGTGTCATATAATAACCCGTCCCAATAAAGATTATCGAAAGTAGGGCTAATATTACTGAAGCTCTTGGCTGCTTCTGTGCCACCTTCTCTGATTTAAATAATTCTATGAGCTGAAATCTATAAATTAGTGTATATGAATGCACGGATGCTACAATAAATATCACTAAAAATACTATAATCGTGCTAATAATAGCCTTTAAATATATAGCAAATTTAACATTTACATCAAATCTCATAATATGAATTAAAATCATTACAAATAGCTTTGAAAATAAGGTTCCTATTAGTATGCCGCAAGCAAGTGCCAGCGCTCCCATTACTAGATTCTCATAAAATAACATTCTTCCTATCTGCTTTTTCTTAACTCCAAGCATGGAGTATAAAGCTACTTCCTTTTTTCTTTTTTTAGTAAAAAAAGAATTCGAGTACCATATAAACATAGCTACAAAAACTGCTATAACAATGGAGGCAGCGTTAAAAGCTGTGCTTACTTTCGTAGATTCACTTGCTAAGTCTGCAACCTGTTTGTTATATTCTATGGAGGTAAAAGTATAATAAATCATTATACAAAATACCATGGATACAAAATATATTAAATAGTTATGAAAATTTCTTTTTATGTTTCTAAAAGTAATATTAAATAAAGTCATCCATATCACATCCTCTCTAAGTTAAATTGTTACTTCATCGAAGTTCCCACCTAAGGCAGCCAATACATCTAGTATCTTTTTAAAAAATACTTTTCGCGTCGTTGTACCTTTCACAAGCTCCGTAAATAGAGAACCATCTTTTATAAATATTATTCGTTTGCAATAGCTGGCAGCAAAGGCATCATGAGTTACCATCATAATAGTAGCCTTTTGAGTCTCATTTAAATCACTTAAAGCCTGCAGAAGTTCTGTGGAAGATTTAGAATCCAATGCACCCGTAGGTTCATCTGCTAGTATGATTTTTGGTTTAGTAATAATAGCTCTGGCAGCAGCAGCCCTCTGTTTTTGTCCCCCAGATACCTCATAAGGATATTTATTAAATATATCCTCTATACCTAGAGTAGCCCCTATAATACTAGCGCGTGCTTCAATATCTTTTATATTGACTCTAGCAAGAGCTAATGGAAGTACCACATTTTCCTTTAATGTTAAAGTATCAAGTAAATTGAAATCTTGAAATATAAAGCCTAATTTGTCTCTTCTAAAAGAAGCTAACTTGTCTTCATTCATTTTTGCAAGATCTTCCTTATCAATTGTTACTACTCCTGAAGTTGGTTTATCTATAGTTGATATAATATTTAATAACGTAGTTTTTCCTGCACCTGAAGGACCCATTATTCCAATAAACTCACCTTTTTTTATTTCAAGGTTTATATCATTCAAGGCAGTGTAAACATTCCCCCTTGCTCCGTATACCTTTTTTAAATTTCTTGCAACTAATACATTTTCCATTTTTATTTCCTCCTTAAATCATCTTCTTCGAATCTGCAATATTAACGACTTCAGAAATGTCTTTAAAAACCTTTCGTTGATTACAATTAAATCTTATAACAAATCAAGTGTTCAATCCATTTTATAACATTACAAAGTGACCTTTAAACTTACATTGTTGTAAGTTTAAAAAAAATAGGGCTACAAACCACATTTTTAGTTTGCAACCCTATAATAATCTATAAGTTTTGGAAAATGAACTGTTACTCTAGTAAATTCAGAATGTTTTGATTCAATAGTTATATGGTGACCAAGTTTTGTTGCAAGATTTTTTGATAGATAGAGTCCCAGACCTGTGGCTTTAAAATCATCTCGCCCATTATATCCAGTAAACCCTTTGTCAAAAACCCTATGAATATCCTCAGATTTTATTCCAATTCCATTATCTTGGATAATAAGCTGTTTTTCATTGTGTTTTAATACTCCACTGATTTTTATAAATCCATTGCTACCTGTATATTTCAATGAATTTGATAAAATCTGATCCAGAATAAAGAAAAGCCACTTTTTATCTGAGTCTATAGTAAATTCTAAGTCACTTATTTCTATCTTTATTTTTTTACATATAAACTCCTTTGCATGTTTTTTTACAACCCCAATAATTAGACTACGCATATATATTTCATTTATTAAATAATCCTTTGAAAAGCAGTCTAATCGTGAATAGTATAATGCTTGTTCAACATAATTCTCTATATGATCTATTTCATCCTCTAGGTTACTTAAGGTTTCCTCCTTAGACTTATACATACTGTTCTCTATAACCAATCTACATGCAGAAATAGGCGTTTTTATCTCATGAACCCAGGAATTTATAAAGTCTACATTTTCTTTTTTTCCTTCATATAATTTATCTGTTTTTATATTGAATTCCTCGTTAACTTTCATGAGAAGTTCTCCATATAACCTTTGTTCATAATTTAATGGCTTAGGCAAGGAATTAACAATATTTCCTTTCTGGTTTTCTATAATATATTTAATAACATCATAACATCTTTTATTTTTTAAATACTCAAATATTAAGTAAAGTATAAACATAATAAAACCTACTATATTGATATAGGCTATATTCCCACTGCTTATCTTTACTTCATTATTAAAATATACCACCAAAGAAATAAATAACATCAACATAAAATAAAAGAAAATTAAAAATATTCTATCCCTTAAAAAATCTCTAAATTTCATAGTATTATGTACCCTTGCCTTTTTTTTGTTTTAATTAAGTCTTCTAATTCAATATTCTCTAATTTTTTACGCAGTCTATTGATATTCACTGTAAGTGTATTATCATCAACAAAGCTCTCATCTTCCCAGAGATTTCGCATAATTTTATCTCGGCTTATTAAATTTCCATTGTTTTTTATAAGTAAGTATAAGATGCTAAATTCATTTCTGCTAAGTTCTACTTTCTTATCTTTAAAAAACACGCTGTTATCCTTCATATTTAAAACGATGTTTTTATACTCAAGCACATTAGTCTGCGCATCTGCGTAGGAATATGTTCTTCTTATCAATGCATTTATTTTGGCCATCAATATTTCCAAGGAAAAGGGCTTTTGAATAAAATCATCTCCCCCCATGTTAATTGCCATTATTACATCCATATTACTATTTCTTGAAGAAACAAATATAATAGGAACCTTTGATATTTCTCTTATTTTATCACACCAGTAAAATCCATCAAAGAATGGCAGGTTTATATCCATAAGAATCAGGTGGGGCGAGTATTTTGAAAACTCTACAAACACATCATTAAAGTTTTCAACAGCTTTTCCATCAAAGCCCCATCTCACTATATTTTCAAGCAATATTTCTTTTATCCTAGTATCATCTTCTACAATCATTATCTTAAACATGTGAAAACCTCACTTTAAATTTGGACTTTGGTTCTTTTCTATTGTACTATAAAATGATATATTTTCAGTATAAAATGTAAATATTATATAAAGTGGTTATAAAACAATCCAATTAATATTCTTTCAAAAACTATCCATACTTTTTAAATTTTACAATTTCTTAGCAAATAAAAAAAACTAGCAAGTATTACTTTGCTAGTTTGTGGTGCACACGAGAGGAGTCGAACCTCCGGCCTTCCCCTTAGGAGGGGGACGCTCTATCCAACTGAGCTACGGGTGCAAATTTTATTTCTACTTAAATATAGTATTACACTTTTATAGATATGTCAACCTATAGCTAATTTAAACCATAAATTTATAAAAATCATTAAAAATATTGTAATGTTTAGTTATTATTAGAATTTTAATACATGAAATAGTATATACTGTAGATTATATACTATTAACTGGAGGTGTTTTAATTGAGTAACGATATAAAAAAAATTTTTCTCGCTGGTATAGGATCTGCAGCATACACTTATGAAAAAGCTACAAATCTAATAGATGATTTCGTACAAAAAGGTAAGTTAACTTTAGAAGAAGGTAAAGATTTATCTGAAGAACTAAAGAGAACTATAAAAGAAAAAAAAGAAGAAGGGAACCCTTTGACAAGAGAGAAGAATTCCCTTATAAAAAAAGAGAAGCCTTTGACAAGAGAAGATATGTTTTTACTCCTGAAAGAAATGAACTTTGCAACTAGAGAAGATATTGAAAATTTAAATAAAAGGTTATCAAATTTGGAGATAACTAATCCATAAATCAACAAATGTGAGTCAAATGAAAGTCCTAATATTCATTCTAGGACTTTTATTACTAAGTGAGGTATAAAATGCGACTAAATTCTGTTAATCGATTTAGAAAAATTGTTAAGGTCCTTGGATCTTATGGCTTTGGATATATTGTAGACTCTAAATTTAATAAACAAAATAAACTCCCTGAAAATTTAAGGAAAGCTTTTGAAGAACTTGGCCCTACTTTTATAAAAATCGGACAAATATTGAGTACTAGACCAGACTTATTACCCGCGGATTATATAGTAGAACTTTCAAAGCTCCAAGATAATGTACTTCCCGAAAACATTGAAACCATAAAAAAAGTGTTTTTCGATGAATTTGCAATATCAACAACTGAGTGTTTTGAAAATTTTTATGAAATTCCCTTAGCATCTGCATCTATTTCTCAAGTACATAAAGCTACATTAAAGGATGGTAGGGATGTTGTAGTAAAAATACAAAGACCTGATATTGCGGAAAAGATGAAATTAGATATCTCTATACTAGTTCGCATAATAAAATTTACAAAAACAAAATTTTCTGACGCTCTAATTGACCCAGAAGAAGCCTTACATGAAATACTTTTAATCACTGAGCTTGAACTTGATTTTAACAATGAAGTTAAAAATATAAATAATTTTGGAAATTTCAACAAGGATGTTGCATTTTTATACGTGCCTTATGTGCTTAAAGATTTATCTAGTACTAAGGTTTTAACTATGGAAAGAATTTATGGCTTTAAAGTCGATGATATGAAGAAGCTCTTAACTTTTCATTATGATCTTGAAGATTTAGGTAAGAAATTAGCTTTGTCTTATTTAAAACAAGTTCTACAAGATGGTTTTTTTCACGGCGATCCGCATCCTGGAAATATATTCATATGTGAAGGTAAAATTTGTTTTATAGATTTCGGAATTATGGGAAGACTTTCAAATTCATTAAAATTAACACTAAATGATATGATATCAGCTGTTGTTCTTAATGACATAAATAAAATGATTTCATCTCTTTTATCTATAGGAATAAAAAAGGGCTATGTAGATAGAAATAAACTATATGAAGATTTAGATTATCTTATTTTAAATTATCTTTCAGTTTCTTTAAACAACATTCAGATTTCCGTTATGCTCTCTGAAATCTTTAATATAGCTAAACAAAACAATATTCGTCTGCCTCGTGATTTTACACTTCTAATAAGATCTCTTGTAATTTTAGAAGGTGTAATAGCAAGTATTGCTCCTGATATAAAAATAATAGATATAGCAGTGCCTTATGTAAAAGATAATAATAAATTTTCTTTGTTAGCCGATTTAGATTATAACACTTTGCTTATCCGTACATATTCATTTATAAAAGACTCATTTAGCGTTCCCTCAAAAATCATTGAATTATCTGATAGTTTAATAAGCGGAAGAGCTAAATTACAGTTAGAGCATAAAAATTTAAATGCTCCCATAAATGAATTAAATAAAGGCATAAACCGATTAGTTTTTGGTCTTATTATTTCTTCTATGATTATAGGTTCTTCTACAATTTTAAATTCCAATATAGGCCCTAGAATATATAACATATCAATTATTGGTATAACTGGTTTTTTGGCTGCAGCATTTATGGGCTTTTGGTTATTAATTTCTATAATAAAATCCGGAAAATTATAATATAAACTATGAGAATGAGGTATTTTTATGATTAAGTATTACGATAGAAAACAAAATAAATACGAAATTGAAAAAGTAGCTAGCGAAAAGTATTTAAATTGGTCTTATTCCTCTCCTTCTGGAAAAGGATTAGTTGAGTTATTACTTAAGAAAAAGCTATTTTCAAAATTATATGGTTATTACTGTGACACAAAACTAAGTTCTAGAAAAATTAAAGATTTTATTAAAGATTTCGATATTGATATGTCTATATACACTAAGACTTATGATGAGTACTATTCTTTTAATGATTTTTTTATAAGATCTTTAAATACAAGTACGCGAATAATTGATAAAAATAATGATATTTTAATCTCGCCTTGTGACGGCAAAATTTCTGCTTATGAGAATATTAACCTAAATGATTTAGTTCAAATAAAAGGATTTACTTATTCGCTAAGGGAACTACTTGAAGATAATGAAGTATACAATTTATATGATGGTGGTACATGCTTAATTTTTAGATTATGCCCAACTGATTATCATAGGTTTCATTTTGTTGATGATGGAGTATGCGGTGAAACAACTAAAATCAAAGGTCATTATTATTCTGTAAACCCCATAGCCTTAAAAAATGTAAAAAAATTATTTTGTCAAAATAAAAGAGAATGGAGTATTTTTCACTCAGATAACTTTGGTGATGTTATTTGTATGGAGGTTGGTGCTACTTGCGTAGGTTCAATTCTTCAAAGTTATAGTACAAACGCCAAAATTACAAAAGGAGAGGAAAAAGGATATTTCAAATTTGGTGGTTCCACCGTAATCCTATTTTTTAAAAAAGATGTTGTAAAAATTCATGAGGATTTACTAAACCAAACACAATTAGGCTTTGAAACTTCTGTATTAATGGGAGAAAACATAGGACTGAAATAACTTTTCAGCCCTATTTTTTATGCATAATTAGTTCTTAACTTTAAATTTAGATTTTAACTCTATTCTCATCTTTCATAAACTCTTCTGTAAAAATAATATTTTCGCTTTCAATCAACGTGCGCCTCGTTTGCAAAGTTTCATTTACAGCCCCCTACAGCCTCCTTCCATCAAAACTATTAGTATTTAAAAATGTAAATATATCGTAGAAATCTTTTATTCTACTATTAATCACTGATAATGAAATCATGGCTTGAAACTTTTCTGAAATAATTGATTCTAAAGAATATACCTTTATTAGTGGTTCTCATTGACTTACTCATACAAGCACCTCTAAATACTGTTTTAGTATTTTTTGAACTCTACAAACTTCAGCATATTTCATTAATTTTTTAAAGTTTCTATTTTTTATTTTTATATACTCATTAATTCCTTCTTTTACAATATCAATTCCAATTTTATTTCTGTACCTTATGCAATCACATATTGTCTTTTCTATATCATATATCTTAATTAAATGCCCATCTACTTCTATATTACTAATACCTGTTTTTAGCTGTTTTGGTGAAAAATATAGAATTTTAATTAGTGGATACTCAAGAATTTTAACTTTACTGCTTCTTTCTATATCTATCTCATACTGCCAAGGGTTAATCGTTGTTAACTCATGATAAGCTAATGTGTTTTTGTTGTAGCATAGCCTTTATTCTTGCTATTTTTGGTAAAATATATATGAATTTATTAAAAACTTATAATTGCCTGTTAACCGATATTAGATTACTAACTTTTGGTGTTAGCTTATTAATGATACTTTATATAATTATGATAGCATTCTTTATAAAAGAAAATTGGTTAAATATACTGTTAATTTCTATTCCTTATTGTTTAGTTTATATGCCTACAATTGTATTCAAAAGTAAATTTTTCCCCACTTATGCTTCCACCGGCAATTCTGAGGCTGAAGGTATGATAATGGTTATAATAATGTATGAATGTCTAAGTGTAATAATTGCATGTGTGTTTGGAACTGCGCTCCGGGTATCTTATGAATCCAGAATTAAAAGCGTTTATAAATAATAAAAAAGATAGTTCACTTAGCTATAATACTCATTTGTAGTATATAGCAATAAAGATTAGTAAAATAGATCAAAATGCTTATTTTTACAATGTAAAGGATAGTATGATAAACATATGAAGGAATTTAGTAGTGACATTGAATAATTATACAGCTATGTTTAATTCTAAGCAATTTTCACCATTCGTTTATTCAGATATACAGAAAACAAATGCTTCATTTCCACATATAGATGACGAAAAATTTTGGGAGAAATTAAATTCTGTATTAGTAGAAAACTATAATTTGGATTTACATACCTTAGAACAACTCACTTATCTCGCCTAGTCTCATCCATGTTGTATATGCAGTATTTAAAACAATATAATAGTGAATTGCAGTAGTAGAACTGATACCCTGCCCTACAAGTTTGTTTAAAGCAAGTTCTATACTTTCGGTTTTTAATTTAAAAATTTTTATTAGCAAATATAAACTTCTAGTTTATGTCATGACCTCAGGTGAGGCAACAATAACTGGAAGTTATTGTTTGCTTTCTACAGCAAATTACAGAAATATATGGCTTTAAAATTACACTGACCCAAATACTCAACCTGATAGTCTATAATATTTATCTGATTTATATACAAATATTCTCTTAATTTATGATTTCGTCTACTAATTTCATTAGCTAATTCAAACTATTCTATTGTACCATCTCTCTGTGTACACGACCCTAATGCTATTCTAAAAGATTGTTTTTTTAAAACTTCAATTTGTCTTAAATTTTGGAATATATATTTAAGCATTTCCATTATTATCTCTCGTTGTATTTAAATTATAAACTGTAATTACAATTCTAAATAAGCAGCTTTTCTTTCCATTTCTAAGTTGTTTTAGACTATGATCTATATAAACACTATGCCTATTGATATTAAGATATCTTAAACTAATTAATAATATTTATTATAAAAACAATTGTAATTGAAGCATAAATTTAAGTGTCAAGCATTTTTGAAAATGTCCCAAAATATTTAAAACATTAGCACCAGTTTTTCTGGTGCTTTTACATTGATTTTGATTACCTAATGCATGTTGTGCAAACTGGATATAAGATTATTTAGTCACTTTGAAATCTCTCCTAAAATCTTGCCTAAATATCCTTTAGCCGTAGGCTTCTAATTTTTGATGCATTAAAACTGAAAGGTTATTTTTGAAAATATCCAAGAATCCTTCCATTTATATTAGCGTAGCTAGTGAATGAGAATCCAGTTCTTTTTGCCAATTTGATTTTATTAGCTATTACTTCTATTGGCCAGTTTCTTAATCTATTATCGAGATGTGTTTTGGGTTCACTTAATAAACCTTTGAAGGTTGTCTTTTTCAAAGATCTGAAATGAGCAGATTTTTAGTGCTCCTATGCTACATTATTGCTGCGGTGAGCCTGTTTCTTTAGATATCGCTCAAATGAATCTTGTTTCCAAGGATGACTCATTGGTGGTATGTAGCGTTTTCTAGGTTGGTCATTTGGAACAACTAAATCAAAGTTCTTAGAGGAAAGTTTATGCCCTGGTAATAAATCTAGCGCATAAACATTTTCATCTACACACAAGAAAAGCTACTCACTAAATGCCTGAATTACCATTCCAACAGTTCCTTTGCGATAATGTACAGGATGTCCATTACAATCTATAGGTAAATAGTAATTCTTTTTAAATTTGATACAACTTCCGTTATCTACCTTCCTACTGGTCAATACGGCAAGAGTTAGGTTGATTTTTTTAAAATCTGGTTGCATTTCAAAGACAGATTTGATATTATCAACAGGTAATGCAAACTGAGCATTGAATTCTTTTATGTAGGAGTTTAAGAATTCGTTTGCTTGCTCAATTGTGTTTATACCAGCTAAGCGCATTTCCAAGGGGAGGCGTGATTGTAACGTCTGAAACATTCTTTCCACGCGTCCCTTGGCTTGCGCAACACTACTGGTTTTAATTTCTATACCCAATTGTTTACATGCATAGCTAAACTGTGTAAATGTGTCCTCTTCAACTGAAGGGGATTTTTTTTGTTTATATTCAAATACAGTACGTCTATCAGTGAATAACATGTAGGGAATACCATAATCAGTAAGGACTTGGTATAGTACATGATAGTATCCATTTAAAGTTTCCTGTGGATCGAAATAAGCCCCCATAATAGCGCCGGTGGCATCATCTACAGCGATATGCAACTGACTTTTTTCATTACCGAACCAAAGATGTACCGAAGAATCCATTTGAAGCATTTCACCTGTATAAGCACATCTTGGACGTCTAGGATGTGCATCCTCGGCAGCAATTATGGAACTTTGAATTTCAGCAATTTCTTTAATAGAATTAGTTGTCTTTTGTAGTTCTTTTAATTCTGCCTTGATCCTTTTTCTTGTAGCACGCTTCGCCTTAGGGGACAGGATGAAATCCTGTATAAGGATAGAGTGAATGGTACTAGTAGAAACCGTTATATCGTGGTGTTTTTTTAGTAATTCAGAAAAGTGAGTAAAATTGGCTTCAGAGTATTTGGCACGGTATAAATCCAGGATTAACTGCTTTGTATTAGCAGTGAGGGCATGTGAGGGCTTTCGCCCTCGATTACCATGAATAAAGAATTCCTTTCCACTTTCTTTATACCCCTTAACCATTCTGTTAATATGCCTAATTGAACAATTGAGATCTATAGCTGCTCGCTTTTTATTTCCATCTGTTTCTATTAATTTTTTTATAGTAGAGTACTTATCTATTTCGTCCATAGTTAAATTTACCTTTCTCATTATCGGCACCTCATTTCTAGTCATGAGGTTTATTATACAATGTTTTCATATTTGGGACATAATCAAATGTGGTATAGTAAGACATTATCATAAATGAATCATACAATTGTAATTGAAGCATAAATTTAAGTTGACAATTGTGGATATATGCATTATAATCACCTTTGTAACTACACCATATAACCTCACCATAATATTATGTTTAAATATAACGCAGTAATATATCACTCGAGTATGCCCAATAACTATTTATCTAACCATAATTTTATTTTAAAGAGGAGCGTATAATATGAGACTTACACTAGACTTATTAAATAAAAACAATAAAAAGGCTGATGACATTAGCCAACGTGCATTTAGCGGTATCAAAAATGATGCAATTAATGCAATGATAAGTTCCTGCGAATTTATAGAGGTATCTGGAGAAAAAATTTCGCTAGTTGAGCTTCTTAAATTCCCCATAATAGATCTTAATAACTTGAACTATGATTTCCCGAACAGACAAAGAACAGCGTTTAATAAAAATTTCTATTCTCTTCCTTTAAGGTACCGCAGCCACATTTACACTATTCTCCTTAACTTAACAAAAGGCGTGTATTCTGCTAACAATGAATCATACTTTCTTGGTGTGGCAGAAAACCTTTCTTTGTACCTTAATATTTCTACAAATGAGGGCGCCTTTATGCTATACATGAACATCAAAGGGTGTATAGGTAGTAAATCTGTCAGAGAATATCTTGATAGCTTAGGTGGACGTATATATAGACTGGCCTCAGATGAGACATCTCCAATATGGATATCTAGCTTGGAGCGCTTCATCAAAGAAGGTCCTACAGATAAAGCCCACCGTAATAACCCAGCTGTATATTATGAAATAGCATCGTTGCTAGGTGTAGATCATAAAGTAGATCATATTCAATTATCGTTGGAAGATCTAAACAAGATCGAAGAATATTATAAAAATAAGCATCAAATTACCAATTATTAATATGAAAAGGATCCTCTTATAGGATCCTTTTACATATAGTTACGCTGTAGAAGTCTAGCTATCTTCTTCATATTTTGCACTGTTACTGTAAGCAGAGCCTGCTCTTGAACATTCTCTAATCTACGCATATGGCGATAACGAAGCCCCTTTAGTTGTCTTGAATCTGCAAATTCGTTGCACTCAAAACCACCCTCGAGGGTCGTGAACAAATTGTGAATACAATTTGTTTTGCTATAGAAATAAATGCAGATGATGAAGGTGTACAAAGACGAGTCCAAATAAGTAGAATACTAAAAATAAAGAAATATTTAGAAGATGAAGAAGATAGTTTTTTTCCTACCTCCATTGTTATTTCTATTGATATTTCTAAATATGAACAATTCGAAAATTTATACACCGATATCAAAAAAACGATTTCGGAATAATGGAACCCCCCGACGATATTACATTCCAAATAGTTGATGGTCAGCATAGGTTAGCTGGATTATTTATTTCAGATGAAATACTCCAAAAGATTTTGAAATATCTGCTGTACTATTATTTAATGCCACTAAGCACACATGTGCAAACTGTTATAGATGGTCGATAGAGTTGTGGATCTGTAAGTTTAGTTTCAGTTCATATTCCTATAAATATTCAAGAACAATATTTGAGCAAAAACTTGGTGCACAACGGCCATGTTACGCTAGTAATATCAACAACAGATTTTATGTTTATAAACTCCACACCTCGAATAATCTATTAAAATTTTAATGAAAACAGCAACTTAATTCCTATGGTAACTTGTATTTAAAGATTTTATAGTCATTAAATCGCAAATGGATTATATCATGAAATAGCCCCGTACAATGTTGTATAGGGCATTCTTATTTATATCTTATCTGAAATTTCTATCTAACATTTGGTATCTTAGGCTAAGGTGAAATTAGCCAACTTTAAAGTGGGAGAGGACTACGTATAACCGAAATTCAAATGTGAAATTATCCTGACACATTCCAACATATATAAAATAACAATTCGTTAGGACAAATCTCACTTATCACTTTTATATTTAGTGAACATGATTTTTTCTTTGTCTTTATAAATACCAGTGGAAATGTATGAAAGTCCAGAAATATAAAATCCATAATAATGCATATGAATAACCATTTATTAGTTATAATTACTGCTTATGAACCTCAATTCTTAAAACTGCTACTATTAATCTATGTAGGCACTTCCATTCACCTCTTATTAAGCTGCATTCCTCTTTTTGTGTCCACAATAACTATCCTAACTCCATTCTATAGCTTTGTACTCTTCATCCATCTCTTTTATCAATTCCCACTGAATAACTGAATCTTGTTTCGTATTCATATAGTCCTCAATAATCAAGAAACCTGTATTAGCATATCTCTGTGCCAAATCATATACTGATTCTACATCAACACACTTCTCCAAATTATTTTTATCTTGGATTTCTCCTATATATAATGCATACATTAATGCACGATGATGCATTTTTATTGACTGATCCAATACAAAACTATCCGAGTTTTCTAATTTTGTAGGACATCCTGTATTTATCCCTAAGGCCATTGCAAAAAGAAACAACTGTATTCTGTCTGTCATATTGTTATCTAAACCTAAAAAATTTTTTTCATCAATTTTAAGTTTAATTTTTTGAGCCTTTTTAGTAACGAATATTCTATCCGGCCTTTTACTATTTGCTTTCATAGTATTACCCTCCTATCCTAAAAATGTAGTTCTTTCATCATCAGTAGCAAGTTTAACCGAAGTACTTGCAATAGGTTCAAATACATTCCTTATCTCATCTGAATATTCAGATGGAGCAAATGTCATAATAATCTGCTTATTCTTACTCACATCTTTTAATACATTTGCAAAATTACATCTATTTACATCTGAAACTCTGGATACAGGAGTATCTATAAACAGCATAGAATTAAAACCAGAAACATTCTGCAATGCCAAAGTATAAGATAATGCTAGAAGAGCTCTTTCAGCTGCACTACAAGATCCAACACATTTATATCCATCAACATGAACTAAGTCTAATTTATATGAATCATCCAATTCGATATGATCATATGTATTTTTTTTCCATATTAACGATTTAAAAATTGTCATTGTTTCTACTCTAATATTTTCTCTTACTTCTGACATCATTTCTTGTTCAATTTCTTTAACTATTCCTTTACCTTTATAGGCCGTTTCTAAAAGTACCTTGATTTTTTTGCATTCCTCTTTTTGATTTATCGCTTTATTTAATTTGTCTTCTGCTTGTTTACAATTCTCTAATTTTTTATTGTATTGTTCTTCATATACACCTATTTTTCTCATATTATTTTTAACTAGAACCTCATGTTCAATGCGCTCTCTATGCGCCCTTGATATCTCCACTTTATCTGAAAAACCTTTTAGGTAACTATCTAGCTCGTCTACCTCAATCCTTAATTTGATTATTTCACTTTCTTTGTTTTTCTTCTTTTTTAATATCTTGTCCTTTTTTTCAGGATAGCATTTTATTTCATCAATTTTCTTTTCTAAATCACTCTTAATTGACATTAATAAATTTGATAATTCTGATGATACATTTATTTGGTCTATTAATGTTTGTACCTCTTCTTCTTCAAATTCATTCAAAGGATGTTTACATACAAGACACTGATGAATTTTAATCATATGACTTAGGTAATTTCTGTCGATATTAGGTGGTAATGCTCCCGACTCTTCCTTCTCCTTTATCATATCTAAAGTCGATTTAATATATGGATAAAATGCAAATAAGGTTTTATAATCTCGAATAAAGGATAACAATTCTTTATCTATTTCTCCAAGTTCAATTTCTTTTAAATCTATAGTATTTTTTAACTTTTCATAACGTTCTTCTTTCTCAGGTATATCCTCTTGGCCCTTTAAAAATTCACTATTCCTTTTAATGATTTTTTCAGATATATCATTTTGCTCCTCTACTTTTCCTATGTCTTTTAATAAGTTATCTATACCTAATTGTATATTTTGTTTATCATAAGTCAATTTAGCAATATCCGGATTTAAGCTTCCGGCCTCTCTTTCTTTTTCTACAATAATAACATCTAATCGCTCCTTTATACTCGTAAGCAATTGTACCTGTGAAATTGTGTGAATTGAATCTTTAATCTTTTTGCCTTGCTCATTTATAAAATATTGGTATAAATGTTCTCCATCAAAGAAAAAGTATTCTCTTATCTTCTCAGGCATATACATTGTTACATATTCTTTAGCTTGATCACCTTCATATATTATTGTATTAACATTTTCATTTTGACCCATTACTATAACACAAAACTCATCTCGGTAACCAAAATTAGTTTTAGATAAATACTTTTGTTTTCTTTCATAAATAATTACTTTATTATCGTCTCTAGCCGTAATTTGGACCTGGATATCACAATACTCTTTCCCTCCAATATTTGATTCTTTTAGTGTGTCAATATTAATTCTAGGTAATGACTGTGATTCTATTCCCAAATGGGGTTCCTTTCCATACAAACACCATGTAATAGCATTTAATAAATTTGTTTTTCCCATTCCATTTGTCCCCTCAATAACATGTAGGTCACACTCTTTTTTTCTTGGAAATTCAATTTCTAAGTTTTTATACTGTCTAAAATTATGAATGACAATTGATTCTATACGCACTTCTATTCTACCTCCTTGCAGTATTTTTCAAGTTGCATATTATATTCTTGCTTATAGCGCGCAATTCCCTTGTTTTCCACTTGCAAAAGTGATATTAAAAATTTTTTTATGTCCTCATCATCTTTTGTTTTTTCAGAAATCTTTTCTAAAATCTTTTTATTTAGACCCATTGTCTCAACCTCCTCAAAATATTCTCAGTGCTATCCAAAACTTGCGCATTATTGATTGCATTACTACCAATATCCCTTATCCTTACCATTTCTTTTTCAAATACCTTTTTTTCAAATTTTATTAACTCTAAGTTATGTACTCTGTCAATACTTGGGCAAACAACCAAATCATATATATTTGCTCTATTTTTATCTTCTGATTGTCTAATAACTCTTCCAATTCTTTGAATAAATTCTCTAGGATTGCTACTGCTTCCCATTATAATTGCTGTTGATGCACTTGGTATATCAATTCCTTCGTCTAAACACTTGATTGCAACCAAAACCTGATATTTTCCTTCTTTAAATTTATCAATAATATATTGCCGTTCAGATTTTCCAAAATATTGTTTTCTACGAACAGTTCCTTGTTGTTGTGTAAACTTATGTGCACGAATTTTTTTTTGTTGAAGGATTTCCATTACCATATCTATTTGTTCATCAGTAACAAAAATAATTGTATCTTTTATATCAACAATTTCAGACAATATAACAACTAGTCTCATAATCTTATCTTTCGCATTTTTAATTATATTCGCTCTTTGAAACAGTAACGATTCGAATTGGTTCTTGTACTCTTCTTTAATGCCTTGACACTGGCTCAATCGTCTAATCTTGTTTGATAAACTCTGATATTTTTCAAGCTCTTCTTCTGAAAGTTTAACAAATTGTGGATAGTAATTATAGTTCACCAAAAACGTCTTTCCTGTTAATGGATTAATTGTCTCTAATGCATCTGCAATAGTAAATTCGAAGCAATTACTTCCGAAATATTCTTCTATTATTCGACTTCCAGTTTCATCAAACCAACGACTTGGTGTAGCACTCAATCCAATCCTATATGTATATCTATTTAATAACCCATTTTTTGCTTCATATGCACCTAATCCATGTGCTTCATCTCCAATGAAAAGTAAGGGTATTTCACTGTTAATTGAATTTGCTAAGTTATCAAATTTATATTTACTTCCAGTTTTATGGGTTGTATAAACAATCAAAGTATTAATATATCCAATTGAGACCTTTAACGCTTGCTCCTTAAATTGAATTGGCCATTTTCTATTTGTACCATCAGCTATGATACTGTAATCAAACATATATCCCAATTTTTCAATTTCATCTTTCCATTGTAATGATAATGTTCCTTGTGGACAAGAAACAATAACTACTAATTTACTATGTATTTTTAGTGTATCATCTATGCAACCTATCGCAGTCCTAGTTTTTCCTGTTCCAGTTGCCATTTGAAAAAGCAAACTTCGGTTATTTTCCTTCCACATTTTAATAGCATCCCTTTGATAAAAAAACAAGCCAAGTGGATTTTTTTCATGCTTTAGTTCTAAATATTCTCTATACTTTTTAACAATTAAATTTTCTAATTCAAATTTATCTCCATATTCTATTAACTTATCTCTTACAGCTTGAGATAGATCCATAATAGTAACATTTTCCCTATTGTTATTCCAAAAGTCATCAAACTTATTTTTATCACTTTGGAAATACTCTTTTTGACCTGGGACCCATGCTTTGAATACTTTAAACTCTTCAATATTGCTTAGCCATCCGGAAGCTGATTCATTAATTGATCCACTAAATGAAATTTCATTACCATCGATATCTTTTAATACCCCTACCTTCTGGTGAAAAATACCCTTTCTTTCAATTTCATTGTAAGTAGATAATTTTGCCTTCTCATACACTACAGCTATTTTAATTTCCAACATATTATGTGCCAACAGCCAGCCCAATGCCCATATATGATCCCGTTCAAATTTATCTTCAATTTCTTCCAATTCCTTAATATACAAATCATCTAAATAGCATCCTGAAGTTTCCGACAAATTCTCTAAAGCATTCACATCATCCTTATTTAGTCTTGGGCAAGCAATTAACCTCACCTTTCCGTTATTTTTCACTAACCCAGCTATCCCTCTCGCGGCAATCGCTAAGCTAGAAGACGAAAAAAAACCAGCTATGCGATCATATGAAACCGCATTTTCTAAAACGGGTACATAAAAATCCTCAACAAGGTTGTCCTTACCCGTTTCATAGCTAGATTTTATTTCAATATTTATATAGCTCATAATCTCACACCATTTCCTTAAGGTATTATGGTATATTCATCTAATTTTTCAATAGATTTCTGAGCTAATTGTATCACACTTTCTACGTTTGATCTTCTCCTATTTTGAGTTTTTTCAGATAATATGGCAATGTATTCATTAATATCAATTTTTTTGTTCTCTGCCTCAATAAACGCCCTATGAACAACTGGAATTCTAAAGGCTAATCTTTTAGCAATTTCTAGTTGTTCTTCCTTGCTATAGGTTGCATATATTTTTCCTAATTCTGATGCAAACACTTTAACATTTCCTCTTCCTCCTGTAATTTGGACTAAATCTAAAAGCGTAGCCAACTTAGCATGATTTTCTCCATATTTAATATCCGCGCCCTTTTTCTTATCTCTTGATCCAGTCAAATAGAAGCCTAAATCTTCTAGTCCAATACCTATATTTCCAGCATTCAAAACTGTCTTTATTGTATTAAATATTGCATTATCTATATCACTAAATTGTGGTATATTACTAGCATCAATTTTTTCAAGATCATTACAATTTTTAATAGCATCTATAATTTCTTTTCCATCAGTATTTAGTAATGTATTGCATACATATTTTGAATATTTTTCAGTATTTATACATAACGAATTTTCATAGCATCCGCACTGCAAATCAATTTCCTTTGTAAAATATAATTGCAAAAATAATTTTTTATCTACTTTTCCTGTTACAATATCTTCCCACGTTTTATTATTCTGATTACACCACCTACAAGAGGTTTTATTGGCAAATCTTCTTCCATATCCATACTGATTCTTGTAAATATTTTCGTTCTCAAATTTTAAATCAAAATATTCTTCCGCTATCTCAGGGAAACTTGCCTCAAAGTCAACCATAGATTGGTATGCAGCGCAATTTGTATCCGGGTTTGAATGATACTCCTGATTTGCTTCGCAAAATCCCCTAAATGATTTCTTTTTAAAAAAATTCGGTTGATTGCACCATCTGGCAAGTTGAACATACATTCCTCTAAACTCGCTACTTTTATATGCTTCATAGCGCATGATATATGGTAATGAGCCATACTTCATTAATATTTTAATTCTTTCGAAAACCGTTTTAATATCCTTTTCATCTTGAGAATCGTACCCACTAATTACATACATTTTGCATATTTTTGATGAATATCTTTTCCATAATTGCACCTTGTCTATAATAAGATCTCTATCTTGAATATGGTCAAAAGCAAAAATAAAATCACCTTGGTACTTTGCATTAACAAATCTTTTTGCCTTCTTATCATTCATCAAACGCAAATCAATGCCTTGTCTGAACTGAAAATGTTTACCTGTTGCTTCTATATCATCTAAAATATTTTCCCAATTAGGGAATGCCAATATGTTATCATCCCAAAGATATATGTATGGTTTTGAGTTATCTAAGAATTCAGCAATTGGCGAATGTTTATGGACTCGGTCATATTTTTTATTTACACAAAAGGAGCATTTTCTAAAACAGCCTCTTGTTGTAAATCCAATAGAATAATCTAAATAATCAGCATAGTGCTGTCTACTCTTTCCCTTTTTCAATTGCTCATCGATAAACTCTTTATACAAATCATAATAAGGCATATAATGCTCAATTTCCTCATCTAAGTTCTTTCCACCATCCTCGAAAAAACCTGTACCTCCATATTCCACATGAGGTTTTTCTAATACCCATTCAGGAACCTCTGTAAATGAAAAGACTTTTGAGATAAATACCTTATCATAGTTATCTACCTCAAGATAGTCTTTGTATATTAATTTAACTTCATTACTATTATCTCTATAAAACCCAGCAATTTTCATAAGTGCAAGGTTTGGATGTTTAGTCCCGTTATCCATTAAATCCGCATCTATTAATCCTATTTTCATTTTGCACTCTCCATCTTGTAAAATATGATCGAATTAATATTCGATCATCCTTATTATATACCATTCGATTTAAACTTTCTTGTAAATTTTTCTTATAAATATTATTTTTTATTTATTTTTTGTAAAACTTCATCTATAGGAGGCTCTGACTAAGTCATTTATTATCACCATCGAGGTTTTATTGGTTTCTGTGAAGACGAGGTCCATCATACCACACCCCTTATTGAAGTTTCTATTACATTATTACATTCATATAAACTTTATACCCCTGCTATGCTACCCTATTCTATCTACCTATGCTAATACCTTATACAATGTAAATCTGCAATACCTACACTTATACAATTAACATAGTTACATCTTTAACTATGTTAATTATATGGCTTCCTTGATACCTATAGACCCTTTAACTCCTGTTGTTTTATATGCTTAACCTTAATACAAAATAAAAAAAGAAATCTTATGCTCTCATCCATATTTCATATCCTTTTATATGTATATATATTGTTGCTCTACTAATATTCAATAGTTTTGCGAACTCTACCCATGTATTTTCCGCTGCTTACTTTCTATATATTTTTTTTATAAGTTTTTTTAGGACTTTTATCTATAAATTTTTTTTGTAGACTTTTTTCTTCCCCATACTCCCTACTTTATTTATATAGAACACACCTCTACCCCGTTCTCCGAGGTTTTTTTCTTTCTGTCTCTTCGTTTTAAAGATTTCTCCTATAGAATAAACGTGACACATGTATTAATCCATACCGTTCCATCAACTACCCCCTCTATTGTCCAAGAACTTCACATAAAAAAAGAAGGCCTAGTTGCCCTCTCCATGCTTAGTTAAATTTCAGTTAAATTTAATACAATTCAATTCTCTTGACTCCACCGTTGCTTGTATAATAGACCATAACCATCTTTAAAGTAAATTTAAATTACTATATCATGACCAGATTCTCTAAACTTGCTATATCCAATATATGCTCTATAAATTACTATTCTTATTTAATGAACTTTGAACTTTACCGAATACTATTTTATTAATTATTATTGGTTGACTACCCACTTTCTTTATGTCTCCATGTGTGAGCATTCCTTTGTAAAAGTCATTACTTAATATATCTTTTATACTTTGTTTGCTGAAGCTCTTGCCCCTACTTGTTGTATATTCCTCAGCTCTTAGGACTTAAATGGACAGATATTGACTTGATAGAAATGGAACTCACAGTTAGAATAGCCTTAAAAAGGGTTTCTATCATAGATTTAAAATCAGGTACAAAAGTTGAATGTCCTAAAACCTAAATTATTGAACAATTTCCTAAAACAGAATACAGTGCTAGAATAGTACCTATACCATCAAATATAATCAAAGAAGTTAAGAGACATAAAATGATGCAGAATAAAGAAAGTTTAGAAGCTAAAGATTTGTATGTAAATAGCGATTTTGTATTTCCTAATGAAATTGGAGAAGCTACTGATGAAAGAAGTTTAACAAGAAGTTATGAAAGGATTCTTAAACGTGCTGGAATTGAACATAAAAAATTTCACTGTCTTAGACACACCTTTGCTACAAGGCTATTTGGAAGGGAAGTACCTCTGAAAACTGTATCTATTTTACTTGGTCATTCTGATATTAAAATAACTGCTGATATATATACTCATGTAATGCCTAGTGAAAAAATTAAAGCAGTAGACAAATTAAATGATTTATTTGTATTATAGTTTAAATGTTTATTTTCTTTTTCTTCACTTCTTATCATATTATTTGTTATACTAATTTATATTTTTCCTTGTGGGTTGTGTTACGGTTGTGTTATTTCCAATAAAAAAAGCCCTCATATAACTATGAGAACCTTACAAAATGGTGCGTCGGACAGGAGTCGAACCTGCGACCAACTGGTTCGTAGCCAGCTACTCTATCCAACTGAGCTACCAACGCATATATATCATTATTATATTAACATATTATATATAAATAGTAAAGATTTATTTATATATTACTATTTACAAAATCTTCTCTAAGAATTCCCATAATAATTACATCCCTATAATCTCCATAGGAAAAGCAAGTCTTTCTCTTCTTTCCTTCTTCTATAAACCCACATTTTTTATAACATTGAATTGCTCTTAAATTAAAATCTAGTACTTCGAGCTCTACTCTATGTGCAGCAATATCCATGAATAAATATTTCAACAAAACATTTATAGAATCTTGCCCATATCCTCTATTCCAAAAGTTTTGACCTAGAGTTATACCTAATACATATACATTCTTACTTTCATTAATTTCTCTAAACGTTATATATCCTACAACTACTCCTTTTCCATTTATAATGCTAAGATATTTCTTATCAAGATTAATAAATTTATTAAAATTATTTAATATATCCTCTTTAGATGGAGGTAATCTAAAATTACCATCAAGTCTTCTAACCTCTTCATCAGCCCAAATATCATAAAATATATTCAAATCTCTTCTCTCTACACATCTCAATAATATTTTATTACCTTTTAACATCTTTTAGCCTTCTTTATTATTTTAATACTATAATTATACCTTTTATTTAGCTTTAATTCAATAAATAAATAACTTATTTTGTAATTTAAAAATCTAGTTATTTATATGATAAATTAAAAAAAGTATCTAACAATTGTTAGATACTTTTGGTGGAGAAAGAGGGATTTGAACCCTCGCACCAGTTGCCCAGTCTATACCCTTAGCAGGGGCACCTCTTTAGCCACTTGAGTATTTCTCCATGGCTTAATTTTATGTCGTTAAAAAATGGTGGAGGAAGTGGGATTCGAACCCACGGTACGCTTTCACGTACGTCGGTTTTCAAGACCGGTGCCTTAAGCCAACTCGACCATCCCTCCATATCTTAACGACAAGGTTTATTATATCAGCATGTTTATATCATGTCAATATCTTTTTTAAAACATTGACCGCAATAATATATTATGTGAAAATAAAAAACATCTAACAAATGTTAGATGTTGCTGGTGGAGAAAGAGGGATTTGAACCCTCGCACCAGTTTCCCAGTCTATACCCTTAGCAGGGGCACCTCTTTAGCCACTTGAGTATTTCTCCAAGCTTAATTTTATGTCGTTAAAAAATGGTGGAGGAAGTGGGATTCGAACCCACGGTACGCTTTCACGTACGTCGGTTTTCAAGACCGGTGCCTTAAACCAACTCGACCATCCCTCCATATCTTAACGACAAGGTTCATTATATCAGCATAAACATCGTCTGTCAACATATTTATATTTCATGTCATTAATTTCATTTCATAATACTATAATAAATAAACAACTTAATATTAAATCATCTCCTGCGGAGCTGAAATATTAACGACTTCAGAAGGAGATTTATACTCCCACTTATAGAAGCGGGAGACTTTCCTTCTGAAATGTCGTTAAATACTTAAGTTGCTCATTTATTATTATAATATAAATTAATAATTTAAGTACTTATTTTGAAATTAATGTTTTTTCTCCCATATACTTCACTAAAACATTTGGAATAGCTACTGATCCATCTTCATTCTGGTAGTTTTCAAGTACTGCAGCTAATGCTCTTCCAATAGCTACGCCCGATCCATTTAGTGTATGAATATAATTAGCTTTATCCTTTTTATCATCCTTATACTTAATGTTGGCACGCCTTGCTTGGAAATCCTCGAAATTACTACAGCTTGATATTTCAACATATTTGTTGTAGCTTGGCATCCAAACCTCAATATCATATTTAAATGATGCTGTAAACCCTAAATCACCTTTACATATTTTAACTATTCTATAAGGTAATTCAAGTCCTTGCAATACTGATTCTGCATCCATAAGTAACTTTTCAAGCTCTGCATATGAATCCTCAGGTTTTGTGAATTTAAGAAGTTCTACTTTATTAAATTGATGTTGCCTTATAAGTCCTCTGCTATCCCTTCCTGCTGAACCTGCTTCTTGTCTAAAACAAGCACTATACGCAACATGCTTTATAGGAAGATCTTGACCATTTAATATCTCATCTCTATAAATATTTGTAACCGGTACTTCTGCTGTCGGTATTAAGAAATAGTCCGTATTAGCCACTTTAAAAGCATCTTCTTCAAACTTAGGTAATTGACCCGTACCAATCATACTTTGTCTATTAACCATATATGGAGGCAATATTTCTGTATACCCATTGTTATCCACATGGAGATCTAAAAAATAACTTATTAGTGCTCTTTCAAGTCTTGCTCCGAGGCCTTTATACACTGTAAATCTTGAACCTGTAACCTTTGCTCCTCTTTCAAAATCTAAAATATCATTGTCTGTTCCCAAATCCCAATGGGCTTTAGCTGCATAGCTGAAATTTTTAGGCTCTCCCCATTTTTTCACCTCAACATTGTCTTCCTCAGTATCTCCTTCTGGCACATTTACACTTGGAATATTTGGAATACTTAACATAATGTTTTTAATTTTTTCATTTACTTCATATAGCTGAATATCTAAATTTTTAATTTCATCTGAAAGTTTTTTCATTTTATTCATAATTTCTTCTACGTTTTCTCCACTTTTTTTAAGCTTTGGTATAAGTGCAGATTGAGTGTTTCTATTATTTTTTAATTCTTCAACCTCAACTAATATATCCCTTCTTGCCTTATCAAGAGATACGACTTCATCAATTACTGATAAATCAAAATTTTCCCCTCTATTTTTCATCAACTCTTTTATTTCTTCTGGATTATTTCTTATTCTTTTTAAATCTAACATAACTATTCCTCCTTAAATATTATTAACTATTTAGTCTTCTGAAATCTTAATTAAATATTTCTTTCGATATTCTTTGTGCAAATAATATCAACTCCGGTATTAAGTACATTTTTACATACTATATCACCTATTTTTATAGGAGGACCTACATGTATTCTGCTTAATGCTTTTGAGCATTCAATCCATAACCTCTTACTAATAGGTTTACTACTTTTTACTGGAACTACATTTCGTAATTTAGATCCTTTTATTCTAACTAAAGTTGTTAATATTGCTTTATTTTCATTAAAATTGCAGTCAGTTTCTTCTATCAAATAAAGTCACCTCCTACATACTATTAAACTCTTTTATTCTATATAATACAATATTAGAATTTTTTGAGTCCTTAACTATCTCTGTCATTTTTTTATTGGTTTCTCTTGCTAAAATAGAAACAATTTTGTTTAAACAATGTGATCCTTGGCAATTTCCAAATGAAGCACCAGTTCTTCTTTTTACTCCTTCTACTGTTCGAGCACCTAAAGGTCTCCTTATAGCATCCACTATTTCACCTTCAGTTACTTTTTCACATCCACATATTACATTACCATATTTTTCATCTATTTTAATAATACTTTTTCTTTCCTCATCACACAATTCTCTAAACTTATAGTACTCTCGCCTTTTATCATTGAAATCTTTTTTGAGCTTGCATTCCATCTTGTTCACTACACTCTCACATACAATGCTTGCTATAGCAGGTGTCATAGTAACCTGACCGTAGTGCTTTCCTTTAATCTGAATTAGTCCATCATCTATACCACTATCATCAATTATCATAGTCTCTTCGAAAAAAGGCCATTCTAAAAACATTTTAACATCCATATCATGTAGACCATTTGTTATCTTAGATACCCTATTTACTATTTCATCATAACTGACATTCTTTCTTGTATTAAAAGCAGCTGCAGTATCCCCCTCCATGGTTGGAATTGTATACATCCTTTCGCCTTTAACATTAATCATAAATAATGCATGCGAAAACCTTGCTTTTTTATCATTGTCTAAAAGTATATACTTTGATATTCTTTCACTATTATTTACATAAAGTTTTTTTTCATTTACTATACTGTAATTTTCTGAAGGAGTTGTATTTATTACCATTTTGCAAGTGAATTTATTTTTATTAGTAACAACTCTAAAACCTTTTGATATTTCTTGAATATCTATTACTTCTTCTTCTAATTTAAATTTTACACCATTATCAAATGCCACTTCGCCATAAGATAATGCTAAATCAAACGGACAAATTACACCCGTATTTTTAGAATATAATGCTTTTTTAACATCTACATTTAAATTTTGTTCCATTTCATATATGTATTCTGGTTCTAAAATCAATACGTCCTTCGTGCCTCGCTCTATTGCTCTATTATATATTTTTTTGATTATTTCAACTTCTTCATCAGTTTGAGCAATTATTAAAGAACCGCACCTCTTAAATGGAACATTAAATTTAGCACTTATAGTATCCATCATTTTATTACCCATACGTTCAAGCTTTGCAGTTAAAGTATCTTCACTTTCGACACCATCATATACCATAGCAGTGTTTATTAATGCTACATCATCAGCTATATCATAGTCTTTTTCAATAACGGCTATATTAAGATTATATTTTGAGATTTCATAAGCAACTGCACATCCAATTATTCCTCCGCCCAAAATAAGTACATCATAGTCCATAGTAACCCTCCACCATAAAACAAAACTATTTTAATTTACATTATTATTATATCCTTTTTTTTAAACATATGACTCAATATGTTTAATTTTTTTTCTGATTTTACTAAAAAAAAGAAGAACAGTCATCCATTCTTCTCTTGGCCCGCATTTTAGACGTAATTATCATCATTTTGTAGATTTTTAATCTCTCGTACTATAATAAAAAAACATTTTCTTTAAACTTTCTTTATTTATAGGCTTATTTAAAATGAAATCAACATTATTCATTTCTTGACCTTCAAACGATCCCACCCAACCTGTCATTAAGCAAAAATATGTCTGATTGTTTATTTGTTTAACTTTTTCTGCAACTTGAAATCCATTAATACTCGGCATATTAAAATCACATACAATTATATCATATTTTCTCCTTTTTAACTCTGAATCTAAATTTTCACATCCACATGCCTTTATTTTACATTTAACAATTGACTTTATCATACTAGCAACAACATTCCTTATTTGATCCTGATCATCGATAACAAGAATATTCCCTTCAAAATCAATTACATCCCTTAATCCTACATCATCATTTTTAGTTATTTTTTCACATAGAGGTAATTTGATAATAAAAGAAGTTCCTACATTTTCTTCGCTTTCAATTTCCATGCTCCCTTTATGTGAAAGTATTATATTATAAGAAATACTTAATCCAAGCCCCGAACCATTGTTACCTTTTGTTGTAAAAAACGGTTCAAATATCCTCTTCTGAATCTCTTTTTTCATTCCCATTCCATTATCTCTTATTTCTATAATAGCCCTATTAGCTTTATTTTTAGTAATAATCTCTATTTTACCACCTTTTGGCATAGCATCTATAGCATTTGCTATTATATTTATAAATACCTCTCTTATTTCTGTTATATTTCCTTGCACTGTCTCATTAGATTTTAACGATTTAATTATATTTATTTTTATTCCTTTAAAATTGCTTCCTGTTAGCCATTTACTTTTCGTTAAATCTATTGCATCTGAAATTACATTATCTACGCTAAAGATTTCAAAATCATTATCATTATCATTACATTTTCGGGTTAATCTTTTAACCTTATTGGTAATATTCATTCCATCATACGCACATATTTCTATAATGCTAATTAACTTCAAATTTTCTTTTTCCTTAGTTGTATCCTTTAAAAGTTGAACAGATCCTACAATTGGTGTAAGTATATTATTTATATCATGAGTTATTCCCGCAGCCATTTCTCCCATAGCCCTTAATTTTTCGTTTTGTATTAGTCTATTTCTCATATCAGAAAATCTTTTTTGATCCTGAATTAAATAAAATGCAGTTTTACATATTGATTTTAAATGTTCTATGTTATTTTTAGATAACTCTATATTGTTTTTATATCTTCCTATACATATTACACCTTTAGAACTATCATAATATTCTACATTAATAGCCATATAACTTACTATGCCTAATAACTTAAATTTTTCTACTAATTTTTGGTCGTCTATTTCACTTAAATTTAAAACTGCATCTCCATTACTATTTAATACAATTTCATTAAAGTTATTAATGTAATGAATTGTTTTTGTATCCTTAATCAAATAGTATTTATGTTTTTTAGTGATCCCATAATAATTACCCATGTTTATTGTATTTTCTTGTTCTTTAACTGAATTATGTAAAATACAAAAATCTACATCACATACATCTTTAATTTTATTCATTACGATTTCTCTGAATTCATTCTCATCTGTGTTTTTGGGTATATTTGAAAAAATATCATTAAATAAAACTAAATTCTTATTCTGATATTTTAGTTGTGAATTAGACTGAAGCATCCAAATTGCTTTTTCTATTTCATTTTTATTTTTAAATTCCATTTCTTTATTTCTATCTATAATAATCAACGTTTGAAATAAATTACTAAACCTATGTAATTCATTAAAGCTATATACATTATTGTCAATGTAAACCATATTAGAGATATTATCTTTTGAACACTCTATTATTTTTTGAACACATTTAATTAAAACATCTACTTTGCCAACTCTTCTAATTACATTTTTAAAATCCCATATTATTCTCAATTTTTGTTTAACAACAAAAATAATATCAATAATATCTAAAAACTCTTTATAGTCATAATCAAAAGCAGCAATATTATACGTTTTTATTTTAAGACTACCTGCATTTATATTATGTCTTATGAAATCTTCATCACCATCAAAGTTTTTTTTAATATTTTTATAGGATATATCATCTGTAAAAAATATAATTTTTTCTCTGTTTATAAGAGCATCTGAAATATTTTTTATTATTACTTTCGGTAAATTATTAATATCTAAAGCATCTGTACCTATGCATAATGAATCTTTACCAGCCTTATACAAATTATTATTTGTATATTTCATAACATAACCCCCATACCCCATACCCCTCATACTCTCATATATATAAACTTATTCTACATTTTATTTCAAATTCCTTTGTTTTATATAATATTTATCTATTTTTACATAACGCAAAACAAATTATACTATAAAAGTAAGGACATATAACAAATAATATATGCCCTAAGATAACATTTTATTATAATACAATGTGACATAAATCATATTTAGATATATTTTACTTACTTATTTTATTTAATGTATCACCTAATTGTTTTATAAATATCCCATATTCAGTCCACTTACCATTTTTTTGAGCTTCCAATGCCTTATTATAAAGTTCTTTAGCAATTTTTATATTTTCCAATGATTTTTCATCTAGATTTGATTTTTCTTTAGTTTGAGATATATTATTTTTATCTGTATAATCAAATATTTTCTCAAGCGCTAACTCTATATTATCAGCTAAAACTATTTTATCACCATAAGACACTATAACCTTTTTCATCTCTGGTATGCTTTTCTCGCCTTTAGCTCTCAAATACATAGGTTCTACATAAAGCAAAGAATTTTTAATTGGTATAATTAAGGTTTCTCCAAATTGAACTTGTGAACCTTGCGTATTCCAAAGTGATAATTCTTTTGATATTATAGTATCTTGATTCATCTTTTGTTTAAATAGTACAGGACTATATACTGTTTGCTTCGGTGGAAATTTATATAAAACCATTTTTCCATAATTATCTCCATCCATCCTTGCTCCCAATAAAGATACCATGTTATCTCGCCCTTTAGTGTTGAAGTATTCAAGTAAAATCATTTCTTCTGTACTTTCATTTGGTAGTTTCATTATTACATAAGAAGCTTCATTTATTTCATTTTCACCCTCAACCTTCTCTTTGTTAGTTGCTATAGACCATACATCATCCCCATTATAAAATACTCCAGGGTCAGTTATGTGGTATTTTCCAAGTACATTACATTGTAAATTAAATAAGCCTTCTGGATATCTAAAATGTTCTTCTATACCACTAGGAACTGTCTCTGAATTCTTAAATAGTTTTGGGAATATCTTTGAATAATTATTTGCTATAGGATCCTTTTTATCAACTATATAAAATTCAGGTATTCCATCTACTGCATCAATGACAACTTTAATTGAATTTCTCATATAATTCACACCATTTTGTGGCTGTGAAAACGGATATCTATTGGAGGTTGTATATGCATCTATAATCCAATATAATCTTCCTTCGTTTATTACAATGTATGGATCACTATCATATGTTAAAAATGGAGCAATTTTTTTTACTCTTTGAACTATATTTCTATCAATTAATATTTTACTATTAGAAGTTATATCGTTGGATAATAAAAACTTAGTACTTTTTTTATTTATTGAAAACAAAATTCTATTTGCGAGGCTCATCTTTATTCCAGCTTTTCCATCGTAGTTATTAATTTGGTTTTCTCCACCCTTAGGGTAATCTAACTCTCCAATTTTTGTATTAACTATACTATAATCATTTGTACTTTCACCAAAATATATTCTAGGATTATCTATTTTTATACTTGTTTTATTTTCTAAAGGTATATTATTAATCACAAAATCCGGCTGGCCTTCACTTGTTACAGAATTTACTTTACTCATAGCCACACCGTATCCATGAGTATAAACTAGATGTCTATTTTGCCAAGTATTTGAATTATCCTTTAATGACTCTAACTCAATTTCTCTTGGTGCAATAAATACTTGATTATATTTTCCATTTATATTATATCTATCAATATCTAAATCATTAAATCTATAATAAAACCTCATATATTGAAATTGATTATAAAATTCTAATGCTGGCTTAAAAGAGTTTATTTTTATATTATCAATAGTATTGTTATTAAAATTAATGTCCTCTTTCGTTAAATCATTTTTTATTTCAAACGGAACTTCTCCTATGGTGTCTAAATTAAAAGCTTTTCTCGTATTGTCTATATTATATTGAATATATGGTTTTTCTAAAGTTTTTTCATTCGATTGAACTTGAAATTTTTGAACTACATTCGCTGTTATATTTTCCCCGACAATTAATGCAACAATCACAATAATAGATATAATCACAGGTTTTGTTTTATATTTCAGTATACTTATAACTGTAATTATAGCTGCAATTAAAGATACCACTGCTATTGTTTGATAAAATCTTAAGGTTACATGTACATCTGTATAGCTTGCTCCGAATACTATTCCTCTTGGTGAGTATACTAAGTTCCAAGCTTTTACTAAGTATCCCAGAGCTACTAGCATTAATATTAGTGAAGATACTATGGCAAGCTGCCTTCCCGCAAATTTAGTTATTCCACTTTTAAAGTTTTTAAATTTAGAAAATATATTTTCTTTATTGGAATGTAATATATGATTCTTTGCAGTTAATGTGATATATATTACTATCGTAATAATTACTAATACTACTAGCAAAGTTATGAACATTCGATATAATGACTCAATTAATGGAAGTTTGAATATAAAAAATGAAATATCTTTTTTAAATAATGGGTCTACAGTGTTAAAACTTGTAGCATTTGCGAACTGCAGTATTGTATACCAATAGTTAGAAGCAAATCTAATCGAAATTATAAAAGAGATTATAATATTTGTAACTATAATAATTTTGCGTTCTAATCTTTCTTTATTTTTATTCACTTCAACGACCTTTTTCCATCTTAAAATGCTACATTTAAATGTTTTATAATACATCCATATTGCAATATAACTCGCTATAAAAATTGGTACCATTAACTTTAAAGTTGATGTTAATTTAGTAAAATATATTGATAAATATCCTACTTCTTTAAACCACTGTATGTTTATAGCTAAATTAATTATGTTATCTAAGAAAGCTATAACTATTACTATTATTCCTATAATGATAGCTATGGTCTTTTTTCTTTTCATAAAAAATCACCTCTTATCTAATTTAAGTAATTTAGCTAAATTTGAATATTTTGTTTCAATTGCACCAACTGGACATAATTCCTGACAACAAAAACATCTAATACATTCATGCATATTCCATTTAGGATTTAATATGCCTCCTTCTAGTACCATCTCAATCACCGCTGGCTTCTCTGGACATACCTCAGAACACCTTCCACACCCTATACATTTTTCTCTGATTAGGGTTGGATTTGGTGCTATCATTTCTCTTAGAAAATTAGTTACTCCTGGGTTTATAAAATAGAAGTTACCTCCCTTCCTACAGAGCTTAAATTTTTTTGCTTTCATAGATTCTAATTCTTCACCAAGTATGTTTATATCCTTTGAAAGTACTATGCCCCATTTACTATCATATGCTTCTTTTAAAACAGGTGTATCCAAAGGATCATCGTAACCTATAAGCCTAACTGCAGTGGAATCGACAGCCGTTAAACTTTGTCCCATAATTAAAGTATTCATTTTATATGGCTGTCCACTTTTAGGTCCATTACCTTCCATGGCAATTATACCATCTAAAATAGCAAAATTAGTCCCAACAGCTGTATTTAAATCCAAAAGCATCTTGCAAAAATTATTTGCATTAGGCATTCTTGTATGCCAAGTTGCTTTTTGCGTTCCTGGTATACAACCAAATTGGTTTTTTACAGCACCTGTATAATATGCCATAGCATGTGTTTTAAGTTTTGGCAGTGATATAACAACATCTGCTTCATAAGCAGCTTTAGCAATATCCCAAGATTTACACAAAATAGAATTATCTAATTTAATATGTACCGACTCTTTAAAATCCTCAAAACTAACTCCATATTTATCAGCAACTTCCATAAGACCAGATTTTTCTGCTGCTTTTCTTGAATCTCCAAAACCAGGTGAATCACCAAAGCTAATATAACTAGAATATTCCCTAATAATTCTAATTACTGCTTCAAAAACAGCATAATGAGTTACTACTGGTGATCCTTTGCTCTCAATACTTAACATGTTAGGTTTTAAAAGTACTTTACTATTCTTTGGTATTAATTTTTTCAAAAATTGATGTCCACCTAATAATTCAAATCCCTCCCGTAACTTTTTTTCTACTAAATCAACATCATATTCCGTACATTTTAAAAGTGCAACATTTTCCATAACATTTTCTCCTTTAATAATTAAATTAATCAGAAATTAATAACAAATTAATCACAAATTAAATAATTCTTATTTTTTAACTCTTTTATAATACATTCTATAATCTCTTCATTATCTGCTTTTATAGTATGTAAATGTACTCCTTTAGTTAACAAGGATAATGGCTCGGCACTAAATTCTTTAAACTTTTTTGTGAATTTCTCAATATCCATAATTGTTTTTATCATGAGCATTGCTCTTATCTCACCGTATAAAGAGTGTTCTACTGTTACATCCTCTACTATCCCACCAAATTTAACAATGCATTCAAGCTCATTATATATATCATCTCTTGTGTGTGAAACTGCGATTACTCGCCTTACATAATTACTTTCTTCCTTGGGTATTAAATAGCCTTCAGAAGTCGCAATTATATTTACTCCTTCTGCTCTTATAATTGCAATATCTTTTACTATAACTTGTCTTGTAACACCTAATTTCTCTGCTAAAAACTGACCTTTATATGTAATATTGTCTTTAATTAGTTTATTTTTAATATATCCTCTTCTTTCCTTTGAATTCATTCCATCCTCCCATTATTTGTATTTAATTATATTCTATCACTTTTTTCATATTATTAGAAATACTTTATAACATATAATTGATTTTAAATTAAAATATACTTTTTTAGTGTGATAAGTATAAAAAAAGAAACTATATATTAGTTTCTTAATTTCTATCATCACATTCTTTTAATAAGTCTAATTCTATATCCTCTGTTATATTATTATTATGATGATTTTTCACTAAAAATAAAATTCTATCATTGTAACCATACTTTCTTAATAAATTATATCCTATATCTCCATGATTATAATAAATATTAACTTTTTTATTTTTCTTATATGCTCTAATTTTTCCATTCGTTATCTTATGAATTATAACCATTATAGCTTTATCTATTGGATTCATACTACTATATATTTTACCTATATCATGTAACAATGCAACCTTTATCAAATCTTTTGATTCTAATTTTCTTTGATTACAAGTTAATTTTACATCCCTAGCTACATTTATACAGTGTTTTTGCTCATAAGTAGGTAATTGGTTTAATAATTGTAATTCATAAGTTTCTAAATGCATTTTAAGAAACTCTATATCTTCATCATTAATCTTAGAAATCATTGACCTGTAAAACTGCTTTACTCTATATAATGACATCATAAAGTTCCTTTCATATTTTATATTTTAATACTTTTTACCTAATAAATCTATAAAATCTATAATTAAATCATCTCTTGCGGAGCTGTTGTATCTCCACAGGAGATGATTTAACGACTTCATAAGGAGATTTATACTCCCACTGAAGTTTTATTTTTGCTAGGGTAGTTCATTCCCACTTATAGAAATGGGAGACTTTCCTTCTGAAATGTCGTTAATGAGTAGTTTTTAACGAAATAAAAAACAGCCCATATTTGGACTGTTTTTTGGTGGAGATAAAGGGAATCGAACCCTTGACCCCCTGCGTGCAAGGCAGGTGCTCTCCCAGCTGAGCTATATCCCCACATATGGTGGACCTTCAGGGACTCGAACCCCGGACCGACCGGTTATGAGCCGGTAGCTCTAACCAGCTGAGCTAAAGATCCATGTATTGACCTGGCGACAACCTACTCTTCCACAAGGTCACCCCTGCAGTACCATCGGCGCATTGAAGCTTAACCTTCGTGTTCGGTATGGGAACGGGTGTTACCTTCATGCCATAATCACCAGATTTATAAGGTATTAACCTTACAATTAAAGTATACCAAGCTATTGTTAACTTGTCTATATACCTTATGAGATATTCTCTCAAAATTGCACAGTGAATTAGTCTTTTCGCTCACGCTCAAAGCCTTGCTTCTTTCTTACGAAAGAAGTATATCGCATTACTTTTAATTATATATTTAGGTCAAGCCCTCGACTTATTAGTATTAGTCAGCTGAACATGTTACCATGCTTACACCTCTAACCTATCAACCTGGTGGTCTTCCAGGAGTCTTACTAACTTGTGTTAAAAACACGCATTATGGGAAATCTCATCTTAGGGTGGGCTTCACGCTTAGATGCTTTCAGCGTTTATCCCTTCCAAACATAGCTACCCAGCGATGCCACTGGCGTGACAACTGGTGCACCAGAGGTTTGTCCATCCCGGTCCTCTCGTACTAAGGACAGCTCCCTTCAAATTTCCTACGCCCGCGACGGATAGGGACCGAACTGTCTCACGACGTTCTGAACCCAGCTCGCGTGCCGCTTTAATGGGCGAACAGCCCAACCCTTGGGACCTACTTCAGCCCCAGGATGCGACGAGCCGACATCGAGGTGCCAAACCTCCCCGTCGATGTGGACTCTTGGGGGAGATCAGCCTGTTATCCCCGAGGTAGCTTTTATCCGTTGAGCGATGGCCCTCCCACGAGGTACCACCGGATCACTAAGCCCGACTTTCGTCCCTGCTCCACTTGTAAGTGTCGCAGTCAGGCTCCCTTCTGCCTTTGCACTCTTCGCGCGATTTCCAACCGCGCTGAGGGAACCTTTGGGCGCCTCCGTTACTTTTTTGGAGGCGACCGCCCCAGTCAAACTGCCCACCTAACAATGTCCTGTGACCAGATTCATGGCCTCCAGTTAGAACCTCAGTACTGTCAGGGTGGTATCCCAAGGATGACTCCACACAGGCTGACGCCCATGTTTCTCAGTCTCCCACCTATCCTGTACAGACAATACCGAAATTCAATGCTAAGCTACAGTAAAGCTCTACGGGGTCTTTCCGTCCAATCGCGGGTAGCAAGCATCTTCACTTGCACTACAATTTCGCCGGATGTGTTGTTGAGACAGTGCCCAAATCATTACGCCATTCGTGCGGGTCGGAACTTACCCGACAAGGAATTTCGCTACCTTAGGACCGTTATAGTTACGGCCGCCGTTTACTGGGGCTTAAGTTCATACCTTCGCTTGCGCTAAGTAATCCCCTTAACCTTCCAGCACCGGGCAGGCGTCAGCCCCTATACATCAGCTTTCGCTTTAGCAGAGACCTGTGTTTTTGCTAAACAGTTGCTTGGGCCTATTCTCTGCGACCTACTTACGTAGGCACCCCTTCTCCCGAAGTTACGGGGTCAATTTGCCGAGTTCCTTAACAACAATTCTTCCGATGGTCTTAGGATTCTCTCCTCACCTACCTGTGTCGGTTTGCGGTACGGGCACCAATATCCTCGATAGAGACTTTTCTTGGCAGCGTGGAATCAGATACTTCGGGAATAAATTCCCTTCCCCATCACATCTCAGCGTTAAGAGCAAACGGATTTGCCTGCTTGCTCCGCCTAAATGCTTAGACACACATCCAATAGTGTGCACATCTTATCCTCCTGCGTCATCCCATTTCTAATAACGTCCATTGGTGGTATCGGAATATCAACCGATTGTCCATCACCTACGCCTTTCGGCCTCGGCTTAGGTCCCGACTAACCCTGAGAGGACGAGCCTTCCTCAGGAAACCTTAGGTTTTCGACCGTTAAGATTCTCACTTAACTCTCGCTACTCATGCCAACATTCTCACTTCTGTACCGTCCACCACTCCTTACGGTATGACTTCAGCCAGTACAGAAAGCTCCTCTACCGCGTACACAATTGTGTACACCCATAGCTTCGGTGGTAAGTTTTAGCCCCGGACATCTTCGGCGCAGGATCTCTTGACTAGTGAGCTATTACGCACTCTTTAAATGAGTGGCTGCTTCTGAGCCAACATCCTAGTTGTCTTAGAAATCCCACATCCTTTTCCACTTAACTTACACTTTGGGACCTTAGCTGATGGTCTGGGCTGTTTCCCTTTTGACTACGGATCTTATCATTCGCAGTCTGACTGCCGAAATAAAAGTATATGGCATTCGGAGTTTGATAGGGTTCAGTAACTGTTGTCAGCCCCTAGCCCATTCAGTGCTCTACCTCCATTACTCAATTAATCGACGCTAGCCCTAAAGCTATTTCGAGGAGAACCAGCTATCTCCGAGTTCGATTGGAATTTCTCCGCTATCCACAGCTCATCCCATGGTTTTTCAACACCAACGTGGTTCGGACCTCCACGGAATTTTACTTCCGCTTCATCCTGGCCATGGATAGGTCACCCGGTTTCGGGTCTACGACATGCAACTTCGTGAACTTGCGTTCACAACGCCCTATTCAGACTTGGTTTCCCTTCGGCTCCGTACCTTAAGTACTTAACCTTGCTACATATCGTAACTCGTTGGCTCGTTCTACAAAAAGCACGCCGTCACACATATAAAGTGCTTCGACCGGTTGTAGGCACACGGTTTCAGGTTCTATTTCACTCCCCTTCCGGGGTTCTTTTCACCTTTCCCTCACGGTACTTCTTCACTATCGGTCACTAGGTAGTATTTAGCCTTGGGAGGTGGTCCTCCCAGCTTCCCACAAGGTTTCACGTGTCTCGTGGTACTCTGGATTAGATCTGACTGTTTTTCCTTTTCATTTACAGGCCTATTACCTTCTGCGGAGCAGCTTTCCAGCTATCTTCAATTAAGGAATTGCAGTATTTATGATCTATCCTCAACCCCCAGGTCAAAGACCTGGGTTTGGGCTCTTTCCCTTTCGCTCGCCGCTACTTAGGAAATCGATATTTCTTTCTCTTCCTCCGGGTACTTAGATGTTTCAGTTCCCCGGGTCTACCTCTGCATACCTATTTATTCAGTATGCAGTACATAGTTGTTACTATGTGGGTTCCCCCATTCGGAAATCTTTGGATCACAGGCTATTTGCGCCTACCCAAAGCTTATCGCAGCTTAACGCGTCCTTCTTCGGCTCCTAGTGCCAAGGCATTCGCCATGCGCCCTTTGTAGCTTGACCTTGATTCTGTCTATTTACATAGACGGTTATATTAATTTTGCGAAATTGTATTAAATCAATTCATAAACTATTTTCATAGTTTTAATTTTTTTAAAACAACTTTTTTCACTGTGCAATTTTCAAAGAACATTTTAAGAAAAACTATTAATTAGCTAACTCCTAAGAGTTAACTAAAATTAGTCTCTCAAAATTAAACAGAGAACTAGGTACGATTAATTACAATAGATATTGTGCATCGACCGAAGTCAATACATCTACTCCCTAGAAAGGAGGTGATCCAGCCGCAGGTTCTCCTACGGCTACCTTGTTACGACTTCACCCCAATCATCAATCCCACCTTCGGCCGCTGGCTCCTTACGGTTACCTCACGGACTTCGGGTGTTACCAACTCTCATGGTGTGACGGGCGGTGTGTACAAGGCCCGGGAACGTATTCACCGCGACATGCTGATTCGCGATTACTAGCAACTCCGGCTTCATGTAGGCGAGTTGCAGCCTACAATCCGAACTGGGATGAGTTTTTGAGTTTGGCTCCACCTTGCGGTCTTGCATCTCTTTGTACTCACCATTGTAGCACGTGTGTAGCCCTAGACATAAGGGGCATGATGATTTGACGTCATCCCCACCTTCCTCCCGGTTAACCCGGGCAGTCTCACTAGAGTGCTCAACTTAATGGTAGCAACTAATGATAAGGGTTGCGCTCGTTGCGGGACTTAACCCAACATCTCACGACACGAGCTGACGACAACCATGCACCACCTGTCACCCTGTCCCGAAGGACTTCACCCATCTCTGGGTTATGCAGGGGATGTCAAGTCTAGGTAAGGTTCTTCGCGTTGCTTCGAATTAAACCACATGCTCCGCTGCTTGTGCGGGCCCCCGTCAATTCCTTTGAGTTTTAATCTTGCGATCGTACTCCCCAGGCGGAATACTTAATGTGTTAACGGCGGCACCGAGGTTCGACCCCCGACACCTAGTATTCATCGTTTACGGCGTGGACTACCAGGGTATCTAATCCTGTTTGCTCCCCACGCTTTCATGCCTCAGCGTCAGTTACAGTCCAGTAAGTCGCCTTCGCCACTGGTGTTCTTCCTAATCTCTACGCATTTCACCGCTACACTAGGAATTCCACTTACCTCTCCTGCACTCTAGACACCCAGTTTCAAATGCAGCACCCAAGTTAAGCTCGGGTATTTCACATCTGACTTAAATGTCCGCCTACGCATCCTTTACGCCCAGTAAATCCGGACAACGCTTGCCACCTACGTATTACCGCGGCTGCTGGCACGTAGTTAGCCGTGGCTTCCTCCTCTGGTACCGTCATTATCGTCCCAGAAGACAGAACTTTACAACCCGAAGGCCTTCATCATTCACGCGGCGTTGCTGCGTCAGGGTTTCCCCCATTGCGCAATATTCCCCACTGCTGCCTCCCGTAGGAGTCTGGACCGTGTCTCAGTTCCAATGTGGCCGATCACCCTCTCAGGTCGGCTACGCATCGTCGCCTTGGTGAGCCGTTACCTCACCAACTAGCTAATGCGCCGCGGGTCCATCTCAAAGTGGAATTTTCCGAAGAAAAATCCTTTGATGTTTCGATCATGCGACCAAAACATATTATGCGGTATTAATCTCCCTTTCGGGAGGCTATTCCCCTCTTTGAGGCAGGTTACCCACGTGTTACTCACCCGTCCGCCGCTAATCAACGTCTCCCGAAGGAGACGAATCATCGCTCGACTTGCATGTGTTAGGCACGCCGCCAGCGTTCGTCCTGAGCCAGGATCAAACTCTCAATTTAAAAGTTTACACTTTTTCAGTTGAAATGATTAATCTGCGCCAACTGTTAAGCTGGTTAGCAAGCTCATTACATACTTTTAGTCTTACGACTAAATTTTACTTTATACTAAAGTAATTAACTGGTTTAACGAAATATTATTTCGCTATCTTTACCTATTTCTCTGTTTAATTTTCAAAGACCAATTTGCTTTGTCATCATGTGACGACCTCTATTATTTTACTATTTAATTTAAAAATTGTCAATACATTTTTCTGTTTTTTTCAAATATTATTTTGAACTTAGAAAATCATTTGACCTTTAAAATTAAATTTCTGTTATTACTAATTCGTAACGACAAGGAGTATTTTATCAAATCTACTTACTACTGTATTTACACTAGTTCTATTCCTACATAGATTATACTAATTTTTCTATATATATCTTTGTTTTTCTCTAATTTACTGCTTGAGATACACTAGGTTAGTTATAATATTATATATAACTATAAATTAAAAAAATACTTATTTGAAATAATTTCAAATAAGTATTTTAATATTTTAATCTTCTATTTTATCATTTACTTCACTAGTTGTTTCTAAGTCATGTTCCTCATTAACAGAAGTTTCTTTAATATTCTCTTGAATAGAATTTGTTTCTTCTTGCGAAGAATTCTCATCTGTATCAATTTCATCACTACAATTTATTTTAGCTATAGCAACTATATTATCTCCTTCTCCATTCCTCATTAAAGTAACTCCCATAGTATTCCTACTTGTAGTTGATATTCCAGATACATTTAACCTTATAACAACACCATTACTGTTTATAAGTATCATTTCGTCTCCGTCTTTTACTATTCTAGCACCTACAAGTTTTCCTGTTTTCTCTGATACCTTATAAGTTATTACTCCCTTACCACCTCTACGTTGAAGTGAGTATTCTGAAACCAATGTTCTCTTTCCAAATCCATTTTCACTTATAACTAAAAGTTCTTCTTCAGGTTTAACAATATTCATAGATACTACAATGTCGCCTTTTCTTAAAGTTAAGGACTTAACTCCAGTTGCAGTTCTTCCCATACCTCTTACATCTTTTTCACTAAATCTTATAGAATAACCATTTTTTGTAACAAATAGCATTTCGCTATCTCCAGTAGTTATTGCAGCTCCAATTAGTTCATCATCTTCTCTTAAATTTATTGCATTTAAACCATTCTTTCTTATAGCAGCATATTTATCAAGTGATGTTTTCTTAATTAA
Organism: Clostridium sp. CM042; assembly: GCF_055080995.1. Taxonomy (NCBI): domain Bacteria; kingdom Bacillati; phylum Bacillota; class Clostridia; order Eubacteriales; family Clostridiaceae; genus Clostridium; species Clostridium sp. CM042. Next base: position 2,505,970 of record NZ_CM143646.1, read on the forward strand.
ACCATGTTTTGTTCCCATTACAAGATAATTATCCTCAGGAAATTCTTTAAGACATATAACAGCTTGAATCTTTTCCTCGCTAGCTAAAGGTATAATATTTATCAAGTTTGTTCCCTTGGCTGTTCTTCCACCTTCTGGAATCTCATATGCTTTTAATTTAAATGATTTTCCCTTATTTGTGAATAATAAAATATTATTATGAGTGGTAGTTGTAAAAATATGTTCCACAAAATCATCTTCTTTTGTAGTAACACCTTGTATTCCTCTACCCCCTCTTTTTTGAGCACTATAAGTATCAGCTGGAAGCCTCTTTATGTACCCTGCATGAGTTAGCGTTATTACAATATCTTGTTCTTGAATTAAGTCTTCCTCATCTATGCTATATGGATTTTTTTCTATTGACGATCTTCTAGTATCACCATATTTGTTTCTAATTTCTATAAGTTCGTCCTTAATTATGTTCAATAATATTATTTCATCTGCTAAGATTCCTTTTAAATAATTAACTGTTTTCATTATTTCGTTATACTCAGCTTCTACTTTATCTCTTTCAAGACCTGTAAGTCTTCCAAGTCTCATTTCAACAATAGCAGTTGCTTGTTTTTCTGATAAATCAAAAGCATTAATTAAACTTTCTTTAGCTTTACTAATATTTTTAGATGCTCTTATTAAACGAATTACTTCATCAATGTGGTCTAGTGCAATTTTCATACCTTCTAAAATATGAGCTCTAGCTAATGCTTTATCAAGATCAAATTGAGTTCTTCTTCTTATTACATCTTTTTGATGGTCTAAATAATGAACTAAAACTTGTTTTAAATTTAAAGTTTGAGGCTCGCCATTTACAAGCGCTATCATTATAACTCCAAAAGTGTCTTGCATCCTCGTATGTTTAAATAGCCTATTTAATACTATATTAGGGTTTGCATCTCTTTTTAGTTCTATAACAATTCGCATACCTTCTCTATCAGATTCATCTCTTAAATCTGATATTCCATCTATCTTCTTATCTTTTACTAAATCTGCAATACCTTCTATAAGTTTTGCTTTATTAACTTGATAAGGTAATTCTGTTACTATTATCGTATTTCTGCCTTTGGTCTCTTCAATATCTGTTTTAGCCCTTACGAGTATTCTTCCTCTTCCTGTTTCATAAGCACTTTTTATTCCTGCTCTTCCTAGGATAATTCCTCCCGTAGGAAAATCTGGACCTTTTATTTTTGTCATTAAATCACTTATGGTAACTTCTGGTTCATCAATAACCATAAGTACTCCATCTATAACTTCTATTAAGTTATGTGGAGGTATATTGGTTGCCATCCCTACAGCAATTCCTGTTGATCCATTAACTAAAAGATTAGGAAATCTTGATGGTAATACTGATGGTTCCTTTTCTTCTCCATCAAAATTAGGAATAAAATCTACTGTCTCTTTATTAATATCTCTAAGCATTTGCGTTGTAATTTTACTCATTTTAGCTTCTGTATATCTCATTGCCGCCGCTGAATCACCGTCTACAGAACCAAAATTGCCATGACCATCAACCAACGTACATCTTTGTGAAAAATCTTGAGCCATTCTAACTAATGCACCATATACTGCAGTATCACCATGTGGGTGATATTTACCTAAAACATCTCCTACAATTCTCGCGCACTTTCTGTATCCTTTTTCTGGTGTTAATCCCAGTTCATGCATAGAGAATAATATTCTTCTATGGACAGGTTTAAGCCCATCTCGTACGTCTGGAAGCGCACGGCTTACAATAACACTCATAGCGTAATCTATATAAGATTTTTTCATTTCATGTCTTATATCAATAGGTAAAATTTTTCCCTGATTATTAATCATGTTACACCTCTTTAAACAAAATATTTTAATGCCACTCTGGAAAGCAATTTCACCATACTCCATGGGTAACGGTAATTACTTTAATTGATTAACCTTCGTAGTAGTTAACTAACTCACTAAAGTTGCCTAATTCACTATATTGGATTGATCTGCTTTAATGTATTATCAAACTATATATCTAAGTTAAGTACACCTTTAGCATTTTCTTGTATAAACTCTCTACGAGGTTCTACTTTATCTCCCATAAGAATAGTGAATATTTCATCTGCTGCCATTGCATCCTCAACATGTACCTGAAGGAGTATCCGCTCTTCAGGGTTCATTGTTGTATCCCAAAGTTGGTGTGCATCCATTTCCCCAAGACCTTTGTATCTTTGTATATCAGTATTATTATCTTTTCCGCCTATTTCTAAAAGCAAAGCTTGTAATTCCTTATCAGTATATACATAATGCTCTTTTTTAGCTTTAGAAACCTTATATAGTGGAGGTTGAGCTACATAGACGTGTCCTTGCTCTACTAATTCTTTCATGTATCTATAGAAAAATGTTAGTAATAAAGTTCTAATATGTGCTCCATCTACGTCCGCATCTGTCATAATAATAATACGATCGTACCTTATTTTTTTTACATCAAAATCCTTTCCTATACCAGCACCAAAAGCAGTTATCATGGCCCTAATCTCTAGAGATGCGAGCATTTTATCAATTCTTTGCTTTTCAACATTCATTATTTTTCCTTTAAGAGGAAGTATAGCTTGGAATCTTCTATCTCTACCCTGTTTTGCTGAACCACCTGCTGAATCACCCTCCACCAGATATATTTCGCATTCCATAGGATCTTTTGAAGCACAATCTGATAATTTACCTGGAAGTGTAGTACTTTCTAATACAGACTTTCTTCTTGTAAATTCTCTTGCTTTTTTTGCTGCTTCTCGGGCTCTTGCTGCATTTAATCCTTTATCGATTATGTTTTTACCGAGTTGTGGATCTTCCTCTAGAACATTACTGATAGACTCACCAACTATACTATCAACTATTCCCCTTACTTCACTATTACCAAGTTTAGTTTTTGTTTGACCCTCAAATTGAGGATCAGTAAGTTTTATTGATATTACTGCTGTAAGACCTTCCCTTACATCTTCACCTGATAGATTTTTATCATTTTCTTTTAAGAAACCAAATTTTTTAGCATAATCATTTACTACTCTTGTTAATGCCGACTTAAAACCAACTAGATGTGTTCCACCTTCTACAGTATCTATATTATTAGCAAATGAGAATATATTTTCTGTATATGTATCGTTGTATTGCAGTGCTATTTCAACAACATAATCATCCTTTTTGCCTTCCATGTATATGGTCTCATGAATTGTTCCTTTATTTCTATTCAAATAATCTACAAAAGACTTTATTCCTCCCTCATACAAGAAATCTTGCTTTTTATCTTCTCGTTCATCTTCAAGGGTTATTCTTAAACCTTTATTTAAAAAGGCCAACTCTCTAAGTCTTTGAGACAAAGTTTCATAATCAAAATCAATTTCTTCAAAAATTTCCGGATCAGGGGTAAAGAATACTTTTGTTCCATGTTCCTGTGTTGTTCCTATATTTACTAGTGTACTAGTAGTTTTTCCCTTCGAAAAGGTTTGTTTCCATATTTTACCATCTGCACTAACTTCTACTTCACAAACCACAGACAAAGCATTAACTACAGATGAACCAACACCATGGAGGCCACCTGATACTTTGTATGCGCCACCACCAAATTTTCCACCTGCGTGAAGTACAGTCATTATAACTTCTACAGTAGGTATTTTCATTTTATGATGCATTCCTACAGGCATACCACGACCGTCATCTATAACAGTTATAGAATTGTCTGCGTGTATAATTACATTAATATTTTTACAAAAACCTGCTAATGCCTCATCTATACTATTATCTACAATTTCATAAACTAAATGATGAAGGCCTCGAATGCTAGTGCTACCTATATACATACCAGGTCTTTTTCTTACCGCTTCTAATCCTTCAAGTACTTGTATTTGACTCTCGTCATAAACATTATTATTTTCCATGTATATCCTCCTAACTTACTCTAAAGCGCATAATATACAGTTTCTGTTCTTTTGCATAAAGTTGAAGATGATATTGGTGATATATATATTTTACTTTTTTTATCTACCTCTGCAATTACAAAAGATTTAGCAATATTCTTTGTTATTCGCTCTACAAAACCATCTTCTTCAGCCATTCTTAAAAATTGGATAGTGTCTGAGCTATACATAGTAGTTTCCATGTCAAATATACCTATAATGTCTTTTATAGGCACTACTACATTTTCCCCTAAATGTAAAAACATATTATATCCTCCTTGATAATCCATTCTACTTTATTTTAATCTATGTAATCTCTTTTACTTCACCTGACATAACTTCAAATATCTTACTTTCTGAATTTAAATATTTTTTTATATCGTTAATTCCGGTGCATGTAATTAATGTTTGAACTTCTTTTATGGATTTTAATATATATTCTTGCCTTTTTGTATCTAATTCAGACAAAACATCATCAAGTAATAATACTGGGTATTCTCCAGTTAGTTCTTTTATTATTGCTAGAGCTCCAAACTTAATGGTTAAAACCGAAGTTCTCTGTTGACCTTGGGATCCAAATATTCTGGCATTGATACCATTAATATCTATGGAAAAATCATCTCTATGTGGACCTATTGATGTAGTTTTAGTTTCTATATCTCTTTTTCTATTTTTGCATAAAAGCAAGTAAAGGTCTTCTTGTATATTATCTAAATCCTTAATAGGTGTTAAATATTTAATATCTATTACTTCACTTTTAGATGTTATATTGCTATGTATTGTTTTCGATATTTTGTTTAATTTATCTATATAAGTTATTCTATCTTTTATTATAATTGCACCAAATTCACTAAGTTGCTTATCATATACATCTATAATATCACTATTTGTGTTCCATTTTTTTATAGTCAAGTTTCTCTCATTTAAAATTTTTTTATATTGCGCTAAGCTATAGTAGTAATGACGGCTTAACTTACATAGCTCTATATCTAAGAATTTTCTTCTGTATGATGGAGATTCTTTAACAATATTTAAATCTTCGGGTGAAAACATAATTACATTGAAACTTCCTACTAACTCGGAGAGTTTTTGAACTTTTATATAATTTATATTAACTCCTTTTCTACCTTCTTTAAAAATCTTTATTTCTATTTTTTTATCTAATCTAGTTTTACACACATAAATCTTTATATATGCTTCTGTGCCGTTCCAATTTATCAATTCCTTATCTCTATTGGTTCTGTGAGACTTAGCTAAACTACAATAATAAATAGATTCCAAAATATTTGTTTTTCCTTGTGCATTATCTCCTACAAATACGTTAGTACCTTTATTTAATTCTAGAAATAATTTATTATAATTTCTAAAATTTTCTAGTTGTAAATATTTTATATGCATACAATCACCTATTATGATTATAACATATATATATAAGTTTATTATTTTATATATATAAATAAATTCTTATAAATTTTATTATTATAGACATAAATTGTGCACCGGAGATTATTTAATAATTTTCCGGTGCATTCATATAATTTAAATTATTTTATAAGTTTCGCCGTTAAACTCAATTATATCGCCTTTAGATAATTTTTTACCTCTTTGAGTTTCTATTTCACCATTGACTTTAATATCCTCGTTTTTGATATAAAATTTTGCTTCTGAACCTAAACAAGCTATTCCAGCCCATTTTAGAAAAGAATCTAATTTTATTATATCTGTTTCTATTTTTATTTCATTCATTTCAAAACCTTCTTTTCCCAAATATTATTAAATATATATTTTAATTAATTATTATTAGATCTTATTCTTACTGGTAATACCATATAAGTACAATTACTTTTTTCTTTGTTTTTTACAACACAAGGATTAACTCCACTAGAGAATTCCATAATTATCTCTTCTTCTTCCATTATTTTCAGAAGTTCTATTAGGTATTTTGAGTTAAATGCAATTTGAAGAGGCTCGCCCTGCAAAATTATATTTATTTCCTCTCTAGCCTTTCCCAATTGAGAATTAGAAGTGATTATCATGTTATCTTCTTCTATGTTGAATTTAACTAAATTGGTATTTCCCTCTTTCGCCATAAGAGAAGCCCTTTCTATACAGCTTAATAATTCATGTCTTTTAGCTGTAATTTTTAGATTATATTCCTCAGGTATTATTGAGCTATATTTTATGAATTCACCTTCGAGTAGTCTTGATATAACCTTTGTTTTTCCAATATTAAATAAAATATGATTTGGTGTGAATGTTATATTAACGTTCTCATCTGTTTCCTCTAGTATTTTTGATACTTCACTTAATGTTTTACCTGGAATTACAGCATTTATACTAAAATCGTTATCTACCGGTTCACTTCTAAATGCAACTCTATAACCATCCAAAGCTACAAGATTAAGATTTTTATCTTTTATTTCAAATAATACGCCTGTAAGAATTGGTCTAGTCTCATCTTGAGCAACTGCAAAAATAGTACCTTTCATCATGTTTTTTAATAACTTTTGAGAAATTGAAAAAATCATGTTCTCTATTATATTGGGTAAATTAGGATAGTCATCACTATTCATATGTATTATAGTTGCATATGATTTTTGGCAAACGATTTTAATAGAGTTATTTTCTTCTGTTGCTATCTCTATTGCACTATTGGGTAATTTTCTTATGATTTCACCAAAAAGCTTAGAATCTAAAACTACACTTCCCTCTTCCATAACCTCTGCATTAATTTTAGCCTCAATACTTAAATCAACATCAGATCCTATAAGTGTTACTTCTCCATTTTTAACAATTATTAATATACCTTGTAATACGGGTAAAGTTGATTTTCCAGTAATAGCTTTTTGAACGTTTGAAACTGCTTCTTGTAATATACTTTTTTCACATATAAATTTCATATAATAAAGACCTCCTTATCCACATGGGAAATTTATTAAAGATAGGTAAGATAATAATAAATTATTAGTAGTAATAGTAGTAGGGGCTGTTGATATGTTAAGAACCTATCTTAGACTATAATCTGTAACAATGCTAGGTAGAAATGATTGTGGATAAGTATGCAAAAAAAAATCATAGTTATCCACAATATCAACAGCTAAGTTTTATGTATTATTTTATGCACAGGATTATATATGAATAGTATCAACACCTGTTAATATCGAGATTATACTATTTTTGACTAATTTTTTTAGTTAGTTCTGCTATGTTATCTTGTAAATTTTCATCTTCTTTAAGACCATTTGATATTTTCTCGCATGCGTGGATTACAGTTGTATGATCCCTACCTCCAAATTCTTCACCTATTTTAGGGAGAGACATATCTGTAAGCTTTCTGCACAAATACATTGCGATTTGTCTTGGAAATGTTATGTTCCTAGTTCGCCTTGAAGATTTAAAATCCTCAATTTTTAAATTGAAATAGCTAGAAACTATATCTTGTATTAGCTCAATAGTTACTTGTTTCGAATTTCTATTAGAAATAATATCTTTGAGTGCTTCTGACGCCAAATCTATACCAATTTCTTTATTAGTTAGTGAAGAAAAAGCTACAATTCGAATAAGAGCGCCTTCTAGCTCTCTTATATTAGATTTTATTTTAGTAGCAATATACACCAATACTTCATTTGGAATATTTAAATTCTCTATATCTGCCTTTTTCTTCAAAATAGCTATTCTAGTTTCAAAATCCGGTGGTTGTATATCAGCTATAAGACCCCATTCAAATCTAGATCTCAATCTATCCTCTAGAGTAGGTATCTCTTTAGGAGGTCTATCACTAGATAAAATAATTTGCTTATTTGCTTCATGAAGATCATTAAATGTATGAAAGAACTCTTCTTGCGTACGTTCTTTACCTGCAATAAATTGAATATCATCAATTAGAAGTACGTCCACATTTCTGTACTTGTTTCTAAATTCTACGTTTTTGTCGTCTTTAATAGAATTTATAAGTTCGTTTGTAAATTTTTCAGAAGAAACGTAAACAACCTTAGACTTTGGGTTGTTTGCTAATATATAATGACCAATGGCATGCATTAAATGTGTTTTTCCAAGACCAACCCCTCCATAAATAAATAGTGGATTATATGCCTTAGCGGGAGATTCAGCTACAGCAAGTGATGCAGCGTGAGCAAACCTATTACTATTTCCAATTACATAAGAATCAAAGGTATATTTTGGGTTTAGTGTTGCAGACATTTCATCATTAAATATTAGGCTGTTTTTTTCAGCTTCTGGTTTCGATTTAGGTGCTTCAATTTCGGCTACTTCCTCAGATAATATAAAGAATTCTATTTTATATGTTTTAGAAGTAAGTAATTTAACAGCATTCATTATTAAATCCTTATATCTATTTTCAAGAATGTCTTTGGTAAAATTATTAGGAACACCTAATTTAAAAGTATTATTATCTAAGGCCATAGGTTCTATACTTTTAATCCAAGTATTAAAACTAACCTCTGTAAGTTCACCTTTTATTATACTTAAAGTTTTTTCCCAGATATCTTTAATTTGGGTGCTCATTTCCTACCCTCCAGTTCAAATAAAAAAATTTTTTCATGTAAAAATAAACAATATATAAACAATATTATAAACAAAGTTATAAGCAATAAATTAATACATTGTAGTTTGTTGATAAATAGCATTAAAAATATGCACATGTTAATAACTATGTTTATATTTTTAATAGGACTTAAATTGTTAACAATACAAAAAAAAAACTATTAACATATTAAATAAGGAATAAATCTGCTTATATAGCTAAAAATAGATAAGCAAAAGAAGTTTAATACAATATTGTAGTAGTTATTAACAGTTTTGTCCACAAGTTGTGAATAACTTTATCAATAAACAGGTTATTAACAGTTCTTTCTTATATAATATCAAAAAATAACAAGGTGTTCAAGAAGTTATCCACAAAAAAACATATAAATATAAAAAATATTAACAATAGTAATAAAAATGCTTATCTTGACATTAAGAGGATGTGACTATATAATCTAATAGTAAAACTGTAAATATACGATTGTAAGATGATTGATATAATGTATGGTTTAAAGAAGGAGGTGTAGTAGATATGTTCATGACTTACCAACCGAAGAAAAGACAAAGAAAAAAAGAACACGGATTTAGAAAGAGAATGAAAACCGCTTCTGGAAGAAACATTCTTCAAAAAAGAAGACAAAAAGGTAGAAAAAGATTGACAGCATAAAGGCCGCTAATGTGGCCTTTTTCTGCAATTTGTGGAAAAGAGGGCGGCTAATATTAATATTAATGTTAAGAAATATAGAATTAGAAAGAATACTGAATTTAGAACAGTATATAGAAGAGGAAAATCTTTTTCTAACCAATTATTAGTATTATATATTTATAGAAATGGTAAAGATATTAATAGATGTGGAATATCCGTTAGTAAAAAGGTAGGAAACAGTGTAATTCGCGGTAGAGTTAAAAGATTAATAAGTGAAAACTATAGGCTTAATAATGAAGGATTAAAAACAGGATATGATTTAGTGTTTATTGCAAGGAACCCTTCTAATTCTAAAAATTATAAAGAAATAGAGAGTGCTTTGACTAAACTGCTTAAGAAAGCAGGTTTAATTAATAATGAAAAAAATACTTATACTGGGCATTAAGTGTTATAGAAAATATATATCACCGTTTAAGAGACCTTGTTGTATATTTTACCCTACATGTTCTCAGTATACTTTAGAAGCTATTGAAAAATACGGAGCAATAAAAGGATCTATTATGGGAATAAAAAGAATACTTAAATGTCATCCTTATAATAAGGGCGGCTTTGATCCAGTTAAATAACCACTTGGGAGGTTTTGTATTTGAAATTACAGTTTTTAAGTGATCCACTTTCAAAGTTCTTTTTCTTGATACATAATGGAGTGAATACACTTATACCAAATAATGATATATCATTTGGATTAACAATAATTATTTTTACAGTTATAATAAGAGTAATATTATTGCCATTAAGTATTAAACAAACTAAATCAACAGCTAAAATGGGTGCAATTCAACCAGAAATGAAAAAAGTTCAAGAAAAATATAAAAAAGATCCACAAAAATCTCAGCAAGAAGTAATGAAGCTATATAAAGAAAATGGAGTAAATCCAATGGGTGGATGTTTACCAATGCTTGTTCAAATGCCTATTTTATTTGCTTTATTTTATGTGTTTAACAACTTAGATATGCAGGGTGCTGGTTTCTTATGGATTAATGATTTAACAAAACCTGACCCTCTATATATATTACCAATATTGTCTACCGTTACAACATACTTTTCATCAAAGCTTATGCAACCACCTGGAGACGCTGCTAAATCTAAACAGACGTCAACAATGAATACTGCAATGGCTATTTTTATGGGATTTATGAGTCTTAAATTTAAAGGGGCATTAGTATTATATTGGGTAATAAATAACTTATTACAAGTTATTCAAACGTTAGTTATAAATAAAATAGAACTTCCCAAAAAAGAAGTTTAACGACATTTTAGAAGGAGAGTCTCTCAGTTTTATAGGTGGAAGTCTAAATTACCTTCTGAAGTCGTTAATGTTACAGCATCGAAGATGATGATTTAACACAAGTGCCTAATTTTGATATTTAGAAAGGCGGGTGAAGTGTGGTATGAAGAATATAGAAGTGATGGGGAAAAATGTAGAGGATGCAATTAATAATGCATTAATTCAGTTAAAAGTTACAAGAGATAAAGTAAAAGTGGAAACGATTGATGAAGGTAGCAAAGGATTTTTAAATATCATAGGAGTAAAACCTGCTAAAATAAGAGTTACAGTTAAAAGAGATAGTTTAAACGAGGCTAAAACTTTTTTAACGGAAGTATTGCAGTCTATGAGTATGAAAGCTGAAGTAAACCTTAAATATGAAAACAATGAAATAAAGATTGAATTAATTGGACCTAATATGGGACTATTAATAGGATATAGAGGCGAGACGTTAGATTCCCTTCAATATCTTATAAGTTTAGTTGTGAACAAAAATCATGATGAAGAGTATAAAAGAGTAACATTAGATACTGAAAATTATAGAGCAAAAAGAGAAGAAACTTTAAAAAGGCTTGCATCAAAAATTGCCTATAAGGTAAGGATTAGTGGTAGAGTATTAAAACTTGAGCCTATGAATCCTTATGAGAGAAGAATAATACACTCTACACTTCAAAACGATTCATATATTTATACTTTTAGTGAAGGTGAAGAGCCCTATAGAAGAGTTGTAGTTGATTTGAAGAAAGCCTAAGGGCTTTCTTTTTAAATTTATAAAACTAAATGTAATATTAATTATATTCTTAAGTTTCAAAGCTATTTGTGCAGTTGTAAAGGTAATAAGTTAACATTGAATTTTACGAATGTTATTAAAAATACTAATAAGAAAGTAGTAGAAATTACAGAAGATATTGAGATATAATATATTTATAATAATAAATACTCATAAAATTAGGAGGTTATATTTAATGAAAGAATTTGATACTATAGCTGCAATAGCAACTAGTATAGGAGAAGCTGGTATATCTATAATTAGAGTATCTGGTGATACGTCGATAGATATAGTCGGTAGTATATTTATAGGTAAAAATAATAGAAAACTTCATGATTTAAAATCTTATACTATGAGATATGGACATATTATTGATAAAAATGGTAGTAGACTTGATGAAGTTATTATTTCATATATGAAAGGCCCTAAAAGTTTTACTGCAGAAGATACTATTGAGATAAATTGTCATGGTGGAGTAGTTGGAACTAATAGAATTTTAGAAGAGGTTATTCGCGCTGGAGCGAGAACGGCAGAACCTGGCGAATTTACTAAAAGAGCATTTCTGAATGGTAGAATTGACTTAAGCCAGGCAGAGGCAGTTATAGATATAATAAGAGCAAAGACAGATCTAAGTATGAAGTCAGCTCTTATGCAATCAGAAGGTTCAATTTCCAGGGAAATAAAAAATATAAGAAGTAAATTACTTAGTGTAATTGCAAGTATAGAGGTTACAGTTGATTACCCTGAAGAGGATATTGAAGAAGTAACTTCAGAAAAAGTTAATGAAGATGTTATTGATATAATTAGTGAGATAGATGCACTTTTAAGTACGGCTGACGAAGGGAAAATTCTAAGAGAAGGCCTAAGTACTGTTATAGTTGGAAAACCAAATGTAGGAAAATCATCACTTCTTAATGCTCTTGTTAAAGAAAAAAGAGCTATTGTTACAGATGTACCGGGTACTACAAGGGATGCAATAGAAGAATATATAAATATTGAAGGTATACCAGTTAAAATAGTAGATACTGCAGGGATTCGCGAAACTGAAGATATAGTTGAGAAAATTGGAGTAGAAAAATCAAAGGAAAAAATTGATGAGGCGGATTTAGTTATCTTAATATTAGATTCAAGTAACAAATTAAGTCATGAAGATAGAGAAATTATTAAATATATTAAAGATAAAAAATATATTGTACTATTAAACAAAAGCGATTTAGGTGGTAAAATAGAGATAGAAGAGTTACAAAGTCTAAAATCAAAGTACATAACTAATGTTTCAGTAAAAACAGGTGAAGGATTAAATCATGTTAAAGAATATATAAAAGATTTATTCTTTAAGGGTGAGATTAAAACTGAAGGAGTATTTGTTACCAATAATAGACATAAGGAATCTTTAGTAAGAGCAAAGGAAAACTTAGAATCAGCATTAAATGCACTAGAATATACATTAGCTATAGATTTGGCATCAATTGATATACGAAATGCATGGATAAGGTTAGGTGAGATTACAGGCGAGGTTTTAGAAGAAGATATTATACATAAAATATTCTCAGAATTTTGTTTAGGAAAGTAGGGATAAATATGAAGTATGATGCAGGAAATTATGATGTTATAGTTATTGGAGCTGGTCATGCAGGTTGCGAGGCGGCACTTGCAGCTGCAAGAATAGGGTGCAAGACTTTAATTTGTGCTATAAATTTAGATAGTGTGGCTTTGATGCCATGCAACCCCAATATTGGTGGAACGGCTAAAGGACATTTAGTAAGGGAAATAGATGCTCTTGGTGGTGAGATGGGAGTAAATATTGACAATACATATATACAATCGAGAATGCTAAACAAATCAAAAGGCCCAGCTGTGTTCTCATTAAGAGCTCAAGCGGATAAAAAAGCATATGGACAAAGGATGAAACATGTATTAGAAAATCAAGAAAATTTACAATTGAGACAATTAGAAGTAATAGCTATAGACGCTCCAAAAGGAAAAATAAAGGGTGTACTTACGAAAAATGGAGCATATTTTACGACTAAGTCTATTATTATAGCTTCTGGAACGTATTTGAAATCAAAGGTTATTATTGGAGATTGTTGTTATAATGAAGGACCTAGCGGATTACTTCCAGCTAATGAACTTTCTAAATCTTTAGATGAAATGGGTATAACTTTAAGAAGATTTAAAACAGGAACTCCAGCTAGAATAAACAAACGGTCAGTAGACTTTTCTAAAATGGATGAGCAACTTGGTGATGCGGAAGTAGTTCCATTTTCATTTATTAGCGAAGATATTAGTCGAAATCAGCTATGCTGCTATTTAACTTATACAAATGAAAATACTCATAATGTAATTAGAAAAAATATTCATAGATCTCCGCTATATAATGGATCAATTAAGAGTACTGGGCCTAGATATTGTCCGTCTATCGAAGATAAAGTAATGAGATTTACAGATAAAGAAAGGCACCAAATATTCATAGAACCCGAGGGTGAGAATACGCAGGAGATGTATGTTCAAGGTATGTCTAGCTCACTTCCTGAGGAAATTCAGGTGGAAATGCTAAAAACAGTACCTGGACTTGAAAATGTAGAAATTATGAGAACGGCTTATGCCATAGAATATGATTGTATAGATTCAACGGATTTAAAACTTTCACTAGAATTTAAAAACATTCAAGGGTTATTTTCAGCTGGTCAAATAAATGGTAGCTCAGGATATGAAGAAGCTGCCTCGCAGGGTATTATTGCAGGGATTAATGCCGCACTTACTATTCAAAATAAGGATCCATTAATATTAAAAAGGTCTGATGGATATATAGGAGTTTTAATTGATGACTTAGTTACTAAAGGGACTAATGAGCCATATAGGATGATGACCTCAAGAGCAGAGTATAGATTACTGTTAAGGCAAGACAACGCTGATTTAAGACTAACTGAAATAGGATATGGAGTAGGCCTTGTTAAAGAAGATAGATACGAAATATTTAAGAAAAAGAAGATGCAAATTGAAGAGGAAATTGAGAGAATAAAACATTTGCAAATCACAAATAAAAAAGAAATTGAGGAATTTTTAGTTTCTTGTAATTCTACTCCACTGAAAAAGCCTATTAGTTTATACGAACTTATAAAAAGACCTGAACTTGATTACTATATAGTTGAAAAACTGGATAACGATAGACCTAAATTAAATAAATATATACAGCAGCAAGTTAATATTGTTTCAAAGTATGAAGGGTATATCCAGAAACAATTAGATCAAATTAATCAATTTAAAAAATTTGAAAACAAAATCATATCAAAAGATATAAATTATGACAATATAAAGGGATTAAGGATAGAGGCTATGCAAAAACTAAGTAAAATAAAACCAGAAAGTATAGGTCAAGCTTCTAGAATATCAGGTGTTTCTCCTGCAGATATGTCTGTTCTAATGATATATCTTGAGCAACAGAAGAGACTTAACAACATTTCAGAAGGAAAGTCTTAACGTTTATAAATAATATTAAACTATTTTAAAAAATGAATCTTAGGTGGAGTTAAAGCTCCTTCTGAAGTTGTTAATGCAGCTGCGAAGGTGATGAACAGCTGCGAAGGTGATGAACAGCTGCGAAGGTGATGAACAGCTGCGAAGGTGATGAACAGCTGCGAAGGTGATGATTAACTAACAATAAAAAAACATGGAGTTGAAATATGAAATACTTTGATATATTAAATAAAGCTAGTAATAACGAAGGACTTGAATTTAGTGAAAAGAAATATGAGCAATTTATGAAATATAAAGATCTTATAAAGGAATGGAATGAAAAAGTAAATTTGACTGCTATAAAAGAAGATGAAGAAATAGTAAAGAAACACTTTATTGATTCTATGAAGGTTTTTAAGTTTGATCAGTTAAAGAATGCAAAGAACATTATAGATATAGGTACTGGAGGGGGTTTCCCAGGTATACCTATGAAAATAATAAAACCTGAAACAAATATAGTTTTATTAGATTCACTGAATAAGAGAATTAAATTTTTAAATGAAGTAATTAAATCACTTAATCTAGAAAATATTAAAGCTATTCACGGTAGAGCAGAAGATTTTGCACAAGAAGTACAATATAGAGAAAAATTTGATATTGCAGTATCTAGAGCTGTTGCTAATTTAACAGTTCTGAGTGAATATTGTATACCTTATGTAAAGGTTGGAGGATATTTTGTTGCAATGAAGGGGCCTGCAGTTGAAGAGGAAATTAAGCAATCAAAGAATGCAATTAGGATGCTCGGTGGACGAATCGAACATATAGAAAAGGTACAAATTGAAGACAGTGATTTAAACCATAACTTAGTAATAATAAGTAAAATTTCGCAAACACATAGAAAATATCCTAGAAAAGCAGGTATGGTTACTAAAGAGCCTTTATTTTAATGTTATAATTTGTCGTACGAAATAATAAAAAAAAAGAAGGAAATAAGATAAAAACGGAGAATTGTTAATAAAAGGTAATGAAAAGGAAAAATTGAGGGATGGTATATTATGAAAAATAATGTAAATCACGTATCTATAGAATTAATTTCTCCAAATGTTTATCAGCCTAGAAAGCATTTTAATGAAGAAACTATTGAAGAACTATCTCAGTCAATAAAATCCTATGGGATAATTCAACCGCTAACAGTTAGAAAAATTGGGGAAAACAGATATGAACTAGTAGCAGGAGAGCGAAGACTAAGAGCAGCAAAAAAAATAGGGCTTGAACAAGTCCCAGTAATTATTATAGATATTACAGATAAAGATTCCGCAGCAATTGCACTATTAGAAAATTTGCAAAGGGAAGATTTGAATTTTTTGGAAGAAGCTGTGGCTTATTATAATCTTATTCAGGATCATTCTTACACACAAGAACAGTTAGCACAAATGATAGGCAAAAAACAATCAACTATCGCAAATAAATTAAGATTACTAAGATTGGATAAGCAGATAACAAGTATTTTGATAGAAAATAAGCTTACTGAAAGACATGCTAGAGCTTTGCTAAGATTAACTGATATAAACATCCAAAAGAAAGTGCTTAAAATAGTAGTTGATAAGTCGCTTAATGTTAAAAATACAGAGGAACTTATTGAAAAAGAACTATTGAAGTTATGTAGAGATGGAGTTCCTGTTGGTGGCAAGAAAAGAATCAAAGGAATTTTTGCACCTAGAGTATATATAAATACTATAAAACAAGTTTTTGATAAGTATGGCATAAATGCAGAATACAAGTCTAAAGAATTAGAAGATAGTATAGAGGTAATAATAAGGATACCTAAAAAATAGACATTAAAAACAGAATGTTTCACGTGAAACATTCTGTTTTTTTGATGTTTTTTTGAAAAATTCAAAAAAGTACTATTAAAATATTTAACATAAATATATAATGAACTATATAGAAAAATCAAATTATATAGAAAAATCAAATTATAAATTACAAATTATAGTTTATATAGCTTTAACCTATATAAATCGTAAGTTATAGATGGTTATATAACTTATAAACTATAGAAATACAAATAATATTATGAAGGGTAAGTGTAGCCATGAAAACCATATGTATATTTAATCAAAAGGGTGGAGTAGGTAAAACTACTACAAATATAAACCTATGTTCTTATTTAGCTATGCAAGGGAAAAAAATATTAACAATAGATATTGATCCTCAAGGAAATACTACAAGTGGATTAGGATTTGATAAGAAACAAATGAATTTATCAACATATGATTTATTAACATCAGATATTTCAATTAGGGATACTATAAAGGAATGCGAGTTAGTAAATAATTTGTATTTAGTACCTTCTACAATGGAACTTGCAGGTGCAGAAGTAGAATTGATTAGTATAAATAACCGTGAAAATAAGCTAAGAGAAAAGATTAAAGAAGTTGAAGGTGAGTTTGACTATATTTTTATAGATTGCCCACCTTCATTAGGGATTTTAACCATAAATGCGCTTACAGCTGCGAGTAGCGTGCTTACGCCTATTCAATGTGAATTTTATGCATTAGAAGGTGTGGGCCAATTAGTTAATACAATCCAATTGGTTAAAAAATCTTTAAATAAAGAATTAGAAATTGAGGGTATAATTCTTAGTATGTATGATAATAGAACAAAGCTTTGTAATGAGGTTGTATCAGAAGTGAAAAAATATTTCAATGATAAAGTTTATAAAACAACAATACCTAGAAATGTGAGGCTAGCTGAAGCTCCAAGTTTTGGATTACCAATTATGTTGTATGATGATAAATGCAAGGGAGCAGAAGCTTACGAAAAGTTAGCAAATGAATTTTTAAATAGACAAAGGGGATGTTAAATATTGAACAAAAAATTTGGATTAGGTAAAGGGTTAGGAGCTTTAATACCAGAAGAAAAATTTACAGAAGATAGTTCCACAGTTTTCAAAATATCCATGAATTTGATTAAAGCTAATAAAGATCAGCCAAGGAAAAGCTTCGATCCTGAAAAAATATCCGAATTAGCACAATCAATAAAAGAACATGGAGTTATTCAACCTATTATTTTGAATAAAGAAGAGGATGTATATATAGTAGTAGCAGGTGAAAGAAGATTTAGAGCAGCAAAAAGTATTGGACTCGCAGAAATACCTGCAATCATTATGAATATAAATAATAAAGAAGTATTAGAAATATCATTAATAGAAAACATTCAAAGAGAAGATTTAAACCCAATTGAAGAAGCTATAGCCTACAAAAAACTATTAATAGACTTTAATCTTACTCAGGAAGAAATAAGTAAAAAGGTTTCCAAATCAAGAACAGCTATAACAAATTGCATGAGATTATTAAACTTAGATGAAAGAGTTCAAGATTACATAATAGATGGAGTAATTTCGGAGGGACATGGAAGGGCAATACTCGGCATAAGTGATACACAGCTTCAGTATCAAATTGCTCAAATGGTTATAGATGATAGTCTTAACGTGAGAGAAACAGAAAGGTTAGTAAAAAACTTTGGAAATGAAAAACCAGAAAAAATAGTTAAAAATCAAAATAATATATATTATAAAGATATAATGAATAAATTAGAAAATCGTTTTGGCACTAAAGTCCTTATAAATTCTAAAAATAAAAATAAGGGTAAAATAGAAATTGAGTATTATTCAGAAGAAGATTTTGAAAGGATTTTAGAGGTTTTTAATATATAATGTTTCACGTGAAACATAATGGAGAGGATGTAATTCAAAATGCAAAGTATAATTAATTTTATAGACAATGAACAGATTTATATAGTAATAGCTCTTATGATTATTGTATTTATACTAATAGTAATAATTATAATAACCTATGCATCTTTAAATAAATTAGAGAGAAGATACAGAAAATTAATGAGAGGTGTAAATAGTAAAAATTTAGAAGAAGTTGTTACATCTTATTTAGACAAAATTGACGAAGTTAAAGATCAAAATGAAACTATAAAACAACGGTATGAACAAATAAATGGGGAACTGAAAACTTGTGTGCAAAAAACTTCAATGATAAGATACAAAGCATTTGATGATAGTGGAAGTGATTTAAGTTTCTCTATAGCATTGATTGACGGAAACGGTAGTGGTGCTATATTAACAAGTATTTATGGTAGAAACGAGAGTACTACTTATGGTAAACCAATAGATAAAGGGATATCTAGGTATGAATTATCTCAGGAAGAAAATAAAGTTTTAGAGCAAGCTATAAATTTATAAAAATAAAAAACAAATATAAATCCCAAGATATCCATTAGATACCTTGGGATTTTATATTTGTTTAATAAAACTTAAAATCTAATAAAGCAGTTAATCAATATAAATTAACCTTCAACGTCCTTTATGTTGAAATCACCATAAATGGAATTGGATTTTTTTCCGCCTGCGATTTTGAGTATTGAATGGTATAAACCATTGGATATAGCATCAGCAAGCATCATTACTGTATATAATCTTGTGTTTTGAAGAACCATAAATTCAAAGGCTCCAGATATATTTACAACGCCTGTTATGCTTAAATCGCCTACTTTAGGTAAATCTTTATTCATAGCAGCACCAGGACTTAATGGTTTTTCCTCAACAATGATTTTTCCTACATTTTGCAAACTTCCCAGACAAGCATCTATTGCAATAATGTAAGGGTTGGTATAGGAATAGTTAATTTCATCAATTGTTTCACATAAATTTTTTGCATGGACTGGACATTCAAGACTACCGTAAATATGAATTCTATTTCTAACTAAAAATTTAAGCTTGTTTCCAACTAGGGGTCCTAAACTATCACCAGTAGACCTGTCGGTGCCAATACATAAAACAACAATAGGACGTGAGCATTTTGCTATGGGAAAAATATATTGACTTATAATATCTCTTAACTTAAAAGTGCAATCTCTGGACATAGAATCTAAAATAACTTTATCTACCATAAAAAAACCTCCTATTTGGATATTAGCCATTTAGGAGGTTTTCTATTCTATAAAACTTCAACTTTTTTCAATATATTGTAAAAGACTAAAAAGAACATACAGAACAACATCCCAACAATACCATTTGCTTTTAATCCTATAAATATAGAAGCGAGAACTGCTACGGGGTGAATACCTAGTGATGAAGACACAATCTTAGGTTCTATAATTTGTCTTACTATAGTGACAATTATATAAGATATCAGAAGGCCTAACGCAGCTACATAATTATTAGATATAAAAAATATTATTATTACAGGAAGGTAGATAGCTCCTATACCGAAAATAGGGAGTAAATCAAATACTCCACATAATACACTCAGAGTAACAGCATAATTAACTTTGAAAACTAAAAAAACAACTAATGTTTCTAAAAATGTTATAGTGATTATCAGTAAGTAAGAAAGTAAATAATTTTTAAGCATTTTTTTTGATTCATCAAGTATAGAATGTAATCTATCTTTATTTTTTAAGGGAATTAAATCAAACTTTTTTTTACTTGAAGATGAGAAATCTTTTGTGAAGAAATATGTAGTAAGTAAAGTAAATAATAAAACCATTAAAATATAAGGTATAGTAGATACAAAACCTAGAGTTTGCGAAAAAATTTTTGTGGATGCATTCATGCTAATATTTATAGTCTTGGTTATATAATTAGTAATATTTGACTCAATATTACTGACTACGCTTGGATCTAAAGTTTTATAATAATTTTGTAAATTACTAAAAAGATTAAGTAGAATGTTTTTGTTTAAAGTTATATATGATTGAATGTTTTTTCCAAGTAGTATAGATTCTGAAGTTAAAGTGGTGATGATTAAAGATAATAATACAACAATTACAGTGAAAAATATGGTAGTAGTAAATAATGAAGCTATAGTGTTTTTTAGTTTGAATTTTTTCATCAAAAATTTTGTTGGTATCTTAAGTAGTGAAGCTAAAATAAAAGCAAATACAAAGGGAAGGGTGTAACCGATAGTTCCAAAAAATATTACAAAAATAAAGGTATACAAAACAAAAAATATAGCTAGTTTATCAATTTTTTTTAGAATATTTTCCATGTAAATAAAATCACACCTTTCTAATAATGGTATTTAGAGCGTTAAGGGTATAGTTAATGTCTTTAATATCGTTAAAAGGGCCAATTCCAAATCTTAAAGTACCAGTTGGATATGTTCCAATGCACTTATGGGCCAGGGGTGCACAGTGAAGGCCAGTTCTTGTTGTAATTCCATAGTCATTATCTAGAATAAACCCTAATTCGGAATTGTCGATTTTTGTTGAATTAACAGAGATAGTAGCGGTTCTTTTAGAACTATCCGTGAGACCATAGACATTAATAGAGGATATATTTAGAAGCCCCTCTATAAAATTTTTGCACAAATATTCTTCGCTTTCACGAATGGAGTCTAAACCCTGGTCATTAATAAAATTAATACCTTCTAAAAGGCCAGCTATACCTGGGGCGTTTAGAGTCCCGCTTTCGAATTTATCAGGCAAAAAATCTGGTTGAACAATACTAGATGAAAGACTACCTGTTCCGCCTTCTATAAAGGGGGTGCATCTTTCATTTAAATTATCGTCAATTAAAAATCCACCGGTACCTTGAGGTCCAAGTAAACTTTTATGACCTGTAAAAGCTAGGGCATTACAATTTAATTTATAAAAATCTATTGGTAATGCTCCGGCAGTTGCCGCAGTATCTATAACAAAATAAATGCCCTTGTCTTTACATATCCTACCGATAGATTCTAAAGGCTGAATACTTCCAATGATGTTAGACGCATGTGAGAGAACTACCAATTTTGTATTAGGTTTAAGTGTATTTACAAAATCGTCTACATTAATTAAGCCTTCTTTTGAACAAGGGACAATGTCTAATTCTATAATCCCTTTTTCGCAAAGGGAGTTTAATGGTCTTAAGGTAGCATTATGATCCATTGAAGAAGTTATTACATGCCAGCCTTTTTGGCATGTAGATTTTATAAGTATATTTAAAGAAGTAGTAATATTTGGTGTAAAAATTATGTTTTCAACTTTATCAAAGTGAAAAATGTCCATTAAGGCATATCTACAATTTAAAATAACTCTATTTCCGGTAAGTGAAGTTGTAGATACACCTCTTCCTGGGTTTGAACCTATATTCATCATGTAATTCATCATTGAATTATACACTGCGGGCGGCTTAGGAAAGGTGGTGGCTGCGTTGTCTAAATATATTTTCATGATTTCCTCCAATATTACATAATAATTTATTATTATATTCTATAAAAAATATAGAAGCTATTAATATTATGTATAACAAGTTAAATTTTGTTTTCATACAATTAAGGCTATAAATAGTTTATAATAAAATTAGATAAATAATAAAATACATTTTTTATAAGAATATTTTAAAAGTTAGAATTTTAGATTCATATAATATGAAATGATAGACAATATTGCATTATAAATACATTTTTTTAATTAACATATTATACAATATTATAATCTAAAGTTCTGTAAATGTATATGAAGTGATTAATATTATGACGTGGAAGTAGGGTGAAAAATATTGAATAAATATTATATAGTAACATTTCAAAATACACATGAAGCCATGAAAGCGGAAAGAGAAGCACTGCGAAAACAGGTTAAGGTAGTAGTTGTTCCTACACCTACGTATATAACTAAAAGTTGTGGGATTAGTTTAAAAATAGATGATGAGAATATTCAAAGTATAATTGAGCTAATTAAATTAGAAAAGATAAAGGTAAAAGAAATTTTTGTACGGGATAAAGAAAGTGTAAAAGTTATGACAATATAGTAATAATAAATTAAAGGCGGGATGTGTAATGAAGGTATTCAATTTAGGCGATATTGTTGAAATGAAAAAAACTCACCCTTGTGGCAGCAAGAATTGGGAAATAATTAGGTTAGGTGCGGATATAAAAATAAAATGTTTAGGTTGCGCTCGGATAGTGATGCTTCCAAGGATAAAATTTGATTCTGGTGTAAAGAAAATTATAAAAGAAAATGTACTAAATAAAGAAAAAGAGCTTTAAAGAAAAAGCACCTATAAAAAAATAATTACTTGATTAATGCATAATTAAATGATATAATCTATTATTGTAATCCCTGCCGTGCAATGCATGGCCGTTAGTCCGAGGGGAGGAGGTGAAATTAATGAGAAAATATGAAACTATATTCATATTACATCCTTCATTAGACGAAGAAGCTGTTAAAGCTAACGTTGAAAAATTTAAAGGTGTAATAGAAAATAATGGTGGAGAAATTGAAAATGTTGATGCGTGGGGCAAAAGAAAATTAGCTTATGAAATACAAAAAGTTGGTGAAGGTCACTATACATTAATCAATTTCAATGCAAAACCTGAATTACCGAAAGAATTAGATAGAGTATTCAGAATTACTGACAGTGTTATAAGACATATCATAATAAATCCAGAAAAATAGGTGGTGCATTTATGAATAAAGTTGTTTTAGTTGGTAGATTAACAAAAGACCCTGAGTTAAAGTTTGCTCAAGGGACAGGAACAGCTGTAGCCACTTTCACTGTAGCCGTCAATAGAAGATTTAAAAGAGAAGGTCAACCAGAAGCAGACTTTATACCAGTAGTGGTATTTGGAAAGCAAGCGGAAGCTACTGCTAATTACATGAGTAAAGGCAAGCTTTTAAGCGTATCTGGAAACATTCAAACTAGAAATTATGAGGCTAAAGATGGTACTAGGAGATATGTTACTGAAGTGATTGCTGATGAAGTTGACTTCCTTGAATGGGGAGGAAATAAAACATCAGGTACGAATACTAATCAAGGTGGAAATAATAGCGAATCAAATGCTGGATCTCATAGTTTTAGCAATGATAGTGATATAACACCAATTGATGATGGAGATATTCCATTCTAATATTAGGTAAGGAGGAAAAACAACAATGGCTATGAACGAACATAAAAGAAGCGGCGGCGGTGCTGGCGGAAACAGAAAGAGAATGAAAAGAAAAGTTTGTGCTTTCTGTATGGATAAAGCAACTGCAATCGACTATAAAGATATAAATAAATTGAGAAAATATGTTACAGAAAGAGGAAAGATTCTTCCAAGAAGAATTTCTGGAAACTGTGCAAAACACCAAAGAATGCTTACTGTATCTATAAAAAGAGCAAGAAACATAGCATTATTACCATTTACTACTGAATAGTAAACTCTTACTAATAAATAGTAAATGACTGAAAGCAGCGCCTTAAGGTAGCTGCTTTTATTTTTTTACAAATAAAAATAAATATTTTACTCAATAATCAAAATATAAATATAAAAGTATATATTATGCAGTATGATTTGTAGTATACTTGTAGTTGTAACCCATAAAATGTAAACGAGAAAAATATTAGATATTAACCTACGAATTCTCTATATAGAAATAAACTTTAGTTGCATAAATTTAGAAAACTAACTAAAATGGAGTTATAAGCATAAGCCTACAAGGGGAGATGATATACTATGAAGAGACAAGATTTTAATATAATGTCTAATGTTAAGATAATTGAAAGTTTGAAGGCTGAGCTATTATGTATAATAGGTGATTTCTTCAAGTTGCTAAGTAAAGGAAGCAATGTTGCTCAAGACGCCATACTAGATTGCATTTCCGGGGCAATAATACTTTTATATATATTAGGCGAAAGGCTAGGATATTCCAATGTAGCCGTGGATGAGAGTATGAAAAAGAAACTAAAGGTGGGAATAGTTGAAGGAGATAATATAGAAAAGGATGGAAAAGATCTAAGTAAACTATATTCGCATATAAAGGAAAGATAAGTAATGGAGGAAAAAATGGAGAATAAAAAGTATAGTACAAAGGCAATTGTAGAGGCTTCGCTTATAGCTGTTATAATTTCAGTAATAATGATTATAACGGGATACTTGCCAATTGTTTCATTTATAGGAACTTTAATATTGCCAATTCCGGTGGCAATACTCTACATAAGGCATAACATCAAAATAACAATCACTGCTATATGTTTGAGTATAATTTTAACATCTTTAGTATATAATCCAATAATGGCAATATATTCAGCTATAACTTATAGTATTATTGGAATTGCGCTTGGGTATTGTGTTAAAAAAAATAAAAAGTCATCCATAACTTTATTCTTTTTAGCTATCGGCTCTGCAATATCAAATATACTAACCATAGCTTTTTCTATGTTATTTATAGAAAAAGTAAGTTTTGTGAATTTTATTTCCAAAAACTTAGAATTTTTTAAGCAAACAATGAAAGTTTCCTTTGATGGAGCAAAAAAATTTTATTCGCAAGCAGGAATTACCCCGGAACAGTTGAAGATTTTAGATAAAAATTATGAAATGATAAACAAAATGGATGTTATGACAATTTTGGTAGGAATACCGGTAGTTATTTTTATGTATTCCTTTATATCAGCTTATTTGAATTATATAGTGTCTAGAGCCATATTAAAGAAACTAAACTACAAAATGGTTGAAGTATTACATTTTAGCAGAGTTTACGTTTCTAACATACTAGGAGCTGTATTAATAGGCATAGTATGTATAGGCATAATACTTTCATCAAAAAAAATAGCCGGAGGGAATTATATACTAAATTCCTCCCAATTACTTGTGCAACTTGTATTTGTGATAAATGGACTTGCGGCAGCTACGTATTTTTTAAGAGTTAAAAAGAATTTATCTAAACCAGTAGTACTACTAATTTTAGTGTTAACAGTGCTTTCGCCTCTAGGTAATATTTACTTTTCAATAGGACTCATGGAGATGGCTTTTGATTTTAGAAAGCTTGATCCATATAGAATTAAAAGAAAATAATTGGGGGCTAATTATGGATAATAAATATAATTATTTTAGTGTTAATAATAAAATATATATGGTGACAATGGCCCTACTCATATGTATAATATTTTATTATGGACACTTTGAAGTGGGAACCCTAACACTGGGACTATACGCAATACTAGTAGTGTATAATATCTATAACTCGAAGGTTAAAAAAAATGAGTGGAAAAAATTTATTGAAAATTTTTCATCTAAACTTGATATAGCAACCACAAGCACCTTAGTAAAACTTCCTTTTCCACTAATAATAATAGGGTATATGGGAAATATATTATGGTATAATCAAAGTGTAACTACAATGCTTGAAGGGGAAGATCTTCTAAATAAAAATATTAGAGATATAATTAAGGAACTAAATCTAAAACAGGTTTTAGAGGGTAAGAAGAATATATTTCCAAATATTAAAATAAAAGATAATTGGTATGAAATTTACACAAATATTGTTGACACAAACGAGAATAAAAATGTTAAAGATAAGATTATGCTTTTATATTTTTATGATATAACAGAAAAAACCAATTTGATAAAAGGTATTAACGGTAACAGGGAAAGCGTTATGCTAGTGGAGGTTGATAACCTTGCTGATGTTGTTAAAACTACAGAAGAAGATAAGGCGCCTTTACTTGTAGCAGATATTGAGAGAACAATAAACAGCTATGGACAGAGCGTAAATGCTGTGGTAAAAAAGTATACATCGAATAAATATGTTATTATAGTTCAAGACAAGTATATTGAAAAAGAAATAGAAAAGAAATTTGATATACTAGATAGTGTTCGCGAAATAAGTAATGGTAATAAACTCGCAGTTACTTTAAGTGTGGGCGTTGGTAGGGGAGAAGATACACCACTTAAAAACTATGAATTTGCTACCTCAGCTAAGGAACTTGCCTTAGGTAGGGGTGGTGATCAAGCAGTTGTAAAAAAAGGTGAAAAGTTATCTTTCTTTGGAGGGAAAACAAAAGAAGTTGAGAAAAGAACTAAGGTTCGTGCAAGGGTTATAGCTCATGCATTAATGGATTTAGTAAATGAGAGTAACACAATTTTCATTATGGGACACAAAAATGCTGATCCTGATTGTTTAGGTTCGGCCATAGGGCTATATAGTATTATTAAAAAATCAAACAAAGAATGCTATATTATTCTCGAAGGAATAAATAGTGGTATAAAAAGCATGATGGATATAATACTCGCAGATGAAGAATACAAAAATACTTTTATAACAAGTGAAAAATTTAAAAGTGTTAAAAATTCAAATAGCCTAATTATATTAGTAGATGTGCACAATGAAAGTCATGTTCAAAATTTAGAAATAGTTAAAGAGGTAGAAAAAGTAGTTATAATTGACCATCATAGAAAGTCACAAGATTTTATACAAGGGGCGGTCCTGAGTTATATGGAAACTTACGCATCATCTACTGCTGAATTAGTTACTGAGATGATTCAATATATGGTAGATAAGCCAAAGCTTAAACATATAGAAGCAGTAAGTCTTTTGGCAGGAATATGTGTGGATACAAAAAATTTCTCTTTTAAAACAGGAGTCAGGACCTTTGAAGCAGCAGCTTTTTTAAGGCGGCATGGTGCAGATACTATGGATGTTAAAAAAATGTTTTGTGATGATTTGAGTATTTATTTGAAAAGAGCTGATATTATAAGATCAGCGAAAGTTAAAAATGAAATTGCTGTAGCCGTCTGTCCAGAAGTAATAGAGGATACTGTATTAGCTGCCCAAGCTGCGGATGAACTTCTAAATATTACTGGTATCGAAGCGTCATTTGTTATTGTAAAAACAGGAGATGAAGTATTTATTAGTGGAAGGTCTCTTGGGAAAATAAATGTACAGTTAATACTCGAGACATTAGGTGGAGGCGGACATATGACTATGGCTGGTACGAAATTTACTTCATTGAAACTTGAAGAAGTGGTGGTGAAATTAAATGAAGCTATAGATGAATATTTAAAGGAGGGCGAAAAATAATGAAAGTTATATTATTAAAGGATATTAAAAGTATGGGTAAAAAGGGTGATGTGGTAAACGCTGCAGATGGATATGTAAGGAATTATTTAATTCCTAGGCAATTAGTCGAGGAAGCTACAGACTCAAATATGCACATATTAAATAAAAAAAATGATATTGAAAGAAAAAGGAAAACATCTGAAATTGAAGATGCACAAAAATCAGCTAATGAACTTAAAGATAAAGTTGTAAAAATAATTGGTAAAGCTGGAGAAAATGGAAAACTTTTTGGTGCGATTACAACTAAAGATATAGCGTTAGAATTAAATAAACAGTGTAATTTAGATATTGATAAAAAGAAAATAGTAACAGATACAATAAAATTATTAGGAACTTACGATGTAGAAATTAAAATATACCCAGAGATATCTACTAAGATAAAAGTTCTTGTTTGTGAGGAATAATCATATAAACCGAAGGGAGGAAACGCTTTAGTAAATAAATGATAATCATATTTATTAAAGCGGATTACGTTTGAAGACATTATTAGTTAATCAAATTGGAGAACAGGTTGAAAGAGATGCATTACCTCTGGATACACAAATAGACGTTTTATATGAAATAATGAGGAATGTGCTAGATGAAGGCACTATAAAGTCTAAAATTATAAAATTTAAACTTCAGAAGCATATTAAAAGCGAAAGTATATATAGAAGGTTATTCGCTTTAAATAAAATTATCAGCAATGGTAAGGGTATAGAGATAGTGCCTAATGAAAAAAATATACAAGAAGCACTAGATAATACTAATGAATGGTTGACTGATGAAATAGCTAAAAGATATGTGCAAAATAAGATTGAAGCTGAAGTAGAAAAAAATCTAATGGAAAAGCAAGATAAGTATATTGATGAAGTAAGACTTGGAATAATTAAGAAACAAAAGGGTCCTGAAAATGCTAAAACACTTAAAAAATATGCGGATTTAGAAGAACTTGATAGCAGAAAACTTACTAAAAATATACAAGCTATATTAAGACCTGAGAGTTTTAGTGAAATAGTTGGTCAGGAAAGAGCTATAAAATCTCTGTTATCTAAAATGGCATCGCCGTATCCTCAACACATTATTCTTTATGGACCACCAGGAATTGGAAAGACTACTGCGGCTAGGCTTGCCCTTGAGGAAGCTAAAAAGCTAAGTTATACTATTTACCATAAAGATGCTAAATTTGTAGAAGTGGATGGTACAACACTACGGTGGGATCCAAGAGAAATAACAAATCCACTTTTAGGCTCTGTACATGACCCGATATATCAGGGAAGTAAAAGAGATCTAGCTGAGGGTGGGATCCCAGAACCAAAAATAGGTCTTGTAACAGAGGCTCATGGAGGAGTATTATTTATTGATGAAATAGGTGAACTTGATAGTATACTTCAAAATAAATTACTTAAAGTATTAGAAGATAAAAGAGTTGAGTTTTCATCATCTTACTATGATCCTGAAGATGAAAACACACCCAAATATATAAAATATTTATTTGATAAAGGTGCTCCAGCAGATTTTGTTTTAATAGGGGCTACTACCAAGGAACCATCAGAAATAAACCCAGCATTAAGATCAAGATGTACTGAAGTTTATTTTGAACCATTAACTGCTAAGGATATAGAAAATATAGTGGTAAATGCTGCGAAAAAATTAGAAGTTAAAATAGGTGATGGGGTTGCACAAACTATTAGTAGATATACTATTGAAGGAAGAAAAGCTATAAATATTTTAGCAGATGCTTATGGATTTGTACTGCATAATAGAAAATCAGTAGATGATTCTCAAGTCAAAATTGAGGTTAAGGACTTGTTAGATATTATATCTATAAGTAGACTATCTCCCTACGAGGAATTAGATAAAGAGGTTAAAGCTGAAGTTGGCCACATATATGGACTTGGGGTATCAGGATATATAGGATCAACTATAGAAATAGAAACATCGGTATTTGAGGCCAAGGAAAAAGGTAAAGGTCAAGTAAGGTTTAATGATACTGCTGGAAGTATGGCTAAGGACTCAGTGTTTAATGCTGCCTCTGTAATAAGGAAAACAACAAATAAAGATATTAAGGATTATGACATACATGTAAATATAGTAGGTGGAGGTAAAATTGATGGACCATCGGCCGGAGCAGCTATAACTGTATGTATAATTAGTTCTCTTTTAGACAAACCTCTAAGGCAGGATGTTGCAGTAACTGGAGAGATATCCCTTCGGGGTATTATAAAACCAGTAGGTGGCATATTTGAAAAAATTTACGGTGCAAGAAGAAAGGGAATTAAGCTAGTTATAGTTCCGAGTGATAATGAAAAGGAAATTCCTATTGACCTTAAAGATATTGAAATAAAAACATCATCAAACATTGAAGAACTAATGAAATTAGTATTTGAAATAAAATAAATTAACTATAATTAATGGCCCTGTTAAATCATCACCTTCGGTGATGCATTTTTAGCAGGGCATAAAACATTACTTTAGGG
Organism: Clostridium sp. CM042; assembly: GCF_055080995.1. NCBI lineage: Bacteria > Bacillati > Bacillota > Clostridia > Eubacteriales > Clostridiaceae > Clostridium > Clostridium sp. CM042. Next base: position 2,535,992 of record NZ_CM143646.1, read on the forward strand.
GAGATAAAAAAATGGATACACCTCTTAGAAGTTTACCCTATAATTTAGAAGCAGAACAATCAGTAATTGGATCAATGCTTATAGATAAAACCGCGATATCACAAGTAGTAGAGGTTCTAAAAAGCGATGACTTTTACAGAGATTCCCATAAAGTTATATTTAGCGCTATTTTTGATTTATATCAAAAAGATACACCTATTGACATGATTACTTTGCTCGAGCATTTACGTTCTTCTGAAAAGTTAGAAGCTTCAGGGGGAATTACTTATATTTCAGAGATAAGTAACTCGATACCCTCCACAGCTAATTTAAGTTCGTATATAAAAATTGTAGAAGATAAAGCTACTTTAAGAAAACTTATTAGAGCTTCTACGGAAATTATAGAAAATTGTTATAATAAGCAAGATGATGTAGAAGCTGTAATGGATCTTGCAGAGCAAAAAGTATTTAATATATCACAGAAAAAAAATGCAGGTGACTTTGAACCAATGAACACGGTTCTAGAGCGAGGTTTCTTAGAAATAGAAAGAATATTTAATAATAAAGGGGAAACAACAGGAATATCTAGTGGGTTCCCAGAACTTGATGATAAAACCGCTGGATTTCAAAAGGGTGATATGATTCTTATTGCTGCAAGGCCGTCTATGGGCAAAACTACCTTTGCATTAAATTTAGCAGAGTATGCAGCTCTTAGACAAGGGAAAAGTGTAGCTGTATTCTCCCTGGAAATGTCTAAGGAACAACTTTCTTATAAACTGCTTTGTTCAGAAGCAAATGTTGATATGTCAAAGCTTAGACATGGTGATTTAGAAGATAGGGACTGGGAAAACATAGCGAAAGCATCCGGACCGCTTGCTGCTGCTAAAATATTCATTGATGATACAGCAGGAACTTCTGTTATGGATATGCGTTCAAAATGTAGAAAATTAAAAATGGAGCATGGCATAGATCTGATAGTTATAGATTATCTTCAACTTATGACTGGTAGCAATACAGAAAGCAGACAACAAGAAGTATCAGAAATATCAAGATCTATTAAAGCTCTTGCAAAGGAGATGCAGTGCCCTGTTATAGCATTGTCACAGCTATCACGTGCGCCAGAGCAAAGAACTGATCATAGGCCTATGTTATCTGATCTTAGAGAGTCAGGGTCTATTGAGCAGGATGCTGACCTTGTTATGTTCTTATACAGAGATGAGTATTATAATGAGGAAACGGAAGATAAAAATGTAGCAGAACTTATAATAGCAAAACAAAGGAATGGTCCTATAGGCACAGTAAAACTTGCATGGATAGGCCAATTCAGTAAATTTGCAAGACTTGATGTAATTCATAGAGAGTAAGAATACGCTAAAGTAGATTTATCTACTAGATTAGATAAATTATGATAGGATAACAAAATTTATAAAATTTTGTTATCCTATTTCTATTTGTGTACATATAGTGTGGGAGAGGTTGATATGACTAGTGAGCTATTAAGGATATTTTCTTTAATGTGGATATATATATGTTTACATTTGTAGATAGATATATATATAGATATATCTATCTATATTTACAAGGATGTAGACAAACATCTATAAATAGGTTTATAAATATATATATAAATATTTTATTACAAAAGAAGGATATTGATACATAATATAGAATATATAACAATAAGGAATAATTAGAAAAATTTAGGAGGAAAAATAAATGAACTTAACAGAAATATCAAAAAAGTATCCTGTATTAAAGAAAGCGCTAGCATCTGTACTAACTGTTGACATAGGAAATACATTTACAAAAACAAGTACCAATGTAACTTTTGCTAGTAGAGTCTCTGCTGTAAGCAAGCATGGTTCTAGGGCTACTGGAATAAGTAACATCACTTGGAATGGAAAGTTATACACCGTAGGTAATAAAGAAGGCAAGCTTAACATGGAATCTAATAAATACATGTCCGAGCATTATAAGTTGAATCTGCTTAACGCTATTGCACTAAGTTTTAAGGGGGAAACTAAAATAAAAGTAAGACTCGCTGTAGGACTTCCAGCAGAATATTATATAGATCACAGTATTCCACTTAAAAATGAAATAAAGAAGATGGAAAAGCAGTCTATAACAATAAATAATATAACATATGATATAGAAATATTAGATGTACAAGTATTTAAACAAGGAGGTACATTAAGCGCTGAAACCATGGAAACATTTACTTATCCAATGTTATTACTTGACTTTGGTGGTGGTACTTTAGATGTATCTCATTGGAAATATGAGAAAGATGAATTCGGTAACAAGGTGCTTGGAATGACTAAGGCTAGTAGTTTTGCACAACATGGATTTGAGCCAACAATAGAAGCGTTACTCACTAAGTTCAACTCTGCTGACGGATCTGATGGTAATTATGATATATCAGATGCTATCGAATATTTAGAAGATGACGAACTACCTTTTGGGGAAGCAAATGTATTAAAAGACATTAAAGATCTAGTGTTAAAACCATACGTGGAGAAAGCAATAAGTTCAATTAATAGCTCTTTTAAACCAAATACTTGTAAAGATATAAGAATAATAGGAGGGCCTGCGCAGTTACTATTAGAATATTTACAAACTGAGTTCATGAAAACTCAGCCAAAACTTATAGACAATAAAAATCCTCAATGTGCAAATGCTATACTGTTCGCTGAAAGATATAAAGAATTGTTAGTACTTGAATACTTAGATGGAAATAAAGAAGTTGCTGCAACGACAGTAGCAGGTCAATAAGTATGGGAGCACTCCGTAAAACTGTATCATCAAATTTAGGAGAGGAAACAGATAAAGACTTAATTAATTATGTGAGCAATATGGAGAAGAAAGGTATTAATAATTCTAAACTTATAAAGCAGGCTCTGAGATTTTACAGGGACTACGGCAATAAAGTTAAGAAGCTAGATACAGTAGATATTGCAAATATTTTAGATAACCCTGAAGTTAAAGATTATATAGGTAATATAGTTGGAGAGCTTTTTAAAGGTGCTATGCCAAACTCAATTCCACAAATTAACGATGCAGTTATTGTTAAAAAATCAAATGAGAGAGAGATAGATTCTGTTGAAAGTGATTATATGAAAAAACTTAATTGTGTGAAAGATATGTCGTTATAGCTTGGAGTGGCGTCTTCGCCACTCCTTTTTACTTTTAAGAATTCATTTTATTTTAAAAACACTTATTTCATACATATAGTAAAATGATACCACATATGATAAAATATAAGAAAGTCATTTAAAATAAGCTAAAAAGGGTGATTTAATGTTCTGTCCTAGTTGTGGATCTCAAAATGAAGATAGCTCTAATTTTTGTAAAATATGTGGGATTAATTTATTAATTCAACCTAATACGACTGGTGAACGGATTATTAGTGAAAAAAACTGGTTAGTTGCTTTATTGCTGTGTATTTTTCTTGGCGCATTTGGTATTCATAGATTTTATGTAGGTAAAATAGGTACGGGAATTTTAATGATTTTAACCTTTGGTGGTTTTGGAATATGGGTGTTAGTTGATATTATTTTGATTGCTACTAATTCATTTAAAGATATAAATGGATTACAACTAAATAAAAATCTATATAGGTATTAGTTTAAATCGTTTTGTATATGCTGAAATAGCTCAGTTGGTAGAGTAACGCACTCGTAATGCGTAGGTCGAGGGTTCGACTCCCTTTTTCAGCTCCAAGTTTGTAACATGAAAACAAAGCTTTTTTTTAAGCACTGGCATAACTGCTGGTGCTTTTTTGTACGTTCAGCATAGCTAAAGTAGGCAGACGGTGGGTTATAAAGTGGCATAGTAAATGAATAGAAATATAGTAAAACGCAGCTTGAGGGTAGAGAAATCTATCTTCAGGCTTTTATATTTAACGGATTGATTAATATTACATATATTGGGTAATAATACTGATAGACAGAATAAATAAGAGGAAATAATCGTGTTTTATTAGTACTAGAAGTGTAATTATATATAAGGTGAGGTTGAATGTAAATGAAAAAGATAAAAGTGAAAGTTGGAATAGATAAAAGTAAATTAATAAAAGGTAACAAACGAATCGTTGCTTGTGGCAAGAACTTTTAACGACATTCCAGAAGGTAAGTCTCCTACTTATATAAATGGGAGTTACATACCATAGCAAAGATAAAACTTCAGCGGGGGTATAAATCTCCTTCTGAAGACGTTAATGCAGCTCCTGCTGAGCTGTTGCAGCACCGCAGGTGATGGTTTAAAAGCATAGCAAAAAAGTAGTTGAGAGTTATATCTTAACTACTTTTTTAGTGTAGCATTTATTTCAGAATACTTTCAAGGAGGAGTCTTATTCCTTCACTCTTTTTTATATTGCTTGCCTTGCAGAAACTTTCTAAAGAGTTTGATATGTCTTCACTTATTCTTACATGAATCAATTCGCTTTTAGAATTTTCAATTTTCTTTCTTCCTCTGGGCATAATTATCACCTCGCAAGATTTGTGTTACATAAAATAAGCTTATGTATGCTAAATAGAATGTTGTAACACAATAATAATTATAATACATATTGACAAATATTACCATAGAATTTAAATCGGAAAGTATAAGGATTATTTGTATAATTACATTCTCATTTTATTTGACTTAATAAGTGAAATTTAGGTAAGAATCATGAAAATCAGTGATTTTTTATAAATTATATGTATATAAAAAATTATTACTTTCTGTTACAATGGTATTATATAAAAAAAGTGAAAATTTATGCCATTTGTGTTAGTGTCAAGTTAAAGGGGAAGATTGATGTAAACATATTCATAGTACTAGTTATAATAAGTAGACAAGCTAACGTTCAAAACATTTCCTGGAAAATATTGCAGAGAATAAATATGCAAGCAAAACTCTAGGAGAAAAAAATAAAATATTTACATTAGAAATAATTTACATATTTCAATAATTTATATTCATCTAAAATATAGGAGGTAGTATATGAAAAAGAGAGTAGCTTTTATAGCAATGTTATTAACTATGGCGGGTTCACATGTTGTATTCGCGGACAATGGAACGGTGACTGCAAGTTCATTACGTGTCAGGCAAAAATCATCAATTTCATCATCGATTATAGCTTCTCTTGCGAGAAATACGGCGGTAGAGACACTTGGTAAAGAAGGTGAATTCTATAAAATAAATTATAAAGGACAAACTGGATATGTACATAGCTCATATATAAAATTATCGTCAAATACGTCTGGTTCTACAAGTACAATAAATGGAGCGGGGACTGCAGGAATAATAACAACAGACTATTTAAATGTAAGATCTGGATCTGGAATAAATTATTCTGTTGCTAATGTTATTACACGCGGAACTAAAGTGACAATGTATGAAAAATCAAACGGTTTTTATAAGATAAATTATGGTGGCAAAACAGGTTATGTAAGTGAGCAATATGTGAAGGCTGCAACAGGACAGGATACAAGCACAAATACAGATAGTACAAGCAGTGTGACTACTGGAATTGGTTATATTACAGCATCAAGTTTAAATGTAAGAAAAACGGCGTCTATGGGTAACAATATTATGGGCGCAATAAAAATAAATGCAAAAGTGGATTTATATGGAACACAAAATGATTTCTATAAAATCAAGTATAACGGACAATGGGGATATATAGCTAAAACATACGTAAGCCTAGGTAATGACACTCCAAGTAGAGGTGATACCACAGAAAATAATTCAAATGGACAACAAAGTACTGCAACAAAAAATATAGAGAGTTTAATCTCGCAATTAAACACGTTTTTAGGAATGCCATACTTATGGGGTGGTACAACACCAGCGAAGTTTAATTCTAATGGCAAATATGTAAGTGGTGGTTTTGATTGTTCAGGTCTTATACAATATGCTTATAAAAACATAGGTATAAATTTACCTAGAACGACTATGGACCAAATAAATATAGGTACCTCAGTTAATATAAATAGTCTCCAAAAAGGTGATCTGGTATTCTTTAGGACAAATCCAGCATCGCCTTCCCAAGCATCTCACGCGGGAGTATATATTGGTAATAATAAATTTATACAATCTCCCAAAACTGGTGATGTTGTAAAAATATCTGAATTAACTGGATATTATAAAAGTAATTTTATAATTGGAAAAAGAGTAGTAAAATAAGTATATTTAATATAAACCAGGAATAATTAATATTATAGATGAATGTATGATTTTTATTAAATCATACATTCATTTTTTATATCCAGTTTATCATAATTAAAAAAGTTAATTTAAAAATATTTCTTAACTTAAAGATTTCTAAATTTTACAAACGATATTGATGTATAATTGAAAGATATATTAAAGTTATGTAATTTAATTGATTGATATAGAGATATTAAGCACTTGTATCAGCATAATGTATTAGATATAATAAGTTTATTACAATATAAGGAGATAAATATGGAAATGAAGAAAATAAGTGGAATGAAGAAAGGCGATAGGATTGAAGGTTTTTATGTTATAAAATCTGTAGATAGCAAGGTTTCCAACAATAGTAACACAAATAAATATTTAGATTTTAATTTAGGCGATGCCACCGGCGATATAAATGCAAAACTTTGGGAATGCAATGAAAAATTAGAAAATACATTTAAACAAAGCATCTTAGTGAAAATTAAGGGTACAGTAAATGAGTGGAGAGGAAAGCTTCAATTAAAAATTGAAATGATAAGACTAACTGAGGAAAAAGACGAAGTAAACATTTGTGATTATGTTGCAGTGGCACCGTATTCACCAGAAAAAATGTATGATGATATTTTAAAATATTTATCTAAGATTAAAAATATAGATATTCAAAATATAGTTAGCAATATTTTAGGTCATAATGAGGAAAAGCTAATGCATTATCCAGCTGCTAAGTCTAACCATCACTCTATAAGATCAGGTCTGTTATATCACACAACCACCATGCTTAAGGCAGGAGAAAAATTAAGCGAAATTTATACGTTTCTAAATACGGATTTGCTATATGCAGGTATAATACTTCATGATATTGGTAAAATATATGAAATGAAGGCTAGTGAACTTGGAATCGTAAGCGAATATTCAGTGGAAGGACAGCTTTTAGGTCATATAATTCAAGGAATTAAAATGATAGAAACAGCAAGCCTTGAGGTTAAAGCAGATACTGAAGTATCTATGTTACTACAGCATATGGTGCTAGCTCATCATTATGAAGCAGAGTATGGAAGCCCTAAAAAACCTATGATACCAGAAGCGGAAATGCTACATCATTTAGATATAATGGATGCAAGAATGTATGATATGAATAAGGCTTTAGGGGATACAGAGGAAGGCAAATTTTCAGAAAGAATAAGGTCCCTAGATAATATAAATGTTTATAAGAGTTTTGTTAATAAATAGATTAAAGTATAAAATGCTTTTAACTACATTTGAGAAGCACCGCAGGTGATGATTTAATAGAGAAAATACAGTTATTCAATGTGAGTAAGTGTATTTTTTATTTTAGATAAACAATGTATATACGAACTATTACTTAAAATAATTTATTAATATTCGCATTTTATATTGACTGGGTTATACTGCTCTGATATCATTAAGTAGTATGGCAACCATTGATAAATTTTATTTCCTACAGAGTAATTCAAGGAGGTATATGAAATGAAAAATTTTTATGATATAGTTATTGTAGGAGCTGGTCCAGCGGGAATATTTACGGCACTAGAAATTTCTAATAAAAAACCTGAACTTAGAGTACTTATAGTTGATAAGGGAAGAAATATAGAAAAAAGAAAATGTCCAGCTAGAGATACAGGAAAGTGTGTTAAATGTAATCCGTGTGGGATAACATTTGGTTGGGCAGGTGCTGGAGCTTTTTCAGATGGTAAGCTTTCTCTAAGCCCAGAGGTGGGTGGAAAACTTCTTGAATATTTTTCTGAAGACGAATCAAAAAAATTAATAAAGTATTGTGATGATATATATATAAAATTTGGGGCAAATGAGAAGGTATATGGGCTTAATAGTGACAAAGTTGACGAAGTTGAATATGAAGCAAGTAAGCACAATATTCGTCTTGTTGAATGTCCAGTAAGACATTTAGGAACAGAACTTGCCTATGAAGTTTTAAAATCTATGTACCATCATTTAATAGATAATACAAATACTGAGTTTATAGAACTTAGTGAAGTGGAAGAAATATTAATAGAAGATAATAAAGCTACTGGAGTATTATTAAAGAATAAAGAAGGTGTGTTTAGGGTTAATGCAAAGTATGTTGTAGCAGCACCAGGTAGAGGTGGGGCGGAATGGGCTTCAAATGAAGCTAAAAAACATAATATTAAGGTTACTAATAATGCAGTAGATATTGGAGTAAGAGTTGAGGTACCTAATTCTGTTATGGACCATTTAACAAAGGACTTATATGAAGCAAAATTAGTATATTATTCTGATACCTTTGATAACAAGGTTAGGACCTTTTGTATGAATCCAGGGGGAGTAGTGTCAGCGGAATATTATGATGATAACACGATTGCAGTTGTGAATGGTCATAGTTACTCAGACCAAAAGCTTAGGACAACTAATACAAATTTTGCGATGCTTGTATCTACTACTTTCACAGAGCCTTTTAATCAACCTATAGGTTATGGAAAATATATAGCTCAGCTAGGTAATATGTTAACTGGCGGGGGGATAATGGTTCAAAGACTCGGGGATTTACTAAAAGGAAGAAGAACAGATTATGACAGATTAGGTAAATCGACTACGACACCTACTTTGAAATCAGCAGTACCAGGTGATTTAAGCTTTGTATTACCACAAAGGCACTTAACGTCTATTGTAGAAGCATTAAAGGCTTTTGACAAGATAGCACCAGGTTTATATAGCAAAAACACATTGCTATATGGAGTTGAGGTGAAGTTTTATTCTAGTAAAATTAGTACAAATGATAAGTTTGAAACATCTGTTAGTAATCTATATACCATAGGGGATGGAGCAGGGATAACTAGAGGACTAATGCAAGCATCTACAACAGGAGTCGTAGTAGCAAGAGACATAGCTCAGAAAGAAGACTAAGAATTTAATATAAATAATTGGTTATATGAATATTAAAAGTGTATAATTCAACATGAAGTAAACATAGAAGACAATAAAAATTCTTAACACTAGTAGTTAAGAAATTTTATTGTGAATTAAAGAAAGCGAGGAATTTATATGTCAGCATTTATAGTTTTAGGAGCCCAATGGGGAGATGAAGGTAAAGGTAAGATGACAGATTATCTTGCCGAGGGAGCTAACGTAGTAGTCAGGTTCCAAGGTGGAAACAATGCAGGTCATACAGTAGTAGTAGGAGAAAAGGAATATAAACTTCACTTAATACCATCAGGAATATTATATAAAGAAAAATTGAATGTAATAGGTAATGGCGTGGTTGTAGACCCAGAAGCGTTATTTACAGAAATTGACTATTTAGAAGCTTTAGGTGAAAAAATAACTCCAGAAAGATTGATGATTAGTGATAGATCACAGGTTATAATGCCATATCATAAAGAGTTAGATAATTTATACGAAATAGCTAGAGGTAAAAATGATATCGGAACTACAAAAAAAGGTATAGGACCTTGTTACACTGACAAGTTTGAAAGAAGTGGAATCAGGGTTTGTGACTTAATGAAAAAAGATGTTTTTAAAGAAAAGCTTAAAACTAGTCTAGCAATGAAGAATGATATAATAACAAAAGTTTTGGGTGGAAAAGCTTTAGATTTTGATAAAATATATACAGAGTATTTAGAGTATGCAGAAAGAATGAGACCTTTTGTAAAAGATATATCAGTTAAAGTTTACGATTCAATAAAGTCCGGAAAAAATGTTTTATTTGAAGGAGCACAAGGAACGTTGCTTGATATAGATTATGGTTCATATCCTTTTGTAACTTCATCAAACACTATTGCGGGCGGAGTTTGTGTTGGAGCAGGAATAGGACCTACTATGATAACAAATGCTGTAGGGGTAGCGAAAGCTTATACTACAAGAGTAGGAAAAGGACCATTCCCAACAGAACTTAATGATGAGGTAGGAGAATGGATTCGCGAAAAAGGTTTTGAATTTGGCGTAACAACAGGTAGGGCAAGAAGATGTGGATGGCTTGACCTTGTTATATTAAAAACTGCAGCAAGAGTTTCAGGACTTACTAGCTTTGCTGTAACTAAAATAGATACATTAGCAGGACTTGAAAAAATAAAAATTTGTGTAGGATATAAATTTGAAGGTAGTGTTATAGATTATTTCCCAGCAAGCCTCGAGGATTTAGCTAAATGCGTGCCAGTATATGAAGAGTTCGATGGTTGGGATGAAAATATAGCTGATGCAAGAAGCTATGAAGAACTTCCTGAAAATGCAAAAATATACTTAAAGAAAATTGAAGAGTTTACAGGAGTTAAAGTTTCCATAGTTTCAGTTGGACCTAAAAGAGATCAAACAATGGTGCTAACTGAAATATAGCATATAGACATATATTATACAAAGGTTATTTTTTTAATATGTATGTTTTTTAATATTATAGGAAATTATAATTATTGTGGGAAATATATATTAAGGTATACAAGTGCATACTAGAGATTAAAAAAGTGCGTACTAGTAAAATTCAAGTATATAAAATATAATGAGAATTAAAGTTAAATAATATTTTTATTTATTTGACATTTCAATTCTGGTATAATTATTTTAAATTAACATAAAGTGAGGTAGATAATATGAAAATAACTAAAGACATGACAATAGGCGAAGTTGTAAGACAAAAGCCAGAATCAGTTGAAGTATTAATGAGCTTTGGAATGGGTTGTGTAGGATGTCCTTCAGCACAAGCTGAAACACTAGAAGAAGCAGCAATGGTTCATGGTCTTAATTTAGAAGAATTAATGACTGCATTAAACGCATAAAAAAATTAAGACACTTAGCAAATGCTAAGTGTCTTGTTTTTTATCTTTTCTTTATTTTCTTAATGGCGAGGATAACAGGTATGGTAATTACAGTAGCTATGATGGCCTCTGGAACACCGTTTATTATACCTATACCATAAATCGTCTTTGCAGCAATAGATGGATCTATGCACTTAGAAGCAGCAAATCTAGCCGCATATAAAATATATATCATAGTAAGAACCCCAAAAGTGTTAGTTAGAGAACCAACAACGGTAGCAAGTCCAATCCTTAGGCTATCGTTTTTAACGTGGATTAGGTTATAAACATAGTAAGAAGTAAGACCAATAAGAACTCTTGGTAATACAGATACTAAAGGATTTATAAAAGCAAAAGAGAGTATATTGGGAGTTGTTATGTTTTGCATAATACTAAACAGCCCAAATATGAAACCAATAGTCATTCCTACCATAGGGCCACCTATTATTGATCCTATAATAACGGGAATGTGCATGATAGTAGCTTTGGCACCAGGAAGTGGAATAAAACCATATCCAGTTAATCCAAGTACGACGCAAATAGCTGATAGCATACCAATAGTTGTAAGTTCACTTGTTTTTATTCTTCTGAGTTTAATAGAATTATTATTAATCATGTGTTCCCTCCGCTCTTATTCCATAAGGATATAAGTCGTTCTATTCATAATCCTTATTTATAGTTCAGTTTCATAATGAATACTGACTACAATATTTTAACACTATTTTGAGAACAATTACATAGCTAAATAAAAATTTAACAAACTTTATGTTAACACTATACGGTTAATGTTTACTATATTGGTTTAGTTTGGTATTATTTTAAATATGAAGAAAATTAAGAGGCATAAATTAATAGTTATTATGTACTCATGAGAAATATAGGAGGGGTATTATGGGAAAAATCCCAGCGGTTACAGATAGAGATTATAATATTCATTATTATGAAGTGGATATTCATAAAAGAGCTTTGATGACAAGCATTATAGATTATCTTGGTGACATGGCAATGTATCAAAGTGAAGTGCTCGGAGTCGGCATAGAACATCTTAAAGAGAATAAATCAGCTTGGGTGTTATATAAATGGGATATAACAATGGAGTCATATCCTTTATTAAACGAAACTATAAAGATTAAAACTTTTGCATATTCTTTCAATAAATTTTATGCATACAGGAAATATGAAATCTTTGATGTGAAAGGGAATAAAATAGGCTATGCGAGTTCTGTGTGGATTTTAATAAATACAGACAGAAGAAGGCCAATAAGGATTACGAAAGATATGTATGAGGCTTATGGTGTAGATGATAGCAATAATGCAATTATAGATATCGAAGATATACCAACAATAACTAAAGTGGACAGTGAGAAAAGTTTTGATGTGAGGTATAGTGATATTGATACGAATATGCACGTAAATAATGTTAAATATGCTGCATGGGCTTTAGAAACAATTCCTAAGGATATAGTAATAAACTATGAACTAAGGAATATTAAGGTAACTTACAAAAAGGAAACAACATATGGAGAAACCATAAAGGCGAGCACAGAAATTATAAGAGAAGAAGATAAAATAATATGTAGACATAAAATTATAAATGAAGAGGGAACTGAGCTGACGCTCTTAGAAAGTACTTGGATATAGATGTGCGATATAGTATGAAATTTCTCTGGAAGTGAATTTTTTAATCAACTTTTACGTTTCAAAATCTTATTTCAATTCACGCAGGAGAAACTTCATAGGTATCGCACTCTTATTTTTTATTTGGAGGCATTTTTTCCTGCAATAGCACCAGAACTCCATGCCCATTGAAGGTTAAAACCACCACAATCGCCATCTACATCTAATATTTCTCCTGCAAAGAATAAGTTCTTAGTAATATTAGATTCTAGAGTTTCGGGATTAATTTCTTTTGTATTAATGCCTCCTGCAGTTATCTGAGCATTTGCAAAAGAATTAGTACCTGAAACCTCAAATTGCCATTGTTTTAACAAAGTATATATAGCATTTTTTTCGTTTAAGGTCAAATCGCAACAAGGCTTATGAATGTCATCTATTTTTGCTTCTTTTAAAATTATTGGAATGATCTTTTTGTTAATTATTCCGATGAATGAATCATGAACGCAGCGACTCGGAAATACTGACCAATGATTGTTTAAAAATGTTTTTAGATCTTCGCAGCCAATAGTTGGTAGCATATCAATACTTAAAGAAACATTGCTATTTTTAGACAAACCATAAGATGCAGTTCTACTAAGTTGAAGAATAGGAGGTCCAGAGATGCCGTAATCTGTGAAAAGTATTTCTCCGAATTCCTTTTGAACATATTTATCATTTATAAATATGTTCGCAAAACCATCAAATTTTACTCCAGATAGAGCCTTTAGTTTATTATAGTTTAATTTAAGCTGTACAAGGGCTGGTACGGGAGAGATTATACTGTGGCCTAATTGTGTAGCCAATGAATAGCCGGAGCCGTCAGAACCTGTTTTAGGGGCCGATTTACCACCGGTGGCAATAATCAACTTTTCACATTCATATGTAGAATTATCTGTGCTGTAAATTTTAAAACCATTCTTTGTTTTAATAATCTCCTTAGATTTGGTGTTTGTATACAGTGGAATTTTTTTTTCTTCTATAGCAAAGCGTAGTATATCAAGTACTGATGAGGCTTGCAATGACATAGGAAACATTTTACCCCCATCTGTTGTTACTAAAGGTATTCCTAAAGATTCGAAAAAATCTATAGTATCCTTTATGGTAAAAGAATCTAGTGTATAACCTGCGAAATATGGATTTTCACTGTGATATCTATTATTATTTATATGTGCATTACTGATATTACACCTGCCGTTACCGGTGGTTAGTATTTTTTTACCTACTCTGTCGGTTCCTTCAATTATTGCTACATCTATTCCAAAATCTTTTGCTATTAAAGCAGAGGTTAAACCAGAGGCACCTCCGCCAATTACTATAAGAGAATGTTTCAAGAAAATCTCTCCTTTCGAGAAAAAAATATTTTTATAATATAAAGTGGTTGCCTATAATCTTACCCTAAAATGAGTAGGATGAAAATGAATTTTTATTTTGTTTTATAAGAAACCATAGAATTTGGGTAGGTTGTTTAGTGAAAAGGTAATTATTTTAAAAAAAATATAAATATTTATCTATAAGATGAACCCTTGATTTAACTGGATTCGATCATTTTGTGAAAAAAAAACAAAAAAAAAACAAGAAAACATGTTGACACTTTAAGAAAAATTAGGTATTATAGTTTATGTCGGGTTGCGAGACGAAAGCCCATAATAAATAAAGTGACAAATTAGTATGGCTCCTTGGTCAAGCGGTTAAGACACCACCCTTTCACGGTGGTAACAGGGGTTCAATTCCCCTAGGAGTCACCATAAAACATATATGGGAGCATAGCTCAGCTGGGAGAGCATCTGCCTTACAAGCAGAGGGTCACAGGTTCGAACCCTGTTGTTCCCACCATATATGGCTCAATAGCTCAGTTGGTTAGAGTGCCGCCCTGTCACGGCGGAGGTCGAGGGTCCGAGTCCCTTTTGAGTCGCCATTTTTACTAAACTGGTATGGTTTAGTAAAAAAATAGTTAATTTGCAAGTATGATTCTTATGGCAAGAGTCATTGGAAAATAATAAGGCTCCTTGGTCAAGCGGTTAAGACACCACCCTTTCACGGTGGTAACAGGGGTTCAATTCCCCTAGGAGTCACCATTAAAACATATATGGGAGCATAGCTCAGCTGGGAGAGCATCTGCCTTACAAGCAGAGGGTCACAGGTTCGAACCCTGTTGTTCCCACCATATATGGCTCAATAGCTCAGTTGGTTAGAGTGCCGCCCTGTCACGGCGGAGGTCGAGGGTCCGAGTCCCTTTTGAGTCGCCATTTTTGCTGGCATGGCTCAACGGTAGAGCAGCTGACTTGTAATCAGCAGGTTGTAGGTTCAATTCCTATTGCCAGCTCCAAAAAGTCCTAAACATTAGTTTAGGACTTTTTTTTATTTAGGGTCGGGAAAATAACGTGGATAAACATGAATATAGATACGCATAATAGTATGAACTTTATCCAGAGTGACTTAAAATAAGAAGATCAGAAACATTGAAAATCCATTTAGTAATTCTTCTTTTGCCAATATAAAATTCTCGTGAGACTTCCTGTAAGGAAGTCTAGCAAACCGGCTGTAAGCCGAATGTGAGCGCTAGAGAAATTTATATTGGCAAAAGATTAGAATTATTTAATGGATTTTCACGTTTCAAGCTCTTATTTTGAGTCATGCAGGATAAAGCTCATACTGATGAATCCATTTACTTTGATTTATTCAAATTTTTCTTTATTCTTATGTCGTCTCCAAAGAATTTGCAAAGTGTAAAATTGCCAATTAATCTAGAAGTTATTCTCTCAGTATAGGTATTTAATAAATTTTCAAGAGTTAAATTAGTAGACACTAGCATTTTTTTTTGTTTTAATAATTTGGTGTTAAGTAGATTGAACATTTCTGTTTTAGTAAAATCTGAAATTTGCTCAGTACCCAAATCATCTATAATAAGTAGATCACAATTTATTAGTAGTTCCTCTAAAGAGGTGTCGCCATTAAATCGAATTTCTTTTAAAGCCTTTATCAATTGTTCGGCTGTTCTATATACTACAAAAGAACCTTTGTCGAGTAATTCCTTTGTAATGCAATGAGACAGAAAGGTTTTTCCTGTACCAGAACTTCCATAGAATAATAAATTTTCATCAGTGGTATTGAAATTCTTTAAAAAGTTCATAGATCTAGATAAAATCTTTTCAATGTTCTTTTTAGGAGATTCTGATTCAATGTCACTTTTTCTAGAAGGATAGTAATCTAATTTGAAATTATCAAAGTTATGGGTATTTAACATACCTCGAAGTTCAGAACTAGTATAATAAACATCTATAACTTTTTGCTTAAAACAAGAGCATTTAGTATTTCCAATAAAACCTGTATCGCGACATTTTATGCATCTATAATGCAAATTCAAGTATTCCATATCAAAACCATTAGATACTAGCAGCTCAGATTTTTTCATTCTTAAATCTAATATTTTTTCCTTCAAAGCATGTAAATATTCATCTCTATTGTTAATACTTTTCAAAGCACTAATAGATAATTCTATACATAGCTTACCTATTTTGTGATCTAGTTCAATAATTTCAGGGTGAGCCTTTTCTATGTGAACTTTTCTTTTTCTAAAGTCAGCTTCTTCTTCTTGCCTTATTCGATCATACATAGCTAATATTTTGGTTTGATATCCTTTAATCATTATTATCCCATCCTAGTAATTTTTTTTCTAGTTCATTAAAGTCATAGGCTCTTTGTTCATAATCATTGAAACTTCCTTTGGCAGGTTTTCCACCAGCGGTAGTCTTTTTATTAGTAACTAAACGTTTTTTATCTTTTTTCTCTATATCCTCTAAAGATTTTATGCCGTCTTTAAACCAACTATTTAGAATTCCGTCGATATATTTAAAATCAGCGCGGCTTAGCCTATTAAAACAAATATCGCAAGCTTTAAATATAATTTCTAGAGAAAATTTATAAACATTTATCCATTTATCTAATAGTTGTTCTTGAGGTTTCATTATTTCTGGAGCTTTTATTCCTAGGTAATTTAATATTTTTCTGATGTTTATCCATTTATCCTCATGTTTTTTTATATAGGATTGGGCCTCTTCAATATTTTGAATATTAGCATCATGCCAAGCAATTGCAATGGTTTCAATGTATCTATAGTCAACTTTACCTTTTGATACACAATATTGAATTAATAAAAGTATTAGTTCTGGAGGAAAATTATAATCTTTTTGCCAGCTTAGGTACATAGTCATTTCTTTTGGTGAAAGAGGTTTGGCTAATAGTTTTTCAATATCTTGAAGCATACCCTTTATTGAAGAATTAGTTAATTCTTCAAGTAAATTTATGCCTTGGATATTGTCACTTGGAACATCTAATAAATCCAAGAATTCAATATTAAAGTTACCCATATTATCAATGGGAGTCATTTTAATTAGGTTCTCATCATTCCAATAGTTCCAAGCATTTACAACATCTGTTTCTAGAAGTCCGAGCGTATTTGCTATAACTTGCGAGGTAGCGCCTATTTCTCCAGTTGTACAATATTTTAGCCCAAGAAGATAAACTTTAACAAATTCTCCTCTAGCTCTAGGCATAAACTTATCTATAAAGATATTACTCACAGGAGTATATTTATAGTTTTCATTCTTAAACATGAAAGTACTCATAAAGTCACTACCTTTCTTTTTATATTATAGAACTATAATTTTAAAATACAAAATCGCGGGTTATTTATATAATGTATTAATCTATAGGAATTTTATTATTCAACATATAGTATACCATACACTTAAAGATACAAATAAAAAAAATATTTCAACAATGCATATTATTTGTCATAAAAGGGCATATTAAGTAAGTATCACAGGAGGTAGAATATTGAATGC
Source organism: Clostridium sp. CM042 (assembly GCF_055080995.1). Classification (NCBI taxonomy): domain Bacteria; kingdom Bacillati; phylum Bacillota; class Clostridia; order Eubacteriales; family Clostridiaceae; genus Clostridium; species Clostridium sp. CM042. Next base: position 2,553,438 of record NZ_CM143646.1, read on the forward strand.
TCTAAAACGAAATAAAATGAATATAGGTGTGGTAATTATAACACTTATGATCACTGCTACTATGGTGTATTTAAATGTATATAGGTTTTATGGTTATAAAGTTTCTATAGGGAGCAGTACCATAACATTTGTAAAAAATAAGAAGGAATTTAATAAAACATATAAGGAATTGCAAAGCGAAATTAAATCCAAATATGGAAACATAATTACAATAAAAGATTTAACTTTAGATAAAGTAAAAGTAAATAATGATGCTATGTTTATAAGTGGAGATAGACTTAAGAAAGTAATGCTAAAAGAATCCAATATAGTAGTAGACGTATTTTTAATGAAATCAGATAATAGAAAAATGGCATATGTAATAAATGAAAATCAAGGAAAAGAAATTTTAAACTCTGTAAAAGATTATTATTCTGAGAATTCGAAGCTAAATAGTATAAGAAAAATAGATATAGAAAATAAAATTAGTTATGAACCTGTTAAGGTTAAAACAGGAAATTTATATGAAAATCATGAAATTATTAAGGAATTAATTAAATATAACAATAAAGCACAAGTTCCATTAATTACTGTGAAAATAGTAGGAAATACAATTAAGGAACAAGCAATATACCCTGCTACAATTATAAAATCCTCGAGTAAACTAATGAATGGTGTTAAGGAGGTGGAGCGTGAAGGTATCGATGGAATAAAAGAGGTTACTAGCGAAGTAATAGCACTTAACAATAATATCATATCTGAAAAGGTCTTAAAAGAAGATACTATAACGCCAGTGCAAAACAAAGAAATATTGGTAGGAACTAATAACCCAATAACACCTCCATTGGAAGCTATAAATAGTCCATCAAGAGGTAGTATAAGTTCAAGATTTGGTGAGCGCTGGGGAAAAATGCATAAAGGAGTTGATATAGCAGCGAGTTTTGGTGCAACAATAAGTGCGGCATTAGATGGTAGTGTCACTTATGCAGCTTGGCAGGATGGGTATGGTAATGTGATAAAAATCAACCATGGTGGAGGAATAGAAACTACATATGCACATTGTAGTGTTATTACTGTAAAAAAAGGTGAAGCAGTAAAGAGTGGTATGAAAATAGGAGAAGTAGGAAGTACCGGGAATAGTACAGGGCCTCATCTACATTTTGAGGTAAGAGAAAATGGTAAGCCTAAAAATCCTCAAAAATACATTAAGTAAAAATAAATATATGAATAAAATTATCTTAAAAGTGAAAAATACTTTATAAAGGAGTGATTTTATGCCATATAAAGAAATGAAGTATCCAGCGAAGGAAAAAGATGATAAGCCTAAAAAACCAAACACTATAGAAGAGTCTGATATGAAAAAGGCAAAACGCAAATCTGCAATAAGAGCTGAAGAGTAATAAAACTACTTTGTGAATTTTAATAAAGAGAGTTTTAATGCTCTTTTTATTTTTTTAAAATATAATTAATCATTTGTAAAATAGTAATTAATTTATAGTGGTGTACATATGGTAACATAAGTTACCGTAAGTATAGGCTAAATATAGTATTATTAAATTATAGATTTGTAAATTCAAAGAATAAATAGATATTGGAGGAATAATAATGAGCGCTTTTTTAGCACCTATTCACACATGGTTATTTAGTAAAATTTTATTGGCAGAGGATTTAGAGACAAATTTAAAAAAAGTTTATATAGATAAATATGGAGATAATGCAAAAGATATTGCACAAAAATCACTGGATTACGGAAGTCCGATAGACATCACAAAAAATATAGAGGATATAATTGATGCAGCCAATATACATGGGTGGTTACAGGATAAAATTGGAAAAGTAGAAACTAGGACAGCATTTATAATAACAGAAATGATTAGAAATTATGGGGAAGAAGCAGAAATTATTGCTATGGAATGTTTTGCAAAGCAAGGTAAAACTGTTGGAGAAACTTTAAAAGAAAAAGAGATGCCAGGAAATCCAGAAGAAGTATTTAATGCCATTAACAATTATTTATTAGAAGGTATGCCTTGTGATAGAGTAACAAGACTTATAAAATCAGAAAATGACATATTTGAATGGGAAACTACAAGCTGTATTCATAAAAATTATTGGGAAATGGTAAATGGTGATGTAAATATATTTTATATGCTTAGACATACATGGACAAAAGCATTTATTGAAAATTCTAATGAGGAATATACTTATAATTTTGTTAAAGGTTTAGAATATAATGGTATAATCGGAGTGAATCAAATTATAAGAAAGTAAATATACTTAGAGACATAATAACTAATGGTTATTACGATGTCCATGGAATAGGAGGAAATTTAATGGAACCTAAATATGCTGTACTTCAAAAAGTAAGAGATGGGAAAAGAACTTATGGTGTAACGCCTCATATTCCAGGGGGATTTATAACCTCAAAACAGCTTTCAAAAATAGCTGAAGTAGCTGAAAAATATAAAGGAATCTTAAAAATGACATCAGGGCAGAGAATTGCAATATTAGGACTAGAATCTGAAGATGTTGTAAAAGTGTGGGAAGAATTAGGTATGCAACCAGGCGTTAAATCCCTAAACTCTGTAAAAAATGTTCACATGTGTCCCGCAGCATTTTGCAAAAGAGGGAAACAAAATTCTTTGAAAATTGGAATGCTTTTAGACAAGCGTTACCATGGAATGGAGATGCCTTGTAGAACAAAGATCGGAGTAGCTGGTTGTAGGAATGCTTGCACTAGTGTTTACGCTAGGGATTTAGGCGTAATAGGTGACAAAGAAGGATACATGATAGTCGCAGGTGGTAGTGGAGGATTTACCCCTAGGGTAGCTGATATTATTGAAGATAAATTAACAGAAGAAAAGGTATTGATTGTGGTTGATACTTTAATGGAATATTACAAGGCTAATGGAAATATGGGAGAAAAACTAGGCGATTTCATTCAGCGAATAGGGCTAGAGAAATTCAAAGATGATATACTTAATAAATCCATTCAATAAAAACGCTTAATTAGCGTTTTTATTTTTCTTGAAAAATAAAAGCATCTCTGTTTATTAAAAATATTGTTCAGCAAATAAAATATTTTTAGAAATTATGAAGTATATAAGCATTTGCATATGGATAGCATAATATTTGAAAGGAGAGATGAAATGTGGGGAGTATGAAGACAAGAGAACTAGGTAATGAAGAATATGAAAAATCTAAAGATGGATTAGAAAGGTATGTTAAAATTGAAGGCACAGACATCAAGTTAGTAAATATACCTACAATAGTTACAGGAATTAATGAGAATGGAAGCATAAGACAAGAAAAAATTGAATCCTACGCATATGAGGTAGTTGAGCAAAATAAAAGATTTATAGATTAGTATTTCAGGGACTCACAGAGCATATAACTAGAGCTAAAATTTATAATGGTTAGTTGTATGCTTTATTTTAGATGCCTAATATATCAGTGGTTTTCATTTAAAAGTTAGTTGCTTTTATTTTGGTGTAAACTTACAACAAGATATGCCAGTCGATTGCTTTACTAGTATGTAAGGCAAATTCAAAGATTTGAAACCATAAAACTTACAACCTTTAGGGAATACGGGATCCCACGTAATATAGTAATACTTACATTTATAACAATTTATTTTTTGATTAACCATAAAAGACTCCTTTAAAAATAATTTTATGGGGATATAAAGCATAGGCTTTTAAAGCTCAGCATGAGATGATTTTATTTAATAATAGCATATTTTAGCATATAAAAAAATAGATATGGTTTATTAAAAAACTTATATCTATTTCAAAATAGGTAACTTAGTTATTTTTTTATACACATCAACCGCCAAGTGTTACATCTTGATCATCATACCAATTTAAAGCATTTGATAAATGATCCGGTTTAAAGTCAGGCCAAAAGTCATCTATAACATAAAAGTCAGAATATATGGATTGTAAAGGCAAAAATCCACTAAGACGCCTTCTTCCACCCCAACGAATAATTAAATCTACTCTAGAGATATCATTAGTTTTTATGCAATTAAATATATTACTTCTTTTGCTACTTTTGTTTTGATCTAGATTACTTAGGTCCCATTCCCAGCCATAGTTTACGAGAAAGTTTAGCTTTATACCACCTTTACCAAAGGTTCTACGCGAGGTGAAAGGAAGTAGTTCTTTAGGAAACATAGGTGAGTCACTATTTCCTACTACTAATAAATCAGCGTCCTGTGTACTTAAAAGTTTTACTGCATCTACACAGGCTTTAACAAAAGCTTCTCTCTGCAAGGGCGGTCTTTTTGTATTATCAGTAGTAAACCCATAATAAGTTATTTCTTTTACACCCACAGCTTTGCAAAGTTTATACAAAGACAAACCAGGATCTAGTCCAAAGGAATACCCTTTGTCTTTTGATAAACCATTATCTACCGACCATCTTCTATTTCCATCGGGAATTACTCCGATGTGATTTGGTATTCTCATATTATCACCCTTTAATTGTGAATTTTTATAACTTATAAATGATAGTATATCCATTATTACTACATTAATCCATTATATTTATAAAATTATTAATTCGGTAGCATTATATAGTATAATTAATCTGATTTATTGGAGTTTTAAATTAATATTTGAATTTAACATAGATATATATTACATAAAGGTATAAAATAGGAATAAACGGTTAACGACAGTTCAGAAGGAAAGTCACCCAACTTCTATAAGTGGGGGTAGCTACTATAGCAAAGAATAAAATTTCAGTGGAACTATAAATCTCCTTCTGAAATCGTCGAAATTGCAGCTTCGTAGAAGATGATTTAAGAATATACTGTATATTTTAATATTCTAGGAAACCTAAAAATTAAAAATATAATTTTAGATAATGTATAAGAATACTTTCAATTTATAGGGATATAGTATAACATTATTGAAATATAGGGTACGGCATTTTAAATAATGTTTTATTTTTATGTGCCTTAAGATTAAAATAGCAGCATAGGATAAATTTATTGATAAGTTGAGGTGAGTTAATGAATAAAACAAAAAGAGCTATATTTCAGTCTGCAATTAAGATTTTTTCCACTAATGGATATGATGGAGCTACTATGGATGAGATTTCAGCAGATGCTGGAGTAGCTAAAGGTACGGTTTACTATTATTTTAAAAGTAAGGATGAGGTTTTTAAATACATAATTACTGAGGGAGTAAGCTTACTTAGGAAACAAATAGAAAAAATTACTACAGGACAGGAAGATTATACCTATAAATTAAGAGAATTAACCAAGGATCAGTTAAGATTGGCATATGAAAATAGGGATTTATTTAAGGTTATAATGAGTCAAGCATGGGGTGGGAAAATAAGACATTCTGAACTTAGAGAAATGCTAAAGGCATACATGCAAGATATTGAAAAATTTATGATCAAAGCTATGGAGAATGGAACTATAAAAAAATGTGAATCTTCTTTTTTAACATATATGTATTTTGGAAACTTAATATCAGTAGCCGTTTATAATGTTATTAAAAATGATAGTATGAAATTAGATGAAATTACAGATAATTTTATGGAGCACCTACTAAATGGAATAAAGTAAAAATACACAGTAAGATAATTCTAGAGAATAGAATATCTTGCTGTTTTTTATTTCATATAAAATTATAAAATTAATGAGCACGTTTACTTTTTTTATTCACAAAAAAATACATTGACTTTATAAAAAAAAAATGTAAAATATATATATGACTGACCAGTCAGTTGGCGAGTTAATGTTGTTAAAACGGTTGTAGAAAATAATTATATATATAAAGGATGAGGTGATAATATGAACTTTTTAAAGGTAGCTTGGAGAGATATTTCAAGCATATTTAAAAATAGATTCATACGAGTATCGGTAGTAGCAATTATTATAGTTCCACTTTTGTATAGTTCACTTTTTCTTGATGCTTTTTGGGACCCATATGCTAGGATTAAGGATATGCCTGTAGCTGTGGTAAACCAAGATATAGGAAGCACAAAGGATGGTAAAAAAGTTAACTACGGTCAAGATTTAGTAGGAAATCTTAAAGAAAAGGAAGCGGTAGGTTGGAGGTTTGTTTCAAAGGAACAAGCTGAAGATGGACTTAAGGGAAAGGATTATTATGCCATGTTCGTAATTCCAGAAAATTTTTCGCAGAATGCTTTAAGCTCGACTAAAGGTAAACCAGAGCAAGCTAAAATTTTATATAGTGCAAATGAAAAGAGAAATTTTTTAGCAGCACAGATTAATGGTAAAGTTTTAGATCAGCTTAAATCAGAATTAACCAAAAGTATGTCAAAAGAATACACAACAGCAGTATTTGATAGTTTATATGAACTTAAAGATGGTATGAAAAAAGCTTCTGATGGAAGCAAAAAACTCGCTGACGGTGTGGTTACCGCAAAAGATGGTACACATCAGTTAAAGGATGGAACGGAGAAACTTAAAGGCAGTGTTCCAGCAATGACGGATGGAGTAGGAAAATTATTAGTAGGTTCTAATACATTAACTAGTAAACTAGGGGAGCTTAAATCTCAAGTACCTACAATGGTAAGTGGGGTAAATAAACTTCATGATGGTGCAGATAAGCTTCATGATGGTGCAGATAAGCTAAATAATGGAGTATCTCAGCTTGATAATGGATTATCAGAGCTTAACAAGCAAGTTCCAGCTATGGGAACAGGGGTAAATCAGCTTCATGGTGGTGCAGGTAAGCTTAATAATGGTTTATTGGAGCTTAATAAGCAAGTATCAACTATGGCAGGGGGGGTACAACAGCTTAATGAGAAATATACAACTGAAATGGTACCTCCAACTAAAGAACTTAGAGACGGAGCAGCAACGCTTGCTTCAGGGCTTGCAAAAACTAAAGATGGATCAGCGCAGTTAAACGGTGCATCAGCTAAGTTAAATGATGGATCAGGAAAACTTAGTGCGGGATATGGTCAAATGGAACCAAGTATGAGTAAGCTTAAAGACGCAAGTGCAGGAGTTGCTGACGGAGTAGATGATTTAGTAGATAATAGTAAAAAATCTCAAGAGGCATTGCAACAAGCAAACGAAAAGCTAGAAGCATTTTTACAAGCTAATCCAGACGTGAAGAAAGATGCAAATATGCAAGTCGTTTCAGCTACATTAACTGCATTAAATAAAAATGCTACAGATGAAAATAACGTAGCAATGATGAATAAACTTCAAGAGGGAGCTCATGGAGTAGCAGAAGGATCTAAGCAATTAAAGGATGGATCCTCAGAGTTTGTAAAGGGTTCGCAAGACTTTGCACAAGGTGCAGATGAGTTTTCAAAAGGAGCTGGAAAGTTCGCAGAAAAAACAGGTGAAGCAGCGGGCGGTGCAGCTAAAATTAGTGGAGGTCTAAATCAGCTATATGCTGGTATGAATGGTAAATTTGGAAATGGACTTTCGGAGCTTAATGGTAAAATGCCAGCTTTAACTGGAGGAGTGCAGGAGTTAGTTGCGGGTTCAGGAGCTTTATCAGGAGGACTTTCAGAGCTTAACGGTAAAATTCCAGCTTTAACTGGAGGAGTGCAGAAGTTAGCTGTAGGTTCAGGAGCTTTATCAGGAGGTTCAGGAGCTTTATCAGGAGGTTTAGGAGATTTATCAGGAGGGCTAGCACAATTTAGTCAAAAGATGCCAGCTTTAGCAGATGGAACATCGAAACTAAATGCAGGTTCAGCAGAGCTTACAAAAGGAATTAGTACTTTGAATGGCAAATTACCTGAGTTAAAAGATGGGGTAAATAAGTTAGCTGATGGTACTAATAAATTAGATGGTGGCATGACAGAATTAGCAGATGGTTCTAAAGAACTTAATAAAAAGCTTGCAGATGGTCATAAGGACCTTAGTAGTAGCTTGAAAAATGACAGTAAAACTATGGGAGATACATTTTCGCAGCCAGTAGTTATGGATCAAAAACCAATAAATCCAATTAAAACTTATGGTGAAGGATTTACTCCATATTTCATTCCATTATCCTTATGGGTAGGAGCTTTAATGATGTTCTTCGTAATTACAGATAAGGTAGATGAAGACATTACGGCAGGCCCAGCGTCTGTAGTAGCAGGTAAGTTCTTATCATATGGAGTTATAGGAGCTATGCAAGCAACACTTGCGAGTGGAGCTGTAATGTTATTAGGTCTTAGGCCAAGTAATATATTACTATATTTCTTGTTTAATATTTTCTTATCAAATGTGTTTATAGCGATTATTCAATGTATGGTATTCTTACTTGGGCAAGCAGGAAGATTAATATCAATTGTATTATTAATTCTTCAACTTACTTCTTGTGCAGGTACATTCCCAATAGAAGTTGTACCTAATTTGTTTAAGGTTTTAAATCCATTTATGCCATTTACGTATGCAGTATCTGGATTAAGAGAAATAATATCAGGGATTGATCATGGGGTATTTGCAAAAGATGTAATAGTCCTTGGGGCAATGTTAGTTGTATTCTTATTCATATCTATATCAATGAAGGGACATGCAGATAAAGTGCAAAAATTGATACAAGATAAAAAAGATGAAGCAACAAATATAACTGCATAGTATAAATTAAGAACGTATTAAAAAATGAGCTATTTGTAAACCACATTCCTATATTTATTAGGAGTGTGGTTTTTTAATATAATCATCAATGATTATTATTAAATTAACATTTAAGATCTATTCTAAACACCAATTCATAAACATTTAAAAGGGCAGATATTATATATGACTGAATTATTATCATTAGACAGGTCTCTGCAATTCTAGGAAGCCACAAAACCATAAAACCTACACTAGAAAGCCCTGGTATAAATAATATTAGAAAATAAGTGTTAATAGATGAAATTACAATTGCAGGCAATCCTATTGCTAAAATCATTTTAATGTAGTTATCATATAGTTTATTTTCACTATTGTTTCTTTTAATCATATTATTAACAAACAAAACTACAAAACCAAGCAGGGCTATAATCTCGAGTCCAATACCAATAAACTGAGTTTTCTTTCCAAGCGAAAATATCAGGTTACCTAAATTTGATTTTGGAAATATAAATATTACAATAGTATTAACAATTCCTATTAATCCTAAAGTTGCAAAACAAGTAATATAGTATTTCACTAATTTATTAGTATCAGTAATTTTTGTGTATTTCCATATTAGCCCTGGAATAAAGCCAGCAAGCATTGTTGTTAAAGTAAATAGTGGAATATAAGGTCCCATAGGTCTTATAATATATGCAAGAATATCCACAATGCCAGCAGCAAGTGCCCCATAAATTGGTCCGAAAATAATCCCGGGAAGAATATAGAAAATCCCATCAATGCTAATTCTCATAGCCCCTGCACCACCAATTGGGATCATTATACTAATTGACCTTAGAATTACTGCAATTGCAATGAAAACGGAAGTTGAAACCAAAATTTTTGTACTCATTTTTTCTTTCATTTAAAACCTCCGATAAATTATTTTAAAAAAATGCTTCATTGAATTTGGTAAACTCAACGCTAATGCGCATATCAACCATCTATATAAATAAATTATTTATTTCACAAAGTGTATTGATAACAGAAAAAATCAATACAGCTGCTAAGTTTGCTGTAACATCGTCTTGGTCAAATCTTGGGGAAACTTCAGCTATATCAAAGCTTACTACTTTATTTGATCTTAAAATGTATTTAAGAAACTTTAACACACGTTCAGGATCGAGCCCAAGTGGCTGTGACGAACTTACTCCTGGAGCAAAAGCTGTAGAAAATACATCGGAACATATAGTTACATATATATGTTCTCTTAGTTTTATGAAATTATCGATTTCCTCCATAAAATGCCAATTATCGCTATCTATAATATCTTTCGCAAGAATGTAGTTAACTCCAAGTCTATCAGCTGTTTTAAAAAGATCTATGGTGTTACTGTGCTTTTGAACACCGATGCAGAGATAAGAATATTGAAGATTTCTATCACTGCAAATATCTGCTATCTGTCTAAACATTGTTCCGGAACTGGTTACTTTTGTATAAGGTCTTAAATCAAAATGAGCATCAAAATTTATTATCCCAATATTAGGTTCTTGGCTTTTTTGTGATAAGTAATTCAATGTACCCATATAACTTCCAAAAGCAACTTCGTGACCACCGCCCAAAATAATAGGAAAAAGATTTAAACTTAAAATCTTTTCGATTGCGTTTGATAGAAGAGCTTGGCTTTCCTCAAGAGTGCAGTCTTCACATAATATATCTCCTACATCAAAAAGTTTAACTTCTTGTGAAAAATTGCATGGAAGGTTAGATAATTCTTTTCTTATACTTTTAGGACCCTTTGATGCGCCTATTCTGCCACTATTAAGCCTTACACCTTCATCACAACAAAAACCAATAAAAGCAAATCCCAGTTTACCGGTGTAGGAAATTAAATCATCTCTTTTTAAATCTATTATCTTTACACATTGATGCCATCTAAAAGCATCATAATTGGTTTCACTATCAGTTCGTCCCTGCCAAACTGTTTTATCTGTTAATTTGTAATTTTTATCAAACATCGTATTTGGCCTCCTAAATTATTTACGTATTTATAATTACAGTGCTATCATTATTTTTATTTTAAATATAGTTTTCAGTATGCTTAATCATATTAAATATGCTTAGCATATTAAGTATGATTAAGCATATTAAAAAACAACCTAAGGCAAATTATGATTTACCTTAGGTTGGTGGCTATGGGGTTTAACGACATTTCAGAAGGAAGTCTCCCACTTCTATAAGTGAGAGTATAAATCTCATTCTGAAGTCGTTAATACTTCAGCTCCACAGGAGATGATTTAACCCTATTATAAAACTACTTTGCTAAGTAGTTGTTTTTCTCTTTCAACTACATTTTTTTCAAGAGCAGATACTTTTTTTTCAAATGCAGCTACAAACTCACTATCATTGATTGAGGATAGATTTATTTTTACATTGTAAAGAGCTGATAGAACTGCACTTCTTGCCATCATAGCTGATACAGCACCATCAGTTACTGCATTTTTATTTCCGTGTTTTATTGCCTTTTCTGAGTAATCCATAAGTTTATACGCATCTTCTGCTATCTTGTATGGAGTCTCTGATGCATGCTTTAATGCATTTTGAATAGTTGCTTTTCTTGCGGATTTTTCTTCATCATTGTTTTTTGGTAATTTGAAGGCATCCATTACCCCATGAAAAGCCTCTGAGTCTGCATCGATATACTCTATAAACCTTTCTTTATATTTGTTGGCTTGTTCATAAACTTCTTTCATCGTGATTTCGCAATCTTCATAACCTTTTTTGCCAATGGTTAAACTTGCAACCATTGAAACAAGTGCTGCTGCAGATGCAGCTGATAATGCTGCAATGCTTCCACCTCCTGGTACAGGACAGTTTTGGGATGTTTGGTCAATGAATTCTCTAACACTTTTATCAACTAATAACATAATAATTTGCTCCTTTCTCTATCTTTTCAACATAATATACGCATATGTCTAAAATAATCCTGTTATAACTCCATTTTCATCTATATCCATCTTCTCTGCAGCACTAACCTTAGGAAGTCCTGGCATAGTCATTATATTGCCAGCTTCGCATACAATAAATCCTGCACCTGCAGATACTCTTACAGTTTTTATTGTAATCTTAAAGCCTTTTGGACCTCCAATAAGCTTACTGTCATCAGATAGGGAATATTGAGTTTTAGCAATGCATAGGGGCATCTTATCAAGACCTAATTCTTCAAGCTTTTTCATCTGCTTTTTAGCAGTTGCTTCAAACACTACTGTATCTCCACCGTATATTTCCCTAACAATTGTGTTGATTTTTTCGCTTATAGAACTACTTACATCATAAATAGGTTTAAAGTTTGACTCCTCTGTTTCCACAAGGGTTATAAGCTTTTGGGCCATATCAACTCCGCCTTCGGAGCCCTTAGACCATACTTCATTAAGGGCTATTTCAACTCCGAACTCTTTACATTTTGATATAAGAAGTGCTATTTCTTTTTCTGTATCGTTACTGAATCTATTTACAGCAACCATTACAGGTACATTAAACTTTCTTATATTTTCAACTTGCTTTTTTAGGTTCTCAAATCCACTATCAAGAGCTTCAAGATTTTCTATTCCTAAATCTGATTTAGCTACTCCACCATGCATTTTCAGTGCTCTTATAGTGGCAACTATAACTGTAGCGGATGGTTTTAACTCTCCATATCTACATTTTATATCAAAGAACTTTTCTCCACCAAGGTCAGCACCGAAACCTGCTTCAGTTACTAAGTAATCACAAAGTTTAAGACCAAGCTTTGTAGCTATAAGGCTATTACAACCATGAGCTATATTAGCAAATGGTCCGCCATGAATTATTGCTGGTGAATTTTCTAATGTCTGAACTATGTTTGGCTTTATAGCATCCTTCATCAAAAGGGTCATCGCTCCATTAATTTTAAGATCTTTTGCAGTTACTGGATTACCATCCATGTTATAAGCTACTATTATTTTACCGAGCCTATCTTTAAGATCCATTAAATCTTTAGAAAGACAAAGAATAGCCATAACCTCTGATGCAACAGTAATCATGAAACCATCTTCTCGTGGGAATCCACACACCTTTCCACCAAGACCAACAACTATATTTCTAAGAGATCTGTCATTCATATCCATAACTCTTTTAAATGCAATCTGCCTAATGTCTATCTTAAGGCTATTACCTTGATGAACATGATTATCGATTGCTGCAGCAAGTAAATTATTTGATGCAGTTATAGCATGCATATCTCCTGTAAAGTGGAGGTTAATATCTTCCATAGGAACTACTTGGGCATATCCGCCACCGGCTGCTCCTCCCTTCATCCCAAATACGGGACCCAAAGATGGCTCTCTTAATGCTATACATGTCTTCTTACCTATTCTATTTAAAGCATCTCCAAGACCAATAGCAGTAGTTGATTTTCCTTCACCTGCTGGAGTTGGAGTAATTGCTGTTACAAGGATTAGTTTTCCATCCTTTTTATCCTTTAATCTATCAAAAATACTTAAAGAAACTTTTGCCTTGTACTTACCATAAGATTCTAATTCGTCATCTTTAATTCCTAATTTTTCAGCAATGTTTGCAATGGGTAGCATTTTACACTTTTGAGCTATTTCAATATCACTTGGAACAATATTCATATAATTCAGCTCCTCACCGTATTTGATTTGATTTTTGAGTCCTTATTCTGAAAGTTTCTTTTCAAGTATTTGATTTATATCAAAATTTTCTATTTGAAGATAATATTCAGCACAGTCTATTAATGCTTTCATAGGAACCAATCCAATAACTTCACTACCAACAACTGGTACTCCATATCTCAAAGCTTCCATTTTAACCATTTCATGGGCCCTATACACAGCGGTTTTTTCATAATTTACAAGATTCATAGAAATTTGAACTATATTTCTTTCGCAAAGCTTAACTCCCATGGCCTTTACAAATCTAAGTCCTCCGCCTATAAATCTTATCTTTTTAGCAATAGCAGTTGCTATTTCCATATTGTCTGTGCCTAAGTTTACATTGTATGCTACAAGTGGAAATCTTGCACCTATAACTGTACAACCACTTTTTTCATTCATTTCACAGGGACCAAAATCAGGCTTCCATTCTGGAAGTTTTATTTTTTCAAAGAATCCTTCGTACTGACCTTTTCTAATATTAGCAAGATTTGTTCGTGCCTTGCAAGTAGCTGCATCTTCATAAAGATAAACAGGAATATTTAATTCTTCTCCAACCTCCTTTGCAAGCTCTTTAGCCATTTGAACGCATTCTTCTGTAGTAACATCCTGAATTGGAATAAATGGCACAACATCTGTAGCTCCCATCCTTGGATGAGCACCTTTTTGAGTTCTCATATCTATAAGTTCTGATGCTCTTTTAATTAGCTGGAAAGCCGCCTTTTTAGCGTCTTCAGGGGTAGCAACAAATGTAACGACTGTCCTGTTATGGTCTTTATCTGAAGAGTAGTCAAGTAATTTTACATTTTCTGTATTTCTTACCTCGTCAACTATGCTTTCAATTATTTGCTTATTTCTGCCCTCGCTAAAATTTGGAACACATTCAACTAATTTTACCATAATATTATCTCCTTTACTATTTAAGATTAATTATACATTAACAACTACATTCCCATTTTTAATTACTGTCTCTACAAGGTTTATGCCTGTATTATATGGTATAAAATTATAAGAAGGATATTTTAAAATAACAATATCGCCATTTTTACCAGGGTCGAGGCTTCCAATAGAATCTGCTCTACCGATTGCAGCTGCACCGTTTATTGTAAGTGCTGTTATAGCCTCTTCAATACTCATATTCATATATATAGCTGCCACTGCAAATACCAAAGGTATTGAGTATGTAAAGCAGCTCCCTGGATTAAAATCTGATGCCAGTGATACTGCGCAGCCGCTATCAATCATTTCCCTTGCCCTTGCATATGGCTCTTTTAAGCAAAAGGCAGTACATGGAAGGAGAGTAGAAATTACTTTTTTCTCTGCCATGGCTTTTATTCCATCATCTGACGCATGCAATAGATGGTCGGCTGATATTGCTCCAACTTCTGCTGCAAGCTCAGAACCCCCAAGGGTGACTATTTCATCCGCATGAAGTTTAAGTTTAAAACCCATTTCCTTTGCTTTTAAAAGAAGTTTTCTTGATTCATCTACAGAAAAAACTTTGTCTTCACAAAAAACATCGCAAAACTCTGCAAGATTTTCTGCTTTAACCACAGGGAGTACCTTCTTTATAATGAAGTCAATATACTCATTATTTTTCCCTTTGTATTCAAGTGGAACTGAATGTGCGCCTAAAAATGTAATTGCGAGGTCCATAGCATGAGCTACATTAAGTCTCTTCATAACCTTAAGCTGCTTTATTTCTGTGTCGAAATCAAGGCCATAACCGCTTTTACCTTCTACAGTTGTTACTCCAAGCTTAAGCATGTCATTAAGCCTTTCAAACCCCACATTATAAAGTTCTTCTTCAGAGGCATTCCTTGTTGCGTTTACTGTGTTTTGTATTCCGCCGCCTCTCTCCATTATATCCATATAGCTGTCTCCATGGAGTCTCCAAGCAAATTCATCTGCTCTGTAGCCACCAAATATAAAATGAGTGTGAGAATCTACAAATCCTGGAAGTACACATTTGTTAGATGCGTCTATAACTTCATAATCTTCTTCATTGTAAATTTTCAATATTTCTTCTGTAGTATTAACAGCTTTAATTATACCACCTTCAATTACAACGGCTCCATTTTTAATGGTATGAATATTTTTCATTTCTTCACCGTATTTTGCCTTGCTGCCGCTGCATGTAACAAGCTCCGCGGCATTTTTTATAAGTAAGTTATTTTTTTTCATAAATGCATCCCTCTCGAATATATTACTTATCAAAATATTTGCTAACTGTATCCTGTATAAGTTTTTCATTTGTTAAATAAGGAATAGTAACATGGTCCGTGCCTTTATGTGTATTGTTAAATTCTATAACTGTTTCTATAGAATGTTCATTTCTTGCCCATGAACGTCTTGCAACTCCACCCATAACATCCCATGAAAGCGCAGATTTGATTATTTCATCTACTCTATAACTTCCATCAAGTACAAGCCCGAATCCTCCATTTATTGATTTCCCAATTCCTACACCACCACCGTTATGAAGCGCTATAAGACTCATACCTCTTGCTGCATTTCCAGCATAGCACTGTACAGCCATATCTGCCATAACGTTACTTCCATCTTTTATATTGGAAGTTTCTCTAAATGGTGAATCAGTACCACTTACATCATGATGATCTCTACCCATCATAACAGGTCCTATCTCTCCATTCCTTACCATCTCATTAAATTTAAGAGCTATTTTTATTCTTCCGGTAGCATCTTGATAAAGTATTCTTGCTTTGGTACCAACCACAAGATTGTTCTTTTCTGCATCTCTAATCCAGTTGTAGTTATCTCTATCCTGATATCTTCTATTTGGGTCTATGCATTCCATTGCAGCATGATCAGTTTTTGTTAAATCTTCATTCTTTCCACTTAAGCATACCCATCTAAATGGTCCATAACCATAGTCAAATAGTTGAGGTCCCATTATATCTTCTACGTAAGATGGGAATATAAAGCCATCTTTTTCATCTATTCCATTTTTAGATATTTCCTTAACTCCAGCATCATAAATTGCTTTCATAAATGAATTGCCATAATCAAAGAAGTAGGTTCCCTTTTCAACTAATGTTTTTATAAGTTCAAAATGACGTCTTAAACTCTTGTCAACCAATTCACAAAAAGTAGTTCTGTCTTTTGCAAGAAGATTTGTTCTTTCCTCGAAGGTTACTCCCTTAGGGCAATATCCACCTTCATATGCTGCATGGCAAGATGTTTGGTCAGATAATAAATCAATCTTTTTGTTGTTTTTCACTGCATACTCCAGCAAATCAACTATATTTCCGTGATATGCAATTGACATTGGCTCTTTCTTTTCCAAATATTCTTCAGAAATTTTGAATACCTCATCAAGGTCTGAAGATTGCTTCATAACCCATCCTTGCTCAAGCCTTGTACTAATTCTTGATTCATCAACCTCAGCTACGATGCCTACACTGTTTGCTATTTCGATTGCTTTTGGCTGAGCACCACTCATACCGCCCAAACCTGATGTTACAAATATATGTCCTCTTAAATCACCATCATTTGGAATTCCGAGCTTCATTCTACCTGCATTTAATAAAGTATTGTAAGTACCGTGAACTATGCCTTGAGGTCCTATATACATCCAGCCACCCGCAGTCATTTGTCCATAATTTGCAACACCCATTTCTTCTGCTATTTCCCAATCCTTTTGATTATCGAACATGCCTATCATTAGTGCATTTGTAATTATTACTCTTGGTGCTTCAGGTTTTGATTTGAAAAGTCCAAGAGGATGTCCTGATTCTAAAACCAATGTTTGGTCTTGAGTCATTATTTCTAGATATTTTTTTATAAGTCTATATTGCATCCAATTTGGACATACACTTCCTGTTTCGCCGTAAGTAACAAGCTCATAAGGATATAAAGCTACTTCAAAATCAAGATTATTATCAATCATAACTTGAAAAGCTTTACCCTCAGTACATCTTCCTTCATATTCATCTATTGGTTTTCCATATATTCTACCTTCGGGACGAAACCTGTATCCATATATTCTGCCTCTTGTAGTAAGCTCGTCCATAAACTCCGGTATAAGCTCCTCATGATACTTTTCTGGAACATAACGAAGTGCGTTTTTAAGTGATATTTCTGTTTGTGATTTTGAAAGGTGGAAGCCTCTATCTGGAGCTCTCCTTATTCCCTTAATAAATTCAGGCATATTAGGTAAACAATCATCTAAAGAAACTGTCATTGCATTTTTTATATCAATATTATTAATCATTACTGATCACTCCCCTCTTTATTATCATAGCTTAATACTAAATCGTCATTAAAATGTCTATTTTTTTACTTTATTACTTTTCTTTCATTAAGGCGTTTAGTAAATCTATTTCATAATTATCCTTTGAGGCAGTTAAAAATTTAATACTATTTTCACAATAGGATTGCAAATTTTCATTCAAGTATATATTAAAAACTTTATTTAACTTATCATTAGTTTTCATTTCACTTTTAATTTGAGCTTTTACCATATATACTAGTCCCATTTCATGAGGATTCTTTAACAATTTTGAATGCAAATCTGAATTTTTTAAATATTTTAAGGCACTTTCATAATTTCCTTCACTAATTATTATTTTAGACATAAAGGCCTCTACAATAGACTTTTCCCACATTAAATCGAATTGTTTATATATATCCATGGCCCTTTGGAAATATTTTTTCGCCTCAGGATACGCACCCATATTGAAACATGTTTCACCAGCGTTTATATTAAAAATAGAAAGACTGGTAAATACATTTTTTTCTTCGCATATTTTTATTGCTCTACTGAAAAATGCTAAAGCCTCTTTAAATTTCATGTTTTGTCTTCTTATATCTCCTATGTAGTTGTAAGCGGCTGCTATACTCAAGGCATATTTATCAGCTACATTTTTAGTTACATTAAAGATATTTATAGATTCATTAAAGAGTTCTTCTGCTTCACTATATTTTCCCTGCATTTTTTTATATAATGCTTTAAATCGTAGAAATACGCCTATTTCCATATGATAATTACAATCTGCTGCTTTATCTAAACCGAGATTTACATATTTTATCATATCATCAATATTATTGGTCTGTATACAATAATATATCATCTGCTTATACCCTTCTATAGAGTAATCTGAATCATCAATTTCATTAGCTTTTTCTATCATTTCACTTATGAACTCAACGCCTTTTTCATAATTACCTTCTCTTATAAGATATCTTCCTTTAATGTGTAAAAATTCTATCTCTAATTTCAGAACTTCTTTAGAATTTTTACAGTCATTTTTTACTTTTAATAGTAGAATTTCTATCTTCTTTATGCTTTTAATGGTTTTATTATTGCTAAAATATAAGTTATTATAAAAATTAACGTCCTTATAATATAGTACTGGATAAAGTTCATGACTAAAATTCAAATATACATTTAAACTTTTTATACTATATTTCAATGTTGATAAATTATTATCTGCATTTGAAAAATGATAAACAAGTTTATTATAAATGTTTATATCGGTTCTATTATTTGCTAAGGTTTTTTCTATAATATAGCCTATTTTATTATGAAGAATTCTTCTTCTTGCCAAGGATTGATTAATATAAATGAATTCTCTTAACTTTTGATGAGTAAACATGAAGCTTATTACATTATTGTTAGTAACTTCTTTTAATATGAATTTATTTTCAAGCTCTTCTATTTCATCAATTATCTTAAGTTCATCTTCTCCTGTAAGTTCATGTAAAATATATAAAGGGATTTCATCAAAAAATAAAGATGAGATTCTTAAAATGTTTTTGCATTCTTCTGAAATATCTAAAAGCCTGCTTTTCATTATATCCTGCATTTTAGAAGACATAATATTTATATTACTATTAAATTTTATAGTATTAATATATTCTGTTAAAAAAAATGCATTTCCTTCAGTTTCGCTGTATATTTTATTTAATATATCTTTATTGAAATGATTTTTTGGAAGACCAATTTTAATGAAATTTTCAACTTCATCATTATTAAATCTTAATAAATCCATCATTAAAATCTTATTACGTTTATTTGCTGAAACTAAGAATTTATCTATTTCGATATTGTATTCATTTCTATATGTCATGAAACACAAAATGTTAGCATGACCATGTAAAATTATACTGCTTAAAAATGTTAAACTACCATAATCAATCCACTGTATATCTTCAAAAATAAGTATTATTTTCTTTTTGTGTGCGATTTTAGTAAGTATATTAGTTATTATATTTCCAATGACTTCATATTTTAATGTATATTTACTATCTAAAACCTTAATGCTTTGTTCCTTATTATCTAATTCATCAATCTCCGAAAGACAATTTTCTAAAATGTTTTCCCATAAAGTTGGGATTTTTATATTTTTATTTTTCATAATTTCAGAAAGTTTGGACAATATAACAGTCCATGGTTTTAAAATGCAACCATTTTCAAACTGAAAACAATAAGTTTCTAAAATATAGGTTGTATCCTCATCTACTATTTCTATAAATTTATCTTTCAGTCTTGTTTTTCCTATCCCAGCTTCGCCTACCAAAAATACGGATTTCGAAGGTTCATTTTTCATGAAATTTTTGTAATTATTTTGTAATATCCTCAATTCATTATATCTTCCATAGAAAAATTCATCGGTGGTTTTATTACTTTTAATTGTATTCATAATATCTATTACTTCATTAACTATATGTAATATTTTATCATTAAGAGAAATGGATAATTCATCTTTAAATAATTTCTTAACATTATTATATGTTTCAATTGCTAGGTTATACTTACCTTTATTTTTATAACTTTCCAGTAAGTATATATAAGCATTTTCATTGAATTCATCTATTTTTATCAATAGCTTTGAATATTTTTCAACAATATCATAATTATTATTTTGTAATTCCTTTTTTATCTTTTTATTCAATTTATCAATATACATACATTCCAAATTTTCACGCATTTCTAGCAGCCAAATTTCAAAATTTTCTGCATTTTTAGGGCAAAATCCCTGTAGAAATTCTCCCTTAAAAACATCTATTTCATTTTCATCACTCATAAAGGTATATATATCTACGTCTATTTTTATATCTGGATTGAGCATAATTATTGATTTTTGAGGGGATACCAATACCGGAACATTAGAGCATTTATTTATTTTATAGATGGCATTTCTTAGATTCTTTTTAGCATTACCTTCTTCTTGATTAGCCCAAAAAAGTTCTGAGAGATGTTCTCTGTTATCTTGTTTATTTAGTAGTAAATAACAAAATAGGCCTTGAGCTTTACTGTAGGGTAAGAATATTTCTTTTTTATTGACAGTTACGCAAAAATTACCAAACATTTTACAATATATATAATCCATCGAATCACTCCCGTATAATGCCATAAACTTTCTTATACAAATTATACTACAATATAAATAAAATGCCAAAATAAGATTACGGGTGAGATTTTTATGTGGAATTTCTGGATTAATAGATGTAATATAGACGTAAATAGTAAAATCCATATAAATGAAAGTGTAAAAAGGTAAAACATGACTATGACAAGGGGTAGAATGTAGTTATATGGTAAAAACTTTAGTGAGCTAATAATGTGCAGTATATACTTAAAATTTTTATCAAATTTAATTAATAATTTATAATAGACACTTATTTGACGCTTGGATGTTATTATATGATTTATAATAAAAATAAAAAAGGAAGTGATAACGATAAAGTTGCATTTCATTAAAGTAAATCCAGTAGAAAATATGACCGTTTTTATTTTAGATCCTGTACGGAGACAATTTCATATCAATGTTGCTAATAAAATTATGGATTATGGAAGCATTCATGCTGAACAGGTTGGATTTATAGAAACTCCTTGTACAGAAGAAGGAAAGAGTAGGAACTGTATTAGACTTCAGATGATGGGAGGCGAGTTTTGTGGAAATGCGGTAAGGTCATTAGCAGTAGTTTTGGTGGACAAGGAGTATCCTTGTGTGGAAAAGGAAAATGAAAAATTTATTGTTCCTTTAGAAGTATCGGGATTTAACGGAGTAATAAATTGTGAGGTAGAGCGTTTAAAAAACAACAATGAATATAATTCTAAAATTAGTATGCCTTTGGTTAAAGAGACTAAAGATTTTTATATTAACTATGATGGAACCGTTTACAAGTGCGTAATCGTAGAGTTTCCAGGGATAATTCATTTAATAGTAGATTGTAAAGGGATATCTGATAAAGAAGGTTTTTTTTATAAAGTAAAAAGTAAACTGGAATACACAGGGTTTGATGCATTAGGGGTTATGTTTTACGATTATGAAAAATCTTACATGGATCCATTAGTATATGTTAAGGGAACAGATAGTTTATTTTGGGAAAGAAGTTGTGCTTCAGGTACTGCCGCTTTAGCGGTAGCATTAACTCAAAAACAAGAAAGAAGCTTAGATATTTTAGTTAAGCAGCCGGGGGGAGAGCTTCAAGTAACAACTGAATGGTATAATGAATGTATAAAAAAAATTTACTTAAATGGTAAGGTAAAAATTGTTGCTGAAGGTGAAGTTTATCTATAACAATTAACCACGAGGAGGAAATATATGTTATTATTTAACCCAGTTGTTGTATCAGTTATTGTAATGATAGTTTTATGTCTTTTTAAACTTAATGTGCTGCTGTCTATATTAATCGCAGCTATGACAGCAGGCTTAGTTTCCGGTATGTCTTTGGGAGATACTATGGGGATACTCATTGGAGGAATGGGTGGAAATGCTGAAACTGCATTAAGCTATATATTACTTGGTGCATTAGCAGTTGCAGTAAATAAAACTGGACTAGCAGGAATCTTGGCTAAGAAAATATCAAAAATTGTTGGACAAAAGAAGTATGTATTTATATTATTATTAGCTTTTTTAGGATGTTTTTCTCAAAATCTTATACCGGTTCATATAGCATATATTCCAATATTAATACCACCGCTACTTTTATTAATGAATAAACTTAAAATAGACAGAAGAGCAGTAGCTTGTGCTCTTACATTTGGATTAAAGGCTCCATATATTGTTTTACCAGTAGGATTTGGTCTAATATTCCATGGTATTATAAGTGCCGAAATGACTAAAAATGGTATGCCTGTAATGACAGCTGATGTAGCTAAAGTACTATGGCTTCCAGGTATTGGAATGCTTATAGGTCTTCTTGTAGCTGTGTTTTATACTTATAGAAAACCAAGAGAATATAAGGATATTGAAATAGAAGGCATGGAGGCAATTGAAGATGGAGACCTTAAAATGAATTCAAAACATTGGCGTGTTCTAATTGGAGCTGTGTCTGCATTTGTAATTCAAGTTCTTACAGGATCTCTTCCTCTTGGAGCATTGGGGGCATTAATTATAATATTTGTTTCAGGAGCAGTTAAGTTCGATGATGTTAATGGATTACTTGATGGTGGAATTAAAATAATGGGTTTAATAGCATTTATAATGCTTGTGGCATCAGGTTATGGGGATGTTCTAAGAAAAACTGGAGCGGTAGAAGCTTTAGTTGCATCTCTTGCAGGCATGGTTAATGGAAGTAAACTGGCAGGTGCAGTTTTAATGTTACTTGTTGGTTTATTAGTAACATTGGGTATAGGAAGTTCATTTGGTACTATTCCTATAATAGCTGCAATTTACTGTCCATTATCAATTAAACTTGGATTTTCTCCACTAGCTACTATAGTTCTAATAGGTGTTGCAGCAGCACTTGGAGATGCAGGTTCACCAGCATCAGATAGTACACTTGGACCAACATCAGGGCTTAGTGTAGATGGTCAACATGATCACATTTGGGATACGTGTGTACCGACGTTCTTACATTATAATATACCACTTATGATATTTGGTGTTATAGGAGCTATGATATTCTAATTTAAATAATGGCAGTTTTAGTTCAAATAAATTTATAATAAATTTTTAGGAGGAATAAAAATGAAAGAAATACTTTTGACAGGAAATGATTTAACTTTAGAGGAAATGGTATCTATAGCTAGAGAAGGTTGCGCGGTTTCGATAAAAGAAAGTGCTATAGCAAGAGTTATAAAATCAAGAGCAATAATTGATGATATAGTTGAAAATGAAAGGGCGGTTTATGGTGTAACTACAGGATTTGGTGAATTTTGTAATGTGAGTATTTCTAAAGAAGATTGTAAAACACTTCAAAGAAATTTGATTTGTTCACATGCTTGTGGATATGGTCCTAAATTTTCAAATGATGTTGTACGAGCTATAATGCTTTTAAGAGCTAATGCACTATCAAAAGGATTTTCAGGAATAAGACCTGAAACTTTACAAACACTGATTGAAATGATTAATAAAGGAGTTTATCCAATAATTCCTGAAAAAGGATCTTTAGGAGCATCAGGAGATTTAGCACCACTTGCACATATGGTTTTACCTATGATTGGTGAAGGTGAAGCAGAGTATAAAGGAGAAATATTACCAGGCAGGGTCGCTATGGGAAAAGCAGGAATTCCTATAATAGAACTTGATGCTAAAGAAGGTTTAGCGCTTATAAATGGTACTCAAGTTTTAACTGCAACAGGGGCTTTAGCTACTTATGATGCTATAAAGTTATTAAAAACTAGTGATATATCAGCGGCTTTATCAATGGAAGCTTTAAGAGGAATTACAGATGCTTTTGATCCAAGAATTCATATGCTAAGACCACAGCCAGGACAATTAGCAACAGCAAGAAACATATTAAAACTAGTTGAAGGTAGTACCTATGTAACAAGACAAGGTGAAGTAAGAGTGCAGGATGCTTACTCACTAAGGTGTGTACCTCAAATTCATGGTGCAAGTAAGGATGCTATAAACTATGTAAAAGCGCAAGTTGAAAGAGAAATAAATTCAGTTACAGATAATCCTATAGTAACAGAAGAGGGAGATGTAATTTCAGGAGGTAATTTCCACGGAGAACCTATGGCATTAAGCTTTGATTTCTTAGGAATTGGATCAGCTGAAATTGCGAATGTATCTGAGCGAAGATTAGAAAGATTGATTAATCCTCAATTAAACGATTTACCAGCATTTTTAGCTAAACATGGTGGATTAAACTCAGGATTTATGATTACACAATATGCAGCAGCAGCTTTAGTATCTGAGAATAAAATATTAGCTCATCCTGCATCAGTAGACTCAATACCTTCTTCAGCTAATCAAGAAGACTTAGTTAGTATGGGAACAATAGCAGCAAGAAAGGCTAGGGATATAGTTGATAATGCATCTAGAGTAGTTTCAACAGAAATATTAGCTGCATGTCAAGCTATAGATTTCAGAAAAGAATCTGGATTCAAACTTGGTAAAGCAACTCAAGAAGCTTACAATTTAGTTAGAAAAACTGTAGACTTTATAGAGTATGATATAGTTATGTATAAAGATTTAGATAAAGTTACTGAACTTGTTAAAAGCGGAAAATTATTAGAAGCAGTAGAAAAAGTAGTTGAAATAGAATATTAATATAAACTAGATCAAAAAAGGGGATGTCCCAAAGTAGAAAGTAATTTCTATTTTGGGACATCTCTTTTTTGCAAAAATAAAAATGGATTCCTAAGAATCCGCTTTTCGTGTATAATTTATTCATGGAAACAAATTGAATCTTTTTCTGTATCCGCACTTTCTGCATAATTCTTCAACCACTATCCTTCTGGAAAAGCCATTAAAAATGCCGGTTGACCGAGGGCTTTCAACTATTTCAGAAAAATGAGTTTTATGAATATTGCCTAGGTTAAGTACACCTTCTCCATCAAGGCAGCAGGGTACTACTGTTCCATCTACTAATATGCCTACTTGGTTACGAAGCCCAAAACAAAAACCAGGGCTATTGTCTTCCTCTACTTTTAAATCTGGCCACTGAAATTCATGATCTTGATTTAAATATACTTTATCACAAATTTTAATACCCCTATCTGGGCTTATTTTTTCTTCAATTTTATAAGATAAATCGAAGGCATTTTCAATTACGGAAAGTAAGGCGCAATTTTTTTTAGCTCTGAGATTTGTAGTATTATCATTACCTAGATTCCAGAACCTTAGAGAAAATAAAGTATCAGTTGTATCTATTGCTTTCTTAACAAAGGAAATAATATCATTAATATATTCATCTTTATTAGAATCACATTCATTCCCATCGAAGCTATGTAGGGAAAAATTAATCTGTCTTAGTGCAGGTTTCAGTATTATTTTTTCTCGAACTTTGCTTATCAGAGTTCCATTAGTGGTTATATTAACCTTAAACCCTTTTTTATAGCTTAAATCTAAGAATTTATCTAATTTAGGATGTAGAAGTGGCTCTCCTTTAACATGAAAATATATATAATCCGTATGAGGTTTTATTTGGTCTAATATTTTGATAAAGGTTTCTATGCTCATAAATTCAGGAGCCCTTAATGTCTGTGGGCAAAAAATGCAGGAAAGATTACATACATTTGTAATTTCTATATAAAGTTTTTTAAACTTTTTCATTTGATATACTCCAATCATAGCTAGACTTTAGGTGAGTTATATGTAAATAGCAACAATATATAAATATATATATATATTTATATTTATTTATATATATTTATATTTATTTATTTATATATATTGTAGCATATAAAAATTTTAAACTGGGATAGCACACCTTTTCCTTTTAACGATAGTTCAGAAGGAAAGGCTCCCTCTTCTATAAGAGGGGGGTATATACTATAACAAAGAGAAAACTTCAGTGAAAGTATAAATCCTTCTGAAGTCGTTAATGTATCTTCTTCGAAGATAAGCAGCTTCGAAGAAGATGATTTAACCTCGTGTATCATTTATAAATGAATAATAATTCAGTATGATGCTAAAAATACATTTGACGACATTTCAGAAGGGAAATCCCCCAACTTCTATAAGGGAGGGGCTAAATCTCCTCCTGAAGTCATTGATGTTGCAGCTTCGCAGAAGATAATTTAAGCTTGAAAAGGAGGAAGAAATTATGGCGTTATTAGGAAATCCATTCATTGCAAATGTACCAAGACAAATGTCAAATGAAGAGCTTGCGCAAGCAATTCGTGTTGACATTTCTGGTGAAATTGAAGCTATCATGGGTTATGAAGCTCATTCAATGTCTACAACCGATGAAAGAGTTAAAAAGGTTTTGAATCACATTGCAGATGAAGAAAGAAGGCACGTTGGGGAACTCGAAGAAGTTTTGTATATGTTATCTCCAAAGGATTCTCAATTTATGGAGGAGGGCAAACAGAAAATTAAAGATCAGCAGTCTCAAAATTTCCAGCAACCAATGTAGTGATTTTTGCCACCATTTTGGGTGGCATTTTCAATTTTTATTAGAAGGTGAAAGTTCATGGCCACTTGAACCTGCCTTATAGCTTTTTAAAAATAGATTGTAAAATTTATTTACTACTTGTGCATTTTCAATTTCTCTATTTAATTTTAATACTTCGATTGCAGCTTCTATTGTACATAAATTACCATCAACCGCGCCTCGTCTTAAATCATACTTAGATTTAAAACTTGGCTTCAATGAAATAATTGGTAGCTTTTCTAGATAGGCGCTTCTCCTGACTATTTTTCGTGCTTCCTTCCACGTACCGTCTATGATAATAAATACAGGGATTTTACCTGTATTTTTATATTCAACTTTTCGGATCTCAGCTTCACAATTTTCTATAGGGAAAAGTAAGAATGGCTCATATATTTTATTATTTAGGTTTGATACTAATTTTTCAGGTATCTTTGTTCTTTCCCAAAGGAAAATTTCTGTTGAATGTGGATTAACTACTTTTAATATTCTTGCAGTATTAGAGGGTCTGTGAAATTCTTTTTCCGTAGATAGAATCCAAATATTTGCATCAGTTTTTATTTTAGGCGCTTTATCACAAAGACAATTTATAATTGGCAACCCACATTTATTGCAGCTATCATATAGACTTGTTATTTGTTTTACTTTATAAATTGAATTCATATGTCCGTTACGTAAACTTTATAATGGTTCTTTCAAGTTTTACAATATTGCTTGTTTTAACGTAACTTCCTCCTTTTTTATTTAATTTTTATTTTATTATCAACATTATTCTAATTATAGCCACTGTATCTATATGTTAATTTTATTTATTCCATCTTTTTAATTTATAAGTATTTCTTGTTAAAAATTTTGCCACAAATTTAGGAAATTTCATTTCTATTATTTTATTAGTTACTTTTTCTTGCATTTCATTGACGGTGATATTAGGCAAAGTAAATTCACCATTTTTAAAACAATGGCTGCAATACATTTCGCTTAATTTTCCATCTGTTTCAGTTCCGGAAGTTGTTCGATCCTTATTCAAAGGCATTCCACAACTTTGACAAGTGCTATATTTTTTCTTCATAATTCACACTCCCTTTCTAACCTTATTATTGATATACATAAAACCAGCATTTACGTTTAAACCATAAAAACATATCTATTGCAATAATAGCCATAATTAATAAAATTACAAAATAACCATACTTTGAGTTAAGTTCAGGCATGTTTTGACTTTATATTTATAATACAACAATTTAATTATAATACAATCGATACTAATGGCAATCAAAATATTAAATTAATAAATAATTTTCAAAAGATAGTAAATACTAATAAATATTGGAATGTAAAAGTATATTATCAAAAAATATTCAAAACAGTTATAAGATACTTTTGTCTTGACATAGAATATAAAAAAATATATACTTTGACTATCAAACTAATTTGAAATCAAAGTAAAGGGAGCGGATAATTATGAAGTTACCTCCTTTAAAAATTGGAGAATTAATAGCAAGTACTCCTATAATCCAAGGCGGTATGGGAGTGGGAGTGTCTCTTTCGGGTCTAGCATCAGCTGTTGCAAATGAAGGCGGGATTGGGATAATATCTACTGCTCAAATTGGATATAATGAAAAAGATTTTGGAACCAATGCAAAGGAAGCAAACATAAGAGCATTAAGAAATGAAATCAGAAGAGCTAGAGAATTAAGTCCCAAGGGTATTATCGGGATAAATATTATGGTAGCTATGAATAACTATGAAGAGCTTACAAGAACTGCTCTAGAAGAAGGAATAGATTTAATAATATCTGGTGCAGGACTTGCACTTAATTTACCTAAAATAGCTGAAGGTTTCAATACAAAGCTTGCACCAATAGTATCATCAGCAAAGGCAGTTACAGTTATATCAAAAATGTGGGATAGAAAAAATAATTGTGCCGCAGATTTAATTGTTGTTGAGGGTTCTGAAGCTGGTGGACATCTTGGTTTCTCTATGGAATCATTACTAGAAAAGAAAACCCAAGACTTAAAGGATATAGTTAAAGAAGTTATTGAGGCAATCAAGCCTTTTGAAGAAAAGTATAATAAAAAAATTCCTGTAGTAGCTGCTGGTGGAATTTATACTGGAGCAGACATTGCAGAAATTATGAAACTTGGAGCAGCAGGGGTACAAATGGCTACTAGATTTGTGGCTACGCAGGAATGTGATGCTAGTTTAGCTTTTAAAATGGCTTATATTAATTCAAAAGAAGAAGATATAAAGATAGTAAAAAGTCCTGTAGGTATGCCAGGCAGAGCTATTAACAATAAGTTTATGAAGCTTACCCAGGAAAATGGTTGCAAAGTAGATAAATGTTATTTATGTATAAAGGACTGTAATCCTCAAAAAACTCCTTATTGTATTACGGAAGCGTTAATACAAGCAGTAAAAGGTAATTTAGATAGGGGACTTATCTTTGTGGGAAGTAATGCTTATAAAGTAGATAAAATTATATCGGTTAAAGAACTTATGAGTGAACTAGTGAAAGAGGCAGAAGAACTTTTTTAATTTTATGGAAAATATAAATGAAATATGAATTGTTGTATATTTATGGGAAAATCATTGACAAATAATCATTCCATAGATATACTTTGATTGTCAAAGCATATGAAAATTAAAGTACGGGAAATGGTGATAAATATGAGCAAATCTGTTGGCGTTGTAAATGAATTGTTAGTAGAGACATTTAGCGATATATTACAGATAGAACAGAGGGCACTTAAAGAAGGGATACTTAAAGACATATCTATAACGGAAATACACACTATTGATGCAATAGGCATGTATGAGTACAGAACTATGTCAGAGGTAGCTCAAGACCTTAAAATTACTGTTGGTACTCTTACAACGGCTATCAACAAACTTTTAAAAAAAGGGTATGTAGATAGAAAAAGAGGAGAAGAAGACAGAAGATCAGTAATGATTGCGCTTACTAGAAAAGGAAAGCTCGCCTATAGAATACATGAAAAATTTCATTCTCATATGGTGCACGCAACTATAGATGGTCTAAACGCAGAAGAAGAAGACATACTAATAAAATCTCTTGAAAAATTAAATGCTTTCTTCAAAGAAAAATACAAACTAGAAAGTTAATACTATCTTTAGAAAAAACAAAGATTAGAAGGTTAATGAAAGGAGCAGTTAAGCAATGAAAGAGGTACAAATAATTGGTACAGGAAGTTATGCTCCTCTAAACATAATGACTAATCATCAATTAGCAGAAATTGTAGATACATCTGATGAATGGATAACTTCTATGACAGGTATTAAAGAGAGACATATATCACAAGGTGAAAATACTTCAGACTTAGCTACAAAAGCAGCCTTCGAGGCATTAAAGGATGCGAAGGTTAAAGCTTGCGATATAGATTTGATTATTCTTGCGAGTACATCACCGGATCAATTTGTTCCAGCCACTGCATGCATAGTTCAAGGAAATATTGGAGCAGTTAATGCTATGGCCTTTGACATATCAGCAGCATGTACAGGGTTTATATTTGCCCTTAATATAGCAATGCAATTTCTTAAAACAGGAGAACGTAAACGAGCCTTAATAATAGGTGCAGAGGTTCTATCAAAAATCGTTGATTGGACAGATAGAAAAACTTGCATACTATTTGGAGATGGAGCAGGGGCAGCAGTTCTTGAGGCAGGTAGTAAAAAAGGAATTATTTCTGTGGATTCAGCTTCAGAAGGTCAAAAGGGTCAATTTTTAACTTGTCCCACTGTAGATCTAAAAAACACATTTACAAAAGGAAATGAAAATTTTAAAACTACAATAAGTATGGATGGCAAAGAGATTTTTAAGTTTGCAGTAAAAACTATTGAAAGTAGCATAGATAAAATTTTAGATGAAAATAATTATACACTTGATGATATTAAGTATGTAGTTTGCCATCAAGCAAACTACAGAATAATAGAGTTTGTTGTTAAAAGATTGAAGGCTGACAAAGATAAATTTTTTGTAAATTTAGATAAGTATGGAAATACTTCGGCAGCAAGTATAGCCATAGCAATAGATGAAATGAATAAAAAGAATTTATTGAAAGCTGGAGATAAAATTATACTTGTAGGCTTTGGTGGGGGATTAACCTACGGAGCTTCATTAATAGAATGGACAATTAATAAATAAAATATTAGGAGGAATTAGTAATGGTATTTGAAAAAGTTAAAAATGTAATAGTTGAACAATTAGGGTTAGACGAAGCAGAGGTTAAAATGGAGGCAAATTTCACAGATGATTTAGGAATAGATTCTCTTGAAATATTTGAAATTGTAATGTCACTCGAAGAAGCCTTTGAAATTGAAATACCGAATGAAGATATAGAAAACATTAAAGATGTAAAGGGAATTGTTAACTATATAGAAGAAAAACTTAAACAATAGTAATTAATGGGTTAGATGATTAGAGAGCTGAACTACTAAGCGTATTATATTTAGTTTAATTCAGTATGAAAAAAAAGTATATATTACATGAAATTTAGTACACGTAATATATGCTTTTTTCTATAATTATCTGACTCTAACTATATGCTTTTAAGGAATAAAGGAGGGGTAAAATGTTTAATTCCGTATTTTTTGAAGATTTAGGTGTGAAATATCCAATAATACAAGGTGGTATGGCTTGGGTTGCAGACAGTAGCTTAGCGTCCGCAGTATCTAATGCAGGGGGATTAGGGATTATAGCAGCAGCTAATGCACCAGTTGATTATATAAGAGATGAAATTAGAAAAGCAAAGAAGTTAACAGATAAACCATTTGGCGTTAATATAATGCTTTTAAGTGATAATGTAGAAGAAATTGCACATCTTGTATGCGAAGAAGGTATTAAAGTTGTTACTACAGGAGCAGGCAACCCAGGTAAATATATGGAACTTTGGAAGTCACACGGAATTAAAGTGATACCAGTGGTACCGTCAGTGGCGCTGGCTAAACGCATGGAGAGAGCGGGAGCAGATGCAGTTATTGCAGAAGGTTGTGAATCTGGAGGACATATCGGTGAACTTACAACTATGACCCTGGTTCCTCAAGTTGTTGATGGAGTTAATATTCCAGTGATTGCAGCAGGGGGCGTAGGTGATGGTCGTGGTATTGCGGCAGCATTTATGCTTGGAGCCCAGGGAGTTCAAGTAGGAACAAGATTTTTAGTAGCGAATGAATGTACAATACATGAAAAGTACAAAAAGAAGGTATTGGCTGCAAAGGATATAGATTCTGTAGTTACAGGAAGACCTACAGGGCACCCTGTTAGGGCTTTAAAAAATAAGTTATCAAGACAATTTCAAAAGCTTGAAAAGGAAAATGCTCCAGTAGAGGAGCTAGAGGAACTCGGACGAGGATGTCTACAAAGAGCAGTAAAAGAAGGCGATATTGAGATGGGTTCTGTTGTGGCAGGTCAAATCGCAGGTCTTGTAAAGAAAGAACAAAGCTGCAAAGAAATTATAGAAGAAATGTTTGCAGAGGCAGAAGAAGCTATTATAAAATTTAGATAAAAAGAATATTATTATTTAAGGAGGGAAATATGAGTAAAATTGCTTTTATTTTTCCTGGACAGGGAGCCCAATATATTGGTATGGGCAAGGAATTATTTGAAAATATAGAGGTTTGCAAAAATATATTTAATATAGCAGATGAAGAACTTAATTTTGAGCTAAGCAAACTTTGTTTTGAGGGTACAGAAGATGAGCTAAATATCACAGAGAATACTCAACCAGCTATTTTAACTACTAGTATAGCAGCTCTTATGGCGTTAAAAGAACATGGCATAAAATGTGATGTAACTGCAGGACTTAGTCTTGGAGAGTACTCAGCACTGGTTTGTAGTGGAGCTATGGATTTCAAAGATGCGATAAAGCTTGTTAAAAAGCGTGGAAGATTTATGCAGGAGGCAGTGCCTGTCGGAATAGGAACTATGGCAGCTATTTTAGGTCTTGCAGATAATTTAGTTGAAGAAGCTTGTAGCGAGGCTAGAACCTCTGGGATAGTAGAGATCGCTAATTTAAACTGTCCAGGACAAATAGTAATTGCCGGGGAAATAGCGGCGGTAGAACTTGCCTGCGAAAAAGCTACGGAAAAAGGCGCAAAACGAGCGATACTTTTATCTGTAAGCGCACCCTTCCATACCTCCATGTTAAAACCAGCAGCAGAGAAGTTAGAAATTGAACTTGAAAATATAGACCTTAAAGATATTACTATTCCAGTAATGACAAACGTGAATGGTGATTATGTAAAGAGCAAAGATGATATTAAAGGCAATTTAAAACTTCAAGTTATGAGTTCTGTTTTATGGGAAACAATTATAAGAAATATGATAAAAGACGGTGTTGATACTTTCGTAGAGATAGGTCCAGGTAAGGTCCTGTGTGGATTTGTCAAGAAAATAGATAGAAAACTTACAGTAGTGAATGTAGAAGACTTAGCATCTTTAAATAAAGCGATAGAATTGCTTAAATAATGGAATTGATTAATAAACATAGTTGATTAAGAAGCGGGATCCTATGAAAGATGTAAAGGAGCATGAATTTATGTTAAAAGGGAAAATAGCAGTAGTTACAGGAGCTAGTCGAGGTATTGGAAGAGCAATAGCCGTAAAGCTAGCAAAGCTTGGAGCAAATGTAGTTGTTAACTATAGAAATAGTGAAGACGCAGTGCGCGAAGTAGTTAAAGAAATAGAAGATTTAGGAGTTAAGGTGTTAGCAATTCAATGTGATATTAGTAATTATAGTGATGTGGAAAATATGATGAAAAAAAGTGTTGAAGAGTTTGGAAGCTTAGATATTCTAGTTAATAATGCGGGTATAACAAAAGATGGTCTTTTAATGAGAATGAAGGAAGCTGATTTTGATAGCGTTATAGATATTAACCTGAAGGGTGCTTTTAATTGCACAAAACATGTATCAGCCATAATGCTTAAACAGAGAAGTGGTAGAGTAATAAATATATCTTCAGTGTCTGGGCTTACAGGAAATGCAGGCCAAGTAAATTATTCCTCTGCAAAGGCAGGTATAATAGGCATGACTAAGGCTGTGGCTAGAGAATTTGGGGGCCGTGGAGTTACTTGTAATGCAATAGCACCAGGATATGTTCAAACAGATATGACTGATGCTTTGCCTGAAAAGGTAAAGGATACTATAATGAGCACTATCCCACTAAGGAGACTTGGAACGCCAGAAGATGTGGCAAATGTAGTAGCATTTTTAGCTTCAGAGGAAGCTTCATACATAACGGGTCAAGTTATAAATGTAGATGGCGGAATGGTAATGTAGCACCTTTACGTGATTTAGCATATAAATATGATGATTAAAGGAGGGTTTACTTTATGAAGAATAGAGTTGTTATAACAGGTATGGGAGCAGTTACTCCTATAGGAAATGATGTAAATAGCTTTTGGTATAATATAAAAGAGGGTACTTGCGGCATAGATGTAATTAAATCTTTTGATATTTCGGGTTTTAAATGTAAACTGGCCGCAGAGGTTAAGAATTTTGATGAAACTGTTGCACTTGACAAAAGAGAAGCTAGAAAAATGGATAAATATTGTCAGTATGCAATGGTTGCAGCAGATGAAGCAGTTAAAAATTCAGGACTAGATTTAAAAGCTATAGATAGTGAAAGATTAGCAGTAATAGTTGGTTCAGGAATAGGTGGAATCGGTACTATTGAGAAAGAACATGCAAAGCTTATGGAAAAGGGACCAAGCAGAGTTACGCCTTACTTAATACCTATGATAATAGGTAATATGGCAGCCGGTAATATTGCAATAAAGTATGGTACTAAAGGTATGTGCT
Source organism: Clostridium sp. CM042 (assembly GCF_055080995.1). Lineage (NCBI taxonomy): Bacteria > Bacillati > Bacillota > Clostridia > Eubacteriales > Clostridiaceae > Clostridium > Clostridium sp. CM042. The sequence continues at coordinate 2,587,745 of NZ_CM143646.1, forward strand.
CGAGCGTTGTTACGGCTTGTGCTACAGGAACTAATGCAATAGGAGATGCTTTTCACATGATTCAAGATGGAAGAGCGGACATAATAATAGCTGGAGGTGCAGAGGCTTCAATTAGTCCACTAGCTTTAGCAGGGTTTGCACAACTAACAGCTTTAAGCAAAAGTGAAGATCCTCTAAGAGCATCAATTCCTTTTGATAAAGAGAGGGATGGGTTTATTATGGGAGATGGTGCAGGTATAGTTATACTTGAATCTTTAGAGCATGCAGAAAAAAGAAATGCAAAAATATATTCAGAGGTTAAGGGTTATGGATCAACTTGTGATGCCTATCATATAACTTCGCCATCTCCAGATGGAGAAGGAGCAGCAAGGTCGATGGTAATGGCGCTTAAAGATGCAGATATTAAGCCATCAGAAGTATCTTACATTAATGCACATGGAACAAGTACTCCATATAATGATAAGTTTGAAACTATAGCTATAAAATCTGCTTTTGGAGAATACGCATATAAAATACCTGTAAGTTCAACAAAGTCCATGACAGGTCATCTTTTAGGGGCATCAGGGGCTATAGAAGCTATAGTATGTGCAAAAGCATTAGAAGAAGGTTTTGTGCCAGCAACTATAGGATATAAAGTGCCAGATGAAGATTGTGATTTAGATTACGTTCCAAACGTAGGAAGAAAACAGAAAATTAAATATGCAATGTCAAATTCATTAGGCTTTGGTGGTCATAATGCTACTATTATATTAAAAAAATGGGATGGTAGATAATTATGGATTATAAAAATATTCAAGAGTTAATAAAAACGGTTAGTGAATCGCTTCTTACTTCTTTTGAAATTGAGACAGAAGGTATCAGAATAAAGATGGAGAAAAAAGAGCAGCAAGTGGTAGTAGAAAGAATACCAATAAATGATACACCTGTAGAACGAGTTGCTAAGGAAAGCCTTACTAGGCAAGAGATAGCTTCTAAAGAAGTATATTTAGAAAAACTAGAAAATGCAGAAAAGACAATACCCAAGGAAAATCTATTTGTAGTTAAATCACCTATCGTTGGAACTATGTATTCTTCTCCAAGTGCTGAATCAAAGAATTTTGTAAAAGTTGGTACTAAGGTTAAAGTTGGAGACACACTTTGTATTTTAGAAGCTATGAAGCTTATGAATGAAATTGAAAGCGAAGTAGATGGAGAAGTTGTAGAAGTATTAGTTTCAAATGAAGAGATGGTAGAGTACGGACAGCCATTGTTCAAAATAATTGAAAATTAGTGGCGAAAAGATAGCTTAAAACTATCATATGTCTACTGGTGTAATTGAGTGAAAGGTGGAATCATTAATGGAAGATATAAAAGGTACTGCTTTAGATATAAAACAAATACAAGAAATTATTCCTCATAGATATCCATTTTTATTTGTGGATAAAGTAGAGGAACTAGAACCAGGCAAAAGAGCTGTTGGGTATAAGAATGTTACTATGAATGAGTATTTCTTTCAGGGCCATTTCCCAGAAGAACCTATACTTCCAGGAGTAATAATTATTGAGGCTTTAGCGCAGGTTGGAGCGGTGGCACTTTTAAGTATGGAGAGCTATAAAGGTAAAATAGCTTACTTTGGTGGTATTAATAAAGCTAAATTTAGAAAGAAAGTTGTTCCGGGAGATGTGTTAAAGCTTGAGGTAGAAATAATCAAAATGAAGGGACCTGTTGGGATAGGTCTAGGTATAGCTACAGTAAATGGAGTTAAAGTGGCACAAGCTGAACTTACATTTGTGGTAGGAAAATAAACATTAAAAACACTTTAGTTAATAATTTTAAGTGTGGGGAAGGTAAACAATATGTTTAAAAAGATATTAATTGCTAATAGAGGCGAGATAGCGGTAAGAATAATCAGGGCATGTAATGAAATGGGTATTCAAACTGTTGCAGTATATTCTGAGGTAGATAAAGATGCTCTTCATACTCAAATGGCAGATGAGGCTGTATGCATTGGACCTGCTAAATCTAAGGATAGTTATTTAAATATGCAAAACATTTTAAGTGCCACAGTGCTTACGGGCGCAGAGGCAATTCATCCTGGTTATGGGTTCTTATCTGAAAATAGTAAGTTTGCACAGATGTGTGAGGAGTGTAATATAAAATATATAGGTCCAAATTCACAAAACATTGATAATATGGGAAATAAATTAAAGGCAAGAGAAATTATGATAAATGCTGGGGTACCAGTAGTCCCTGGTTCAGGCGGAGCGATTGACTCTGAAACAGATGCTTTAGTGGAAGCTGAAAAAATAGGATACCCTGTAATGATAAAGGCTTCAGCAGGAGGCGGGGGACGAGGAATTAGAGTTGTTAGTAAAGTAGAAGATCTTATACCTGCGTACAACACTGCAAAAGCTGAGGCGAAAACTGCTTTCGGTGATGATACGATGTATATGGAAAAATTCATAGAAGAGCCAAGACATATAGAGTTTCAAATACTTGCAGATGAGCATGGAAATGTTGTTCATCTTGGCGAGAGAGACTGTTCTATTCAAAGGCGTAATCAGAAGGTAATAGAAGAGGCACCAGGAGCTGTAATGACAGGAGAACTTAGAAAACAGATGGGTGAGGCTGCAGTTAAAGCGGCTAAGTCTATTAATTATAAAAATGCTGGAACTATAGAGTTTTTATTAGATAAATATGAAAAATATTACTTTATGGAGATGAATACACGTATACAGGTGGAGCATCCAATAACAGAAATGATTACTAGAGTAGACTTAGTTAAAGCTCAGATAAGAATTGCTGCAGGGCAAGTTCTTCCTTATAAACAGGAGGATATAAAAATTGAGGGTCATGCTATTGAATGTAGAATAAATGCAGAAAATCCTTCTAAAAATTTTATACCTTGTCCAGGTGAAATAAAATCACTACATATTCCTGGAGGATATGGAGTAAGGATTGATAGTGCGGCATATCAAGGATACAAAATCCCACCCACATATGACTCCATGATAGGAAAACTCATTGTACACGGAAAAGATAGAGATGAAGCAATACGTAAAATGAGAAGGGCATTAGGAGAGTTTATAATAGAAGGTGTGGATACTAATATAGATTTTCAATTTAAAATAATAAATAATGTTAATTTTATAAAAGGAAAATTTGATACTAGTTTTATTAGTAAAGAATTTAACAAGTAGCTAAACGCATACTGGAATTTATTACATAAAAGTTTTATACTATGAGTGTGGTATCTATTTGGGATGCTATAAATTATGGTGTAGGTATGTTTTTAGGAAGGGGTAGCTATATGTTTGAGTTTGAACGTATATTTAAAAAGAGTAAATATATTGAGGTTAAAAATTTAGAAAATGAATATGGTGAGAAAAAACCTAATATACCTTCAGGAATGTGGGTTAAATGCGAAAAATGTGGCAAAATCCTTTATAATAAGGATTTAGAGAGTAGCATAATGACATGTGATAACTGTAGAACCCATTTCAGAATTGGGTCTAGAGAAAGAATAAATTATACTATAGATAAAGGTACTTTTATAGAATACGATAAAAATATGATCTCAGATGACCCTATAGATTTTGAGGGATATAAAGATAAACTCCAAAGTTTGCGTGATAAAAATTTATTAAATGAAGCTGTAATAACTGGAGAAGGAAAGATAAATGGACAGGATACGTTAATTGCGGTTATGGATAGCAATTTTATGATGGGAAGCATGGGCTGCGTTGTTGGAGAGAAAATTACAAGAGTCATTGAAAGAGCAACAGAAGCTAAAAAACCTATTATTATATTTACTGCCTCAGGGGGAGCTAGGATGCAGGAAGGCATATTTTCGCTAATGCAAATGGCTAAAACTAGTGCTGCTATTGCAAGGCATAATGAAAAAGGTTGTCTTTATATAGCTGTTCTTACAGACCCAACTACAGGTGGAGTTACAGCAAGTTTTGCTATGCTCGGAGATATAATACTTGCTGAACCTAATGCATTAATAGGGTTTGCAGGTAAAAGAGTTATTGAACAAACATTAAAGCAACAATTACCTGATGGTTTTCAAAGGGCTGAATTTTTGCTCCAAAAGGGTTTTATAGATAAAGTTGTGGATAGAAAAACTATGAAGGATACTTTAACGCAAATATTAAAAATTCATTCATAGCATTAAGAGAAAGACAAAAGTAACACATAGGGAGTGGAATTTTATGGTAACTTTACCTTTTGAAAAGCACATGTATGAACTTAAAAGTAAAATAGATGAACTAAAGAATTTAGCAGCAGATCAAAATATGGATTTAGAAAAAGAAATAAGACAGATGGAAATTAAGCTCTACAATATGCAAAAGGAAGCCTATAAAAACTTAACTGCTTGGGATAAAGTAAGCATTGCGAGGCTTGTGGAACGTCCTACTGCTCTTGATTATATAAATCTAATTTTTGATTCCTTTATGGAGCTACATGGTGATAGGTATTATGGAGATGATTCTGCTGTTGTAGGTGGGATAGCAGAGTTTAATGGTATTCCTATAACTGTTATAGCTCAGCAAAAGGGAAATAACACCAAGGAAAACATAAAGAGAAATTTTGGTATGCCAAATCCAGAGGGATATAGAAAAGTTTTAAGACTCATGAAACAGGCAGAAAAATTTAAAAGGCCTATTATTTGTCTTGTAGATACTCCGGGAGCATATTGTGGAATAGGTGCAGAAGAAAGAGGCCAAGGCGAGGCAATTGCTAGAAATCTTATGGAGATGTCAACTTTAAAAACACCAGTAATTTCAATAGTTATAGGAGAAGGCGGAAGTGGTGGAGCTTTAGCTATGGCAGTAGCAGATGAGGTTTGGATGCTAGAACATGCAATTTATTCTATTTTATCACCAGAAGGTTTTGCTAGCATATTATATAAAGATGCAAGTCTTGCTAAAGAAGCGGCTACTGCAATGAAAATAACAGCCCAGGATTTAATTGATTTTGGAATAATAGATAGAATTATAAAAGAGCCTTTAGGTGGGGCGCACACTAATTTAGATGAGATGGCAGCGAGTATTAAACGTAATTTAGAGGAGTCAATTGGTAGATTAATGCGGGAACCTATAGAATCCTTACTTACTAAGAGATATTATAAATTTAGGAAGATTGGTAAGGTAGTGGAATAATTTTAATTTTAGTGAGGTTAAGAAAAGTATATATACTTTTCTTTTTTTTTGTATTGAAGTGTTTGTATAAATCATACATAATAGAAGGTGAGAATAATATTTAGGATAATGGCAAAGGGGAATTAAGTTATGAGTAAAACACATAGTGGGACAATTTTAGTAATAGATTCAGGATGCGATTTACCTTTAGAGTATATTGGACAAGACAATATAGTACCATTAGGTATAATATGTAATTTTAAAGGCGAAGCAATAGAGGATGATTTCGGAAAAAAAATTATTCGTAAGAATTTTTATAATGCATTAAGGCAGGGAGAGATGCCTACTACATCACAAATAAATAGTCAAAAGTATGTAGAGGTTTTTAGAAAGTATGTGAAGGAAGAAAAATCTATAATATATATTGCGTTGTCTTCTGCATTAACAGGAACTATAAATAGTGCAAATATAGCAATAGAAGCTGTACTTGAAGAGTTCCCAGAGGCGGATATAAGTATAGTTGATAGTAAATGCGCAAGTCTTGGACAAGGGCTGTTAGTGCATTATGCTTATGAAATGTTAAAAAAAGGAAGTTCTAAAAAGGAAATAGTGACATGGATTGAGGAAAATAAACTTAAAATTAATCACTGGTTTACAGTTAATGATTTAAACCACTTAAAAAGAGGTGGAAGAATATCAAGTTCTGCTGCAACCGTTGGTACCTTGTTAAATATAAAACCAGTTTTGTTTGTGGACAATGAAGGACGACTTACTCCTTTTTCTAAGTGTAGAGGTAGAAAAAAGGCAATAAATACTTTAGCCCAAAAATTCAAGGAAAGAACAGATCCAAATAAAGAACAAGTTATTGCTATAAGTCATGGAGATTGTATTGAAGATGCATTAGCTTTAGAGGCGTTGGTTAGAGAGCATGGAAATGTTAAAGACGTCATTTTAAATTATGTAGGTACAGCAATAGGGTCCCATACAGGACCAGAAATATTAGGATTATATTTTATAGCTGACGAAAGATAAGGAGTAAGATATATTATGGGAAATGAAATCGCAATTATTATATAATATCATAAATTAAAAAATTACTTTATAAAGTAAAAGAAAGATATCATAAGATATCTTTCTTTTACTAATATGGGTAAAAACTATTCTGTTTCATTTCCTAATTTTTTAGATTCTTTAGAAACGCCTATTTCATTGGCAGTTTCCATTCTCATTTTATCTAATTCTTTTTTTGTTTTTGGATTAGCCTTTTTATTATCTTTACTATTTTTGTTGTTTTTATGTGACATCGTAAGCTCCTCCTTATATTACTTAAGAGTACAAAACAATTATTAATTGCTTTGCTCCTTTATAATAAATATTTCAATATTAATATAACCAAGTTCATGAAATGTATGTGATATAATTAGTATTATTAAGAAAATTTACATAGGAGGAAATAATTATATGAATAAAAAAATTGGATTTATAGGCTGTGGTAATATGGCAAAGGCTATGATAAGTGGAATAATAAAATCAAATTTAGTTTCTAGTGAACAAGTAATGGCAAGTAATCCAACAGATAAAAGTTTAAATAAGGTAAAAGAACAATATAATATTTTAGTAACTAATGATAATAAGGAAGTTGCTCGATTTTCTGATATATTAATTTTAGCTGTAAAACCTTATAAGTACTCTGAAGTTATTGATGAAATAAAATCTTCTTTAAAGAAGACGGTAGTTATAGTAACTATAGCTGCAGGGGTAACTTTAGAATATATGAGTAATACACTCGGAGGCGCTGAAAAGGTTGTAAGAACTATGCCAAATACTCCAGCGCTTGTTGGCGCGGGTATGAGTGCACTTTGTGCTAATAGAAATATAACTAAAGAAGAATTGCAAGACGTAGTAAATATTTTTGAAAGTTTTGGTAAGATAGAGATATTAGAGGAAAAGCTTATTGATATAGTTCCAGCGGTAAGCGGCTCATCTCCTGCTTATGTGTATATGTTTATTGAAGCTTTAGGTGATGGTGCGGTGCTTCAAGGAATGCCAAGAGAAAAGGCTTATAAAATGGCAGCGCAAGCAGTGCTAGGAGCAGCTAAAATGGTGCTTGAAACAGGAGAACACCCAGGAAAACTTAAAGATGATGTATGCTCACCAGGGGGAACTACTATAGCGGCAGTATACACCTTAGAAAAGAATAATTTTAGGGGATCAGTAATTTCAGCTATGGAGAGTTGTACAGAAAAGGCAATTAAAATGGGTGAAAAATAAGATTTTCAAAAAACAGAGGCAGTTACATATGAATCTCAATAGAATGAAACTGTTTGGTGACTAGGTACAGGATTAGGGTATAAAATATGCTCTAATCCTGTACCTTTTTTATTGTGCAACAAAGAATTATCCCTAAAAATATTTGTGATAAAATTACATAAAAAACATATATATTTATTAAGAGTTTGAAATATATATAAATTATTGATTTTCGAACATATGTTTGATAAAAATGTGAATATGGCATATTAAGAAAAAATACTGTAAAGTATTTAAAAATATACTTTAGTAGATAATTAAACTGGAGGGAAAATAAATGGAAACAAAGGGTTTATTGGTTAAGATTAATTATTCGCAAGAGGGTAATGACAGTTTAGCAATAACTTATACTAATAATATAAATAAGGATAATCATTCTTCTAAGTATTTAATTTGTGGAGGAATGTATAATAGAAATGGCGGAACTATAATGTTTAAGGCTAAAAATATAGAAGAAGCTTCAGAAATAGCTAATAATAATCTAGTGGCCAAAGCAGGAGTTAATAAATATGAGTATTTTAAACTATCAACATCTGAAATAGGGTTAACATAATTGCGTATTAATACCACTATGTATTTTGACTTTTCAATGAACACATTGTCACAATTCAAAAAAAGTTTTCCCGAAACGGTTGAATACTTACAATTATGAACTATAATTAAAGATGGAATCATCAATATAGAATATAATTACAACTAAATTGTAGGTGTAATTGATGATTTGAATAATTTCAATTGGGAGGAAATATAATGGATAAACTATCACGAAATGATATTTGTTGGTGTGGCAGTGGTAAAAAATATAAAAAATGTCACATGAATCAGGATATATTTATAGGCAATATAGAGGAAAAAGTAGGTTATAAAATACCTAGAGATATAATGAAAACAGAGGAACAAATAGAGGGTATAAGGAAAAGTTGTAAGTTAACTCATGATATACTCGATATTGTTGGGCAGAGAATAAAAGTTGGAGTAACCACAAATGAAATTAATACTTGGGTACATGAATATACTGTGCAGCATAATGCATATCCAGCACCACTCGGCTATGGTGACTTTCCTAAGAGCGTATGTACATCAGTAAATGATGTAATATGCCATGGTATACCCGATGGTACAGTTCTAAAAGATGGTGATATAATTAATGTAGATGTGTCTTGCATATTAGAGGGATATTATGGTGATGCCAGTAGAATGTATACAATTGGAGAAATGTCTAAGGAAGCGTTAGATTTGGTGCGTGTATCGAAAGAGTGTTTAGAAAGGGGTATAGAGCAGGTGAAACCCTTCAATACCCTCGGAGATATAGGGTGTGCTATTCAAGAGCATGCAGAAGGTTTTGGATATTCAGTGGTATACGATTATGGTGGTCATGGCGTTGGATTGGAGTTTCATGAAGAACCATTTGTACCTCATATAGGCAAAAAAGGAGAGGGGTCAATATTACTACCTAATATGATCTTTACTATTGAGCCTATGATTAATATCGGTAGTCCTGAAACAGATGTACTTGAAGATGATTGGACAGCAGTTACAGTGGACGGTTCATTGTCATCTCAGTGGGAACATACAATACTTGTTACTCAAACCGGATATGAGATACTAACATAATGTGACATAACTTATAACTTATATTTAAAATGTATTACCTATTTATGCGCAAAAAAAGTATATATTACGTATAATGCATTGAAGCGAGCTTTAGAACGTCTTATTTTATTTTTAATTAAGATGCGTTACGAAAAACATATGTTTGAGCGACAGTAATCTGTACCCTTTGTCAAGGACAATTAGAAAAAACTATATTGAATTATAAAGATGATTTCTGTATTGAACAGGAGTCATCTTTTTCAAATCCCATTGATATCTATATCTATTATAATAGATCATATATTTTTTAATTTCTTTCTTTAACTCTACTAATGTTTGACACTCTTTTATGTTTGCCTCATCTTTGAAATGACCGAAGAATGATTCCTGTGGAGCGTTATCCCAACAGTTTCCACGTCTTGACATAGATTGTCCTAGTCCACAACTTTTAACGAGATTTTGAAGGATTGGACTTGTATAATGACAACCTTGATCTGAGTGAATAAATGCATCTTTAGATATTTTAATATTTCTATTCTTTTTTAGCTTTAGTATAGTATCAGTGACTATATCCATCTTAATATTAGCTGACACATTATATGCCAGTATTTCATTTGTAGAGGAATCCTTAATCGTTGATAAATACGCCCTATGACCCTTTCCATAAAACAAATAAGTTATATCTGTAAGCAATACCTTGCCAGGTATATTTTGCTTGAAGTTTCTATTTAATAGATTTGGTAAAACAGCATGTTCGAGGGTGGCTTTCATCATCCTTTTATAAGGATTTGCTTTTCTAATAGGACATACAATTTGGTATTTCTTCATTATCCTACGGATACGTTTCAAATTGTAAACGATACCAAATTCGCCTTCTAACGTCATTTTAATTTGTCTAGCTCCTTTTTTGCGGCCTTTAAAGTTATATGCTTTTAAGATAGTATCTCGCACTATTTGATCATGATCGTCACGTTGATTCCTAACTCCTTGTGAACTAACTGAGAAATAGTTGTAGTAGCCTGAACGGGATACCCCCGACACACTGCATAAATGGCTAAGCATATTTCTGAGTTTATATTTTTTAATTTGTGAATTGATAAGAATATATTTTTCTTCTGCTACTAATATTATTTTTTCTTTACCAGCCTTCTTTCTAGGATGTCGATTTTTTTTAGTAATTCATTCTCAGCTTTAAGTAAATTAACTTGGACCTTAAGACGTTTATATCTTTCTTCTATGGGAAGATCTTTCCCTCTTGATCTTCCGCACATTGATTTCCTTGTATCATTCAGTCCTATTACACCTTTTTTTCTATATGCAGTCCGCCATCTGTAAGCTGCTGATCTAATTCGATCATTTCCAAGAACGTCTATATCAAAACCATATTCTTTAAATATTTCTTTTATAGATTTGCCCTTTTCATTCTCTGTTACAAAAATGCGTTTATATTCATCAGTGTAAGTTATACCTTTAATACTAACATTTGTTACATATTTATTTTTGGATAACACTTTCACTTCTTTTTCTGTAAAATTCTTAATGCTCATTTATTCACCCCTAATCATTTATTCCATTATACATAGAAAAACCCCATAGGGTAGTTTTTTTTAAATCGTCTACTCTATAGGGTACATTTTACAGCGAGTTTATGTTTTTTAGCAGATTAATTAAAAAGAAAATTAGTAGTTCTTAGCTAAGTGGATGCATTAATAGTGATATATACTTTTTTTATTTATGTAGCAATAGTATTGTAAATGTCGTTTTAGTAGGGATATTTGATATTTCACAATAAAAAAGGTGAATTTTATATTATTTTGATATAATTATATCAAAATAAAAGTTTTATAAAATTACAATAATTAGATGAATTAACAATATTCAATTGAAACAATGAAATCAAACAAAAAATATGTTATATTTATACTATATTACATTTTAAAGGTAACTTTTAAAATTAAGACACCAAAATGATGATTTAACGACATTTTAGAAGGGAAGTCTCCATCTTCTATAAGAGGGGTTACGGACTATAACAAAGAAAAAACTTCAGTGGGAGTATAAATTTCCTTCTGAAGTCGTTAATGCATCTTCGTAGAAGATGAGCAGCACCGCAGGTGATGATTTAATTGATATTTGAGGAAGTGATTGGATTGGAGATTATTAATAATAGATATAGAATAGTTAGATGTATAAAACAAAATAGAGTAGTTTCCAGTTATGTAGTAAATGACATAATAAAAAATTATGATACAGTGCAATTAAATATTCTTAATTCAGAATACATACAAAAGGAACTAATAGAATTTTATACTAAGGAGTTTATTAGTTTAACTAATTTAGAATGTGAAAATATAATTTCAGTATATGATTTCGCTTTAGTTAATATAATAGATAATAAAAAATTAAATGATAAAGTGTATTTTTACACAAATGAATATGTTCAAAATAACTCTAGTATTTTAGAAATTGTACGGGATATGGGAACTTATGCGCTATTAGATTTGTTTATAGAAATCTGCCAAAGCATAAACTATCTCCATTTAAAAGGAGTTATTTATAGTGATATAGATTTATCTAATATTATAGCTTCAAATATACTATATAAGAAAAAAAACTGTGTTAAATTTAAAGATATTGCAACGGTTGAACTTGAGAAACAAGGATTCTGGAAGGATAAAAGTAGCCAAAATTATTTTAAGGCACCAGAAATATTAGAAGGAGAAAAATGTAGTGTTCTTAGTGACATATATTCTTTAGGGATACTATTATTTATTATATATATAAAAAGTAAGGATTATGATTTTGATGTTTTTGAAGAAATTAAAGAACTTAATGAGTGTAAACTCCAGGAAATGTTTAACGATAATATAGATTTTAATATGAACTTTAAAAATATTATAAAAAAAATGATCAATAGTGATCCTTCTAAAAGGTACGAAAACATTTCAGAATTGGTAACTGATATAAATACTTATTTTCATAAGCAATATGTACCATATAGAAAAGAGGAATTAGAAAAATTAAATTTTAATTTCAAAATGATAGGTAGAGAGGAAGAAGTTTATAAAATTACTAATATCTATGAATCTATTAAAAATAAAAACAATTATAATTCTACTATTTTAATTCATGGAGAATCAGGTATTGGTAAAACACGCTTTCTTAAGGCATTAAAATATCTTTTTTCTTTGAAAAGAGTAAATGTTTATAATAGTTTTGTATTGGATGCTTCTACTATAAATAGTAATAAGGCTTTTGTAGACATATTAAAACAAATTATTTCTGGATGTGAATTAGATGTATTAGAAAGATATGAATCAGAACTTGTAAAATTCATACCAGAATTAGGCGATAAAAAGAACATAATACATTCAAAGCCGTTAAGTGGTGACAAAGAAAAATTCAGGCTTATACATTTCGCAGCGGGGTTCATTGAAGAATGTATAAATAAAATACCTATAGTTATAATTATTGATAATTTTCACTTAGCAGATGATTTTACAATAGAATTAATGGAGTATCTTATAAGAAATAAACTACCCAATAAAAACATTATGATTATAATGTCCTACTGTGATGGAGAATGCTTATTAAATAAGAAATTTACAGAATTTACTAAAAATATATCCCAAGGTAATGGCTTAACCAATATTTTTTTAAAAGAACTAAGCGAAACGGAAGTTGGAAGAATGATTCAAGATATTCTAATAACTCCTAATATACCCTATAAATTTGCAGGTAATATATATGAAAAGACAAAGGGTAATCCATTATTTGTTAAGGAAATTATAAAAAGTTTTTTCAATAAAAAATATATTTATCTAGATAAAGAGAAAGGTTATTGGGCCAAAGATTATGATTACTCTAAATTTATAGTGCCTTCAGATATGCATCAAGTACTACTGAATAAAGTTAAAGAAATGAGAGAAATAAATTATAAAATTTTACAAACAATATCAATATTTAAAAGTGCCGTTTCTATAGAAATAATTAGAAGGTTTATTAAAAATGACAATGAAGATTTAGAGCAAGCATTTGAAGAGCTTATTTCCTCGGGAATATTATGCAAAAAAATTGAGGATAGGGGCTTTGTATTTGATTTTTATAATAAATTTCTTAAAAGCCTTATGTATGAAAAAATCCCTGATGAAGATAGAAAAGCCGCACACAGGTTGGCGGCAGTATTACTTGAAAATCTATATTCAGAGGGTGGTACAGAATATATTGAGGAATTAATTTATCATTTAGAAAAATCAAATCAAGATGAAAAAATTATTGATTATTGTATTGAAAATGCTGAAAAAATGAAGCTTCTAAAAAATAGAAGTGATGCAATAAAAAATTTAACTAAAGCGGTATCTATAATGGACTATTCATGGAATCCGGTTAAAAATATAAAGCTTATTATGGATCTTGCTAACTTGCATGAACAAGAAGGAAATATTGATTTATCTATAAATTACTATTTGTCATTGCAGAAGTATAATGAAAATACTGAGTTGTACAAATATATAATAGATAGCTTAATTAAGGTAGCTGAAGTATATTTAAGCAAGAATAATATAGATAAAAGTGTTCATTATATTGAGGAGATTGAAGCTCTGCTTGGCAAGGTAGACTATGTTTGCGGAATGCTTAAATGTAAATCGATTTTAGCTTCTGTATATGACATAAGGCAAGAGTATGAAAGAGTACAGGCTATATGCAGCAGTTGCATGGAATCGTGCACGGGAGAATATGAAGAACTGAAAATCATATTTTACAATCATAAGGGATTAGCTTATTTAAGATGTGGTAGAGAACAAGAAGCATTAGTAATTTTTGAAAAAAACATAGAAGTATGTAATAAATATAATAATATTAATGGGTTAATAAAATCCTTAAATAATATAGGAGTTATTTATAGAGATTATTATCAGGATGACAATAAAGCCATAAAATATTTCTTTGAAATGAACAAAATATGTGAAAAGAATAATATGCCTAGTATCAAATTAGATGCATTAATAAATATTGCCACTATATATTTTTCAAAGCAGCAGTATGAAATAGCTTTACAATGTTTTATTGAAATATTAGAAAAGTATAAAAAATATGAATACGAATTTCATATTTTCTATTGTTATTGTTCCATCGCTAGTGTATATCTAAAATTAAATGATTATGATAATGCATATAAGTATTATGAACTTTGTAATAAAGAGCTAGAAAACTATCCTAATCAAGGAAAAGACATAGGTGAATTTTACCTTTTGGCATCTAGAATCAACTATAAATTGGGAAATTTACAAAAGGCACAGTTTTATATTAATAAGGCATTAAATTTATATTATAGTGACGAATCAATACTTACATGGAAGGCTCAGGTTTTAAATGAATATATAAAAATTCATTTGAGAGAAAATAATGAAAACATAAATGAAAATCTTGAAAGGATTATAAATATTGCTAGGAAAATATCCTCGATGAGTAACAGACTTAATATATTTTATGATGTAATAATTTTTTTATATGAAAATGGAAAACAAGAATATGTGACTACTATGCTTAGGGAAATTAACAAGATTGATATCGATATAAAAGACAATAGCGTATATGTTAAAAAATTATATGTAGATGGATTAATTGCAAAAAAGAATAGTATTAAATTTTTTAATGAAGCATTAATACATTCAAAAAAATATAAAGAAATAGATATATCTTGGAAGATATATACTGAAATCGGAGATCATTACTTTGAAAAAAAAGACTATTTATATGCGGTGATTTACTATTTTGAGGCATGTGGTATATTGAAGGATATAAATCTTAAATTACCAATACAATACAGATTAACATATATTAAACTAAATAATGCATTGAAGCCTTTTAATAAATTCCTAGGTATTAATAATTATTATAAGAGTAATAAAGATACTTCAATGCTTAAATTTGAGGCTGTTAATGTTAGTGATGAAGAAGGGTTATTGAATTTATTAGAGCAAGTAAATCATAAAGAAATTTTAAAGAATAAGACATTTATAAAGTCTATAAAAAAAATATATTCATCTTCTCTTCGTGAAGATATTCATGACATAAGTGATGTATTAGAAAACCTGCAAACAGATAATGCAAAAAACTTAGAACTTATAATTGATTATTTGTCCTATATAACTTTAGCAACTAGGGGAACTATTATTATTAGTGATAATGATAAAGAGTATAAAGTTATTGCGTCTAGTGATAGAAAATATGAATTGCCTCAAAACCAAGAAGTATTATCTAAAATTTTAAGTGCAGAGAGACCAGTTTTACTAACAGATGCATCTCAAGAACAAAATTTAAATGGAGATATTAATAGTATCCATAATAATTTAAAGGCGTCAATTTGTATTCCTATTATTATGGAAAATAGTAATGAAAAAGGCTTTATGAAAAATGAGCGAAGAAAAAGTATACAAGGTAGCAAACATGTGATTGGATATGTATATATTGAATCGCAAAGGGTACTAAATAATCTTAATGAGGATAGTATGAAGAAGTGTATGGAGCTCAGTAAAGTTGTAGGCATAATAATTGAAAAGTACAAGCTTAGGTTAAGCGCTTCTATTGATAAGTTGACAGAAACCATTACCAGAAAATATTTAGAAGAAGCCTTAGAGGAACAAATTGAAGAAGCAAGCCAAACCGGCAGTGAATTTTCTCTTATTATGTATGATTTAGATCACTTTAAAATGATAAATGATAAGTTTGGACACCGGACAGGGGATTATGTCTTAAAAAAGGTTTGCGATGTTGTGATGAACAATTTAAGAGAAACAGATATTGTAGGTAGATATGGTGGGGAAGAATTTATTATTATTCTCCCAGATACCAATATTTGCGATGCTGAGATTGTGGCTGAAAAACTTAGAAATAAAATAGAAGGAGAAAAAATATTAGACAATAGATGTGATGTTACAGTAAGTCTAGGTGTTACAGCATACCCACTTCATGGGGAGTGGCAAGATGAATTAGTTGAGCGGGTGGACCAAGCATTATATGTGGCAAAGGAGCAGGGGCGAAATAGATATGCTATTTGGAATAGTGAATTCTCTAAAAAGGCTAAAAGAACAGATAAACTTACTGGGATAATATCTGGTAATGCAATACAAGACCATAGAAATGTGCTTGCCATGATAGAATTAATTGAGATTATAAACATAAATGGAGCAAGGGAAGATAAAATATATAGTTTATTAGGTAGAATTATTGAAATTACAGAATCGCAAAAGGGTATTTTATTTATTATGGAGGATAAGAATATTACTTATAAATATTCAAGAAAGATTTTCAAAAATGAATGGATAGATATCGATACGTATAATAATAATATAATAAAATCTGTAATTGATAGTAAGCAGGGAGTATTCAAGATAGATTGGGATACAATAACTGAGTATGATGCGATTACTGGTGTTCCAAACTGGCAGTCTGTTATGGCTATTCCACTGATTAAGGGGGATGTAGTGAAAGGAGTGTTATACTTAACTGAATCTACTCAGAGAAAAGAGTTTGGCTTTGATGATTTTAACTTTGTAAATACTCTAGGGAAGATAATAGTTACAATACTATAGCATTATATGATTTTGTTCTTTATGTGTAGTATAGACAAAATAAGAATGAGGAAAGGTAAATCTATAATTTATGTTGTTGGTAGCGCGGAATAAAATGTTGTATAATGAATATAATAGGTAAATATTGATATTGACAGGTGTAATGCATATTACATGGGGTAAGTTTGTAGGATATGAAAAACTTAATAAGTATTTTAAACTTTCAAAGAAAGTAAGAGGAGGACAGAAATGAAGTTTACGATTGGCGGTATATATCATGGATTTAAGTTAATTGACGAGAAAGATATAGGAGAGTTAAATTCTGTGACAAGGTTATTTGAACACGTGAAAAGTGGAGCTAGACTGTTGCATTTAGAAAATGATGATGATAACAAGGTGTTTTCTATAGGGTTTAGAACACCACCTAAAAGTAGTAATGGGCTTCCACATATACTGGAGCATTCAGTGCTTTGTGGCTCTAGAAAGTTTCCAACAAAGGAGCCTTTTGTTGAATTAATAAAGGGATCTTTAAATACATTTTTAAATGCTATGACTTTTTCTGACAAAACAATATATCCTCTAGCTAGTAAAAATGATAAAGATTTTTTTAACCTTATGGATGTGTATTTAGATGCAGTTTTCTATCCGAATATATACTCACAACCTGAAATATTAATGCAAGAGGGTTGGCATTATGAATTAGAAAACAAGGAAGATAAACTAACTTATAAAGGTGTAGTTTATAATGAAATGAAGGGTGCATTTTCGTCTCCGGAAGGGTGCCTCATGCGCAAGGTTCAAGAGTCCTTATTCCCGGACACGTCATATGGCGTAGAATCTGGTGGAGATCCAGAATGTATACCAGATTTATCGCAGAAGGAATTTATAGAGTTTCATAAAAAATATTATCATCCATCAAATAGTTATATATTCCTATATGGAGATGGAAATATTGATAAACAGTTACAATTTATTAGCGAAGAGTATTTAAATAATTTTGATAAAATTACAGTAGAGTCATCTATTAACTTGCAGAAACCATTTAGCAAAATGGAAGAAGTTAAGATGGATTATCCTATTTCATGTGATGATGATGAGAATGGCAAAACATTCTTAAGCATGAACTTTGTATCAGGCGATAATATTAGCCAGCCAGAAATGCATTTAGCCTTTGAAATTTTAGAGTATTTATTGCTAGAAAGTGCCGCAGCACCTTTGAAGAAAGCACTTATAGACGCCGAGATAGGTAAAGATGTATTTGGAGGTTTTGATAATAGCATATTACAACCAGTGTTTAGTATAGTAGTAAAAAACTCTAATGAAAGTGAAAAAGAAAAATTTAAGGAAGTTGTATTTACAACTTTAAAGAAGTTAGTTAAAGAAGGAATAGATAAAAAATTAATAGAAGCTTGTATAAATAGTACTGAATTTAAATTAAGAGAAGCTGATTTAGGTGGTTTTCCAAAGGGATTATATTACTATATAACTAGTATGGACAGCTGGCTTTATGACAAAGATCCAACTATGCATTTAGAGTATGAAAGTTATTTGACCAAAATAAAAGCTGCATTAACTACTAATTATTTTGAAAAACTTATAGAAAAGTACCTAATAAATAATACGCATAGCTCTATGGTTATATTGAATGGTAAAAAGGGCTTAGCAGAACAAAAGTCCAAGGCAGTAGAAGAAAAACTAGCTAAGTATAAGGAAAGTCTTTCAGAAAAACAAATAGAGGAAATAGTGCAACAGGGGAAAGCGCTTAAAGAAAGACAGATGACGCCAGATGCTGTGGAAGTGCTAGAAACTATTCCTTTGCTTGAACTAAAGGACATTGAGAATAAAGTAGAACATTTACCTTTGAAGGAAAAGGATGAGCAAGGAGTGAAGGTATTATCTCATAATATATTCACTAATAAAATTGCCTATATAAATATATTATTTGATTCTAAAAAAGTAGATATGAAGTTACT
Organism: Clostridium sp. CM042; assembly: GCF_055080995.1. Classification (NCBI taxonomy): domain Bacteria; kingdom Bacillati; phylum Bacillota; class Clostridia; order Eubacteriales; family Clostridiaceae; genus Clostridium; species Clostridium sp. CM042. The sequence goes on from NZ_CM143646.1 coordinate 2,606,318, forward strand.
ACCTTATGTAACATTACTATCAACTATCTTAGGAAGGGTAAGTACGCAGAATACTAGTTATTCTGATTTATCTAATGAAGTTAATATTCATACAGGTGGAATTCATTTTACTACAGAGGTATATGGCGAAAGTGGAAATTTTGAAAAATATAGCCCTAGGTTAGTAGTAAAGACTAAAGCTTTAACTGCGAAGCTTCCTAAATTATTTGATATTATGGTAGAGATAATTAGTAATACTAAATTTGATGAAAAGAAACGTTTGAGGGAACTAATTCAACAATTAAAATCAAGGCATGAAATGAAGATTCTTGATAGAGGACATATGGTAGCAGCTGGAAGACTTACATCTTACTTCTCGCCAGCTTCAGCTTATATAGAAAAAACTACAGGAATAACTTTTTATAAATTTATTGATGAAATTGAAAGAGATTTTGATAACAAAGCAGAAGAAATCATTGAAAACTTAAAAAAGGTATCAAAGCTTATATTTAACAAGAACAATCTTATAATAAGTGTTACAGGAGAAGAAGACATATATACTGCCTTTGCTACGCAGCTACCTAAGATTATAAGCATCTTAGGAGAAGAAAAATTGCCAGATGCATTGTATAATTTTGAGCTAAATAAAAATAATGAAGGATTATTAACCTCATCAGATGTTCAGTATGTAGCTAAAGGATATAACTTCATTAAGAAGGGATATTCATATTCAGGTAAAATGCTAGTACTTAAAACTATAGCAAGTCTCGACTACCTATGGAATAGAGTGCGTGTGCAAGGTGGCGCCTATGGTGGGTTTGCAAATATAGCTAGAAGTGGGAATATAGTCTTTGTATCTTATCGTGATCCTAATGTCCAAGAGACTTTAAAAGCTTACGACGGAATATGTGATTATATAGGAAGCTTTGAAGCCTCTGAAAGAGAAATGACAAAATACATTATTGGAACAATCAGTGAGCTTGATTCACCATTAACACCTTCTATGAAAGGTGAGCGGGCGACAGCATATTATATAAGAGGTATTACTGAGGCACAAAGACAAAAGGAAAGAGAAGAAGTATTAAGTACAAATCCTGCGGACATTAAGTCTTTTAAAGCACTATTAAATGATGTTATAAAGGAAAACTACTTTTGTGTACTGGGAAATGAAACTAAACTTAAAGATAATAAAAAAATATTTACTAATTTATTAAATGTATTTAAATAAGGTGCCTTATGGCACCTTTTTTTCAAAGGAGGATTAGAATGGCTATTAAAGCACTCTTTACATACAACTATGGTGGAGAAAAAATGAAAGGTATAGAAGATTTTGGGTATAATATAAAGGTAACTAAAGAGCAAGATTTAATTTATAGTGAAAAGCTTGAGGACGTAGAAGTTTTAATTTGTTATGATCCCTTTAAAACACTCGCCATAAAGAAAATGAAAAAGCTAAAATGGATTCAATTATCTAGCATAGGTATTGACCAATTGCCAACAGAGTATGTTAAAAACACTTCTATTATAATTACGAATAATAAAGGTGGCTATAGTATACCAATGGGGGAATGGATTGTATTAAAAACTCTAGAGCTCTTTAAGAATAGTAAGGGGCTATACGAAAATCAAGCTAATAAAAAATGGAAAACGGATACGAGTATTCGGGAAATATTTGGTAAAACTATAGGATTTATAGGGACAGGCACAATAGCTGCGGAGGCAGCTAAACGACTTCAAGGGTTCGGCGTGAACTTAATAGGTGTAAATACAGATGGTAGAGATGTTGAATATTTTAATGCATGCTATGCTATGAGTGAATTAGACCGAATACTTAAGTTATGTGATGTGATTGTGTGTACAGTTCCATATACCAAATCTACTCATCATTTAATAAATGAAGATAGATTTATTGCAATGAAGAATGGAACTTTCTTCATAAATGTAGCTAGAGGGAGTATTGTGGATGAAGCTTCTTTAATTAAAAATTTGAAAAATGGTAAACTAGCAGGAGCTGCAATAGACGTATATGAAGAAGAACCTTTAAAAGCGGATAATCCATTATGGGATCTAAATAATGTTATATTAACTTCTCATAATTCCTGGATTTCAGAGATGAGAAACCAGCGAAGATTTAACCTTATATATGTGAATATGAAAAAATATGTACAAGGGGAAGAGCTAGTAAATGTAGTAGATTTAAAAAAAGGGTATTAGATTACTTATAAAAAGGAGTTAGTGATTTTTAAGGGGGATAAGGCACGTGGACAAGGATAAAAAATTTAGCAACTTATTTATAACGAGCATGGTTATGGCTGCAATCATAACTTACATAACAATTATTTTAGGAAAAAATGCAAAAGAAATATATTTTTGGGGAATTATTATCTCTTTAGTCTTAGTGATGCTAGGTCTAGTAGCAAGAAGCAAAGCAATATTTTACAAGAAATTAAAAGAAGTTAGAGAAAACTATGGTGTTGAAAATAAGCGAGAGAGGAAATTTGAAGATATTAAATTATTATTTGATGTATTAAAATATAAAAATCCGCAGGAAATATATGTTGATGATCAAACTTACTTAGATTTAAATATGAACCAGGTTTTTGAAAAGGTAGACAGAACATTGTCATCTCCAGGTGAACAGTATTTATACCATATTTTAAGAAATCCAATTTTAAAAAAAGAAAAACTAATTAATAGAAATAAGACTATAAGTTTTTTTCAAAAAAACAAGGAGACAAGAGAAAAAATACAAGTTAGTTTATTAAAGCTGGGAAGACAGCGTAATAATACTGTAACATCGTTTTTATGGAATGAGATTTTATATAAAACTTCAATGAAACCATTGCTATATATTTTAACGGTACTAGCTTATGGTTCTTTAGTTTCAATAGCTTTTATTGGAATATCTAAAGCCTTTTATTTTTTATTTATAATGTTTTTAGCTAATGGGTTTATTAATGTTAAGATTAAAAAACAGGTTGGGGCAGAAATTGAAGCTATGGGATATTTAGGAAAGATAATTACGTTAGCTGAAGTTATGGGAAGAGTAGAGGATGAAGAGATAAAAGAATATACCTTAAAGCTTAAAGAAAAAGCAAAGGGTTGCAAGGTGATAATGAAAAAAGCTACCTCCATTGGAATAGGAAGAATAGAAGGTGCAGATGTTATTTTTGAGTACTTTAATATGTTCTTTTTAAAAGAAGCTAGAGGCTTTTATAGAATAATAGATGAGGTTAAAGCACATATTGAAGAAATAAGAGATATTTATTTAATTTTAGGAGAAATTGATGCATTAATATCTGTAGCTTCCTATAGGGATGGGCTTTTAGAATATACGGAGCCTAAATTAACAAAAGGACTTAAAGAGATAAAAGGTGAGAATATAAAACATCCATTAATAGAAGCTGCTGTAGGTAATTCTCTAACTATAGAAAAGGGTGTTATTATAACGGGTTCAAACATGTCAGGTAAATCTACTTTTTTAAGGGCTGTGGGCTTAAATGCACTATTTGCACAAACTATTTTTACCTGCCTTGCTACAAGCTATGAAGGTGGATATTTCAATATAGTATCTTCGATGACTGTAAGTGATAATATAACTGGTGGAAAAAGTTATTATTTAAGTGAGGCAGAGGCAATATTTAGAATAATTAATGTTTGCAATGAGGAAGTAACAAACCTATGTCTTATTGATGAAATTTTTAGGGGAACTAACCCTATTGAGAGGGTTAATGCTTCGGCTGAGATTTTAGCTTATTTGTCTATTCACAATTCTTTGGTGGCAGTAGCTACACATGATCTTGAAATAACTAAAATGGTAGGAGACTTATATGAATGCTATTATTTTACTGAGAGTGTAGGGGAGCATGGATTAGAGTTTGATTATAAAATAAGAAAAGGAGTATCTTCTACCAGAAATGCAATAAAAGTACTTGAATTTATGGGATATCCAGAAGAAATTATTCATAGAACCAATGAAAGAATTATAAAGAATCAAATTTAAGTGAAATTACTCTTTAATGTAAATATGTAAATACCACTTGCTACGTGAGTGGCATCTAAGGGAGGAAATTATTATGAAAGCAGAAATATTATCAGTAGGTACGGAAATATTACTCGGCGATATAGTCAATACAAATGCACAATATATCGCTAGGAGACTTGCAGATTTAGGTATATCAGTTTATCATCAGTGCGTAGTTGGAGATAATCCAGAAAGACTTTTAGAATCATATAGATTAGCATTTAGTAGAGCTGATTTAGTTATAACTAGTGGGGGACTTGGACCTACAAAAGATGATTTAACTAAGGAAGTAGCTTTTGAATATTTTGGCAAGCATAGCGTTGTTCATGAAGCTTCTTTAAAAATTATTGAGGATTATTTTAAAGATATGAACAGACCAATGACGAAAAGCAATAAGAAACAAGCGTATTTTCCAGTAGATGCGGTAGTGCTTCCTAATAATAATGGCACAGCACCTGGATGTATAATAGAGGAAAATGAAAAGATAATTGCACTTTTACCTGGTCCACCTTGGGAAATGAAACCTATGTTTGAGGAGGCTGTTGTTCCTTATCTTCAAAAGTTTGCGCGAGGTGTGTTAGTTTCAAAGGTGCTCAGAGTTATTGGAGTGGGAGAGAGCAGCGCGGAAGAAATAATAGGAGATATATTGAACAATCAAACTAATCCAACTGTGGCACCTTATGCTAAAGCAGGGGAAATGACATTTAGAATTACAGCAAAGGCTAATACACAGGAAGAAGGCATAAGAATGATTGCGCCTATGGAAGATGAAATACGTAGCAGACTAGGAGATAACATTTATGGCGAAGGGAATATAACCTTAGAAAATGTACTTGGAAAAATGCTCATAAATAAGAAGTTAACGATAGCCACAGCGGAATCTTGCACAGGAGGAATGGTAGCTGCAAAGCTTATAAATTACCCAGGGATATCCTCTGTGTTTATAGAGGGGGCAATTACATATAGCAATGAGGCTAAAATTAATAGGTTAGGAGTTGCGAGAGAAACATTAGATAAGTATGGTGCAGTAAGTAGTGAAGTGGCAGCAGAAATGGCGCAAGGTATAGCAAAAACTGCAGGCACTAGTATTGGAATTTCAACTACGGGCATTGCGGGCCCTGATGGTGGAAGTGCAGAAAAACCAGTGGGACTTGTATATGTTGGTTTATATATGAATGGTGAAGTTAAAACTAAGATGCTTAAATTATCCGGTAACAGGCAGAAAATACGCGAAAGCGCAACTATGGAGTTACTTGATTTAGTTAGGAGAGAGCTATCGTAGGTAGCTCCCACTTATAGCAATGGGAGACGTTCCTTCTGAAATGTAATTAAATATAAAAAAGGTGGGGTATTATTGAATAAGAAGGTAATAAGTATATGCTTAGTAGGATTTGGGAATGCGGCGCAGGAATTTTGTAGAATGTTAATAATTAAGAATTCAGAGATTAAGGCTAATACTGGATATGACATTAAAGTGACAGCTATTGCTGGAAGGTCTAAGGGTGCAATGATTAACTCTAAGGGCATAAATCTCACGAAAGCATTAATAGATGTAAAGAACACTGGAAGTTTTGATAGTAGCGCACAAGATGTTGTGAATATGGAAACGCTGCAGGTTATTAGGAGTTGTAATGCTAATGTATTAGTGGAGCTAAGTACTCTATCTATTTATGATGGAGAACCAGCAATAACGCATATAGAAACTGCTTTTGACATAGGTATGCATGTTATAACAGGAAATAAAGGCCCAATAGCTTGGAAGTATCAGAAGCTTCGTGACAACTCAGTAGAGAGAGGTCTTCAATTTTTATATGAAACTACTGTAATGGACGGCACTCCTATTTTTAATTTCGTTAAATACACACTTCCAGGATGCAAGGTTGTATCATTTAGAGGAATATTAAATTCTACGACTAATTTTGTTTTAGAGGAAATGGAAAAAGGAAATAGTTATGAAAATGCTATTAAAGAGGCTAAAAGAAGAGGATTTGCTGAAGATGATCCTTCAATGGATATTGATGGATGGGATGCTGCTGCAAAAACTGCAGCATTACTAAATGTGTTAATGGATACAAATATAAATCCTACAGAAATAGACAGACAAGGATTAGTACATATTACGTTAGAAGATATAGAAAAGGCTAAAGACAAACAGTGCAAAATTAAGTTGTTATGTGAAGGATATATTGAAGATAACAAGGCAAAAGGTAAGGTGCATCCAGTTTATATAAGTAATAATGATACATTAAGCAATATAGATGCTACATCTTCTATATTATGTATAACAACAGATTTAATGGGAGAAGTGCAAATAGTAGAAAAGAATCCTGAAATTCAACAAACTGCTTATGGTATATATAGTGATTTACTTACACTTATAAAAAATTTATAGTATTGTATAATGGAAGCAATAAAGGCGCATATCAATATTGATATGTGCCTTTAAAAAATCTATTTTAAATATAGATGTTAATTCTATGAATTTATGAGCGTTATTTAGTAACAGGTGGTACAAAAACTCTTGTTGCGAGCTCGTTATCCAGCATATAAATACTTGTAGGATCATCATTGATTCTTGCAAGCCTTTTTATAAGGCCATTAAAATTAGATTCTTCCTCAACTTGCTCATCAATAAACCACTTAAGTAGGCTTATAGTAGCATGTTCTTTTTCTTCTGTAGCAATGTCAGTAAGATTATAAATTTTACTAGTTACAACTTTTTCATGAGCATATGCTACGTTAAAAACATCAAGAAGTGTTTCATAATTATTTTGAGGTTCATGCATTCCTTCTAAAGTTAAGCGTCCGTTCATTTCATTTATGTAATTATAAAATTTCATAGCATGGAAATTTTCTTCTTCAGCTTGTACTTTAAAGAAATTAGAAAAACCATCAAAATCTTCTGCTGCGCAATAAGCTGCCATAGCTAAATAAAGGTGTGCAGAATAAAATTCAAAGTTCATTTGTTTGTTTAGTTCATAGAATAATCTTTCGCTTATCATAATAATCCTCCTCATATTCCTCTGGTCTAAAACAATGATTATGACCTTGGAGATGTAAATTTACAATAGTATATATTATTGTTTAATGTAATAATTGTTTTTACTTAATTATAAATATTAAACAATGTCTATATTATACACCAAATGTGCTTTTAGTAAACAATAATTATACAGCTAATCAGTAATACTGCAGCACCGCAGGTGATGAACAGCTTCGCAGGGAATGTTTTAAGGTAATAATTTTTCTAAATTTACAATTCCAGAACCTTGCATATATTTTGGAGAATTTATTAGGCTTGAAGATGCCTTTAGTAAAGCCAATATATCTTTAAAACATAAATTTATATTGTTCTCATAGAGAAGTGCACATAACCCACTTATAAAAGCAGCAGAGCAGGAAGTTCCAGTGCAGGTTGTATATAGATTAGTGATACGAGTAGGATATAGCTTCACACCATTTTTTTCAGAGATAAATTGTGCATCCGAAATCAAAGAACAAATATTAACACAGGCAGCTATCAAATTTGGCTTATCAATTTTTTGGAAAGGACCACAAGAAGAATATTCATATATTTTTGGACTTTCTACGCTATCATAGCCACCTACCGTTATACAATTATTAAGAGTAGCGATGCCTCGCACAGAACTTTTAATATTTTTATTGCTACCACTAGGAACAATTATCACTATGCCCTTTGAGATTGCAAGGTCGAAAAGCTTCGAGAATAAAGAAAGGACAAATTCATTAGTTTCAAAAGTTTCAAAAGGAAGGCAAATAATTTTAAGATTGAAGTCATTACTTTCGCTCAGTAGAGTTTCTAATGAAAACAAAACATCAGATATAAAACCCTTTCCTAGTTTATTAAAGGCTTTAATCATATAAATATGGCTATTTATGGCAACGCCTTTATACATACCCTTAGATCCATAGCCACTACCACAAATTAATCCGCTCATAAAGGTGCCGTGACCATTATCATCATAAGGATAGCTTAAATTATTAACAACATCTACAAACTTTTTAATTTTATTGCTAGGATTTAATAAGTCAGGATGGGGATACACACCGCTATCAATTATTCCAACGCCAATGTCCTTTCCAGTAAGGCTATAGTCATTTTGAAAGGATACACCATTAGATGCGAGTATACTATTACCACATAAATGTGCATAAGAATCAAAAGTTATATATGCTACTTGGGGATATTCTAGCAATCTATATATAGCACTGGAAGTTAAAATAGCACAAATACAATTTATTGAGGGAATATGGCGTAGAATATCACATTTTAAAGATTTAATTTTATTAACGGTCTTAGTCTCAAGGGATTTGCAATGTATTATTACCCTATAGTTTTCATATAGGTTACTAAGTAAAGCGCACCTTAAATCAGGGTCTAACTTATTTTTGAAGGAAAACATGTATGCCTCCTAAATGTATTGTTACATTATTATAGTATATGCAAATTTTAAAAAAATGTTAATAAAAAAGATCTTATTAACATTTCCATTTAAAGATTATTATACCTACAATCATTATGCCAATGCCTATAAACTTAGATAAGGCAAATTTAATTTGCTGAGCTCCGAACATCCCAAATCTATCAATTACACCGGCGGCTAGTAGTTGAGCAACTAATATAATTGCAATGGAGCAGGTTGGTCCCATTTTTGTTATTCCCTGCATAACAGAAAATATAATTAGAGCGCCTAAGAATCCTCCTAGTAAATATAATTTATTTACTTCTTTTATAGCTTTGAAATTACCATTGCCAACTATAAGGAGTATTATTAAGGTCACAATGAACCCAGTTCCTTGAACGAAAACGTTAGTTTCCCAAAGTCCAATTTTTTCACTTACCCTTGTATTAAAAACACCTTGAAGACTCATACAGATGCCTGCAACTATAGAAAATATTAATCCCAATTACAATCACACTCCTCTAAGGTAGTTTACCCAGAATGTGTTGTAATATTAAAAAAATATAGTTAGCACCTTTCAGAAGAAAAGTTTTTAAGTATTTGAATATGAATTAGTATCCATTATCCTGTCTTTCATGATTAATTTTATTTTTATAGAAATATGCATTTTCAATATCTTCTTCGGAAAAACCTAGATTTTGACCTAAACTCAAAAAATTTTGAAAAATGTTTAAATAGTTATCTAGAGAAGAACAAATTATAAAATCTGCAATATTTGTATATACGGTTAAAAACTGCTGAGATAATTCAGAGGTAATACATTTAGTATTCAAAGTAATATCTTGAAAGTTTTTTTCTATTCCGAGGCTTAAAATAAAGTGTATACAATCAACATATTCTTCAAGAATTATATTGTTACTTGAAGGTTTTTTTGTACTCCAAAATTTAAAACAACGAGTTTCATTTGCGAGTTCGCCTAGTTCCACTTGAAGGGAAAGTATTTTTTTTTGTAATAAGGGTACTCCTTCAAGGTTATGTTGTACTTGAATTCTATGGTCTAAAGTATTTTGCATCTGGAATAATTTTTGTAAATTCATATATGAAACCACCTTTTTTATAAATTATGTATATTCATTTTAATCAATAATTAGTTGTAAGAAAAGAAAAGTGTATATTTTATAGAATATAGCTTTTAACAACCATTTCATCATTATTATTTATAGGTTTCCAAAGCTCGACAGTATCTATTGTGATAGTTCTTGAGAAATTTTCATCCTTGGCTAAAGTACAAGCTGCCAAATATTCACTATTAGACCATTCTCTATCAGCAAAATTTGTGTTAGCTAGTGAAATATGCAAGTTCCAAGTTTTAATATCATCTCTAACTTTAAAGCCATGTAAATTTAAAATTGAATTTATATTTTTGGATAATTGATATATAGTGCCTTTATTACTAATATTTAAATTTACAGACTTATAGGGAGGGTCAAAACATATTACACCATTCAATTCAACTTCAAATTTACTATAATTCTTAAGAATGTTTTTTAAAGCAGTATCCAAATCGTAAAGATTGGGATTAGTTATTATTTCTAGAGTTATATGAAGCATAGGTAAATTAGCATCAGACTTGTACAGGTTATACTTTTCACAGATTGCCTTTTGCATAGATTCGATATATTTATAAGAAACTTTATCAAATAAGCCAACCAAGTAGTAAATCATTGTCATCCCCCTTAAACCTAAAATATAACTTTATGTTTTTTAGTATTCCCTTAGATCATAAGTTTTAACTAGCATTTCCTTTTTAGTACTAACTTGTTTCCACAATTCAAGTTTAGAAACCTTTACAAACTTTAAGAAAGCATCCTTATTTAAAGTGTCATCAATAGAAATTGTACTTCCGTTATATGATTTTTTAATGATGTGATTGGCATTAGCTAATAGAATATTTAAATCAATATTATAATCATCACTTTTAACGTTAAAACTATGTAAATCCAAAGTGTCTGTAATATTTCTTGCTAAACGAAAAATATATCCTTTGTCTTCAACATCAAGATTAACTTGACTTAAATTTTCGTTTAAACTAATACTATTATTTATGCCAACTTTGAACTTTTTATAAGGAGATAGAATTTTAGAAACAACAACATCCAATTTTTCCAAATCAGGATTTATTATTGAAACTATAGGTATAAAAAGATTAGGTGAACTCTTATATAATTTATATTTTCTACAAATATCTCTTTGAATATTTTGAACTATAGAATTAGATAGATCATCAAATAACGCAACTAAAAAATATTTCATATGTTTCCTCCAAGCAAAATTAATAACCAATATTGGTTAACATTATTTTGAGTAAATTATAAGTGTATTATAACATAATTTTTAGGTTTTGTATTTTCTATGTAAATTTATGTATACAGATTTAGTTGTAATTTATTAAGGTGAAAAAATGAAGGTATTATAATTCAAATATTTCTGTATTGTTAGCATAATTATTTTTAATTATGCTAACAATAGTTTTATAATTAATAAAGGGAGGCGCTTTTCTTATGAAGCATAATAACAGTATAGGTTGTACTGTAAATGAATGTGAATATCATTGTAAAGATGATAATTACTGCACTTTAAACAAAATCGAAGTTGTAAAACATGAAAATGTTGCTAAAACACCAGAGTGTACAGACTGCGGAAGTTTTAAAACAATATAATAAAAGTAAACAATGTAAAAATCACCCGTGGAAGCATGGGTGATTTTTACGTTGTTTTTTTAAAAAAGTATAAATATTGTAAGAAATTCTGTGTTTAGTAAAATAATATTGTCTAACCTTTAAAAAAAATGTTAAAATATAATGTAGTTATGGTATAATTCAATTGTATGTATAAAAATGAAAGTAATTAATATATAATGCATAGTGAGGATGATACAAATATGGATAAATTGGTAATTAACGGAGGCCGACGTATTTTTGGTCAGGTAGAAATAAGTGGTGCAAAAAATGCAGCAGTAGCAATTTTACCAGTAGCTATAATAGCAAGTAAGGGTAAATGTATCATTGAAAATATTCCTAATATAGAAGATGTAAATTGTATAGAAAGAATATTGGAAAATTTAGGCTGTGAAATTAAAAGAGAAAAAAATTCAGTTTCTATAGATAGTACAAATATAACTAGCATTGATGCTAATACAGAAGATGTAAGAAGAATGAGAGCTTCCTATTATTTGATTGGTGCGCTTTTAGCTAGGTTTAAAAAGGCTAGGGTAGAGCTTCCAGGGGGATGTCCCATAGGTGTAAGACCTATAGACCAACATATAAAAGGGTTTGAAGCACTTGGAGCAACAGTAGTTATTGAGAATGGTGCTGTAAACATTCAGGCAGATAGACTAATTGGAACTAGTATTTATTTTGATGTTGTTAGTGTAGGTGCAACAATAAATGTAATGGCCGCTGCAACGCTTGCAGAAGGTACAACTATTTTAGAAAATTCTGCAAAAGAACCACATGTTGTTGACGTAGCTAACTTTTTAAACTCTATGGGAGCTAATATTAAAGGGGCAGGTACGGATGTTATAAGAATTATAGGTGTAAAAGAGTTAACCGGATGCAACTATAGTGTAATTCCAGATCAAATTGAGGCAGGTACTTTTATGATAGCAGCTGCTGCCTGTGGTGGGGAAGTAACTATAAATAATGTTATCCCAAAACATCTTGAATCAATTTCTGCAAAGCTTATGGAAATGGGAGCAGAGGTACATGAAGGTGGAGATAGTGTTACTGTTAAATCTGAAGGAAGACTCAAGGCTGTAAATATTAAGACTTTGCCTTATCCAGGATTTCCAACGGATGTCCAACAACCAATGAACACATTATTATCTGTTTCGGAGGGTAGAAGCATAATAAATGAAAGCATTTGGGAAGCTAGATTTAAGCATGTGGATGAACTTAAAAAAATGGGCGCTAATATAAAAGTTGAAGGAAGTGTCGCTACGGTAGATGGCGTAGATAAACTTATAGGGAAAGTAGTTAATGCATCAGATTTAAGAGCGGGAGCAGCTTTGGTTATAGCGGGGCTCATAGCAGAAGGTACTACTGAAATTTTAGGCATAGAACACATCGATAGAGGATATCCAAATATTGAAGAAAAATTTAGAAACATAGGGGCGGATATAAGAAGAGTTACTATGTAACAATTTGAAATTAAAGGAGACAATTATGATATTCTGTCCATTATATAGTGGAAGTAGTGGAAATAGCATATTTGTAGCGTCACAAAATACAAAAATTTTAGTTGACGCTGGTATGCCAGGTAAAAGCATTGAAAGCGCACTTAAACAAATAAATCAAAATCCTAATGATATTGACGGCATTTTTATTACTCATGAACATTCTGACCACATAAAGGGTGCAGGAATTATTTCTAGAAGATATAATATACCAATCTATGCCAATGAAAATACTTGGGAAGCTATGAAAATCAAGATAGGTAAGATAAAGGAAAACAATATAAAAATTATCAATAATAATTCTGTGGATATAAAGGACATGCATATAATAAATTATAATATATCACATGATGCGGCAGCACCTATAGGATATGCTTTATATAGTGGAAGTAAGAAGGCATGCATAGCTACAGATTTAGGATATTTTTCTGATGAAGTAAAGAATATCATAAAAGATGCAGATGTAATTCTACTCGAGAGTAATCATGATGTGGAAATGGTGAAATTTGGTCCCTATCCGTATCCGTTGAAAAGAAGAATATTAAGTAATGTGGGGCATTTATCCAATGATGCATGTGGGAAAGCTATAGTAGAAATAATGAATGATAAGCAAAAACATATTATTTTAGGACATTTGAGTAAAACTAATAATTATCCTGATTTAGCCTATCAAACAGTGGTCAATATACTCAAAGAAAATAATATTGAAATAGGTAGGGATATTTTTTTGAATTTAGCTAGAAGAGATATGCCAAGTGATGTAATCAACTTTTAACAACAGTTCAGAAGGAAAGTCACTTACGTCTATAAGCAGGTGTTACATAATATAACGAATATAAACTTTAGTGAGTGCCATAAAGCTCCTTTTGAAGTCGTTAATTAGGCCACTTTAGTGGATTATTAAAGGGAGGTCAAATATGAAAAAAGCAATCAAAATATTATTATGTTCATTGCTAGTTGGCTCAACAATGTCATTTTATGGGTGCGAAAAAAAAGATGAGAAAAGTGTTACAAATAAAGAAAAGCTTCAAAATCTAAACCTGCCCCTAGAAAAAGATGGATTTATCCAATTGGGTATTTATTTTGATGGCACTAAAGAGGGTTCTGATGTAGAAGTAGTTAAAGATGAGAGACTTATTAATAAAGAAGAGCTTATCGGGGAAACTATTATGCAAGAACTTGTAAAAGGGCCTACTGTAAAAAGTGAGCTAAAACCAATACTTCCTAAAGAAACTAGGATATTAAGTTTTTCTATTAAAGATAATATTGCTTATGTTAATTTAAGTAAAGAAGCTAAAATAGATATGACAGAAACAAAAGAAAAAAGCTGTCTAAAAGGGATATCGGCGTCATTAACTCAATTGTCATCTGTAAAGAAAGTAAAGATAACAGTGGAAAATAGGAATATTGATACTATAGGTGGAAATTTTGATATATCAAAGCCTTTTAGTAAAGAGGACCTAATTCCAATTAAAAAATAATAGGTTAGTTGTAAGAAATTCTGAAAATATATTCAATTTAACAATTTTATGTTGAATGCTAGCGAAATATTTATTATAATAATGCAATATAACAAAATATAGTATGATTCGGAGGAGAATAGAGAATGAGTTTATATAAAGAGTGGACAGATATGGTGGTTGATTATGTTAAACGTAAAGGAGAACCTGCATTTTGGCATGATTATGGGGAAATTGAAAAACATGTCTATACAAAATTATTATCAAACCATAAAGATGAAGTAAAGGGTACAATGGACGAGCTTGCAAAATACTTTGATGTATCTAACATATATTTTATGGGATTTGCTGATGGGATAAACGATAGTCTTTTAGAACCTATACAATTAGAAGAAACTGAAAGTGATACAAAAGTAGATTTTAAAATAGATTTTGAAAAACTTTATTTCAATATGCTAGACGCAAAAGCAGACTATTTATATGAGCTTCCACAATGGGAAGGAATTTTTTCGAAAGAAAAAAGAAAAGAAATTCAAATAGCTTATAGAGATTCCAAAATGGTGGTCAATAATGATAAAATTGGAAGAAATGATACGTGTCCATGCGGAAGTGGAAAAAAATATAAGAAATGCTGTGGTAAATAATATCAGTGTAATTATGTAAAAAACGAATAAATAAAGAAATTATAGTAATAAACTTTGCTTTTGTGGTAAGGTTTATTACTTTTTGAACGTTGAACTTTGATGACAGGGTTTATTTTTTTTGAAATTTTTATAATTAAGTCAATTTGACCTTATTTGGATATCTTTTTAGGGGGTTGTTTTTTTGAGTCATCGGAGTAATATTATGACTATAGTAGTCAGAAAGGAGTTTTTTATGTATAGTATTTTTTATAAATTGGATGAAGAAAAACAAAATCGAATTATTAATGCAGGGACGAATATATTTTCTATAAATGATTATAAACATGCATCAACAGACGATATCGCATTAGAAGCAAAAATTTCCAAAGGATCACTATTTCAATATTTTAAGAACAAAAAGTCGTTATTTATTTTTTTATATGAATATACTATGAAAATTTTCGAAAAAAAAGTGTACGAAAAGTTTAATTTTGATGAGACAGATTATTTTAAAATGCTACGCCAAAGTCTGAATTTTACAATTGATCTTTTAGATAAACATCCTTATATGTACAAATTTGTTATTAAAGCGAGTTACGAGAAAATGCCAGAGATAGTTCAATCAATGAAAGAAATCAATGATAAAATCGAAGAAAAAATGTATACCCAAATGTTTGAGAAAATCGATTTAAGTAAGTTCAAAGACGGTACGGATATTGAAAAGCTAAATAAAATGATTGCATGGTGTTCGGAAGGAATCTGGAACGAAGGTGTTAAAAAGCATTCAAGTGTGAGCGAAATGTATGAACAGGCACTTGATATTTATGGGTTTTATAAAAATGCAGTATACAAGGATGAATTTCTATAATAAGCAATATAATTGTATGAAAATTACAGGGGGGTTAAAAATGAATGTTATTGAAATCAAAAATTTGACTAAAAGTTATGGTAAAGCAAGAGGTATTACAAATGTAAGTTTTAATGTTGAACAAGGGGAAATCTTTGGATTTATTGGACCTAATGGTGCAGGGAAATCAACAACTATAAGAACATTATTATCTCTGATCTATCCTACTAGTGGTAGTGCTACGATTTTCGGGAAGGACTGTGTAAAATTTGGCCCAGAAATAAAGAAGGAAATAGGATATCTACCATCAGAGGTTTTTTATTACGATAATATGAAGGTTATCGATTTACTAAAGTATTCAGCTAGCTTTTACAAGAAAGATTGTAGCAAAAGAATTAGAGAACTAGCTGAGATAATGGATCTTGATCTTAATAAGAAGATTGATGATTTATCCTTTGGGAATAAAAAGAAAGTTGGCATTGTTCAAGGACTGCTACATTCACCTAAACTTATCATACTTGATGAACCCACTAGTGGACTTGACCCACTTATGCAACAAAAATTCTTTGAACTCCTTGAGGAAGAGAACAAAAATGGTGCAACAATTTTACTATCTTCTCATATTTTAAGTGAGGTCCAGAGGTTATGCAATCGTGTTGCAATTATTAAAGAAGGGAAAATAATAAAGGTTGATAAGATTAGTACATTACAAGAAAATAACCATAAAAAATTCAAAATTGAGGTAAAAACAAAAATAGATGATAATTACTTTAAAATAAGCGGGGTCACCAATTTAGATATAAAGGGTAACATAATAAGCTTTTTGTTTAGTGGAAACATTAATTTTATTATGAAAAAGATTTCGGAAATAGAAATAAATAATCTTTGGATTGAAGAGCCAGACCTTGAAGAGATCTTTATGCATTACTACGAAAAGGAGGACTAAAAGCTATGAATATGTATTTGCACGAACTTACGGCTTACAGAAAATCCACTATTATATGGACTTGTTCTTTAATAACAATTGTTATTCTTTTCTTGTCAATGTTTCCTGCTTTTTCAAAGGAAGCTGAGGCGTTTAAAGAAATAATGAAAGGATTCCCAGAGCCAGTAAGAAAAGCAATGGGGCTCTCTGTAGATAGCATGTCTTCTATCTTAGGGTTTTACTCCTATATGTTTTTATATACAACACTCTGTGGAGCAATTCAAGCTATGAATCTAGGGACATCAATTGTATCAAAGGAATCACGGGAAAAAACAGCAGATTTCCTTTTAACAAAACCTGTTACTCGCATGAAGATTATGACATCAAAGCTAATGGCTGCATTAACATGTCTTGTAATTACGAATGCAGCCTACTTAGTAGTGACCAGCATTATGGTGTCCTTTGTTGCAACAAAAGACTATAGTTACAAGATATTTTTTATGATTTCTATTACATTGTTTTTCGTTCAGATTATGTTTCTTGCTTTGGGGATTATAATTTCTGTTGTGATGCCAAGAATTAAATCGGTGCTACCTATTTCCCTTGGCACTGTATTTACATTTTTCATCATTGGCATGTTTGCAGCTACGTCGGGAGATGATGCTATGAGATATATTACTCCCTTTAAGTATTTTGACACAAGTTACATCATGAAAAATTCAAGTTATGAGGTTTCATTTATTATAATAGGGATAGGGTTTATTGTAGCAGCAATTACTGCCAGTTATTTTGTGTATTCTAAAAAGGATGTTCATGCTGTTTAATGGATAATTAGGAATTACTAGGAGGTTAGTTTATGAATGTATTTATTGTAGAGATGAGGGCCCATAGAAAAGGGCTTATTATATGGGCTTTGGGTATTTTATTTATGGTTGTTGCTGGTATGGGAAAATATGTTGCATTATCATCTTCAGGTCAATCAATGAATGATTTATTTGCTCAAATGCCAAAATCTATGCAAACAGTCTTTGGCACCGGTAGTTTCGATTTGTCAAAGGCCAGTGGTTATTATGGAATGCTCTTTTTATATTTAGCGCTTATGGCAACTATTCATGCTGCTATGATTGGAGCTGATATAATTTCAAAGGAAGAACGAGATAAAACCGCAGAGTTTTTACTTTCAAAACCTATTTCAAGAAATAAAATTATAACATCAAAACTATTGGCAGCCTTTGTGAATATTTTAATATTTAATATTATCACTTTGGTTTCTTCAATTATTGTAGTAGGAAAATATAGCAAAGGGGAAGCAGTAACTGCAGAGATACTAATCTTAATGAGTGGAATGTTTATTTTGCAGCTTATATTTATGTTTATTGGCACAGCTATAGCTGCAATAAGCAAAAATCCAAAGACTGCAACATCCATATCTACAGCAGTTCTTTTAATAACGTATATATTATCTATGGCAATAGACTTAAGCGGTAAGTTTGAAAATCTTAAATACTTTACACCATTCAAATATTATGAAGCTAAGAATTTGATGTTTGGCGGTGGTTTTCAATTGAGTTTTGTAGTATTATCAATTATAATTATTTCAGCAACCATAAGCATCACATATGGGTTTTATAAGAAAAGAGACTTGAGCATATAGAATGCCATTCGAATTTTAGTTATAACATGGGGGTTTCTCCATGTTATTTATTTTTAACGACATTTCAGAAGGGAAGTCTCCCACTTCTATAAGTGGGAGTTCCATACTATAACAAAGAAAAAACTTCAGTGGGAGTATAAATCTCCTTCTGAAGTCGTTAATATTTCAGCTCCGCAGGAGATGATTTAACGACATTTCAGAAGATGGATAGCTGCACAGGTAATGATTTAGTTTGTAAGTTTGAAATATGGCATGCAATCGTATATTATATTTATGATAAATGTAATATAAGTAGAATAAAGGAGAGCTAAAAATGAACATAACTATAATTTGTGTAGGGAAAATAAAAGAGAAGTATTTAAAAGGTGCAATTGATGAATATACAAAGAGACTATCTAGATATTGTAAACTTAATTTAATTGAATTAAGTGATGAAAAAACTCCTGATAATGCTTCTGAAAAAGAAGAGATTATAATAAAAGACAAAGAAGGAGAGGCAATAGTTAGAAGCATAAAGGATAATATGTTTGTAATTGCTCTAGAGCTAAATGGAAAGATGTTATCCTCAGTGGAGTTGTCCAATTACATAAGGGATTTAGGCATAAGAGGTGACAGTACCATAGCTTTTGTCATTGGAGGTTCATTGGGACTATCTAAGGCTGTTTTAGAAAGAGCTAATTATAAATTATGCTTTTCAAAGATGACTTTTCCACATCAATTATTTAGAGTAATGCTACTGGAACAGGTGTATAGAGGGTTTAGAATAATAAGTGGGGAACCTTATCACAAGTAAGTGAGGTTTTTACTAATATTGGATTAGGAGTATTTAGAGAATGAGTGTTGTCACTTTTCTCTTATCAGACAAAATTAACACAGATTTCGCAGCATGACCTTGTGCTACATAAGGATAGTGATAACTGGAAGATTGTCGGATAACATCAATGGGCTTACTATATGTAAGGGTAAGCCCATTATTTTAGTTATTGCAGTTTAAATATATTTACCTGTGATTTAATAGTTGTTATAATATTTTTTTGATATTTTTGAAGAGGAATATAAAATTTGCGTGAGGTGGTTTTATGAAACATATTTTAGTTGTAGATGATGATGTGCATATCAATAGTATGCTTAATGATGTTTTGTCAAAAGAAGGATACAAAGTTTCTCATGCTTATTCAGGAACAGAAGCTCTATTATTTCTTTCTTCACATAGACCAGATTTGATTCTGCTCGATTTAATGCTTCCTGGATTGTCGGGAGAAGAGATAATTTCACAAATGGTAGACATTCCAGTTATTGTGATTAGTGCAAAATTTGATGTAAAAGGCAAAGTAGAACTTTTGCTTAATGGAGCGGTTGATTATATAACAAAGCCATTTGAAATCGACGAACTATTAGCAAGAATAACAGTTCAGTTTAGAAAGGCAAATAATTCAAATAAAACAGTCGAATTAAAATATGGAGATATTTTATTAAATCTTAACACACATGAAATTTATGCCAACGAACGGTCTGTCAAGCTAACCAGAACTGAGTTTGCAATATTACGGCTTTTAATGGAAAATGCGGAACAAGTTATTACGAAAACGGTTCTGCTTGACCGGGTTAGTGAAGATACTCCTGATTGTATGGAAAGTTCCCTACGGGTGCATATAAGTAATTTACGGAAAAAAATTCGGGATATTTCAGAAAAAGATTATATTGAAGCTGTTTGGGGAATCGGTTTTAAAATGGCAGACGTATAAAATCTTAACAATTTCTTTACACTTTTCTTAACAGCTTTCTTTACAACTTTATTCTAGGATAATGGTATCAAATAAATAAGGAGGCTAGAATGATGAAATATGTTTTAAGCACAAATAAAATTAGTAAAGAATACAGAGATTTTAAAGCATTAGATAATCTTTCTCTTCATATTCCTAAAAGTGCTATTTATGGTTTTGTTGGCGAAAATGGATCTGGAAAAACAACGTTGATTCGTTTGATATGCGGTTTGCAATCCCCCTCTTCTGGAACCTATACTTTGTATGGAGTAAAGAATACGGAAAGTGCGATTCTAAAAGTGCAAAAAAGAATTGGAGCTGTTGTAGAAACACCCTCTATCTATCTTGATATGACAGCGGAGGATAACTTGAAACAGCAATATCGTGTTCTTGGACTTCCATCTTTTAAGGGGATTCAAGAATTGCTCAAACTTGTAGGGCTTGAAAATACAGGAAAGAAAAAGGTAAAACATTTTTCATTAGGTATGAGACAAAGATTAGGTATTGCCATTGCGCTGGTTGGAAATCCAGATTTTCTTATACTTGATGAACCGACAAATGGTCTTGACCCTCAAGGAATTATAGAAATGAGAGAATTGATATTAAATCTTAATCGGAAGCGTCAGATTACAATACTAATCTCCAGCCATAATCTTGACGAACTTTCTCGGCTTGCTACCCACTATGGATTTATAGCAAATGGTGCAATCGTAAAAGAGATTACTGCAAAAGAATTGGAAAAGATTTGCCGGAAATGTACACGATTAACAGTAACAGATACAGAGATTCTCGTTCGAGCATTGGAGTTGATCGGACTTGAATATGAAGTGATTTCAGATACCCTTGCAAATGTATATGGAGAAATACCTGTATCACAATTGGCTTTAATATTGGAAAAAGATAATTGCCATATACTCTCAATGCATGAACAGGACGAAACACTTGAGAGTTACTATATCAATTTAATTGGAGGTGGAAGATATGAGTAATTTACTGTATGCAAATTTCGCTCGCCTTTGGAAAAATAAAGTATTCTGGGGAAGCATAATTTTTATGATATTGATGGGGACACTCATACCTGCTATTCGCTATAATGAAATGATAAAATATAGAGCAGTATATAAAATAGATGATACATTTTTTACTTGTGCAATCTTTATATCTATTGTATCTGCTGTGATGTGCAGTCTGTTTGTAGGAACTGAATATAGCGATGGAACGATACGTAATAAAATCATAGCTGGTCATTCAAGGAGTGTCATTTATCTTTCTAATTTAATTACAGTAACAACAGCAAGTATTATCCTTTGCACAGTATTTTTTGTGATGCATTTTTGTATAGGCTTTCCGATCTTAGGAGCTTTTGATAATAACATAAAAGTGATTCTAATACTTGTTGTAACTGTTTATTTATTGACAATTGCTTTTTGCTCTATATTTGTTTTACTTGCTATGTTAATATCCAATAAAGCAGTAGCTGCAATAACCAGTATTGTTTTCTCTATTGCATTACTAATTATAGGTTCTTTTTTATTTTCAAGATTAAATGAGCCTGAGATGATTCCTGCATATACTTCCATAAATGGTTCGCCAGTATATGAAGAAGATACACTAAATCCTAGATATTTATTGGGTGCAGAACGAAAAATTTATGAGTTCCTTTATGATTTTCTTCCGGGAGGACAGATGGTTCAGTTCGCATGTATGCAGATATCAAATCCTTATATGCTATCTTTATACTCAAGCGTTATTGTTGTTATCACTACTGGAATTGGAGTACATTTATTTAGAAAAAAAGATATAAAATAGAGGTGGATTATGGATATTAGGATATGCTTATTGATTCTTTCTTTAATCGTTGTAATTGTAGTTTTGATTATTAAGATTTATCTTTTAAAGAAGTCTGTTCAAGAAATCGGAACTGCATTTGTTGAAAAAACAGAACATGAGACGAACACGTTGATAAGCATATCCAGTCACGATAGTGATATGCGTAATCTTGCTACTGCAATTAACAATCAGCTTCAAATTTTTAATCAGAGCAGGCAAAAATTTGAGCATGGCGATTTAGAATTAAAAGATGCTATTACGAATATATCACATGATTTAAGGACACCATTAACGGCGATTTATGGATATATAAAATTATTAAAAAATGAGGATTGTTCTGATATTAGTAAACAGTATTTGTCAGCGATCGAGAATCGGACAAAAGCCTTGAAACAGCTTACAGATGAATTATTCCGATATACGATTGTGACGTCTGATACAGAAGATATGCTTTTAGAGAATGTTGTTATAAATGAGATTTTAGAAGAAAGTATATCGTCATATTATGCTGTTTTAAAGCAAAAAAATATTGTACCTCATATAAATATGCCAGACGAAAAAATAATACGCCAGCTCAATAAGGATGCCTTATCTCGAATTTTCAGCAATATTATCAGTAATGCCGTAAAATATAGTGATGGCGATTTAAATATCATATTGACTGAAAAAGGCGAAATTATATTTTCTAATCATGCGTCTGGTCTTACGGAAATTGAAGTGGGTAGATTATTTGATCGTTTCTATACTGTTAATTCAGCCAGAAAATCTACTGGATTAGGTTTAGCTATTGCTAAAATGCTTACGGAACAAATGAGCGGAACCATAACTGCAACCTATAAAGAGAATTTAATAAGTATCTGTATTTTATTTGAGAAAAAATAAGATAATTGCTTTATAAAAAAGGTGGTAATATGGGAAAATATTAGTTGTAGAATTTAAAGGTAATGAAGAACAAGTATTTCATATAAGCATGAAAAATCAAGGGTTTAACCATTATTTAAGTTCTATAAAAGAGCTTGTATTATAAAACACTTTGAGTACCACACAAAAAACAAGCACAGATTAACAGTACATTTACATCTGAATATGCTAATGATATTTTTTCATTAACTGATATTATAATAGATGAGCTCTATCCAGGAAAATCGGTTAATTAATATAAGGCTGAAAAATCAAAAAATTTATTAGCAGGAATAAAAGTGCTAGAAAATTCTTGCCTGCTTGAAACTTATTTAGTAAAGATAGAAGGTAAATATAAAGATAATTTCAATAAAATTAGAAGAGCTTTTTAGGGTCATTTAAAAGACCCTAACTTTGTAAGACAAGCATTAGCTAAAGGAGAAATACCAAAGGAGCAATTTAAAAGTAGAGCGTATTTATATAAAGATTTTGGTGAATGTTCTTGTATTGCAGTTGCAATAGAAAATCCTAAGGAGATATCTATAGTATCAAATGATAAAGGTAGAATATTTTTAAAACTCAATATAAATCTATTTAATAAGTACATAGAATCAGATAATATTCAGGTTTTAAATTATGACGAATGGGAAAAGAATATTAATAAGATTACTGAGGGTGTTAGTGAGGCGTGAGTTGTACAATAATTGTACGGCTTTTATTTTTAGTAAAACCTCACTTGCTACTGATACGGAGAACCGTATCACAAATAAATGAGATTTTTATAAATATTTAAAAAGGTATGGAACTAAATTTAATTCTATACCTTTTATGCCATTATTTATGATTTTTTTCTGGATCGAGTAGTAAAACTTTAAGCTCACTAAAATTAGAAATCTCATAAGTAGGTTTTATTGATGTTTCATTTATAATTTTATTAGGGTTATACCAACATGTATCTATACCAAAGTTTATTCCACCTTGTATATCAGAAGTCAAGCTATCCCCTACTATCAACACTTTACTTTTATCAGTATGTTTTATATTTTTTAAAACATATTCAAAGATTTTAGGATTTGGTTTTGATATTAATATTTCTTCAGATATTACTATAGTCTCAAAATATTTTGCTATAATAGATTTTCTGATTCTTCTATCTTGAATAAAGGTAAGACCATTAGTTACTATGGCAAGTTTGTAAGACTTATTTAAATTCTCTATAAGCTCTATACTATAATCATATAGAAATGATGCATCTGCTAAATGTTCTATATATGACTTTGCAAAGTTAGCTGCATCAAAATTTGCATTTAATCGATCTGATAATCTTTTAAATCTTTCTACCTTTAATTTCTCTTGTGTAATAAGTCCTTGTTCAAATTCTTTCCATAGAACTGTATTTATTTCTTGATAAATTTTTAAATGATAACTTTCATCATATTTTATGTTAAACTTAAGCAATGTGTTTTTAAATGCTTTTCTTTCAGATTTTTTAAAATCATATAATGTTTCATCTGCATCAAATAATATCACTTCATATTTCATAATATCTCCTCCAAATTTTATATAAATAATTTAATTATTAAGTAATTTAAGTTGCTTTTGTTTATAGTTTTCATCAGATTTTGCATTAAGTATAATACCTATTAAAAATAGGATACATCCTACTATTGTCCCTATAGAAAAAATATTTAAGTATACATAGTCTATAATTGCACTTGTAAGCATTTGACCTATAAAACGAAGTATAACTGTATATACTGTGGATACTTTATGAACTATAACATTAAATAAATATGTTGTTAAAACTCCTATAGCGCCACCTAAAAAATAAATTAAGGGAATATTTGATATGGAAGAATAGCTAGATATAGGATTTATCATAATAAAGCATAAAACAAGAGAAGAGATTGTAGCTGTTAAATAATTTATAACTACACTATTTACAATCCCTATTTTTTTAGACAATTCTCCATTTAACATCATGCTTATAACAATTAATACTCCTGTCAAAAATGAAAAAAATATATACATTATGTGCACCCCCCTATAAGATAATCATAAAAATTAAGCCTATTATAATTAGTGAAAAGCTTAATATTTTTTCTT
This sequence comes from Clostridium sp. CM042, assembly GCF_055080995.1. Classification (NCBI taxonomy): domain Bacteria; kingdom Bacillati; phylum Bacillota; class Clostridia; order Eubacteriales; family Clostridiaceae; genus Clostridium; species Clostridium sp. CM042. The sequence continues at coordinate 2,631,087 of NZ_CM143646.1, forward strand.
TTCTTAGTTTAGTAACTTTCATACTAAATAAGCCGAAATGGTCTATTAAAGTAGATAGTACAAGTTGTCCAAATAACCCCATACCTGCGGTAAGTGTTATCCCTATTTTGGATGAAGATAGATTATTCAAGAATATAACTAAAACACTTAGTACACCTGGTATAAGAAAAATAATAGGTGTTTTATTGAATTTAGGAAGTTTATTTTTTCCTACTATTGATACTAGTAAAATTAATAGTAGTCCTAAGACGTGGTAAATTAATGTACTAATATATAAACCTATCTTTTCTGATAGAACGCCATTTAAAAATATCATTATAGCAAGAAGAATACCATTTAAAACGGCTAAATTTCTATACTTATTCAGATTCATTCACCCCTTTACAAGTCCTTATAAATAAAATAACATATTTATAACAATTAGAACATGACATATGTCATGTTAGGAGGTTTTATGAAAAAAAATTTAGATAGTAAGCTTTTAAACAATTATATTAAAAAGCATAATATAGAAAGGATATTTGATGATGAAATATTAAAATATGCACAACTTCATTTCTATGAAAAAGAAGAGTATATATTAGAATCAGGGGAAACTCTTGAATATTATTATTTACTTGTGGATGGTAAAATTAAAATTTATTATCCTTTTGAAAATGGGAAATCAATGCTTTTAAAATTCTATAAAGATTTTAATACTCTAGGAGATTTAGAACTTTTAAAAGGTATTCCTATACTTTGCAATATTGATGCAGTAGAAGATACTTATTTGATAGCAATACCTTCAGCTATACTTAGAGAAAAGTATTTTAATAATATAAAGCTTTTGCATCATTTGGTAGATTCTTTGAGTGAAAAGCTTTATGGAACTATTAATAATAGCTCATATAATTTTGTATATCCACTTATTAATAGATTATCTAGTTATTTAGTTGAACATTTGACAGATGAGAATTATATAATTTTGAATTCATCATATTTAGAAATTGCACAATTTTTAGGTACAACATATAGACATTTAAATAGAACTCTTAAAGAAATGGAATCAAAATCAATTATAAAATGTGATGATAAAAAAATATATATATTAGATATAGATCAACTTAGAGAATTGTCTAAAAATATTTATATAAAACCACTTTAGAATATAATTTAAAATAATATCATATAAACTAGTGTTTTAATTAAGTTTATTAGGTAAACCGCACTTGCAACTGATACGGAGAACCGTATCATAAGTAAATGAGGTTTATGGCCTTAACCATTGAAATTACTAGGTTAGGGCTATTTTTATACATAAAAACACTATATAATAAGTTAAGAATAATTATAATTGTTTTATATCAATTAAGATTAGCGTAAGTAATATATAATTATTAATATATTTATAAGTTGGGAGGTGACTTGATGTTTGTAATGTTTAGCTTCGTTAAATAACATAGTGCTCTTTAAAAGAATAGCTATAATAAGAAGCGACCTCATAAAGAGTTACTATAGATTTAGTTATGAGGAGAATTAAAGTATGAAATATATAAATGCAGAAGAAGTATTACCTAGAGAGTTAGTACATGAGATTCAACAATATGTACAAAGTAATTTGATATATATACCAAAGTCTGGTAATAGAGTAAAGTGGGGAGAGAGAAGTGGTGCAAAAAGAATTATATTTGAAAGAAATAATGAAATAATTTCTATGTACCAGAATGGTTACAATATAAAAGATATCTCGAAAAAATATTACTTATCAGAACATACTATAAGAAAAATAATAAATAGTAGAAAATAAGGAGTTTATAATGGGTACAATTAGAAAGTTAAAGAATGAAGAACTCGATAAAGTTATGGGAATATGGAAGTTAAGTACAATTAAAGCACACAATTTTATTGAGAAGGAATACTGGGAAAATAATTATGATATTGTAAAAAATGTTTATATACCTATGGCTGATACTTTTGTATATGATAATGGAGAAGAAATAAGAGGATTTATAAGTGTAATAAATAATGAATTTATAGGTGCTTTATTTATAGAGATTGATTGCCAAGGTTTAGGAATAGGCAGTAGATTAATTGAGTATGTAAGTAATAAATATAAAAAATTAGGATTAGCAGTTTATAAAGAAAATGAAGGGGCTGTTAAGTTTTATCAAAAGAAAGGTTTTAAAGTAATTAGTAAACAACAAAATGAGGATTCTGGATTCGATGAATACATAATGGAAAAACCTCACATGTAGTAGTTAAAGAGAACCGTACCACAAATAACGTGGACTTTTTAGTATCTGAATTGTAAGACTTGAAATTTAGATTAGTGCAATACAACCCCATTTTGTTGATATTGCATTAATAAAATGGGACTTACTGCACTGAAACAAGTCCCATTTATACTATTTAATAACAAGCGACAGTGTCCATTGTAAGGAAGCCTAATATTCCAGATATCTCGTATATTTTTAACAAGCTATCGCTATTGTCCATTTTCTCATCTCCATTAAAACTAGATATCTATATAATATATGCGGTATTTAAGAGAAGCGATATTTTTCTTTACATACAGATGTTCTTATTTATGTATTCCTCATGTAAAGTTTATACAACATAACTAAATTTATAGTAATGGCAGAGGTATCGGTTGCAACATATTTTATTATGAGAAAATAATTTAAAGTGGAGATAAAGTTTATGGAAGGAATTGACGTAGCTAGTTACCAAGAGAATGTAGATTTCCAAAAAGTAAAAAAAAGTGGAGTAGAAGTAGTTTACATTAAAGCCACGGAAGGGGTCAATTATAACAGTCCTCAGATGAACCTACAATATGGGGGAGCAAAAGCAGCGGGACTAAAAATTGGATTTTATCATTATTTAAGAGGAAATAATCCAATATTAGAGGCAAAACATTTTCTAAGTGTTATAGAGGGGTTTTCAGCCGATTGTAAATATGCTATAGATGTGGAGGAGGTATTAGGGCAAACCATAGCACAAATAAGCTCTAATGTAAGGCGATTCGCAGATTATTTGATATCAAATGGTAAGGAAGTTTGCATTTATACAGGGGATAATTTTTACTCGGATAATTTAGATAATTCAGTTAGAAATATACCTTTGTGGGTGGCACATTACGGAGTAGCAAAGCCGAATGCAATTAATTATATAGGGTTTCAATATTCAAGCTCAGGGACCGTAGACGGAGTAAATGGACTTGTTGATTTAAATAAATTTAGTTCTGATATATTAATTAATTCACACGCATCTGTAAATATTGTTGTAAAGGCTTTTCAACATGCTGCCAATTTAGTGGGATTAACAGATAGAAAAGGGAACAAGCTTATTGAGGATGGCATAAAAGGAACTCATACTAGCGAGGTTGTAGCTAAAACATTGGTTTCTCGAGAAGCTCATAACGAATTTGCAAGGTGGATACAGCAGCGACTTATTGCATTAGGATTTAGCTGTGGTAAAACTGGAGCTGATTCATACTTTGGATTGAATACGTTAGTTGCAGTTCAGCATTTTCAGGCTTCAAGAGGGTTAAAAGCAGATGGAATTGTCGGGCCATTAACCATAGTACAACTTCTAAGATAATAGAAAATTAAAAAAAAATTGAAATTCATTTATATAGCTCTGGTTGCTTGGGCAACTGTTATTACAGCACCACAGGTGACGATTTAATTGAAAAAGATAGTAGTAACCAAGTGTAGCTTGGTGCTACTGTTTCTTTGTTAATAAGAGACTATCTATTTGACATTGCTAAGTAGATGATTTATTATTAGTATAATTACTACTATAGATAGCATAGTAGGGAGGGATTATTATAGATGAATCACAATTATTAAAGGGTATTTTAGAGGGTACTGTATTAAGCATTATTTCTCGTGGTGAAACTTATGGGTATGAAGTATTAATTGTATTAAATAAATATGGATTTAAAGACATTTATGAAGGTACGTTATATCCAATATTAACAAGAATGGAGAAAAAGGGTATTGTAAATTGCCGAATGGGGAAGTCGCCATTGGGACCTAAACGTAAATATTATACTATTACAAAATCAGGAGAAAAATATTATGATGATTTTAAAAAAGTATTTAAAGAAATTACATCAAAGGCGAATGAAATTATAAATACAGATTAAATATAATTCAAATGAAAATTAGTGAGGTGTATTTATGTTAAAAGTTATTGTTGTTGGCGGAGGACCGGCTGGTATTATGGCAGCTATTACTGCAGCAAAAAATAGTGAAGTTATATTAATAGAAAGAAATAAAGAAATTGGTGCCAAGCTAAAACTTACAGGTGGAGGCAGATGCAATATTACAAACAATAGGGATATAGAGGAGTTTTTTGATAAGATAGTAAACAATAAGAAATTTCTATATAGCGCTCTTTATACATTTTCAAACCAGCAACTTTTAGAATACTTTAAAGGAATTGGATTAGAATATAAGGAAGAACTTGACCAAAAGATATATGCCAAAAGTAATAAGGCTGATGAGGTTATAGAATTACTAAGGAATGATTTAGAAAGAAATAATGTTAAGATTATGTATAACACTAAAGTTCAACAGTTAATAGTTGAAGATGGAGAAATTAAAGGTGTAGTAACTGATGATGGCAAGCGGATTTTAGGGGAAAAGGTAATTGTTACAACAGGAGGAAAGAGCTATCCAGGTTCTGGTTCAGATGGATCTATGTTTGAGGTTTTAAGCAAATACGGACACACTATAACGCCTTTATACGCAGCATTAATTCCACTAGTTATAAAGGAAGAGTTTGTTAAGAGTTTACAAGGCGTTGCAATGAAGGATGTTGTAGTTTCAGCTAAGATTAAAAAGAAGAGTATAGAAAAGTTTGGTGATATGATATTTACTCATTTTGGGATATCAGGACCAGCAGTATTAAAGCTTTCATCTTATATAAGCAAAGCTTTAGCAGAGGGAGAAGTAGAGGTTACTTTAGACTTTTTAAGAGATAAATCAAAGGATGAAATATTAGAGATTATGAGGGCTAATCCAAATAAGACTGTACTTAATAATTTAAAAGGCATCCTTCCACAAAATTACTTAAAGGAAATCTTTGACTTGTTAGGATTAACAGAGGTTAAGATTAGTGACTTAAAGAAGACAGATGAGAACAAGATAATTGCTTATATGAAAGAAATGAAGCTAACAGCTAGAGAAACTTTATCGATTAAAGCAGCTCAAGTAACTTCAGGTGGAGTTAAAGTCAAAGAAATAAATGCTTCAACTATGGAATCAAGGCTTATAAAAAATCTTTATTTTGCAGGAGAAGTTATAGATATTGATGCTGAGACAGGTGGATACAATCTTCAAATGGCGTTTTCTACAGGATACTTAGCAGGAAGCAATTAAGTACCAGAAGGGGTCAGCGTAATATTTTTTATACAATTTTATTGACAAGAAAATACTTCGGTGATAGAATTAAAATATAATTCGTAACAAGAACTAATTTGGAGGAAGTTTATGGATATAAACAAAATAGAGCAAATTATTTTTAATCATATTGATGAGTTTAAGGTTTTGTTTTTTCCAGAACAGTGGAGTGATATATTCTTAGATTTTTCTAAAAATGAAATATTAGCATTATTATTCTTGCATCGAAAAATGAATGCTAATATGACGGAAATAGCAGAATACATAAATGCACCATTAAATACCGCCACAGGGGTTATTGCTAGATTAGAAAAAAAGCAGATGGTAGAAAGAATAAGAAGTGCAGAGGATAGAAGAATAGTTTTAATAACCCTTACAGAGGTTGCAAGTACTGTGATTGAGAAGGAAAAGGCTGTGATTACGAAATATCTTATTGAGATTTACGGAAGACTTACCGAGGATGAAATTTCTTCAGCTTTAAGTATTTATAACAAAGTATTGGGAGTTCTTAAGGAAATTAAAAATCCGGTTAAAGAAGATATTCCTGTTAAAAAATTAAGAAAAATAATTATTGAATAGCTCAGTGTACCTGAGTTATTTTAAGAAGAAATACTTCGTCAAAAGAACTATTCAATTAAAGAATTAAAATTAGGAGGGATGATATGAAAAGAATAATTATTTTTACTGGAAAAGGTGGAGTTGGTAAAACAAGCACCGCAGCAGCTCATGCACTTAAGGCTTCAATGGAGGGAATAAAAACTTTAATTGTTAGCACTGATATGGCACATAATTTGAGTGATATTTTTATGCAACAAATAAAAAATGAGCATTCAGAAATAGGTCAAAATTTGTGGGGACTTGAAATTGATCCTAATTATGAAATGGAGAACTATTACGGAAGTATTCAAGCTGCTTTTAAAAAAATGATGGTTTTTAAAGATGAAAAGCAAGCAGAAAGTTTTGAGGATATTGTTGTGTTTCCAGGAATGGAAGAGCTATTTTGCCTTTTGAAAATTAAGGATTTATATGATAAAGGTACTTATGACCTAATAATTGTGGATAGTGCACCCACAGGAGAAACCATATCCCTTTTAAAATTTCCAGAGCTTATGAGTTGGTACATGGAGAAATTATTTCCCGTTGGAAAGGTTGCAATGAAAGTGCTCAGACCTATCTCTAAAATAGCATTTAAGATGGAAATGCCTGATAAACAAGCTATGAATGATATTGAAAAACTTTATATAATGCTAACAGATCTTCAAAACTTATTTAAGGATAGAGAGAGTTGTAGTATAAGATTGGTGACAATTCCTGAAAAAATGGTTATTGAAGAGACCAAGAGAAATTACATGTATTTAAATCTTTATAATTTTAATGTAGATGCGATATATATTAATAGGATAATACCCCAGGATATAGGCAATAACTTTTTTGATGAGTGGAAATGTATTCAAAAAAAACACATGGAAGAAATAGATTCAGTATTTTTGAATTTACCAAGGTTTAAAATCAAATGGTACGAGGTAGATATTAATGGAATTCGCGGCTTAGAAAGAATAGTTGTGGATTCTCTAAATGTTAAGGATATATTTAAGGTTCAAAAAATAACCTTTAACGAAAAATTTGAAAAGGTTGAGGGTGGATATAAGCTACAAGTATATGTGCCCTTTGGAGATAAGAAAGACTTAGAACTGTATGAAACTGGTTCTGATATATCCATAAAAATAGGTAATTTTAAGAGGAATATTCCCTGCCCAAATTCACTGAGAAAGTACTCAATAAGTAAAGCCGATTTTAATGAGGATTACCTATCTATTTATTTTGATGAGAAGGTGGATTAGATGAATGGTAAAATAATTAAAAAATTGATAAGAATAGAAAAACTTAAATATGAGGTTATAAAAGATGTTTTGCCAGAAAAAATCTTGCACAAGCTTAATAACTTTGAGAAGGAAGCAATTATTGTTATTAAGGATATTGGATTGGATCTTATGAACGAGAGTTGTGAAAAAGCGGAAGAAGGAACAAAACAAGAGATTAAAAAGGTTAAAGTAGATTTTTTATAATTGAATTGGAGGGATTAAAATGAGAATTATTTTATATACAGGAAAAGGTGGAGTGGGGAAAACTAGTGTTGCATCAGCCACAGCCTGCCAGATTGCAAAGCAGGGAAAAAAGGTGCTTATAATGAGCACTGATCAGGCTCATAGTCTTTCCGATGCCTTCGGTGTAAAGTTATCGAATACACCTACCCAAATTTCAGAAAATTTAGAAGCTATAGAGGTAGATGCTCTTATTGAAAATGGAGCTAATTGGGGCAATATCAAAGGCTATTTAGAAAAATTGATGCTCTTAAAAAATGCAAAAACCATTGAGGTTGAAGAATTACTGGTTTTTCCAGGATTCGAGGATCTGATTTCCTTACTTAAAATTAAACAGATTAATGATGAAAATAATTATGAGGTGTTAATAGTTGATTGTGCTCCTACTGGCGAAACTATGTCGCTTTTGAAGTTTCCAGAGCTTTTCAAGTGGTGGATGGACAAAGTTTTTCCTATGAAAAGGAAGATGGCAAAAATTGCAAAGCCAATAATTGAGCATACAGTAAAGATTCCGCTTCCTGATGAGAGAACTTTTGATGAAATAGAAATTATTTATAAGAAAATTGATGAACTCCATAAGTTAATGCTCCAAAAGGATAAGGTAAGCCTTAGAATAGTTACGACTCCAGAAAAGATTGTTATCAAGGAAGCTAAAAGAAATTTTTCTTATTTGCATCTCTATGATTTTAATGTAGACGCAATTATTGTTAATAAAATAATTTCAGAAGAGGGAGGGAAGGGATATTTCGAAAACTGGATGAAGCTTCAAAGTGAAAACCTTAAAGAGATAAATGAAAGTTTTAGCCCAGTACCAATTTTTAAAACTGAGTTAATGCATAGCGAGGTTAGGAATTATGAGGTCCTATTAAACATGGGAGAGAGTATATTTAGAGAAGTTTCTGCAGAGAAAGTGCTCTTTAAAGACAGAATTTTTGAAATTGAAAAATCAAGTACAGATGAAAGCTATTATTTAAATATAAATATGCCTTTTGTAGATAAAAAAGAATTAAATTTATTCCAAAATGGAGATGAAATTAGTATTTCCATTAAGAATGAAAAACGAAACTTTATACTTCCACAAAAATTACAATCAAAGGAAATCATTAAAGCCAGTTATGAGGATGGGAAATTAAGAATACAATTTGATTTTAGGGAGAAAAGTGATAGCAAAAAGTGAAATATGTTTAGTAGATGTGAGAAGTTCTGATAATCTTAAAATCAATATTTTAGCTAGGGTAGCAGGTATAATTCGTTATATGAGTTATAAAAAATATTACTTAACGACATTTCAGAAGGGAAGTCTCCCATTTCTATAAGTGGGGTTTACAGACTATAACAAAAAAAACTTCAGTGGGAGTATAAATCTCCTTCTGAAGTCGTTGATATTACAGCACCGCAGGTGATGATTTAATAGGGACACATATGTCAAATTCTCCATTATTCATAAATCTCTCGTCGTACAATTCTAGTAGGGGTCTACAATCAAATTCATACCCTGAGGCTGGAATTAATTTGGTAAATATATCATTGTAAAATGCACCTAAATTTTTTATAGCTCCACTATAAGTGTAAATCATGTACTTACCTTCTGGGACAACCTTTGTTACCATGCCTTCAGGTACATCAGAAAAGCTGTCTACTTCGGCGCAAGCAGTATAGTGAAATCTACCTTCTGGATCCATTCCACAATCTCCATAATCACATATACCATAAGACAGAATGGACTTGCTTTTTTGCTTTATGTCTCCGCAGTTTTTGTTAAATGATTCCCAAAGGGTAGCAATTTCACCATTACTATTGTTTCCAAAATAAGGTATACCTACAGCCTTAAATCCTTCAAAGTTTACTATTTTTTCTTCCATAATTATTACCTCCATCCATTTATTTGATATCACAATTATATCAAGGAATCCTTGCCAACAGCATGTCAGGAATTATGTAGCCCTATATAAATTTGAAATTATATTTGTTTTTCTAATTATGTACGATCTAAGTTCTATAGGCTCTAAAACCTCAATTCTATCACTTAAAGGAAAAATTACATTGGAGGCAGTTTGAAAACTTATCATGTCGATATCATAAAACCAATTATTATTAACTTTCATGGAAGAGAGTACACAAAAGCCTTCAAGAGTATGTTCCTTTTCCTCATAGAATTTAATTTTAACAGGATATGAAGCGTGGTTTACTTTGAGGTAGGATTGTCTCACAAATTGATGCTTACTATTTTCCCAAAACTTTCCCAGGTTAAAGTTCTCATCCGTGCTGAAGTTTTCATCTAGCACTTCAATACTTTCAATTCTGCTGCATTTAAAAATTCTAATCTCGTTTTTTAATTCACAAAACGCTACCACATACCAATCAGAATTTTTTACCACCGCACCATAAGGTCTTATAATCCTTTCGGATACTTCTCCGTCAAATTTTTTATAGTGAACTTTTAACTTCTTTAAATTAAGCACTGATTTTTTAATTATATCTACATTCTGATTTTGTATTCGCGTGCCCCACCAAGGTTGCGAATCAATAAAAAACCTTTCCTTAGCTTTAATAATTTCTTCTCTATGTTTCTTTGATACACTATTTTCAAGCTTAATGACGGCAAGTTTTAGTTGCTGCGACATTTCAGTGTTCTTTTCTGAGTGTATACCCATACCTGAAAGCAATAGATTAACTACATCTCCGCTCGCTAGGTTATTTGAATTGATTTTATAACCCTCAATAAAAGAAAAACCTCCACTGGGACCTGGAATTGATAAAATAGGAATACCTGATTCGCATAATATATCCATATCTCTGTATATAGTTCTTTCTGAGGTTTCAAGTATTTTTGATAAATTTCCGGCTTTCATTATTCCGCGTGTATTAAGCAACATAATAATTCCGAGTAGCCTGTGAAGTCTCATGAAATCACACCCTTATTCTTAATTTTCAACTAATTAGTGGCCACGATGTTTATCTTTCTTATTTTGTTGTCTTAATTTATATTTTAGTTGCCTTTCTTCTTCTTTTTCTTCTTTTGAAACTATTTTTCTTTCTGTTTTAATTAGCTCATGCTGTAGTTGCATAGCAAGTTGAGCTTTCGTACCTGTACCTTTGTTTTCCATTGCTTTCTTTATTTCTCGTTGGTATCTTTTAGGGTTTATCTTTCTTTTTTCAACGGATTCAGTACGTAAGGGATTACTGAACTTTAAATTATAAAAGGTTGTCAATATAAAATCAAACACCTCATAATCTTTTGGTTCAGCCCCAAATACAATCTTAGATACTTCATATTTCCCATCATAAGCCTTCTCAAATACCCCTACCCAAAATACTCCCTCAAAAAATACATTTAAATTAATGCTAATTTCCATTACATAATTCCTCCTGTTCAGTAGAATTTGCTAAAGAGAATGGACGACTCCAGGAGGGAAGGATACTGCTATCTATAAAACAATAGATAGGTTCGGACTACCAACCGAAACTGTGATTTTATCTCTATTTGAGCGATATTACTTTAGTTTATAGATTGAAAAAAATATTTTAAATCCCTCTTAACGCTCTCACATAAATCATCTCCTAATTTAGTTGTATTTTAAAAAGTTCATTATATATAATGCTATTCATTATCATATGCATTTACCGCTATTGGCAATGCTTGAATTACTATATTACCTACTGCGGGTAATCCAACTAAAACAGCACTTATTATTTCATCTCTTGTAACTCCAAGTGATTTTGCATGTTTAACATGGAAGGTAGTCCGCCGTCAAGTCTTGCCGAAGCTAATACTGCAATATATGCCAACTCCTCTGTTTTTGAATCTAGTTTACTTGTAGCATCTAAATTTTGTACTGTTTCCATCCATATCTTTTGATATTCTGAGCTTCCTTAATAAAAATTTGGAATGAGTTGCTTACTAATGACATATAATTCATTTTCTTCATCCTCCTAAAATAATATATTAAAATACTTGGCGATTTTTAAAAATTATCAATTATAAACTCTTCAAGCCATAAAATCTCAGTATCTACAAATGCTAATGGCCTTTCGAATAATGCTTTTATATGCGGTCTTTGTCGTGCGGTAGGATGCTGGGCATATCTTTTGAGTAAAAATTCTTTTCTCTTAATCAAATTTTCTTTATGAGCAGTTAAAGCTTTCATTAATTCTTCTTTTATTATTAAATAAGAGAACAGCATGCCTATATCAAATTCACTTGGGTCACTGTTATATTCACTTATCATCTTGATAATCTGCTCTTTAATAACTAATTTTGTTTCATCATTGATTGAATATACTTTCCTTTTAGGTGAACCATATTCTTTTTCGTATCTTGAAGCTATATACCCATTTTTTTCAAGTTTATTTAAAGAATTATAGATTGAGGAAAATCCGATATTGGTCCAGCCTCTCATATTTCTTTGTTCTATTACAGTTTCAAATTCATACCCATAATAATCTTTGTCACATAAAAGAGATAGAAGTATGACTTCAATCTGTGTCATTTTTTTCCTCCTTTGCTATTCTGACAATAGAATAGCATTATATAAAATCTTTGTCAATATTAGGGCGAACTGGAGCTACCTTACTATTATCTGTAAATAATACAATGTATATGATATACTTTAAAAGTAAAAAATATTTATATTTTGATAATATGAGGTGAATTAATATGATATATCCACATGGAAATAAGGATGATAAAGCATTGTCTGAAAATTATAGAGATTCAGTGTCTTTTCTTGACATGAGTCTCCACAATCTGAGAGGTGACTGTGAAAAATGTTTTGGGTTATGCTGTGTTGCACTGTATTTTTCGGCTTCGGAAGGTTTCCCAATAGATAAAGATGCTGGGAAACCTTGCCCAAATCTACAATTGAACTTTAGTTGCTCCGTTCACAAAAGTTTAAGAAAACAGGGACTTAAAGGTTGTACTGCTTATGACTGCTTTGGTGCAGGTCAAAAGGTCGCTCAAGTTACCTATGGTGGTCACGACTGGAGACAAGTCTCAGAATCCTCGAAGCAAATGTTTGAGGTGTTCTTGATTATGAGGCAACTTCATGAAATGCTATGGTATCTTACAGAATCACTTTCACTACAACCTGCCCGTCCTATCCAAAATGAACTTAGTTCCATGCTTAACGAGACAGAACGCCTTACTCATCTCAGCCCCGATTCTCTTATAGAACTAGATGTGGAATCGCACCGAGATGATGTTAATGCACTACTTCTACATACCAGCGAACTGGTGCGAAATAAAGCCCGTGGCAGGCAGAGGACTCCTTCGAAGCGTAATAAAACCAGTACTCGTGGATTAGATTTCTTTGGAGAAGATATTAGAAGGACTAATCTCAGAGGTGCAAATTTGAGAGGAGCATGCCTTATTGCAGCAGATATTAGAGGAGCCGATTTAAGTGGGGCTGACCTTATTGGTGCTGATTTGCGAGATGCTAACATCAGGGGAACTAATCTCAGGGATAGTATCTTTCTTACCCAAGCTCAGATAAACACTGCGAATGGCGATTCCGATACAAAGTTACCGATGTCACTAGTTAGACCAAAATATTGGTCTAAATGATTAAGTACCTAACAAAAAACATATAATTAATTAGAATTAGAAAAAACTTGAAATACCGTATTATTTAAAAATAATATTGGTATTTTTGTGTCATAATATTCTATAAAGTAGTTAGAGAGTAAGTTTACCCCCCCCATCTAACTGGATCTATGAGAGGAGCTAAAAATATGCCTCTAAATAGTCGTATGAAAAAACCAGTATATAATTCTTTCTTAGCTCTAAAAAAGATATTGAAAATAAATCCAATGACCAGGTAGATAATATACTTACCAATGCAAAGATGCCTAAGTTTATATTTAAATTTTGCTGCAAATACAGGATGGAGATCCATGGCTAAGAAAATAAATCTAAAAGCCAAGGATCTTTATAAAAGAATTTATTAAATTTTATGAGTTATCTGGAAAATAAAATAATATATAATGTTGCGACATAAATTCAAATTGAGATTATGCTCATAATCCCCCAGCCTATATCCTTACCACAGGTATTTGTAACTCGGTAAGCCATTCATCTTCGCTTTCTTTGTTCCAAATACCATCGATATAGTTTTCCCGTGGACTGTCACCAATTATATATCCATTCTCTTCAATCCACTTAAAAGCAAATGCATACGCCTTTGCAAGTCCAGCATATGCTCCCTTGTGCATAACGGAAACCGCAGATACACCTTCAATTTTCTTAAATTTAATATTACTAGTTTCTTTACCCATTTTATCTACCGCTTCGCAGAATTCAATGTTAATATCTTTATCTTTGTATTCATTGTCAAGATACTTTATGAAGCAGTACTCAGGCACAGTACATTTTAATTCAGGATTTGCTGCAGCAACCTCTTCTCCGATTGCCGGTATGATCTCAAAATATGAGTCATAACTTGGTACTGTCATCCTCTTTGAATAGACGATACACTCTGGTAATTCTTTTAAAATCGCTTGATAATTCATAATTAACTCATCCTCTTTCCCTTGTAATATAAATTTAATTCGAGAGAGTTGTGCATTACTTTCAGCGATAGTATCTTCAATTTCACTTTTTCGTTTTTCCAAAATTAATTCTATACCGTGTCCAGATATAATCAGCTTGATTTCATCAATTGATAAACCAATTTGGCGAAAGGACTGAATTTTGTGAAGTTTTATCAACTGTTTCGTTGTATAAAAACGATAGTTTGTTTCCTCATCCACAAATTCAGGTTTTAATAAATCGATTTCATCATAATACCTTAATGCTTTTACTGTAGTTTTTGTAAGTTTGGAAAATTCGCCTATTCGAAACATATACACATCTCCTTTCCTTGTGAATTAAGATTACAGTATCCTTTAAAGGGAGTGTCAATAGGTCTTTTAACATTTTAGAGCAATATTATATAAATAAATTTAATTCGCTTTTTTATAATGTCGGATGTATAGTGTTTTTAAAATATACATAACTAATAATAAAATTATAACATGTTTTCCATATTTTAAAATGATGTATCTTACTAATACATATGTTATTTTTCTATAGCAGCACCAAGGGGCCTATCAGTAATCTGAAAATTAACGTATTATGTATTTATGTGATAATATTAGGATATAAAATTAGGAAGGATGTTTTATATGCTTAGAATTAAAGGTTTATATAAAGAACAAAAGAATAATGTGATAAGAGATATAGATATTAATATAAACAAAGGTAGTTCCATAAGTATAGAGTGTAGCAATGAAGTAAGTGATTTGCTGGTGAATTTGATTTTAGGAAACGAAACACCAGCCAAAGGTGAAATATATATAGAAGACGTAAGAAACGACCAGTATATTAAAACTAATATTGGTAGTATCGGAGTTGTATTAAGAGAAGAGGATTTTTACGAGAGGATGACTATAGAGGATTATATGAAGTTTTTCTCTAGTCTTCTAGGATTAAAAGTAGATTATAAAGAGATAATGTTAAAAGTGGGGCTTTTAGACAGTGGGGATATAAAAATAAAAAATTTGAATTATTCTCAAAGAAGAAGATTAAGATTTGCAAGAGAAAGGTTAAAACAGCCAAAGCTTTTAATTTTTCAGGAGCCAATTCTTAATATGGATAGCAATGGAGCTAAAATAATAGTAGAAAACATTGAAGAATTACGATCTGAAGGAACAGCGGTGCTTATAATTTTTTTGATGATACCAATATTTGCAAAATTAAATAAAACATTAACAAGAATAGCGGAATTTTTACCTAATTATAATATGAACCTTATGCTGGAAAAGGTATTTAAAGGTCAAATTATAGGAGTTGAATCTGCCTATGGCATATTTGTAATTTTGGCTTGGATAGTAATTGCTGCTGGTGCTTTTGCTTACATTTATAACGAAAGAGGATTAGATAAGTAAAGTGAAAGTTTTGTGTTTTGGGATTGGGCTTGAAGTTGTATTTAATGCATTTGCAAATTTATAAGAAGGAAAAGCATATTTTGAAGAAGAATATGACAATAGTTTGCAATTAGTATTATAATAAAGCATAGAAGTTAATCTAAGAATAGAGGGTAATAGATGTTTAACATAATGATAATTGAGGATAATGAACAATTGAAAAATGAAATAGCAAGTCTTTTGATATGCAATGGATATTCTGTTATAAAAGCTAATGAATTTAATAATATTCCTAAATTGGTTAAGGAGAGCGACCCTCATCTAATTTTGTTAGATATTTATTTGCCTTATGATGATGGGTTTAAGATATGTACAGAAATACGTAGTTTTTCAACAGTACCAATTATATTTGTTACAAGTAGAAATACTAATATTGACGAGCTTATGAGTATAACATTAGGTGGAGATGATTTTATTACAAAACCATATAATACTCAAATTTTATTAGCTAGGATAAATTCACTTTTAAAAAGAGCCTACCCTAATGAAAAAACAATGGATGTGGTTGAGTATAATGGCATAAGGTTAAATATATTATCTAGCACCATAGATCACAATGGTAATAAAGTTGATCTTACTAAAAATGAGCTGAAAATACTTCATTACTTATTAAATAACAGAGGCACGATAGTATCTAGAGTAGATATTATGGAGTATTTATGGGATAGTTCATTATTTGTAAATGATAATACTCTTACTGTAAACATTACTAGAATAAGAAATAAATTTGAAGATATTGGAGTTAAGGATTTTATAAAAACTAAAAGAGGACAAGGTTATATAATATGAGTTTAAGTGATTATTTTAAAGGAATAATTAATGTGATACTACTAAATATTATATCACTTGGTACCTTAGTCATATTTCTCTTTAGTGTAGGAAATACTTTTGATACCATAAAAGTTATAGTAGTAATTTGGATTACAGTGACTATAACATTTTTTACATATGAGTATAGGAAAAGAAAATTATATTTTAATAATATCTTAAATACTGTTAATAGATTGGATAAGAGGTATCTTATTAGTGAAGTGATAGAGGTACCACCATATAGTGATTCAGTTCCATACTATATTCTGATGAAAAAGGCTAGTAAATCTATGCGTGAAGAAATATATAAGAGTAAAGTCCAACGTAAAGATTATAAAGAGTATATCGAGCAGTGGATTCATGAAGTAAAGACACCAATATCATCGATCAAGTTAATAGAAGAAAATAATAAGACTAATACTTCTAGAGTAGTTTTAGAAGAATTAGAGAATATAGATAGATTTGTTGAACAGGCTTTATTTTACGCTAGAAGTGAAGAAGTTGAAAAGGATTATCTTATAAAAGAGATTTCTCTAGAGCAATGTGTAAGCCATGTTTTAATAAGAAATAAACATATATTCATTTCTAGCGGTATAGATATTGAGCTAATAAGCCTAGATAAAAGCATTTATTGTGATAATAAATGGTTAGAGTTTATATTAAATCAAATAATAGTTAATTCAGTAAAGTATAGGACAAAGGATTTTCCAAAGGTTAAAATATATGCAGAAGATATTAAAAATGGTGTTCAGTTAAGCATTGAAGACAACGGTATAGGGATACCATCTAATGAAATTAATCGTGTGTTTGAAAAAGGATTCACAGGAATCAAAGGTAGGCTGAATAACAAATCTACAGGTATAGGATTATATATTTGTAAAAAGTTATGTGACAAGTTAGGTTTAGTAATAACACTAGAATCAAATGAAAATTTATATACCAGGGTAATAATTGCTTTCCCAAAGGGAAGTTTTAGTAACTCAAATTTACTCCTACGCCATAAGGTGTAGGAATTTTTTTGGTGACAAAGTTGTAACATAAAAGTAAGGTTAAATCGAATTAGATGTAGTGGAAATAATGTACAATAATATTGAGGTGATAGTAATGGATAAGATATTAAGTTTGAAAAATGTTGAAAAGTATTATGGTAACAAGGGTAATGTAGTAAAGGCTATTGATGATGTAAGTTTTGATGTTTTTAGAGAAGAGTTTGTTGGGGTTATGGGACCTTCTGGGTCTGGAAAAACCACACTATTAAACATTATAGCAACTATTGATGAAGTTAGTTCAGGATTCATATATATAGATAATAAGGATTTAACAGAGATAAGTAAGAAGGATATTGCAAAGTTTAGGAGAGAGAATCTAGGGTTTATATTTCAGGATTTCAACTTATTAGATACTTTGACTATTCATGAGAACATAGCTTTAGCATTAACAATTAATAGATGTAAAAAGAATGAAATAGATGGAAAAGTAAGTAAAGTTGCTAGAGAATTAGGTATAGAAGATATACTTTTAAAGTACCCATATGAAGTATCGGGAGGCCAAAAGCAACGATCTGCATGTGCAAGAGCTTTGATAACAAATCCTAAACTTATTTTAGCAGACGAACCAACAGGAGCATTAGATTCAAGAGCTGCTCAGATGCTAATAGAAATGATTTCTCATTTAAATAAGGAATTAGGAGCAACTATTTTAATGGTAACGCATGATTCATTTACAGCGAGCTATTGCGAGAGGATTCTATTTATTAAAGACGGTAAAATTTTTACGGAACTCGTTAAGGGAGAAAATACACGTAAGCAATTTTTAAATCAAATCTTAGATGTGGTTGCACTACTAGGAGGTGACATAAGAGATGTACGTTAGGCTAGCAATTAATAATGCAAAACGGTCTATTAAGGATTATTTAATTTACTTTATTACAATAACATTATGTGTAAGCTTATTCTATGCATTTACATCAATGTCAAGCTCAAGCTATGAATTAATAACAGAGGATTCTCTTAATTTTGAACTGTTAAAGCAAATATTGAAATATTCCACATATATAGTTACAGCTTTATTAGTACTACTTATAGGATATGTAAACAGATATATGATAAAAAGACGGCAGAAGGAATTTGCTACATATATATTGCTTGGAACTGAGCAGAAAAGCGTCGCATTAATGTTTTTTATAGAAATTCTAATAATTGGAATTACTGCGATTGTATTAGGGGTTTTTATAGGTACATTATTTTCACAAATAGTTACTGCAGTAGTTCTCATGACTGCGAAGCAAGATATAATTTTCTCTTTTAAATTATATATGGATACCGTAATTATAACATTCATATTTTTTATAGCTATGTTTTGTATTATTGGATTTTTTAATATGAAAGCTTTGGGGAAAGTTAAGATTATTGATATGATAAATGCACAAAAGAAAACAGAGTTTCAGTTTAAAAGAAGTAAGATAGTATATGTAAGTATATTTATTGTAGCAATAGTTCTATATAGTGTTTGTGGATATTGTTCTTATGAGATTTTAAAAACTACAGTTACAAAAGGTGATAAAGCAATTTATATATCAATAGCATTAATAGGGTATATTATAGGAACGTATGCATTGTTTTATTCATTAGCTTATATAATTATTGCTGTTAAGGATAAGTGGATAAATTTTAAATATGAATATACAAACTTATTTTTAATAGGGGCTATAGTTTCAAAAATAAAAACAGCACCTATTTTAATGGCCACAATTTCAATAACATTTTTAGGAGCTGCATTAAGCTTTACACTAACTTTACTGATGTCACAATGGACTTTAGGATTTCTAGATTATAGAGTCCCTTATGATATTATCATAAACAATGATTATTCTATGATTACAGATACAAGTGATATAGCTAAAATAAGTGATTTACCTAAAATGGATTATAAGAAAATAATAGAGCATCTAAATAATTATGGCTATAATATAGATGATTACTGTCAGGCAGAGAAATATTTCTTGAATATTGATGATTTCAAGGTGAGAGATAAAGGAAAAACGCCTATGTTAGCGATTAGCTTAAGTGATTATAATAAGCTAAGGAAAATGATGGGATATGAGAAAGTAACATTAAATAATAATGAGTTTACCATGCAATGGGCGAAACTGATAGAAGATACTGATATTGGAAATTATATAAAAGAAAATTCTACTATTAATATAGATGGTAATAACTTAAAGATTAGCTCAAATTCATACTATAAAGAGTCTATTGGGGAAAGTATATATAACGGAAATACAAATGCTTTGGTAGTAGTTCCTGATGAACATTGTAAAGAATTAAATTTAGCGGGCACTGATTTTTTCGCAAATACAAAAGAGAAGATTAGTTATGATAAGGCATTAAGCTTAGAAAAACAGTATGTACCACAATGGTTTAAGGAAAACTATAGTAAGGTACTAAGTGAATATAACACAGATAATAGTCGAGCTTTTTATCCGATTTTTACTAGAGTAAAAGTAGCTGAAGTTAGTGAGATATTAAATGCTACACTAGCAATGAGAATACTAGGAATGTATTTAGGAACAGTTTTATTAATGATTAGTTTAACAGTTCTCGCACTGCAGCAGTTATCAGACTCTATTGAGCATAAAGAAAGATTTAAAACACTAAAGAAATTAGGAATAGACAATAATGAAATCAATAAGATAATATTAAAACAAATAGCATTGTACTTTATTATGCCAATATCAGTAGCCGTAATAGGGTTTGTAATATTTATGTATAATGTTGCAAACATAGGCAGTAAAGTAATAAGCCTTTATGTAGGGGATAGTGTATTTGTGTTTAATATAGGTATATCATTGGCGATAATTTTAATTATCTATATATGCTATTTTGTTGCAACCTATTATACATTTAAGAGGAACGTTAAGGGTAGAAGTAAGTCTTGTTAAAGGGTTATTAAAATAACTAATAAATAACTAAAGTTAGAAGTAGGTGTCAGGAATCTGTAAGGTGTTTACAGGAGAATGATACTCTACTTTTAATTTTTTTAAAATAAAAGTTAAAACCTAGTGGGAAAACTGCTCCTGGCAGGATAATAGAGCTAATGTAAATTTTTCAAAAGATTTGCTCCACTATACTCCATGTTTAAACCATTATTGACCATTAATTCAAAAAAAACATCGTTTTAAGTATTAAATCCTAAAAGAAAATGGGAAATAATGAAAAATGTCTAAAAACAGGGAGCGATTTTGGTTGAAACCTGACATGATACCATGACATAATAATAGTAATAAATACATATATAAGGGAGAAAAGAAATGAAAAGAGGAATTAATAAAAATTCATGCCTATCAGTAATTATAGTAATGTTATTTTTTATAACTATGATTCCAGCAAAAATTACTTTTGCGGCAGCAGCAGGTGCGCCAGGGGTACCGTCATTAGCACATGATCAATGGTCAGGTGATTTAGATGGTAATTACAATATTACATTAAGTATGTGGCATGGAAACAATGGGACAAGCTATAAGCTTTATGAAAAGATAGGAGAATTAAGTGAGTTTAAGGTAGTTGACGATGGTGTTTTAACTGATAACACACCAGCAGCACAATCTAAAGCGATTAGTATTAAAGGAAGGACAATTCCTGCAACATATTTTTATTATGTTGAATTAATTAATAGTTTTGGAAAATCAAAAAGTAATGTAATTGAAGTTTCTGTTGGAACAGCGAATGAAAGTAAAATACTAATTGAGGGCATTGATGTAGATGCTCAAGCGCTTCAAGCAGTAATTCCACAGGGTACAAATAAATATAAAGTAGTTAATTATAACACAAAGGGGCCACAATATAGCGTGAAAATAAGTAATTCATCAGTACTTAAAGCGACTATAGACAATGATGGTAATTTAACATTAGAAGGACTTGCGGCTGGAAGAAGTGGACTTCAAATCCATGAAGCAAGCACAAATGAAACTAGATACATAGGAGTAAAAATTAAAGAGGCTAATGGTGATTTACCAGGTATGCCTAAATATTTATCTTTAGGACAAGTCTCAGAAGATAAAAAAGGAGATTTAGACTTTTGGAAAGATATAGATACAGATAATACAAATAAGAGAATGGATGTTAGATATATATATATAAATGGGGGACCCCTAGCTAATGGGTGGAGAGAGTGGACAACTGTTGATGGAGATAGGGCTAAGAATTATATTAAAGAAAGTTTAAAGCTTGGGATAATTCCATTCTTTGTTTACTATAATATTCCCGATAGCGGAGAAAACTATGAATTAGATTTAGCCCATATTAATAGTAAGGAATATATGGAAGCTTATTTTAAAAATTTAAAATCTCTTTTAGACATATGTGTTGAATATGGACAAGGTGAAACTATTGGAATGGTATTTGAACCAGATTTCTTAGGATATATGATGCAACAATCTAAGAAAAAACCAAATGAAATATCAGCGTTAGTTGAAGCCGCTTATTCATCGGGTGTGCTACAAAAGGGTGTAGACCCAGAGTTTAATAATACGGTGGAAGGCCTTGTTACTTCTATAAACTATACTGTTAATAAATATTATCCTAAAGCATATAATGGATGGCAATTTAATACATGGGCTTATGAAAATGGAGAAATACCAGGACAGGGCTTAATGCATTTAACTGAAAGAGATGGATTGGCAGCGGGAAGACAACAAATTGAAGCAGTGGCGAAAGAAACTGCTGAATATTATTTAGCAGCTGGAATTACAAGCTATGATGCAGAATTTATTTCTATAGATAAGTATGGATTAGATGGAGGTGTTTGCGAAACAGGAGCAGCTGTAGATCCAAAATCTTCTAAATGGTTTTGGAATGCAGACCTTTGGAATAATTACTTGTTATATACAAAAACTCTTCATGAAACTACAAAAAAGCCGGTTGTATTATGGCAGATTCCTGTAGGACATGTTAATGGAACTGTTGAAAACAGTCCATATACTGGCAAACCTTTCGAAACTTTAACTAATAAGGATACAACAGGTGAAGATTCAGCACCAACATTCTTCTTTGGAGATACATTTAAAGCTGGAAATTCTAATAGAGTAGATTATTTTGCTTCAAATGAGGCTAATGATCCTGATATAAAGAGACAAGGTGACACTATTACTTGGGGAAGTCATATGGAGGAAGCTAGAGATGCGGGAATAGTATCAATGTTGTTTGGTGCTGGTGTTAACTCTAGTACTGATGCAGTTGGATCACCACCTACTGAAGATTATTGGTGGATTACAAAAGCGCAACAATATTATAAAAACCCAGTTTATTTAAATAAAACTGTAAATCCATAAATTTACTGTAGTGTAAATTTTATAAAAAATAAGGAGGCGTAATAAGTGAAAGTAATCAAATCTAAAAAGGCAATGGCAGCAATTATGGTATCTGTTTTTGCAGCTGTTACATTTGCAACACCGGCGAAGGCAGTTACAAGCGATGAAAATCCGAAAGACTTAGAAAGAAAGGTTGTTGGATATTTTCCAGAATGGGCTTACAAAAGTGAAGTTCAAGGTAATTTTGATGTAGCTGATTTACAATGGGATTCTTTGACACATCTCCAATATTCATTTGCAATGGTTGGAGAAGACAATAAAATTGGATTTGGAGACAAAAAAGCAGCTATTGAAGAGGATTTCGCAGATCACAAATTAGAGAATAATGGGAAGGAGGTAAAGTTGGATCCAAATCTACCATATAAAGGTCACTTTAATGTATTACAACAAATGAAAAAACAATATCCAGATGTAGATTTATTAATATCTGTAGGTGGATGGACAGGAACTAGAGGTTTTTATAAAATGATAGATACAGATTCTGGGATTAACACATTTGCTGATTCTTGTGTTGAATTTATTAGAAAATATGGGTTTGATGGCGTCGATATTGATTTTGAATATCCATCATCAGTAGCTACGTGTGGTAATCCCGCAGATGCAGATTTATCAGAACCAAGAAGAGCTGTATTAAATGAAAGATACAACGTTTTAATGAAAACGTTAAGAGAAAAATTAGATGCAGCTTCAAAAGCAGATAATGAAAAATATTTATTAACTGCAGCAGTTACTGCTTCATCTTGGGTGCTTGGTGGAGTTCAAGATAATAGCTATGCAAGTTATTTAGATTTTCTAAGTATAATGTCATATGATTTTCATGGTGGATGGAATGAAAATGTTGAAAACTTAGCAAATATCTACCCAGATGCAGCTGATAATGAAACTACTGGAATGGCGATGCCGACTCTGAATATGGATTGGGCATACAAGTTCTATAGAGGGGTGCTTCCTCCAGAAAAGATTTTAATGGGAATTCCATACTATACAAGAGGTTGGGAAAATGTACAAGGTGGGAATGGTTCAGGTTTACATGGCACAAGTAAAACACCTGCCGTAGGAAAGTACAATCTTTGGCGCGATGATGATAATAAAGATGGGACACCAGACCCCGCTGGCACTAATCCATTATGGCATGTATTAAACCTTATGGAAAAAGATCCTAAATTTAAAATTCACTGGGACGATGTTGGTAAGGTGCCATATGTGTGGCAAGGAGATAAAAAAGTATTCTTATCTTTCGAAAATGAACAATCTATGGATGAAAGAGTTAAGTACATTGAAAATAAAAACTTAGGTGGAGCTTTAATCTGGGTTATGAATGGTGACTATGGCGCTAATCCTAATTATGTTAAAGGTTCAGATAAAACAAACGAAGGTAAATACACTTTCGGGGATACATTAACTAAAAAGCTGAAAAGCGGATTAGATAAAATGGGGAATTGTAAAGAAACAAAAGAAGATATTGGAGATGCTCAAGCAATCGATGTTAAAGTTGATACTACTACTAAATATGATCATCCAAATGGAGAAACCGTATTCACAGTAACTAACAATACTGGAGCAACGATTCCTAAGGGATGGGAGATTCAATTTGATATACCTAAATCTGCTTTATACGTTGGAGCGGAAGGAGGAGCTGGAACTGTTACAGAAGTTGGAGATTTCTATAGAGTAAACTTAAAAACATCTGGTTGGACTGATATTCCAAAGGGTGGGACCGCATCAGTTAAGGCTAAGATGAAGTTATGTTTCGCGGGAGTTAGAAATATAAAGATTAATGGGAAGATCCCTGCTAGTCAACCTGTTAATGGTAATCATCTTCCTACACTTAAAGGTGTTAAAGATCAAGTTATAGTAGAAGGGTCACCTTTTAATATTATGAATGGTATTTCTGCAAATGATGTAGAAGATGGAGATATAACTAGTAGTATAGCTGTATCAGGTGAAGTTGATACAAAAAAGGTTGGAACTTATACAGTAAAATATAGTATTACAGATAAGGCTGGAATGGTAGATAAAAAAGATGCAAAAATATATGTTATTCCTAAAGCTCATTCAAATGCAGCTATTTGGGAGCCGGAACTTTATATACAAATGGACAAAAAGTAGTATATGAAGGTAAGATTTATGAAAATATTTCGTGGTGGACACCTGCTGGAACATTACCAACGAGTGTGCACATTACAAAGTTATTGTTGATTTATCACTGTAAAGTAATGCAAATGGTGATAATATCATTGATATATATGACTTAGTTATAGTAGGAAAAGATATGTAATTAAATTAAAAAAATTATTAAGGGGGAGAAAAATCATGTCAAAAGAGAAATTATTTAAAAATATCAAATCAGTAATAGCATTAGCTGCAATTGCCACGTTAACAATGACAAGTGTTGTACCAGCAGCTACAGTTAATAATTTAGCAGCACCACCACAGGAGGTCGAGCAAAAAGCATCTACTTCTAAACTTCGTAATGTTATGTATTATGGAGATTGGTCAATTTGGGGAGGAGAAGGAAACTTTTTTCCTAAAGATATACCGGTAGATAAACTAACACATTTGAATCTTGCATTCATGGACTTTACTAAAGATGGTGAGTTGGTATTTTGTGATAAGGACGCTAATATTGGACATCCACTAGGAAATGCAGGTGTTACGTATGGAGATATTAATGGTGGTATCATAAATGAATACCAATCTTTAAGGGAGAAAAATCCGAATTTAAAAATTGGTACATCTTTAGGTGGATGGTCTAAATCAAATAATTTTACATGGGTAGCTAGGAATCCACAAACTAGAGCTAAGTTTATTAAAAATGTATTAGATTTTATGGAGTATGCTAATTTAGATTTCGTAGATTTTGATTGGGAATATCCAGGCGAAGTTAGGGCGGCAGACAAGGTTGATAACAAAAATGATATGGGTAATCCCGATTCAATTCCGGCAGATAAAGAAAATTATATAACGATGCTTAAAGAATTCAGAGTAGCATTAGATGCAAAGGAAAAAATATTAGATAAGAAATATGAGATGTCTGCAGCGTTACCAATGGCGCATGAAAAAACTAATGTTGGTATTAATGTTAACGAAATGTTTAAAATATTAGATTTTGGTAACATTATGACTTATGATGCAGCAGGTGCATGGTCAGATACAAGTGGTCATCAAACTGCTCTTTATGATAATCCTAATGATCCATTTGCAGGAAAAGGATTCACAGTTGATTCAAGTATTAAGAAATATATTGAACTTGGAGCACCATCAGAAAAATTAGTTATAGGTGCTGCATATTACACTAGAGGCTGGGAAAAAGTTTCAAATGATGTACCAGATAAAAATCTTCCAGGTTTATTTGGAAAAGCAACTCAAATAAACAAAGATTCAGATGGAACGCTTTCTTACGGAGCTACCAATTATGCTCCGGTAAAATCAGGAGATGGTGGTCGTAACAGTGGAGTTTGGGGATGGAGAAATCAAGATGAGTTAAAAGCTAAATATCCAGGAATAAAAGAATATTGGGATGATACTGCAAAAGCACCATACATGTACAATGAAAAGACAGGAGCGTTCTTCACTTATGATAACCCAAGATCAATTGCAGAAAAAACTAAGTATGTTAAGGATAATAACTTAGGTGGGATGATTGCATGGATGGCATCTCAAGATAAGCAAACAGATTCAACTAAGAGAGATGAGTTAACAAAAGCAACTAAAGAAGGTTTATTTGGGAAAGATGAATTACCTACTTATAAAATAGTTCAACCGAAAGTATATGCAAAAGCTTCAGTTACTTCAAGCAAACCAGCATGGGGGAATGGAGGCGCTTTATCTATTGATTTAAAAAATGATTGTAAAATAGAAACAAGCGGCCAAACTATACAACTTACAGAAACAGCTGCAAAAACTTTAAAGCATACTAAATTATATATAAAAACTAATGGAGTTAAAATTACTGGAGGAGAATATCCAGCACCAGCAGTTAAAGAAGAAAATGGATACTATGTCCTTTCATTTGATGGGTCAGAGCAAAAACTTATAAATCCAGGGGCTTCAATAAAGTTTAATTTGAAAACTGATAAAGTATTAAATGGATTAGACGGAATAGTAAGTATTGAAATGACACAAAGAATGTATGCAAATGGTCCAGAATTCAGTAGAGTTACTTTATACTAAGGTGCTGGAGTTGGTGGAACAACAGAACTAGAAACACCCATGGACAGCTTGAAAAAAAGCAAACTAACTAAATAGAAGTAGGGGGTCAAGAAGCTGTAAAGTGCTTACAGGATGAATGACTCCCTACTTTTATTTGTTTTAAAAATGGGAGTATAATTAAATGAAAAAGAGTTATTGTAGAAAATTAATTGCAGGTACATTTGATATTTCGCGAAGTTGATTACAAAAGTAAAATCTATCAAAGCAAGGTAGGTTTACATCCATAATAACCAAATCAGGATTTTTTCTAGCAAACTCTGAAGTTATGTTATCAAAGTTATCCACAGGCATTGCATCAAAACCCCACTTTATCAACATTTCATTCATATTAGTGCACAGTGCTTTATCATCTTCAACTATCATTATCTTATACATTTTTAACACCCCTAAAATAAGGTGAAACATCAATGGTTAGTTTCGCCTAATATTATGTTATATAAATTTGGAATTATTAAGTCAGAACTTGTTCTGTTTAGGATAATTGTAACATTTACCTATATAATAAAGCTATATGTATTAGATTCATTGTAATCCTCATTAATAACATTGAAATTTTAATGAAGTAATAAAATTATTTTTTGCTCATGAGGAAGGTTTCTAATAAAAGTAATAGTATTTAAGCTTGCCGTTTACAAATAATAAAAGTTATGATAAGTTATAATAACCATATAAGTAATGAGGTGAGAATAAATTGTCTATAACAGTCTCAAAGCTAACACATAAAATGTTGGTTAGTATATATACTAAAAAACCCAAAATCAATGAAAATGGTGATAAGGTATTCAAAAAAACCGGATTGATTCTATTTTCTGGAATAGTTATTGTTTTAATATTTTCTCTGTGTACTATTTTTATGGATTATTACGTTACTGAAATTATGAAGGAAAACAATATTAATAGTGATATGACAGATACCTTATATATTGGGGGGTATTCTTTAATGGCGCTGTTTATATTAATTGGAATGAAACTAATCATAATGTTTTTTCGGTATAAAATAATCGTTTCTAAAGATACGATAACTTCAAAAAAGATGTTTTCAACAAAAACTATAGAATTGTATGATTTGGAAATAATTACTTTTTCTAATGTAAAAGGGCTTATTTTTAAAGGTTATAACTCTAAAATTACATATGGAAATTTTACAACAGGATTAATTGAAATTTTTAAATTTATAGATGAAAACATACCGAAACATAAATATGAAATAGCATTAATTAATGCTAAAAAGATGTTACAGCGTAGCAGAATAAATTTATAAGGCTATAGGAAATTAAATTTCTTATAGCTTTTTTTATTAAAGAAAAAGCATTGACATGTACCTTACTGTCAGGTTTAAAATTGAATTATTACAAAGGGGGGGAGACGCATGAATATAAAAGATGCTGCTGAAAAAACTGGATTAAGCAAAAGGGCAATAAAGTATTACGAAGGTGAAGGTTTAATTATGCCTTTAAAAAATATTCAAAATAACTATAGAGAGTACACTTGTCAAGATATCATAAAGCTTAACTTAATAGGGGCGCTTAGGGTAGTGGGTATTCCTATTGCACAAATCAAAACTGTGATTGACGGTAACAAAAGTATTCCTGAAGTTATGAGGCAAGCTCTTTCTAGAATAGATAAGGATATTGATAATTTAGAAAAAAGCAGATTAATTATTTCAAACATTATCGAGAAAAATTTAACTGATTATGATACTGCGGGAGAACATATAAAGTTACTTAGGGAAACCTTAGAATTGTCCATAGGTGAAAAGAAAGAATATATTTCGAGTGCTCTTAGTAGAATATTTCCGGGGATATTTGGAGAAAGTCTTATCATGAATTTTGAACCATTTTTAAATATTGTTATTGATAATGAGGAAAAAAGAAGAGTGTGGTTAAAACTTGTGGAGG
This sequence comes from Clostridium sp. CM042, assembly GCF_055080995.1. Lineage (NCBI taxonomy): Bacteria > Bacillati > Bacillota > Clostridia > Eubacteriales > Clostridiaceae > Clostridium > Clostridium sp. CM042. The sequence continues at coordinate 2,659,825 of NZ_CM143646.1, forward strand.
TATTGGATGAAGTAAATGGAACCGAAGAGTTTTTTTTAGGTAATAACTATTTAAATGAATTTGAAAATGAAGTTATTTCAGAAGAAGATAAGAGAAAATATTTGTCTGGAATTGAAAGTATAATAAATTATGATAAATCATACATTAAAGAGTATATAAAGAGGATTAAGGATAGTTACTTATTGTTAAAAGAAGATGAAAAAGAAAAGAAACAAGTGAATGAATTCGGTTTATTTTGCAATGATTATTCTAAAAAAATTGGACATTTTCACACAAAATTTAGTGAATATTTGACTATTCTTAATGAAGATTATAAAAAATATATGGAAAACATGACAAATATGACTGCTGAATTAAATAAAAAGATGGAAGAAGAAACCGGGATGAATGTAAATAAGTTTTTTGAAAGATATATTATAGAAAAATAAATTTTTTATATAATCAAATTAGCGGTACGGTAGCTATATAATAGTATAAATATAGTTTTTTGTCCTAATTTGTACATATCATGAATGGCTTATCAAAACCTATTAACTAAATCCGATTTTCATAATACCTATGTACAATTGGATTTACAATTAACCTTATCATAATTAAGGAAACTATAATAGTAATTTCTAAAGATGAAACATTTAATGTAGATTGCAATATAAAATGTCCGAAATTTTCAAGAAAAATATAATGTTAAGTTGTAATGGTTTTCTGTTCCATCATATTAGCAGATAGACGATTAAAAATCATCTTGGATAATTGTTGATCCGGTACTGTATTTGCATAATTTGTTTTTTAGAGAATGCTGAAATATCCACACCTTTTGGGGATAAATCGTCGTATCATTTTATTGATATTTTCATTTTGTGCCTCATTCCCATGAACTATATGGATGGGCATAATATACTTTAGTTCTCTTTCGTTTATTCCTTACTGAGGTCTCAATACCCTCGAAATCAAGTTCTCACATGGGTATCACAGGTGATTGTTTTAAATGTTTTTGAGAATATCATTCCCATTTTAACTCCAATTTGTCCAATTCCTTCCTAGCAGCAACTGTGATTTAGAAGGTATTTTAAAAATTGCTCTTGCAAGGATTCTCTTTCTTTCTTACCATTAATACAGTCTTTGTACCCTGCTTTCCTACTACGTTGTCCATTTCCCAGGTACTATCTCATCACATGCAGCTACCGCTGAAGATCTTTCTGATATACTTGTCCCTTTAGTATTGTTATACGCCATTATTTTTTCTGGATTTCTCTTTTGGCATTCTTTTTAACAGGCAGATCTTTGTTACTTATGTTTAAGAATAAGTATTATCCAAATAGTTATACACAGTTTGAAGCAAATAGTTGTTTCAATTGTAGATCTTTTATTTATATTTTGAATAGCTGCATACGGAGATTCCGCCATATTTACCAATGGCTTTTTCTAGTACTTCACCAATTTGTGATCTTTCTATTTTAATACGAGCCCTTTTATATGCCTTGTCTAATGTCATATTCTAACTGCCCAATTTCTGCATATTCCATTCAGTAGTTGAAATCACTATTCAATAATTCTACTATTCCTTTAGCAATATCACGCCTTATTATGTCTCTGAACGTCCACCTATTTGCTCCGCAATACAGCTTAATTTAGCCCATTTGTATAATGTCTCTATCTTTATACGATCCTCATATGTTAAGTGTTACCTTTTTTGTTCTCTGTAGTAATTTAATTGACTCATTTAATCCTCCTGTACTTGTATTTAGTTTAATCCACTTAACATTGTACAAGATTTTTTCTCTTGGGTCTTTATTTTTTGTTCTATGATCATTTCATTTTACAACTTACCTCTGAACAATTTAACGACTTTCTTTCTGAAATGTCATTAAATTCACTGGTTTTTTATTTAATATATAATTATTATTAATATTTGAAATTAATATTTATACTCTGTATAATGAAATAAATACGCAGAGAAGATTCGTTATATCTGATTAGGGCAATTCAGGTAGCTTAGATTATACGAAATATGAAAAGAGGTGACATTTTTATGGAAAATAGAATTTTACTTATTGAAGATGATATAGCTATTAGTGAAATGGTTGAAAATTACTTAAGAAAAGAAGGGTTTAATATAACTACTGCTTTCAATGGCGAAGAAGGGGTAGGTAAGTTTTTAAATAATTCCTTTGATTTAATTATTCTTGATATAATGATGCCAAAGCTTGATGGAATGGAAGTTATGAAAATTGTCAGAGAAACAAGTTTAATACCTATTTTAATTATGTCAGCAAAGGACAGTGATGTGGATAAGGCTGTAGGGCTAGGACTGGGTGCTGATGACTATATTGCCAAGCCTTTTTCAATGATAGAGCTATCTGCGAGGATTAAAGCAGGGATAAGACGTGCAAATAAATACGCTAAAAATGATAAGAAAGAAGAAGTGAATATTATTAATGTTAACCACCTTACTGTTGATTTGAAAAATTATTCAGTTACTAAAAAGGGTGTAAATATGCAGCTGACTTCAAAAGAATTTGATATTTTAAAACTATTCATTTCGAATCCAAATAGAGTTTTTACTAAAGCACAAATATACAGCTTTGTTTGGAATGAAGACTATTTTGGAGATGAGAATTTGATAAATGTGCATATGAGAAGATTAAGAGAAAAAATAGAGGACAATCCTTCAGAGCCTAAATATCTTAAAACCTTATGGGGAATAGGCTACAAATTAGGAGAGTTTTAACGACATTTCAGAAGGAAAGTCTCCTACTTCTATAAGTGGGAGTTACATACCCCAATAAATAGAAAACTTCAGTGGGGGGATAACAATTGATAATTATTATCTGCCCCAGAGGTCTGCAAAGGGGTAAATATCCTTCCGAAGTCGTTAATATTGCAGCTCCGAAGGAGATGATTTAAATGATTATTTTTTTATTAATAGTAATAGCTATTTTAGCCTGTATAATATATTTTCAACATAAATCACAAAAACATAGAAGTGATAATTTAAAGTACATTCATGAAAAGTTAAACAATATTATAGGCAGTAACACCAGTGAGAAGCTTTTAGTTTTTACTGATGATAAAGAAATTATCCCTATTTTAATAGAGATTAACAGGGTTTTAGAACATAATCAAAAAATACTAGCAGATTATTCAAAGGCTGAAATAACAATGAGGAAAATGCTTTCAAACATTTCTCATGATTTAAAAACACCACTTACAGTGGTGCTTGGATATATTGAAACAATAAAACTGGACAGCAATATAAGCAGCGAAGAAAGGAATTTATTATTATCAAAGGTAGAAAATAAAACAAAAGAAGTGCTGGAGCTTATTAATAAGTTCTTTGATTTAGCAAAGCTAGAGTCAGGGGATACGGATATACCACTAACAAGAATTAATATGAATGAGGTTTGCAGAAAAAACATATTAGCTTTTTATGATATTTTAACGAGCAAAGGTTTTGAGGTTATTATTGATATTCCAAAAAATAACATTCATTCTCTAGGAAATGAAGAGGCGCTAGACAGGATTATTAATAATTTCATTTCAAATGCCATTAAATATGGAAATGATGGAATGGTTTTAGGATTATCCTTGAGAAGTGATGAGGAATATGTATATGTAGAGGTTTGGGATAAGGGTAAAGGCATTAGTGAAATGCATAAAGATAGGGTTTTTGAAAGGATGTACACCCTTGAGGATTCAAGAAATAAACTGTATCAAGGCAGTGGCCTTGGTCTTACAATAACTAAAAGACTTGTAGAAAAATTAGAGGGAGAGATAATCCTCGAGAGCAAACCTTATGAGAAAACGTCGTTTATTTTTAAATTAAAAAGAATAACCTATTAATGATCATGAAAAGCGAGGTGTCCTGTCTATAGTGCCATTATAAAGATAGGGCACCTTTTTTTTAGAAAAGACTTAAGAATTTTGTAAGATTTAAGTAATAAAAAAGAGAAGTTCAATTGCTACAATAGAAATATAGAAAGTGGTTGAAGGGGGAGACAAAATGGAATATATACTAAAAACTAGTAATTTGACTAAAACATATAATGGCAAAGAAGTGGTAGCAAATGTGAATATGAATATTAAAAAGGGTGAAATTTATGGATTTCTAGGACCAAATGGTGCAGGTAAAACAACAATTATGAAGATAATGACAAATCTAGTTAAGCCTACAAGTGGTGAAGTTGAAATTTTCGGCGAAAAGCTTACAGATACTTCTTATGAGGTTTTAAAAAGGCTTGGTTCTATCATTGAATATCCCGTGTTTTATGAAAGGCTTACAGCCAGAGAAAATTTGGAGCTTCACTGTGGGTACATGGGTTACCACGATAAGGGAGCAATTGATAAAGCGATAGATCTTGTAAATCTAAAAAATATTGATAATAAACTAGTTAAAGATTTTTCTCTTGGTATGAAGCAAAGGCTTGGAATTGCAAGAGCAATCACAACCAAGCCAGAATTATTAATACTAGACGAACCTATCAATGGACTTGACCCAATAGGCATTAAGGATTTAAGAAATTTATTTAAAATGTTGAGTAAGGAGTACGGAATAACTATATTGTTATCTAGTCATAGTTTAGGAGAAATTGAGCAAATAGCGGATACCATAGGAGTTATAAATAGTGGTAGATTAATAGAAGAAGTTTCTATGCAAAGCATCAGAGAAAGTAATACAGAATATATAGAACTGGTTACTAAAGATTACAAAAAAGCGTCGTATATTTTATCAAACAATCTTAATATATCCAATTTTAAAGTTCTGGATATTGGTGTAATAAGGATATATGAAGCTACAGTACCACAAAGCATTATATCTAAAACCTTAGTTTTAAATGATGTTATCATTGAAGAAATAACTAAGAAAAACAGTTCATTAGAAGAACACTTCTTAAACTTGTTAAATGGAGGTGACATAAATTCTTAAATTAATAAAATTAGAAATGAAAAAGAGTAAGGTATGGCGAAATATAAAAGGGGTTATAATCGCAAATATAGTTATAATAGCGCTGCTCGCAGTAATGATTTTTTCAACAAAAAATGAAGGCGGTGTAGAGTTTACTAGCATCCCCTTTACTTTTTCATTTGTTGATGGCATGGTAAAAGGTACTTTTATAATATTTGCTTCAGTGCTTATTGCTAGGTTCATAATTGAAGAATATAAAAGCAATACAATTACGGTATTGTTTATGTATCCTATAAGTAGAAAAAAGTTGATTATAGCTAAACTACTTATTGTGGTAGTATTCACTTTTATTTCTACAGTTTTATCTAATATTTTTATAGATTTTGTTTTATGTATTGTTAATAAGTTTTATAACTTTACGCCTGACAAATTAACCAGCTCATTAATAATGAGTAACTTTATGACTATTGGTATTAATGCTTTAGCATCTAGCGGTATGGGACTGATTCCTCTATATTTTGGAATGAGAAAAAAATCAGTACCTGTTACAATAGTATCTTCAATATTAATAGTATCTATTGTATGTGGCGATAGGGGCGGTCATTCATTAAGTAATAGTATTGCAATATCAATAGCGCTTTCTATTATAGGGGTATTTATTGCGTATCTATCTATAAGGAATATAGAACATGTAGATGTTATTAAATAATATTTAGCAAATTTGTATATTGGGGGAGGAATAACTGAAGTTGAAACTTCTTGCATTTATCAATGATGGGAAGGGTAAGTACAGTAATGAGTACAGGTTGTTAGAAGGAACTTGATTAAGGAACCGCAAGTAGATTTAGAGGTATGAAAAATGGTAAATACACTTTTAAAATTTATTAAATGGAGGTGACATAAATGCTTAAATTAATGAAATTAGAAATGAAAAAGGTTAAGATGGCGGGATATATAAAAGGAGCAATAATCGCAAATATAATTATAATAGCGATTTTAGTAGCAATGATTTTTGTATCAAAAAATGTAGGGGAAATAGAAATAGAGTTTACTAGCCTTCATTTTACTTTTACAATGGTTGATAGCGTGGTAAAAGCTATTTTTACAATATTTGCTTCAGTGCTCATTGCTAGGTTCATCATTGAAGAATATAAAAGTAATACAATTACGGTATTATTTATGTATCCTATAAACAGAAAAAAGTTGATTATGGCTAAACTACTTATTGTGGTACTATTCACTTTTATAGCTACAGTTTTATCTAATATTTTTATAGATTTTGTTTTATGCATTATTAATAACTTTCATAACTTTACGCCTGATAAATTAACTAGCTCCACAATAATAAGTAATTTTATTATTATTGGTATTAATGCTTTAGCTTCTACCGGTATGGGATTAATCCCTTTATATTTTGGAATGAGAAAAAAATCAGTACCTGCTACAATATTATCCGGAATATTAATAGTATCTGTTGTATGCTCTGATATGGGAGGCCACTCACTAAGTAACATTGTTGCAATACCAATAGCACTTTCTATTATAGGAGTATTTATTGCATATCTATCTATAAGGAATATAGAACATGTAGATGTTATTAAATAATATTTAACGAATTTGTATATTGGGTAAAATTGGGGGAGAAATAAATGAACTTGAAACCTCTTAGAGAAAAAAACTTTATAGTATTAATGTTTGGTAAATTTATATCATTAATAGGAAGTACAATGCAGACATTTGCATTGTCATTATATGTTCTAAATGTAACAGGATCGGCAACAAAATTTGCTGCAGTAACAGCAGTTGGAATAATACCTAGAGTAATTCTTGGACCAATAGCAGGAGTATTTGCAGATTGGTTCGACAGAAAAAAATTAATAGTATATGCGGATATTATATCTGGGATTATAATAGGAATTTACTGGGTTGTATATAAACATAATGGTTATATATCATTAACAAGTATATATGTCTTAGCAATTATTATGGCTGTAATTAATTCAGTATTTTTACCAGCGATAAGTACAATTATACCAAGTATTGTAGAAAATGACGATTTAGTAGAGGCTAATGGAGTAGATTCTTTTATACTTACGGTTGGGAATGTAGTTGCACCTATTTTAGCAGGGGTACTATTTTCAATATACGGGTTAATAGGAATATTATTGGTTAATTCAGTAAGCTTTATTCTGTCTGGAGTAAGCGAAATGTTTATAATTATTCCTAAGTTGAGTGTAAAATCCAATAAATTAAGTGTAAAATCTTTTTTAACTGATTTTGGTGAGGGGATTGCATTTATAAAGCAGAAAAAATTGATTTTAACTATTATTACGTTAGCATTATTTATAAACTTTATTTTATATCCTATATTTGGTTTAGGTATAACATATATATCAAAAGAAATATTTAAAATAACTGATTTTCAGTATGGAATACTGCAATCAACTTTATTTGCAGCTTTGCTCATTTCCACGGTTGTGGTTGGGAAAATAAGTAAAGTGATTAAGCCTGGTAAAATTATTTTTTTAAGCATTTTTAGTTCAGCATTAGTAACTGGAGTAATTGCAGTAATATCTACTTCCGCTTATGTTAATTTGTTTAGTAGTAACATTATACCCTATATAAGTATTATTATAGCAGGTTGCATCATTGGCATGATAATGAACATTGCAAGTATAACAGTAATTACAATAATTCAGAAAGAAGTGCCTTTATCAATGATGGGAAGGGTAAGTGCAGTAATGAGTGCAGGTTGTATGGCAGCCATCCCAATTGGACAGATGATATTTGGAATTTTTTTTGATACATTAGAAGCATGGGCATGTGTCACCATAGGTTCACTAATGTTACTTATAATTATTTTAGCATTTAGAAGTAAATTGATTAAGGAGCCGCCAGTGGATTTAGAGGTATGAAAAATGAGAAATACACTTTTTAAATTTATTAAATGGAGATGATATGAGTGTTTAAATTAATGAAATTAGAAATGAAAAAGGTTAAAATAGGGGGATATATAAAAGGAGCCATAATCGCAAACATAGTTATAATAGCTATATTCGCAATGACAATTGTTGTATCAAAAAATGTAGGGGACATAGACTTCACTAGCCTTCCTTTTACTTTTTCAATGGTTGATACCACGGTAAAAGCTACTTTTATAATATTTGCTTCAGTGCTTATTGCCAGGTTCATAATTGAAGAATATAAGAGCAATACAATTACGGTATTGTTTATGTATCCTATAAGTAGAAAAAAATTGATTATGGCTAAATTACTTATTGTTGTATTATTCACCTTTATATCTATAGTTTTATCTAATATCTTTATAGATTTTGTTTTATGCATTATTAATAACTTTTACAATTTTACGCCTGATAAATTAACCAGTTCCACAATAATAAGGAGTTTTATGACTATTGGCATTAATGCTTTAGCTTCTACCGGTATGGGATTAATCCCTTTATATTTTGGAATGAGAAAAAAATCAGTACCTGCTACAATAGTATCCGCAATATTAATAGTATCTATTGTATGCTCCGGTAACGGGAAGTACACATTAAGTAATATTATTGCAATACCAATAGCACTCTCTATTGTAGGAGGATTTATTGCGTATCTATCTATAAGGAATATAGAACATGTAGATGTTATTAAATAAGTATTGGATTAAAAAATATGGAAACAACCATCACAGTGAGTTTTCAATAACACGGTGATGGTTTAATTTGTAGATTCTAGAGATATTCATCCTAATATACTTATGTGGATATTTTCAATCTTTGAAAAAGTAACATAAAATTTAGAAATTAAAAGCGCTTTAAACTTAATTAGTCTTTAATTCTTAGGGAGCCAGATATCTTAACCTTAGCTTCTTCTCTTTTTAATGTTGCTTCAATGATTTTTATATCTTGTATCTTCTGTTTATATATGGATACATCTTCTAAAGTAACTTTGTGCTTTGTAAATTCGATACTTTCTTCACTAAGAGGGATGCGTATTACTTCTGTATGCATATCTTTGTGTTTTGTAGTAATATCTGCAGGAATTGTATGTTCTATTACAAGCTCTACGAGTTTAACGGGCACAGTAAAACTTTTTTGTAGCGTAGAAGACTCTCTATAAATCTTAACATCTCCTGTTTGCATCCACTCTTTAGAGATATCAAGTTGTTCTTCTTTAATTTTAAGGGTAACATTTTTATTAGGGTCACATATGCTTTGTTTCAAAGCAGCTACTTTTGGCATATATTTACCGTTTTTGTTTTCTGTGGAATCCTTTGCCATGCTTTTTCCCTCCACTTATCTTGAAAAACACCTCACGAGTCATTAGTGAGGTGTTTTCTAATTTATTATTTTTGATCGGTTCCATTGTCAATTATATTGACATCACCAATTTTATTTATTCGAGCTTCTTCTCGTTTAAGGGTCTCATCTATATGCACTGTATTTTCAATTTCGTGTTTATGAGCTGAAATTTCACCTGTTATTACTGTATGTTTACCTACATTAACTTTCTCCTCACTTACAGGAATGTTAATGGTTTCTTCACTAGTAATAGGAGAATCACTTGCTTCATTGTTTAAGGTTCTTCTTTCAATTACTACTTCTTCACGTGTTACGGGTACTTCAACTTTTTTATGTTCTTCTAAAATTTCCTTACTAATTTCTACATCACCTTTTTGTACTCTGCTTTTCGAAATATCAAGCTCTTCTTTGCGCAGACTAAGGTTTGCGGTATCATCAGTAGTTTTTTTGACAGCGGAATCACCTTTTTCAAAAAATCCATCAAGTATGCTCATATATAATACCTCCATTAATTAATAATTTTAATTCATTAATATATTGTCCTTTAAAGAAATATATTATCCTAAAGATTTGTATGTAATGATTGATTCAATAAATACTAAAATGTTTAAATTAACCATTTTTTATTGTTTACTTATACATTATAATGAAGCTTGAAGGTGTAGCTGTATTCTACATAAAGATAATCATACCGTAATCTTAAGAAATCTTAAGGTTTAATTACAATTTTCTTAAACTCCTTTTTGTAATATAATAAAGTAAGGAATATGCATTTTACTTTGTTGAAAAATTTCAAATAAAATAAATGTGTTATTTACTTGAAATTAAGTTTTAAAAGTAAATAAGGAGGAGTTTAAGATGAAGAAGAAAATTGGAGTGATTTTGATTTTAGGAATTGTATGCTTAATATATATAAACAGCAAATATGGTAGTATAAAAGTTATAGGGGATGTAATTGAAAGGAACGATTATATTGAAGCTATTAAAGATATATCTAATGACAATAGCAATGTAGATGATGGTGATTTAATGTTAGTGAACAGAGGAAATACCTTGGATAAGGATTATGTTCCACATAATTTAAAAGTTGTAAATGTTAAAATTTATCCTAACGTGTCAAATGAAGAAATGCTGATGAAAGGGAATGCAGGGGATGCACTTAAAAGGCTATTTCAAAAAGGTGAAGAGGAGGGGATTATACTTTATGCGTTATCTGGTTATAGGTCTTATGCAACTCAAAAAGAGTTATATGAAAATAGTATTAAAATAAGCGGGAAAGGGTATACATATAAGTATGTGGCAACGGCAGGTGAAAGTGAGCATCAATCAGGGTTAGCAATGGATATAACTAATGCTGAAAAGAGTACAGGTTTTGAAAACACTAAAGAAGGTAAATGGCTTCAAGAGAATGCTTATAAATTTGGATTTATAATAAGATATGGAAAAGGAAAAGAAGATATTACAGGTTATAATTATGAACCTTGGCATGTAAGGTATGTAGGTGTTGAGAATTCAGAGAAAATTTACTCAAAGGATATTACTTTGGAGGAGTTTTTAGAATCTTAAACAATCAAAGCATATAATTAAAGCATGTTTATTATGATATTATCTGTGTTTTTAGTAAATGAATTTGGGATAAGTCCTCCATATTTTGTATTTCTATATTTATGTTCGACAAATATATTTTTAAGCTATATACTTATTAAAAATGTATAAGTTTCAACCTTCAGTACGATTATAAGTTATATATTGCACAAAATGCTTTCTGAACAAATAAATGGAGTGATTATATGGGTAAAAATATATTAGTTGTAGATGATGATAAAGAAATAGTTAATTTAATTGAAATATATTTAACTAATGAAGGACATGATATTTACAAAGCATATGATGGTGAACAAGCTTTACGAGTTATAGATAATTATAATATAAATCTTATAATACTAGATATAATGATGCCTAAAATTGATGGTATAGAAGTGTGTAACAAAGTTCGTGAGAAGCTTAATATACCTATAATTATGTTAAGTGCTAAAAATCAAGATTCAGATAAAATAAAAGGGTTATTGTCAGGAGCTGATGATTATATGGTAAAACCATTTAATCCTTTAGAGCTTATGGTTAGAGTTAAGTCTATATTTAGAAGAATTTACGAATTCGATAAAAATAGCGATCAATTAAAAGATAGAGATACTATAGTTATAGGACCACTTAAAATTAAAAAATCCACTCATCAGGTAGAAGTATATAATAAGATTATTGCGTTAACTTCTACAGAATTTGAAATATTACACGTCTTAGCTAATAATCCAGGGAGAGTTTTTAGTGCAGAAGAGATATTTCAAAGAGTTTGGAAGGAAAAATATTATCAATCTAATAATACAGTTATGACTCACATGAGTAAATTAAGAGATAAGCTTGATGAGGTTTTAGGTGGTGAGAAACTTATTCATACTATATGGGGAGTAGGGTATAAAATTGAAAAGAAAACTTATATATAAATTAGAGTTAAAAGTAGTTTTTAATATATTACTTGCTTTTCTATTATCAGCATTAACAATGGCAGTAATGTATATTATGTGGAAGTTTTTTTTGGCAATATGTGCAATGTATTCACAACAATTTTTAGATGAAATTTATAAGGCAAGGCTACATTACGATTTTATAAAGATAGCAATTGCACTATGGATAATAATTTTTATAAGTTATTCCCATTTATTGATTTACAAGAAGATTAAGTACTTTGTAGAAGTCGATGAACATATTAAAGCCATAGCAGAGGGTAGGATAGATAAAAAGATACCAGAACAATCGAAAGCAGAGTTAGGGAAAACAGCTAAAAATATGAATGAAATAATAGAAAAATTAAATAAATCGATAGAGGAAGAGCGGAGAGCAGAACAAACAAAGTATGAATTAATAACAAATGTATCTCATGATTTACGTACTCCATTAACATCAATACTAGGGTATCTTGAACTCATAGATAAGGATAAATATAAAGATGAAGTTGAACTTAGATATTATGTGAATATTGCCTATGAAAAATCAAAACGATTGAATAATTTAATCAATGATTTATTTCAGTATACTATAATGAGAAATAGTACTTTAAAATTAAATAAAGAATTAATAAACGTAATTGAACTTTTAAATCAAGTAGCATTGGAATTTAGGCCACAGTTTAGAAAAGTAGATATTGAGTGTAGGACATATTTTTCGGAGGATAAACTCTTAATAGTGGCTGATGCAGTTAAAATGGCTAGGGCATTTGAAAATCTAATTTCTAATGGTATGAACTATGGTAGTGGGACTGAGTATATTGACATATGTACTAGGAAAGAAAATAATAGTGCGGTTATAGAGATAATTAATTATGGTGAGCCAATACCAAGTATAGATGTACCTTTTATTTTTGAAAGGTTCTATAGAGTTGAAAAATCACGTTCAGGATTTACTGGAGGTTCAGGATTAGGTCTTTCTATAACCAAAAGTATAATAGAGCTTCATGAAGGTGAAATTTTTGTTGAAAGCAATTATGAGAGAACTGCTTTTATAATTAAATTGCCCTTGGGTAGTTAATAAGGTGATAAATTCCCAGAGCTAAACAATAAAATAAATGAAATTGCAGCTACTAGAGGCGTATCAAATACAGCAATTGCAATTGCTTGGATTCTAAGGCATCCTGCTAAAATCCAGCCATTAGTGGGTACAACAAACCAAAAGCGTTTAAAGGATATTTGTAAGGCCTCGCAGGTTAAACTAACAAGGATTGAGTGGTATGATATATATAGGGCAGCAGGTAATAAGCTTCCATAAATAGCTGATATAAGAGTAATAAAGTGAATTACCTAAGGAAGGTATAGGTTAATTCACATCTGTAGCTATTAATATAAAAGCATCTTAGGTTACAGGTATTTAAAGATGCATTATCTTTAAGCATCAATCCAGTATACTCGCCTCCGCCAGTGAACCCCTCGACTAATTAATTTTAGTTGAAGTGTTTTAGATATTTGTTTATCGAAGGCCATATCAATTTTAGTTTGTATTGCTTTTTATTGAATAATAAGAGTTTTTTTTCCTTTTCAGTGGAAATATTCGTTATTTAATGAATATAACGAGTTGGAAAATATCTTCTTTATATGAATTGAAATAATATAGTTAGTTTTTAGTTTAGGTTCTTGGATATTGATGACATTATATTAAATGTTTTAGGATCAATTTTAGGATTTTGGGTATATAAAGTAATATATAAAATGGTAAAAAAATTTAGAAGTTACCGCAAAATTCTTAATAAAGTCAATTTATGACTGCAGAATAAATATCCAAATAAAAAGGCTACATTCTCTTTAAGATAATTTAAAGGAATGTAGCCTTTTTATTTTTTTAATGGAGCGGTTGTTTATAATATGAGAATTGGAACCAAAGCTTTGTAATAATATTTCTTAATAAATTGTAATCTTAAGAAATCTTAAGAATTAATTACAATTTTCTTAAACTCCTTTTGGTAATATTAGAAATAGGATAGTGAAGAAGGTAATGTACAAGCTTTGAAAGAGTAAATATGTTTTGAACATGATAATAAACTAGGTGCAGAGATGTGGAAAAGTAACATCCAGGTGAGATATATATTTTGAGGGTAAGGCGAGATATGTAAAAATTACTATGTATATACCATAAAATAAACAGATTATTAAAGTAGCAATCCTTTAAATGGTTAAAAGGATGAGTCTTAAAAATGTAAATTAAGGAGTTTATAATTTTACTCCTGTAAAACGTGATGAATTAATAATACATAAGAGAAGAAAAGTGCAATCTTCTGTGATTAAACAAAACCAGCACAAAATAAGGAGATGTTTTATTATGCTTAAAGAACCTAAGAAGAAAACAAAAGTAATTTTTTTGTTATTATTATTGATGGTTGTCATTGTCCTTCTCGTATATAAATCTATTACTATCATTGGAGGCCGATCTTTACATGATAAGAGTGGCGATAATAAAACCACGCTGAGGGCCTCGGTAATGATAGCATCTGACCCATCTATTTCTATATCTTCAAATAATCTGAATAGTCCTCATGCGATTCTGATCTGCTTAAATGATCACACTATCATGATGCAGAAAAAGAGTGAAGAAAAAATTAATCCTGCGTCTTTGACCAAAATAATTACCGCAATTGTTGCAATAGAAAATTTGTCAAATTTGCAGGAAAAAATAGAACTCCCTAATTCTATGTTTAAGAAGCTGTACAATGCAGATGCTTCAATGGCCGGCTTCTTACCGAATGAGCAAGTCAGTGCAATTGACCTGCTATACGGGGCGCTGCTACCAAGTGGCGCGGAGTGTTCTATTGGGCTTGCCGACAAAATCGCGGGTTCAGAGCAGAACTTTGTAAAGATGATGAACCAAAAGGCGGCAGAGCTCGGTATGAATAACACCCATTTTGACAATGCGACTGGACTTGACGATAAAAATCACTATACAACGGTTAAGGATCTGACTATAATTCTTAGCTATGCACTTAAAAATGATACATTCCGTAAGATTTTCACTTCTTCCAGCTATTCAACCCAATCCACGAATAAGCACCCTGATGGGATAACATTTAACAGTACAATGTTTGAAAAACTTAACGGTTCAAATATTGGTGGCGGAAAAATTTTAGGAGGAAAAACTGGGTATACCGATGAGGCTGGTCTATGCCTCGCAAGTCTCGCTAAAGTAGGCGGGAAAGAATATATTTTGATTACAGTCGGTGCTAAGGGAAATCACAAATCTGAGCAGTACAATATTACCGATGCATTAGCGGTGTACAACAGCTTAGGAAAAAAATAAGCTTCCCATAAAAACTTATTAACAACACTACTCGTATAATGATTACCTAATTTATAATATGATAAATGCAGAATACTGTATGTTGTATTTAAATATAATTACTGTAAATTCAACTGTAGGTATGGCCCCTTCAAGTAATCCAAAGGTAAGCTTAATAGTTACTATAGAGGAACCAAACTCAATGAAATATTATGCGGGAAAGACAGCAGTACCAGCAGCACGTAAGCTATTTTAAGATTTGTTTTCAATAATGAATATATCTCCATATGATGTAAATGATAAAATCAACAAAAATGCTACAAAAAAGAATTAAAACTATTGTTTAATTATATTGCTTAATAAATTGTAATCTTAAGAAATCTTAAGATTTAATTACAATTTTCTTAAACTAATTTTTGTAATATTAGAGAGTAAGGAAAAGATATTACAAATAAATAGATGGAAGGATAGATTATATGACACGAAAGAGAATTACACAGATATTCCCATTTTTATTGCCGCTTAGAAAAATGCAAAGAAAAAAATTCTTCTACATACATATGTATTTTGATAAAAACAGCTATGCGAAAACGAAAGAAGATAATGCATTACCCTACAAGGTATTCGAAGCAGGGTCTTTGTTGATAAACGACAACAGTGGATTTGATTTACAATATCAAATTAATAAAGTATATAACCTAAAACTTGCTGCCAAAACAGTTAACAATATTTTAATACAACCTGGAGAAACCTTTTCCTTTTGGCAACTTGTCAAATCAGCCGACCGTTATGAAAATTATAAAGATGGATTAGTCTTACAGGATGGAAAAATAGTAGGAGAGTATGGTGGTGGACTTTGTCAATTAAGTAATTTAGTTTTTTGGTTGCTGATTCACACCTCACTTACAATTGTAGAGCGACATACCCACGATATTAAAACATTTTCATCAGAAGCAAGTGATAATCCCGAAGCTACGGATGCTACTGTCAGCGAGGGATGGTTGGATTTAAAGGTTAAAAATGAGACAAATTCCATATTCCAAATAAAGATTACATTCGATGACATCCATATGCAAGGTAGTATTTTGACAAATAAAGAGCTAGATTTCACGTACGAAATATTTGATCGAGATATATCCTATTATAGAAAAGGGTGCAATGTATTTCAGCAGGTATCTATTTATCAAAGAAAGTCAGATGAAAAATTACAACAGTTTTACGATAGTCTTCTTTATAACAATATATGTGAAATAGGATATCAGTTACATGATGATATAGAAATTATAGAAAAAGGAGAATAATACAATGAAAAAGAAAACAATTGCAATCATATTTGGGGGATACTCTAGCGAATATGAGGTTTCCTTACAATCTGCTTATTCTGTTATTATAAGCCTTAATCTGGAATATTACGATGTAATCCTAATCGGTATTACGCGGTCGGGAGTTTGGATGAGATATGATGGTTCACCGGAGCAAATTCGTGACAATACATGGATGGATATTGGGGCCTGTGTTCCGGCTATTATTTCACCTGATCGTCATATTCATGGGATGCTTGAGTTTTATGATGATAAGATAATTGCGACCAGAATTGATGTGGTTTTTCCCGTCCTTCATGGAAAAAACGGTGAGGACGGAACAGTACAAGGTTTATTGACGATGGCTGGTATCCCTTTTGTAGGATGCGACACGTTGAGTTCAGCAATGTGCATGGACAAAGACATTGCCCATAAAATCGTGCATTTGGCCGGAGTAAAAACGCCTCCATCAATTTTGCTGAGATCTAAGATTTCCGATGCAGAACTGATGGAGCGGATTGTTCCCTTAAAATTTCCAATGTTTGTTAAACCAGTAAGTGGAGGGTCCTCTCTTGGCATCACAAAGGTTTCGCAAGGGAGCGAACTTCAAGGTGCGATCGCTGTCGCCTTTCAGTATGACAATAAGATCCTCATAGAGGAAGCAATCAATGGATTCGAAGTTGGTTGCGCTGTCCTTGGCAATGATTCACTTACTATTGGCGAGGTGGATGAGATAGAACTGTCGAATGGGTTTAATGATTACATCGAAAAATACACCCCGAAAACCTCCCAAATTCATATGCCTGCCCGCACTGACGCAGATATGGCTGCGCGTATCAAGCGGACATCTGTCATAATTTATCAGGCGCTGCGATGTTCCGGATTTGCACGGGTAGACCTATTTTTAACACCGGATAGAGATATCATTTTTAATGAAGTCAATACCATTCCCGGTTTTACTTCTCATAGCCGCTATCCCAATATGCTTAAAGGAATTGGTATGACTTTTGATAAAATTGTAGATTCCCTAATAATGCTGGAGATGAGACGATGAGGACACTGACATTAGAACCTAAAGATACTGCGATCCTTAGCAGTATGATTTTAAAAAAAACGAAAAGAATGGAATTTAATTCAAAACAAACACATATGGACAGAGCGTGGATTGAAATCAATTTAACCAACTTAAGACATAATGTGAAAGCCTTAAGTGAGGTTCTTTCAGATGGATGCGAATTGATGGCTGTTGTGAAAGCCAATGCCTATGGGCACGGCGATGCGGAGGTAGCAGCCAATCTAAACCAATTGGGCGTTAAATCTTTCGCTGTTGCCACAATAGACGAGGCTATCCATTTGCGGATGCACGGAATTAAAGGCAATATACTGATTTTAGGTTATACCTCACCGAAGAGGTCTAGAGAAATGCTTTGTTACAATTTGATGCAGACGATAACCGATTATGACCACGCAAAACAGCTTAATGTGTTCGGAAAACTTATACAGGTTCACATCAAAATTGATACTGGTATGCATCGTTTGGGTGAACGCTGCAACAACACGATGGAGATTGATAAAATCCTGCGATGCGAGAATTTGAAGGTTTGTGGAATTTTTACTCATCTATGCGTCGCAGATAGCACAAAAGCAGATGATACTGAATTTACCATAAATCAATTTCATAGTTTTTATGCACTGTTGCATCGGCTTGAGAAACTTGGGCATACATTACCTAAAATTCACATTCAAAGCAGTTATGGGATCTTAAACTATCCAGAATTCCAATGCGATTATGTCAGAATCGGAGATGCACTATACGGTGCATTAAGTTCGCCCGATAATAAAACAAGAATGCAGATAGATTTGCAACCTGTTCTGGCTTTAAAAGCGAGAATTGTAATCGTAAGAACAATTTATACAGGAGAAAGTGTCAGTTATGGCTGTCAATTTATTGCACAAAGGGAGACACGCGTTGCTATTCTTCCTATAGGTTTTGCAGATGGCCTGCCGAGAAGCATTTCCTGTGGAGTGGGTTATGTCTTGATTCACGGCTGTTGCGCACCAACCATTGGTCGAATTTGTATGGATCAACTCATGGTTGATGTCACCGATATTCCTGATGTTACGAAAAATGAAATTGCTACATTGATTGGTTGTGATGGCCCAGAGAAAATTACAGCACAACAATTAGCTAAAAATGCTGGGACAATTGCCAGTGAATTGCTAAGTCGGTTAGGAGGTCGGTTGGAAAGGATAATTTTATGAATCTACAAAAATTTACAAGTAATTAAAATTGAAATTAATATAATTGTTTAAAAAAAGGAATAGTATATACCTATAATTATGTTGAGTGCCAAGAATCAAGATTCAGATAAAATAAAGGGTTATTATCAGGAGCTGATGATTATATGATAAAACTATTTAATCCTTTAGAGATTATGGTTAGGGTTAAGGCTATATTTAGAAGAATTTATGAATTTGATAAAAATAGTGACGAATTAAAAGATAGAGATACCATAGT
This sequence comes from Clostridium sp. CM042, assembly GCF_055080995.1. Classification (NCBI taxonomy): domain Bacteria; kingdom Bacillati; phylum Bacillota; class Clostridia; order Eubacteriales; family Clostridiaceae; genus Clostridium; species Clostridium sp. CM042. Next base: position 2,678,665 of record NZ_CM143646.1, read on the forward strand.
TATAGGACCACTTAAAATTAAAAGATCCACTCATCAAGTGGAAGTATATGGTGGGAGTATTAGTTTGATTTCTACAGAATTTGAGATATTAAATATTTTAGATAATGACCCAGGAAAAGTCAACAATTAGAATTTACTTTATATTGGGAAGGTTATGGTTGAAGGTCATTTTTAATTATTGAGGATGATAATAACAATAAAAATTTTATCCAATTAAAATGTGTAGAATTTAAAAATCTGTACACAGTATCTTTGGCAAAAGAAGTTTTTGTATTTTTAGAATCTAATGTACGAAAGAGGTTTTCGCCTGTAAATACTAGTAAAAAAATACCCTTTGGTTTTTGTTCGTGATAAATAATGAAGAGGTAAATCTAACAATTACACAATATAAAAAGGAAGAAGCTGCGGCTACTGGTAACAAAGTAATAAAGGGTCTGTAACAGGTCAAGAAATGAATTACACCATGATTGGATTAAAGGAAAAAGCAGACAATGGTAAAGAATTAAATTTTACAATTGATGTAACTACAGGCAACTTAATGGATATTTAACAAGTTAATTGGAATGTTTTGAATAAAAAATAGATTCTCATAACAAAGAGCAGATAAAACATTGACAAATATTGGACTCGATCTTAAGGAATATAACTGTGAAGTAGGCGAAATAAAACCAGAATTTCCTAAGGAAAAAATATCAGAAATGAAAAAACATGATATAAAAATGAAAAAACAATTAAATGTACGTTATAAACAAAGCAAGGATCAAAATGGCTAAGCAGTTTCAGTACACTTAGAAAATAATAAGGTATGCATAACATTTATTGATCATGGAAATAATTTTACTTCTGAACCAGGATTTGAACCTATGAAATAATAGGGAAATGCTGAGAAGAAGCCCGAGCCGTTATTGATATTCTGTACGGGAATGGGCAGCTTTGGGGGGCCATTTTAATTGTCCCTGTGAGAACTAAAGCGATAAAATTCATAACTAGGTTATAAAAGGAGAAAAAATAATGCAAATAACACAAATGATAAGAAGAAATAAGGGAAAAAACAAAGGCCTTGTAACAATAAAGAATATTTTAATGTTATCCTTAATTATTGGAAGTTTTTCTGGGGGTTATAAGGTATATAATCATTTTTATAATAAAGATGGACAAGCTAGTAGGGTAGTAATAGTTAAGAATGTTGAAGAAACTAAATCTAAAAATGAAATTAGTACAACGGATAGAGGTCGTATCAAGGGGGACAATGTGAACGAAAAAGGGGATAAGTATACATATGATATTTCAAAATTAAAGGGTTTAATGAGTAGTAAGAAAGATGGTAAAAAAACGGTTTTTCTTACTTTTGATGATGGGCCATCTGTCACGGTGACTCCTAAAATATTGGATGTATTAAATGAAGAAGAAGTGAAAGCAACTTTCTTTTTAATTGGGAAAAGAGTAGAAGCTGATGAAAAAAGTAAGCAGATAGTAAAAAGAGCTTTTGAAGATGGTCATGCCTTAGGAAATCATACATATAGCCACGAATTCAAAAAGATATATCCTGGGAATGAGATTGATATAGTAACCTACATGAATGAAGTTAATGAAACTAATGAGGTAATAAGAGGAATTATTGGACAAGATTTTCATACAAGAGTTCTGAGAATGCCAGGTGGATATATGTCTAGAAAATACTATAATGACCCTAATTTGGATGAGTTTAGTGCTAGATTAAAGGAAAATAATATGTATGAGATTGATTGGAATGCCTATGATCAAGATTCAGAGGGGGAAAAGAAAACTGCAGATGAAATATTCAAGATAACAAAAGCATCTATAGGAACTACAGAAAAGGTAGTCCTTTTGATGCATGATACATATGGTAAGGAAGAAACGGCTAAGGCATTACCTAGAATCATAAGGTATTTAAAAGAAAAAGGATATGAATTTAGAACATTGAAATAGGGCTAAAATTCATTTAGTAGCTAAAAAAAAGCTAAGGAAAATTATTAATCTTCCGTGGCTTTTTCAATATCTAATAGTTCGCTTATTTTAGTGTACAGAACATCATATCGATTAGCTTTCATAAATAGCTGATATAAGAGTTATAAAATTCATAAAAATGTCGAATAAATCCTATTGAAATTTACATAACCTTGCAGTATACTAAATGTGAAAGCGGTAACATATTTCAGAAAATTAAGTCTTAAGGGTATTTATTTAGAGTTTTACAATCGTTTTCCTGAAGGTGAGGAGGGCTAAAATGACAGTGACAATAAGTGATATTGCGCAAAAGTCTAAAGTATCACATGCAACAGTGTCAAGAGTTTTAAACAATTCAGGTTATGTAAAAGATGAAACAAGAAAAAAAGTTCAAAAGGTAATAAAAGAGCTAAATTATACACCTAGTGCTATAGCTAGAAGCCTATCCAAAAGTAAAACTAATACTATTGGCGTTATAGTTCCTGATATAAACAATTTGTTTTTTGGGGAGATTATTAAAGGTATCACTGAAATTGCGGATGAACATAATCTAAATATAATTCTTTGTGACACGGATGAGAATAAAGATAAGGAACTAAAAGCTATTAATGTTCTTAAGCAGCAAAGAATTCAAGGACTCCTTATAACTCCAACATTCTACAAGGACTCAGGTAATAGTGAAAACTTAAATGCTCTTAAAAACTTAGAAATTCCAATAATTTTAATTGATGGACATGTTGAGTATCTTGATTTTAGTGGAGTTTTTATAGATCATATAAAAGGTGCTTATGCTGGAACAACTACTTTAATAGAAGCGGGTCACACAAAAATTGCTATAATTACAGGAGATATGAATTCTAGACCTGCAAAAGAGCGATTGCTAGGATATGAAAAAGCATTAGAAGCTAATAATATTCCTATAGCAAAGGAGTATATCTTTTATGGTGATTATAAATATGAAACTGCTTATGAAATCACAAAGCAAATATTGAAAATGGATAATAGACCTACTGCTATTTTTGTAAGTAGTAATACCATGATTTTGGGATGCATAAAAGCTTTTTATGAAGAAAAACTAGATATTCCGCGCGATATGGCAATAATTGGATTTGATAAGATTGATATGTTAAATATAATAGGGATGAACATTAGTTTTATTAATGGGCCATCTATTGAACTTGGCAGAATTGGTATGAGAATGTTATTAGAAAATTTAAATAGTAACAAGCCTACCGAAATTAAAAGAGTAACTATTTCGCCGGAGATTCTCTTAAAAGGATCAGAAAAGTATATAGAAAAAAATTATAAAAGATAAAGGAGAAGATTAATATGAAAATAGAACAATATATAGACCATACACTATTAAAACAAGAAGCCTGCGAGGACCAAATTATAAAAGTTTGTTCAGAAGCTAAAGAATACGGATTTGCTTCAGTATGTGCTAATGCATATTACGCATCACTTGTAAGAAAAGAATTAGAAGGAAGTAACGTAAAAACTTGTATCGTTGTTGGTTTTCCACTGGGAGCTACAACAAAAGAAGTAAAAGCATTTGAAGCAAAACAAGCAATTGAAAATGGTGCGCAGGAAATAGATATGGTAGTTAATGTTGGTGCTATAAAATCAAACAAGTTTGATGTAGTAAAAGATGAAATTAAAGCAGTAGTTGGTGCTTGTAAAGGATATGCACTAGTAAAGGTAATAATAGAAACTTGTCTTTTAACAGATGCACAAAAAGTTAGGGTATGCCAAATAGCTAAAGAAGCTGGAGCGGACTTCGTAAAAACTTCAACAGGATTTTCAACAGGCGGAGCAACAGTTCATGATGTAAAATTAATGAGAGAGACTGTAGGACCAGAAATGGGAGTTAAAGCGTCTGGAGCAGTAAGGACAGCTGAAGATGCAAAAGCTGTTATTGAAGCAGGCGCTAGTAGAGTAGGAGCTAGTAGTTCTATAGAAATAGTTCAGGGGTTTAAATAGTCAAATTATAATTATTAAATTTGAAGACATATAAATATATTTAAAATGAATAATTAGGGGTGAATAGTATGAGAATGTATGATTTAATAATAAAAAAAAGAAATGGCAACGAACTTACTACAGAAGAAATTAATTTTTTCGTTGGCGGATATACAGATGGAAATATCCCGGATTATCAAGTTTCAGCATTGCTTATGGCTATATACTTTCAAAAAATGAATAAGAGAGAAACTAAAGATTTAACAATGGCAATGGTGAATAGTGGTGAAACTATTGATTTATCTTCTATTGAAGGTGTAAAGGTTGATAAGCATAGTACTGGTGGTGTAGGTGATACAACTACTTTAATACTTGGACCTATTGTTGCAGCAGCAGGCGTGCCAGTTGCTAAAATGTCAGGAAGAGGACTCGGACATACTGGTGGAACTATCGACAAGCTAGAATCTTTTGAAGGCTTCTCAGTTGCCATGTCAATTGAAAAGTTTATGCAAAATGTAAACAAAGCCAAAATTGCTATAGGTGGTCAAACTGCTGATTTAGCACCAGCAGACAAGAAACTATATGCACTTCGTGATGTTACCGGGACGGTTGATAATATGTCTTTAATTGCAGGAAGTATAATGAGTAAAAAAATAGCTTCTGGAGCAGACGCTATAGTACTGGATGTAAAAACAGGTAGTGGTGCATTTATGAAAAATGAGGATGATGCCTTTGAACTTGCAAGAGAAATGGTTGATATAGGAACTAATGTGGGTAGAAATACTATTGGTGTAATAACTGATATGGACCAACCATTAGGGTACGCAGTTGGTAATGCTTTAGAAGTAAAAGAAGCTATAGATACATTAAAAGGTGAAGGTCCAGAAGATCTTACAGAACTTTGTTTAACCTTAGGAGCACATATGCTTGTATTAGGAGGAAAAGCAAAGGACGCGCAGCAGGCGAGAAAAGTGCTTGTGGATATTATAAAATCAGGAAAAGGTATCCAAAAATTAAGAGAACTTGTAGTATCACAAGGTGGAAATCCAGCTTACGTAGATGATCCATCTATATTCCCAGTGCCAGCTATTATAGAGCCCATTATATCAAGCCATGAAGGCTATGTGAAAGGAATAAAAGCTGATGACATAGGAAAGGCTGCTTTAGTTTTAGGAGCTGGGCGTGAAACTAAAGAAAGCAAAATAGATTTATCAGTGGGGATTGTTCTTCATAAGAAAATCGGAGATTTTGTAAAGAAGGGTGAGGCTATTGCAACGATTTATGCAAGTAGTACTGAAAAACAAAAAGTATCTGTGAAAATGGTATTAGATGCATATGAAATAGTACAAGAAAAAATAGTAGCTAAGTCATTAATCAAAGGTATTGTTACAAAAGACGGTACTACAAGATTTTAACGACATTTCAGAAGGAAAGTCTCCCACATATATAAGTGGGAGTTACATACCCTAACAAATAGAAAACTTCAGTGGGAGTATAAATCTCCTTCTGAAGTCGTTAATATTGCAGCTCCGCAGGAGATGATTTAATAAAGTAAAGAATAGAGGCGGAATACCTTCTATTCTTTTTTCATTGGAAATTATATAATTTACATTAGTTTAGAGTTACTTAGCAAAGAGAAATGCAGTTGCAGTAATATATACCTTTTTCTTTTTTTATTTGAGTTAAAGTGCAGTTTAGAGGTACAATGTATATAAGCTGGGAGGGATACATGATGAATATTCTAATTGTAGAAGATGAACAGGATATTAGAGAATTGCTAGAGATTCATTTATCAAAAGAAGGATATAAGATTTTCACAGCAGAGGATGGTATGCAGGCGTTAAATATATTTGAAAATAAAGATATAGATATTGCACTACTTGATGTTATGATTCCAAAAATTGATGGATTTAAGGTTTTAAAAAAAATCAGAGAAACTAGCGAAATACCGGTAATTTTTATTACTGCAAGAGAAGAAGAGTCGGATAAAATCCTTGGTCTTGGGCTAGGTGCTGATGATTATGTATTAAAACCTTTTAGTCCCATTGAAATAATTGCACGAGTTAAAGCTCAGCTACGACGGTATTATAAATATTCTAATAAAACGTATAAAACTGGAATAATAATTGGAGAGTTAATGCTAGACAAGGAAAGTTGTGTTTTTTATAAAAACAATATAGAGCTAGCTTTAAACCCAAAGGAATATAGGCTGCTTGAGTTTATTTTAGAGAACCCAGGAAAGGTATACACCAAAAAACAGTTATATGAAATAGTTTGGGGGAATCCATATTATGGAGATTCTAACACTATTATGGTGCATATAAGCCATATTAGAGAAAAAATTGAAGATGATCCTAAAAAGCCTAAATATTTAAAAACAATAAGGGGTATAGGATATAAAATGGAAAAGAACCATGATTAATAGAAATAAATTAAAAAAGATAGCAACATATTTTAGAAGCAAGAAAATGGAAACTCAATTGTTTAAAAATTATATTTTATTTTTGGTTATTATAATTGCAATATTTATGCTAGCAATGGGTGCTTTATTTTTTTATCTTTCTATTGATTATGTTGATCTATCAACGGATAAGACTACAGCGCAGTATATGATAAAACAAAATTACAAGGATATTAATGTTTCGAATTTTATAAAACATAAGGGATATGTTGAAGTGCTTGATAAAAACCTAGTTATTGTGATGGAAAATGGAAGTAACCATAAAGCAGGATTTAAGTACTCGCTAGATTATTATAATGATATGATTTCTAATAATTTAAAAGACGGTTATTTTTATTCTAGTAAGTATGGCCAAAAAAAAGACTTTATTTTAATCACTGCTATGCCTGACAGTATTTTTGACGCATATACTTGGGGACTTGAACATAAAGAGCAAATAGAAAAAGTCACTAAACCTAAAAATACAAGACATATTTTTTTAAATATATTTCCCTTTATAATATTTATATTTTTGTTATCTACAATGGTACTTTATTCTAAACTCACATCAAGGATTTTTGTTAAACCGTTAAAAAAACTCTTACAAGGGGTTAATACTATAAAAAATGGAGAATATTCAGCGCGAGTTGAAATTAATTCTTTGAATGAAATAGGCCAACTAAAAGACGCTTTTAATCTAATGGCTGAAAAAATACAGCAAGAAAAGCTACTAAAGAAAAAAGCGGAACATAACAGGAAAAGGATGATCCTTGACATATCTCATGATTTAAAAAATCCATTAACAAGTATATTGGGATATTCAGAATTCTTATTAGAAAATGATGATATCTCATCAGAAGATAAAAATAAGTTATTAAAAGTTATTAATAATAATAGTAGACGAGCAAATGACTTAATTCAAGATCTTTTTGAATTTTCTCGTGTTGAAAGTACGGAATATAAATTAGATATAGGAAATTATGATGTAGGCGAGTTTTTAAGGGAACTTATTGCCGGGTATGTTCCGATGATGGAGCAAAAAGGTGTTCAATATGAATTTGATATTACCGAAGATGAGGTGGAAATACCGTTTGATAGAAAAAACTTAGATAGAGCTATAAGTAACATTATACTAAACAGCATTAAATACAATAGTCCCGGAATTACTATTAGTATCAAGCTGTTAATAGATGATGGCACGGCTGTAATTATTATTGAAGATGATGGAGTAGGAATATCTAAGGAATTTGAAGGAGATATTTTTGAGCCTTTTGTTAGAGTAGATGCTACAAGAAACTCTAAAACTGGTGGTACAGGACTTGGACTTGCAATATCAAAGTCAATAATTGAAAAGCATGGAGGAAGTATATATTTAGTGCGCGATATAGATAAAGGTTGCAAATTTATAATTAAATTAAAGGGGTACGGAGATAATGCATCAACGACTTCAGAAGGAGATTTATACTCCCACTGAAGTTTTTTATTTGTTATAGTCCGTAACCCCATCTTATAGAAGAGGAGGACTTTCCTTCTAAAATATCGTTAAACTAATTTGTAATAATATATACTTTTTTGTATTAATGATAGATTTTGTGATAAGATTATATAGTTAAATATACGAGGAGGAGATTATTTGGATAGCTCAAAACAATTAGGAGAAGAAAATATAGGTAAGCTACTTATGAAGTTTTCAATTCCTGCCATTATAGGAATGCTGGTTAATGGTTTATATAATGTTGTAGATAGAATATTTATAGGAAGAGGAATAGGAAAACTTGCACTATCAGGAGTTACAGTTACATATCCTATTGCTATTATGATTATGGCGTTTGCAATGCTTGTAGGAATTGGAAGTGCTGCGCTTATATCTATAAAGCTTGGACAACAAAAAAAAGAAGAGGCAGAACATATCTTAGGAAATGCCTTTACTCTTCTTATTATACTTTCAATAATAGTAACTATTTTAGGGCTTATATTTTTAGAACCCCTGTTACTAAAAATTGGAGCTAGTAAAGACATCTTGCCATATGCTAAGGAATACATAACTATAATACTTATAGGGGGAATATTCCAAAGCGTAGGATTTGGACTGAATAATATAATAAGGTCTGAGGGTAACCCGCGAGCAGCTATGGTTACAATGTTGATTGGGGGAGTATTAAATACAATTTTAGATCCAATTTTTATTTTTGTTTTTCATATGGGAACTAGAGGTGCAGCTATTGCAACTATTCTTTCTCAGGCCGTAAGTATGATATGGGTATTATCCTATTTCTTTGGTGGGAATAGTGTGCTAAAAATACGCTATAAAAATTTAAAATTAGATGCTAAGGTTGTAAAAAGCATTTTTGCTATAGGTATGTCCCCATTTTCAATGCAACTTGCTGCAAGTATAGTGTCTATTATTTCTAATAGAAGTTTAGTTAAATATGGTGGGGACATGGCCCTCGGAGCCATGGGAGTTATTATGAGTGTGGTGATGATGGTGTTAATGCCTACTTTCGGAATTAACCAAGGGTGTCAACCAATTATCGGATACAATTATGGATCAAAAAACTATGGACGAGTAAAACATGCCCTAAGATTAGCAATAATCGCAGCTACAGCTATTACTACAACTGGATTTATAATTATACAGGTATTTCCAAAACAAATTATAAGTTTGTTTAATAAGGATCCAGAACTAATAGTAATAGGTAGCCATGGCATTAGAATATACCTGTTTATGCTCCCTATAATAGGATTTCAAATAGTTAGTTCGAACTACTTCCAAGCTATAGGTAAAGCTAAAATATCCATATTTTTAGGATTAAGCAGACAAGTAATACTTCTTATACCATTACTATTTATTTTGCCAAGGTTCTTTGGATTAGATGGTGTATGGTTATCGGGACCTAGTTCAGATGGATTAGCTTCAATTATAACCGCCGTGTTTATTTTTGTAGAGATAAAACATCTAAATAAACTACATGATGAAGGCCTGGATGTAATTACATAACAGGGTACATTAAAATAAATAACAAATATTTTTATGCGCAAAAAAAAGTATATATTACGTATAATGCATTGAAACGAGCTTTAGAACTTCTTATTTTATTTTTAATTAAGATGCGTTAAGAAAAACATATGTTTGAGCGACAGTAAATTGTTCTTGACAAAGGGCACATTTTAAGCGAGTTTATGTTTTTCAGCAGATTAATTAAAAATAAAATTAGTAGTTCTTAGCGAAGTGAATGCATTAATAGTAATATATACTTTTTTATTTATTTTTTATTATCAATTTTATTGAGCTTTTTTTCTAGATTTTTTATTCGAGCTTCTATTTTTTTTAATGTATTGCAATAATCTAATAGGGAGTCATCAATGTGATTATTAGTTTTAAAAATTGTGTACAGTTCCTTCCCCATATCTTTGTAGAGATCTTCCATACTGTTTTCTTCAGAATGAATTTTATATTTAAGTTTGGATATTTCAATAAAATATTCAGACTTGTTTGATATAACTTCTAAACTATTGCTTATTGAATCTTTAATTTTGTCTAAATTAGGTGCTGAAGGCATAATATTTCCTCCTTTTTATGGTACAATCTAAATTTAATGTATAGACTTAATAATATATTATTTAATATAATGTGTATATGTGACTAAAAAACATGAAGAGTTTACATATTTTATTTTGAATTAAGTATAGCAATATCATGACTATACGAATAGACTGAACTATACAAAGAACAACAGAAATAAGGTGATGAAATCAAAGTATTTCAATTAAATAATAACAATGAACACCACATAGGTCATGATATATTTAATATGGAAATTGAAGAGGCTAAAAAAATTAATTGTATAATTATCAATAATCCAGTGAAAAGTAATTGTTTATGTATTATAAATCATCTAGTATGTAAATCCGAAGAAAATAAAAATATCGCACACTTAATCATTGCAAATGAGGATAAACAGTTAGAAAATATAACTAACTTTGGTAGTTTAAACATTGGATATGAATACGATATAGCGGAGGCCTACGGAAACTTAGAAATAGATATAGTTAATATTGAAAAAAATCGAGAGGTAGACATGCTAGATGAGCATTTTTTAATAATACTTCCTGGAGGTAATATTCATATAAAATTAGAGAAACCTCAAGAAAAAATGATTTTGCAAATAAGCGTCGGTCATCAAGTTATTTAACTTTTTACAAGGCGCATCATCTAAAAAAATAACTAGGGAGTTACTAGTTATTTTTTTAGATGACTAAATATACGGTTTATATATATAAATTAGTAAATAATATAAAATGTGATATAATTTATAATGAATACATAATAAAAGGAGAGATAAATATATGAATCCAATAGTAACAATTAATATGGAAAATGGAAAAGTAATAAAAGCTGAATTGTTCCCAGAAATTGCACCTAACACGGTAAATAATTTTATAAGTCTTATAAACAAGGGATTTTATAACGGACTTACTTTTCATAGGGTAATTCCAGGATTTATGATTCAAGGTGGCTGCCCTGAGGGGACAGGTGTTGGTGGACCGGATTATTCAATAAAAGGTGAGTTTTCTTCTAATAAATTTAAAAATGATTTAAAGCATTCAGTTGGTGTTCTATCAATGGCTAGATCTAATGATTCAGATTCAGCAGGAAGCCAGTTTTTTATTATGGTAGCTGATTCTTATCATTTAGATGGAAGTTATGCAGCTTTTGGAAAAGTGACTGAGGGTATGGAGCATGCTTTAGAAATAGCTAAGGTAGAAAGAGATTTTAGAGATATGCCACGTAAGGTGCAAAGAATAAAAAGCATGAGCGTTGATACTTTAGGAATTGAGTACGATCAGCCAGAAAAAATGTAATAAAATATTAAATTGTAGGGGGGATGTATTGTGGAGCTTATTGATGAAAAACTTATCCTTGCATATGGACTAACCAAGGAGGAAGAAGAAAAACTTAATAGTTTATTATCAAAACAAAATATATTACCTTGCAAAGTAATTGAGAAAGATATGGGTAACGTAACAATTAAAGAAGTATTAGAGAATATAGAAAGTGAAAAAAGTAAAATCGAATTACCCTATGAAAAATTACTTCTATTTAATAGTTATAAGGATAAGGAACTGTATGATTTAATTGATAGTATAAGGCAAATTAAAAGTAGTAATACTATACTAGCCGCTGTAACACCAACATCTATAAACTGGACGGTTAATTATCTTATGCAGCATCTAATTGAAGAAAGAGAAGCCTATAGAAAAATGGAATAAGGCATGAGACACAAAATATAAATCTTCTGCAAGATAGCAGGAGATTTATATTTTAGAAAAAATTATTCAACTGGAAAGGTGGAGAATTATGAGTAGAGTAGGAGATAGAATTAAAGAGGTAAGAGAATCAAAAGCGATAAGTCAAAAACAATTAGGTAAAAAAATCGGAGTTTCTGAAAACTTTATTAATGAAGTTGAAATGGGAAAAAAGATTATAAACGAGAAATTTTTAGAAAAAATTTCTAAAATCTTAGGGGAAGAAATTGAAGATACATCTGTATCATTTCAAGCCGATGAGTATGTAGAAGAAAGAAAACCAAAACTCGAGAGACCTAGCGAGGTAAAAATAAATGAGGTTTGGAATGATGCGTTTAGCTCAGTGTTAAAAGATGTTTCTATTTATAAATATGATTTAGCTAAATCTATAGGTGTAAAACAAATGCCAATAATATCAAATAAAGTAGAAGGATATGCTCAAGATAAAGTATTGTTTTTAGAAATAGAGAATGACGATATGATTGGGTTTAGAATTTGTAGGGGGGACATTGCTTTTGCTCATTTGACACATGAAATAGAAAATAATGCTATTTCACTAGTGGATTACAATGGAGAAAGAGTATTAAGACAAATAAAAAAATTAGATAGTAATAAAATATTGTTAATAAGCAATAGGGTTTCATTAAGAACTGATACAGTTAAGCACAATGACATTAAGATAATTGCAAAGTTAGATAGAGTAGAGTTTAAGGTATAAGTTAACAGTAATTTATGAGAAAACTCATGAATTAATAATTAATTTTATTAACAAAGTATTATTATTAGGTTATAATGTATCTTAAAGGGAAGACTCACTTAATAATTTAGATAACGAGAAATAAACAATAGATAAAATGGGGGGGGAATTGACATTATGAAAGGAACAGTAGTAGCTACTTGGATGAAAACTTGTAGAAAGCTTTATGGCGATGGCGTAGTTAATAGTGCGATGGAATCTGCGGGGTGGAATTCTCGTAAAATATTTTCACCAGTTGAGAATGTAGATGATGGACAAGTTAAAAATGTAATAGGTAATATATCTGCGACACAAAACATACCTATTGGGAAATTATGGGAGACTATAGGAAAAGATAATATAAACGCTTTCCATAGAGACTTTCCTGCATTTTTTCAGACTGAAAATGTATATTCATTTTTAAAATCACTATTTGATATACACGTGGTGATGACAAAGAAGTTTGAGGGGGCTAAACCACCACTCGTAGGTATAAAGCCTATTTCTAGTCGTGAGGCTATCTTTACTTATAATTCTAAGAGAGCAATGTTTGATTATTTTCTAGGTCTTTTAGATGGGACTTGTGAATATTTTAATGAGAAAATTGAAATTCAGCAAATAGAAAAAACTTCAGATAGTCTAAGTTTAAAACTTACATTTGAAAAGGATATTTATTATAAAAAAACATATAAAATTAATAAAATGATATCTTTAGGGGTTATTAATAATGTATCTGGAAAAGTAGGGCTATTTACATTTATTACAGCTTTACTCGGAGGTATGATAATAAGTAGGGCAGATAATATCGCAGCGGTATTAGGATTTGCGGTGCTTTCTGGAGCTGCTTCAAGCTTTGCGTCTTTTATAATGGGAAGGCCTACAAAGCTAATTTCAGAAACTATAGACCAAATTAACAGCAATAATTATGTTGAAGATGGAGATATAGTTACTGGAGATGAATATGAAGAGTTATACAAAAAACTTAAAGATTATAAAAAGGGATTTAGAGCAGATTTTGTTGATTTCAAAGGTGTAACTGATGAGATGGATACTTTTGCTGAAAATATAAATAAAATTTCACACGTAATGAACAGTACATCTGAAGACATATCAGGAGTGGTTGAGCAAATGGCTAACACTTCTGTAAGTCAAGCGGAGAATACTGAAAATGCTGTTTTGATCTTAAATGATAATATTAGATCACTTAAGGATATTGTTAAAAATGAAAATAATAATAAGAATGAATTAGAAAAAGCTATTAAAAAGATAAATAATAGCTATGAAAGTGTTGATAGTACAAGTAAAAATATAGTTGGAACACTAGAAAAATTCCAAGAGGTTAAGGATAATGGTATTAGACTAGAAACAAAGGCTCATGACATAACAAGTATAGTATCAATTGTTTCTCAAATTTCTGAGCAAACAAATCTACTTGCTCTAAATGCGTCAATAGAGGCTGCCCGTGCAGGAGAACAAGGGAAAGGTTTTGCTGTAGTAGCAGATGAGGTTAGAAAGCTTGCCGAACAGTCCAAGAGCGCTGTAGAAGAAATTAATAGTAATTTAATCGAATTTGTTAAGGATATAAAAACGCTTGTTGATAAAATTGGTGATCAGTATAATATTTTGCAAAATGAAACTAAGGGCCTGGAAGAAGTAAGAGATATAAGTTACGAGGCTACAATGTCTGTTAGAACGGTTTCTACGGAAATGATAAATACTATAAATGATTTAGACAAAGAAGCAAAATCTATTGCAAATATATATGAAACAATAGAGTCTCTAGCTGCAATTGCAGAAGAAAATTCGGCATCTTCAGAAGAGGTAAGTGCAAGTGTTGGAAGTTATACTAATGAAATAAAGAAGCTTATTGACAGTATATATGAATTTAAAAAGATAACAAGCTCATTTAAAGGCGATTTGAAAAAATATAAGATATAGCTTTTATTAAGGAGGGAAGGAGGAGAAAAAATGGAACAACTACAAAAGAAGGTAGTGCTACAAGACTGGAAGGATATTATTAAAAGAGGACTACTGGGATTAAGTATACCCTTAATAAGTATGACATATCCAATGTTAAACCAATATAGAGGAGATACTAACAACCTATTTACTTTTGTAGATAAACTCATCCCTTTTAATAAATTCTTTATATTACCTTATATATCTTGGTATATATTTATAGCAATTTTTGCTTCTATTTTATGTATAGTAGATAGAGGAAGGTATCTAAAACTACTTATAACTTTAAATATAGGTATGATTACATGTTATATAATATATTATTTTTATCCAACATATGTTCCAAGGCCCATGATAACAGGAACGGATTTCTTCAGTAATTTGGTTTTAAACTTATACTCGGCTGATAATCCTTATAACTGTTTTCCAAGCATTCATGTTTTAAATTCCGTGTTAATAGCTTTATATATTTATGAATCAGAAAAGATTTGTAAAGCTACTAAAATAATTTGTATTATTACAGCCGTTTTTATAATTCTATCTACTATGTTTATAAAGCAACATTATTTTATAGATGTGCTTGCAGGCATAATAGTCGCTTGTGTATTGTATTTTTCCTTTAAGAATCTAAAGTTTGATGTTAACGACATTTCAGAAGGAAAGTCTCCCACTTCTATAGGGGGAAGTTCTATACTGTAACAAAGAAAGAACTTCAGTGGGAGTATAAATCTCCTTCTGAAGTCGTTAATCCAGCTCCGCAGGAGATGATTCATAAAGATCAAAGCGAAACCTATATAGAATGATTATATGCTAAAAGGTCCCCACGATTAAAATCATGGGGACCTTTTAGCATTATACTCCGCTTAGATCAAAGTCAGGTATAAAAGTCGAAGATGAAGTTCCACTTTCTTGAATAAAGCACTTGGTGATGCCTAGGTTTAAGCAGTAGTCAATTAGAGTATCATAATGATTAGGGTTTACCTTCTTGTTAATTTCGGGATAATTAATTGCGACTCGCATGGGGGTATATTGATTCATTAAGCTAATATATACTGAATCATTAAAGGTGTTATATATAAAATCTATTATTTTCTTAGAATCAAATAATAAGCCTGGTAGCATTAGGTGTCTAATTATTACTCCCTTTTGAATTATTCCATCATCATCAAATTTGACGTCTCCTACTTGCGAGAACATTTCAGTAATAGCATCGCAAGCAATAGCGAAATAATTAGGAGCTTTTGAATATTTAATAGCATATTTATCGCCACAATATTTTAAGTCTGGTAAATAAACATCAATAAACCCTCGGAGCATTTTAATGGTATCTATATTTTCATATCCACTTGAATTATAGAGAATAGGAATATTAAGGCCTTTATTTTTAGCAAGTTTCAAGGCTTCTATTATTTGGGGTACATAGTGAGTAGGGGTAACTAAATTTATATTAAGGGCCCCTCTTTCCTGCTGCTCCAAAAAAATTTCACTAAGGCGATTTATAGATACCGTTTTTCCAGCATCTTCATGGCTTATTTTATGATTCTGACAAAATACACATTTTAGATTGCAATTGGAAAAAAACACAGTTCCAGAGCCATTTACGCCAGAAATACAAGGCTCTTCCCAGTTATGCAAGGAAACTTTAGCTATTTTTACATCCTTAGAAGCCCTACAAAAGCCTAATTCTCCCTCTAATCTATTAACAAAACATTCCCTAGGACATAAATTGCATCTTTTTAGCAATTTTAAAAAGCATGAATTATTTAATTCTCTAGTACCTTTATTAATCATTTTTATCTCCTTGTTTTATAATTTAGATCTTTAGAATATATAAGAACTGTACAGCTCAATATATATAATGTCAATTCTGTTTTTTAAAAGTTTTTTTATAAAATAGAATACATTGAATCAAAAAAATAAGGCTTATTGCACCGAAACCAGGATAAAGAACTTTAATTAAATTTTTAAAGCCAATTTGAGAAATAGGCAAAGATATGATAAGTATTAATATTACCGCTTTTTTATAAGGAATTTTAAACTTTTTCTCCAGGGTTTTGCCTACGCTATATATATTAGAAACTTCAGTTGAAAACATTTCACAAAAAATTACACAAAGCAGAAGAATCTGCATTAGCGTACCAAAACGGTTTGTAATATATAGAAGTGGAATTTCGTATTTGAAAATTTGAGGTATGTTTAATAAAAGCATCACATTTACGAAATAGCATAATATGGTTAAAACTATGGCGCCTATTATAACTCCGGGAATAAGAATACGTTTATGTTTTATTTCTTGACTTATTGGGACTAGAACACCACTGCAGCATAGCATGTTATAACTGGCATAAAGCACGGCTGAAAAAAACCATTGAACAGGGATGATTTGGGTTTTATAAGAGGGAATTTGTTTTATATAGGAAGCGCTTACCATATCTTTGTAGAATATTAAATATAAAATAAATATAGTTACAATGATTGTAGTAAGAGCAGGCACTATAAAGGAATTTATTGTTATTAACCCTTTAGTATCCTTAAGTAAAGTGTATAAAGAGATTATAGACATAAGTAAAATCCCTACCCATTTTGAAACACCAAAATATTGATGAAGAAGCGCACCACTTCCAGCTAATATTATGGCGGCACCACTAATTAAGAAAAAACTTGTAAAAATGTCGGTAATTACACCAAAAAAACCGGGGCTTATAATAGTTATAAGCTCAGTATAGGAGCTTAATTTATGTTTTAGGCTAATAGAAATTATAATAGAACTTATTAAAATATAGATTAAACCACATATGAAAATTCCCAAGAAGCTCATATACCCATAAGTACTGAAAAATTGAGTTATTTCCTGACCAGAAGCAAGGCCTGCGCCAACTATTGTCCCGATAAATACAGCTGAAATTTGAAATATTTGACCAATTGTTTTTTTCAAAAAATCTCCCCCACAAAATTATTAAATTAATAGTCATACTTAAATAAGATGCTTGTCTTTGCGAATATATGTGTATTGTTTAATAATAAATGATGATTTTAATAATAAATAATGATTTTATAAATTAAAAATTTATTTAGAGGGAAACTATAATTAGCATAATGAATTTGATTTTGTAAATCCTAAATATAAAAGTAATTATAATTTCCATAATTAAATTAAAATTGAATTAAAGGGAGTGAAAATATTGAAAAAAATTTTAAGCTGTTTGTTAATAGTGTTTTGTGTTTTGTCTTTTACATCATGTTCAAAGAAAAAGGATGAAGAAAAGCCAAAAGTTAATGCTTTTGAAATTAAAACTGCAACTAATGTAGTTGAGAGCTATATGAATTTTATAATGAAGGAAGATTACGAAAATGGTAAAAAACTATATAGTAAGGAATTATCTGAAAAAGTTTCTAATATGCCAATTAGTGATATGAAGATAAAGGGTTATAAAGTTACAGAAAGTAATGAAATTGGTAGAAGTGGAGTTTTTAAGGTTAGAGTTACAAGAACATCTATGGTTAGTTCTCAGTCATGTCTTGATGAATATTCTATTAAAATTGTTAAAGATGGGGCTGAATATAAAATAAGCGAAATAACCAATGCACCACAAAATGAAGCTTTTGTGGAGGACATAGGTATTAGATTTAGAGATAAAAAAAATGTAAAAACCAATTTAATTATTGATAAAGCTGGGCTTCCTAAATATGTATATTCAAAGGATGATGGAGCACGATTATATAAAGTAGTAGTGCCTACAAAAGAGTTTAGTTCTATAAATTTCAATTATGAGGGAGATAAACTTGCAGTTAGTACTTATAACAAAAACTCATTTATTGGTATTGTTAACATTGATCAGGCTCTAGCGGTTCAGGGAAATGCTACAAATCCAACTGAGCAGTCCTCGCAAGGTGGGGCATCAGGTGAAATAGCCAAGGAGAAACCAATTGGAAAGGAATTAATTTCAATAGATTTATTGCTTGATTGTAAAGTGGAGTTTATGACCTTTTCCTTAGATGAAAAATTTTTGCTTGTACAATATAATAAGGAAAAAACGGGCAAATATATTAGGGTTTATAAAGTAGACGATGGAGATATGATTCCTGTTAATTTTGAAAAAGACTATCCTGTACAAAAAGTTCAAATAGTATTTTCTTCCTTTGGTGAGGATACTATGACGTATGAAGTAATTCCTAAACCAAATGTTAACAGTTCGGAAGAGGATATAATTGGTAAATGGAAACTTGATTTAAAGACATTTACCGTAGTTAAATTATAATTAATGCACTGGTTATGGACTATAAGGTATAATTAACATAGGGCTTAATCTTTAAATAAAATAACTAGTCTTACGACTAGTTATTTTATTTAAATGGTTCTTAAACAAAGGAAGGATGATATTAGTGGAGAAAACATGGAGTGACAAAAGATATAACAGTTTAAATTATTTTTTAAGGGATAAGTTTGGTAATAAGGTTTTTAAAATTGCTTTGGACGCTGGATTTTCTTGTCCAAATAGAGATGGTACTATTAGTAATGGAGGGTGTTTGTTTTGTAGCGAAAGGGGATCAGGAGATTTTGCTGGGAATAGGGATTTTTCTATTACAAAGCAATTTGAAGATATAAAGGTTATGATGAATAAAAAATGGAAAACAGGAAAATACATTGCTTATTTTCAAGCTTATACTAATACTTATGCAAATATCGATCTATTAAGAGAAAAATATGAGGAGGCAGTATCACAGGAGGGAGTGGTAGCTCTTGCTATAGCTACAAGGCCTGATTGTTTAGATGATGCGATATTAGATCTTATAGAGGAATATTCTAATAGAGTATACACATGGGTAGAACTAGGGCTTCAAACTAGTAGTGATGAAAGCGCAAAAATTATTAACCGCGGATATAAATTATTGAGATTTGAGGAGGCTCTAAGTGAGCTTAATAAAAGAAACATTGATGTTGTGGTGCATACCATTTTTGGCCTTCCTGGAGAAAGTAAGGAGGACATGCTAAAAACAATAAATTATGTGGCACATAAAAATATAAAAGGTATAAAAATGCATTTGCTTCACCTTATGGAAAACACGCCTATGACACTGCTATACGAACAAGGAAAGCTTAAGTTTTTGCAGCAAGATGAGTACATAGATATAATTTGCACGTCAATTACTATGATTCCACCTAATATGGTTATTCATAGATTAACAGGCGACGCACCAAGGGAGCTACTAATAGGTCCTATGTGGAGTTTGAAAAAATGGGAAGTTTTAAATGGCATAGATAACAGATTAAAGGAATTAGATTTATATCAAGGGAAAAATTTTAACGATTAATAAAGGGGCAGTTGTGTCTTTCTACAAATTAACTTTACAATTTTTGTGTGTTTTGCGAATAGATAAATAGCTTTTAAAGGTCTAATATATATATATAGAAACATATAGGGGGTATATATTATGTCAAATTTATCATTAAGACACATATACAAGGTTTATCCTGGAAATGTAACAGCGGTTAAAGATTTTAATCTTGAGATAGAAGATAAAGAATTTATAGTTTTTGTAGGACCATCTGGTTGTGGTAAATCAACAACTTTAAGAATGATAGCAGGTCTTGAAGAGATATCACAAGGGGAAATATATATTGGAGATAAATTAGTAAATGATGTGGCACCTAAAGATAGAGATATAGCTATGGTTTTCCAAAACTATGCATTGTACCCTCATATGACTGTATATGATAACATGGCATTTGGATTAAAATTAAGAAAAATGCCAAAAGATCAAATAAAACAAAAGGTTACTGATGTAGCTAAAACCCTTGATATAGAACATTTACTTGATAGAAAACCAAAGGCATTATCAGGTGGACAAAGGCAAAGAGTAGCACTTGGAAGAGCTATAGTAAGAAATCCAAAGGTATTCTTAATGGATGAGCCACTATCGAATTTAGATGCTAAACTTAGAGTTCAAATGAGAACAGAAATAGCAAAACTCCATCATAAACTTCAAACAACTTTTGTATATGTAACTCATGATCAAACAGAAGCTATGACTATGGGAACAAGAATAGTTGTAATGAAAGATGGATTAGTGCAACAAATAGATACTCCTCATAACATATATGAGCATCCAGTTAACATGTTTGTTGCTGGGTTTATAGGAAGTCCTCAAATGAACTTTTGGGAAGCTAAGGTTTTAAAGCAAGATGGTGAAATTGTGCTTTCTTTCGATAATGAAACTATAATATTACCAAAGGATAAAGCAGAAGCTGTAAAAGAAAAAGACTGTATAGGAAAAATCGTTATAATGGGAATTAGACCAGAAGATATTGATGACGGTATTGATTTTATTGAAAAAAATAAAAAATCAGTTATAGAAGCCCAAGTTGACGTTACGGAGCTTATGGGTGCAGAGTCTAATATTTATTTGTCAAAAGGAAATACAAATATTGTAGCTAAAGTAAATGGATCGTCCAAAGCTACAGTTGGAGATAAAATTAAGATTGCTTTAGATACAAATAAAATTCATATATTTGATAAAGAAACTGAAAACACAATAATATAGGGGGAAAAGTAGTATGTACAATTTTACTGGATTTTTGAAGGATTTAAGTCATTCTTCAAACATACCATTTAATGTAGTTACCGAAGACGGGATTGCTTTATATATTAGTGACTTAAACATTGAAAATTCAAATATAACTAACTTTACTATTATGCTCGGACGTGTTAAAGGCATAATCAGTTTAGAAAAACAGTATGAAAATTGTACATCCTTACTTAAATATATTATCGAAAATAAATATACACATTATTTTTTAACTAAAGAACAAGCAGTTATTGATATTTTAGAGGGTAGAGAAATTTCTATTAATAATATTAATTACAATTTACCTTTTCTTAAAAATGGGTGTTATATCATATTAATAAGTGTAGATGGAAGTAAATATGAATCTCTTAACATCATAAAACAAATATATGATAATGAGCCAGTTGTAAGTTTAATATATAATGATAATATTATTGTGATTGGTGATTTTGCTGAAATAGAAGAACATACAGAGAGTATAAAGGAATCCATATCATCAGATTTGTATTGTAAATGTTATGTAAGTTATGGAGATAGAACTTATGATATAAAAGGGCTTAAGAAAGCTTATAATGATGCTGTTCAATGTATGGAACTAGGGAAAAAATTTGATATAAAAGATCATATATTTAGTTATAATAAAATGTTGTTTGAGAAAATTGTCTATAATATAGACATAAAAATTAAGCAGGAACTGTTATATATGTTAAAAGACAAATTTGATGCTTTCGATAGTGAAATGATAGTAACTATTGAGCAATTTGTGAATTGTGGTCTTAATATTAGTGATGCTGCTAGGAAACTATATGTTCATAGGAATACTCTGATTTATAGATTGGATAAGATCAAGAAAGAAACAAATTTTGATATTAGGGACTTTAAAGATGCCTCTGTATTTCTTATAGCCTTTTTAATATGGAAGGAAAATAAGGAATAAGGGATCGAAAAGTATATATTGCTGGAAATGCATTCTGCGCAATATACTTTTGATAGCATCCTCTAAAAAAACTTCAGAAGGAGAGTTATTCTCCCACTGAAGTTTTTCCTTTGTTATAGCATGTGTAGCAATTGAATCATTTGTGGATAGATAACAACTCTAAATTGTTATCTGACCACTTATAAAAGCATACAATCGTATGGAAAAAAAGTATAATATTTATATCGGTTGGTTCAAAGTTGTTAGGTATTGAGAATAAAAAAATTAATAATAATAGGGGGGGAGAAATGTAATGTTTTTAAGTAGGGTTCAATTATTTGTTGCAACAAAAATGTTAAATATAGTATTACCTATCCTAATTTTATTTGGTCTTTTTCAATTTGGGAAAGGTACTCTCATTGATAATATTATATATGTTTTTTTTGCAGGTAACTTCATATTTTTATTATTTAAGACAGCGCCTTGGGAATTTACAAACTATTATATTAGATATGTTTTTGCTCTGCTTTTTTTACTAATTGCTTTTAGAAATCTTAGTTTTCTAAACAGCTCAATAGAAAATATATTTGATTTTAAAATTTTTATAGATGTATTAGTTTTAATTCCATCTTTTATTTTAATGTATTTGAATATTGGTTCTGTTCGTGCTTCGGTCAAACCCAATGAGTGTATAAATTTATTGTTACCATTTAAAGATGGTAAGTATCTTATAACTGATGGTGGAGATGGTAAGATTAGTTCATTACTCAATTATCATAATAAAGCTCAGATACATAAAAGTGGAAAATCAAATACATCTATGAGGTATGCAACTGATATAGCCAAGCTTAATAAATTTGGATTTACAGTAAAAAATGTTCTTACTAAAAAAAATAAAGAATATGAGATATTTCACGAAAAAGTATATTGTCCATGTGAGGCTACTGTAATGGAATTAGTTGATGGAATAGAAGACAATATTCCATTTAGTAAAGAATATCCTTATAATGTTGGAAATCGGGTAGTATTAAAAATAGATAATTTTTATATAGTTATGGGACATTTAGCGAAGGGTAGTATAATTGTAAAAGAAGGAGACAAGGTAAAAGCTGGGCAACAATTAGCGATAATAGGGAACAGTGGATTAACACCTCGACCTCATTTACATATGCAAGTATCAAAATGTGAAGACGGACAATATTGGCAAGGGAAAAGTATACCTATATTTTTTAAAAATTTATATTATCCAATCAAGAATAAAATTATTAAAGGCTAATAAAATAAAATACCGTATAATTCTAAGTAGTTAATTATATTATTTCATTCATAAATAATGTTATTAGAATTAATTAGTACGTAACATTCATATTAGACGTCACAAACAATAAAGATTTGTGAAGTTTTTGGTTATAACACACATAAATGAAACTTTATACGGTTACGTTACCCTAAACTATTATATAAAATAGAAATATGTACTATAATTATAGCTGCGAGACATAAGACAAAAAGAATTATTAAGGGAGGAAAAACATATGAAAATAGATATAATAATTTCTGCTGATGATATAAAAAAAGAAAAAATAGCAAATAAAACAGTGGTAGTAATAGATATGCTTAGGGCAACTAGTGTAATAACTACTGCAATGAATAATGGATGCAAAGGCGTAATTCCTGTTTTAACAGTTGATGAGGCAGCTGAGATTGTTAGAAATAGCAAAGAAGAGTTTATGCTTGGAGGAGAGAGGAACGCATTAAAAATAGAAGGGTTTCACTATTCCAATTCTCCATTAGAATACACTAGAGAGACTATAGAAGGCAAAACTCTTGTTATGACTACAACTAATGGTACTAAAGCTATAAAAGGCTGCGTGGGTGCAAGTAACATCTTAATAGGGGCAATGATTAATGCTAAGGCTACTGCAAATAGAATAGTATCTTTAAATAAAGATGTAGTAATAGTTAATGCTGGAACTTATGGTGAATTTTCTATAGATGATTTTTTATGCAGTGGTTACATAATTGATTGTGTGTTAAAAGAAATAGAAGCAGAACTTTCAGATATAGCTGTAACTTCACATTATATTTATAAAAACAATGAAGATATTCATGGTTTTATAAAATATGCAAGTCACTATAAAAGGATTACAGAACTAGGATTAGAAGCAGATTTAGAATACTGCTGCACAAAAAATATAATAAACATTGTTCCAGAGTATAAGGATGGGATTATAGTTTAAGAAAAATGAGGTGCTATATTAAAATAGCACCTCATTTTTCTCTAAACTACTTGGAAGATGTAGAATTTCAAGTAGTAGGATTCATCAGAATTCCATAGTATTGGATGGTCTGATGCTTGAGTTCTAAACTCAACTTGTCTAAGTGTCCTTTTAGCATCTAATGCTGCATTGGCTATTGTATCTCTAAATAAATCAGGGTACATAAAATGAGAGCAAGAGCAAGTTACAAAATATCCGCCTGGTTTAACCAATTTAATACCACGTAGGTTAATTTCCTTATATCCGCGTGTTGCGCCGTCTATAGTAGAACGTGACTTTGAAAAGGCTGGGGGATCTAGTATTACTACGTCATATTGTCTTTTTTCTCTTGACCATTCTCGTAGAACATCAAAGGCATTATGGCATTCAAATTTAACAGTATCTGAAAGTCCGTTAAGCTCTGCATTTTTTCTGCAGCAATCTACGGCATAGTCAGAAATATCTACTCCGAGAACACTTTTAGCTCCAGCTATACCTGCATTAAGCGCAAAGGAACCTGTGTGAGTAAAACAATCCAAAACATCAGCATCCTTGCATAATCTGTGGATAGCTGCTCTGTTTTCCTTTTGATCTAGGAAAAATCCGGTTTTTTGACCATTTGCAATATCTACATAATACTTAACTCCATTTTCAACAATTTCTAGAGTGGTATCAAAAGGCTCGGTTAAGAATCCGGTTGTTTTCTCCATTCCTTCAAGTTCGCGAACTCTAGCGTCACTTCTTTCATAGACACCCTTTGCAGCATATTCCTGCATTAGTAACTTAACAACTATATCTTTATATTTGTCGATTCCTAGTGCTAAAGACTGAATAACATAATAGTCTTCATACTTATCTATAATCATTCCAGGCATAAAATCCGCTTCTCCAAATAAGAACCTGCAGCTAGAAGTATCTATAACTGTTTTTCTATATTTCCATGCAGCGGCAAGTTTCTTTCTAAAAAACTCTTCATCTATTTCTTCGTTAATATCTCTGGTCATTATTCTTATAGCGATTTTAGAAACGTCATTTATGAAACCTTTTCCTATAAACTCCTGTCTAAAGTTGTACACTTCAATTATATCTCCATTTTCATATTCACCATCAAAGTTTTCGATTTCATTTGCATATATCCAAAGGTGTCCATTTTCTGAATTTCTGCCTTTACCTTTATATAAGTAAAATTTGCAAGCCATTTTAAATTCCTCCTGTGTTATTTAAGGAGACATAACAATTTACAATTATTATGTCTCTTATATTTTTTGTATTTAAAAACAATTTTTAATAAAAATATTAAGCTATTTATCTATAGTAGTATACCACACTGAATTAATTTGTAATATAAAATCCATAGGTAAGTTGTAAAATGAAATGACCATAGAACAAAAAATAAAGACTCAAGAGAAAAAAATCTTGTACAATGTTAAGTGACTAAACCAACACAAGTACAGGAGGATTTCAAATGAGTCAATCAAATTTTATCACAGAGAACAAAAAAGGTAAACACCTAACATAGGAGGATCGTATAAAGATAGAGACATTATGCAAAATGGAGCTAAATTCAAGCTGTATTGCGGAGCAAATAGGTGGACGTTCAGAGCGTACAATAAGGCGTGAAATTGCTAAAGGAATAGTAGAATTATTGAATAGTGATTTAACCACTCGAATGGAATATAGCGCAGAAATTGGGCAGTCAGAACATGACAGACAAGGCACAGCAAAAGGGCCTGCATTGAAAATAGGGAAAGATCACAAATTGGTGAAGTACTTAGAAAAAGCCATTGGTAAATATGGCGAATCTCCGTATGCAGCTATTCAAAATATAATAAATAAAGATCTACAATTCGAAACAACTATTTGCTTCAAAACTGTGTATAACTATTTGGATAATAATTTATTCTTAAACATAAGTAACAAAGATCTGCCTGTTAAAAAGAATGCCAAAAAGAGAAACTATAAAAAAATAAGGCCGGCGTATAACAATACCAAAGGGACAAGCATATCAGAAAGACCTACAGCGGTAGCTGCACGTGATGAGATAGGGCACTGGGAAATGGACACCGTAGTAGGAAAGCAGGGTACAAAGACTGTATTAATGGTGTTAAGCGAAAGAGTAACTCGCAAGGAGTTAATCTTTAAAATACCTTCTAAATCACAGGTCGCTGTTGTGAAGGAATTGGACAAATTGGAGCGTAAAATGGGAATGGCATTCTCAAAAACATTTAAAACAATCACCTGTGATAACGGCTGTGAGAACCTTGATTTCGAGGGTATTGAGACCTCAGTAAGGAATAAACGAAAGAGAACTAAAGTATATTATGCCCATCCATATAGTTCATGGGAACGAGGCACAAACGAGAATATCAATAAAATGATACGACGATTTATCCCAAAAGGTGTGGATATTTCAGCATTCTCTAAAAAACAAATTATGCAAATACAGCACTGGATCAACAATTATCCAAGAAGGATTTTTAACGGTCTATCTGCTAATATGATGGAACGGAAAACCATTACAACTTAACATTATATTTTTCTTGAAAATTTCGCACATTTTATATTGCAATCTACACACAATATAAAATCCATAAAATTGTTTTGACATAAGGTCAATTATAAATTACACTAGTACATGTGTCATTTTTTAATACACACTTGAATTAAGCATATTTAGATAAAAGTGGACGTATTTTCTTTGGATGGGAATCTATATATAACATCTAATTATTAAAAACAAATAGATATATGACTAGAAATAGTTTTTAAATTATAAATATATAAAATCATGCTATAGTAAGGAGAAATACAAATGAGTAGATTAGTAGTAAAAAATATGAGCCATGGATTTGGTGATAGAGTAATATTTGAAGATGTGTCTTTTAGATTACTTAAAGGGGAACACATAGCACTTATAGGAGCTAACGGAGAAGGTAAATCAACATTTATGAATATTATTACAGGTTCGCTTATGCCAGATGAGGGCGACGTTGAATGGTCAAGTAGCGTAAGAGTGGGATACATGGATCAGCATACCGTTTTGGAAAAGGGAAGAACGATTAGAGAAGTTTTAAGGGATGCTTTTAAATATCTTTTTGACTTAGAAGAGGAAATGTTTAGTGTAACAGAGAAAATGGGAGAGGCGTCACCTGAGGAACTAGAAAAGTTACTAGACAGAATGGGAACAATACAAGATCAGCTCGATAATAATGGGTTTTATGGTATTGATTCTAAGATAGATGAGGTAGCTGTAGGAATTGGACTTAAAGATGTTGGCCTTGAAAATGATGTTTCAGATTTAAGTGGAGGACAAAGGACAAAAATTCTTCTTGCAAAACTTTTATTAGAGGCTCCAGATGTTCTGCTACTTGATGAGCCTACTAACTTTTTGGATGAGCAGCATGTAGAGTGGCTTAAGAGATATCTTCAAAATTATGAAAATGCGTTTATCCTAATATCCCATGATATTGAATTTCTAGACGGCGTAATTAATATAATATATCATGTAGAAAATAAAAAATTAACTAGATATATAGGTTCATATAACGAATTTTTGAGAGTTCATGATGCTAAAAAGAAGCAAATGGAAGCTGATTATGAAAGACAACAAAAAGAAATTACCAAATTAGAGGTTTTTGTTGCTAAAAATAAATCAAGGGCTTCTACAAGTGGAATGGCGAAATCAAGACAAAAGAAATTAGATAAAATAGATAAAATGGAAATTACAAAAGATAAACCAAAACCACAATTTGATTTTAAATCTGCAAGAGCTTCAGGGAAGATATTATTTAAAACTGTGGATTTAGTTACTGGATATGATAGCCCATTATCCAAGCCATTAAATTTATATATGGAAAGAGGACAAAAGATTGCTTTAGTTGGGGCTAATGGTGTTGGAAAAACAACATTATTAAAGAGTCTTATGGGGGATATCAAGGCTCTTTCAGGCAAGACAAACTTAGGGGATTATCAATATATAGGATACTATGAACAAGAAATAAAGGGAGTCAACCGCAATAATTGTATTGAAGAATTTTGGCAAGAATTCCCTAGTTTCACTCAGGGACAGGTAAGATCTGCGCTTGCTAAGTGTGGACTTACTACAAAGCATATTGAAAGTAGAATTACTGTGCTTAGTGGTGGAGAGCAAGCAAAGGTAAGACTTGCAAAACTTCTAAACAGGGAAACTAATATATTGATTTTAGACGAACCTACGAATCACTTAGATGTAGATGCTAAAGACGAGTTAAAGAGGGCCCTAAAAGAATATACAGGAAGTATACTTATAGTTTGTCATGAACCAGAATTCTATCAAGACGTAGTAACTGATGTATGGAACTGTGAAGAATGGACAACTAAAATCGTATAGTTTACATTAAAAAGAGCTAGAATAATTTCTAGCTCTTTTTATATATATCACTTTTTTAAAACTTCTAATCCTAGGTCTAGAATATTTGCAAATAATGATAATGTATTAGTATTTGGAATAACATTATTTTTAACATCTAATAATTTTCCAAGCCCATAACCCGTGCATATGCTAACAGTAGGGAAATCAATTTCACCGAGGTTACAAATAATATCAGTTTCGTTTAATTTTATTTTAGTTGTTTCATCAATAGGTTCTAGTATGATATAAAGTCTTGTATCACAGTTATATCTTAGAACTTTTAAAGTATCACTTAGTAGGATCTCTTTAGGTTTAGTGTTAATATCATACTTTGAAGTAGCTGAAGCAATGTTATTTATAACAAAATAATAAATATTTCTTTTGTAGTTTACTTTATCTTTAAATTCTTGTAATCTTTCTAAATTTAACTTTATATCTACTGAGATTTCATCATCTTGTAAATTGTTAAAACTTTCTTTTATGTAAGTTAATTCTTCTTTTTCATGAAGTTCTCTAGTTAAGATAGTCATACAGTTATCATAAATATCTTGAAATGAACTAAATGGTAAGGAATATTTTATATTATCTAAAACAAGATAAACCTTGAATTTAGCAGATTTATTACTAGTTTTAGATGAATAATTTACTTCGACTAATAAGAGTTCATGGAGTAGCTCTGTATCAAGTGTTATTTTTCCAATTCCGTTACTAGATTGTAGAATGCAATTCTCATTAGTAGATAAGCTTTGTGTATGTTGATTTATTATATAAGTCCCTTTAAAACCAGTTTCAGTAATTTCACCAACTCTTAATGAACTTTTTATTGGTAGTTTCTTTAAATTTATATATGGTCTATTTATACATAGGTTGCTTTTAGATATTATTCTCATATTAAACCCCTT
Organism: Clostridium sp. CM042; assembly: GCF_055080995.1. NCBI lineage: Bacteria > Bacillati > Bacillota > Clostridia > Eubacteriales > Clostridiaceae > Clostridium > Clostridium sp. CM042. Next base: position 2,708,067 of record NZ_CM143646.1, read on the forward strand.
TAGTTCTAACAAGATTGTTAGTTTGATTTATAAATTATAACATAATTAGCATTATGAAAATGAAAAAACTAATTACTGATGGAAATAGGGTGGCATAAACTCATACTACGGATGTTTTGTTCCATTCAATAAAATTGATATGGAGTGTTTAAGTCTTTTTTCTCTTGTTTTTATTTTTTTAGCACTTGAAATCCAGTCAGTAAATTTTTTTTGATTGGTATAAGACAAACTATAAAAAAATAATTTTGCCTCCTTATTTTCTTCAAGTTCTCGATTAAAGTCTTCAGGCATATTAACAATTCTTAAAGATTCATCTTTTTCTATAATAATATGTACTAAATCTCCAGCTTGTTTATTGATTTCCTTTCTTATTTTTTGAGTTATTCCAATGCAATAGCAAGAATGTCCCATTTTAGCTATTGATCCTCGATATTCATAATTATCAAAGAGTGCTTTGATTTTTACTTGTCCTTTTGTCCCGAATTCCTTTTCTACATTATAAGGAAACTCAACAAAAGCAGCATCTATTAAATCATGTTTTTTTATTACGGCATCAAATTCATAAGTTTTCATCTTAATATACCTTCTCTTATTAATTCATATCATAGGATTTGAATATTTATAATTTTAAAAGGCATATATTTTATTGATATATGCCTTTATTTTTTAAGTAGGACTCTCTTCTTGGCTGCTAACAGTGTCGTCCAGGGTAATTATGTTATCTTTTTTTATCCAGCCTTTATTATTAATGTTAGTCTGAGATTTTATAGATACTTCATACCATGAAATATCAAAAATATCAGCGGAATCTTGAATCTCTACGGTCGTGCTTTTAACTATATTAGATAGAACTGGTGAAATTTCAATAGGACTTAAATACAAACTACAACTCTCTTTTATAGTTCCACTTTTAAAAAGAGGTAGTTTGTATTTTATTACAATAGGACCCTCAGCACTACGCAAAGTTTCAATTTTTAATTTGAATTCTCTATTTTGCCTAGAGATAATCTTTAGCTGGGTTTTTTGAGTTGATAATTTTTGGTCCATAATATAATAATAAACACCAAAGCATATCAAAACAATAGAAAAAAGAAAAATGAGCAATAGTATCTCTCCTTGTAAATTACTTCTTTTAAATAATGATATATTAATATAATAGAGGTTAACTGGGAAGTTTGTGCATATGTTAAATATAAGTTATATTTATTCTTATTATATTCTATTCGATAGAAAACAAAAAAATTCACAAAAAAAACTCATGTATACACATGGGTCTTAAATTGCTGTAGTTAACTCATTATATCCTATTATATACATATCTGCATAATTAACAATATCATCCCTTTGCTCTTTGGAGAAATCATCGTAAACACCGACTACTTTCATTCCGGCAGCTTTTGCGCCTTTAACTGCAGGTAGTATATCTTCAAATACAACACATTCCTCTGGGGTTACGCCTAATTTTTCAGCGGCAAGTAAATATACATCGGGAAAGTCTTTCCCGCGAGATACTTCATCAGTTAGAGTTATGCAGTCAAAATAATGGTATATATCATTAGCATGTAGTGCAGCTTCTAACAAAGATTTACTATTACTTGTAGCGAGTCCAATTTTTATATTCAGAGTTTTAAGTAAAGATAAAAACTCAACTACACCGGGCTTTAGTTTTACATTGTTAAGATACTCCACACGGGCATAATCGTTCCATTCATTTTTAATTTCGTCGATAGTATCTAATATACCGAAATTACTTTTAAAATATGCTGCAGTCGCATCAAAGCTAAGGTGCTCTATTTGGGCTTTTAGATTTTTAGGTAAATCCATATTCCTGCTTCTAAAATAGTTTTCATCTATTCTATCCCAAACCCACATAGAGTCTATTAGGGTTCCATCTAAATCGAAAATTGCAGCTTTAATATTTTTTAGCATTTAATCACCTCTTATATAAGTATAACAGGTCGAAATGTAATTATATACTCGGATTTTAAATTTCTTAACGACATTTAAGCTTCGCAGAAGATGATTTAATGTAGCTTAATTAACAACAGATTAGGCAGAGGTTTTCTGTCTAATCTGCTATTAAAAGAATCTGTAAGTAAGAAAAGAACAAGTACTTCCGATAAAAATACCCATAATAACATCGGTAGGATAATGAACTCCTATGTAAATTCTAGAAATTCCTACACAGCAAGCTAGGGGTATAGTTATAAACCCAAATATAGGGAAATATAAAGCTATTATTATAGCTAATGAAAATGCACCAGTAGTATGACCTGACGGAAAGGAGTATTTATCTATGCCTATTTTTTTTATGTTTAAATTTGGAACTGTTATAAAAGGTCTTAATCTAGTAAAGCTTACTTTGAGAATCTTACCAATGCCAGTACTGATTGTTATAGAAATCATAGCTTTAATAGCTATGGTGTGGACAATAGTACTATTAAATAGAAATGCAAGAGTACAAAATATAAACATAAAAGAAAAAGAGCCTAAGTAAGTCATAATTGGCATTATAATATCTAAAAACCTACACTTCCAAGAATTATTTATAATTCTAAGCAGGCTAATATCTTTATAACTTATATATTCAAGTAATGCTTTCATAAAACCCCCCTTTGAATGCAAAAAAATATCTTAATTACTGAGTATTATACCATATTTTAATTTGCATTTATATTGCAAAATATTATCTAAAATTCTCTGTTGAATATTTTGGTTTTGTTTTTATCTTTAAAATCCTCAACAGTGTTAATACCAATTCTACTTAGAATTTTGTTCATACAATCACTATCTATGGATGTTTTAATTTTTGAACTTTCTGCAAATCTATCCACTCTACGTTTTCCGCAGTTTGCGTCAACCAAAGCTTTAGGCCCTCCAACACAACCGCCAACACAACCCATACCTTCTATAAAATTTGCATTAACCTCTACATTTTGAGCTTTAGTAAGCAACTCTTTACATTCTTTTACACCATTTCCTTGAATAGCATTTAATAAATGATATTTTTCAGGAAATAATTTTTCTATAACTTCTCCAATTGCTATAGATACGCCTCCAGTCCTAGCGTAAAGCCTACCACCTCTTGAAGCATATTCACTGGATACATCTTGTGGAAGTTTTTCTGGATCGATGTTTAATGTATCAAAAATATCCTTAAGTTCTGAGAATGTAAGAACATAATCAATATCACCTAAAAGGTCTTTTTCCTTAGCTTCACCTTTTTTTGCAATACAAGGACCTATAAAGACTACTTTGCAGTTAGGGTTTAATTCCTTTAAAATTCTGCCAGAGGCAATCATAGGAGATACAGAGGGAGATACATACTTCACTAAATTGTGGTACACCTTCCTTACCATCCCTACCCACATAGGACAACAGCAAGAGGTGATCATTAAATCTTCTTTTGTTTTAACGTGTTCATTAAATTCTATGGATTCTTTTAATGTAAGCATATCTGCGAAAAAAGCAACTTCAACCATGTCTGTAAATCCAATTTTTTTAAAAGCGGTTCTAAGGGTATCTACATTAACATTTTCTCCAAATTGACCAGTAATGGCAGGAGCTACAGCTGCTATTACTGTAGAATTTCCTCTTAATAAATTTAAAAGAGGAATAAACTCTACCTTGTCCATTAAGGCACCATTCGGGCATGCTTCTACGCAAAAACCACAGTCTGTGCATTTATCATTGTCAATATAAGTAGTATTACTTTTATTATCTATTAATATGGCATCAAAAGGGCAGGAAGCTTGACATCTTGTCTTTCCAGGCTTATCTGTACAATCCATAGTGCAGCCTTTGATTTTATTTACAATTTTATAATTTGCTTCATAGGAAAGAATAGCTTTATTTAAATCCTCTATGTAATTATGAGAAAAGTCTACTTCGACTCCACAAAGTGAGGAAATTACGGAGCTTAACTCATTTTTATTAATATTATCCTTAGACAGTAATTCCAGTACCGTGTTTTCAAAATTATCTTCATAATATGATTTAATAAGAGCCTTAAAAATTTCATTATACATTTTATTCAAAATAATCACTCCTAAGTTATTATTAGATATGTAATGCCTTTAGCATAATACCTACAAAAAATAATAAAATAGTAGGCTATTATCTATTTTGTCAAAAATGAAGAGTTTTATACATACTAACGAATGAAAATTTATAATAAAAAAAGAGTTGTCATTAGACAACTCTTTTTTGGTCGGGGTGACAGGGATTGAACCTGCGACCTCATGGTCCCAAACCACGCGCGCTCCCAGCTGCGCTACACCCCGAAGACAATTTAATTATACAAAACAAATGCATAAATGTCAACAATATTAGCAAATGTTTTTGAAAATATAAAACATGAAATATGTAAGTTATAAATTCTATTTGCTGACAACACTAGCTATTATATAAAACAAAGGCATAAATGTCAACAATCTTAACAATTATTTTTTTAAAAGTATATATCTGGATTTTACCGCAATTTTCTGAAAGCATTATTGCATTTGAATTTTTTATAGATTACAATTAAGTTAGAATTGTAAAATTTCACATAAATAGAGGTGCAGATAAAGATGTAATTTTTGAGTGATAAGGATGTGACCATAAATATATAGTAGTTAGGGGGAAAAGAATGTATAAATATATAATACAAGGCTTACTTTTAGGTTTTGCATACGTAGCACCTATAGGTACGCAAAACATATTTGTAATAAATACAGCTATACGTAAAAGCAGACTAAGGGCATATCAAGTTGCATTTATTACTATATTTTTCGACATATCGCTTGCACTTTCATGCTTTTTAGGTATAGGGGCACTTATGGAAAGGTTTAAACTTTTAAAGATACTTATTCTTTTACTAGGTAGTGTAGCAGTAATCTACATTGGAGTAGGACTTGTGAGACAAGTACCAGAAGTTGAATCGGGAGAAACTGTGGATGTGAATAAATCATTTATAAAAATAATATGGACATGTTTTGCAGTAACCTGGCTAAATCCCCAGGCTCTAGTTGATGGTTCCTTATTATTGGGGGGGATGAGAGCTTCACTTCCAGTAGACATGTCTAGCTACTTTATTATAGGGGTATGCTTAGCGTCTTTCATCTGGTTTACTTCATTAGCAACAATTATTTCACTATTTAAAGGCAAGTTTAACATTAAAGTTATAAAAATAGTAAACTTAGTATGTGGTGTAGTCATAATATTATATGGATTTAAATTAGCATATTCTTTTGTTAAATTAGTTATTTAGTGAATTTGGAAAAGAAGAGAGCGGCTTTAGGATGATATCAAAATCATATTATCCTAAAAGCTGCTTTATATTTATTGTTTTTTACCATCCCTTTCTTTATCACCGGCTCCTCTAGTAGGTACAGTAGACATAACGAAACCTACAAGGATTGATACTAAGGCAGGAGCTAGTATGTTAATATATACTATATATCGTGTTTTGTATAAAACTAGAGCTGTGAGGGATGTTACTAGTGCACTAGCTACAAAAATAATAATTACGAATTTTGCGAAAGAACTCATGAATTTTTCATACAATCGGTGACGAGTTGGCCCACTTATAACACTTCTAAATAGAAAATACGAAGCAAAAATTATTACGACATCTACTATAGCTGAAACTAGAAAATTTTTCATTATATATACCTCCAAAACATTTTTTCATATTTAGTGTTACCAAAGACTAATGTTTTTACGCAATATAATTATAAATATTGAAATTTAAATATGAGTATTTACATTAGTAGATTATTTTGTTAGTATAAAATTTACAAATAGTATCTTAGGAGGGAAACAATTGAAGGAAATTAAATTTAGTAGAGTAACAAAAAAAATGGCTATGAAGCAAGGTGCATTCAGTATTTTAATGAGCTTTGCATTGTTAATAGGAGTCATAGGATCATTTGTTCGCGGAAGAACCGGAATTGCAGGAATATTTTTAATGGTGACATTTGTATCTATAGGATTTTCAATATCTTTTATAATGAAACTTAGAAAACTAGAAAATTTAAATTATTTAAAATTTGAAAAGGATAGATTTGAACTTAATAGTAACTTTGCGTCAAAGGGTAGGGTTATTATGTTTAATGATATAAGTAAGGTTGAAATAACGAAGAAATATATCGCAATAAAAGTAGGTAAAAAACCGTATAATATCCTTCTTCAACATATTGAACCTGAAAACATTAAGGCAGTAGAACAGCTTTTCATGAGATATAATAGAAAGTGAAAAACTCATATCCTTATTTTATTATAAGGATATGAGTTTTTTTGTTGTATATAGCACGAATTACTTGCAAAGTATTTCCCCTTCAATAACAATAACCGCTTTGCCACCAACCTTTACTGTTAAGTTTTCTTTGCTTCCTTCTAATCTTACGATTATTTTACTAGGTCTATTCATATAGTAACCTTGTTCACAGATTATAGTTATATTATCTTCAAATTTAAGCACATCGTTTTTTACTAGATAGGCACCAAGTGCTCCATTAGAAGTTCCTGTGGCAGATTCTTCATTTATACCAGCAGCGGGACCAAAGTTTCTACAAGATAGAGTGGAGGATCCTTCTTCGGTTTCAAGCGTAAAGGCATGTACCCCAATAATATTTAGATTATTACTATATTCAGTTAATCTAGTATAGTTTGGATTTAGGGATTTTAATGCAGATAAACTTTTAACCGGAAGCATAATGTCTGTAAGGCCGGTAGATACAGCTTGAGGAATGAGGCTATAACCGTCTATTCCTATATCACTTGCATTGATACCCATGATTTCAGCAAGTTCATATGTATTTGCAACATCAAAAACAAATTTGGGTTTAGTTTGAGTCATCATTACACTATCAATTTTATTATCTTTAAAATAAAGTTCAACTGGTAAAATACCGGCCTTTGTTTTTTGTTTTAGAATTTTAACACCATCAGTTCCAGTAATAATATCTTTTGAAGCTAAAGAAAAAAAAGAACCAATTGTAGCATGACCACATAAGTCTACTTCTTGGGTAGGTGTAAAAAATCTTACTTCATAATCTACTTCCGCATCTTTCATAGGGAAAATAAAGGCAGTTTCCGATAAATTCATTTCTTGGGCAATACTTAACATATCGTTATAATTTAATCCAATAGCGTTAGGTACTACACCAGCTGGATTACCTCCGAAGGGCACATCTGAGAAGGCATCTACTTGGTAAATAACTTTTTTCATAAAGAGCACATTCCTTTCTAAGGTTAATTTTAAATATATTTTCAGGGTTATACTTCTAATATAGTGGTTGTAGACAAAGATGTAAATAAAAAAATAAGCCTACATCTGAAAGACGTAGGCTTAAGCCTTCAATATCATCGATTATTTTATAATTTTAAAAAAAATTTGATAAAAATAAACAATTATTTTAAGTACATTTCTCCTATTTTAACGATGTCTCCTGCACCCATTGTAAGAAGAATATCTCCTTCTTTTAAATTGTTTTTAAGATAATCAACAATTTCATCAAAGCTATGAAGATTTATGCAATTTACATTTTTCTCTCTTATTCTATCTCCAAGCATATTTGAACTTATTACTCCAGTATCTTTTTCTCTGGCAGCATAAATATCTGATAGTATTAAATTATCCATATCATAAAAAGAATCTGAAAAATCTTCAAATAAGCTTAATGTTCTTGAATAAGTATGGGGTTGGAAAACACAATAAATTTTATTATGAGGATAATTTTTTGTAGCACTTAAAGTTGCTTTAATTTCTGTAGGGTGGTGGGCATAATCGTCAATAACAGTTACGCCATTTTTAGTTCCTTTTAGCTCAAATCTTCTATGTGTACCCTTGAAACTAGAAAGGCCGCACGTGATTGAGTTTTGAGAAAAATTAAGGATTAGTGCGGTGCCTATACTTGCAAGGGCATTTAGAACATTATGCTGCCCAGGGACATTAAGGCTTATTTGAAATAGTTTGTGACCCTCTTTGTATACATCAAAGGTGGCACAACCTAATTCATTATAACTAATATCTTTCGCCTTAAGCATTCCGTTGTTTATTCCGTAAGTAAGTATGCTACAGTTATAATCATGATTATGGAGAATAGTTTTAACATTTTCATCTTCCACATTTGCAACTAAATAGCCTTCTTTTGGTATAATATTAATGAATTTTATGAAGGTATCTTTAATGTGATTTATGTCTTTATAGTAATCTAGGTGATCCGCATCTATATTTAATATTGTTCCTATATAGGGAAAAAACTTTAAGAATGATGCTTTATACTCACAGGCTTCTGTAATAAAATAGTTACTATTTCCAGCTAAAACATTACCTCCGATAGCATCTAATTCTCCACCCACGAGTATTGTAGGGTCTACATCCTCTTTTAAAATGATGTGGGCAAGCATTGAAGTTGTAGTAGTTTTACCATGAGTGCCCGCTACTGAAACATTATATTTGTGACCTTTCATAATTTGACCTAAAAATTCAGCCCTATCCATTAAAGGAACGTTTAACTCTTTAGCCTTAATGTATTCTGGATTTTCAGGAGAAATAGCAGCAGTGTAAACTACTAAATCTGCAGTATTTATGTTATCACCATTATGGCCTATATAAATTTCGACGCCTTTTTCTTTAAGTTTGCTTGTTATATGTGATGAATTCATATCAGACCCAGAAACTTTATAGTTATTTTTTATGAGTATTTCAGCAAGACCACTCATACTTATACCGCCGATTCCTATGAAATGAACTTTTTTGTTTTTATCTCTTATAAAATCAAAAGACATTATATCAACTCCTTAAAAATGATTATGATTATTTAGTATATGCAAATTGCATTAGTATTGAGTATAACAAACAAATGCATATATGTACGTCTTAATTATATACAAAAATACAGAAAAACTAAACACATTATAGAATAATATTTCTTGAGAATTCACTGTATTAAGTTATAAAGCTTAAAAACTGTCAATAAGCATTGTAATAAAGATAAAAAAGATTTACAATTAAAATACGAATGATAGTAAGAATTTTACTGAGTAAAATTCGTAAAATAAAGATATGGGTGAGATATTATGAATAAATATAGTAGAAATCAAAGAGTTACAGGTATTACTAAAATAATAACAGAAAATCCTAATAAGACAATTAATTTAAAAATGTTTACGGAATTATTTAATGCAGCTAAATCCACAATTAGCGAAGATATTGTTATTGTTCGCGAAACTTTAAGTGAGTTATCTATGGGAAGAGTGGAAACGGTAGCAGGCGCAGCTGGTGGAGTAAAATATATTTGTGGAGTCTCAAAGCAAGAAAGTATAACATTTGCAGAAAAATTATGTGAAATTTTAACACAGAAGGACAGAGTGATACCAGGAAATTTTATATATATGACTGATATTATGTATAATCCAGAAATAGTACACAAAGCAGGAGTAATCCTTGCATCTACTTTTAGTGAGTTAGATATAGACTATGTTGTAACAGTCGAGACTAAAGGAATACCACTTGCGTATGAAGTGGCAAAAATGCTTGGGGTTCAATTAGTTATTGTAAGGCATGATCCTAAGGTTACTGAAGGAAGTACTGTTAGTATCAACTATGTATCTGGTTCTAGTAACAGAATTCAAACTATGTCTCTTTCAAGAAAGTCTATAAAAAAACAGAGCAAATGTATTTTTATAGATGACTTTATGAAAGCTGGAGGCACTGCAACAGGTATAATTAATTTGCTTAAAGAATTCGAAAGTGAACTTTTAGGTATTGGGGTTCTCGTTGATAATATTCAAAGTGGTCATAAATTAATAGAAGAATACATATCGATTATTCAATTTAAGGGAATAAACGAGGAAGGTGAATCTGAGTTAGCTCCATCAAAATTTTTTGAAAAAGTGTAATATTCAAAAGATTTAATTTTTATTTACAATTTAAGAAGGAAAAACCCAAGTTATAGAGAAATAGTATAACTATAACGCAACTTGGAGGTGGAGTGTATGGAAATCACAGACGTTAGAATTAGGAAAATAGCTACAGAGGGGAAAATGAAAGCGATTATATCAATAACTTTTGACAATGAATTTGTTGTTCATGATATTAAAGTTATAGAAGGACAAAGTGGACTTTTTATTGCTATGCCAAGTAGGAAAACTCCGGATGGGGAATTCAAGGACATAGCACACCCAATAAATACTCAAACAAGAGAGAAGATTCAATCAGCTATTTTAGATGAGTATGAAAAAGTAAAAAATGAAAAACCAGTAGTAAGAGTATTAGAAAAACCAGTAGAAGAAGTAGGAGAAAATTTAGAAGTATAAAAAAGGGGGTTACCCCCTTTTTATTTTTATAAAGAAAATATTGAAAAACGCCCAAGGTTAGTTGCAATTAAATGTTATATAAAATATAATATAAGAAGTGTTTTAATTGAAGAAAATATAAAATATAATGTATGAATGTGTCGAATTAATGTATAAAGAGGTGTTTAATTTGTATAAATGCGCTATAATATTAGCTGCAGGTGAAGGAAAAAGAATGAATTCTAATATGCCTAAGGTTATACACAAGGTTTGTGGTAAAGAAATGATAAACCATGTTATTGACATTATGAGAAATGCAGATATTGAAATGGTTGATGTGGTAATTGGAAAAGGAGCTGCGCAGGTTAAAAAAGTATCAGAAGATAGAAAAATTAATTACTCCGTTCAAGAAGATCAGTTAGGCACAGGACATGCAGTAATGTGTGCTAAAGAATTCCTAAGTGGGAATGAAGGTACGGTAGCAATATTTGTTGGAGATGGTCCACTAATTACTGAATGTACAGTTAGGCAACTATTAGATTATCATGAAAAAGGTGATTTTAAAGCTACTATATTAACTTCAAGTATGGTCGATCCTGCAAAGTATGGTAGAATAATTAGGGATGAAAATGGTGAGGTTAAAAAAATAGTTGAGTTTAAAGATTGTACAAAAGAAGAAACTCTGGTTAAAGAAGTAAATTCAGGAATGTATTGCTTTAACATAAAAGAATTACTTAATAGTTTAGATAGATTAAATAATAATAATGCTCAAGAGGAATACTATTTAACAGATGTTATTAGTATATTAAAGGAGCAAGGGTCTAAGGTTGGAGCTTTTGATGTGCCAGTTGAAGAAATTACTGCAGTTAATTCAAAGGTAGAGCTCGCAGATGCAGAATCAATTATGAGAAAAAGAATAAATAGAAAACATATGGAAAATGGAGTTACAATAATTGACCCTAATAATACATACATAGATTCAGAAGTTATAATAGGAAAAGATACTACTATATATCCAGGGAATATTTTGCAGGGTAAGACTATTATTAAAGAAGACTGTGTTCTTTACCCTAATAATAGAATTGCTGATAGTATTATAGGAAACGGAGTTTCAGTTCAAAGTTCTGTAGTAATTGAAAGCCAGATAGGCGAGGAAACTACTGTGGGACCTTTTGCGTACATTAGACCGGAAAGTAATATAGGTAAACATGCTAGAATAGGAGATTTTGTTGAAATTAAAAAATCAACTATTGGGGATAATACAAAGGTATCTCATCTTACGTATATTGGTGATGCGGAGGTAGGAAGTGGATGTAATTTTGGCTGCGGAACTGTAGTTGTAAATTATGATGGAAAAGCAAAATACAAAACTATAATAGGCAATAATACGTTTATAGGCTGCAATACTAACCTAGTAGCACCTGTAAAGGTTAATGATAACGCGTACATTGCGGCTGGTTCTACAATTACAAATGAGGTGCCTAAAGATGCTTTGGCAATAGCTAGAGCAAGGCAAAAAAATATTGAAAATTGGGTAGTGAAATCAGGACATAGCAAATAAAATAACAAAGCATAATAATCAATAAGTAAATTATAAAGGGAGGTGTAAAACTGATTTTTTCAGCAGGATGGGTATATAAAAACTACTAAAGGAGCATTAAATGGTGTGTAAGATTTTAATGTGAAAGTATTAACCTAGTAGTTGAATCCTGTGATGCTGACGTTCTATTTAGTGTATAGAATGAAAATTTATATGAATTGTATTAAAATATGATTTGTTATGATTTTAGGAATCAGGACTACATATGATAAACCACGGCAAGAATATTAAAATTTTTACGGGCAACTCAAATCCTAAATTAGCCGCAGATATAGCTGACATACTAGGATTACCAATTGGAGCTTCAGAAGTAGGAACTTTTAGCGATGGAGAAATATCTGTTAATATACATGAAACTGTCAGGGGCGCAGATGTATTTGTTGTTCAATCAACTAATGCACCAGTAAATGATAATTTAATGGAGTTACTTATTATGATTGATGCATTTAAGAGAGCCTCAGCAGGAAGAATAACTGCAGTTATACCATATTATGGATATGCAAGGCAGGATAGAAAAGCAAAAGCTAGAGATCCAATTACAGCAAAACTTGTGGCAGATATTATAACAACTGCTGGAGCAGATAGAGTACTTACTATGGATTTACACGCAGCCCAAATACAAGGATATTTCAATATTCCTGTTGATAATATGACGGGAACACCTATACTTGCAAAATATTACATCAAAAATGGATTTAAGGATAGGGATGATGTAGTTGTAGTCGCACCAGATCTTGGAAGCGTTGCTAGATCAAGAAAATTTGCAGATAAGCTACATGCATCAATAGCGATAATTGATAAGAGAAGGCCAAAGGCTAATGTTGCTGAAATTATGAATGTTATAGGTGATATTAAGGGGAAAACCTGTATCATGATGGATGACATGATAGACACTGCAGGAACAATAACTAACGGAGCGAATGCTTTAGTTAAACTCGGAGCAAGAGATGTTTATGCATGTTGCAGTCATGGCGTATTATCAGGACCTGCTATTCAAAGAATAAATGATTCAGTAATAAAAGAATTAATAATATTAAATACAATTGATATGCCAGAGGGTAAGCAATGCGAAAAATTCACTACATTATCTGTAGCACCAATTTTGGCGGAGGCTATAAAGAGAATATATGAGGATGTTTCTGTAAGTAAATTATTCGAGGAAGATTCCAGTTTATAGATACAAATTTTAAAATAGTGGTGCCCTATTATTCTTATAATTGGGCATTGCTATTTTTTTATAATCTGGATTTATATAATAGTGGGGTAGTGAGTATACTATATACAATCAGTAGTTATGTAGAATATTTAAATTATTATCGGAAGTGGTGAATAATTTGTTACATTTAAAAAAAACTAATCACTTATCATTAAAGTATGATAAATTATTAATAAGATAAATTATTCATAAGTAATCTTTAAAAAATAAATTAGCGTGTTGACTAGTTATTTTTCAAAGATGCATGATAGAAAAAAACAATAAAGAAAACAATAAAGAAAACAATAGAGTGAAAAAATAGAGAAAACGATAGAGAAAATAATTTGGAGGTACTGATATGGAAGGAACTATAGGGAAGATACTAATAGTTGATGATGATAAAAATATTGCTGAGGTAATTAAAATGTATCTTGAAAATTCAGGATATGCAACAAAAGTAGCATATGATGGCAGGGCTGCACAGGAAGCATTTTTAAGTTATAAACCAGATTTGGTGCTTTTAGACATAATGTTACCTTATATTGATGGAATCGATGTTTTGAAATGGATAAGAAAAGAGCATGAAACACCGGTTATTATGCTTACTGCCAAAGGAGAAACATTCGATAAGGTATTGGGGCTAGAACTTGGAGCGGATGACTATGTAGTTAAGCCCTTTGAGCCAAAAGAAATAATTGCAAGAGTGAAAGCTGTGCTTAGGCGTTATAACTTAGATAAAGGTGGTAAAGAGGTTTTAAATTTTGAGGATCTAGAAATTGATATTAATTCTTATAATGTTACATATAAAGGTTCAGAGGTAAAAATGCCACCTAAAGAATTTGAATTAGTACATTATTTAGCTCTTAATAAGAATAGAGTTTTCACTAGGCAACAACTCTTATGTGAGGTTTGGGGATACGATTATCCAGGAGACTCTAGAACAGTGGATGTGCATGTTAAAAGGGTAAGAGAAAAGCTTCAAGGAGGGCCGAATTGGCAGATTGAGACTGTTTGGGGAGTAGGATACAAATTTGAGGTGAAATAGATGTTTAAAAGAGGGCTGTTTTTTAAGATGTTAGCCACATATACTATTATAATTTCAATGAGCTTAATAATTATTGCCTCTTTTTTGTCTTATTGGTTCCAAAATTATTTTTTCGAGCAGAGAAAAGAACAATTCTTGGATAAGTCATATATGATACAAGGACTTGCTATAAAATATATGGCTGGGGATGCTACTTCGGAAAAATTAAATGATATAATAACAATAATTGCTGAGTATATAAAATCCGATATTTGGCTTACAGATAACTACGGTTATGTTTATTTGGTATCTAATAAAGATCATAAGGAGTTTATGGGAAAACAGGTTTTTGCAGAGGAACTAGATCAGCTTAGACTTGGGCATACATTTGAGATTACAGGCCCTTATGCTGGAATATTTGATAAAACGGTAAGGGTTTACGGTACACCAATAAGGACTGAGGCGGGTACTTTTAAGGGGTCTATAATATTATGTAACTCCATTGAAGGATTAAGTCAATCTTTAAAACGCGTTTATGAAATAATTTGGATATCTGCAATTTTTGCAATAATATTTTCTTGTATAGTTATATATTATTTTTCTCAAAAAATAATTATAAAGCCTTTAGCAGAGATTAATTCAGTAGCTAAGAAGATATCTAATGGGGATGTTTATAAGAGGGTTTATTTAAAATCTAATGATGAAATAGGGGAATTAGCTCAATCATTTAATTTTATGGCTGATTCTGTAGAAAAAAACGAGAAAAATAGACGCGAATTTATATCCAATGTATCGCATGAGATTAGATCTCCTATAACATCAATTAAGGGCTTTATTGGTGGGATACTAGAGGGGGTAATTCCTGAGGAAAAGGAAAAATACTACTTATCTATTGCCTATGAAGAAATTCAAAGACTAACAAGGCTTGTAAACGACTTATTAGATATGTCTGCAATTGAAGCTGGGGAGTTTAGTTTGAAGATTATGGAAGTGGATATAAACGAAATCATTAGACTTACAGTTATAAAAAATGAAACAAAAATTAAAGAAAAAAGGGCATCTGTAGATGTATGCTTTGATGAAGATAATTTATTTGTAGCAGGAGACAAAGATAGATTAGTACAAGTGATTACAAATTTATTGGACAATGCAATAAAATATGTAAGCGATGGTGGGAAAATAAAGATTAGTTCAAAATCCAAAGGAAGAAATGCCTTAATATCTGTGTTCAATGCTGGTCCGCAAATAGCTGGGGAAGATTTATTGCATATTTGGGATAGATTTTATAAAGCGGATAAATCAAGAACAGCAAAAGATAGTACTGGACTTGGATTAGCTATAGTTAGAAATATAATAACTCAATTACAGGGTGATATATGGGTTGAAAATAAGGACAATGGTGTTTATTTTACTTTTACATTGACGAAGGTGAATAATTTATAGTGAAATAAAATTTTTATAATATAGATATGACCAGTAGGGAGGGGATGATGCTATGGATAATAAGGATGACTATGAATCTTGTAATGAAGTAAGAGATGCTTTGTGGAAGAATGCAGATTTTGGCAAGGACATCTTTAGCGAAATTAAATTTAGAAAAAACAACAAGAAAAATTATTTCAAGACATTTTTAAAAGTGATTAGTTTTATACTAATAGCAGCCCTATCTGGGGGGATTACAGCCCAGTATATAATTAATAAGGGGAAAGTACCAAAAGTGACTAGTGGCAATTTAAATTCAAGTGTAAGAGAAAACAATAATATTCAAGGTGCAGATGATAATCCTATTTCACAAGTTGCACAAAAGGTAGCACCATCAGTAGTTGGCATTAGTAGTAAAGCAGAAGAATTGTGGGATACACCAGAAGGTAATGGTTCAGGAATTATATTTAAAAGTGATGGATATATTATTACTAATTATCATGTAATTAAAGGTGCCACAAAAATAAAAGTGAAAATGAGCAATGATAATATTTTGAATGCAACAGTTGTAGGCGCGGATGTTATATCTGATTTGGCGGTTATAAAAGTTGAAGCTAGTAATTTGCCAATTGCAAAATTTGGCGATTCATCAAAGGTTAAAATTGGTGATATAGCTATTGCAATTGGTAATCCACTAGGAAAACAGTTTTTGGGAACGGTTACTGCCGGTATTATAAGTGCATTAGACCAAAAAATTAATATAGTTAATAAAAAAACAGGTGAACAAACTATCTATAAAGTAATACAAACTGATGCAGATATAAATCCGGGGAATAGTGGTGGAGCGTTATGCAATATTTATGGAGATGTTATTGGTATAAATAGTTTGGAAATTAATTCAGCTATTGAAACTTACGGAATGGGGTTTGCTATTAATATAAATGAGGCTAAAGAAGTTATTAATGATTTGATGACTCATGGTAAAGTTATTAGACCGGCTATAGGTGTTTATGGAACAGGGGCAATTTCAGTTAGTGATGATGGTGTAGAGGGAGTATATGTGCAAGAAGTTCTACATGGAAGCGGAACTTCTATAACTGGAATTATGCCTACTGACATTATAATTCAAATAGGTGATGATAATGTTAAAAATATGGAAGATTTAAGTGATATTTTGGAGAAGCACAAAGTTGGAGATATTGTATCCTGTAAGATTTTGAGAAATGGGAAAGTTGAAAATATTAGTATAACTGTATCTGAATTAAAAGAATGAATTATATGGTAAGTTTTATGTAAAGTTGTGGCTTAAAATACTTTTTTAGTATAATATTATAAATAAGGCATATGAAAAAAATAATTATGTGGTAGATAAGGCTTAAACATAATAATATTTGGAGGTAATAATGTATTTGGTAGTTGGACTAGGAAATCCAGGAGATGAATATAGACATACAAGACATAATGTAGGATTTGATGTAATTAATTTAATGGCCGAGAAGTATAATACTTCAATTAATAGGATAAAATTTAAAGGAGTATGCGGAGAAATTGTCATATCGGGGGAAAAGGTTATTCTTTTAAAACCTAGTACATATATGAATTTAAGTGGAGAAAGTGTACGCGAAGCAGCTTTTTTTTATAAGATTCCAAATGAAAATATCATCATAATGTATGATGATATTAGTTTGGATGCAGGTAAATTAAGGATACGAAGTAAAGGTAGTGCTGGTGGACATAATGGGATAAAAAGTATTATATCTAACATGTCATCCGACATATTTCTAAGGATAAAAATAGGGGTAGGACAACCGGAAAAGGCGCTAATACCTCATGTTTTAGGGCGGTTTTCTAAAGAAGACCGGGTGCTTGTAGAAAAGACTTTTGAAACTAGTATAAAAGCTGTCCAAACGATAATAGCAAAAGGATATACGGAGGCTATGAATCAGTTTAATGGGTTTAATGCTTAAATAAAATTATTATTAGAACATTATCTATATTTATGGAGTGAGTGAGAGGTGTTAACATGAGACTGAGTGGGCTTATGAAGCCTTTGAAAGAGAGTAATCAATTTAAAAGTATACTAAGAAATATAGAAGAGAAGATATATCCAATTGGTGTATATGGACTTTCGGAATCAGCTAAGAACTATTTAGTGAATGGTGTGTACGAGCAATTAGATAAATCTATATTGATTTTAACGCATAGTGATGTAGAGGCTAAAAATATTTACGAAGACTTATCTTTTTATGTAAATGATGTCTACTATTTTCCAACCAGAGAAATGGGCTTTTATAATGCGGATGCTGTATCTGGCGACTTGAGATGGGAAAGACTTAAAGTAATGAAAAAAATTACTGAAAGCGGTAAAAAAATAATAATTACTTGTATTGAGGCTTTGGCAACAACTTATATGCCTATAGATTTGCTCCAAAAATATATTTTCAAATTAGCTGTAGGGGGCAATCTAAATTTAAATGTTTTTTCGGAAAAATTAATTGAGTGTGGGTATGAAAGAGTAGAGAGAGTAGACACTAAAGGGCAATTTTCAGTAAGGGGAGGAATTATAGATTTATATCCCCCTATTTCTGCGTTGCCTTTTAGGATAGAACTCTATGACGACGAAATAGATTCTATAAGGACATTCAATAGTGAAACTCAGAGGAGTATCGATAAGGTAGTCGAAATAGATATATTTCCAGCAAAGGAAATGATATTAACCCAGGAAATTAGGGAAAAAGGATATAACAAAATAAAGGAAGATCTAATCAATGTGGTAGATAGCTTTAACAAGAAAAAAGATAAAGAAATTATAAAAAAAATAACTTCTTTAGTTGATGTTAATTTAGAATCACTTAAAGAAACGTGGAGTTTTAAAGACGTTGATAGCTATATGCCTTACTTTTATGATAACGCATCTTCTTTTTTAGATTATATGAAGGAATCATTTATAGTAGTTGATGATTCACAAAGGTGCCTAGGTAAACTAGATAGCGTGTATTTCGAATTTGAAGAAAATTACGAGAATTTTTTAAGACGGGGGAGTATACTGCCTAGACAAGCAGAAATTTTAATTGATAAGCAGCATATATATGAAGAGTTAGAGAACCTAGAAGTTATTACTTTAAATGCTATTGCTAAAAGCACAACAGTGCTTAAGCCAAGGGACATAGTATCTTTTTCTCAAATTACCATTTATGATTACCATGGCCAATTAGACATGCTTATTGAGGATATAAAGGATAAAAAAAGTAAAGGATACAAGATCGTAATCCTTTCTGGTACAAGAACTAGAGGGGAAAGGCTAATAGATATACTTAGGGATAGAGGCGTTGAAAGTGTCTATAAAGACAGTATATCTCAAATTGAGTTTGGAGAAGTGGTTGTGACCTTTGGTAATCAATTAAAGGGATTTGAGTATCCGCAGCTGAAATTATGTGTTATTTCCGATAAAGAGGTTTTCGGTGGAGCAAAAAGAAAGGCTACTAGTCGCTCTAGTAAAAAGGGAGTAAGCAAACTTAAAAGCTTTACAGAACTTAAATTGGGAGACTATGTTGTTCACGTAAATCATGGAATAGGTGTATACAAAGGAATTAAGCAATTGGAGGTTCATGGGCACAAGAGAGATTATTTGCAACTGAGTTATAATGATTGTGATAACCTCTATGTTCCGGTAGAACAATTAGATTTGGTACAAAAATATATTGGAAGTGAAGGCAAAGCTCCAAAGATTAGCAAACTAGGTGGGGTAGAATGGGTTAAGGCTAAGAATAAAGTGAAAAAATCTATCGCAGATATTGCAGAGGATTTGGTAAAACTTTATGCAGCAAGGGCTACACTTAAGGGCCACCGATATAGCAAGGATACTGTATGGCAAAAGCAGTTTGAAGAAGAATTCCCATTTGAAGAAACTCCAGATCAAATAATAGCAATTGAAGAAATCAAAAAAGATATGGAATCGGATAAACCAATGGATAGATTGATATGTGGTGACGTTGGGTATGGCAAAACAGAAGTAGCCGTTAGAGCGGCTTTTAAAGCGGTTATGGATGGAAAACAAGTAGCGTTCTTAGTACCAACTACTATACTAGCTGAGCAACATTATAAAAATCTTACCAAAAGATTTTCAGATTTTCCGGTAAAGGTTGAAATGGTAAGTAGATTTAGAACACCTGCTGAGCAAAAAGTTGTCATTAAGGCGACAAAAGAAGGAAACGTAGATATATTAATAGGAACGCACAGAATAATTCAGCAAGATGTAAAATTTAAAGACTTAGGGGTATTGATTATAGACGAGGAACAACGATTTGGGGTTACTCACAAGGAAAAGATAAAAAATCTAAGAAAAAATATAGACGTGATTACTCTAACAGCTACTCCAATTCCAAGAACATTGCATATGTCGCTTACTGGAGTGCGCGACATAAGTATAATTGAAACGCCACCAGAGGAGCGGTATCCAATACAAACCTATGTGGTGGAATTTAACGATCAATTAATAAGGGATGCGATGCTGCGAGAAATAAATAGAAATGGTCAAGTTTTCTTTGTGTACAATAGGGTAGAAACTATCAAAGAAATGGCAGCATTTATAGGAAAGCTAGTTCCCGAAGCTAGAGTTTGCATTGCACATGGGCAAATGACAGAAAGAGAACTAGAATCTGTTATGATAGATTTTATGGAGAACAGGTATGATATATTGGTGTGTACCACGATTATTGAGACGGGAATAGATATTCAAAATACAAATACAATTATAATCTACGATGCGGATAAGATGGGACTTTCTCAGCTTTACCAATTAAGAGGTAGGGTTGGTCGGTCAAATAGAATAGCTTATGCGTATCTTACTTATAAAAAAGATAAGGTATTAACTGAGGTGGCTGAAAAAAGACTTAAAGCAATTAAGGATTTTACGGAGCTAGGGTCAGGGTTTAAAATCGCAATGAGAGATCTTGAAATTCGGGGTGCTGGAAATATGATGGGCGGTGCTCAACATGGCCATATGGCTGCGGTAGGCTACGATTTATACTGTAGGATGCTCGAAGACACAGTAAAAAACATAAGAGGCGATATAGAAACGGAGCCTGTTGAAACCTCTGTTGAAATCAAAATAGATGCGTATATTCCTAGCACTTATATTGAAGATGAGTCGCAGAAAATTGAAATTTATAAGAAGATTGCAGCTATTGATTGTAACGAGGATATGTTAGATATACAAGAGGAAATAGAAGATAGGTTTTCAGACATACCATCAAGTGTTGTAAGCCTTATGAATATCGCATATCTTAGGTGTATATCAAGCAAGGTGGGGATAATAGAAATCAAAGAGGTAAAGGAGGAGATAATATTACAATTTGATAGTAACGAAAGAATAAATCAAAAATTAGTTAAAGCCTTGATTAGTAAATATAATAGAAGTATTGTATTTAAATTAGGGAATAAGCCTGCCTTTGCATATAAAATTAAAAATTTAAGCAAAGAAGAGATGCTTGGAAATCTCATAGAGATTGTGAATTATATAAAAAGTATAGTTGAAATAAAGTAAATTTGTGTTAAAATTAATGGGTATCGTAACAAAACTTTACAGGGCGATATTACATATAGAATGGGGGAAATAAAATGAAAAACGTAAAAAAAATAATTGGCGCTGCTTTAATAACTATATTAGCTACATCATTAATTGGTTGTAATATGATTGAAAAAACACCTAAGGGCATTGCTAAAAGTGTAGTTGCAAAGGCTTTCGATGCTAAAATAACTAGAGGACAGGTTGACGAACAATTAGTAGGTGTTATTAAACAATTCGAAGATCAGTATGGATCAAATTATAAAACTAATGCTGAGGCTATGACTAAACTAACAGAGCAAAAACAGCAAGTAGTAGAAGGGCTGATTACTGAAAAAATTGTAAATTATAAAGCGGAGGAATTAAAATTAATGCCTAACGAGGCTAAATTAAATGAAGAAACAAACAAGCAATTAGCAGAAATCAAGAAAAGTTTAGGAACAGACGAGAAGTATAAGGAGGCTTTATCACAAGCAAGCCTTACAGAAGAAACTTTAAAAGCAAGAATAAAGCCGAGTATTATTCAAGAAGCATTATACACTGAAGTTACAAAAAATGTTAAAGTTACTGAAGCACAAGAAAAAGCATATTACGATGCTAATAAAACCCAGTTTACAGAAAAACCGAATACAATTCATGCAGCTCATATTTTAGTAGCAACAGAACCTGAAGCGATAGCTATTAAGAAACGTTTAGATGCTGGTGAAGCTTTTGCGACTTTGGCAAAAGAAAAAGGTACAGATGGAACTAAGGACAATGGTGGAGATTTAGGAGATATACCATACAATGATGCTCAAATGGATAAAACTTTTATGGCAGCAGCTATTGCTTTACCAAAAGGTAAAATCTCAGCACCTGTTAAAACTCAATATGGATGGCATATAATAAAGACTATAGAAAAAAAAGAATACCCTGTAAAGAAATTTACAGATGTTAAGGCAGAAGTAGAAAAAACGATTATAACACAGGGAAAAGAAAGCGCATGGACAGCAGCTATGACAAAATGGAAAGAAGAAGCTAAAATAAAGCAATATCCGAAAAATCTATAGAATTTTATAGTTTTAACTTCAGAAGGAAAGTCCCCCACTTATAGAAGTGGGGGACTTTCCTTCTGAAGTCGTTAAGATGTTCCTCAGGAGATGATTTAACGACATAAAGAATACCTTTAATATGAAGGTATTCTTTATTTTTTTTATTTTTAATTTAAACATATACAAATGTGCATAAAAATTCAAGTTTAGCAAGATAATAATAAAGCTAGTATATTATATAAAACTTTATATAAGGAGGGAATTATTTAAATGAAAGCAACCGGAATAGTAAGACGTATAGATGATTTGGGAAGGGTTGTTATACCTAAAGAGATAAGAAGAACACTGAGAATACGAGAAGGAGACCCACTAGAAATATTTACTGATAGAGAAGGTGGAGTTATTTTAAAAAAATATTCACCTATAGGTGAATTAAGTGAATTTTCTAGAGAATATGCTGATTCATTACAACAAAATATAGGAAACATAATAATCATATGCGATAAAGACGGCATAATATCTGTAAGCGGTTGTCCTAAAAAAGAGTATGCAGATAAAAAAATTAGTAATGAATTAGAAAAAGTAATGGAAAATAGAAAAGCTGCTATATTAGGTGAAGGTTCAGAAAAAGTTATAGCGTTGTACGATGATGAGATGGAAAACAAATACCATGCTCAAGTAATCGCGCCTATAATAACAGAAGGGGATGCAATTGGAGCAGTAATAATAATATCTACAGAGCCAGAAACTAAATTTGGAAATTTAGAATTAAAGCTAGCTGAAACTGCAGCATCTTTTCTAGGAAAACAAATGGAACAATAAATCTAAAAGTTTAAAAAGTATATATTACTTAGCGAAGTGAAACATATTTGCAGTAATATATACTTTTGTTTTTTGAAGTATTAGTAATAATAAGCCCTTAAATTAAATAATCATAATTAGAGAATGTAATTCTTACATACACCACGGGAATATAAGGAGGTTATTATGAAGAAACATTCATTGATAAAAGGGACTATTATACTTGGGATGGCAGGGATATTTGCTAGATTTTTAGGATTGTTTTTTAGAATTCCAATACAAGCACTTATAAAAGATGAGGGGATGGGATACTACCAGATGTCTTATCCATTGTATATGATGTTTGTAGCAGTAGCTTCAGGTGTGCCAATTGCTATGTCTAAGATTATTGCGGAGATGACCGCTAAAAATGATCAGGAGGGAGCGCACCAAGTCTTAAGACAAACATTTGTTTTAATGATTATATTAGGCGGAGCATCTACTACGCTTATGTTAATGTTTGCAAGGCCTATTATATCAATGCTTAAATGGGATCCTAAATCATATTACTCTTTTTTGGTAATTGCTACAGCTCCAATTTTTGTTTCTATTATGTGCACTTTTAAAGGCTTCTTTCAAGGGCTACAAAATGTTAGACCTACTGCTGTTTCGCAAATAGTAGAACAGCTTGGAAGAGTTGTGGCTGGAGTTTTATTTGCATATTTATTGTTTCCAAAGGGGGTTGAATATGCGGCTGCAGGAGCGGCCCTTGGAACCTTAGTTGGTGCAATTATGGGAAGTATATACTTGTTTTTAACTTATATTAAGATGAAAAAAGGGCAGCTAGTAAGGAAAAAAGCAAAGCATAAGCATATTTTAGCTGATTTAAGTAAGGCCGCATTACCAATATCTTTGGGCGCTGCAGTGGGGACTGTTATGGCATTGATAGATTCTATGTTAGTACCACAGCAGCTTCTAAAAGCTGGATTCTCGCAAACACAATCCGCCGTAATGTATGGTCAACTGACTGGAAAGGTATTTACCTTGATGAATGTACCTTTGGCTCTTTCGATGGCTCTGTGCACATCTCTAGTGCCGATAATTGCTGAAGCATTTTATTTAGGTAGAAGAGGGGAACTTATTAAAAGGGTAGATATGGCTGTGAAATTGTCTAATGTTATTTCACTGCCATCTTCTTTAGGGATGTTTTTTATGGCTTATCCTATAATGAATTTGGTTTTTATGAAAGATGCAGCAGGATATGAAATACTACAATATATATCAATATGCATACCTTTTGTAATTTTAACGCAAACTAGCACTGCGATACTTCAAGGCATAGGCATTTATATGAAGCCTGTATACAATTTGGCACTAGGGTGCATCGTAAAGGTTATTATAACGTACGTATTAGTTTCGCTTCCATTTGTGAATATCTATGGGGCAGTTATAGGAACCATTTTAGGATATGTTACAAGTTGTTTATTAAATATGCACTATCTGAAGAAAAATTTAAATATAAAAATCAACCGTGTAGACTCTTTTGTAAAACCAGCTATTGCTGCTATTATAATGATAGTTGCAGTTGTATTTAGTAACGCTAATGTCTATAATTATACAAGGAGCAGAGGATTATCTTGTTTAATATCCATATTAATAGGCATTATTGTTTATTTAATATTTATTTTTTTGCTTAGAATATTTGAATATGAGGAAATTAAAAAGAAAGTTTTAAAGCAAAAATAAAGGAGTGGAAGCTAATGATTAAAATAGTGGGATTGGGTCCTGGGTCAGTAGAATCACTAACTGTAGGAACACTTGAAATTCTTAAAGGGGGTAAAAAGATTTATTTAAGGACAGAAAAGCACCCTACTGTGGAGTACCTAAAATCGATATGTATAAAGTTTGAAACCTATGATGATAGATATGAAGAATATAATAATTTTGATGATGTGTATAGGGCTATTGCAGAAGATATTATTAAAAAACACGAAATACATGGAGATATCGTATATGGAGTTCCAGGTCACCCGCTTGTGGCAGAAACTTCTGTTAAACTTTTAATAAAGCTTTGTGAAAAAAACAAAATAGATATAGAAATTCTTCCTGCGGTTAGCTTTATAGATGCAGTTATTCAAAGCTTAAAACTGGATCCTATTGAAGGATTAAAAATAATAGATGCCTTTGATATAAAAAATCAAGTTTTAGATAAAAGAGTAGGGCTTTTAATAACTCAAGTTTATAACGGTTCTATAGCTTCGGACGTAAAACTTGCTTTGCTTGAGTATTACAAAGAGGATATGGTGATTTATTTTGTTAGAGCCGCAGGTATAAAAGGTTTAGAAAGTATAAGGAAAATTAACTTATATGAATTAGATAGACAAAAAGATATAGACTATCTAACCTCAATTTATATACCAAAAGAATTAGAGGCTACAAAAGATTTTCACGATTTAACTCAAGTTATGGACACGTTGAGAGGTGAAAATGGATGTGCATGGGATAAACAGCAAACCCACGAATCTTTGAAAAAATATCTTATTGAGGAATGTTATGAGGTTATAGAAGCCATAGAAGACAATGAGGAAGATAATATTATTGAGGAACTGGGGGATGTATTGCTACAGGTTATTTTTCATGCGCAAATAGGAAAAGAAGAGGGATACTTTAATATAAATGATGTTATTAAAGGCATCACAAATAAGATGATAAACAGGCATCCTCATATTTTTAAAGTTTCAGAAAGTAAAAATTGTCAAGAGGTTTTGGAAAGTTGGGAAAATATTAAGAGTGAAGAAAAAGGGTTTAAGAGTTATACGGATACGCTAAAGCATGTTCCGAAAAACCTGCCAGGGTTAATGAGAGCATGCAAGGTACAACAAAAAGCAGCAAAAGTAGGTTTTGACTTTGACTGCGTTGAACCTGCTATGAGAAAGGTGCTAGAAGAATTACAGGAAGTAAGAGATGTATATAAAGGTAATAATAGGGTAAAAATAGTAGAAGAAGTGGGAGATTTGGTGTTTTCTACTGTAAATGTTGCTAGACTACTTGACATAGACCCTGAATTTGCAGTAAATTATACTATAGATAAATTTATTAATCGCTTTGCGTACATAGAGGAAAGTGCAAGGAATAAGGATTTGGATTTAAAGAACATGACACTTGCAGAAATGGACGAATTATGGAACGAATCTAAAAGACGATAAATTTATTTGTAAATAAAAATTAGACTAAAAGAAGGAATTTCAAAATCAGTGAAGAATATGCTATTTAATAGTGTACTCACTACTAAACAGTGTACTCAATAACAAGGAGGCAACGAAAGTGAATAAATCAGAATTAATAACAAGCATTTCAGAAAAATCTAATTTAACAAAAAAAGATGCAGAAGCAGCTCTAAAAGGTATTATAGAAAGTATTGAAGAAACATTAGAAAAAGGTGAAAAAGTCCAATTGGTTGGATTCGGAACTTTTGAAACAAGAGCAAGAGCAGCTAGAATGGGTAGAAACCCAAGAACAAAGGAAGAAATTCAAATTGCAGCATCAACAGTTCCAGTATTTAAAGCTGGTAAAGAATTTAAAGATATAGTGAACAAATAACATTATTATGATGAAAAAAACCTGGATGTATATCTAGGTTTTTTATTTTAAAAACTTTAACGACATTTCATAAGGGGAGTCTCCCACTTCTATAAGCGGGAGTATAAATATCCTTCTGAAGTCGTCGATTCATATTCTTCGAAGCTGTGAATCTCTGCAGGAGATGATTTAATTAAATTCTTGAAGGGTAAAGAACGTTAAAAAGGGGAAGTATAAATGAGATTAGATAAATATTTAAAGGTATCAAGAATTATAAAGAGAAGAACCATTGCAAAAGAAGCTTGCGAGAGTGGCAGAGTTTCTATAAATGATAAAGTGGCAAAAGCAGGCACTGTAGTAGGCGAAAGTGATATTATAGAAATTAAATTTGCAAATCAAATTTTAAAAGCTAAAATTATAAATATTGCAGAGCATGTGACAAAAGAGAGTGCAAAAGAAATGTATGAAATAATTTCAGGAAGAGAAGACAAAGAATAAATGTCTAAATACAATTCTTAATTAAGCTTAATAAGCATATATATTTTATAGGAATATAATTGTATGTCATTAATTAAGAATTGAGAATAAGATTAGCTTCTTAATTCCCAATTTTTTAGAGTAAAACTAATAAGGGGGATATTATGGAAGTGAGAAAAGAAATAAAAATAGAAGATAAGAGAAGCAGTTTAATGCTTGAAAACAGAAAAAAATTAACTGTTAACGGAGTTATAGAGGTTATAAATTTTAATGAAAACCAAATATTATTGAATACAGATGTTGGAACAATGATAGTAAAAGGACGAGAATTAAAGATGAACAAGTTAGATGTTCAAAATGGAGATGTTATAATAACGGGGCAAGTGGATTCTTTTGTGTATACTAGCGACAAAAGTAAAGAAAAAAAAGATAGCATAATATCAAGATTGTTTAGGTAGAAGAATTATGATAATTTCTTTGATAAGCCAAGTTAATCTTATAACTTTCAGTTTGCTAGCAGGGATAATAACTGGAGTATTTTTTGATATATATAGATTGATAAGAGGATTTGAAAATCCTAACAAAGTTTTGACTATAATACAGGATTTGTTATTTTGGACATTAACTTCTATAGTGGTTTTTATATTTTTGATGTATACTAATAAAGGGTACATAAACTTTTATGTGTATGTATGTTTAATAATAGGAGTATACTTATATTTGAAACTATTAAGTGGAGTCTTTATAAGGGTGCAATATAAATTAATAATATTCAATGGGAAAGTATTTAGAGTTATATGGAATGCTGTTTTATACCCAGCAAATTTATTAGTTTATAAGCTCAAAATAAAAAAAAAAGATAAATTATAAAGAAATAGCTTGAAGAAATGTGAAATACAAATTAAAATAGATTTATGAAGCGCAAACAATACTCATTCCATTGAAAGGAAAAGGGTATGGGATATGAAAAAAAAATTTAGTATTAAAAGTGCCGTATTAGTTTTTGCTATGATGTATGTATGTTATCTTTTAATTCAGCAACAATCAATTATGAGCAGACAAAGGAAAGAACTGCAAAAGTACAATGTTGAATTACAAAAGAAAAAAGAACAAAAAAAAATATTACAGGATGAAGTAGAGTTATCTAAAACTGACAAATATATAGAGAAATTAGCAAGAGAAATATTAGGTCTTGTTAAAGAAGGTGAAACTCCTGTAATGGATAATAAAAACTAAATGCTATAATTATTGTTGCGCTTATTATTAAATTAATATATAAAATAAAAAACATAATTTTTGAGGAGGAGTCTTTTTAATATGACCTTAATGGCTGGAAGTATTGTAGAAGGTAAAGTAGTGAATATCACCAATTTTGGTGCGTTTGTAGAAGTGGAGGGTAAGACAGGATTAGTGCATATATCTGAGGTTTCAGATACATTCGTTAAAAATGTTAATGATCATCTAAAAGAAAATGATATAGTAAAAGTTAAAGTAATCTCTGTAGATGATAATGGAAAAATAAGTTTATCAATAAAACAAGCTGGAGCACCTAAGAAATCTATTAAACCTATGGAAATAGATTGGGAAAAGGAAAAAAGTAAAGCAAATACATGTAATTTTGAAGATATAATGACTAAATTTCTAAAAGATAGTGAAGAAAGATCTCAAGATGTAAAAAAACATCAAGAGGGAAAAGGAAGAGGTTATAGTAAAAAAACTTCAAGTTATTAATAAATCTGTAGGAACTAAGTATTTAGTTCCTATTTTAACAAAATAAAAAGTTATTGACAACGGTTTATACATCATATATAATAAAACATGTTGCCAAGAAGTAGCATTTTATAAGATGAAGTAAGTAAGCTGGAGTGGCGGAACTGGCAGACGCACAGGACTTAAAATCCTGCGGTGGTTAAACACCGTACCGGTTCGATTCCGGTCTTCAGCACCAAATATCGCGGGATGGAGCAGTTGGTAGCTCGTCGGGCTCATAACCCGAAGGTCGTAGGTTCAAGTCCTACTCCCGCAACCAACTATGGCGGAATAGCTCAGCTGGCTAGAGCATTCGGTTCATACCCGAAGGGTCGTAGGTTCAAGTCCTATTTCCGCTACCACTTTGAAATATGATGAGTTTATAAACATAATATATTTTTTTAAAAACTATTGACATATGTAGCAAATTAGTATAACATTAAAAATGATTTTAAGAAACTTATTTAACAGCAACAGTAAGCTGGGCTGAAAAAAACAAATAGACATATAAAACTTAAAATAATATGATAGTTAAATATTATATCAATTAAAGTTTAGTCTTTAGCATTAGTATCGCGGGATGGAGCAGTTGGTAGCTCGTCGGGCTCATAACCCGAAGGTCGTAGGTTCAAGTCCTACTCCCGCAACCAATAAGTTTTAAATTGCTTAGTACGTAAGTTAAATAAAACTTTATAACAAGTATACTGCAAGTAAGCTGGAGTGGCGGAACTGGCAGACGCACAGGACTTAAAATCCTGCGGTGGTTAAACACCGTACCGGTTCGATTCCGGTCTTCAGCACCAAATATCGCGGGATGGAGCAGTTGGTAGCTCGTCGGGCTCATAACCCGAAGGTCGTAGGTTCAAGTCCTACTCCCGCAACCAATAAGTTTTAAATTGCTTAGTACGTAAGTTAAATAAAACTTTATAACAAGTATACTGCAAGTAAGCTGGAGTGGCGGAACTGGCAGACGCACAGGACTTAAAATCCTGCGGTGGTTAAACACCGTACCGGTTCGATTCCGGTCTTCAGCACCAAATATCGCGGGATGGAGCAGTTGGTAGCTCGTCGGGCTCATAACCCGAAGGTCGTAGGTTCAAGTCCTACTCCCGCAACCAATAAGTTTTAAATTGCTTAGTACGTAAGTTAAATAAAACTTTATAACAAGTATACTGCAAGTAAGCTGGAGTGGCGGAACTGGCAGACGCACAGGACTTAAAATCCTGCGGTGGTTAAACACCGTACCGGTTCGATTCCGGTCTTCAGCACCAAATATCGCGGGATGGAGCAGTTGGTAGCTCGTCGGGCTCATAACCCGAAGGTCGTAGGTTCAAGTCCTACTCCCGCAACCAACTATGGCGGAATAGCTCAGCTGGCTAGAGCATTCGGTTCATACCCGAAGGGTCGTAGGTTCAAGTCCTATTTCCGCTACCATAACTCACAATTTAATTTGTGAGTTATTTTTTTTATTTGTTGAAAAACTATAAAATTGCAGCTATAATGCGCAAAAAC
This sequence comes from Clostridium sp. CM042, assembly GCF_055080995.1. Lineage (NCBI taxonomy): Bacteria > Bacillati > Bacillota > Clostridia > Eubacteriales > Clostridiaceae > Clostridium > Clostridium sp. CM042. The sequence goes on from NZ_CM143646.1 coordinate 2,738,286, forward strand.
ATATAAGTATAAATTTCTCGAATATACAATGCCACGAAGTGACAAGCTTCATTTAATATTTTAAAACCTACTATATTAATATGGTAGGTTTTTTTATATTATAGGGAATTGTAAAAATTGCACGTAAAAAATATACAAATTATTGTCTCATAAAAAATATACAAGTGTCCCACTTTATGACAATTATTTCCAGACGACGTTGTTATAATGGAGTCCTAATGATTAAAGGGTGGGTGATTTGTAATATGCAATACGGAATAGATATATTTCCATACGAAAGACTTAGAAAGATAAAAGATGAAGTAAAAAAGAAAAATGCATTAAATACTAATTTAATTATTACAGGAATTGTTTATTTTACGATAAGCTTATTAATAAGCAGGGTACTGCTTATTAATAACACTGCCCCATTTGGTATAGCTTTTTTAATAGCTACAATATTTATTAATAATCAAAGAATTTCAATAATTACAGCCAGTGGTACATTTTTTGGATATATTACTTTATATGACAGTGCAAAGAATATACCATCATATTTAATAGTAATAGTTACAATTGCTTTTTTGAGTCATGTTTTCAACAAAATAGAATCAAAAACTAAAGTTTTAGCTAGCATGTTTGCCATTATCATATTTGAGTTGTTTACCTATAATTTTTTTATAGCCCGGGTAAGTGGGTTAATGGCTTTTTTAAATTCATTTTTTCTAGTTTTATGTATCTTCCCTTTATATTTTATTCTGGATTATAGTTTTTTATGCTTTAAGGAAATTAAAACAAAACATATATTTTTGAATGAAGAAATAATAAGTATGTCAATTATAAGCTCTTTAATTATAGCAGGTACTTGGGGACTAAGTATTTTTTCCATATCAATTACAAATATTTTAGGCCTGGCTTTTGTTATAATAATAGCTTACATTAACGGAAGTGGAGCTGGTGCTGCATCAGGAGTTGCCATGGGTATTATTGTAGGAATGTCTTCTGAAAATATGATTGTGTTTATAGGAATGTATGGTGTTTGTGGCTTAATAACAGGTGTTTTTAAAGAAACTGGAAAGATTTTAAGTGCAACATCTTATTTAGTAGCTTTTTCAATAATAAAAATATATTGTATTACGGGATCTGACTTTATGATATTTGAAGCTTTTGTAGCGGCTGTAATATTTTTGCTAATACCACAAAAAGTTTATAGCGAATTATCCACAGAATTTAATTCCGATAAAAAAAAGCAAAACATAGAACAGGGATATATAAATAAAATTAAAGATACATTTGTAGGAAGGTTAAATAATTTTTCAGATGTACTTTCTAATATGTCAGATATATTAAATAACTTAGTGGATAATGAAAAATTGGCAATGAAAGGTAAAAGTAGTGCATTGGTTGAAAATCTTGCGGACAGGGTGTGTAGTAATTGTAATATGAAGTCTATGTGTTGGAAAAGGGAATTACATTATACATATGCGGCATTTGAAGAATTAATTCAAAATTTTGAGAGGAAGAATAATAGAGTACCGGAAGAAATCGAAAGAAAATGTATAAAGAGAACTGCCATACTTAAAAATACAGAAGACATTGTTAATAAGCACATTATAAATGAAATGTGGAGAACGAGGCTTAGTGAAGGTAGAGAGCTTTTAGCAAATCAGATTAGTAATATGGCGGATTCTGTAGGAGAAATTGTTGAAGATTTTAATTCTGAAATTCAAATAGATACTTCTATGGAAAAACTTATATGTAGAGCCTTAGATAAAAATAGAATTAAGCACAATGATCTTATGTGTTTAAATGATAAGCTCGGACGATTGAGTATTAAATTGTCACTTAACGCTTGTAGTGGAAGGCAAATGTGTGTAAAGGACTTATTGCCTATTATAAATGGGGTCACAGGAAAGTGCATGTGTGTTAGTGATGAGGGATGTAATATAGATTCAAAGACCAATACATGTAAGGTAACTATTGAAGAAACACCTAAGTTTCATGTGGTATCTAATGTGGCTAGGCAGTGTAAAGATGGTGAAAAGTCCAATGGAGATAGCTATAGCTTTGGTAAGCTTCCTGATGGAAGTTATATGTCAATTATTAGTGATGGTATGGGGTCTGGCCCTCAAGCAGGTAGAGAGAGCGAGGCTGCGGTTGAATTAATAGAAAAGTTTACGTCAGCAGGTTTTAGTAAAATTACGGCTATTAACACTGTAAATTCAATAATGACATTGAGATTTTCCGAAGAAGAAAAATTTTCAACTATAGATTTAAGTAGCATAGACTTATACACTGGGGAAATTGATTTCTTAAAAGTGGGGGCAGTTGCAACCTTTTTAAAATCAGGTGATAGTTTAGAAATTATAAAATCAAAATCTCTACCTATTGGGGTTTTAGATAAAGCAGATATAGATATACAGCAAATGGAATTAAAAAATGGAGACGTTATGGTTATGCTTAGTGATGGAGTATTAGATTATAATGATGAAAATGTAGGAAGGGTAGATTGGGTAGTTGATTATCTAGGTAAAAATAATTGTAACAATCCAAAGGATTTAGCTGAAGGGTTGCTGGCCGAAGCAAAAAAATTAAGTGGCAATAGAGTAAAGGATGATATGACAGTTCTTGTTTCAAAGATATATAGTCTATATTAAAGGCGTTTTATAAAAGGAAAATTTTGATGCCCTGTAAATTGAGAGAAAAATTAGGGAATATATAATAAAAGAAAGTGAAAAATGATGAAAGTATTTATGGGAGCAGGAATCTCTTTTACATTCTTCATTTTTCCCGTTTTTAACGACATTTCAGAAGGAGAGTCTCTCATTTCTATAAGTGGGGGTTACATGCCCTAACAAATAGAAAATTTCAGTGGGAGTATAAATCTCCTTCTGAAGTCGTTAATATTGCAGCTCCGCAGGAGATGATTTAAAGGGATGTCTAAAAAAATGGAAAATATATATTACTATATGATATAGTAATATGATATAGTAATATGGTATTAAAAAAATATAAACCTAGAAAAAACATAAAACATTTTAAAAATAAATTTGGGAAGTGAAAATTTTGTCAGAAACGGTTATGGACTTTATAAAAGAGAATTCAATGTTTGATAAGGGAGATAAGGTTATAGTTGCATTTTCTGGTGGACCTGACTCCACGTGTTTGCTCTATATTTTAAACAACTTTAAGGAAGAACTTGGGATTACACTTGTTGGTGCACATCTAAACCATTGTCTTCGAGGAGATGAGTCTGATAAAGATGAGGAATATGCAAAAGAAATTTGTGAGAGTTTGAATATAGATTTTTATAGTGAAAAAGTGGATGTACATAGAATTTCAAAGGAAAAAAATTTATCTTGTGAAATGGCAGGGAGAGAAGCCAGATATGGATTTTTTGAGGAACTTATGGTTAAATTAAATGCGAATAAAGTTGCTTTGGCACATAATGCTAATGATCAAGCTGAAACTATTTTAATGAGGGTAATGAGAGGAACTGGTATTGAAGGAATAGTTGGAATAAGACCTGTTCGCGACAAAATATATGTAAGACCCATCCTTCGTCTTAGTAGAAAAAAAATAGAGAAATATTGCTTAAGTAATAATATCAATCCAAGAATAGATAAATCGAATTTAGAAAATGTTTATGCAAGAAATAAAGTAAGATTAGAATTGATTCCATATATGGAAGAAAACTTTAATAAAGATATAATTAAAACATTAAACCGATTATCAGATATTGTAAAAAAAGATAACGAATATTTGGAAAATATTTCTGAAAAAGAATATAAAAAGCATTGTGAGATATGTCAGCAAAGAGTTATAATAAATAAGGCAGCTTTTGCGAAGCATGAAGCAATTTTAAGCAGGATTATTAGGAATGCTTTGCTCGGGGTGAATCATAATTTATATAATTTTGAAAAAGTTCATATATATAGTATTATAGAACTTCAAAGACATGAAACAGGTAAAAGTATAATGCTACCTCAGAATATAATAGTTGAAAACTGTTATGGGAATATACATATATATATCTATGTAAAAGCTACTGAAGGTAATAACAATCAGTACTCTCTAAATATTAATCAGGAAAATCTTATTCATTCTTTAAATAAAGTAGTAAAAATAGATGTTAAACCCAAGCTACAATTTACAGAATTTAAAGAAAATGATTGTATTAAGTATTTTGACTATGATAAAATTAAGGAACCAATAATATTTAGGTATAGAAAAGAGGGGGATAGGTTCATTCCACTAGGTATGAAGGGTAATAAAAAGATAAAAGATTTGTTTATAGATTTAAAAATACCTAAAGCCCAAAGAAATGAAATACCTTTAATATGTTTTGGGGATGATATAGGTTGGGTAGTTGGATATAGGGTTAGCGAAAAATTCAAGGTTTCAAAGGATACTAAAAATGTATTGCAGATTAGAATTGGAAGAGAGGAATAAGAATGAACAATGATATTAAAGAGGTATTATACAGCGAAGATCAATTAAGGGATAAAATTAGGCAAATGGGTGCAAAAATAAGTAAGGATTATTTTGGAAAAGAGCTTATACTTATTGGTATTTTAAAAGGATCAGTTATATTTATGTCAGATTTAGTAAAAGAGATTACAATTCCATGTAAAATGGATTTTATGGCAGTTTCCAGCTATGGAAATTCAAGTGAAACTTCAGGGGTTGTAAAAATCTTAAAGGATTTAGACTTTGAAATTGAAGGAAAGGATGTATTAATAGTAGAGGATATTATAGATTCTGGAGTTACACTTAAATATCTAATGAAGTTACTATCTGCAAGAAAACCAAATAGTTTAGAAATTATATGCTTACTGAATAAACCAGAAAGAAGAACGGCGAATATAGATGTTAAATATTTAGGTTATGATGTACCAGATTACTTCCTTGTAGGATTTGGGCTGGACTATGCAGAGAAATATAGAAATTTACCATTTATAGGAATACTTAAAGAAGAAATTTATAAGTAAATGTGTATAAAATAATATATATATTAATTGTTAATTAATATACATATTATTGTCAACTGCTTTTTAATGTGATAAAATTTTAAAGTGAATAAAAAGAGAGGGGGGTTTCTAATGAAAAAAATTTCTAGTGCATCAATCTGGATCGTAGTGTTTGTACTTGTGATTTTTGCAGCACTAACCTTACTTGACAGTAGTAAAGATGTTAGCCAAATCAGTGTTAATAAATTCCAAGAATATTGGATTAAAAAAGATATTAAAACTGTTCAGGTAAAAGAAGATAAAACAGTATCGGGAGAACTAAAGAACGGAACAAAATATGAAACTATAGTCCCATTGACGAGATTGCTTCAAGTTATGGACAAATACCCAAATGCAAGCGTTACAGAAACATACTTAAAGCCAGCTAGTATGCCAATGTGGTTAAATGTCTTGCCCACACTCCTTATAATTTTAATGTTAGTGGCCTTTTGGTTTATGTATATGCAACAATCGCAAGGAGGCGGCGGTGGCGGTAATAGAGGCGTAATGAATTTTGGAAAAAGTAGAGCCAAAATAGCAACGCTAGATAAGAAGAAAGTTACATTTGATGATGTAGCTGGTGAAGATGAAGAAAAGGAAGAACTTGCAGAAGTTGTAGATTTCTTAAAACAACCAAAAAGATACCTAGAAGCAGGCGCAAGAATTCCTAAAGGTATTCTTCTAATAGGACCACCAGGTACAGGTAAGACTTTACTTGCGAGAGCAGTATCAGGAGAAGCAGGAGTCCCATTCTATAGTATATCAGGTTCGGAATTTGTAGAGATGTTTGTAGGTGTTGGAGCTTCAAGAGTAAGAGATTTATTTGAACAAGCGAAGAAAAGTGCTCCTTGTATAATATTTATTGATGAAATTGATGCAGTAGGTAGACAAAGAGGAGCTGGCGTTGGCGGTGGTCATGATGAAAGAGAGCAAACTCTAAATCAGCTATTAGTTGAAATGGATGGATTTGGTGTAAATGAAGGTATAATCATGATAGCTGCGACAAATAGACCGGACATACTCGATCCTGCTCTTTTAAGGCCGGGCAGATTTGATAGACATATATTAGTGGGTGCGCCTGATGTTAAAGGAAGAGAAGAAATTCTAAAGGTACATTCCAAAGGTAAACATTTAGCAGAAGAAGTAAAACTTGACGTATTAGCTAAAAGGACACCTGGATTCACTGGTGCAGACTTAGAGAATTTAATGAACGAGGCCGCACTACTTACAGTTAGAAATAACAAAACAGTTATAGAAATGAAAGAGCTTGATGAAGCAGTAACTAGGGTTATTGCTGGACCGGAAAAGAAGAGTAAAGTTATCAGTGAAAAAGATAGAAAATTAACAGCATATCATGAAGCAGGGCATGCTGTAGTAATGAAATATTCTCCATTATCTGATCCAATTCATCAAATAAGTATTATACCAAGAGGTATGGCAGGTGGGTACACGATGCATCTACCAGAAGAAGATACTGCTTATACTTCAAAACTAAAACTTAAAGATGAAATGGTTGGGTTATTAGGTGGTAGAGTTGCTGAAAAACTAGTATTAAAAGATATTAGCACAGGTGCTAAAAATGATATTGATAGAGCATCGGCTATTGCAAGAAAGATGGTTATGGAATATGGTATGAGTGATGAACTCGGACCAATATCTTTTGGTAATGATCATAATGAAGTATTCCTTGGAAGAGATTTAGGTAAAAGCAGAAACTTTAGTGAAGAAATAGCTAATAAAATAGATTCAGAAGTTAAGATGCTTATTGATGAAGCTTATGGAAAAGCTGAAAAAATTCTTGCTGAAAATGCAAGTAAACTTCATGCAGTAGCTCAAGAACTACTGTTAAAGGAAAAACTTGAAGGTGTGGACTTTGAGGCTATAATGGCTAAAACAGATTCAGGTGAGATTGATTTAACAAAGATTTAGATTGGTAAAAGACATACAGTGAATTAGCTGTATGTCTTTTTTTAGTGCGCCCGGCATGGGCGCAATCTAAAGGGTGAAAGTCCCTAGCACGGGTTGATAGTGCCAAGTGCATAGCTTAGGACAAGGGTGTCCATGGTGACGTGGAATCTGAAGGAAGTCGGCGGCAAAACTCTGGTCTGACGAACAGAAACTACATATAAGGCATATGCTTGTGGGTAAGTTTGCTAAACAAAACGAAGCCCAAAACTATTCGAAACAAGTGGTGTAAATGTAGCAGATAGATGGAGTGAAAGATTGCGCTCTTACCCGGGGAGGTCTTAGATAAACGTTATAGAAATGAATTTTGAAATGACAAACTTTGCAGTGATGTAAAGCTGAAATCTAAGAAGTCAGCAGAAGTCATAGTAGCATAAGCTTCATGAATCTTATGTGAAGGACTGAACGATAGGAGGTTTTGAAACTTTGAAAAACACAAAGAAATGTGATAACAGCAGACAACTTCATAATGAAGGTTACCTACAAAAGGATAGAGTGGAACTCGAAGAGTATGTAGGAGCGCTGAGCATTTCATTGACGATAGAAAAGCGACAGAACGCCGAAAATAAATACACCAATGGATTGTTTGAAAGGATTATTGACAAAAACAACTTAAATCAAGCATTTAAGAAAGTAAAAGCCAACAAAGGTAGTTATGGAGTTGATGGTATGAAAGTAGATGAACTTCTACGATACCTAAGAGAAAATGGCGCCAGCCTTCGGCAATCACTATTGGAAGGTAGTTATAAACCTAATCCAGTAAGGCGAGTAGAAATACCTAAGCCTGATGGAAAGAAACGACCACTAGGAATACCAACAGCTGTAGACCGAGTAATACAACAAGCTATCGCTCAAGTTTTAAATCCAATATTTGAAGAGAAATTTTCAGATAATAGTTATGGATTTAGACCGAACAGAAGTGCACACCAAGCAATTCAAAAATGCAAAGAATACATGGATAAAGGTTACAAGTGGGCAGTAGATATTGATTTGGAGAAATACTTCGATACTGTAAATCATGATAAATTAATAGGCTTGCTTTATAAAGAAGTAAAAGATGTTAGGGTAATAGCCCTTATAAGAAAATATCTTCAAGCAGGAGTAATGGAAAGAGGCATTTTTAATACCTCTCAAAAAGGTGTACCACAAGGTGGAAATCTTTCACCATTACTTAGTAATGTCATGTTAAATGAGCTGGATAAAGAATTAGAAAAGCGAGGATTAAACTTCTGTCGTTATGCTGACGACAGTGCGCCACGAAAGCGTGGTAATCAACTCGCAAGAGTTGATTAATATAGCTGTGCTATACAGATGATGGAGGAAGGTCCTCCGAAATCGCCATGCAGGTGGAGATTTCAAACTACCTTAAGGTGCTGTAATCAAAAGTTATGGTGCTTAGCGTTAAGGAAAAGGCAGAGGTAAATCTGTCAAGTATGTACTAAAGAGATGAACGAGCATGTGAATCACTTACGAAAATGTCGAAAGCGTAGAGACTCCATCAAAACCAGGGGGTAGTCGTTAACTTGGGATAAGCCTAGAGGAAACCTGTTTACTGGCTAGGCGGTGGGCGGCATAAAGGTGGCATGACTTTAGTATGGGCATTTGTATGGAACGTGGGAACCTACGGCTTGATGTTAAGAGAGTATTTCAAGCAGAAGAACTGTGAGAAAAGAGTATCGATGCAAGCATAGGGGCAGATTGGGTCGTAGTAGTGAAGAAACTTCTGTAATGGAAGTGGAGCAAAGGACTTCAAGTTATTCAGTTTCAGAAATAAGTCAACTTTGAAAAGGAGGAGGAGCTTATGATGGAAACAAAGCCGTTTAATATTTCTAAAAGAGCTGTAGTTACAGCTTACGAAAAGGTGAAAGCAAACAAGGGAACATATGGAGTTGATGGACAGTCAATTGAAGATTTTGAAAAGAACTTGAAAAATAATCTATATAAAATCTGGAATAGGATGTCATCAGGAAGTTACTTTCCCCAACCTGTAAAAGCAGTTGCAATTCCAAAGAAAAGTGGAGGAACTAGATTACTAGGGATACCGACTGTTGAGGATAGAATTGCACAAATGCTAGTTAAACTATACTTTGAACCAGAAGTAGAGACTATGTTTTATGAGGATTCCTACGGATATAGACCTAATAAATCTGCAATACAGGCACTTGATGTTACAAGAAAAAGGTGTTGGAGGAAAGATTGGGTCCTTGAATTTGATATAAAGGGACTATTTGATAATATCAAACATGACATTTTAATTAAAATGGTAAAAAAACATACAAATGAAGAATGGATTATTCTATATATTCAAAGGTGGTTAACTGCACCATTTCAAATGGAAACGGGAAAACTAGTGCCAAGAATCTCTGGAACTCCGCAAGGGGGTGTCATAAGTCCAGTACTTGCGAATCTGTTTTTACATTATGTGTTTGATGATTTTATAACAAAAGAATTCAAAACAATTCCGTGGGCAAGATACGCAGATGATGGAATAGCACACTGTGTATCCCTAAAACAGGCTAAATATCTACAAAGACGGTTGCAAGAAAGGTTCGAAGAATACGGATTGCAACTGAACCTTGATAAAACAAAGATTGTATACTGTAAAGATGATGATAGAAAGGGAGATTATCCAAATATATCATTTGACTTCCTAGGGTATACATTTAAGCCTAGAGGCGCAAAAAGTAAATATGGAAAGTATTTTACAAGTTTCTTACCAGCGATAGCAGATAATGCAAAGAAAAGAATTAGGAAAGAAGTAAGAAGTTGGAGAGTACAGTTGAAGGTAGATAAAGACTTGTGGGATATATCAAGTATGTTTAATAAAAAGATACAGGGGTGGATTAACTATTATACACATTTCTATAAAACGGAAATGTATTCAGTATTAAGATATATCAATAATGCTTTAGTAAAATGGGTTCGAAGAAAGTATAAGAAACGAAAACATAAACGAAGAGCAGAATATTGGTTGGGAAGTATTGCGAAAAGAGATAGAAATTTGTTTGCACACTGGAAAATGGGAATATTACCAACGACTGAATGATGGGAGCCGTATGAGCTGAGAGGTTCACGTACGGTTCTGAGAGAAACTAAGGGTGAAGTTCCCTTGGTTTACTTACTGTAATATTTATTTAAAATCAAAGAAATCAGCATGTAGAGTAATGGCAAGTATAACAAGGTTTATAGAAGAGGGTTTGAAACTCAAAGTCAATAAAGACAAGAGCAAGGTCGATAGACCGTGGAAGTTGAAGTATTTAGGATTTACATTTTATCCGAAAAAAGGTGAAATGGGAATAAGAGTACATCCAAATTCTGTTAAGAAACTTAAATGCAAGCAATAAACATCTTAAGGAACAAGGGTTTATATCATTAATGGGAAAATTTATGATTAGGTAATTCTTATTGAACCGCCGTGTACCGAACGGTACGCACGGTGGTGTGAGAGGTCGCCAAATAAATTAATTATTTAGCTCCTACTCGATTATCAGGTACATAGTAAAGAGAGGGCATGCTAACAGGTAGTTTGCATTATTGCAATTTGCTAAGAATTTTACTGTGATTATATACCAACATTTGGTGCAAATTGTGGTATAATGTACAGAATTGGGTTTAAAGGTGATTTAGAGGTATAAGCTTCGCTGTAACCGTTATCATATTGGCTATTTTGGAAATATAATTTTAACAAAACTTCTTATAAAGATTTAACTTGACAAATATGTTCAGATTGTTAAAATTAGATTGTAAAATTAGGAATAGTTGAAATTAATATTTTATGATATTAGGTATACTATTTTTTGTTTTTATAATAGCAAAAACATAAATCAACTTGTAAGTTGTATTAAATTATATAGGCGGTGTATAAAGTGATTTTAGTTTTAGATGTTGGAAATACTAATACTGTTTTAGGAGTTTTTAAGGAAAAGGAGTTAATTGTAGAGTGGAGAATATCTACTGATGCAAAAAAAACCGCTGACGAATACGGAATTCAAGTAATGCAATTATTTTATCAGCGAAACATAAAAACAGAACATATTAAAGGGGTAATAATTTCCTCAGTTGTTCCCAATAGTATGTATTCACTAGAACATATGATAAGAAAATATTTCGATTTGAAATCTATGGTAGTAGGACCAGGAGTTAAGACTGGAATAAATGTAAAATATGATAATCCTAAAGATGTAGGTGCAGATAGAATTGTTAATGCTGTTTCAGCCCATGAAATTTATAAAAGATCATTAATATTAATAGATTTTGGTACAGCTACAACCTTTTGTGCTATAAGCAAAGAGGCTAATTATTTAGGGGGAACTATATGCCCTGGAATTAAAATAGCTTCTGAAGCACTATTTGAGAGAGCGGCAAAGCTACCTCGGGTGGAGCTTATAAAACCAGAAACAGTTATATGTAAAAATACTGTTGAAAGCATGCAGTCTGGAATAATATATGGATATATTGGCCAAGTAGACTATATTGTTAATAAAATGAAAAGTGAAATGATTAGTATGGGAGAAGAAGAGCCTTTTGTAGTGGCTACAGGAGGACTTTCAAAACTAATAACCAAAGATTCTTCTGCTATTGATGAGTTTCATCCGAATTTAACCTTAGAAGGACTTAGAATGATTTATGAGAAGAATAGGGAATAGGTGATTTAACGACATTTCAGAAGGGAAAACTCCCACTTCTATAACTAGGAGTTCCATACTATAACAAATAAGAAACTTCAGTGGAGCACAAATCTCTTTCTGAAGTCGTTAATATTGCAGCTCCGCAGGAGATGATTTAATGAAAATATCAAATATTAACTTTGAAAACAATGTTTTTTTAGCTCCTATGGCAGGAATTACAGATATTGCTTTCAGAGGATTATGCAAAGAATTAGGGTGTGGTCTCCTATATACTGAAATGGTAAGTGCTAAAGGACTATATTATGGAAGTACCAATACAGAATCTCTTATGCGAATTTCAGGTCAAGAGAAACCTGTAGCTGTTCAGATATTTGGTAATGATCCTAAGATTATGGCTAGTGCCTGTGAAATTTTCAACACAAGAAGCGATATATGTATGGTTGATGTAAACATGGGGTGTCCTGTTCATAAAATAGTGAAAAATGGTGAGGGATCAGCTTTGATGAAAAACCCTAAACTAGCAGCGCAAATAATAAAAGAAATGAAAGAGGTTTCAACAAAACCTGTGACAGTGAAGTTTAGAAAGGGATTTGATTCAAATAATGTTAATGCTGTAGAATTCGCTAAATATATGGAGGATGCAGGTATAGATGCTATTGCGGTGCATGGCAGAACTCGCGAACAAATGTATGAAGGCAAGGCTGATTGGGATATTATAAGGGCTGTAAAAGAAAATGTTAAAGTTCCCGTAATAGGTAATGGGGACATATTTTCCGTAGAGGATGCTGTGAAAATAAAGGAAATCACTAATTGTGATGCTATAATGATCGCAAGAGGGTCCAGGGGTAACCCATGGATTTTTAGAGAGGTTAAGCAGGCAATAAATGGAGAAAAGGTTATATACCCTACTCCTGAAGAAAAAATAGATATGTGTATAAGGCATTTAGATTTAGCTGTAAAATATTATGAAGAAGTCAAGGCTGTTAGAGAAATGAGAAAGCATACAGCATGGTATATTAAAGGGCTTAACAACTGCGCTGAAATTAAGAATGAAATTAATACTAAAAATAGTTATGATGATGTAAAGCAGATACTTTTGATTTATAAAGATTATTTGAAGACCATAAAAGTATAATTTTAAAATTAAAACGTGAATTTATACAATTAACACTGAATAAGATAATAGTACATTAATGTATAAGGTGCATATGTATGAAGTCAATTTTATGTGTAACTTCAAATATAGATAATTTATATAATGAATTTGGATTTTTAAGTAAAATTAAAGATAAGCTAAAGATGAAAGTAATAAGTAATGAATACATTAAAGAATTAGATATTAAAGTTACGAGTGTAAGGATGCCACCTAATTTTAATAGAAAAGCATATTTAAATAATTTAAATTATGCTAAAAAAATATGTAAATGTAGTGAAGTGCAATTATCGCCAAAAACACTGAGGCCTATGGATTATAATTATTTTAATGAATTTCAAAAGCAATTTTTGGCTTTTAGCGTTATAAAAAGTATACAACTTATGCTTAGAATGAGAAATAAGAGTTTGAAAAATTGCTGCATTGTGGTATATGATGCTGTAGAAATGATAAACTATAATATTATTGTGGAATTAGCAAAGCATTGCAAATATATTGTATTTTTGTCGCCTAATTTGGGAAAAGCTAGAAAATTTTCAGATTATATTATCGCTAATTTCGGTATATCTCCTATTGTTACAGATGATGAACTTTATGCTGTTAAAATAGCAGATTTTATTATTTCATCTAAAGATTATGAATTCAGTTCTGGGAAATTAGTCTGGTTCTTAGATAATAGTATAAACACGTCAAAGAATATTATAGCTATAAATGATGTAAGTTATAATGTTCCTTGGAAAACTCTCAAAGGAGATTTTTCTATCGAACTTTTAGGAGCGATATTATGTCAAATGCAAGAAAGTGATATTGAAAAAGCTCTTAAGTACAATGGTATATATCTAAAAAAAATAAAATTTAACAATAATGTAATAGATTAGACTATTTTGCTCGTGACATATTGACAATAGTAACGCTCTGATTTATAATGGCTAAATGGTTACATGTATTGTTATTCAAAGAATGAATCTTAGAACCGATAATTTATCAATTTGAACTAATAGTCTTATATTATATAAATTATATGAAATTACTATATTTTAAGGAAAACAGTATTGTAGTGGGGGAGTGTTATGCTAGGATATTGTTAGTTTATAGTGAATTTTATGGATGTTTACTAATTTATTTAATAAAAATTAAAAAGGGGAGAAATAAATGAGCGTAACAAAACAATATGTAATGACCTATGAGGGAATTACAAAATTAGAGGGAGAATTAGAATTTCTTAAGACTGTCAAGAGAAAAGATATAACTGAAAAAATAAAGGTAGCACTTGGGTATGGAGACTTAACCGAAAACTCAGAGTACGATGAAGCTAAAAATGAACAAGCATTTGTAGAAGGTAGAATAATACAATTGGAAAATATGCTTAGAAATGCAAGTGTTATAGATGAAAACGATATTGAAAAAGATGTAGTAAGTATAGGATCTATAGTTAAGGTTAAGGATTATGAGTTTGATGAAGAGGTTGAATTTTATATAGTGGGTTCAGCAGAAGCAGATCCAATGATAAATAAAATATCAAATGAATCACCAGTTGGAAGTGCACTCGTGGGTAAGAAATCAGGAGCAATTATAGAAGTTGTAGTTCCGGATGGTGTTGGTAAGTATGAAGTATTAGAAGTACGACGCGGGTAATTGTTTAAAAATTATTTGATTTTTATAAAAAATAGGGGCACTTAACAATTTGTGATTGGTAGGTGCCCTAAAGAAATATATACATAGAAGAAATATGGCAGAATAAATGATTAATAGTTATTTTCTGACCTATAGGAAAATAGGAGGGGTATTAATGTCAAACGAAAAAAAGAATGAAGAAAAAAGCGAAGAGAAAAACTTGCACGAACTTGAATCTAAATATAATGAACAGGTAACCATAAGACGACGAAAATTATCTGCTTTAAAAGAAGAAGGCAAAGATCCATTTGATGTGTACAAAGTTGAAAGAACTCATACATCGCAAGAAGTTAAAGAAAATTATGAGAAATTAGAAGGAACTCAGGTTATTGTAGCAGGTAGGCTGATGTCTAAAAGGGTTCATGGCAAGGCTGGTTTTTCTGATGTTCATGACAGATATGGTAAAATTCAACTATACATAAAAATAGATGATGTAGGCGAAGAAAAATTAAAAGAATATAAAAGTTTTGACATAGGAGATTTTTTAAGCGTAACTGGTACACCTTTTCTTACAAAAACTGGTGAAATATCACTACATATAGTAGATTTTCAGCTTATAGCTAAGGCTTTAAAACCACTTCCAGAAAAATGGCACGGATTAAAAGATCCTGATTTAAGATTTAGACAAAGAGAAGTAGATATAATAATGAACCCAGAAGTAAGAGATACGTTTATGAAGAGAATATCAATAATTAAATATATCCGAGAATACTTAGATAATAAAGGATTTTTAGAAGTTGAAACTCCGATTTTATCCACAATAGCAGGAGGCGCTGCAGCAAGACCATTTAGTACTCATCATAATGCACTTGATATTGAGATGTATCTTAGAATTGCAACAGAGTTATATTTAAAAAGGCTTATTGTTGCTGGGTTTGAAAAGGTATATGACATGGGTAAAAACTTTAGAAATGAAGGAACAGATATAAGACATAATCCAGAGTTTACAATGATAGAATTATATGAAGCTTATGCAGATTATAATGATATGATGGAAATCACAGAAAATATGATAGCTTATGTTTGTGAAAAAGTTCATGGAACTACAAAGGTTAATTATCAAGGGACTGAAATAGACTTTACACCACCATGGAGAAGAATTACTATGGTAGAAGCGGTAAAAGAGTATGCTGGTGTGGACTTTACGCTGATTAGTACTAACGAAGAAGCTAGGAAGATAGCTAAAGAAAAGCATTTAGAATTTAAAAAAGATATAGAAAATTGTTCAAAAGCAGATATATTAAATGCATTATTTGAAGAATATGCAGAAGAAAAGTTAATTGAACCAACATTTTTATGTGATTACCCTGTAGAGATATCACCTCTTACTAAGAAGAAGAGAGGAAATTCAGAGTTTACAGAGAGATTTGAAGGCTTTGTATTTGGAAGAGAAGTGTGTAATGCATACTCAGAGTTAAATGATCCAGTAGTTCAAAGAGAGAGATTTATGCAACAAGCAAAAGAAAGAGAACTAGGCGATGATGAGGCTTATTTAATAGATGAAGAATTTATGAGTGCATTAGAAACAGGAATGCCTCCAACAGGCGGACTGGGTATAGGAATTGATAGAATGGTAATGTTCTTAACGGACTCTTATTCAATAAGAGATGTTATCCTATTCCCTACAATGAAACCAATTCAGTAATTTAAAAAAATAAAAAGGATATTTTAGTTAATCTAAAATATCTTTTTTATTTTTAAAGCATAATCATAACTACTTAACATAAGGGTTTCCTGTACTTTTTAATAAATAAAATCATTAAATTATAAAAAAAAAGAAAAAACTATTGAATTCTTAATTGTGTATGTTATAATATTGTTGTAAGCAATAATAATCCGCGATAGCTCAACGGTGGAGCACTCGGCTGTTAACCGATAGGTTGAAGGTTCAAATCCTTTTCGCGGAGCCATTTTTTATTTTTGAAACTCAATATTATAAGAAATCTAATGTATAATAAAATAATTCACTGTGATAAAGAAGAGTAGTAGTAGTACTTTATAAGAGAGGTTGTGGCTGGTGTAAACAATCAAAGTATTATTGTGAAAGGGACTTTTGAGTGTATAGAATTTAAAGTAGGGCATGTGCCAATAAGGGTGGAACCGCGGAAGTAATTTTCGTCCCTTAGGGTATAGTCTTTTTTTTTATGCGTAAAATAATAGAGCATGTCTTTATGCGGGTGAGATGAATTGAATTAGTTATATTTAGACAAAATAGGAAAGAATACAAGAAATAACATTAATATATTTGTAACGACCATTTAGAAGTATATAAAACAAGATATCATTAGATTATAAAAAAATAGGAGTGATTAATATGGCATTTGAAAAAAGTATGGATAAAATAGTTGCGTTATGCAAAAACAGAGGGTTCGTATTCCCAGGGTCTGATATATACGGAGGGCTCGCTAATTCATGGGATTATGGTCCTCTGGGAGTTGAATTTAAAAATAATGTTAAAAAAGCTTGGTGGAAAAAATTTGTTCAAGAAAGTCCATATAATGTAGGCGTAGACTGCGCTATACTTATGAACCCAGAAGTATGGGTTGCGACGGGTCACGTTGGAGGATTTTCAGATCCACTAATGGATTGCAAAGATTGCAAAGCTAGATTTAGAGCGGATAAGTTAGTGGAAGACCATATGACAAATCAGGGAGTAGAAGTAGCTACTGCTGATGGATGGTCAAATGAAGAATTAAAAGAATATATAGCAAAAAATGAAATAGTATGTCCTAAATGTGGAAAGAAAGACTTTACTGATATTAGAAAATTTAATTTAATGTTTAAGACTTCCCAGGGAATAACAGAAGATGGAAAATCAGAAATATATTTAAGACCAGAAACGGCTCAGGGGATCTTCGTAAACTTTAAAAATGTTCAAAGAGCTTCAAGAAAAAAAGTTCCATTTGGAATAGGCCAAGTAGGAAAGGCTTTCAGAAATGAAATAACACCAGGGAATTTTATTTTTAGAACCAGGGAATTTGAACAAATGGAATTGGAATTTTTCTGTAAACCAGGTACAGATTTAGAATGGTTTGCATATTGGAAAGAGTATTGTGCTAATTTCTTATATAATTTGGGTATGGAAAAGGAAAATCTAAGATTTAGAGACCATGGAGAAGAGGAATTATCTTTCTATAGTAATGCTACTTGTGACATAGAATTCTTGTTTCCTTTTGGATGGGGAGAATTATGGGGCGTTGCTGATAGAACGGATTATGACTTAAAGAAACATATGGAACATTCAGGGAATGATTTAAGTTATCTAGATCCTATCACTAATGAAAAATATGTACCATATTGTATAGAACCTTCTCTGGGTGCAGATAGAGTTGTTCTTGCATTCTTAGTTAATGCATATGATGAAGAAGAACTTGAAGGCGGAGACGTAAGAACAGTGCTTCATTTACATCCAGCACTTGCACCATTTAAGGCGGCTATTCTACCTTTAAGTAAAAAATTATCAGAGAAATCCCTCCAAGTTTTTGCTATGCTAGGTAAAAAATTTAACGTAGACTACGATGAAACCGGAAGTATAGGAAAAAGGTATAGAAGAGAAGACGAAATAGGAACTCCATACTGCATAACTGTAGATTTTGACACGTTAGAAGATAACACTGTAACAATTAGAGACAGAGATACAATGGGTCAAATAAGGGTAAGTATAGATGATTTAGAAAAGTTTATAGAAGAAAAATTACAATTTTAAATTTTGAATTGGAATAGTTAGTTTGGGTTAGAGGATGGCGTGTAGTATATAATGAGGCTTGAGTAGGCTGTGGTTATACTATGCGTTGTTTTTTTATAGAACAAATTCAAAAAAATGTGAAATATAAAGTATATGAAGATTACATGGAGGGTTATATGAAAAAGAATTTCAATGAATTTAAGGAATTTATAAAAGGGAAAAAAGTTGGAGTTGTAGGTATAGGAGTTAGCAATATTCCTTTAATACATTTTCTAGTGAAGCTTCAGGCCGTTGTTACAGCTTTTGATAAAAAAACTTATAGTTTACTTGGAAAGGTAGCAATAGATTTTGAAGAAGAGGGTGTGAAACTGGTATTAGGCGAGGATTACTTAGATGACCTAACGGGATTTGATGCTATTTTTAAAACGCCATCTATGAGAGTAGACAATCCTGCTCTTTTGAAAGCGAAAAAAGAAGGTACATATATAACTTCGGAAATGGAGGAGTTCATAAAATATTGTCCGGCTAAAACTTACGGCGTAACGGGTAGTGATGGAAAAACAACTACAACCACAATAATATATAATATATTAAAAAAAGAAGGATATAAAACTTGGGTTGGAGGCAATATTGGAACACCGCTGTTCGCAAATATTGAAGAAATAACTAAAGATGATAAGGTAGTATTGGAATTGTCGAGCTTTCAGCTTATGACTATGACGGTTTCTACAGATGTAGCAATAGTAACAAATCTGAGCATGAATCATCTAGATATTCATAAGGATATGGAAGAATATATAAATGCAAAGAAGAACGTGTTTAAATATCAACGTGATGGGGATCTCATTGTATTAAATAAGGATAATGAGTTAACTTACGAATTAAGAAAAGAGGTTAAGGGAAAAGTTAAGTATTTTAGTGTATGCGAGAAGATAGAAGATGGTGCATATTTTCAAAATGATAACTTATTCATTATGAACAAGTTAGTATGTAATCTTGAGGAAATAAAGCTAAAAGGGATGCATAATGTGCAAAATCTATTAACTGCCTTTTGTGCAACTCAAAATGAAGTAACGGTTGCGAGCATGAGAGAAGTGGCTACCACTTTTACGGGGGTACCTCATAGGGGTGAATTCGTGAGGGAAGTAGATGGAGTTAAATATTACAATGATTCAATAGCATCTACGCCGACTAGAACTATAGCAAGTCTCAAAGCCTTTGAAAAACCTGTTATATTAATTGCAGGAGGATATGATAAAAAAATACCTTTTGAACCTTTAGCAGAAGAAGGCTACACAAATATTAAAACACTAATATTAGTAGGTGACACTAAATATAAAATAAAAGAAGTTTTTGAGCGTATGTCTAAAGAAAATAAAATACCTTTACAGATTATACTTGCTGAAAATTTTAATGAAGCAATTTTTACAGCTAAATTAGTTGCTAAACCTGGTGATATAGTGACGTTGTCACCTGCATGTGCAAGTTTCGATATGTTTCAAAATTTTGAAGTAAGAGGTAATAAATATAAGGAAATAGTAATGACATTATAATAAAAGACATTTTCATGTTCACTAAATAGGGGCTTTGGTAAAAAAGATTATTTTTACTGGGGTTTTTATTTTATTAATAAGGAAATTATAATATTACAGCACTGAGAGTGATGATTTAAACGAGTATTAATTAACTTAACAAACCTATGATATTTATTTTTATAGTCATTAAGCGCTAAATGCATAACAAATGTTCCAAGCGTATCATTATGAGTAAAACGGATTATATGGTATAAATAAGCATATATATGAAAATAGATTGATATAATAGATGATTATAAACAAATGGTGAGTTATACATATGATATTATATTAATTGTCGCTGGAACATACCGTTATAAATTAACTTTAAGTGCACAGTGATGAAAGAAAAATTCATTATCAAATATTTTTAAAGTAGTTGACAATGATGAAAAAAAGAATTATAATAGTAAAAGTCATCACATGATGACAATGATAATTGGTCTTTGAAAATTAAACAGAGAAATAGGTAAAGATAGCGAAATAATATTTCGTTAAACCAGTTAATTACTTTAGTATAAAGTAAAATTTAGTCGTAAGACTAAAAAGTATGTAATGAGCTTGCGAATCAACCTAACGGTTGCTTAACCAACTTAACAGTTGGCGCAGATTAATCATTTCAACTAAAAAAGTGTAAACTTTTAAATTGAGAGTTTGATCCTGGCTCAGGACGAACGCTGGCGGCGTGCCTAACACATGCAAGTCGAGCGATGATTCGTCTCCTTCGGGAGACGTTGATTAGCGGCGGACGGGTGAGTAACACGTGGGTAACCTGCCTCAAAGAGGGGAATAGCCTCCCGAAAGGGAGATTAATACCGCATAATATGTTTTGGTCGCATGATCGAAACATCAAAGGATTTTTCTTCGGAAAATTCCACTTTGAGATGGACCCGCGGCGCATTAGCTAGTTGGTGAGGTAACGGCTCACCAAGGCGACGATGCGTAGCCGACCTGAGAGGGTGATCGGCCACATTGGAACTGAGACACGGTCCAGACTCCTACGGGAGGCAGCAGTGGGGAATATTGCGCAATGGGGGAAACCCTGACGCAGCAACGCCGCGTGAATGATGAAGGCCTTCGGGTTGTAAAGTTCTGTCTTCTGGGACGATAATGACGGTACCAGAGGAGGAAGCCACGGCTAACTACGTGCCAGCAGCCGCGGTAATACGTAGGTGGCAAGCGTTGTCCGGATTTACTGGGCGTAAAGGATGCGTAGGCGGACATTTAAGTCAGATGTGAAATACCCGAGCTTAACTTGGGTGCTGCATTTGAAACTGGGTGTCTAGAGTGCAGGAGAGGTAAGTGGAATTCCTAGTGTAGCGGTGAAATGCGTAGAGATTAGGAAGAACACCAGTGGCGAAGGCGACTTACTGGACTGTAACTGACGCTGAGGCATGAAAGCGTGGGGAGCAAACAGGATTAGATACCCTGGTAGTCCACGCCGTAAACGATGAATACTAGGTGTCGGGGGTCGAACCTCGGTGCCGCCGTTAACACATTAAGTATTCCGCCTGGGGAGTACGATCGCAAGATTAAAACTCAAAGGAATTGACGGGGGCCCGCACAAGCAGCGGAGCATGTGGTTTAATTCGAAGCAACGCGAAGAACCTTACCTAGACTTGACATCCCCTGCATAACCCAGAGATGGGTGAAGTCCTTCGGGACAGGGTGACAGGTGGTGCATGGTTGTCGTCAGCTCGTGTCGTGAGATGTTGGGTTAAGTCCCGCAACGAGCGCAACCCTTATCATTAGTTGCTACCATTAAGTTGAGCACTCTAGTGAGACTGCCCGGGTTAACCGGGAGGAAGGTGGGGATGACGTCAAATCATCATGCCCCTTATGTCTAGGGCTACACACGTGCTACAATGGTGAGTACAAAGAGATGCAAGACCGCAAGGTGGAGCCAAACTCAAAAACTCATCCCAGTTCGGATTGTAGGCTGCAACTCGCCTACATGAAGCCGGAGTTGCTAGTAATCGCGAATCAGCATGTCGCGGTGAATACGTTCCCGGGCCTTGTACACACCGCCCGTCACACCATGAGAGTTGGTAACACCCGAAGTCCGTGAGGTAACCTAACACTTAGGTGTTTATGGAGCCAGCGGCCGAAGGTGGGATTGATGATTGGGGTGAAGTCGTAACAAGGTAGCCGTAGGAGAACCTGCGGCTGGATCACCTCCTTTCTAGGGAGTAGATGTATTGACTTCGGTCGATGCACAATATCTATTGTAATTAATCGTACCTAGTTCTCTGTTTAATTTTGAGAGACTAATTATAGTTAACTCTTAGGAGTTACTAATGAATAGTTTTTCTAATGGGGGTATAGCTCAGCTGGGAGAGCACCTGCCTTGCACGCAGGGGGTCAAGAGTTCGATTCTCTTTATCTCCACCATTAAATGGGCCTATAGCTCAGCTGGTTAGAGCGCACGCCTGATAAGCGTGAGGTCGATGGTTCGAGTCCATTTAGGCCCACCATTTATGTTCTTTGAAAATTGCACAGTGAAAAAAGTTGTTTTAAAAAAATTAAAACTATGAAAATAGTTTATGAATTGATTTAATACAATTTCGCAAAATTAATATAACCGTCTATGTAAATAGACAGAATCAAGGTCAAGCTACAAAGGGCGCATGGCGAATGCCTTGGCACTAGGAGCCGAAGAAGGACGCGTTAAGCTGCGATAAGCTTTGGGTAGGCGCAAATAGCCTGTGATCCAAAGATTTCCGAATGGGGGAACCCACATAGTAACAACTATGTACTGCATACTGAATAAATAGGTATGCAGAGGTAGACCCGGGGAACTGAAACATCTAAGTACCCGGAGGAAGAGAAAGAAATATCGATTTCCTAAGTAGCGGCGAGCGAAAGGGAAAGAGCCCAAACCCAGGTCTTTGACCTGGGGGTTGAGGATAGATCATAAATACTGCAATTCCTTAATTGAAGATAGCTGGAAAGCTGCTCCGCAGAAGGTAATAGGCCTGTAAATGAAAAGGAAAAACAGTCAGATCTAATCCAGAGTACCACGAGACACGTGAAACCTTGTGGGAAGCTGGGAGGACCACCTCCCAAGGCTAAATACTACCTAGTGACCGATAGTGAAGAAGTACCGTGAGGGAAAGGTGAAAAGAACCCCGGAAGGGGAGTGAAATAGAACCTGAAACCGTGTGCCTACAACCGGTCGAAGCACTTTATATGTGTGACGGCGTGCTTTTTGTAGAACGAGCCAACGAGTTACGATATGTAGCAAGGTTAAGTACTTAAGGTACGGAGCCGAAGGGAAACCAAGTCTGAATAGGGCGTTGTGAACGCAAGTTCACGAAGTTGCATGTCGTAGACCCGAAACCGGGTGACCTATCCATGGCCAGGATGAAGCGGAAGTAAAATTCCGTGGAGGTCCGAACCACGTTGGTGTTGAAAAACCATGGGATGAGCTGTGGATAGCGGAGAAATTCCAATCGAACTCGGAGATAGCTGGTTCTCCTCGAAATAGCTTTAGGGCTAGCGTCGATTAATTGAGTAATGGAGGTAGAGCACTGAATGGGCTAGGGGCTGACAACAGTTACTGAACCCTATCAAACTCCGAATGCCATATACTTTTATTTCGGCAGTCAGACTGCGAATGATAAGATCCGTAGTCAAAAGGGAAACAGCCCAGACCATCAGCTAAGGTCCCAAAGTGTAAGTTAAGTGGAAAAGGATGTGGGATTTCTAAGACAACTAGGATGTTGGCTCAGAAGCAGCCACTCATTTAAAGAGTGCGTAATAGCTCACTAGTCAAGAGATCCTGCGCCGAAGATGTCCGGGGCTAAAACTTACCACCGAAGCTATGGGTGTACACAATTGTGTACGCGGTAGAGGAGCTTTCTGTACTGGCTGAAGTCATACCGTAAGGAGTGGTGGACGGTACAGAAGTGAGAATGTTGGCATGAGTAGCGAGAGTTAAGTGAGAATCTTAACGGTCGAAAACCTAAGGTTTCCTGAGGAAGGCTCGTCCTCTCAGGGTTAGTCGGGACCTAAGCCGAGGCCGAAAGGCGTAGGTGATGGACAATCGGTTGATATTCCGATACCACCAATGGACGTTATTAGAAATGGGATGACGCAGGAGGATAAGATGTGCACACTATTGGATGTGTGTCTAAGCATTTAGGCGGAGCAAGCAGGCAAATCCGTTTGCTCTTAACGCTGAGATGTGATGGGGAAGGGAATTTATTCCCGAAGTATCTGATTCCACGCTGCCAAGAAAAGTCTCTATCGAGGATATTGGTGCCCGTACCGCAAACCGACACAGGTAGGTGAGGAGAGAATCCTAAGACCATCGGAAGAATTGTTGTTAAGGAACTCGGCAAATTGACCCCGTAACTTCGGGAGAAGGGGTGCCTACGTAAGTAGGTCGCAGAGAATAGGCCCAAGCAACTGTTTAGCAAAAACACAGGTCTCTGCTAAAGCGAAAGCTGATGTATAGGGGCTGACGCCTGCCCGGTGCTGGAAGGTTAAGGGGATTACTTAGCGCAAGCGAAGGTATGAACTTAAGCCCCAGTAAACGGCGGCCGTAACTATAACGGTCCTAAGGTAGCGAAATTCCTTGTCGGGTAAGTTCCGACCCGCACGAATGGCGTAATGATTTGGGCACTGTCTCAACAACACATCCGGCGAAATTGTAGTGCAAGTGAAGATGCTTGCTACCCGCGATTGGACGGAAAGACCCCGTAGAGCTTTACTGTAGCTTAGCATTGAATTTCGGTATTGTCTGTACAGGATAGGTGGGAGACTGAGAAACATGGGCGTCAGCCTGTGTGGAGTCATCCTTGGGATACCACCCTGACAGTACTGAGGTTCTAACTGGAGGCCATGAATCTGGTCACAGGACATTGTTAGGTGGGCAGTTTGACTGGGGCGGTCGCCTCCAAAAAAGTAACGGAGGCGCCCAAAGGTTCCCTCAGCGCGGTTGGAAATCGCGCGAAGAGTGCAAAGGCAGAAGGGAGCCTGACTGCGACACTTACAAGTGGAGCAGGGACGAAAGTCGGGCTTAGTGATCCGGTGGTACCTCGTGGGAGGGCCATCGCTCAACGGATAAAAGCTACCTCGGGGATAACAGGCTGATCTCCCCCAAGAGTCCACATCGACGGGGAGGTTTGGCACCTCGATGTCGGCTCGTCGCATCCTGGGGCTGAAGTAGGTCCCAAGGGTTGGGCTGTTCGCCCATTAAAGCGGCACGCGAGCTGGGTTCAGAACGTCGTGAGACAGTTCGGTCCCTATCCGTCGCGGGCGTAGGAAATTTGAAGGGAGCTGTCCTTAGTACGAGAGGACCGGGATGGACAAACCTCTGGTGCACCAGTTGTCACGCCAGTGGCATCGCTGGGTAGCTATGTTTGGAAGGGATAAACGCTGAAAGCATCTAAGCGTGAAGCCCACCCTGAGATGAGATTTCCCATAACGCGTGTTTTTAACACAAGTTAGTAAGACTCCTGGAAGACCACCAGGTTGATAGGTTAGAGGTGTAAGCATGGTAACATGTTCAGCTGACTAATACTAATAAGTCGAGGGCTTGACCTAAATAATTAGAAATAACGCGATACTTCAAGCATAAGCGAGAAGACTAGTTCACTGTGCAATTTTGAGAGAATATTTATTTTCTCAATCTAGTGATTATGGCATGAAGGTAACACCCGTTCCCATACCGAACACGAAGGTTAAGCTTCAATGCGCCGATGGTACTGCAGGGGTGACCTTGTGGAAGAGTAGGTCGTCGCTAGGTAATGTTCC
Organism: Clostridium sp. CM042; assembly: GCF_055080995.1. Taxonomy (NCBI): domain Bacteria; kingdom Bacillati; phylum Bacillota; class Clostridia; order Eubacteriales; family Clostridiaceae; genus Clostridium; species Clostridium sp. CM042. The sequence continues at coordinate 2,763,713 of NZ_CM143646.1, forward strand.
GCGATAGCTCAACGGTGGAGCACTCGGCTGTTAACCGATAGGTTGAAGGTTCAAATCCTTTTCGCGGAGCCATTTTTTTAAAATATAATAACATATGACGGATATTAATAAATCTGGTGATTATGGCATGAAGGTAACACCCGTTCCCATACCGAACACGAAGGTTAAGCTTCAATGCGCCGATGGTACTGCAGGGGTGACCTTGTGGAAGAGTAGGTTGTCGCCAGGTAAATATGGATCTTTAGCTCAGCTGGTTAGAGCTACCGGCTCATAACCGGTCGGTCCGGGGTTCGAGTCCCTGAAGGTCCACCATATGTGGGGATATAGCTCAGCTGGGAGAGCACCTGCCTTGCACGCAGGGGGTCAAGGGTTCGATTCCCTTTATCTCCACCAAAAAACAGTCCAATATGGGCTGTTTTTTTTGTGGAGATAAATAAGTTGTTAGTAAAAAAACTGGGTTAAATCATATCCTGGGTTGCTGAAATATTAACGACTTCAGAAGGAGATTTATACTCCCACTGAAGTTTTATTTTTGTTATAATATTGAACCTCTACTTATAAAAGTGGTGACTTCCCTTATGAGATGTCATTAAAATCACATATAAATTACTTATTTGATAATATAATTATTTAAAGAAGGATTAGAATTGAAGTAAATAAAATATTTAATGAATTTCCTTTAAAAATAAAAGAGGTTACCAGAATTTCGAAATGAAAATGTGACTGTTTGCATAATTAGAATAGAGTAGCATTTTTATTTTTATATGATTAATTATATTTAAGTTAATTATTAATATTTAAAGGAATTATATAATATAAAAATACTTAATAACGTTTATAAATAAATGAATTAAATGCTTAAATATAAACAATTTCTTATATACTTGACCATGTGTGTCAACACATATAAAACAAAGGATTATAACGAAAAGAGGGGGGAATAGAGAATAATGTGGATATATAACAAAAAAAACTAATATACAACTTTATTATTATGATACAATACTCCTTGTCGTCACAAACGAGTGGCACGATAAGCTAACTGTTGATAACTATTTAATATATTTTCAAATGAAAATAATTTTTAAAAAGTTGTTGACAAAACAAGAAATACCTAGTAGAATAGTAGAAGTCGTCACATGATGACAAAGCAAGTTGGTCTTTGAAAATTAAACAGAGAAATAGGTAAAGATAGCGAAATAATATTTCGTTAAACCAGTTAATTACTTTAGTATAAAGTAAAATTTAGTCGTAAGACTAAAAGTATGTAATGAGCTTGCTAACCAGCTTAACAGTTGGCGCAGATTAATCATTTCAACTAAAAAAGTGTAAACTTTTAAATTGAGAGTTTGATCCTGGCTCAGGACGAACGCTGGCGGCGTGCCTAACACATGCAAGTCGAGCGATGATTCGTCTCCTTCGGGAGACGTTGATTAGCGGCGGACGGGTGAGTAACACGTGGGTAACCTGCCTCAAAGAGGGGAATAGCCTCCCGAAAGGGAGATTAATACCGCATAATATGTTTTGGTCGCATGATCGAAACATCAAAGGATTTTTCTTCGGAAAATTCCACTTTGAGATGGACCCGCGGCGCATTAGCTAGTTGGTGAGGTAACGGCTCACCAAGGCGACGATGCGTAGCCGACCTGAGAGGGTGATCGGCCACATTGGAACTGAGACACGGTCCAGACTCCTACGGGAGGCAGCAGTGGGGAATATTGCGCAATGGGGGAAACCCTGACGCAGCAACGCCGCGTGAATGATGAAGGCCTTCGGGTTGTAAAGTTCTGTCTTCTGGGACGATAATGACGGTACCAGAGGAGGAAGCCACGGCTAACTACGTGCCAGCAGCCGCGGTAATACGTAGGTGGCAAGCGTTGTCCGGATTTACTGGGCGTAAAGGATGCGTAGGCGGACATTTAAGTCAGATGTGAAATACCCGAGCTTAACTTGGGTGCTGCATTTGAAACTGGGTGTCTAGAGTGCAGGAGAGGTAAGTGGAATTCCTAGTGTAGCGGTGAAATGCGTAGAGATTAGGAAGAACACCAGTGGCGAAGGCGACTTACTGGACTGTAACTGACGCTGAGGCATGAAAGCGTGGGGAGCAAACAGGATTAGATACCCTGGTAGTCCACGCCGTAAACGATGAATACTAGGTGTCGGGGGTCGAACCTCGGTGCCGCCGTTAACACATTAAGTATTCCGCCTGGGGAGTACGATCGCAAGATTAAAACTCAAAGGAATTGACGGGGGCCCGCACAAGCAGCGGAGCATGTGGTTTAATTCGAAGCAACGCGAAGAACCTTACCTAGACTTGACATCCCCTGCATAACCCAGAGATGGGTGAAGTCCTTCGGGACAGGGTGACAGGTGGTGCATGGTTGTCGTCAGCTCGTGTCGTGAGATGTTGGGTTAAGTCCCGCAACGAGCGCAACCCTTATCATTAGTTGCTACCATTAAGTTGAGCACTCTAGTGAGACTGCCCGGGTTAACCGGGAGGAAGGTGGGGATGACGTCAAATCATCATGCCCCTTATGTCTAGGGCTACACACGTGCTACAATGGTGAGTACAAAGAGATGCAAGACCGCAAGGTGGAGCCAAACTCAAAAACTCATCCCAGTTCGGATTGTAGGCTGCAACTCGCCTACATGAAGCCGGAGTTGCTAGTAATCGCGAATCAGCATGTCGCGGTGAATACGTTCCCGGGCCTTGTACACACCGCCCGTCACACCATGAGAGTTGGTAACACCCGAAGTCCGTGAGGTAACCGTAAGGAGCCAGCGGCCGAAGGTGGGATTGATGATTGGGGTGAAGTCGTAACAAGGTAGCCGTAGGAGAACCTGCGGCTGGATCACCTCCTTTCTAGGGAGTAGATGTATTGACTTCGGTCGATGCACAATATCTATTGTAATTAATCGTACCTAGTTCTCTGTTTAATTTTGAGAGACTAATTTTAGTTAACTCTTAGGAGTTAGCTAATTAATAGTTTTTCTTAAAATGTTCTTTGAAAATTGCACAGTGAAAAAAGTTGTTTTAAAAAAATTAAAACTATGAAAATAGTTTATGAATTGATTTAATACAATTTCGCAAAATTAATATAACCGTCTATGTAAATAGACAGAATCAAGGTCAAGCTACAAAGGGCGCATGGCGAATGCCTTGGCACTAGGAGCCGAAGAAGGACGCGTTAAGCTGCGATAAGCTTTGGGTAGGCGCAAATAGCCTGTGATCCAAAGATTTCCGAATGGGGGAACCCACATAGTAACAACTATGTACTGCATACTGAATAAATAGGTATGCAGAGGTAGACCCGGGGAACTGAAACATCTAAGTACCCGGAGGAAGAGAAAGAAATATCGATTTCCTAAGTAGCGGCGAGCGAAAGGGAAAGAGCCCAAACCCAGGTCTTTGACCTGGGGGTTGAGGATAGATCATAAATACTGCAATTCCTTAATTGAAGATAGCTGGAAAGCTGCTCCGCAGAAGGTAATAGGCCTGTAAATGAAAAGGAAAAACAGTCAGATCTAATCCAGAGTACCACGAGACACGTGAAACCTTGTGGGAAGCTGGGAGGACCACCTCCCAAGGCTAAATACTACCTAGTGACCGATAGTGAAGAAGTACCGTGAGGGAAAGGTGAAAAGAACCCCGGAAGGGGAGTGAAATAGAACCTGAAACCGTGTGCCTACAACCGGTCGAAGCACTTTATATGTGTGACGGCGTGCTTTTTGTAGAACGAGCCAACGAGTTACGATATGTAGCAAGGTTAAGTACTTAAGGTACGGAGCCGAAGGGAAACCAAGTCTGAATAGGGCGTTGTGAACGCAAGTTCACGAAGTTGCATGTCGTAGACCCGAAACCGGGTGACCTATCCATGGCCAGGATGAAGCGGAAGTAAAATTCCGTGGAGGTCCGAACCACGTTGGTGTTGAAAAACCATGGGATGAGCTGTGGATAGCGGAGAAATTCCAATCGAACTCGGAGATAGCTGGTTCTCCTCGAAATAGCTTTAGGGCTAGCGTCGATTAATTGAGTAATGGAGGTAGAGCACTGAATGGGCTAGGGGCTGACAACAGTTACTGAACCCTATCAAACTCCGAATGCCATATACTTTTATTTCGGCAGTCAGACTGCGAATGATAAGATCCGTAGTCAAAAGGGAAACAGCCCAGACCATCAGCTAAGGTCCCAAAGTGTAAGTTAAGTGGAAAAGGATGTGGGATTTCTAAGACAACTAGGATGTTGGCTCAGAAGCAGCCACTCATTTAAAGAGTGCGTAATAGCTCACTAGTCAAGAGATCCTGCGCCGAAGATGTCCGGGGCTAAAACTTACCACCGAAGCTATGGGTGTACACAATTGTGTACGCGGTAGAGGAGCTTTCTGTACTGGCTGAAGTCATACCGTAAGGAGTGGTGGACGGTACAGAAGTGAGAATGTTGGCATGAGTAGCGAGAGTTAAGTGAGAATCTTAACGGTCGAAAACCTAAGGTTTCCTGAGGAAGGCTCGTCCTCTCAGGGTTAGTCGGGACCTAAGCCGAGGCCGAAAGGCGTAGGTGATGGACAATCGGTTGATATTCCGATACCACCAATGGACGTTATTAGAAATGGGATGACGCAGGAGGATAAGATGTGCACACTATTGGATGTGTGTCTAAGCATTTAGGCGGAGCAAGCAGGCAAATCCGTTTGCTCTTAACGCTGAGATGTGATGGGGAAGGGAATTTATTCCCGAAGTATCTGATTCCACGCTGCCAAGAAAAGTCTCTATCGAGGATATTGGTGCCCGTACCGCAAACCGACACAGGTAGGTGAGGAGAGAATCCTAAGACCATCGGAAGAATTGTTGTTAAGGAACTCGGCAAATTGACCCCGTAACTTCGGGAGAAGGGGTGCCTACGTAAGTAGGTCGCAGAGAATAGGCCCAAGCAACTGTTTAGCAAAAACACAGGTCTCTGCTAAAGCGAAAGCTGATGTATAGGGGCTGACGCCTGCCCGGTGCTGGAAGGTTAAGGGGATTACTTAGCGCAAGCGAAGGTATGAACTTAAGCCCCAGTAAACGGCGGCCGTAACTATAACGGTCCTAAGGTAGCGAAATTCCTTGTCGGGTAAGTTCCGACCCGCACGAATGGCGTAATGATTTGGGCACTGTCTCAACAACACATCCGGCGAAATTGTAGTGCAAGTGAAGATGCTTGCTACCCGCGATTGGACGGAAAGACCCCGTAGAGCTTTACTGTAGCTTAGCATTGAATTTCGGTATTGTCTGTACAGGATAGGTGGGAGACTGAGAAACATGGGCGTCAGCCTGTGTGGAGTCATCCTTGGGATACCACCCTGACAGTACTGAGGTTCTAACTGGAGGCCATGAATCTGGTCACAGGACATTGTTAGGTGGGCAGTTTGACTGGGGCGGTCGCCTCCAAAAAAGTAACGGAGGCGCCCAAAGGTTCCCTCAGCGCGGTTGGAAATCGCGCGAAGAGTGCAAAGGCAGAAGGGAGCCTGACTGCGACACTTACAAGTGGAGCAGGGACGAAAGTCGGGCTTAGTGATCCGGTGGTACCTCGTGGGAGGGCCATCGCTCAACGGATAAAAGCTACCTCGGGGATAACAGGCTGATCTCCCCCAAGAGTCCACATCGACGGGGAGGTTTGGCACCTCGATGTCGGCTCGTCGCATCCTGGGGCTGAAGTAGGTCCCAAGGGTTGGGCTGTTCGCCCATTAAAGCGGCACGCGAGCTGGGTTCAGAACGTCGTGAGACAGTTCGGTCCCTATCCGTCGCGGGCGTAGGAAATTTGAAGGGAGCTGTCCTTAGTACGAGAGGACCGGGATGGACAAACCTCTGGTGCACCAGTTGTCACGCCAGTGGCATCGCTGGGTAGCTATGTTTGGAAGGGATAAACGCTGAAAGCATCTAAGCGTGAAGCCCACCCTGAGATGAGATTTCCCATAACGCGTGTTTTTAACACAAGTTAGTAAGACTCCTGGAAGACCACCAGGTTGATAGGTTAGAGGTGTAAGCATGGTAACATGTTCAGCTGACTAATACTAATAAGTCGAGGGCTTGACCTAAATATATAATTAAAAGTAATGCGATATACTTCTTTCGTAAGAAAGAAGCAAGGCTTTGAGCGTGAGCGAAAAGACTAATTCACTGTGCAATTTTGAGAGAATATTTATTTTCTCAATCTAGTGATTATGGCATGAAGGTAACACCCGTTCCCATACCGAACACGAAGGTTAAGCTTCAATGCGCCGATGGTACTGCAGGGGTGACCTTGTGGAAGAGTAGGTCGTCGCTAGGTAATGTTCCGCGATAGCTCAACGGTGGAGCACTCGGCTGTTAACCGATAGGTTGAAGGTTCAAATCCTTTTCGCGGAGCCATTTTTATTTAAAGTATACAAAGCTAATTATTAGCTTTTTTTTATTTTTTGCAAAATTATAATAAATAATATACAAATTTTAAAAAATAGATATGAGCTTTAGTAATAATTTATATTTAGTTTAAATATATAATTAAGTATCAATAAATTTATTTTATTGATACTTTTATCTTTTTTAGAAAGTAACAAGCATAAAAAAATCAAAATGAAGTATTCGAAATATTTATAAAATTTAGTTATATATAAGGGTCTTTTTATTTAAAGGTAGAATATATGAATATATATCTACTGCAAAGCTAGGAGGTATCGTATATGAAAGAATATAAAAGCAAAAATTTAAGAAATGTAGGAATTGTTGGACATAGTGGTTCAGGAAAAACCACATTAATGGAATCAATACTATATTACACTAAAGCTATAGATAGATTTGGTAAAGTTGATGATGGTACTACAATTAGTGATTACGATATTGAAGAAAAGAAAAGAAAAACATCTATTGCTACATCAGTGGCTTTAAGTGAATGGGAAAATGTGAAAATAAACTTAGTAGATATGCCTGGATATTTTGATTATGAAGGAGAAATGATTGAGGGTTTAAGAGCTGTAGATATGGCAATGATAACTGTCTGCGGGGTATCAGGTATAGAAGTTGGAACTGAAAAAGCTTGGGAATATATCAATGACCATAAGTTACCTAGAGCATTTTTTATTAATAAGCTAGATAGGGAAAATAGTAATTTTCAAGTTGTTTTGCAACAGATAAAAGAAAAGTTTGGAATATCTGCAGTGCCAATTCAATATCCTATAGGTAGTGAAGAAAATTTTAGAGGCGTAATAAATGTCATATCTAGAAGGGCGCGAATATTTAATCCTAAAACACATGGGATGGAAGATAGCGATATTCCAGAAGAATTAATAGATAAAGTGGATGAGTGTAAACAGATGGTTATGGAAACAGTTGCTGAAACCGATGAAGTTTTATTAGAAAAATATTTTAATGAGGGGTCTATAAGTGAAGAAGAAATATATCAAGGTCTTATTAAAGGGGCTTCTATGGGTGAAATTGCACCTATAATGTGTGGAGCTGCTTTACTTGGTATAGGAATGAATACATTACTAGAAGATATGGTTGAATGTTTCCCTTCTCCAATTGAAACAACTCTGTACATTGCAAAAGATATAAAAAATAATAAATATACACAAGTCAAAATTGATGATACTGATCTATTCTCAGCAGTAGTATTTAAAACTATTGCAGACCCTTTTGTGGGTAAATTATCTATGTTCCGTGTTATTACTGGAAAAGCTAAAAGTGACACAATAGTATATAATATTAATAAAAATAAAGAAGAAAAAATAGGTGCTATGTATTTTTTAAAAGGTAAACAACAATTTCAAACTCGAGAAATTGAGGCAGGTGATATAGGTGCAGTTGCAAAGCTTCAATGCACGACTACTGGAGATACTCTTTGTGATAGAGGGAAACTAATAATGTTTGATACTATGGAGTTCCCACAACCAGTTTTTTCAAGAGCTATTGTAACTAAATCTAAAGGTGACGAAGATAAAATATCTAATGGCTTAACAAAATTGTTAGAAGAAGATCCTACATTCTCAATTTCAAGGAGCGCAGAGAATGCACAAACTATAATTTCAGGGTTAGGATCTACTCACTTGCAGGTTATAGTTAGTAAATTGAAAAATAAATTTGGAGTTGAAGTATCATTAGAAATTCCAAAGATTGCTTATAGAGAAACAATTAAAAAAACTTCTGATGTCCAAGGAAAACATAAAAAACAATCTGGAGGACATGGCCAATATGGTGATGTAAAGATTAAATTTGAGCCTAGAATAGACGGTGAAGATGATTTAGAATTTGTTGATGCAGTGGTTGGTGGAACAGTTCCAAGGCAGTATATACCTGCTGTTGAAAAAGGGCTAAGAGAATGCATTCAGCATGGTGTACTTGGAGGTTTCCCAGTTATAAGGCTTAAAACAACGTTACATGATGGTTCGTATCATGCTGTAGATTCTTCTGAAATGGCATTTAAAATGGCAGCGTCATTAGCTTACAAGAAAGGTCTTAAGGAATCAAATCCTGTTTTATTGGAACCGATTATGAATGTGGAAGTCACATGTCCAGAGGACTATATGGGTGATATTATCACGGATATAAGCAAAAAAAGAGGAAGAGTTTTGGGGATGGAGTCTGTTGAAAGAGGTCAAAAAGTCATAGGAGAGGTACCACAATCAGAATTATTTGATTATGCAACAGATTTACGCTCAATGACAGGTGCTAGGGCAAATTTTAGAGTCAAGTTTGAAAGATATGAAGAAGTGCCTCAGGATGGAATTGATAAAATAATTGAAGCTAGCAAGAACTTGGAATAGAAATAAAATAAAGAAATAAAACCATAGCTAGCTACGGTTTTATTTCTTTATTTTAACGACATTTCAGAAGGAAAGTCTCCCACTCCTATAAGTGGGAGTATAAATCTCCTTCTGAAGTCGTTAATATTGAAGCTCCGCAGGAGATGATTTAACGACATTTCAAGATGATTTAATTATGAATGTTTAGGTATAGAAAGAGAATAAAAGCAAATTATAATAATACGTATATTTTGCTCAAAATTACAAAACCTAATGTGAAATATAGTAGAGAGGGGAGAATTAAATGTCTGAATATAAATTAGACATTCCTGGAGAAATTAACTTAAGTGATTACAGTAGCATTCATGATTATATGGGCATAATAGAGCGAAATGATAAGTTCACAATTACTTCAAAAATGAAAAACGCGGAAGAAATGAAAATTTTATGTGAAATGTTAGAAAATAATTGTTTTACCGTTGTAACACAAGGAGATAAAGAAAATGGCGAGTACTATATCACATCACAAAAGGAAAGATAAAGATGAAATTAAGAGCAATTATGTAAGTAAGTTATTTACATAATATATCTAAGAGGCCATCACTATTAATATTTGAATATTTTAAAAAAACAAATTAGGAAATAAAACTTTCCAAAATTTGTTTTTTGAGTTTATAGGAAGTTATTAAGTAGAGTGCTATGTTATTATTAAAAATAATATATTTATAAAAATATACTGTTTTGTGTTTTTATATTATAAAACTTATCAGAAATTGTAAGCGATTAGGAGGGGGATTTAAAATTGGAAGTGTTTTGGATCAAGTAAAAATAGACAATTTATGTTTAGATATTGAAAGACAAGAGTTTAATATAGTAATGACCACATCACAAATGTTTGTTAAGGTTGTAAGGAGAGTGAAAGTATTAACATTAGATGTTATTATGATAAATGTATAATTATTAATTTTTTTGATTACGAAAAGGGTATTTCCATGCGGTATAAAGATAGAAAATATATAAATAGAAAAATATTACAATAGATAGTAAAATATGAAACACACTTTCAACATTGATATTCTTAGGATAAGATTGGATATAATTGGTCATAATTAAAGAAAGAAGTAAATCCATTGCAAGTGAGGTGTTTTAACATGATGTTTAATAAATTTACAGAAAGAGCACAAAAGGTTTTAGTATATGCTCAGAAGGAGGCAAAGCAATTAAAGCATGGTTATGTAGGGACGGAGCATATATTGCTAGGCATTTTAAAGGATGAAGATGGAGCATGTAAAAAATCATTGAATGATATGAAAATTTCGTCTGATGGTGTAAAGAAATTAGTAATGGAGTATGAGGGAGAAGGAGACATAGAAATGCGTATCAGCGAGATACCTCTAACTCCAAGAACAAAAAGGTTACTAGAACTAAGTCTTTTGGAAGCGAGAAATTTGAATCATAATTATATTAGTCCAGAACATATTTTGTTAGCATTGATTAGAGAAGAAGAAGGGGTTGCATATACAATTTTAGCTAATTTAGGAGTGGACTTTAATAAACTTAGAAATGCTATACTAAATGATTTGTGTTCTGAGGATACTCCAAAAGGTAGTTTATCAAAAGAAAAGCAAAAACAGGGTACTCCAAACTTAGACCGTTTTGGCAAAGACTTAACTGAGATGGCAAGACAAGGTAAACTTGATCCTGTTATAGGCAGAGATAATGAAACTCAAAGACTTTTAGAAATTTTATGCAGAAGAATAAAGAATAATCCATGCCTTATAGGAGAACCAGGCGTAGGTAAAACAGCTATAGCAGAGGGGATAGCGCTAAGAATAGCTTCCGGTAGCATTCCTGAAATTTTAAAAGACAAAAGAGTTATAACTTTGGATATATCCTCAATGGTGGCAGGTTCTAAATACAGGGGAGAGTTTGAGGAAAGGCTTAAAAAGGTTATGCAAGAGATAGTCGTCGCAGGAAATGTTATTATATTTATAGATGAAATTCATACCATCATTGGAGCAGGAGGAGCCGAAGGGGCTATTGATGCATCTAATATATTAAAACCAGCCCTCGCTCGAGGAGAACTTCAATGCATAGGTGCAACAACTATAGATGAATACAGAAGGTATTTTGAAAAAGATGCAGCACTCGAGAGGAGATTTCAACCTATAGTTGTAGGAGAACCAAGCAAAGAGGAAGCTGTTGAAATATTAAAAGGATTAAGAGATAAGTATGAAGCACATCATAGAGTAAAGATTACTGATAGTGCAATAGAAGCAGCTGTTACCTTATCACATAGATATATATCTGATAGATATTTACCTGATAAAGCAATAGATCTTATAGACGAAGCTGGTGCAAAAGTAAGAATTCAAAATTTAATTGCTCCACCAAATCTAAAAAATTTAGAAGAAGAAATAGATGGAATTTCTAAAGAGAAAGCTGATGCTATATCAGTGCAGGACTTTGAAAAAGCAGCTAAGATTAGAGATATAGAAAAACAATTAAAGGATAAATTATATAATTCAAAAAACAATTGGAAAACTCAAAATCAAGCGGACGAGCTAATAGTTACAGAGCTTGAAATTGCTAATGTGGTATCAAGATGGATTAATATACCTATAGAAAAATTGACTGAAAAAGAATCAGAACGGCTACTAAAGTTAGAAGAGGTACTCCACACGAGGGTAATAGGACAATATGAGGCAGTGAAATCCATTTCAAGAGCTGTAAGACGTGCAAGGGTAGGGTTAAAGGATCCAAAGAGACCTATAGGCTCTTTTATATTTTTAGGCCCTACTGGTGTAGGAAAAACAGAATTGTCTAAAGCTTTAGCAGATGCCATGTTTTGTGATGAAAATAACATGATAAGAATAGATATGTCAGAATATATGGATAAGCACACTGTTTCAAGGCTTATGGGTTCACCACCAGGATATGTAGGTTTTGATGAAGGTGGTCAATTAACTGAAAAGGTGAGGAGAAACCCTTATTCAGTTATACTTTTTGATGAAATTGAAAAAGCTCATCCAGACGTAGTTAATATTTTGTTACAGATATTAGAGGATGGAAGGCTAACAGATGGAAAAGGGAAAACAGTAGATTTTAAAAATACAGTAATTATAATGACATCAAATGTAGGCGCGTCTAGTATAAAAAAACAGAGGTCTCTAGGTTTCGATATAAAGGGTAATGAAGCAAGCTCTAAATATGAAAAGATGAAAGAAAATATAATGGAAGAGCTAAAACATTCATTTAGACCTGAATTTTTAAATAGAATAGATGACATTATCGTATTTCATTCGCTAGAACATGAAGATTTATATAAAATAGTAGAATTAATGCTTACGGTAGTAAAAGAGCGTCTTAAAGATCTCGAAATTGATATAACTTTTGATGAGGAAACTAAAAAGCATTTAGCTAAGGCGGGACTTAATACTACTTATGGAGCTAGACCACTAAGGCGAGAAATAACTAATACTGTGGAAGATAAGCTTTCTGAAGAAATACTTAAGGGTAATATTAATAAAGGTGATAATGTAAGTGTTCTTATGAAAAATAGTGAATTGATTTTTAAGACTTTATGTATTTGATGTTGTTTATATGTAGCAAAAAGTATATAATTATAGAAGCATAAATTTTTCTTTAAGCCACTCTTGAGTGGTTTTTTGAGTTGTATTAAAATGTAAGTTCTATTTTAATATTGCAGCTCCGCAGGAGATGATTTAATTGTTATTTATTTTCATGTGACTTATTAAAAATAAATTATTCTATAATATTACTGTTTAAACTAAAGATGTTTATGTTAATGTATTAGGGGAACTAAATACTAAATTTAGATGGGCCTTCTGGAGATTTAGGACTTGCTATTGCGCTATTGTCTAGCGTAAAAAGCAAAGCAATAAAGCTCGATAAAGCAATTATTGTAGGTGAAATAGGACTTACAGAAGAAGTAAGACCTATATCTCATTGCGAGAAAATAGTTAATGAAGCAAGTAAATTAGGGTTCAAAAACGATATTATACCAGAACGAAATGAAAAGAAAATTAATGCTAAGGATATTAATATTATAGGTACGGCTTCATTAAAAGATATTACAAGTAAGATTTTTTAATGGCACTATTTATTAAGTAGGGAGAAAAAGATGAGAGAAGAAAAAAGCAAGGAACTTATGAATATATTAAAAATAATGGCCCCTGGGACGACGCTTAGGGAAGGACTTGAAAATATTTTAAGAGCTAAAACTGGAGGGCTTATTGTTTTAGGAGACGGTAAGGAAATATTAGACATTGTAGATGGCGGATTTCGAATAAATGCGGAATATAGCCCTGCTTATGTATATGAACTAGCGAAGATGGATGGAGCCATAGTAATAAGCAGTGATTTGAAAAAAATATTATATGCTAATACTCAGCTCATGCCAAGCCCTACGATACCTACTTTTGAAACAGGAACAAGGCATAGAACAGCTCAGAGGATAGCTAAGCAGACTGGGTATGCTGTTGTTGCAATATCACAAAGAAGAACCATCGTAACTGTATACAAAGATGATATAAAATATGTTTTAAGAGATAGTAGTATTGTTTTAGCAAAGGCAAATCAAGCTATTCAGACATTAGAAAAGTATGTTTCAGTTCTTGAGCGAGTAGTAAGTAATCTGAATCTTTTAGAATTTCAAGATTTAGCAACCTTGTTTGATGTTATTTCAGCAATACAAAGAACAGAAATGGTTATGAGAATAGTTGGTGAAATTGAAAGGCATATATGTGAACTAGGGAATGAGGGTAGACTAATTTCAATGCAACTAAATGAGTTAATTAGAAGTGTTGAGGAGGATGGAATACTCTTAATAAGAGATTATTGTAAAATTGGTATGGATTATACGCAAATGTATAGACAAATAGAAAATATGAGTTCTGAAGAACTCATGGATTTAGATTTTATTTCTAGGATTATTGGATATATAGGTGTTCCATTAGTAGATACGCTAATTTCTCCAAGAGGATATAGAATGCTTGGTAAGATACCTAGAATACCTGCAAATGTTATAGAAAATTTAGTTAAGCACTTTAGAGAATTAAAAGCTACAATGGAAGCTTCTTATCAACAACTTGACAGTGTAGAAGGTATTGGGGAAGCAAGAGCTAAAGCTATTAAAAATGGGTTAAGGAGGTTAAAAGAGCAATTTATGTTAGACAAGCAAATATAGCATAAAATAAGTTTTAACTTATTTTATGCTATATTTTCTAACGCATAGTATATTTACCTAAGGTACTAATTTTGTTATACTCTTTTAAAAGAATATCATATAAATTTAAGTCTAAAAGATTACATAAAGAGGCAATGTAAAAAAGGTTGTTTCCTAATTCTTTTTCTAAGACTTCTCTACAGTTTTCACAAAGATTACCTTGCATGTGGGTATCGAGTGAAGCACTAAGGATATCCAAATCTAAATCATCTATATCGGTAGGAGTGTATTGCTTTTTTGCTCCCACGCTAATACAGCCACAATTGGTAACAGATTTTGCAACAGCTCTATTAACTCTAGCTTGAGACTCTTGAAGTTTAGTAATTATATCCAAAATGCTTCTATGTCTTAATAGGGACTCATCCACAGAATTTTGAAAATTATCAAAAATACAATCTTTCATTAAGTTCAACTCCTTTTAATCATTTAAGTAGCTATACTATCTTTATTATAGGATTTGCATTATGTTTTTGTCAATAAATTAAGTACGCATTTAACCTTATGAATATATAATAAATCAACAGGAGTTTTATTAATAGGGGGAGTGTTATGTTAAATATTGGCCAAAAAATATTTGTAGCATATTATGGTGCTGGGTATATACAAAATATAAATAGTGAAGAATTATATAATATAAAATGTAAATATATAAATATATATCTTTTATTAGATAATATGAATTTTATGATTCCGATAGATAAAATTGAGACACATAATATAAGAGATATTTCAAATAAAGTAGAATTAGAGACAATTTTAAACACAATATCAAATGGTCCTAATTGTATAGAGAGTAATTGGAATAATAGATATAGAATTAACAAGAAAAAAATTCAAAGTGGTAATATTCTAAAAATGTGTGAGGTAATTAGAGATTTATATTATTTAAAGGAGAAAGATATGCTTCCACCGGGTGAGCTAAAGATTCTAGAAAGAGTTGAAGGTATGGTAGCCAGTGAAATAATGTTAGTTTTTGAACTTAATATGGAACAAGCATTATACAAAATAAGGGATTTAGTTTAACAAATTGTTAATTCTATGGGATATTTTATTGAAATGCACAAGTTTATAGTATATATTAGATAATAACAGGATATAAATCCAAATAAGTGTTAATAATTTAGAAGGAGGTGAAATTTTTTGTTGAAAAAAATTTTAAGAGGACTTTTTACAATCATAGGACTAATTTTAGGGTACTTAATAGGGGAGATACTTCTAAGTACAAGCTATTTAGGTGGGCTTAATTATTTTAAAAATGGTGCAATTCAAGGAATAATATTCATTATTTTTTCTGCTTTAATATTTGGATTTATTTTATTTTTAATATCTCCTATAATCATATCTTTTATAATGAAGTTTATGGATCATGTGGAGAAAAGCACACAAAAAATGCCAACTTCTCAAATTATTTTTGGTACAGGAGGAGCAATAATAGGTCTTGTAATAGCATCTTTGTTTGCGGGATTATTTAAATACCAATCTCTTATATGGAATATTATTGCTGTTATTTTTACTGTTATAATGGCAGCTTTAGGAGCAGATATTTGCACTAGAAAAAGAGATGAAATATTATCTTTCTTTACAAGCATTAAAAGGAAAGATGGATTCAAAGATAAGAAAACCAAAGGATTTACTAATGAAAATCCTAAGGTGCTAGATACATCAGTAATAATTGATGGTAGAATATTTGATATTTGTCAAACGGGTTTTGTTGAAGGCCCACTAGTAATACCCACTTTTGTATTGGAGGAGCTTAGGCATATAGCTGATTCATCAGATGGGCTTAAAAGGAATAGAGGCAGAAGAGGATTAGATATACTAAACAAAATTCAAAAGGAATTAAATATTGAAGTTGAAATTTGGGAGAAAGATTTCCCCAATATTGCAGAAGTGGATAGCAAACTCCTGAAGTTAGCTCAAGTTTTGAATGGAAAAGTAATTACTAACGATTTTAATCTTAATAAGGTAGCTGAATTCCAAGGAGTTCCAGTTTTAAATATTAATGAACTTGCAAATGCAGTAAAACCAGTAGTTTTACCAGGGGAAGAAATGAAAATTCAAGTGATGAAAGATGGAAAAGAATCGGGCCAAGGGATAGCTTATTTAGATGATGGCACAATGATTGTTGTTGAAGGTGGAAGACGATATATTGGTGAAAATATAGTTGTTATTGTAACATCAGTACTTCAGACGGCAGCAGGTAGAATGATTTTTGCTAAAAATAAGGATTCTTTAGTAAAAAGTTAGTCATATTATGTGAGTAAGTTTTTTATGAGTAGAAACTGTGCCATTGTATTTATTCATGATGGGGCTAGAACATTTATAAACGAATATGGTATAAGCCGTTAATATTGCAACGCCTTCGATGATGATTTTACAGCATCTTCGATGATGATTTTACTATTGACAGTAGCACATTTAATGTGTATATTGGTTAGTAACTATAAAAAATATTAAATGTAAATTAAGTATTAGGTTGGGAGACTTTCAAAGTTTTTAACCTGTTTCGGAGCTGTAGCAAAACTACCGGTAGCATAACCGTTAAAAAATGAGTGCAAATTTAGGTGGTACCGTGATAAAGCTCGCCCTAAAACAGGGTGAGCTTTATTATTTTTTTGATATTTTTTATTTTAAATGTGTATCATGTAAATAATAAATCCGAAGATAAAAGTGGTAAGAGGTAAGGATGAGGTAAGACCGTAGTAATTACATTAATATAGAAATACCTATAACAATAAGAAGTAGCAGCTGTGCTATAGGGCACCATACAATGGCTTTTTATAATAGAGATGTCTAATAGTTAAAAAGGAGAATAAGCATGGAATTTAATATGCTAAAGGGTAAATTTACAGTAGAACAAGTTAAACAGATAAACCCACTAGTTCTTGCATTAGTTGGAGATGCAGTTTATGAGGTATTTATTAGAACCTATCTTGTGGAAAAAAATAGAGATATGAATGCTCATAAAATTCATATTAAAACAGTTGCACATGTAAAAGCGCATGCACAAAGTGAGTATATGAAATTCTTTATAGAAAATTTAAATGAAGAAGAGCTTAGTATATTTAAAAGGGCTAGAAACTCCAAAAGCGGCACTACGCCTAAAAATGGAGATTTAAATGAATATAAATGGGCTACAGGGTTTGAAGCTTTAGTGGGTTTTCTATATTTAAGTGAAAAGAAAGAAAGGCTAAACCATATTTTGGAGAAAATTATAGACCACGATTTGGGGGATAAGTAATTATGCTTAAGGTTAAATTAATAGAACATACACCTAACCCAGAAAAAATTATAGCAGCGGCAGCTAAACTTTGTTATAGTCAAGTTGGGGTTGATGAAATACTAGAAGGGTTGAATGAACAAAAAACACAAAAGTTGTTAGATATGTTAATGACTTATGGCCATCATTCGCCAATAGAACATGTGAACTTTACTTTTGCAATTGAGGGTATATCTAGAAGTTTGACACATCAATTAGTGAGACATAGGGTAGCATCATATTCTCAACAGAGTCAGAGATATGTAAAGCTTAAACAATTTGAATATATAATTCCTCCCAATATTGAAAAAGATGAAGAAGCAAAAACAATCTTCATAGCTTCTATGAAGCGCATTCAAGAGGAGTATAATCAGTTAGTAGAGATATTGTGTAGAAATGAATTAGCTAATCTTTTAAAAGAATACTTAAAGGGTGAAAAACTAATAAATCCTGAAGAAATTGAGAAAAAACAATATGCAATTCTTAAGAGTAAAGCTGAGAAAAAGGCTATTGAAGATGCACGATATGTATTTCCAAATGCTTGTGAAACTAAAATGATAGTTACTATGAATGCTAGAGAATTAATTCATTTCTTTAATCAGAGATGTTGCACTAGAGCTCAATGGGAAATACGCCAAATGGCGAAAACAATGATGATGCAAGCGAGAATTGTAGCACCTGTACTTTTTAAATATGCAGGGCCAAGTTGCGTTAGTGGACTATGCCCTGAAGGTGGTATGAGTTGTGGGAAAATGCTGGAAATAAGAAAAGAATATGAAGTTAAATAGATAAAGAGAGAGGTATTTGAAATGAGCGATAATAAAAAATATCAAGGAAATAGAGGTAATGGTGGATTTGGAAGTAGTAGGGAAGAGAAAACTGGAACAGAGTCTAAAAGAATTAGGATGAGCGAAAAGGGTGTAAAAGAAAGCAGAGGCTTTTCAAGTAGTAAATATGATAAAAGTGGAACGACTTCCAGAAGATTTAGAGGTGACGAACAGGGTACAAAAGAAAGTAGAGAAGATAAAGGCAGAGTAGGTAATAAAAGAAATAAACAAAGTGAAGAGAATGCACCAGAAAACAAAAAGTTTACTAGGGAGAGAGCTGAAATAAGTCCTAAGAATAGTAATGTTAATAAAGAGGTTGAGACTAAAATCATGAGAGAGGACTTAGTTGAAGGAAGAAATGCAGTTATAGAAGCGCTAAAATCGGATAGAACCATAGAGTACATTCTTATTGCCAAAGGTGATATGGTAGGCTCTATAAGCGTGGTACTAGCATTAGCTAAAGAAAAAGGAATTGTTACGAAAGAAGTAGATAGAAGAAAACTAGATGAAATGTCACAAACTTCATCACATCAAGGAGTTATTGCTATAGTAACACCTTATAAATATTATCAATTGAATAATATATTTGAATATGCGCAGGAAAGAGGAGAAAAGCCTTTTATAATTATCCTAGATGAAATAGAAGATCCACATAACTTTGGGTCTATCATAAGAACCGCAGAGGTATGTGGAGCCCATGGAATAATTATACCAAAGAGGAAAAATGTAGGAGTTACACCAATAGTGTATAAAACATCAGCTGGTGCAATTGAACATATGAAAATAGTAAAAGTAACTAATATAAATGCAACTATTGAAGAAATAAAGGGACTCGGAGTATGGGTTTATGGTGCGGATATGGATGCCGAAAATTATGTTTTTAATACTGATTTAACTGGTGCGGTAGCTCTTGTTATTGGAAGTGAAGGTAGAGGCATTTCTAAACTTACAAAAGAAAAATGTGATGTTTTAGTAAAAATACCCATGGTAGGAAAAATAACATCTTTAAATGCATCGGTTGCAGGTGGTATAATAATGTATGAAATTATGAAGCAAAAGATTAAATGAGGTAAAAAGTGAAAACAGTTTTTGTTGATGGGTATAATGTTATAAATAGCTGGCCAAATCTTAAAAAGATTAAAGATTTTAGTTACGAATCTTCCCGCTTGCAGCTTATTGACACTCTTCAAAATTACTCAGGATTTAAAGGGCATAAAATATTTATAGTTTTTGATGCACAAATGGTTAAAGGTAGCCTTCAAAAAAAAGAAAGACAAGGAAATTTAGTTGTGATTTTTACAAAAGAGGGCGAAACGGCGGATGATTATATTGAGAGAATGGTCAATAATATAGGACGAAAAGCCGAAGTCTGCGTTGTCACATCAGACTCACTAGAGCAGCAAGTTACCTTTCAAAGAGGGGCCACTCGAATGTCTTCCATTGAATTTTATCACGAAGTAATTAGTACACAAAAAGAGATTGAAATAAATATCGAGAAAAAAAATTTGGGAAAAAGAAATTGGTTAGAAGAGAGAATAGATGAAAAAACATTAAAAAAACTTGAAAAAATACGCAGGAGCCATTGAATTTTCTTGACTATAGAAATTGCGCTAAGGTATAGTCATCTATATGACACATGTTTGGTGTGGAGGGGATATTTGTTGGAAAAAATCATTAGAGCTAGTGTGGATACTTCATGCTTTGAAGAAAGATTGGATGAAGAAGTAGTTATTGAAGCACAAAATAGAAATGTTAGAGCACAAGAATATTTAATTAATAAATACAGGAATTTTATTAAAGCCAAGGCTAAGTCGTATTTTTTGATTGGGGCTGATAAAGAAGATATTTACCAAGAAGGAATGATAGGTCTCTATAAGGCCATTCGAGATTATAAGGCGGATAGATTATCTTCTTTTAGGGCTTTTGCAGAAATTTGTGTTACAAGACAGATAATTACAGCAATAAAAACAGCTACTCGCCAAAAACACATTCCCCTTAATACATATATATCTTTAAATAAACCAATATATGACGAGGAATCAGACAGAACATTATTGGATGTGTTATCAGGTGCTAAAATTACTGACCCCGAAGAGCTAGTTATAAGCCGCGAAGAAGTAATAAGCATTCAAAATGAAATTGGGGAAGTTCTTTCAGAACTAGAGATGGAAGTGTTGATGTCATACTTAGATGGTAAATCTTATCAAGAGATTGCTTGTGATTTAGATAGGCATGCAAAGTCTATTGATAATGCGCTACAAAGAGTAAAAAGAAAATTAGAAAAATGTCTAAGTAAAAGGTGAAAATGCATTGACAAAAAAAACAAACAGTAGTACAGTTAATAACTGGTGTATAGCTTTAAGTTGTACGTCGGCGGGAGTAGCTCAGTGGTAGAGCACCAGCTTCCCAAGCTGGGTGTCGCGGGTTCGATACCCGTTTCCCGCTCCAAAATTAAATGCCCATATAGCTCAGTTGGCAGAGCGTCACCTTGGTAAGGTGGAGGTCACCGGTTCAATTCCGGTTATGGGCTCCATAACTATTAAATCCGTACAATACACTAGGATGAGTTTACTTGCACAAAAGTGTAATTATTTATATAAGGAGGAATACAAAATGGCAAAGGCAAAGTTTGAAAGAAGCAAACCACACGTAAACATTGGAACAATAGGGCACGTAGATCACGGCAAGACAACATTAACAGCTGCAATAACAGCGGTACTCTCAACTAAAGGGTTAGCAGAAGTATCTAGGTTTGACCAAATTGACAAAGCACCTGAGGAAAGAGAAAGAGGAATTACAATAAACACATCACATGTTGAGTATCAAACAGAAAGCAGACATTATGCACATGTTGATTGCCCAGGACATGCGGATTATGTAAAGAACATGATTACAGGCGCAGCACAAATGGATGGAGCGATTCTAGTTGTTAGTGCAGCAGATGGTCCAATGCCTCAAACAAGAGAGCATATACTATTAGCAAGCAGAGTTGGAGTAGGATATATAGTAGTATTCTTAAACAAAGCAGATATGGTAGATGATCCAGAGTTATTAGAACTCGTTGAAATGGAAGTAAGAGAATTATTAAGTGAGTATGACTTCCCAGGTGACGACATTCCAGTAGTAACAGGTTCAGCTTTAAAAGCATTAGAAAACCCAACTGATGCAGAAGCATCAAAATGCATAGATGAATTAATGGAAGCAGTAGATAGCTATATTCCAACACCAACAAGAGCAACAGATAAATCATTTTTAATGCCAGTAGAAGATGTATTCACAATCACAGGTAGAGGAACAGTTGCTACAGGAAGAGTTGAAGCTGGAATACTTAAGGTTGGAGAAGAAGTCGAAATAGTAGGACTCAGCGAAGAGAAAAGAAAAGTTGTATGTACAGGAGTTGAAATGTTTAGAAAACTTCTAGATCAAGCAATGGCTGGAGACAACATCGGAGCATTACTAAGAGGAGTACAAAGAGCAGATATTCAAAGAGGTCAAGTACTTTCTAAACCAGGTTCAATACATCCACATGATAAATTTGTAGGTCAAGTATATGTACTTAAAAAAGAAGAAGGCGGAAGACATACCCCATTCTTCGACGGATATAGACCACAATTTTATTTCAGAACAACTGATGTAACAGGATCAATAAAATTACCAGACGGAATGGAAATGGTAATGCCAGGAGATCACATAGACATGAATGTTGAACTAATCACTCAAGTAGCAATGGATGAGGGATTAAGATTCGCAATCAGAGAAGGTGGAAGAACAGTAGGTTCAGGAGTTGTTACTTCAATAGTTAAATAATATAAGCAAAGAAAACCATGATGAATTAGAAGCAAGAAAATTGTTTAATAAAAAAACACCTTGAACTAATTCATTGACATATGTATTAAATTGTGATAAATTATTTAAGTATAACAAAAATGCTAAAGATGGCTTAGTGCTTAATAAGTATGAGCTTTCTTAAATAGATGTAAAACCGGGAGGTGTAGATTGTGAGAGTAAAAGTAACTTTAGCTTGTACTGATTGCAAACAGAGAAATTACAATACAATGAAAAACAAAAAAAATAACCCAGACAGAATAGAAATGAAGAAATACTGTAAGTTCTGCCACAAACATACACTTCATAAAGAAACAAAATAATACAGCATAAAACACAAAACGGTAGGGATGTGAATAAAATGGCTGTTACTGGGAATGTTAAAGTAAAGGAAAAATCAAACCAAAAAGGTATAGTGAAGTTTTTCAAGGAACTTAAGGCAGAGGCGAAAAGAATAACTTGGCCTTCAAAACAAGATGTTAAAAAGGCAACTTTTGCAGTGACAAGTTTTTGTTTTATTTTTGTGATTATTATAGGTTTGTTGGATTATGGTTTTAAGAACCTCTATAAACTAATCTTTAAATAAGGTAAAGGAAGGAGGTAGGGGGACGGAATACTCCACCCCTTGAACTATGGCAGATAAAGCTAAATGGTATGTTGTACATACATATTCTGGTTATGAAAATAAAGTTAAAGTCAACCTAGAAAAAGCGATCGAAAATAGAAATCTTGAAGAATATGTACACGATATTCAAGTTCCTATGGAAGAAGTAGTTGAAGTAAAGGATGGGAAAAAGAAAATAACTTTAAAAAAAGTGTTTCCAGGTTATGTTATGGTTAAAATGCTTATGACAGATGAATCTTGGTATATAGTTAGAAATACCAGAGGTGTAACTGGGTTCGTAGGACCAGGTTCTAAACCGGTAGCTCTTACTGAAGACGAAGTTAGAACTATGGGTATATCAGAAAAAACTATAGTTGTTGACTACGAAATAGGTGAGAATATTCAGGTGACGTTTGGACCATTAGAAGGATTTGTTGCTTTAATACAAGAAATTCATTTGGAAAAGCAAAAAATCAAAGCACTTATAAATATGTTTGGCAGGGAAACTCCTGTTGAACTAGAATTCAATCAAATACAAAAATTAGACTAGGTACTTAATAAAACGAAAGTTTTAGTAAGTGGGAGGATTTTTAATCCGCTTTACCACAATATAGGAGGTATAAATTCATGGCTAAGAAAATAACAGGGATGATAAAACTTCAACTTCCTGCAGGAAAAGCTACCCCAGCACCACCAGTTGGACCAGCACTTGGACAACACGGAGTTAATATCATGGGATTCTGTAAAGAATTCAACGCAAAAACTTCAGATCAAGCAGGTATGATAATACCAGTAGTGATAACAGTATATCAAGATAGATCTTTTAGTTTCATACTAAAAACTCCGCCAGCAGCAATATTGTTAAAGAAAGCAGTTGGATTAGAAAGCGGTTCTGGTGTTCCAAACAAAACCAAAATTGCTACAGTTTCTAAAGCTAAAGTAAGAGAAATAGCAGAACTCAAGATGCCAGATTTAAATGCAGCATCAATTGAATCTGCTATGAGTATGATAGCGGGAACAGCAAGAAGTATGGGAATAGTTGTAGAAGAATAAATTTAAATTAATTACGTGGGAGGTAAAAACCGTTATTACCACGAAGGAGGATACTGATATGGGAAAAAATTACATAGAAAGCGCTAAGCTTATAGATAAAAATGCTCTATATACACCAACAGAAGCTATGGAACTTGTGGTGAAAACATCTAAAGCTAAGTTCGATGAAACTATAGAACTTGCTATAAGTCTTGGTGTTGATCCAAGACATGCAGACCAACAAGTTAGAGGTGCAGTAGTACTTCCTCATGGAACAGGTAAAACAGTTAAAGTTTTAGTTTTTGCTAAAGGCGATAAAGCTAAAGAAGCAGAACTTGCAGGAGCAGACTTCGTTGGAACTGATGAATTAGTTGAAAAAATACAAAAAGAAAATTGGTTTGGATTTGATATAGTTGTTGCTACTCCAGATATGATGGGTGT
Source organism: Clostridium sp. CM042 (assembly GCF_055080995.1). Lineage (NCBI taxonomy): Bacteria > Bacillati > Bacillota > Clostridia > Eubacteriales > Clostridiaceae > Clostridium > Clostridium sp. CM042. The sequence goes on from NZ_CM143646.1 coordinate 2,787,702, forward strand.
TGTTGGTAAATTAGGTAGAGTACTTGGACCTAAGGGATTAATGCCAAATCCAAAGTCAGGAACAGTTACATTTGATGTTTCTAGAGCAATAAATGAAATAAAAGCTGGTAAAGTTGAGTATAGAGTTGATAAAACTTCTATAGTTCATGTACCACTTGGAAAAAAATCTTTTGGTGCTGAGAAATTAGTTGCAAACTTCCATGCTTTAATGGAAGCAGTAGTTAAAGCTAAACCATCAGCAGCTAAAGGACAATACTTAAAATCAGTATCAGTTTCAAGCACTATGGGACCTGGAATAAAAGTTAATCAAGCTAAAGTATTAGACTAGTATTGACGAATAGGTTTAAACATGATACAATGTTAAAAGTGAATAAATGATATTCCGTAGATAGTAGGTGCGAAAGCGTAAAAGACAACATGCCTACCGAGGATTCCTATAAGTATACTTGTGTACGTAAAATGGGTCTCTTCGTGTCTACGGAGAGATTTTAATTTTTTATAAAGCGGTTAAAAACTGTTAGGAGGTGGATACACAGTGTTAAGCAATAATAGACAATTAAAAGAAGCAAAAGTAGCAGAAATAAAAGAAAAATTAGAAAAAGCTCAAGGTGTAGTACTTAGTCAATATCAAGGTCTAAATGTAGAAGAAGATACAGAACTAAGAAAAAAACTTAGAGAAGTTGGGGTAGAATATAAAGTTTATAAAAACACTTTAGTTATTCTAGCGGCTAGGGAATTAGGAATTGAAGGTATAGTAACTCACCTACAAGGATCTATTTCGATGGCATTTGGATATGAAGATGCAACTGTTGCAGCTAGAGTTTTAAATGAATTTGCAAAAACTCATAAAAAATTAGAACTTAAAGCAGGCATAATTCAAGGCAAAATATTCGATGGTGCTGAGGTTAATGCTCTTGCATCAATACCACCAAGAAATGTTCTTATTGCAAAATTACTTGGAAGCTTCAAAGCTCCATTATCAAATCTTGCATACCTATTGAATTCAGTTAAAGAGCAAAAGGAATCAGCTCAATAATATTTCAAATATTAAGCTGAAGTACATAGCAAATTTTAATTGATTCAAATTATGCCTTTTTTAAAAGGTAAGTACAAAACAGTATTTATATGAAAAAAATTCGGAGGTGCATTTATAATGACAAGAGAAGAAATTATTCAAGCTATAAAAGATATGAGTGTTTTAGAATTAAATGAATTAGTAAAAGATTGCGAAACAGAATTTGGAGTGAGTGCTGCTGCACCAGTTGCTGCAGCAGGAGTTGCTACAGCTGCTGTTGAAGATAAAACTGAATTCGATGTAATTTTAACTAGTGCAGGTGCTAGCAAAATTAAAGTTATTAAAGTTGTTAGAGAAATAACTGGATTAGGATTAAAAGAAGCTAAAGATATCGTTGATGGAGCACCTAAGACAATTAAAGAAGCTATAAGCAAAGAAGATGCAGAAGCATTAAAAGCTAAAATAGAAGAAGTTGGCGGCGGAGCAGAAATAAAATAATTTTATCATAAACAGGGTACTTTTAGATAAGAGTGCCCTTTTTTAAAATGTTATGTTGACATAGAGTTATACTTGTAATAACATAGCATAATGCATTAAAAATTAGTAGTTTAGCGTTAAAAAAATGAAATTACTGGTTAATGTGAATTAAATTAACAAAAAAGGTTATAATAACATAATAAATATGTGAATCCAAAAGCATAAGGTCCTAGGGGAAAGTGTGTTTTTGGTTATTTTAGTTTATACAAGGGGTGAAAGCTGATGGTACATCCTGTCCAATTAGGTAAAAGAACAAGAATGAGTTTTTCAAAAATAAGCGAAGTAACTGATATGCCAAATTTAATTGAGATACAGTTAGACTCTTATGATTGGTTTTTAAAAGAAGGACTTCAAGAGGTTTTTGACGATATAAATCCTATTCAAGATTATACTGGAAATCTTGTTCTAGAGTTTGTAGGATACAAACTTGATACAGATAACATTAAGTATACTGAAGAACAATGTAAGGAAAGAGATACAACTTACGCAGCACCATTAAAAGTTAAGGTTAGATTGCGTAATAATGAAACAGGTGAAATTAAGGAACAAGAAGTCTTTATGGGAGACTTCCCACTTATGACACCACAAGGAACATTTGTTATAAATGGGGCAGAAAGAGTTATAGTAAGTCAATTGGTTAGATCACCAGGGGTTTATTACAATTATTCTGTTGATAAAACTGGAAAAAAACTTTACTCTGCAACAGTTATTCCAAACAGAGGAGCATGGCTCGAGTATGAAACAGATTCTAATGAAATTGTATATATTAGAATTGACAAGACAAGAAAACTGCCTATAAGTATTTTAGCCAGAGCTATGATGGACAATGGTAGTGATTTAGACTTACATCAATTATTAGGTGAAGAAGAAAGACTAAAAGCTACAATAGAAAAAGATAATACTAAAACAAGAGAAGAAGCTTTGATAGAAATATATAAGAGATTAAGACCAGGCGAACCACCTACAGTGGATAGTGCGGTATCTCTTATTGATTCACTATTCTTTGATGCTAAGAGATATGATTTATCAAGAGTTGGTAGATATAAGTTTAATAAGAAGTTATCAATTAATCACAGAATTGCAAACAAAATTGCTGCTGAGAATATTGTTAACCCTACAACTGGTGAAGTTATAGTTGAAAAAGATCAAAAGATAGACAGAGAAATTGCTTTAGAAATTCAAAACTTAGGAATTAATGTAGTAGATCTTCAAGTAGAGGATAAGGTGTTAAGAGTTATAGGAAATCACTTTGTTAACATTAATAAAGTAGTTAACTTTGATATTTCTGATCTTAATATTAGGGAAATGGTTCACTATCCTACATTAAAAGAAATATTGGATAATTTTAGTGATGAAGAATCAATTAAAGAACAAATAAAAGCTAATAAAAGTAGATTAATACCTAAACATATAATTAAAGATGATATGTATGCTACAGTGAGCTACGAGTTAGGACTAACTTACGATATCGGTTATATTGATGATATTGATCATTTAGGGAACAGAAGGATTAGATCTGTAGGTGAACTTTTACAGAATCAATTTAGAATAGGTTTGTCTAGAATGGAAAGAGTTGTCAAAGAAAGAATGACAATCCAAGACCAAGAAGGAATAACGCCTCAGGCGCTTATAAACATAAGGCCTGTAGCCGCAGCTATAAAAGAATTCTTTGGAAGTTCACAGCTTTCTCAATTTATGGACCAAACAAATCCATTATCAGAACTTACAAATAAAAGAAGATTATCTGCACTAGGACCAGGCGGTCTCTCCAGGGAGAGAGCTGGGTTTGAGGTTAGAGATGTTCATTACTCACATTATGGCAGAATGTGCCCTATAGAAACGCCAGAAGGCCCTAATATAGGACTTATTAATTCACTTGCGAGTTACGCTAAAGTTAATGAATATGGGTTTATTGAAACACCGTATAGGATTGTAGATAAGAAAACATCAGCAGTTACAAATAAAATTGTGTATATGACTGCGGATGAAGAAGATGCATATCTAGTAGCACAGGCAAGTGAGCCAATTAGCGAAGATGGTACTTTTGTAGATGAAAAAGTAACTGTAAGAGCTAAGGAAGAAGTAATGGTTGTTCCAAAAGAAGAAGTAGATCTTATGGACATATCGCCAAGACAGATAGTTTCTGTTGCTACGGCAATGATTCCGTTTCTTGAAAATGATGACGCCAGTCGTGCACTTATGGGTTCTAACATGCAGCGTCAAGCAGTACCGCTACTCAAGTCACAATCGCCAATTGTAGCCACTGGAATAGAATATAGAGCTGCAGTAGATTCTGGTGTTCTTCCGAAAGCTAGAAATGCCGGCACAGTTGAGTATGTAAGTGCTAACGAAATTAAGGTAAGAAGAGATTCAGATAGTGGATTAGATGTTTATAAAATTTTAAAATTTAAAAGATCTAATCAGGGTACGTGTATAAATCAAAAACCTATAGTTAATAAAGGCGAAAAAGTTGAAGTAAATACTGTTTTAGCAGATGGACCTTCAACTGACCTTGGAGAAATAGCATTAGGTAAGAACATCCGTATTGGATTTGTAACTTGGGAAGGTTATAACTATGAGGATGCAATGTTAATATCTGAAGAACTTGTTCGTGATGATATATTTACATCGGTGCACATTGAAGAATATGAATCGGATGCAAGAGATACAAAGCTTGGACCAGAAGAAATAACTAGAGATATTCCTAATGTTGGAGAAGATGCACTTAAGGATATAGATGAGGGCGGAATAATAAGAATAGGTGCTGAGATAAGATCTGGAGATATTCTAGTTGGAAAAGTAACTCCAAAGGGAGAAACAGAACTTACCGCAGAGGAAAGATTATTAAGAGCAATATTTGGTGAAAAGGCAAGAGAAGTAAGAGATACATCACTTAGAGTGCCACATGGCGAAGCTGGAATAATAGTTGACGTTAAAGTGTTCACTAGAGAAAATGGAGATGAACTTCCACCAGGTGTAAATGAACTAGTTAGATGTTATATAGCTCAAAAGAGAAAGATATCTGTAGGCGATAAGATGGCAGGAAGACATGGTAATAAAGGGGTTATATCTAGAGTATTACCAGTAGAAGATATGCCGTTTTTACCTGATGGAAGGGCACTTCAAATATGCTTAAATCCACTAGGTGTTCCTTCTCGTATGAACATAGGTCAGGTATTAGAAGTCCACTTAGGATGGGCAGCTAGTGAATTAGGTTGGCATATTGCAACACCAGTATTTGATGGTGCGCTTGAAGAAGAAATTGAAGCATGCTTGGAAAAAGCAGGATATAATACAGATGGAAAAACTGATTTATATGATGGAAGAACAGGAGAAGCATTTGACAACAGAGTTACTGTTGGCTATATGTACATCTTAAAGTTACATCATTTAGTAGATGACAAAATACATGCTAGATCTACAGGACCATATTCTCTCGTAACTCAGCAACCATTAGGTGGTAAAGCACAGTTTGGTGGCCAAAGATTTGGAGAAATGGAAGTTTGGGCATTAGAAGCTTATGGTTCAGCTCATACATTACAAGAGATTTTAACAGTTAAATCCGATGACGTAGTAGGTAGAGTTAAAACATATGAAGCAATAGTAAAAGGCGAGAATATTCCAGAACCTGGTGTGCCTGAATCCTTTAAAGTTCTTATAAAAGAATTACAAGCGTTGTGTTTAAATGTTAAAGTTCTTACTGATGAATTAGAAGAAATTAAACTGAAGGAATCAGTTGATGATGAAATGGAAGAATTAAATTTAAATGTTAACATAGAAGGATCAGAAGATATAATTCCTGAAGCACCAACGGAAGAGTACATTGAGCTTATCGATGAAGATGAAGAACTAGACATTGATATAAATTACGATGAAATACCGGCAGAAGAATTTGGTGAAGACTTAGAATTAAATGATTTTAATGATGAACATTAATATGAAGGGAGGATGAACCCTTGTTTGAATTTAATAATTTTGATGCTATTCAAATAGGATTAGCATCACCGGAACAGATCAGAGAATGGTCAAAAGGTGAAGTGAAAAAACCAGAGACTATAAACTATAGAACTTTAAAACCTGAAAGAGATGGGTTATTTTGTGAAAGAATATTTGGACCAATTAAAGATTGGGAATGTCACTGTGGAAAATACAAGAGAGTAAGATATAAGGGAATAGTTTGTGATAGATGTGGTGTTGAAGTTACAAAATCTAAAGTAAGACGTGAAAGAATGGGGCATATCGAACTTGCTGCCCCAGTATCTCACATTTGGTATTTTAAAGGAATACCGTCTCGTATGGGACTTATTTTGGATATGTCACCTAGATCTCTAGAAAAGATTCTTTATTTTGCTTCTTATGTAGTATTGGATCCAAAAGAAACATCATTACTTAAAAAACAAATCCTTAGTGAAAAAGAATACAGAGAAGCTATTGATAAATTTGGAAATGATAGTTTTGTAGCGGGTATGGGTGCAGAATCTGTGAAAGTACTTTTACAAGATATAAACTTAGAAGAATTATCTAAGGAATTAAAAGAAGACCTAAAAACAAGTACAGGACAAAAAAGAATCAGAAGTATAAGAAGACTAGATGTGGCAGAATCATTTAGAAAATCTAAAAACAAACCTGAATGGATCATAATCGATGTAATCCCAGTTATACCTCCTGATTTAAGACCGATGGTACAATTAGACGGAGGAAGATTTGCTACATCTGATTTAAATGATCTGTATAGGAGAGTAATAAACCGTAACAATAGACTAAAAAAACTTCTAGATTTGGGTGCTCCAGATATAATTGTTAGAAATGAAAAAAGAATGCTTCAAGAAGCTGTAGATGCATTAATTGATAATGGAAGAAGAGGAAGGCCAGTTACGGGACCAGGGAATAGACCTTTAAAATCTCTATCTGACATGTTAAAAGGAAAGCAAGGAAGATTCAGACAAAACTTACTTGGAAAACGTGTTGATTACTCAGGCCGTTCAGTTATAGTTGTTGGACCAGAGTTACAAATGTATCAATGTGGTCTTCCGAAAGAAATGGCTTTAGAATTATTTAAGCCTTTTGTTATGAAAAAGCTAGTTGGAAGTGGAGTAGCACATAATATTAAGAGTGCTAAGAGAATGGTAGAGAGAGTTATGCCTCAAGTATGGGATGTACTTGAAGAAGTAATATCTGATCATCCAGTACTATTAAATCGTGCACCTACACTTCATAGACTAGGAATTCAAGCTTTCCAACCTATACTTGTAGAAGGTAGGGCTATTAAATTACATCCGCTTGTATGTACGGCTTATAATGCTGACTTTGATGGAGATCAAATGGCGGTACATGTACCTCTATCTGTTGAAGCTCAAGCTGAAGCAAGGTTCTTAATGCTTGCTGCACATAACATTATGAAACCATCAGATGGTAAACCAGTTTGTGTACCTACTCAAGATATGGTTTTAGGCGCTTACTATTTAACTATTGATAAAGATGGTGCTAAAGGAGAGGGAAGATCATTCTCATCGCCAGATGAAGTAATAATGGCTTATCAAGTAAAGGATATTGATATTCATGCTAAAATTAAAGTTAAGTTATTTGGCACCGTCGATGGTGTAAGTATAACTTCAATCATAGAAACTACACCTGGGAAATTAATTTTCAATGAAACTATACCTCAGGATTTAGGGTTTATTGATAGAAGCATTCCTGGCAATGAATTGAAATTTGAGATAGATTTCTTGGTAAGTAAAAAGAATCTTGGTAGTATTATTGATAAATGCTACTTAAAATATGGTCCTTCAGAAACTTCTAAGATGCTAGATAAAATAAAGGCTAAGGGATACCATTACTCAACAATTGGAGCGATTACGGTTGCTACATCTGACATGGTGGTTCCAGAGGCTAAAAAAGCATTGTTAAAAGATGCAGATGAAACTGTTGAAAAAATTGAGAAGATGTATCGAAGAGGATTTATATCCGAGGAAGAAAGATACCAAAGAGTAATAGAAAAATGGACTAAAACTACAGAAGATGTGGCAAATGCACTAATGGATAGTTTGGATAAATTCAATCCGATATTCATGATGGCAGATTCAGGTGCCAGAGGGTCTAAGAGTCAGATTAAGCAATTAGCAGGTATGAGAGGTCTTATGGCTAATCCATCTGGTAAGATAATTGAGTTGCCTATTAGAGCATCCTTTAGAGATGGACTAAGTGTATTAGAGTACTTTATTTCAACACATGGAGCTAGAAAGGGTAACGCAGATACAGCACTTAAAACAGCTGACTCAGGTTATTTAACAAGAAGGCTTGTTGATGTATGCCAGGATGTTATCGTAAGACACGAAGATTGTGGAACAAATGAAGGTTTTGAAGTTTCAGAAATTTGTGATGGAAGTGAAGTAATTGAACAGTTAGTTGAAAGATTGACTGGAAGATATTCTGCTGAAGATATTATTCATCCCAAAACAGGAAAAGTAATAGTTCCTAAGAATGAGTATATGGATATTAAGTTAGCAGAAGAAGTTCAAAAGTCTGGTGTAAAGAAAGTTATGATTAGATCGGTATTTACATGTAATGCTAAAATTGGAGTTTGTGCTAAATGTTATGGAATGAATATGGCAACGTCTCAAAAGATTAACATTGGCGAAGCCGTAGGTATAATTGCAGCTCAATCTATAGGAGAACCGGGAACACAGCTTACAATGAGAACATTCCATACAGGTGGAGTAGCGGGATCAGATATAACTCAAGGTCTTCCAAGAGTTGAGGAATTATTTGAAGCTAGAAAACCAAAGGGACTCGCAATAGTAAGTGATGTATGCGGTAGCGTTAAAATGGAAGATACTAAGAAAAAGAGGGTTGTCATTGTAATTGGTGATGCAGGAGAAGAATTAAGTTATGATATACCTTTTGGATCAAGATTAAAAGTTTCAAATGGGGATAGAATTGAGGCCGGAGATGAGATAATTGAAGGTTCAGTTAATCCGCATGATATTTTAAGAATAAAAGGCGTTAACGGAGTTAAAAATTATTTATCATCAGAGGTACAAAAAGTTTATAGACTTCAAGGTGTTGATATAAATGATAAACATTTAGAAGTTGTTGTGAGACAGATGACAAGAAAAGTAAAAGTTGAGGAATCTGGAGATACTGAACTACTTCCAGGAAATTTAGTAGATATATTTGCTTTTGAAGATGCTAATGCAAAAATCGAAGCTGTAGGTGGCGTACCTGCTCAGGGGAAAATTTCTCTATTAGGTATAACTAAAGCGGCACTTGCAACGGAATCATTCTTGTCAGCAGCATCATTCCAGGAGACAACAAGAGTACTTACTGATGCGGCTATTAAGGGTAAAATTGATCCATTGCTTGGATTAAAAGAAAATGTAATAATTGGTAAATTGATACCTGCGGGTACTGGCATGACGAGATATAGAACGATAAAAATCAATACTGAAGATGATGAAAATGTAGAAATTGAAAATGATTTGGAAGTATAGGGTGTAACTAGTTGACAGGGTGATAGTAAAATGATAAAATACACCTTGTGTGTGATTTAAATCGAGTAGATGCATCTTAATTAGGTAAATCTTTTGATTATAATTGTGAAGGGGGTTAGAAATGGTAGGTAAAATTGTAGGTCAGAAAGTCGTTGGAGTTAAACAAACCCTAAAAGCGTTAAAGAATAGTCAGGGTAAAGTTTTGTATATAGCCAAAGATGCTGATAGTAGTATTACTGATCCTATTCTAAAACTAGCCAAGGTTAATTCCCTACAAATAATATTTGTAGACACAATGAAAGAATTAGGAAGTCTTTGTGATATAGATGTTGCATCAGCAACAGCATTGCGTTTCGAAGATTAAATTAATGCTAGCAACTAAATAATATAGATATATCCATGCGGTAACATAGCCATTTAGTTATGTTACGCTGCATTGATATAAATGAAGATCAGCTTATAAAAATGAGGGGGTGAAATCATGCCAACTATCAATCAATTAGTAAGAAAAGGCAGAAAGACATTAGCAACAAAGTCAGCTGCACCAGCATTGAAAAACTGTCCACAAAAAAGAGGAGTTTGTACAGTAGTTAAAACAACAACTCCTAAAAAGCCAAACTCAGCATTAAGAAAAGTAGCAAGAGTTAGACTTACAAACGGATACGAAGTTACTGCTTATATACCAGGTGTAGGCCACAATTTACAAGAACATAGTGTTGTACTTATAAGAGGTGGAAAAGTTAAGGATTTACCAGGAGTTAGATACCACATCATCAGAGGGTCATTAGACTCTGCTGGAGTTGCGGGCAGACTACAAAGTAGATCTAAATACGGTACTAAGAGACCAAAGCAAAAAAAATAATGCTTTGAATTAAGGTGCAATGTCTTCAGCATTTATATATATGAAAGTTTATATTTACATACATTTGCAGGAGTACAGAGTACTTTGCGGTAGAGATATCGAGTACCTATGAGTTAATTAAAATTGTTAAGGAGGGAAGTAAAGTGCCGAGAAAAGGATATATTGCAAAAAGAGATGTATTACCAGATCCTATGTACAACAGCAAAGTCGTTACAAAGTTAATTAACAATGTAATGGAGGATGGTAAAAGAGGAGTAGCACAAAAAATATGCTATGAGGCTTTTGACATAATCAAAGAAAAAACAGGTAAAGAACCTTTAGAGGTTTTTGAAGAAGCGTTAAATAATGTTATGCCATTACTTGAGGTAAAAGCTAGAAGAATAGGTGGAGCTAATTATCAAGTGCCTATCGAGGTTAGACCTGAGAGAAGACAGACATTAGGACTAAGATGGTTGCTTATTGCTGCAGATAATAGAGGAGAGAAGTATGCAAGAGAAAAACTTGCTAACGAATTGCTCGAAGCTGCAAACAATACTGGAGCAGCAGTAAAGAAGAGAGAAGATATTCATAAAATGGCTGAAGCTAACAAGGCTTTTGCTCATTACAGGTATTAATATTAAAACTGTTTTGGCTTTGCCAAGACAGTTTTGTCAAATTTAAAATCACTCGTTGACAGGAGGGGCAAATAGTGGATAGAGAATATTCTTTAGAAAAATTCCGTAATATAGGTATTATGGCTCATATTGATGCTGGTAAAACAACAACAACTGAGCGTATATTATTCTATACAGGAAAAACACATAAGATTGGTGAGGTTCATGATGGCGGAGCTACTATGGACTGGATGGTACAAGAACAGGAAAGAGGTATAACAATAACTTCTGCGGCTACAACTTGTTTCTGGAAGGGTTATAACATAAATATCATTGATACACCAGGGCACGTAGATTTCACAGTTGAAGTTGAAAGATCTTTAAGAGTACTTGATGGTGCAGTTTCTGTATTCTGTGCAAAAGGCGGAGTAGAACCACAATCTGAAACAGTATGGAGACAAGCAACTAAATATAAGGTACCAAGAATGGCATATGTTAATAAAATGGATATAATGGGTGCAGACTTCTATCACGTTGTAGACATGATGAGAGAAAGACTTCATGCTAATGCAGTTCCAATACAGCTTCCAATAGGTAAAGAAGAAGCATTCCTAGGTATTATAGATTTAGTTAGAAATGTTGCAGAAGTCTATAAAGATGATTTAGGAACACAAATAGAAGAAATAGAAATTCCAGAAGATATGAAATCATTAGCAGAAGAATACAGAGCAGCTATGGTTGAAGCGATAGCTGAACTAGATGAAGAGCTTATGATGAAATATCTTGATGGTGAAGAAATAAGTGAAGAAGAATTAAAAGCAGCATTACGAAAAGGTGTAATTAAGAATGAAATAGTACCTGTAATTTGTGGTTCTTCATATAAAAATAAAGGCGTTCAAATGATGATAGATGCTGTTATAGAATACATGCCGTCACCACTTGACATACCAGCTACCAAAGGACAAGATGTTGATACTGGTGAAGAAATGGAAAGACTCCCAAGTGATGATGAGCCAATGGCAGCATTAGCGTTTAAAATAGCTACAGATCCCTTTGTTGGCAGACTTGCGTTTACAAGAGTTTACTCGGGCGTAATGAAAACTGGTACATATGTATTAAATGCTAACAAAGGTAAAAAAGAAAGAGTTGGTAGACTAGTTAAAATGCATGCTAATCACAGAGAAGAAGTTGAAGAATTACGTTCAGGAGAATTAGGTGCAGTAATTGGACTCAAAAATACAACTACTGGAGAAACTTTATGTGATGAAGATCATCCAATATTATTTGAAACCATGGACTTCCCAGATCCAGTTATTCATGTAGCTATCGAACCAAAAACAAAAGCTGGTCAGGAAAGAATGGGTATGTCTCTTGCAAAGCTTTCTGAAGAAGATCCTACTTTTCAAACTTATACTGATCAAGAAACAGGTCAAACAATAATTGGTGGTATGGGCGAGCTTCATCTAGAAATTATTGTTGATAGACTTCAAAGAGAATTTAAAGTTGAATGTAATGTAGGAAAACCACAAGTAGCTTATAAAGAAACAATACGAAAAGCAGTTAAGGCAGAAGGTAAATTCATTAAACAATCAGGTGGACGTGGACAATACGGTCACTGTTGGATAGAGTTAATACCAACTACTGAACCTTACTCATTTGAAAATTGTACGGTTGGTGGATCTATTCCAAGAGAATTTATAGCTCCAATTGAGAACGGAATTAAAGAAGCATCAAAAAATGGTATTCTTGGTGGATACCCAGTTCTTAACTTTAAAGTTAAAGTAGTTGATGGATCATACCATGATGTTGACTCAAACGAAATGGCATTTAAGGTTGCTGGTTCAATGGCATTCAAGAACGGTATGGCAAAAGCAGATCCAGTTTTGCTTGAACCAATAATGAAGGTCGAAGTAACAGTACCAGAAGAGTACATGGGAGACGTTATGGGAGACATTAATTCAAGAAGAGGTAGAATAGAAGGAATGGAAGCTCAAGCAGGCGCTCAAGTAATTAGAGCTATGGTTGCATTATCAGAAATGTTTGGATATGCTACGACACTTAGATCGAGAACTCAGGGTAGAGGAGTATACAGTATGGAATTTGCTGCATATGAACCAGTTCCAAAGGGTATTCAAGAACAAGTTATAGGAAGTAAATAACAAGTAAAATATGAGATAATATGCAAATATAAGGAGGAATACAAAATGGCAAAGGCAAAGTTTGAAAGAAGTAAACCACACGTAAACATTGGAACAATAGGGCACGTAGATCACGGTAAGACAACATTAACAGCTGCAATAACAGCGGTACTCTCAACTAAAGGTTTAGCAGAAGTATCTAGGTTTGACCAAATAGACAAAGCACCTGAGGAAAGAGAAAGAGGAATTACAATAAACACATCACATGTTGAGTATCAAACAGAAAGCAGACATTATGCACATGTTGATTGCCCAGGACATGCGGATTATGTAAAGAACATGATTACAGGCGCAGCACAAATGGATGGAGCGATTCTAGTTGTTAGTGCAGCAGATGGTCCAATGCCTCAAACAAGAGAGCATATACTATTAGCAAGCAGAGTTGGAGTAGGATATATAGTAGTATTCTTAAACAAAGCAGATATGGTAGATGATCCAGAGTTATTAGAACTCGTTGAAATGGAAGTAAGAGAATTATTAAGTGAGTATGACTTCCCAGGTGACGACATTCCAGTAGTAACAGGTTCAGCTTTAAAAGCATTAGAAAACCCAACTGATGCAGAAGCATCAAAATGCATAGATGAATTAATGGAAGCAGTAGATAGCTATATTCCAACACCAACAAGAGCAACAGATAAATCATTTTTAATGCCAGTAGAAGATGTATTCACAATCACAGGTAGAGGAACAGTTGCTACAGGAAGAGTTGAAGCTGGAATACTTAAGGTTGGAGAAGAAGTCGAAATAGTAGGACTCAGCGAAGAGAAAAGAAAAGTTGTATGTACAGGAGTTGAAATGTTTAGAAAACTTCTAGATCAAGCAATGGCTGGAGACAACATCGGAGCATTACTAAGAGGAGTACAAAGAGCAGATATTCAAAGAGGTCAAGTACTTTCTAAACCAGGTTCAATACATCCACATGATAAATTTGTAGGTCAAGTATATGTACTTAAAAAAGAAGAAGGCGGAAGACATACCCCATTCTTCGACGGATATAGACCACAATTTTATTTCAGAACAACTGATGTAACAGGATCAATAAAATTACCAGACGGAATGGAAATGGTAATGCCAGGAGATCACATAGACATGAATGTTGAACTAATCACTCAAGTAGCAATGGATGAGGGATTAAGATTCGCAATCAGAGAAGGTGGAAGAACAGTAGGTTCAGGAGTTGTTACTTCAATAGTTAAATAAGAATTTACAATGTATTTATAACCATCAATTGATGAATTTCAATAATAATAAAAGCTTTTATTATTAAGGAGAAGAGGACGCTCTTCTCCTTTTAAATACAATAAAACTTTTGTATAAATATAAGCAGAAACAACAAATATAAAAATTATGAAATAATAGTGAAAAAATACTTGTCAAAGCAAAAGAAGTGTTGTATACTTTAGAAGTTGTATTGTGGTAACAGTGATGAGGTAAGAGGTTGCCGGACTTCCGGGTAATTCTTCACCGAGCATGTCCTGATCTTGAATCGGACGACGGGGTTCCTACGATTGTTTCATGCATTTATTGAATGAAACACCCGGAGCAGTTTACAGAACATCCGCTGTTGCACGTAAGAAGTAGAGCGTGCGATGAAAAGGAGGAAATAATAATGATAAAACAAAAAATCAGAATTAGATTAAAGGCTTTTGATCACAACATATTAGATCAATCAGCTGAGAAAATTGTTCAAACAGCTAAAAGTACAGGAGCTAAAGTAGCTGGTCCAGTACCACTACCTACAGAAAAAGATGTAATTACAGTATTGAGAGCTCCACATAAGTATAAAGATTCAAGAGAACAATTTGAAATAAGAACGCATAAGAGACTAATAGATATAATTAGTCCATCACCTAAAACTGTTGATGCCTTAATGAGATTAGACTTACCAGCTGGTGTTGATATCGAAATAAAACTATAAGCGTACATATAAGTGCGATGAAGCGTATAAGTGTAATTTACTGTACGTAAGCATTAAATTAATATTACTAACTGTTATGATCACTAATGTGGTCCGCTAATAAGTAGGAGGTGTATTTTCATGAAAAAAGCAATAATGGGTAAAAAACTTGGCATGACTCAAATATTTGATGAGAATAAAAGAGTTGTTCCAGTAACAGTTGTTGAAGCAGGTCCATGTGTTGTTATTCAAAAGAAAACTATCGAAAACGATGGTTACAATGCAATTAAAGTTGGATTTGGTGACATAAGAGAAAAGTTAGTTAACAAACCAATGCAAGGACAATTTGCTAAAGCAGGAACATCTTTAAAAAGATTCGTAAAAGAATTTAGAATGGAAGATATAAGTGCTTATGAAGTAGGTCAAGAATTTAAGGCAGATATATTTGCTGCTGGAGATAAAATTGACGTATCAGGAATATCTAAGGGAAAAGGATTCCAAGGTTGTATTAAAAGATGGAATCAGCATACAGGACCAATGAGTCATGGATCTAAATTCCATAGAGCAGTTGGATCAATGGGAGCATCTTCCGATCCGTCAAAAACATTTAAAAACAAACGTATGCCAGGTCATATGGGTAATGTTAGTAGAACAGTAATAAACCTTGAAATAGTTAAAGTAATGCCTGAAAAGAACATTATATTAGTTAAAGGTGGTATACCGGGACCTAACAAAGGCACAGTTGTAATAAGAAATGCTGTTAAAGCGTAACTTTAAAGAAAGGAGGATGCAGAATGCTTACATTAGATTTATTTAGTAAAGAAGGACAAAAGGTTGGAGACATTCAATTAAATGAAAATATATTTGGAGTTGAGATCAACACAGATGCTATGCATCAAGTTGTAGTAGCACAACTTGCAAATAAAAGACAAGGAACTCAATCAGCTAAAACTAGAGCTGAAGTTCGAGGCGGTGGAATAAAGCCTTGGAGACAAAAGGGAACTGGTAGAGCAAGACAAGGTTCTATTAGAGCGCCACAATGGATACATGGTGGTATAGTATTTGCTCCAAAGCCAAGAGATTACCGTGTTTCTGTACCGAAGACAATGAGAAGAGTTGCTTTCAAATCAGCTTTATCAGCTAAAGTAGCTTCAAATGAAATGATAGTTATAGATAGCTTAGAATTTGATTCACCAAAAACTAAAGCAATGTTAGAGGTTTTAAACGCTTTTGGAACTAAGAAAACTTTAATAGTTGTTGAAAAGTCAGATGAAAATGTCTATAAATCAGCAAGAAACATACCTGGAGTACAAGTATCACCAGTAAATAATTTGAACGTTTATGACATACTAAAGTATGAAAAATTCATAGTTACAAAGGATGCTGTATCTAAAATTGAGGAGGTGTATATATAATGAAGCTAACTAGCCATGATATTATAAGAAAACCGATAATTACTGAAAAAAGTATGGCTGTAATGGCGGAAAAAAAATACACCTTTATAGTTGATATTCATGCAAATAAAACTCAAGTTAAAAAAGCGGTAGAAGAAGTATTTGGAGTTAAAGTTGAAAATGTAAGAACTCTAAGAAATATAGGTAAAACTAAAAGAGTTGGAGTTCACATTGGAAAAAGAGCTGACTTCAAAAAAGCTATTGTTACTTTAACAACAGAAAGCAAGACAATTGAGTTTTTTGATGGAATGTAATTATTAAGCAGGTATTGGCAGAGGCCAGATAAGCGATAAAGAAGGAGGAAAGTCACATGGGAATTAAGAAATTTAGACCGACCACACCTTCAAGAAGAAATATGACTATGGCTGATTTTGCAGAAATAACAACAGATAAGCCATTAAAATCACTTCTTGTAAGCACAAAAAGATCAGGTGGTAGAAATAATCAAGGTAAAATAACTGTTCGTCACCGAGGTGGTGGAGCAAAACAAAGTTACAGACTAATAGATTTCAAGAGAACTAAAGATAATATTCCAGCAAAAGTTTCTACAATTGAGTACGATCCAAATAGATCTGCTTACATAGCTCTTGTTGCATATTCTGATGGTGAAAAAAGATACATAATTGCTCCAGTTGGATTAAAAGTTGGAGATGTAATTGTATCCGGTGCTGATTCTGATATAAAAGTTGGAAATACTCTTCCAATAATTAATATACCAATAGGTTCTACGATTCATAATATAGAACTACAGGTTGGAAAAGGTGCTCAACTTGTAAGATCAGCAGGTTCTTCAGCGCAACTTATGGCTAAAGAAGGAGAATATGCTCAAGTAAGACTTCCAAGTGGCGAAGTAAGATATGTTAGAGTAAATTGTAGAGCTACTATAGGAACGGTTTCTAATGTAACTCATGGTATTGTTAACATAGGTAAAGCAGGAAGAAAAAGACACTTAGGATTTAGACCTACAGTCAGAGGTTCAGTAATGAATCCTTGCGATCATCCACATGGTGGTGGAGAAGGTAAATCGCCTATAGGTCATGCTAGTCCGATGACTCCGTGGGGTAAACCGGCACTAGGATATAAAACTAGAAAAACTAAAAAGTACTCTGACAAATTTATTGTCAAGGGAAAAAATAGAAAATAGTTTGAAGAGAATTTAAATTCTCTTTAAAACAATGGTTATGGTGTATGAAGGGAGGCCACAAAAATGAGTAGATCAGTTAAAAAAGGACCTTATGTACAAGAAGTTTTGTTAAGCAGAATTAACGAAATGAATAAAAATGGCGAGAAAAAAGTAATAAAGACTTGGTCAAGAAGTTCTACTATTTTCCCGCAAATGATAGGGCATACTATCGCAGTACATGATGGAAGAAAACATGTACCAGTTTATGTTTTAGAAGATATGGTAGGACATAAATTAGGCGAATTTGCTTTAACTAGAACATTTAAAGGACACATTGTTAGAGAAAAAACAAGCAGAGTAAAATAGTGTGGAAGGAGGAGACAATCATGGAGGCTAAAGCTATAGCTAAATATGTGAGAACGTCCTCAATGAAAATCGGGATTGTTCTTGATTTAATAAGAGATAAAAATGTAAATGAAGCTTTTGCTATATTACAATACACTCCAAAAAATGCAGCTGAAGTAGTAACTAAAGTACTAAAATCAGCTGTAGCAAATGCAGAGAACAATTTAAATTTAGATATCAATAGACTATACGTTGCTAAGGCTTATGCATGTCAGGGTCCAACACTTAAGAGATTTAGACCGCGTGCACAAGGAAGAGCTTATAGAATAAGAAAAAGATCTAGCCATATAACTATTACAGTTATGGAAAGATCATAAGAAGGAGGGTTTTAGCGTGGGACAAAAAGTACATCCACACGGCTTTAGGGTTGGTGTAATAAAAGACTGGAGTTCTAAATGGTATGCAGATAAAAAGAATTTTGCAGATAATCTTGTTGAAGATTTTAAGATTAGAGAATTCTTAAAAAGTAAACTTTACACAGCTGGGATTTCTAAAATTGAAATTGAAAGAGCTGCTAAAAGAGTTAAAATCAACATACACACTGCTAAACCAGGAATGGTTATTGGTAGAGGTGGCTCTGGAATTGAAGTTATAAAGCTAGACATGAAAAAAATCATAACAGATAAGAATGTTTTAATTAACATAGTAGAAGTAAAACAAGCTGAAAACAACGCTCAATTAATGGCTGAAAATGTTTCTTCGCAATTAGAAAAGAGAATTTCTTTTAGAAGAGCAATGAAACAAACAATTCAAAGAGCTATGAGATCTGGCGTAAAAGGTGTTAAAATTTCATGTGGAGGAAGACTTGGCGGAGCAGAAATAGCTAGGACTGAACACTATCATGAAGGTACAATACCATTACAAACATTAAGAGCTGATATAGACTATGGATTTGCAGAAGCAGATACAGTATATGGTAAAATTGGTGTAAAAGTTTGGGTATATAGAGGCGAAGTTCTTCCTACAAAGAAAATCGTTAAGGAAGAAATAAAAGCGTAGAAGTGTAAGGAAGGAGGAATAAGACATGTTAATGCCTAAGAGATCTAAACATCGTAAGGTTCAACGTGGTAGAATGAGAGGAAAAGCTACAAGAGGAAACTTTATTGCATATGGTGATTATGCATTACAAGCTATGGAATGTGGCTGGGTTAAAAGTAATCAAATAGAAGCTGCCAGAGTTGCTATCAATAGATATGTAAAAAGAGGCGGAAAGGTTTGGATAAAAATCTTCCCTGATAAGCCAGTAACTGAAAAACCGGCTGAAACTCGTATGGGTTCTGGTAAAGGATCAGTAGAATATTGGGTAGCAGTTGTTAAACCAGGTAGAGTCTTATTTGAAATTGCAGGGGTAACAGAAGAAGCTGCTAGAGAAGCAATGAGACTTGCTTCACACAAACTTCCAATTAAAACTAAGTTTGTATCTAGAAAAGATTTTGAGGAAATGGGTGGTGAAGTCATTGAAGGCTAATGAATTAAAAGAATTAAGACAAAGTAATCCTCAAGATTTGCTAGTGAAAATGTCTGATCTAAAGGCAGAATTATTTAACCTTAGATTTCAGTTAGCTACAGGGCAACTAGAAAACCCTATGAGAATTAAACAAGTGAAAAAATCTATAGCCCAAATTAAGACCATTCTTAGGCAAGAAGAAATAAAAGCTTTTGAACAGTAAAACTGAAAGGAGGTTGCTCTTGTGGAAAGAAATAATAGAAAAACAAGAACAGGTAAAGTAGTTTCTGATAAGATGGATAAGACAATAGTTGTTGCAATTGAAACAAAAGTTCGTCACCCATTATACGGAAAAATACTTAATACAACAACAAAATTTAAAGCTCATGATGAAAAGAATGAAGCTAAAATCAATGATAAAGTTACAATTATGGAAACTAGACCATTATCTAAAGATAAAAGATGGAGAATTACTGGAATAGTTGAAAAAGCTAAATAGTATTTCGGTTTAACAACTGAAAGGAGGGTATTTGATATGATACAACAGCAATCGAGATTAAAAGTTGCAGATAATTCTGGTGCAAAAGAAATTATGTGTATTAGAGTATTAGGTGGTTCCAAGAGAAAATGGGGAAACATCAGTGATACAATAGTTGCTAGCGTAAAAAGTGCAACACCAGGTGGAGTTGTTAAAAAAGGTGAAGTAGTTAAGGCAGTTATAGTTAGATCAGTAAAAGGATTAAGAAGAGCGGATGGATCATACGTCAAATTTGATGATAATGCAGCTGTTATCATAAAAGACGACAAAACCCCAAAGGGGACTCGTATATTCGGACCTGTTGCAAGGGAGTTAAGAGATAAAGACTTCAGTAAGATCTTATCATTAGCGCCTGAAGTTCTATAAGATAGGAGGTGTCTAACATGGCAGTTAAAAAAATGCACGTAAGAAAAAAAGATTCAGTAATGGTTATATCAGGTAAAGACAAAGGCAAAATAAGCGAAGTCTTAGCTGTATATCCTAAAACTGGTAAAGTTTTAGTGAAAGATGTTAGTGTAGTTACAAAACATCAAAAACCGAGCAAACAAAATATGCAAGGTGGAATAACTCACAGAGAAGCGGCTATAAATAGTTCAAAAGTTATGTTATATTGTACAAAATGCAAAAATGTAACAAGAATAAGTAGCAAAATTCTAGAAGATGGAACTAAAGTAAGAGTTTGTAAGAAATGTGGAGAAACATTTTAATTCCTGAAAGGAGGTTTAACATATGAGTTCAAGACTACAAGAAAAATATGAAAATGAAGTAGTTCAAGCGCTAATGGAAAAATTCGGTTATAAAAATATAATGGAAGTACCAAAGCTTGAAAAAATTGTTTTAAATATGGGAGTTGGAGAAGCTAAAGACAATTCTAAAGTTTTAGATGCAGCTCTTAGCGATATGCAAATTATAGCGGGTCAAAAACCAATTATAACAAGAGCAAAGAAGTCAATAGCTAACTTTAAGTTAAGAGAAAACACTCCAATAGGTTGTAAAGTTACATTAAGAAAAACTCAAATGTTCGAATTTGCAGATAAATTAATGAACGTTGCATTACCTAGAGTTAGAGATTTTAGAGGAGCTTCTTCTAAAGCATTTGACGGAAGAGGGAATTATGCTATAGGAATTAAAGAACAACTTATATTTCCTGAAGTAGAGTATGATAAAATTGATAAAATAAGAGGTATGGATATAATATTTGTTACTACAGCAAAGACAGACGAGGAAGCAAGAGAGTTATTAAGATTCCTTGGAATGCCATTTGCTCAATAATAAGGAGGGAAACATATGGCACGTAAGGCTTTAATAGAGAAATGGAAAAAAGAACCTAAATTTGCAACTAGAGCTTATACAAGATGTAGACTTTGTGGAAGACCACATTCTGTTTTACAAAAATTTGGTATATGCCGTATCTGTTTTAGAGAACTTGCACACAAGGGAGAAATTCCTGGTTGCAGAAAAGCAAGTTGGTAATTAGAACATTTTAATGAAAGGAGGCACGAAAAATGGTTATGACTGACCCAATCGCAGATTTGCTAACACGTATAAGAAATGCAAATGTTGTTAGACATGAAATAGTAGAAGTACCTTCTTCAACTATAAAGAAGGAAATTGCAAATATATTGCTTCAAGAAGGATATCTTAAAAATATTGAAGAATATAATGATGGCGTTGTTCCAATGATGAGACTTGCAATGAAGTATGGTCAAAACAAGGAAAGAGTTATCACTGGACTTAAGAGAATATCTAAGCCAGGTTTAAGAGTGTATTCTAAAAATGAGGATATTCCAAAGGTACTAAACGGATTAGGAGTTGCTATAATATCAACTTCAAAAGGTCTAGTAGCAGATAGAGATGCTAGAAAATTAGGTTTAGGCGGAGAAGTTATTTGTTACATTTGGTAATATAATAATTTTAATGCATAACAGTATTGAGTTATTATGTACATAGTAATAATAGATAATTCACAGAAAAACAAAATTGTTATGTGCCTAAAGTAATATAGAGACTAAACAATTAAGAATTGGTTAGTATTTAAAAGGAACACACGAGACGTAGCAATTAATAATTGTTATGTGTCTAAAAAGAATACAGGAGGTGTAAGTATGTCGAGAATCGGAAGACTTCCAGTAGCTATACCTAATGGAGTGACTGTTACAGTTTCACCAATGAATGTTGTAAATGTAAAAGGACCAAAAGGTGAGTTAACTCAAAACATGAGTACTAAAATGAATATAGCTATGGAAGATAATACTGTGGTAGTTACGAGACCGAGCGATGTAAAAGAACATAGAGCTCTTCATGGATTGACAAGATCATTGATAAATAATATGGTTATTGGAGTAACAGAGGGATACCAAAAAACACTTGAGTTAGTTGGTGTTGGTTACAGAGCTCAATTAAAAGGAACTAAAATAACATTAAGTCTTGGATATTCACATCCAGTTGAAATAGATGCAGTTGCAGGAATCCAATTTGAATTACCTGATGCTAACAAAATAATAGTAAAAGGTACTGATAAACAATTAGTTGGAGCTGTTGCAGCAACAATAAGAGCTTGGAGAAAACCAGAACCTTACAAAGGAAAAGGAATTAGATATTCTGACGAAATTGTCAGACGTAAGGAAGGTAAAACAGGTAAATAAAGTAGGAAGGAGTGAATGATGTGTTCAAGAAGGAAGATAGACAAAAGTCAAGAGTTAAGCGTCATCTTAGAGTTCGTAAAAAGATTTCTGGTACAGCACAAAGACCTAGATTAGCTGTATATAGAAGTGAAAAGAACATATATGCTCAAGTAATAGATGATGTTGCAAGAATCACACTAGTTTCTGCTTCAAGCGTAGATAAAGCTTTTGAACAAGAGATAGGAAGCAATAAAGATGCTGCAAAATTAGTAGGAAAAATGATTGCTGAAAGAGCGCTTGAAAAAGGAATAGAAGAAGTAGTATTTGACAGAGGCGGATATGTATACCACGGTAGAGTACAGATCCTCGCTGAGGGAGCAAGAGAAGCTGGACTTAAATTCTAAGAGAAGGAGGGAAACACATGAAAATAGATCCTAGCACATTAGATCTTAAAGAAAAAGTAGTTAATATAAACAGAGTTGCTAAGGTTGTTAAAGGTGGAAGAAACTTCAGATTCAGCGCATTAGTTGTTGTTGGAGACGAAAACGGACACGTTGGCGTTGGAATGGGTAAATCTGTAGAAATTCCTGAAGCAATTAGAAAAGGGATAGAAGATGCTAAAAAGAATTTAATAAATGTAGCTATGGTTGGAACAACTATTCCACATACTATTGATGGAAAGTTCGGTACTTCAGTTATACACATAATGCCAGGTGCTGAAGGTACAGGAATTTTAGCTGGTGGTCCAGTTAGAGCAGTTCTAGAATTATCAGGATTAAAGGATGTTAGAGCTAAATCTTTAGGCTCTAGTAATGCAAGAAATGTGGTTAATGCTACTATCGAAGGTTTAGCAGGTTTAAGAACAGTAGAAGATGTTGCTAAATTAAGAGGCAAGACTGTAGAAGAAATTTTAAGATAGGAGGGGAAAACCTTGGCTAAAGTTAAAATAACATTGATTAAAAGCTTAATAGGTAGAAAGAAAGAACACATAGCTACAGTTAATGCTTTAGGATTAAGAAAAATAAGAAATAGTGTTGAGCACGAGGAAACTCCTCAGATCAAAGGTATGATTAACAAAATTATATATCTAGTAAAAGTAGAGCAAGTATAAAAAAGAGGAGGTGTTGACATGAAACTTCAAGAGTTAAGACCTGCAGAAGGTTCCAAAAAATCTCCTAAGAGAATCGGTAGAGGTACTGGTTCAGGATGGGGAAAAACTGCGGGAAGAGGTCAAGATGGACAAAACTCCAGATCAGGTGGAGGAACAAGACCAGGATTTGAAGGAGGTCAGATGCCTTTATACAGAAGATTGCCTAAAAGAGGGTTCACAAATATTTTTGCGAAAAAATATTCTTGTATAAATGTAGATAGACTGAATATGTTTGAAGATGGTACAGAAGTTACAACAGAATTGCTATTAGAGAGAAGAGTCATAAGAAAAGTATATGACGGAGTTAAGATACTTGGAAATGGTGATTTAGAAAAGAAATTAACTGTAAAAGTATCAAGATTCTCTAAAGGAGCAGCTGAGAAAATTGAAACAGCTGGAGGAAAAGTTGAGGTGATATAAATGTTATCAACCCTACGTAATGCCTGGAAAATTCCTGATTTAAAAAAGCGTATGATATTCACGCTACTTATGGTTGCAATTATGCGGATGGGTATTTTCATTCCTGTCCCTGGTGTAGATGCTAGCAAACTTGTAGACTTAACTAGTAATGGTGGAACATTAATTAGTTTTTATGATTTAATGTCAGGTGGTGCATTAAGTAAATTTAGTATTTTTGCTATGGGTGTTGGTCCATACATAACCTCATCAATTATAATGCAGTTACTTGTAATAGCAATTCCGTATTTAGAGCAACTTTCTAAAGAAGGGCTTGAAGGACGTAAGAGAATACAAGATCTTACTAGATATGTTTCAATAGTGCTGGGGGCTATACAGGCCTTCGGTATGTATGCAATTATTGCAGGTACTGGAGCATTCACAGATACATCTAGTTTAGCCATATTTTTAGTGATACTAACGATGACTACTGCATCAACATTTTTGGTGTGGATAGGTGAACAAATCACAGGTAAAGGTATAGGTAATGGTATTTCATTAATAATTTTTATTAATATGGTATCTGGATTACCTTCAACAGTGTATAAAATTGCTGAACTTCAGAAGGCAGGCACTGTAAATTTTGTAGAGGTTATAATGTTTATTGTAGTTGCTATAGCATTATTAGTTGCAGTAGTAATAGCAAGTTTAGGGGAAAGAAGAATTCCGGTTCAATATGCTGGAAAAGCTATTGGAAACAAGGTTTTTAAAGGACAATCAACACATATTCCAATTGGTGTAACTGCATCTGGAGTTATCGGTATAATTTTTGCAATGTCAGTAATGACATTCCCAGAAACAATAGCACAGATTAAACCGACATCTTCAATTGCAAAATTCATTGTAGGAAGTCCTTGGAGCATATTTGAAAGAAACAGTTGGAAATATTCCTTGGTGTATTTTGTATTAATAGTATTCTTTACATGGTTTTATACTCAGGTAACATTTAAACCAGATGAAATGGCTGAAAATATGCATAAATCATCAGGTTTCATACCAGGGATTAGACCGGGAGAGAATACAGCAACGTATATCGATAAGGTATTGACTAAGGTTTCGATACTTGGAGGAACTTTTGCCGCTGTTATAGCAATATTTCCTATTTTTATAGAGGGATATACTCACTTTAAGGGAATATATTTTGGAGGTACAATGTTATTAATTATGGTGAATGTTGCTCTTGAAACTTTAAGACAACTTGAATCACAATTAGTAATGCGACATTACCAAGGATTCCTTAAATAAATTATTACCAGGAGATGATACTATGAGAATAATCTTGTTAGGTCCTCCGGGAGCCGGAAAAGGAACGCAAGCAAAATCCATAAGTAATAAATTTTCCATACCACATATATCAACAGGGGACATATTCAGAAAGAATATTTCAGAAAAAACCCCTCTTGGAATTGAAGCTAAGAAACATATTGATAAGGGGCACTTAGTCCCAGATGAATTGACTATAGATATAATCAAGGATAGGTTAAATAATGAAGATTGTAGTAATGGATTTTTGCTAGATGGCTATCCTAGAACTGTTAATCAAGGTGAAGCCTTAAAAACTTTATTAGACGAAAAGGGTAACTCCCTTGATACAGCGTTATTAATAAAGGTGCCTAGAGAATTTATTCTAAGTAGAATGACTGGTAGAAGGGTTTGTCTTACATGCGGTGCTAGCTATCATATTAAATTCAATCCGCCGAAAGTGGACGGAAAATGTAATTTATGTGGATGTGATCTTGTACAAAGAGCTGATGACACTGAAGAAACCGTTAATGAACGGATAGACATATATGAAGCTCAAACACAACCATTGATAAAGTACTATGATGACAAAAACTTATTATCAGCAGTTGATGGGACACTAGAAATTAACAGCGTATTTGAAAGTATCTGTGGTATCTTAGAAGAAATAAAAAAATGATAAACATAAAAAGTGATATGGAAATTCAATACATGAGAAGTGCGGGTAAAGTGGTTTCAGAAGCTCTTGTAATAATTGAACAGGTAATAAAACCTGGAATAACCACTGCAGAACTGGATAAATTAGCTGAAGAGTTCATAGTAAAACAAGGTGCTAAACCATCTTTTAAGGGTTATTGTGGATTTCCAGCTTCCATATGTACATCTGTTAATGATGAAGTGGTTCATGGAATTCCATCTAACCGTATTTTACTTGAAGGAGACATAATTAGCATAGATTGTGGTGCCATATTAAATGGCTATCATGGAGATGCTGCTAGAACTTTTCCAGTAGGAAAAGTATCCAATGAAGCTACAATGCTCCTCGAGGTCACTAAAAATACTTTCTTTAAGGGTGTTGAAAAAGCTATAATCGGTAATAGATTATCAGATATATCTGCTGAAATTCAGTGTTATGCTGAAGGCCATGGATATTCTGTGGTTAGGGATTTTGTAGGTCATGGAATTGGTAAATCGATGCATGAAGATCCTGAAATTCCTAATTATGGTGTTCCAAATGGAGGCCCTAAGTTAGTTCATGGTATGGTACTTGCAATTGAACCTATGATAAATATAGGAAAGCATTATGTCAAAATAAGGTCTAATAAGTGGACGGTAGTAACACGAGATGGCAGTTTATCTGCACATTATGAAAATACTGTTGCTATTTTAAAAAATGGTCCTGAAATATTAACTTTGAACTAATAGAGGTGAATGATTTGGATAAAAATAGCCTTATAGGTAAGGTAGTACATTCTAAAGCGGGAAGGGATATGCATAGAGATTTTATTGTGGTAGGAATGCTAAATAACGAATATGTGTATATTTCTGATGGAGAGTTAAGAAAGACTGAGAAACCTAAAAAAAAGAAGGTTAAACATCTAAAATTTACTGACACAGTAGCTGAGGAAATTAGAGATATGATTTTATCTAAAAAAGAGGTTACTAATTCTAAAATTAAAATATTTTTGCAGTCTGCAGATATTGGTAAGGAGGTTTAATTACCTTATGTCAAAAGATGATATAATTGAAATGCAAGGTGTGGTATTAGAAACTTTGCCCAATGCAATATTTCAAGTTGAGCTTGAGAGTGGGCATAAAATATTAGCTCACATTTCAGGAAAGTTAAGAATGAATTTCATAAGAATATTACCAGGAGACAAGGTTACAGTGGAACTTTCCCCATATGATTTGACTCGTGGGAGAATAACTTGGAGAGACAAGTAATAAGGAGGGTTAGCTATGAAAGTAAGGCCATCAGTTAAACCTATGTGTGAAAAATGTAAGATTATAAAGAGAAAAGGAAGAGTAATGGTTATCTGTGAAAATCCTAAGCATAAACAAAAACAAGGTTAATCGATTTTATTTACAAATGATATTGAATTAAATATCAAAGCGAATATATTAATAAATGTTCATTACATCGTTTTTAAATTACAGATGTAATAAATTATAACAACAATTACGTGGGAGGTGTAAACAGTAAATGGCAAGAATAGCAGGTATTGACCTACCAAGGGAAAAAAGAGTTGAAATAGGTTTAACATATATATTTGGTATTGGTTTAACTAAATCACAGGGAATACTTAAAACAACAGGAGTAAATCCTGACACAAGAGTTAAGGACTTAACTGAAGAAGAAGTTAATGAATTAAGAACATACATCAACAAAAACTTTATTATTGAAGGTGACTTAAGAAGAAGAGTTGCACTAGATATAAAAAGGTTAATGGAAATTGGATGTTATAGAGGAATAAGACATAGAAAAGGTCTTCCAGTAAGAGGACAAAAAACTAAAACTAATGCAAGAACAAGAAAAGGCCCTAAGAAAACAATGGCGGGTAAGAAGAAATAGTAAGGAGGGAATGTAATGGCTCAAAAAGTTAAAAGAAGTAGAAGAAAAAAAGAAAGAAAAAATGTTGAGCACGGTTGTGCACACATAAAGTCTACTTTCAATAATTCCATCGTTACACTTACAGATGCAGCTGGTAATGCTTTATCTTGGGCAAGTGCAGGTGGATTAGGTTTTAGAGGATCAAGAAAGAGTACTCCGTTTGCAGCTCAAATGGCAGCAGAAGCTGCTACAAAAGCAGCTATGGAGCACGGATTAAAGAGTGTTGACGTATTCGTTAAAGGACCAGGAGCAGGTAGAGAAGCGGCAATTAGATCACTTCAAGCGGCTGGATTAGAAATTACATTAATCAAAGACGTTACTCCAATTCCACATAACGGATGCAGACCACCAAAAAGAAGAAGAGTATAGTACTTAGTAAGTAAAGAGTATAGTAAATAGGAGGTGTAATTTGAATGGCAAGATATACTGGAGCTACTTGTAGACTTTGTAGAAGAGAAGGCATGAAGCTAAACCTTAAGGGTGATAGATGCTTTACAGATAAATGTGCATTTGCCAGAAGAGGCTATGCACCAGGACAACATGGACAGAGTAAGAAAAAAATGTCTAATTATGGATTACAATTGAGAGAGAAACAAAAGGCTAAGAGAATATACGGAGTGCTTGAAAGTCAATTTAGAAGATACTATGAAAAAGCTGACAAGTTAAGAGGAATAACAGGTGAAAACCTATTAAGACTTTTAGAAGTGAGACTTGATAATGTAGTCTATAGATTAGGTTACGGAAATTCAAGGCAAGAAGCTAGGCAACTAGTAACTCACGGACATTTCTTAGTTAATGGTAAAAAGGTAGATATTCCTTCTTACAGTTTAACAGCAAATGAAGTGGTATCTGCATGTGAAAAAAGCAGAGCTACTGAGAAGTTTAAGGTTTTCATTGAAAATCCTAAAACTTTACCAAATTGGTTAGAAGCTAACTTAGAGAAATTTGAAGGAAAAGTTTTAGCACAACCAACTAGGGAAGATATAGATGTTCCTGTTAATGAAACGTTAATCGTCGAGTTATACAGCAAATAGTCATTAATATAGAATCAGTTGCCCTCATAATAGGTTGCCAATTAAAAAAGAGGAGGGTTTATTATGTTAGAGATAGAAAAGCCAAAAATAGAATGTGTAGAAACAGCTGAAGATGGTTCTTATGGTAGATTCGTAATTGAACCATTGGAAAGGGGCTATGGTATAACTTTAGGGAATGCATTAAGAAGAATTCTTCTTTCTTCATTACCTGGAGTTGCTACAAGTGCAGTTAAGATTGATACAGTACTTCATGAATTCTCCACTGTTAAAGGTGTTAAAGAAGATGTTACAGAATTAATTCTAAACATCAAAAGCTTAGCATTGAAAATGGAGGGAGAAGGTCCTAGAACAATTTATATTGATGCTAAAGGACCTGGAGTAGTTACTGGGGCAGATATTAATACTGATGGAGATATAGAAGTCGTTAACACCGATTTACATATAGCAACATTAGATGATGATGCTAAATTATATATGGAACTAACTGTTAACAAAGGTAGAGGATATGTGTCTATGAGTAAAAACAAGACAGATGAATTGCCAATAGCTACAATACCAGTAGATTCAATTTACACTCCAGTTAAGAGAGTAAATTTTGCTGTTGAAAACACTAGAGTAGGCCAGATTACTGATTATGATAAATTAACTATTGAAATTTGGACTAATGGAACAATTAGACCAGATGAAGCTATCGGTTTATCAGCTAAAATCCTTATCGAACACTTTAAGTTATTTATGACATTAACAGATCATGCTGATAATGTTGAAATAATGGTTGAAAAAGAAGAAGATAAGAAAGAAAAAGTTCTTGAAATGACTATTGAAGAACTTGACCTTTCTGTTAGAAGCTATAATTGCTTAAAAAGAGCTGGAATTAATACAGTTCAAGAACTAACAGAAAGATCAATGGATGATATGATGAAGGTTAGAAATTTAGGTAAGAAATCACTTGAAGAAGTTGAACAGAAACTTCAAGCTTTGAGTCTGAACTTAAAACTAACTGAAGAGTAAGGAGGAGAACACATGGCACAATATCGTAAATTAGGACGCGCCACTGATCAAAGAATTGCAATGTTTAGAAGTCTTGCAACTAATTTGTTGAAATATGGAAAAATTGAAACTACAGTAACTAGAGCAAAAGAAACTAGAAAATTTGCTGAAAGAATGATAACTCTTGGAAAAAGAGGAGATCTTCATGCTAGAAGGCAAGCACTTGCATTTATTACTGAAGAAAGCGTTGTTAAAGATTTATTTGAGAATATTGCACCCAAGTATGCTGAGAGAAACGGCGGATATACTAGGATAATGAAAATGGGTCCAAGAAGAGGCGACGCAGCAGAAATGAGCATAATAGAATTAGTATAGTTTGAGAAAAGGGGATTAAGTGGGAACAAACTTAATCCCCATTTTCATATTCATATTTATAAACGTAGGGAGTGACACTTATGGGTGAAAAAATGGTTAAATGTAATAAACTTGTTTATAAGTACCCTCGAAGTGAAGATGAACAACCTAAAGTAGCCATAGATGGATTAGATCTAGAGGTTGACAAGGGTGAATTTTTAGTAGTATTAGGTCATAATGGCTCAGGAAAATCAACCTTTGCTAAACATATAAATGCACTTTTAATACCAACTGAAGGGGAAATCTATGTAGATGGATTGCAAACCTCTGTAGAATCTAATCTATGGAAAATTAGGAATGTAGCTGGCATGGTATTTCAAAATCCAGATAATCAAATTGTTGCAACGATTGTAGAAGAAGATGTAGCATTTGGTCCAGAGAACTTAGGCCTAGATCCTAAAGAGATTAGACAAAGAGTGGATGAATCATTAAAAAATGTAAAAATGTACGAATATACAAAACATGCTCCACATTTACTTTCAGGTGGTCAAAAACAAAGGGTAGCTATCGCCGGTATTCTTGCTATGAGGCCAAAGTGTATTGTTTTTGATGAACCAACAGCTATGCTTGATCCATTTGGGAGAAAAGAAGTTATTAGAACTATTAAAGAAATAAACAAAAAACATGGCATAACAATAATTTTAATAACCCACAATATGGAAGAATCAGTAGAAGCCGATAGAATTGTAGTTATGGATAGTGGCAAAATTGTAATGAATGGAAAACCTAAAGAAATATTTAGAAATGTACATGTTATGAAAAAAATAGGTTTAGATGTTCCAATGGTGACAGAACTCGCGTATGAACTTAAGCAAAATGGCATTAATATAGAAACAGATATATTAACTATAAATGAGATGGTGAATGCATTATGTCAATTAAAATAGAAAACTTAACGTATATATATATGCCAAAAACTCCTTTTGAAAAAAAAGCTATAGACAATGTATCTATAGAAATAAAGCAAGGGGAATTTGTAGCACTAATTGGGCATACAGGTTCAGGGAAATCTACCCTAATACAACATATAAACGGACTATTAAAACCAACATCAGGTAGAATATTAGTAGACGACATAGATATAACAAATAAAAATGTGAAATTGACAAACATAAGGAAAAAGGTTGGACTAGTATTTCAGTATCCTGAATATCAACTTTTTGAAGAAACTATTGAAAAAGACATTGCTTTTGGGCCACAAAATTTAGGCTTAGATAATGATGAAATAAACAAAAGAGTTCAGCGAGCTATGAAAATAGTTGGACTGGATTATGAAGAGTATAAGGACAAATCACCTTTTGAAATAAGTGGTGGTCAAAAGAGAAGAGTAGCTATTGCAGGAGTAGTGGCTATGCAGCCAAAGGTTTTAATTTTAGATGAACCAACGGCAGGACTCGATCCAAAAGGAAGAGACGATATCTTAAATAAGCTTGTTGAATTGTACAACCAAAACGACATGACTATAATTTTAGTATCGCATAGTATGGAAGATGTGGCCAAGGTTGCAAATAGAATTGTAGTAATGGATAAAGGAAAGTGTATTCTAGACGGGTCGCCACAGAAGGTATTTAGTGAAATAGAATTATTAGAAAGTGTAGGTCTAGCAGTGCCACAGGCAACATACTTAATTAGGGAACTACGTAATAAAGGATTCGATTTATCACAAGATATATTTACCTTAGAAAAAGCTAAACAAGAATTGCTTAGAATATTAAAAAAGAATTAGTATAAATTTTTTGTATTAAGAAGACATCATATATAAAGCAGTAAGATGTGCTTCTTTCAGCACAGTGGAGGAATTTGTATGATCAAAGATATTACAATAGGTCAATATATACCAGGGGAGTCTTTTGTACATAAATTAGATCCAAGATTTAAGATACTAATATCCCTTTTGTTTATTGTAGACCTATTTTTGGTAAATAATTTTATAGGATATTTATTTATAATTATATTTCTTTTAGCCACAATAATAATAGCTAATTTGTCATTTAAGTACATTTATAATGGGTTAAAGCCTATTTTAGTTTTATTACTTATTACAGCAGTATTAAACATTTTTATGACTAGCGGGAAAGAGTTAAATTTAATTTTTCACTATGGGTTTATAAATGTTTATAAAGAAGGTCTAATAGTTGCAGCGTTTATGATTCTTAGACTTGTGTTTTTAATTATGGGAACATCAATATTGACATTGACTACATCCCCAATAGAGTTGACAGATGGCATAGAAAATCTTTTAAATCCATTTAAAAGAATAGGCGTGCCAGCCCATGAGTTAGCAATGATGATGACTATTGCATTAAGGTTTATTCCTACTCTTATGGATGAGACTGATAAAATTATGAAAGCACAAATGGCAAGAGGTGCTGATTTTGAGTCTGGAAATTTGATAAGTAGAGCAAAAAGTTTAATTCCTATTTTAGTACCCTTGTTTATAAGTTCTTTTAGACGGGCTGATGAATTAGCAATGGCTATGGAATCAAGATGTTATAAAGGTGGAGAAGGAAGAACTAGAATGAAACAACTAAAGATAACAAAAAAAGATTATGTTGCAAGTTTTGCTTTTACACTGTTGTTTATTATTACTATTGTTAGTAGAACATAATATTCTGCTAAAGTGCAAAGGATTATTAAATCCTAGGTATAAATAGAAAAGGGCGTGGAATAGTGAAAAATATAAAGCTCATAATAGAATACGATGGAACAAACTATTCAGGATGGCAAAGGCAAAAGCAAAATAACGTTATAACTATTCAAGAAAAAATAGAGCTTGCTATTGAAGAGATTACAGGTGAAAAAACTCAAATTACGGGGTCTAGTAGAACAGATGCCGGAGTTCATGCAAAAGGGTATACAGGAAACTTTTATACTGATAGTAAAATATCTGCGGAAAAATTCACAGGAGCTATAAATAGTAAGCTCCCTCTAGATATTGTGATTTTACATTCTATCGAGGTTCCATATGAGTTTCATTCAAGGTATAATAGTAAAGGGAAGCGGTACAGTTACACTATACTTAATAGGCGAGAGTCTGTTGCCGTAGGACGTAATTACATATATAACCATAAAGAGATATTAGATGTAGATGCTATGAGACTAGGGGCGTTATATTTTATAGGTACTCATGATTTTTCTGCATTCAAAAATCTGGGCAGTTCGGTTAAAACTTCTGTAAGAACTATTTCGCAACTAGATATAATAAAGGATGAAGAACTTATAAAAATATATATTGCTGCTGACGGATTCCTTTATAATATGGTTAGAATAATAGTTGGAGCGCTAATTAGGGTTGGAGAAGGAAAAATTAAACCTAATGAAATTAAAGATATAATTGAGTCAAAAGAGAGAGCAAAGGCTGGAAAATCTGCACCACCCGGGGGATTATGTTTGGAGGAAGTTTTTTATTAAAATAAAAAACAATAAAACTCAAACAGCACGTGTAAAAACATTGACACACCCGGTAGAATGTATTATACTTATTAATGTTTGTATAAAATATCGTGTATAAGATCCACTAGCCCCGGATCTTTAGCATAGGAAGTTAATTGTTAAAAGTTCAGGGAGGGAAAATAATGA
The DNA here is from genome assembly GCF_055080995.1 of Clostridium sp. CM042. Taxonomy (NCBI): domain Bacteria; kingdom Bacillati; phylum Bacillota; class Clostridia; order Eubacteriales; family Clostridiaceae; genus Clostridium; species Clostridium sp. CM042. The sequence continues at coordinate 2,821,361 of NZ_CM143646.1, forward strand.
AATCATACTTAGCAAAACCACTAGAAGTAGAAAGAAAATGGTTCGTTGTAGATGTAGAAGGAAAAGTTTTAGGAAGAGCAGCTAGTCAAATAGCAGCTATATTAAGAGGAAAGCACAAACCAACATTTACACCACATGTTGATACAGGTGACTTTGTAATTGTAATAAATGCTGATAAGATAGTTTTAACTGGTAAGAAATTAGACCAAAAAATGTTAAGACATCACTCTTTTTATCCAGGTGGATTAAAAGAAGTTCCATATAGAATAGCAATAGTTAAAAAACCTGAGTTTATTTTTGAAGAAGCAGTAAGAAGAATGCTTCCAAAGGGACCATTAGGTCGTCAAACACTTAAAAAATTAACTGTATACAGAGGATCAGAGCATAAAAATGAAGCACAAAATCCAGAAACACTAGTGCTTAAATACTAATTAGATTCGGAGGGAGGATACATAATGGCAAAGGTTCAATATATAGGAACAGGAAGAAGAAAGAAATCAGTTGCTAGAGTAAGACTTGTACCTGGCGAAGGTAAAATTGTTATAAACAAAAGAAACATAGAAAATTATTTTGGATTAGAAACTTTAATTCTTATAGTTAACCAACCTTTAGTATTAACTGGAACTAAAGATAAATTTGATATTCTAGTTAATGTAAACGGTGGAGGATATACAGGTCAAGCTGGAGCAATAAGACACGGTATTTCTAGATCTTTATTAAAAGCTGACGAAACTTTAAGACCAGAGCTTAAAAAAGCAGGATTTTTAACAAGAGATCCAAGAATGAAAGAAAGAAAGAAATACGGTCTTAAAAAAGCAAGAAAAGCATCTCAGTTCTCAAAGAGATAGTTTTTATAAAGTTGAAAATCCCTCAAACAATTATGTTTGGGGGATTTTTAGTTCTTTTAAACTTATAAAATGATTTAAAATCACCTATAACTGACAAATGTTTAGAAAGTTACCCATTAAAAAAAAGTATATGGATAATATCTATGTTGATTCACATTCATGGACCTCATTGAAAAAACGTGTTTTTGAAATCTGTCATTTAGAATATTCCAATTTATATTTTCAATAAATGTAGAAATATATTTTTTCTTGTCTGTTCCAAAATCCATGAAATATGCATGCTCATAAACATCCATGACTAATATTGGGAAAGATTGCCATACTGCACCAGTATCGTGTGAATCGCTTCCTATTATGTGTAATTTGTTGTCAAGCGAATCAATGGAGAGAACTACCCAACCTCTCATGGATAATCCTACATTTGTTAGATAAGAGATAAAATCATCATAGGTAGCAAACTGATTTGTTATAGCATTAAATATGGGACCATAAGGGGTGTTACTTCCCCCAGTCATGTTTTCAAAATAAAGGTTGTGAAGTTTTACACCATTCAGTGCATATGTTTCACCTAGTTTTAAACTGCGCATTTTGGAATAAATGGCATTGCTATCAGTATAATTACCCGGTATATAGGGAATGTTCCAAATTTCATTTAATTTGCTTACGTAACCCGAATATAATTTGTAATGCTCATCGAGCTGCCTCTTAGAAATGCCATTGACTGATTTAAAATCAAAAATGTAAGGCTTTAAATTGTACATAAGATCACCTCTATAAAATATTTTATTCTATTATATTTTATTATATTATATTTTATTATATGATAGGTAATGGAAATATATTAGGATATTATTTTATAAGTATAGTTAAAAGTAAATAATCCATATGTTATGTTTGTGTTAAATTTTTTAAAGTCTGTGTTAAATATGTCGTAAATTGCTTAACATATAGTATAAACGTATAGTATTATTTGTGTGAATGATTAAAATACTTATAATACATTAGACTATGGAGGAATTTTATGCAGGCTATAAATATGGTTATAGGCCTTTTTGGAGGCGTCGGGTTATTCTTATATGGAATGAAAATGATGGGTGATGGTTTAGTAAATGCATCAGGTGAAAAACTCAAAAATATATTTGACAAAATAACATCTAATCCTATTAAAGGTGTAGCTACAGGAGCTGCAATAACAGCAGTTATTCAAAGCAGTAGTGCAACTACAGTAATGGTAGTTGGTTTTGTTAATGCAGGCCTTATGGACCTATATCAGGCAGCGGCGGTAATTATGGGAGCGAATGTTGGAACCACTATAACAGCACAGCTAATTGCATTTAAACTTGATAATATAATGCCACTATTTTTAGGAATAGGTTCTTTAACAATATTATTTTCAAAAGGTAAAAAGGGCAAAGAAACAGGAAATATTATATTAGGCTTTGGTATTCTTTTCTTAGGAATGGAATTAATGAAGAATGCTATGTCTCCACTAGCGAATTCGCCAGCTTTTGCAACTTTAATAATGAAATTAGAAGGAAATACTATCTTAGGAATTTTAACAGGTGTACTTATGACTTCAGTACTCCAAAGTTCTTCTGCGGCGACTGGTATTTTAGTGGCATTAGCGTCTACATCAGCACTGCCACTCGGAGCAGCGGTACCAATTTTATTTGGTAATAATATAGGCACATGTGTAACGGCTTTATTATCGAGTATAGGAACGTCTAAAACAGCAAAGAAAGCAGCTCTAATACATCTATTCTTTAATATATTTGGTACATTAATCTTTATTCCACTAATAAATCCAGTAATACAACTTGTACAAGTTATATCACCGGGTGGGAGTATAGGTATAAAAAGACAAATTGCAAATGCCCATACTATATTTAACATAACAAATACCATAATTATGGTGCCATTTATAAGATATCTTGTTTTACTTGTTAACAAGATGATACCTGGAGAGGATGAAGTTGTAATAATTGGAGTTAAGTATATAGATGATAGATTACTAGAGACACCAGTTATTGCAGTTGGGCAAACGTCGCAAGAGGTCGTTAGAATGGCTAACTTAGCAAAAGAAAATGTACAGCTTGCTATGGAGTGTTTTAGTAACAATAATGAAAGTAATATAAAAACTGTTTATGAAAATGAAAAATTAATAAATTTACTTGAAGATGAAATTACATCATATTTAGTAAAGCTTTCATCAACCCAATTATCGAAGGAACAAACTAAAATAGTAACTTCTATGTTCAATGTAGTAAATGATATAGAGCGTATAGGAGATCATGCTGAAAATTTAGTGGATTTAACTAGTGAAAAGATTCAAAAGAATTTAAAATTCTCAAAGGAAGCTATGGAAGAGTTAGATGGAATGTATAAATACATAGTAAATGCTCTAGAAATTAGTATTGAGAGTTTTGAAAATAATGATATTATAAAAGCAGAATCCATTATGGCAATAGAAAGCAGAATTGATAGTTTAGAAAACGAATTAAGAGCATCCCATATAAGAAGATTAAATAGTAGCGGATGTGGGGCTACAGTTGGTGCGATGTATCTAGATATTATTAGCAATTTTGAAAGAATAGGAGATCACGCAACCAATATCGCAGAAGTGGTAATAAACGAATAAGTATAATTTGAATAAATGAAATATATATACATATGACTTGAGGAAAACAGAAAGCAGTCGCTATAATTTTTAGTGGGTGTTTTTTGTTTGCCATTAAATTGTAAATCTAAATACTGTTTATAGATTTTTATAAAAAAGGATCTAAATCAAACATGAAAATACTAATAAATCATCTGCAAGTTGAATAAAATTAACATATATTAATAAATAAAAGGGTGGATGAATTGGGGTATAAAAACAACAAATTAATAGCTATTATCATGGTAATCATTGTAGGGCTGGGAAGCTTTATAGGCGTAAATCTAAGCATTGCAAAAGAAACTATGAATACTAGTAAAGGGAATAAAAAAATACTCATTGACGCCGGACATGGAGGGATGGATAGTGGCACAAGCTCTCAAAATGGTACTGCAGAAAAAAATATTAATTTAAGTATAGCGAAAAAGCTTAAAGAGAGCTTGAAAAAGTCAGGATATGAAGTAGTTATGACAAGAGAAGAAGACAAAGGACCTTATTCAAAAAGTGGAACTATAAGGTCAAATTACAATGAAGATTTAAAAAGTAGATGTGATTTAAAGAAATCAAGTAATTGTGATATGTTAATTAGCATTCATTTAAATTATTTTACACAGAGTAAATATTATGGAGCGCAAGTATGGTACTCAGATTATAAAGATAGCGTTACATTAGCTAGTATAATTCAAAAAAACTTTAGGGTAGATTTGGATCCTAGTAATAAGAGAATACAGAAGCCTGCTAAAAATGCTTATAAGTTATTAAGGGTGAATGACAATATGGCAAGCGTTATAGTGGAATGTGGATTTTTATCAAACAATGAAGAAGAACAAAAATTAAAGTCTGATGAGTATCAAGGAAAAATTGCAGACTCCATAAGCAAATCTGTAGGTGAGTTTTTTAAAAGTACTTCAAAAGAGTAAATAATTATAATCAAGTAAGCTTGGCCTTGTTTGAATTCAAATCATATTTATTTAAATGTAAGTAACCTAAAAAGGCATATTATTCTAGAAATATGCTTTTTGATTTGTAATTAAATTTTCATAATAATACAGCTTCGAAGATGATGAACAGCTTTTAAAAAAATGCTTTAATTATTAATCATAGGCTATAGAAGAGGTTTCATCAATAAAAGTCCACCATGTAGGGCCTGGCATTAGTGAAATAGAGGCTCCTTTTTGGTCTGTAATATTTATTTGAGAATTCTTCTTCCTATCCCATTTAATATCTTGAGCTTTCCCGTTGCAAAATAATAATCCAGTGCCATAAGATTCAGATGAAGCTAAGGTTTCATCATTTATAATGTTACCGTGGACAAATTGTACAATAACATTAGTAAGCTTTACAGGAGTATTATTATCATTATCAATGGTTAACCCTCTATAATGACAATACTCTCCATTTTGATATAAAAAATTTGAAGATGAATCTTCATTAAAACTTATAAAAATCGAAGTTGCATTGATACCTTTAAGGGAATTTGTTTCAACGTTATTGGAGAATTTTAATGTTGGTAAGTATGAATTACAATATTCTTTTAAGTTAATTGTTGAACTAACATTTTTGGCACTTTCTTGGCTAAATATAGCTTTATAAGTAAGGCCATTAGAGTTACTTAAAAACTCGAGAATCAAATCTGCATTACTAAGTCCATTAATAGATGGTTTATTATTAGTATTAATAAAAGTTGCAATTTTTTCGAGTTTGGTAGAATAAGTTTCAGAAACCCTTTCACCCGTATATTTTGATGGAGTTATTTGATCATGTAAATTAGGGTAATAAATATGCATAATAAACCTATAAACAAATAGTGAAAGAACTAATACTAAAATAGAACTTAAAAAATATATAATAAAAGTAAAATTTTTCTTTGCCATAAGGGCCTCCCTTAGTATCTATATATAATATTTTAATAATCTTATTTACAAATTATAACCACAAAATAAGAGAATATTATTAAATTTACGTGATAATAGTATTAGATCTAAGATAAGTAAGATAGTGAAGTTTAATTTATCTAAAACATTAAAAATAACACTAAATTAGGAGGCAGTCTATGCCCTACTATTGGTATAATAAAGGCAACACTATATTTCATTGGATGGAGATGCTTGTACCGTAAGGAATTGTAGTATATATATATTTAGTATCATCAACAGCAAGTCTTATGCAGCCATGTGATAGAGGATTTCCAAGCCTGCCATCTTTTATATTTCCATTATTATCAAGGAGTGCCGTATGAAATAAATAATTACCTGGTGGTATTTTTACTATTTTTAAGTGAGACTGCCTTAGTGTTAAATTTTATATTTTCATCAGGAGGTATATTTAGGTTTACTAAGGTTTTTAAACCAACTTCCCCGTCAGAGATTTTTTTTATTCATAGAACCTCCTTATAATTGCTGGCATTAATATCATAATATGAATTAATTAAAATTTTAATACAAAAAAATATAATTATATATTTTTATTATTGTAATTATGAACAATTCTATTAAAAAAAATAAATCCTATGATATAATTAGATTAATCATAAATATAGGAAAAAAAAGGTGGATTTATGGATAAATCAGGCAATATATATGTAAAAGCTATGAATAAATATAATGATGGCTATATAGATAAGGCATTAGCACTATGTGAAAAAAGTATTTCGCTAAATAATACAAATGCTGCCGCTTTAAATTTGAAGGGTATTTTATATTATCTAAAAGGTGATTTAGAAAGTGCTAAAAAAATGTGGAATATAAATTATAAAAGAAATAACGATAAGGTATCCAAAAAATATCTAAATGATAGTGTACGTGATAAGGAAAAATTACAGGTATATGTTGACGCCACGCAGCTAATAAAGCAATTTAATATATGTGGGGCTCTTGAGAGTCTAAAGCAGTGCAAAAATAGTCACTTTAATTTTATAAATGTGAATAACCATATTAGTAGTTGCTACATAAAGCAAGGGGAATATGATAAAGCACTACATTACATAAACGAGGTTATAAAAGTAGATAAAAAAAATACTCAAGCTATTATGAATAAAAAAATATTAATAGAATATGGTAGCTTAAAGCGAGAAATGAACTATAAAAAAATAATTATAGTTACTGCTAGTATATGTTTACCTGTAACGCTGATACTTCTAGGTAAAGTTTATATGTATAAGGCAAAAAATATTTCAATAACTGGTATAAAAAAAGCACAAAGTGTAATAGCATTAATTAATAAAGAAGATAGAGAAGAAACTAAAAATTCATCAGAAATAGAAAATCAAAAATCTCAAGAAGCTAAAGAAAACACTGAAGTAGAGAATCAAAGTACAAGTAAGAATGAAAAAAACACAATAGAAAATAAATCACAAGAAACGACGAAATTTCCACAAGAACAACTTAAGGAAAGTATAAATAATAATAATATGGAGCAAATAATTGAATATATAAATAGATGGAAGAATGATGACTTGGGAATGAATGACAAGTTACTTATGGTAAAAGGAGAAGAAATTATTAAGAATAGTGGAGTGCCAATTTTTTATGAAAAAGGTATAAATTATATGAACGATAAAAAGTTTGTTGAAGCTCAGAAATATTTTTTATATGCATTACCATATTCTAAAGATAGTTATTTACAAGAGCATATCCTTTATATGCTAGCTGTAAGTTACAAATCTATTTCCGACTTTCAAAATGCTGTTAAATACTATGAACTTAGTTTAAAACAATTTCCTAGTGGAAGTTACACTAATGAAGTTTTATATAATTTAATTCTTATAAATAAGGATTTAGATTCAAATAAAGCAAAGGTTTATGCAGAAAAACTAGTAAAACAATTTCCAAATTCACAATATAATAACTCTATAGTGAAAAAGATATTAGGAACATAAAAATAAATAACGATACAAAGGTATTACGGACATTTTTAAGATTTGGTTTGGGTATACTAATTTTGAAATGTATATATAAATTTAGAAATTTTATAACATTGACAGCTCTACAAAAAAAACTTAAATCCAACAGATTTAAGTTTGAAATATTATTGACTAGTAATATAATAAGGTATACAATTAAAATATAAACATACCCTGGTGGGGTATAATAATTGGAGGTAATAATATGATTAAAGAAGTTAATGATAAAAATTTTAATCAGGAAATTGGAAATTCAGATAACATAGTTGTAGTTGATTTTTGGGCACCTTGGTGTGGACCTTGTAAAATGTTAAGTCCAGTAATTGAAGAATTAGCAAAGGAAATGGGAGCAAAAGTTAAATTTGCAAAAGTAAATGTAGATGAGAGTCCTATGATATCATCAAAGTATAAAATTTCAAGTATTCCAACAGTTATGGTATTTAGTAAAGAAACAGTTAAAGAAACTATGGTAGGATTCAGACCTAAAGCAGACTTAAAGAAAATAATAGAAAATCATATATAAAATCAATACAGCACTAAAAATGATGATTGGTATGGTAATAATCAAGGTTAAATAAAATAACGTAAGTACTAAATAAAAATGTTTGGAGATAGATATTTTAAATTCTTATAATTTAAATAAATATCTCCATTTTCTAATTAAAGAATTTTTATTTATCATAAGGTCAAGTAAGTAGAATAGAAGTTATTAGTTTCTATTTATTAGGATAGAAACATAAGGAGGAAAAATTATGGGTGAGAGATATGATATAGCTATAATTGGAACAGGACCAGCGGGCCTTGAAGCAGCTATTAATGCTAAAATTAGAAATAAAAACATAATAATTTTTGGAAGCAAGGAATTAAGTCCAAAACTAGTAAAAGCAACAAAGGTAAACAATTTTTTAGGGTTCTATAACGTTTCAGGAAAGGAACTTAAGAATCAATTTGCAGCACATATAGCAGCCATGGGGATAGGTATTGTAAATGAAAGAATAAATAATGTTTATGCTATGGGGGATTATTTTGCTTTGATGGTAAATGAAAAAATATATGAGGCTAAAGCAATAATTTTAGCTACTGGGATAGAATACACGAAAGCATTAAAAGGAGAAGAAGAGTTTTTAGGAAAAGGAGTAGGGTACTGTGCTACTTGCGATGCTCCATTATATAAAGGAAAAACAGTTGTTATAGTCGGATATAATAAAGAAAGCGAAGAAGAAACTAATTATGTAAGTGAATTGAGTGAAAAAACATATTATATACCTATGTATAAAGGGGAATATAATTTAAATTCTAATGTAGAGATAATAAAAAATAAGCCTTTAGAAATAGTTGGTGAAGATGTGGTAACTAAGGTTATTTTAGAGAAGTGCGAAATAACTACAGATGGAATTTTCATGCTAAGAGATAGTGTGTCTCCTAGTCAATTAGTACCAGGTCTTGAAATAGAAGAAGGACATATAAAAGTTGATAGAAATATGAAAACCAATATAGAAGGATGTTATGCAGCAGGAGACTGCGTAGGGAAGCCATATCAGTATATTAAGGCTGCAGGTGAAGGATTAGTAGCAGCATTAGGTGCAGTTTCCTATTTAGATAAAGAACATAAAAATAAATAAGATACATGATGACTATTTATATTTATGTTCTTAATAATAAAATTAGGTAGCTAACTGTAGTTAGAACTAGCTGTAGCTAGAATTAACTAAAGTGAGCTACCTGGCTGTAGCTTATAACTACAGTTTTTTTTATTTAACTACAAAGAAAACATGATTTCCTATAGTTTTTACATTTGTTTTTTTTATACCTATCATCCACTGAGAAGTAGATATTTTAGGATTATAAAAGAAAACAGCATTATATGTAGGATCTTTACCTTTTAATGCATCTAATACAGCAGTGTAACAAGCAGAATCGGGAATAACATTCGATTTGCCATTGTGAATTACTTTTCCATCTTTAACACAAGAAAAAGCGTTTTTTTGATTTATAACACCAGAAATAGATTTTGGGAAATGACCATCACGAGCACGATTTAATATAACGGATGCTACTGCGAGTTTGCCACTATCAGGTTCACCACAACTCTCTGCGTATACAACTTGTGACATTAAATAAATGTCATTATCAGTAATGTAAATTGAGCTATTTGACTGTTTAAATACTGCTACTGCTTCTATTTGATCATTATATAAATCTTTAATTTCTGAACCAAATGAATATAAATTTTCACCATTTACCCTTAAACTAGGCAATACTAATAATAATGTTAGCATACAAGATAAAAAAGTAAATTTTTTCATAGTATCTCTCCTTTTGCCTACGGAGTTAGCTGACGGGTTCGGGAAAGGTTTAACCTACACAATAAATGATTCACCCCAAATGCTTGGTTCCTCCGCGTTTTTTACTTCGGCTAATAATAGTGTGACCAAGAGTACGAAAATAATACACTGAATTTTTATATTATAACGAAAATTAATGAAGTTATAATAATATATACGTATTTATTTATTATTCTTTAGCTGAGTATAGACTTTAATAAAAGCATTATAAGAACGCTCTACTTGTGTAAATAGCACATTAGAAGAATTGTATAAAGCATCTAATGCGGATGTGTCTACTGCTGTACTTAAAGTTTGAACTTTCTCACTTGTAAGTGCTAGTTTAAAATCCCTTAAATAGCTTTCTTGGTTATCTAATAAAATTTTGAAGGCTTCATAAGTAGTAATAGCCACGGGAGGCACAGATAAACTTTTAAATGTAGTTTGCATTTCGCTTAACTTTGTAAAATCACTATCTACTAGTGACAAAAGGTCATCATAGGATATCTCTTTTTTTCTCACCTTTAGTACATTTGAGTAAAAATCAGTTTTAGCATCTAAAAAATCCACGGATAAGCTATCAGTTTTACTGATGAATTCTTGAGTTTGCTCCGATTTAATATCTGTTTCTTTTCTTATCATTACGGCACTATAACTGTAATTAAGCACATTATCAATGAAGACTAAAGATGTGCTTGGTAGTGTTATTTCAACATTATGAATGTCTACTAAGGAGTAAAAATTCATGCAATCATTTCTAAAAGTTTTAAGATCCTCTACGGATTTTTCTACATCTCGACCAGAGGGGTTATTTAAAATTGCTAGTGTTTGTCTGTATATTAACAGGTTTTTGTCTAAGCCTGATTTCAAATTTTCATGGTCTTTTTTATATTTAGAGGTAGGTTCTGAATCCGATAAAGTATCTCTGAGCTTAGCTAAATCTTTAATAATACTAGGTAATTGTTCTTTGGCATAACCAACATCTATTGTTTGGCCACTATTAAATTGTTCTGTATTGTTATTAACCGCGTTAATAACATTAATATTAGTTATTAACGTGGTTTTATAGGAATCATATACATTATTTATAGATTTGTAATAGATAGTTAAGAAAATACCTATGGAGATCGTGATAATAGATAGAAAAAGTATTATTTTAAATGTTTTTCTTTTGTTATTAGTATCTATAATATCTACATTTTCTTTTTGTTCATTCAAAAAAACTCACTCCCTTATTATTTGTCTTGTATTCATATATTAATGTAATACATATATTATTCTAGTTTAATTATAGAATTATACTCTTTAGAATCTAAAAGTAGTATATATTGAATAGAATTACTTTGAAATGTGAGCTTAATTGTTATAATAAAATTAAGTTATAATATATACTAATAAAGCAAATCATGGTGTATAATTGTAAATAGGAGTTTTAGTAGAGGGGTGTGGGCTTTATGGAAGTATTCAAGTTAATGATAAGCACAATCAAAAATATAAGCATATTTTCAATTTTGGATATATTAGTGGTGGCGTTTATATTCTATAAAAGTTACATGCTAATGAAGGAAACAAGAGCTATACAATTATTAAAAGGAATGATTTTTATTTTTGTACTTATTCCAATAAGCCAATTGCTTAATTTAACAGTATTAAATTGGGTTTTAAATAAGACAATAACAATTGGTGTTTTGACTATTGTTATCATCTTCCAACCAGAAATAAGAAGGGCATTAGAGCACATCGGAAGAACAGCTTTTGCTGATAAACACGTATTTGAAGATGAACAAATAATGGAGAAGGTTATAATTGAAATTGTCAATGCTGTTGAAATTTTATCAAAAAGTAAAACAGGAGCACTAATAGTAATAGAACAAAGGACAGGTATTGGAGAAATCGTTAAAACAGGAACCACATTGGATGCTGTAATATCTACAGCTTTACTAGAAAATATATTTGTAGTTAATACCCCGCTTCATGATGGGGCTACAATAATTAGAAATGATAGAATAATAGCGGCAGGATGTTTTTTGCCTTTAACAAATAATGATGTGATAAGTAAGAAGCTAGGGACGCGACATAGAGCGGCAATAGGAATAACAGAAACTTCAGATGCTCTAACAATAATAGTATCAGAAGAAACAGGAACTATATCTATAGCAATGAATGGAAGATTGCTAAAGAACTATGACAAGGAGAAGCTTAAGAAAATACTTCTTCAAATAATAAAAAGAAGACAAAGTAAAAAAATAACTTTAAAGGAGAGAGCAAAGGCATGGATAAAAACGGAAAACAACAATTTATAATTAAAATTTGCTGCGTAATAGCTGCCTTTGCTTTATGGCTGTTTATATCAAGCACAGAAAATCCACTTACTGCTTATAAGCTTCAAGACATACCTGTACAGCTTTTAAATACAAATGTATTAACTCAGTCAAATCTCATTTTAGTACCAGGGCAAGATTTAACAACATCTATAAATATTAAAGGAGCTAGTACTAGTATAATTTTGGGGAAAAAAGCAGAAGATTTCACATTAGTTGCAGATTTAAGTGCATATGCTCTTAAATCTGGAGAACAAATGATTCCTATTGAAATAAGAAAAAGCCCTGATAATATAACCGTGGTAAATAGTAATAGCCTTTTTATAAAGGTAAACTTAGATAAACTGATTGAATCTAATCTACCGATAAGTGTAATTACAAGTGGAAAACCCAAAGAGGGCTTTTATGCATCTGAACCAGAATTATCTCAAAGTAATGCTAAAGTAGTAGGTGGGTCAAAGTTTGTAAATGTAGTAAAAAAAATATTGGTAGAAGTTAATATACAAGACGTGGAATCAAATATTGCAAAAACATACACGCTTAAACCAGTAGATGAAGACGGGAAGGAAGTAAAAGGAGTGGTTATAAATCCAGTTCAGATAGATGTCAAGATTCCTATAAGGAAGACTAAATCTGTAGGAGTAACGGTGAAAACCATAGGTAATTTAAATCCTAATTTTACGCTAGAGAGCATAAAAGTGCAGCCAGAACGATTTGATGTAACAGGAAGTGTAGATGCGCTTAGCAAGGTGGAAAATTTAAACACGGAAGCTATTGATCTAAGTAAAATAAACAAAAGCACTACGATGAATGTTAAGGTATTAATTCCAGGGGGATTAAGTTTAGTTAGTGGTACTGCTTTAGTTAAGGCTGAAGTTAATTTAGATGAGGTAGTTAAAAAGGATACAAATGAAGTAGAGAAAAAGAATATAGATGACGTAGTGCAAAAAAAACTAAGTCAAGACATCAAATATATTAATTTAGATGAAAAATATCAAGTGAAGCTCCAAAAAAATAATAACTCACTAATGGTTTCAGGTACGCAGGCAGTTATGAATTCTTTGGATTTAACAAAAATTAGCGCCGTAGTAGATTTAGCTAATTTAGCAGAAGGAGAGCACACTGTGAAAGTATTGGCAAGTATGCCAGAAGGAGTAAATTTAATATCGCAAGACGCAGATAAAATATTAGTAACTATTACGAAGAAGCAAACGGAGGTAACTACAGGAAATGACAATAAGGGTGAATAACATAGGGTTAGATATAGACGATACTATAGATACTATAAAAACAAAGGCAGCAAAAATAATGAGAGTTGATGAGAACGAAATAAAAGAATTTAGAATAGCTAAAGAATCAATAGATGCTAGGAAAAAAAATAACATTAAATTTAATTATGCTGCTTGTATTAAAATGGATGATGAGTTAAAAATCGTAGCGAGAGCAAATCATAAAGATGTTAAAATTGAAGAAGTTAAGTATAATGCTGAGTTTGAATTTGGAACGAGTGAGATGCAGCATAGACCTATAATCGTAGGAATGGGTCCAGCAGGTATGTTTGCTGGGCTTCTCATGGCGCAAAAGGGATACAAGCCTCTAATTATTGAAAGAGGAGAACAGGTAGAGCTTAGGACAAAAAGCATAAACAAATTTTGGACTAGGGCGGTGCTCAATACAGAATCAAATGTACAATTTGGTGAAGGTGGAGCGGGAACCTTTTCAGATGGAAAGCTAACTACAAGAATAAAGGACACTAGATGTGACTACATATTAGAGGAGTTTGTTAAAGCTGGTGCACCTGACGAAATATTGTATATTGGCAAGCCTCACATAGGTACAGACGTGTTAAAAGAAGTTGTGAAAAATATTAGAGAAACTATTATTAAGCTAGGTGGAGAAGTAAGATTTAATAGTAAGCTTTGCGATATAAAAATTAAAGATAAAAAGGTGAAAAGCATAATAGTAAATGGTGAAGAGTTGCCTTGTGATAACTTAATTTTAGCTCCAGGACATAGTTCCAGGGACACCTATGAAATGTTATATAAAAAAGGTATATTTATGTCTAGTAAGCCATTTGCAATGGGAGCTCGAATAGAGCATCCTCAAGATATGATTAATGAAAATCAATATGGAAAATATGCTAACCACCCAAGGTTAAAAGGTGCTGATTACAAGCTTACTTATACAAGTGGAAAATCTGGAAGAGCAGTATATAGTTTTTGTATGTGCCCAGGTGGACAAGTAGTCTCGGCAGCTTCAGAAGAGGGGTGCCTTGCAATAAATGGCATGAGTGAATATAAGAGAGATAAGGTTAATGCAAACTCAGCTGTAGTGGTATCTGTAGGTCCTAAAGACTTCGGATCAGATAGCCCACTTGCTGGTATTGAGTTTCAGAGGCATTATGAAGCCCTAGCCTATAAAATTGGAGGGTCAAACTATAATGCACCGGTGCAATTAGTTGGAGATTTCCTTGAAGGAATAGACAGTAACAAAATAGGTGGTATAAAACCAAGCTATACCCCGGGATATAAATTTGCTGATCTTACTGGGTGTTTGCCTAGTTATGTAACAGATGCTATAAAAGAGGCTTTACCTAAATTTGATTATAAAATAAAGGGTTTTGCAAGAGAAGATGCAGTTATGACTGGTATTGAAACAAGAACATCGGCGCCAGTAAGAATTGATAGAAACGAGGAGTTACAAAGTATATCTCTAGAGGGATTATACCCAGCAGGAGAAGGAGCGGGATATGCAGGTGGAATAATTTCTGCGGCAGTTGATGGATTAAAAACAGCAGAAAGTATAATGAAAAAATGGAAACCTGCATAAGAAATTTTTTTGAACGTTGGATTTCACTTGCGAAATATGTTAAAATATACTAAGAAGGGTTAAAATAGACAGTAGAAGGAGTGTAATCTAATGAGTAAAACTTTCGATAAAATATTAGACACCGCAAAGGCACAGGGGATGAAAACTGTAGTAGTTGCTGTAGCACAGGATGAACCAGTACTTGAGGCTGTGCGCGATGCTAAGAAAAATGGCATAGCAAATGCAATACTAGTAGGGGATAAAGAAAAAATAATATTTATTGCCAGAAACATAGGTATGGATGCAGAAGAGTTTGAAATTATAGATGAGAAAGACGTTAAAAAAGCATCATTAACTGCAGTTCAGATTGTATCCTCAGGAAAAGCTGATATGCTTATGAAAGGACTCGTAGAAACGGCCACATTCTTAAGAGCTGTATTAAACAAAGAAGTAGGACTCCGAACTGGTAAACTAATGTCGCACGTAGCAGTATTTGAGATACCGGATTATGATAGATTGATATTTTTAACAGATGTTGCATTTAATATGTACCCAGAATTAAAAGAAAAAAAAGGTATAATAAACAATTCAGTAGCGGTAGCAAAAGCTTGTGGTGTTGAACTTCCTAAAGTAGCAGTAGTTTGTGCAGTAGAAGTAGTAAACCCAAGTATGCAAGCAACACTAGATGCAGCAATGCTTTCAAAAATGAGCGATAGAGGGCAAATAAAGGGATGTGTTGTTGATGGACCTCTAGCATTAGATATTGCAATATCAGGCGAGGCTGCAAAACATAAAAAAATAGAGGGACCAGTAGCAGGCAAAGCGGATATTCTTGTAATGCCTAATATTGAAGCGGGAAATACTATGTACAAATGCTTAAATTACACTACTAAATCTAAGAGCGGTGGATTACTAGTAGGTACTTCTGCTCCTGTTATATTAACCTCTAGAGCGGATAGTCCTGAAACAAAGTTACATTCTATAGCACTTGCAGCATTAGTTGCAGAATATAATAAATAAAATTACTACTGGCTTAGGCTCGTGAAAATAGGTAGCAAGTTAAAGGTGATTAGCATACTTGCTTGCTATTTATTTGAATGCGATGTGAAGCACAAAGGAGGAACAATATGTCATATAAATTGTTAATTATTAATCCTGGTTCAACTTCTACTAAAATAGGTGTGTATGAAGATGAAAATGGAATTTTAGAAGAAACATTAAGACATTCTTCAGAGGAAATAGGTGAATTTAAAGGTATATATGAACAGTTTAATTTCAGAAGAGATGCTATATTAAATATACTTAAAGAAAAGAACTTTGATATAAAAACTTTGGATGCCATAGTAAGCCGCGGAGGACTTCTAAAAGCTATTGAAGGTGGTACTTATGCTGTAAATGAAGCTATGCTTCATGATTTGAAAATTGGAGTTCAAGGCCAGCACGCTTCAAATTTAGGAGGACTAATTGCAAGTGAAATCGGAAAATCTTTAGATATACCAGCATTTATCGTTGATCCAATAGTTGTGGATGAACTTATTGATGTGGCTAGAATATCAGGTATGCCAGAAATAGAAAGAAAGAGTATTTTTCATGCTTTAAATCAAAAAGCAGTAGCTAAAAGGTATGCAAAAGAAAATGGCAAAAAATATGAAGAACTTAATTTAATAGTAGCACACATGGGTGGCGGAGTTTCAGTAGGAGCTCACAAGGATGGAAGAGTTGTTGATGTCAATAACGGACTAGATGGAGAAGGCCCATTTTCACCAGAAAGATCCGGAGGATTACCAGTAGGAGATTTAGTTGAAATGTGTTTTAGCGGAAAATACACTTCAGAAGATATGCAAAAGAAGATAAATGGAAAAGGTGGATTTGTTGCTTATCTTGATACAAATGATGCTAGAGAAGTAATAGAGAAAGTAGAAGCTGGCGATAAAAAAGCTAAATTGATTTTTGAGGCTATGGCATATCAAGTAGCTAAGGAAATTGGACAATGTGCAGCAGTTTTATCAGGAAAAGTCGATGCTATAATTTTAACTGGAGGAATAGCTTATGGAAAGGCTACAGTTAATTACATAAAAGAAAGAGTAGAATTCATAGCAAATGTTGTAGTTTATCCAGGTGAAGATGAATTACTAGCATTAACTCAAGGTGGCTTAAGAATATTAAACGGTGAAGAAAAGGCAAAAGAATACAAATAACCAATATATTAATAAGTTGTTTTTATAATTTTAAAGTAATCTATCTAGGCAGCTTCAAAAAAATAGACTAGCATACCAGCTAGTTATTTTTTTGAAGCTGCCTTAAATCATCTCCTGCGGAGCTGCATATTAACGACTTCAGAAGGAGATTTATACTCCCACTGAAGTTTTCTATTTGTTAGGGTAAGTAACTCCCACTTATAGAAGTAGGAGACTTTCCCTCTGAAATGTCGTTAAAAATATTGAAATAATTAATTTCTATATTGAATATTTTAATTAATGATAATATAATGAATATAATGGAAGAAGGTGGTAAAGTATGGCGTGCAAAATATTAAGTAAATGTCCAATTTGTAGCTCTAGATTAAAAGTAACTAGATTGAAATGTGATGGATGTAATACTATGATGGAAAACCAATTTGAATTATCTAGATTTGATTATTTAAATTGTGAACAGTTAAATTTTGTTGAAGTATTCTTAAAATCTAGAGGAAACATTAAGGATGTGGAAAAAGAACTTGGCATAGCATATCAGGCAGTTACAGCAAAGCTAGATGATGTTATTGAAGCACTCGGGTATACTGTTTTAAATCAAAAAGCAGCCACTGATAAAAAGGATGTATTAGATATGTTAGACAAAGGTGAAATTACTGCTGATGAAGCATTAATTATGTTAACAACATTTCAGAAAAGGAGGGAAAATAATGAATGAAGAAATTTCAAGAATATTAAAAATGGTTGAAGAAGGTAAAATCAATTCAGAAGAAGCTATGCAGCTTATGGAAGCTTTAAATGGGGAAAGTAAAGAATTTATTATTTTAGATAAAGAAGCACCAAATAATAGCCACACTAATAGCAAAACACATTCTAAAATGCTCAAAATAAAGATAAAATCTAAGGGAATTGACAATGTAAATGTTAACCTTCCGCTGAAATTTGTAAGCGGTATGATAAAAACATTCGGGAGAATTCCAAACGTAAATGTAGATAGCATGGAAAATGTAGATATGGATGCAATGACTCAAAGTATACTAGATGCCATAGATAATGGAATGGATGGGAAAATCGTAGATATACAAAGTGGAGACGGAGATACAGTTGAGATTGTTATAGAATAATATTGCAAAGGCCTAGGAGCTGATTTAGCCCAACCCAAATAAGTGAGTTGGGCTATTTTTCTGACAAGTATACTGTAAAATACTGAGACTTTTTTTACAAATACTTATCACTGTAGTATAATATAATTAGTTTTCATGCATCTACACAAAAAAAATTACTATATATATACATAAATAGTAGAACAAAATAATAAGATTTTAGCATAGAGTACGATTAAATATTATTAAATTTAGAAAGTAGTTTTCAGTGAATTAATATAAATAAAAAAAGACTAATACAGGTTTGAAAATAAAACACTAACATATTGATTAGTTATTTTGTTTAGGATGACCTGTAATAAATCCATATAATATTGAGAAAGAGGTAGAAAAATATGAGTAGAATATTCGGGACAGATGGAGTACGTGGTATAGCAAATACAGAATTAACAGTGGAGCTTGCATATAAGTTAGGAAGATCAGGAGCGTTTGTATTAACAAGCGGAGCTCATAAACCTAAAATTTTAGTAGGAATGGATACAAGAGTTTCGGGAGATATGTTAGAATCGGCCTTAGTTGCAGGAATTTTATCTGTAGGGGCAGAGGCAATATGTCTTGGAGTAGTTCCAACACCCGCTATAGCATATTTAACTAGAAAATATGGAGCAGATGCAGGGGTTGTTATTTCAGCTTCTCACAACCCGGTAGAATATAATGGAATAAAATTTTTTAACAACAATGGGTTCAAGCTGTCTGATGAATTAGAGGATACAATACAAGCAGTCATAGAAAGTGATTTTAAAGGAGTACCATCACCAATAGCAGGTGATTTAGGTAAAAAAACAGTTAATCACAGTGCTGTAGAGGATTATATAGAATTTGCTAAATCTACTATTTCAGGAGACTTAAAAGGGCTTAAAATAGCATTAGATTGTGCTAATGGGGCTTCGCATATTACTTCAGTAAGAGCTACAAGAGATCTAGGAGCTGAGGTTTTAGTTATTAACAATGATCCAGATGGCATAAATATAAATAGAGACTGTGGATCTACTCATCCTGAGCATTTAATGGCTTTTGTTAAAGAAAATAATTGCGATTTAGGACTAGCGTTTGATGGTGATGCAGATAGATGTTTAGCTGTAGACGAGAAAGGAAATCTCATAAATGGAGATATTATAATTGCTATTTGTGCTAAACACTTAAAGGATATTGGTAAATTAACTAAAAATACAGTAGTAGTAACAGTTATGAGTAATTTGGGCCTTGATATTGCGATGAAGGAAGAAAACATAACTACAGTTAAAACTAAAGTAGGAGATAGGTACGTACTTGAGAAAATGCAAGAAGAGGGTTATAGCCTAGGTGGAGAGCAATCAGGACATGTAATTTTCCTAGATTTTAATACTACAGGGGATGGACTTGTATCAGGACTTCAATTAGCCACTGTTATTAAAGAATCAGGAAAACCATTATCGGAGCTTGCAGCAATGATGACAGAACTTCCGCAAGTATTAGTTAACGCAACAGTACCTAATGATAAAAAGGACATACATGAAACTGATAGTGAAATAGTTGAAGAGATTAGAAAAATAGAAGAAAAATTAGATGGTTGTGGAAGAGTGCTTATAAGGCCTTCAGGTACAGAGCCTTTAGTGAGAGTAATGCTCGAGGGTAAAGTACAAAGCGAATTAGACGTAATGGCGCATGCTCTTGCGAAATTAATCCAGGAAAAAGCAAATAAGTAAGATAGTATAAAATCTCATGATTGCTAAATAATATGGCAAATGACCTAAATTATAGTAGAAAAAAGTAACTATTAAGTTAACTTATCATTAAAAGCATTGACGTTTAGGTTATAAAATGAATATAATAGACTGAAAGCTTATGTGAAAGGTTCATAAGCTTTCAGTTTACGTATTTGTGAATGTAAATATTATGGTAAAGGAGGATAGAGAGAATTAGATGATTTTAAAGCGCCAGGACTCATAATGAGCATTAGTAGTTATTATGCATTATGAGTTGACGAGGATGGGGAGTATCGAATCTTCGGCGGATGCCCCGCGGTAGCGCACTACCGTTAATGGTTGATAAAAGCGATTAGTGATTTTCGTTACAAGATCAATCTGGTGTTAAAACCTTTATAAATATTACGAATAGCACCAAAGGTAATAAAGCACTTTAGTGTTGATTTGTGTAAAATTTTAAATTTGAGAGGAAGATGAATATGTGCGGAATAGTTGGATATTTTGGGAAAAAACAGGCTTCACCAATCTTGGTAGAAGGTCTTAGTAAATTAGAATATAGAGGATACGATTCAGCAGGAATCGCAATTATAAATGATGGAGTTTTAAGCGTTACAAAGTGCAAAGGAAGACTTGCAAATTTAGAGGCTCAATTATTAGAAGAGCCGCTTATTGGACAAGTGGGTATAGGACATACTAGATGGGCCACTCATGGTAAACCATCAGATGAAAATTCTCACCCACATACTAATGAAAAAGGAACTATTAGTGTAGTTCACAATGGGATTATAGAAAATTATATACGTTTAAGAGAATGGTTAATGTCAAAAGGATATAAATTTACATCTGAAACTGACACAGAAGTAATACCACACCTTATAGATTTCTACTTTGATGGAAATATTGTTGAAGCGGTAATGAAGGCTACTACTAAAATGGAAGGTAGCTATGCAATAGCGGTAATATCAAGTGATGAACCAGATAAATTAGTGGCAGTAAGAAAAGATAGTCCGTTAATAGTAGGTATTGGCGAAGATGAATTTTTTGTAGCTTCAGATATACCAGCAGTATTAAATCACACAAGAGAAGTATATTTATTGGAAGATAACGAATTTGTTGTAATTTCAAGTGATGGAATAAAGCTTATTAATGCAGAAAACGAAGTTATAGATAAAGAAGTGTTCCATGTAACTTGGGATGCAGAAGCTGCTGAAAAAGGTGGATATGAGCACTTTATGCTAAAAGAAATCCATGAACAGCCAAAGGCAATCAGAGATACAATGACATCAAGAGTAGTTCTAGGAGAGCCAATATCTCTAGATAAAATAACTATAACTAAAGAGCAAATTCAAAATTTAAATAAAATATATATAGTAGCATGTGGAACTGCATACCATGCAGGAGTTGTAGGTAAATATGTTATAGAAAAACTTGCAAGAATACCAGTTGAATTAGATATAGCTTCTGAGTTTAAATATAGAGATCCAATAATGGACGAAAACACATTGATGATAGTTATTAGTCAATCAGGAGAAACTGCAGACACTATGTCCGCTTTAAGGCTTGCAAAGTCAAAAGGTGCTAGAGTTATAGCAGTAACTAATGTAGTCGGTAGCGCAGCTTCAAGAGAAGCAGACGACGTACTATACACTTGGGCTGGACCAGAAATAGCAGTTGCATCTACTAAAGCTTATGTAACTCAGCTTATAGCAATGTATATAATAGCATTATTCTTTGCTCAGAATAACGAAACATTAAGCACAGATGAAATAGAAGAAATTAAAGCAGCTATGCTGGAGCTTCCAGAAAAGGCAGAGCAGGTGCTTAAAAATAAGGAAACTGTTCAAAAATTCACAGCAAAAACTTATATGCACAAAGATATGTTCTTTATAGGACGTGGACTTGACTATGCAGTTGCAATGGAAGGTTCATTAAAGCTTAAAGAAATATCTTATATTCATTCAGATGCCTATGCAGCAGGAGAGTTAAAGCATGGTCCTATAGCGCTTATGGAAGAAGGGACTATAGTTATAGCACTAGCTACTCAAGAAGAGTTATTTGATAAGATGGTAAGTAATATAAAAGAAGTAGCTACTAGAGGAGCAAAAGTATTTGCTTTTGCGCCAGTTGGACACACTGAAATTGAAAAATCAGTTTATTCCGTAACTTATATACCAAAAGTAATGGATATATTAGCACCAGTAATTTCAGTAATTCCACTACAATTATTATCTTACTACATGGCAATCCAAAAGGGATGCGATGTTGATAAGCCAAGAAATCTTGCAAAATCAGTAACGGTGGAATAATATAAAATAGATGGTATTCATGTGTATTCAAACAATGAATATTGTCCCAAAAATGAAGGAGTGAGAGGGTAACTCCCCGCACTCCTTTATTTTTTTATTACTCCGGGCCTCCACACGCAGATTATTATCAACGGTATGCTTAAATATAGTGTTAAAAAAAGAGGGTAAGTATTTAAAAATACTTACCCTCTTTTAAATGAAATATTGTTATTGTTTAACGACATTTCAGAAGGAAGTCTCCCACTTCTATAGATGGGAGTTACATACTCTAAAAAACAGAAAACTTAAGTGAGAGTATAAATATCCTTCTGAAGTCGTTAATTCATCTTCTTCGAAGATGTGCAGCTCCGCAGGAGATGATTTAACGTTCGTGCTGGGTTATTGTGTAGGGGCTGGTGTTTGTTCTTTTGCTGCTGCGTCTTCAGCTGCTTTGTCTGCAGCCGCTTTGTCTGCAGCTGCTTTGTCTGCAGCTGCTTTGTCTGCAGCTGCTTTGTCTGCAGCTGCTTTGTCTGCAGCTGCTTTGTCTGCAGCTTCGTTTGCGGCAGCTTCGTTTGCGGCAGCTTCGTCAGCAGCTACTTTGTCTGCTGCTGCTTTTGCAGCATCATCGCTTGCTTTTTTTGCAGCATCATCGCTTGCCTTTTTTGCAGCATCATCGCTTGCTTTTTTTGCAGCATCATCGCTTGCCTTTTTTGCAGCATCATCGCTTGCTTTTTTTGCGGCATCATCACTTGGTTTTTCTATGACTTTCTTTTCAGTTTTTATTTTACCATTTTCATTTAATTTGATATATAGAGTATCCATTAATACTCCGTTCCTATCAATTACTGTATTAGGACGAGTAAAGTCCTTTTGTTCTAGACCTTGGTGTAGATACTCCATATATTCTTTCCATATCTGACCGGGTTCATTAGCTCCATACATGTTTTGCGGCGTCGGAGTATCATCTCCTACCCATACAGATGTTGTATAATAAGGTGTATATCCTACAAACCAAGCGTCTTTTGATTGATCTGTAGTTCCTGTTTTACCTGCAGTAAAAGGATAGTTACTAAGGGCTAAATTTGAATGACTTCGACTTTCTGTTAGCACACCCTTTAAAGTATCTGTCATAAGATAAGAAGCTCCACTATCATATACTTTAGTTTGTGTATGTTTATTTTCAAATAATACCTCATTAATTACTGTATTGGTAATTTTACGTACATTAGTCGGGCTTACGAATACACCGTTTCTTGCGAGGGCTGAATAACCTGAAGCCATTTCAACGGAAGTAACACCCTTTGTAAAACCACCTATAGCGATTATAGGGTAAATATCTTGAGGAGTTATATATTTAAATTCCATGTTTTGTAAATATTTCAATGAATTCTTTACGCCCATTTCGTCCACTAATCTAACAGGGATAGTGTTTATAGATATCTCAACTGCATATCTTAAAGATACAGACCCTCTGTATTTAAAATCAACATTAGCGGGACCATTATCAAATGCTGCGTCTGTATATTCACTAGCGGGAATGTATCCTTTTTCAAATGCAGGGGTATATGCAAGTAATGGCTTTATAGCGGAACCTGGCTGTCTTACACCTAAGAAGGCTCTGTTAAAGGTGTTACCATCTTGGCTTCTACCGCCAACTATAGCTACTACTTCACCAGTACTATTATCTATAGTAACGCTTGCACCTTGCTTTTTATATAAACCTGTTTTGTCATCTGTGCTTGTATATTGCTCTAAATGACTATCTACTACACTTTGTAATTTTTCTTGTTTTGTAGTATCAATAGATGTATCTATCCTATATCTTCCACTAAGAAGTTGTTTTTCTTTATTCTCATATTCATCATTATATTTAGTGAAATAAGCTTTTCTATCCTTATCATTACTAAAAGAATATTTAGAAACAAAACCATCTTGCTCCATTAACTTTAAGGTTGCATTGTGAACAGCATATTGAATATCGTAACTCATAGGTTCAGGTGCTGTATGAGGTTTAATATTTAATTTGATAACTTCTGCTTTTGCTGTATCAAAATCATTTTGTGAAATTTGTTCTAAGCTTAGCATTTTATCTAAAACTAAGTCTCTCCTCTTTATAGCATTGTCCAGATGCGTCACGGGGTTATAAATAGATGGATTATTAGGTATTGAAATAAGCATAGCTATTTGAGATATACTTAAATCCTTATTATTCTTTTGAAAGTAAAATTGTGAAGCACTTTCAATACTATAACATCCATTGCCGAAGTTTATGTTATTTATATAAAATTCCAATATTTGCTCTTTTGAATATCTTTCTTCTAATTTCTGAGCTATAACAGACTCTTCTAATTTTCTCGATAAGGTTACGTCAAATGTAAGGAATACATTTCTTGCAAGTTGTTGCGTTATTGTTGAACCACCTTGTATGATATTGCCCTTGGATTTTATATATACCCAGGCAGCTCTCCTTATACCTTTATAATCTATACCACCATGTTCATAAAACCTTTGGTCTTCTATTGAAGTAATAGCTTTGCCTACATAGGGATTTAAGTCTGCTTCTTTTGTGTAATAATATGTATTGGTCTTAAATTCTTTTAATAGTTTACCATTAGTATCATAAAATTGTGTTGGTTTTCGGGTATTAAAAGCGGTTTCGTTTATGGTTTGTGCTATATTGTTAGCATCTTTTATAGTTGCCTCTATTTTAGCCCCATATTTAATATAACCATATCCTAAAGTTATCGTAGCTGATACGAAAATTATTGCAGAAAATATCAATAAACCTTTAACGATTTTTTTCCAAAGTTTCTTTTTAACCGGTTCTATTTTTACGGTTTCTACATTTTTATTCTTATCCATTAATATCTCCTCCTTTTTTTTATTATACAAAAAAATGTCCAGGGTTAGTCCTGGATGACCATGCTTCATATATACGCAAGGGGGGGGTCTTACTTGGTCGCCATAAGTATTATCCTATTTTTAGGTCTATATTCAATTGTTATTATGTGATAATTAAAGTGAATATTACTAAAATTGTAATGCTAGGTCACATAAAAGAGATCTTATGGGTCTCTTTTATACTATTAAAAAAGTGCTTATTTTATGTGTGTATAGTATAATTATTTTACAATTTTATCAATAACACCATGGTATATGATTTACTTTCTATAGGTGTTAATTATTTCTTATTGGCATTTCAAACGTTAGCCATACAATGTATCCATCCTCCTAGAACAATATAATTATTACAATATATTATAACATAAATAATGTAACATGAATATTTATGTTATATATAAAGTATTAACAAAATATATATTTTGATGAAACATCATTATTAAAAAATATAAATAAAAACTTCTTTACATAACATTCATATAGTGATATTATAAATCTAATTTAATAAATCAGTTAATTCTCATCAAGAGAGATAGAGGGACCGGCCCGATGACATCTCGGCAACCATCAGACGTTATTGTCTGAATAGGTGCTAAATCCTGCGCTAATTTCATTGTAACTTAGCGGAAGATGAGAGAGGTGTCTTTGTAATTTTATACCTCTTTCATCATTATATAATGATGAAAGAGGTTTTTGTTTTTATTGTAAATTGAAAGTAAAATTTAATAGTGTCTTATCAAGAGAGGTGGAGGGACTGGCCCTATGAAACCCGACAACCAGTATCATTATTATGATACATGGTGTTAATTCCTGCAGCATTGCTGCAAGATAAGAATAAGTTTGGCAATAGAGCCCAAGTTTATTCTTGGTCTCTATTTTTTTTTAGAGCAATGTTTAAATAAAGTATCAAAAGGTAAAGATGAATTATAAGAAATGAAAAGGAGAAGGGATATCATGATTAAAGTTAGAGGTGTAAGTAAAAGTTTTTCAGGGGTGAAAGTGTTAAATGATATTTCTTTTACAGTAGAGGAAGGTGATATTTATGGGGTTATTGGTCATAGTGGAGCTGGTAAATCCACTTTGCTTAGATGCTTTAATGGGCTTGAAACCTATGATACAGGTACTATTAATATAATGGAAAAAGGGGTAAAACAGCTAAGTCAAAAGGAACTTCGAGAGTTTAGGAAAAATGTTGGCATAATATTTCAAAGTTTTAATCTTATTAATAGTAAAAATGTTTTTGAAAATATAGCATTTCCACTAGAAATATGGGGAAACGATAAAAATTTTATTAAAAAAAGAGTAGATAGTTTAATAGAGTTAGTAGGACTAAAGGATAAAGTAAACACCAATGTAAAACAACTTAGCGGAGGTCAGAAGCAAAGAGTTGGAATCGCAAGAGCGCTTTCACTTAATCCGAAAATATTACTTTGTGATGAAGCCACCTCTGCACTAGACCCTAAAACTACAAAATCCATATTAGGGCTTTTAAGAGATATCAATAACAAATTTAATATAACAATTATTGTAGTTACTCATCAGATGGAAGTGGTAAAAGAAATTTGTAATAAATTTATTCTTTTAGAAGGAGGGGAAATTAAAAGCCAAGGCATTACCGATGAACTATTTATTAGGCCAACAAAGGAAATGCAAACACTTATGGGAGAGGAAGAATTACTGCCTAGTACGGGATATAACATTAAAATATTTTTTACAAAGGAAATTACTCAGAGTTGTCTTATAACATCAATTGCCAGGGAGTTAAATATTGATTTTTCAATAGTATGGGGAAGGCTTGAAAAATTTAGGGATAACGTAATGGGAAGTCTTATAATAAATGCGAGTGAGGATAATAAGGAAAAGATATTAAACTATTTAGATGAAAAATCAATAGCGTGGGAAATAAATGATTGTTTAATGCAGAATGATGGATATATCAATTAATAACTGTTATCTACTTAAGAGGAATACAAAGGGGGAGTATAAATGCTATTTAAAGAAATTTTATTACCTGCACTAATAGACACAATATATATGGTAACAGTATCCACGGTTTTTACAGTTATTATAGGATTTATTTCAGCAGTGGGATTAATTATAACTGGTCCTAAAGGTTTAAGGTCAAACACTTTAATTTACAAAGGATTAAATTTAGTAATAAATATACTTAGGTCTTTTCCCTTTATTATATTAATGATATCTATATTTCCTTTAACTAAGTTTATAGTTGGAACAACCATAGGTACGAATGCAGCTATAGTTCCTCTAACGCTTGGTGCAGCACCTTTTGCTGCAAGAATAATAGAATCTGCACTTTTAGAAGTAGATTATGGAATTATTGAAGCCGCTAAATCTTTTGGTGCAAAAACCTATCAAATTATATTTAAGGTTATGCTAAAAGAGGCAATGCCCTCTATAGTTCTTGGAGTTACGTTAACAATAATAAACATTATAGGTTACTCAGCTATGGCTGGAACAATTGGTGGAGGGGGACTTGGAGATGTAGCCGTAAAATATGGTTACTATAGATTTAAGTCAGATATCATGATATACACTGTAATTATATTAATCGCAGTTGTGCAAATCATTCAAGCCTTAGGAAATATATTGTACAGAAAAATGATTAAATAAATTTTGAATTATAAAAATATTAAAAGAAAAATAAGAGGGGGAAATTAAAAATGAAAAAAATACTAAGCATATTATTAACAGTAGTTGTGATTTTTACACTGAGTGGATGTGGAGCAAAAAAAGAGGTGGCTGTAACTGAGAAAAAAATCATTAAGGTAGGTGCATCACCGGTGCCTCATAAAGAAATATTAGAGGCTATAAAGCCAATTCTCGCAAAAGAGGGATATACTCTTGAAATAGTAGAATTTACTGACTATGTGGCACCAAACACTGCACTAGCCGAGGGACAATTAGATGCTAATTTCTTTCAACATATACCTTATTTGCAATCCTTTAGTAAAGAAAAGGGAGTGGACCTAGACTATACTGTAAAGGTTCATCTTGAACCTATGGGCGTGTACTCTAATAAATATAAAAAGCTCAGTGATTTAAAAGATGGAGCTAAAATAGCTATTCCAAGTGATCCTACAAATGGAGCAAGAGCACTTAGAGTGCTTGAGAAGGAAGGGCTATTAAAACTAAAAAGTGGAGATCTTATTTCTAAACTTGATATTACTGAAAATAAAAAGAATTTTAAAATAACTGAATTAGAGGCTCCCCAACTTCCAAGGATTTTAAAAGATGTGGATGCAGCGGTTATAAATTCAAATTTTGCAATAGAAGCCAATTTAAATCCGACAAAAGACGCACTAGTAATTGAATCAAAAGATTCTCCTTATGCTAATATACTTGCAGTTAGAAAAGAAGATAAAACTAAACCTTATATAGAGGCACTTTCAAAGGCGTTAAATTCTCCAGAAGTTAAAAAAATCATTGAAGATAAATATAAAGGAAATATAATTCCTGCTTTCTAAATAAAAATATAAAACCATAAAATCATTTTGCTTTGGGCGTAATAGTCGAAAGTAAGATGATTTTTTTATAGTAAAGCATAAAGTTTAACGGCATCTTTATACTTTTATCTTTTTAAAAATTCATTTTATACCTTATTAGTGTATAATTACCGTATGCAAATCAATTTTTGGAATAATTAATTCTAAAATGCATAATAAGGAGAATATTATAATATGGAGGTTTAAAAATGAGTGTATTATTTCAAGCAATAAATAATTTTTTTGATTTTATAGTTCCTATTGCGGATTTTCTATGGGAATTTCCAACTAATTTTAAGTGGTATCAAAACATTCCGGTTTTAGGTAATTTTGCATTCGCAGTTATTTTACTTTTAGGAACAGGAATTTATCTTACATTTAAAACTGGATTTATTCAAGTTATGGCATTTAAAAAAGGAATTAAGATTCTTGCTACAAAGAAGGAAACAGATACTGGAGTTAGTTCATTAGAGTCATTTTTACTAAGTTCTGCTATGCGTGTAGGTCCAGGTAATATTATGGGGGTTACAGGAGCAATATCTGTTGGTGGACCAGGTGCACTATTTTGGATGTGGGTTTCAGCTTTCTTTGGAATGTCTACGGCTTTTGTAGAATCAGTACTTGCACAGCTTTTTAAGGAAAAAAACGGAAATGAGTACGTAGGAGGACTACCCTTTTATGGGCAAAAGATTTTGGGCAATAAACGTTGGGTAGGTGTCGTACTGTCTTCACTTTTCATAATATATGCACTGTTTGTTATCCCATCTCAAGCTTTTCATTTATTTACAAGCTTCGGTTCAATAGCTGATACTGTAACTGGGAAGACCTTTGGACGTCAATCTACTGTTTATTATGGTATAGCAATAGTCTTAATAATTACAGTTCTTTTAACTGTAATTGGAGGAATTAAAAGAGTTACGGCGGTTACAGACATAATAGTACCTATTATGGCGGTTATATATACAATTATAGTTGTTTTAATAATATTAGTTAATTTAGATAAAGTTCCATATTTCTTTAAAGAAGTAGTTGGTGGAGCATTTAAACCTAATGCATTATTTGGTGGAGCATTTGGAGTGGCTTTAGCTCAAGGAATTAAGCGTGGGTTAATGTCCAATGAAGCTGGACAAGGAACAATTACAATGGCGGCAGCTACAGCGGAGAATAAACATCCTGCAGAACAAGGATTTGTACAATCCCTAGGAGTTTTTCTTGACACGATGGTAATATGTAGCATGACTGGATTTGTTATTGTTATGGCTCATGTTTGGACAGGTACTGCTGGAGTTGCTTGGGAGAATATACAAGCGTCTAAACTTACAGTTTATCTATCCTCAATCAAATACTTGGTTCCTGGTACTGCATTGGATGGAGCAGTTACGATTATTGTTTCACTATGCTATGGAATGTTTGCATTTACAACATTGCTCGGATTAATATTATTTGCAGAAGTCTCCGCAAATTTAATATCTAGAAATAAGAAATTTATCATGGGAATACGTTTGGTTGGTGCATTATTCTTTGTTCCATTTGGAGCACTAACAGTTCTTGCAGGCTTAGAACTTACAAATTTATGGTACATAGGTGATTTTGTAAATATTGTTTTAGTTTATGTGAATGTTCCAATTATATTAATTGGATCTAACACTGCATTAAAAATATTGAAAAATTACAAAAAAACCGATGGAACTAAGTTTAAGTCAAAGTCTATTGGTATTGATACTGATTTTTGGAAATAAGGTGCAAATAAACTGGATAAACAGGTCATTTATTAAGTTTTCTTAAAAATAACATGGCTTAAAAGAGGGGAATTATACTATTTAGGGAATACTTTAATAGAGATAACTATTTTCTTTAAGTAGAAAAACAAGGAGGCATTTTATGAAAACATTAAAGGGCACAAAAACAGCTGAAAATCTTATGAAATCATTTGCAGGTGAATCACAAGCTAGGAATAGATACACTTATTATTCGTCTATAGCGAATAAAGAGGGATATGTACAAATAGCTAATATATTCACAGAAACAGCAGATAATGAGAAAGAGCATGCTAAAAGATTTTTTAAGTTTTTAAATGAAAGTTTAAATGGAGAAGTGGTAGAAATTAATGCCACATATCCTGTAGGTCTTGGAGATACTAAAGCAAATTTATTGTCAGCAGCAAATGGAGAAAATGAAGAGTGGTCAGATCTTTATCCAGCATTTGCAAAAGTTGCGCAGGAGGAAGGCTTTGAGGATATCGCTTTTGTTTATAGAAAAATTTCTGAGGTTGAAAAACATCATGAAGAAAGATACAGAGAACTATTAAGTAATATAGAAAATAATACAGTATTTAATAAAGATGAATCAGTTATTTGGAAATGTAGAAACTGTGGTTATATTTTTGAGGGAAAAAGTGCTCCTAAATTATGCCCAGCTTGCGCACATCCTCAAGCATATTTTGAAATATTCTCTGAAAAATATTAACGACATTTCAGAAGGAAAGTCTCCCACTTCTACAAGTGGGAGTTACATGCCCTAACAAATAGAAAACTTCAGTGGGAGTATAAATCTCCTTCTGAAGTCGTTAATATTGCAGCTCCGCAGGAGATGATTTAATAGTATTTCAAATGATGCTGAATTAAAAATGCCGTAGCAACGTTTGTGGATTCCTAATATAAAACATAAAAACAACCCTCAAATTTAGTTAATTTGGGGGTTGTTCTATATGACGTTTTGACTTGGTAGTTGTAATGTATAAGTATTCAGTGTGAAATCTTAGTATATAATTATAATAATCTGCAACGTATTATGAGAGATAATTATATCTCTTATACTTGAAGTTAATGTTATAATGCAGCATATAGTGTGAGCTGTTATTTAGTATAAATTGTATTTTGCTTGCTTGTGCAAATGAAATCCATCATGGGGGAATAGAATGAAGAAAAGAAGTATATTTATTTTTCTAGTGTTAATTATAATTATCTTTTTAGTATGTAACCCCTCTAATTCTTTAGAGATTACTAAAACAGATGAAAAAACAATTTTAAAATATCTCGATGAAAAAACAAATGATATTGATGAAGCAAGAGAAGGAAAAATGTACAGTGCATTTACTGTTTTGGGAAAAGATAAAGATAAAATATATATTTGGTTATTAAAACAAGGTTATTTTAAAGAGGGAGATAAGCTAATCCAAGAAAATGGAACATCAATTCCTGTAGTTCTATATATCAAGAATGGTAAGAATGGAATTGAAATTACCAATCATAAATATCCAGAGGATGGAATTGGCTATCCCAAAAGCATGAAAAAACTATTCCCTTCTTATGTTGAAAACACAATTGGTAATAATTACAATGAACGTGCAGACAAACTCGAAAAAATTATAAAAAATAGAGCTGATGAAGATTTTAAAAATTAAAATATAGCTCAAAATATGAATCCAATAGATTTAAAGCAAACGCTGTAACTAAACTTGTATCAGCAATTTAAAGTAATAAGGTCCTAATTTTAGGACCTTATTTTGTTGGAGTTACATTAAGTAAGTTATTTTGTTTTTGTAAACTTTCAATATATTCAAGCATTATAGATTGATTCTTAACTAACATTTTTTGATCTTCAATTAATAAATCCATTTTTTTATGCATATCTTGAATAATTAATTCTGATTTAAGATTTATTTTATAATCATTTTTTGATTTTATTCTATCTTTATCTTCCTGTCTATTTTGACTCATCATTATTACAGGTGCTTGTATAGCGGCAGTACACGATAGTACTAGATTAAGAAGTATAAATGGAAAGGGATCAAATGAGTTCTTTAAGAGTATATTTAATACTATCCATATTGCTATAATTGCTAATGCTGCAATTATAAAACTCCAGCTGCCTACTGATGCGGCTATTTTATCAGCCATCTTATTTCCAAAAGTAAGAGTTTGTTTATGAGTAATCGTAGTATCTTTGGATATCTTATTTCCTATTAGGTCATGCAATAACTCTTCTTCAATATCGTTAAAAATCTCTCCTTGCTCTAATATTTCATTTACAATTCTTTCTGTATCTAAAGCATCATTTCTGTTTGACATAGGAATACCCCCTCATATAACTTTAAAGTGTATATATAGTTAATTCATATTAAAATTTGTTTTGTTTCATTGCTAGATGTACATAATTATACTATAATTCACATTTTCCACATAGGTATTTTATGTAAATATCATGTCTTTTAGATATATTACATTAAATATAAAATGAACTATTTGGATTTAATAGTTGAGTAAAAAACAGCACTTAAAATAACGATTCCTCCTAGGATTTCTCTTAATGTTGGTATTTCTTTTAATAAAAAAGCGGCAAATATTATACCGTAAACTGGCTCGAGGCTGGAAATGATTCCTGCTGTTTGTGTTTTAATATTTTTCAAACCATTTATGAATAATGAATGAGAAATTCCAGTGAAAACTATACCTAATAGAATCAGTAAAAAAATATCTTTAAGCCCAAAAACAGGTTTTTTCAAGATGAA
Source organism: Clostridium sp. CM042 (assembly GCF_055080995.1). Lineage (NCBI taxonomy): Bacteria > Bacillati > Bacillota > Clostridia > Eubacteriales > Clostridiaceae > Clostridium > Clostridium sp. CM042. Next base: position 2,854,458 of record NZ_CM143646.1, read on the forward strand.
AAAAGGAGTTAATACAATTGTAGCTACAAATTGTTCGTAAAAAGCAATTACGAAGCTTGAATATTTCTTTACATATTTTCTATTAAGCATTGAAACAATCGCATAAGTAAAACCAGATACTACTCCCCATAAAACTCCCTGGGTTAAATTATTAGAAGGGTCAAACCCTGGGATTATAAGCACTACCCCTAAGAATGTAACAATTGCAATTATAATGTCAGATAACTTAATTTTTTCTTTGAAAAAGTATGGCTCGAGAAAAGTAACGAAAACAGGGAACGTAGTAAATGTTAGTAATCCTATTGCTACTGTAGATACCTGAATAGATTTAAAAAAAGTACTCCAGTGGATTGCTAAAATTACTCCTGTTATAGCAAAATAGAAATAATGCTTTTGCTGTTTTGGTTTCATGTCTTTCTTAAGATAAAGCAACATAATTAATAAAAAAATACTTGAAAAGAAAACCCTCCCAAGGACAATTATTATTGGAGACAATGAGAGCAATTTTCCAAATAATCCTGATAATCCGAATAAGAAAACTGCTAAATGTATTTCTATTAAACTTTTATTTTTTACATTCATATAATCACTTCCAATTCAATATGTAAGACCTCTGAATTTCATAAAATAAAACAAAGGTAACTTATTACAAATCAAATTATAGCATGAAATTTCAATAACATTATTAAACATAGTCTTTTTATTTTAAAAAAACAATGAGATGCAGTTGACAATTAATGTATTTAGGCATACTATACTTATATGCACATGTGGGTATATAGGCATGAAGTTATTGTAGCTTCGAAGAAGATAATGAACAGCTTCGAAGAAGATGAGCTTAAAGGATGGGAAACGTATGGAAAAATTAATTAATTTATTTAAAGTGCTATCTGATGAAACAAGACTTAGAATTTTAGTATTGCTATATCATAAAAAACTCTGTGTATGCCAAATTCAAGGGATATTAGGAGAAACGCAGCCTAAAATTTCAAAGCATCTAGGTAAACTTCGTGATATGGGATTTGTAAAAGATGAAAGACAAGAACAATTTATATACTATTACATTGACAAGGATAACGAGCTTCTTAAAGAGGTACTAGAGAAAATAATCTTAGATTCAGAAAATTATGCTACGATTCAAGAGGATTTAAAAAGCCTTCAAAAAGGTGATAAATTTGTTGAAATGTTCAAAAGCAAATGCAACCCTAATAGGTAATTCTGCAGCTCTGCAGGAGATGATTAAATTAGAATAAAGGTAGGTGAAAATTATGAATCTAATAGCACAAATATTTACTTGGATAGACAATGAAATTTTAAAAATGACTTGGCTCTCAAATCTTATTCAAGGGATTGTAGAAAACATATTTGGATTATCAATTAAAGAAAGATTAGGTGGTAGCGTACATTTTTTTATTTATGACACTATAAAAATATTTATACTGTTGTCGGTGTTGATTTTTCTTATATCCTATATTCAAAGTTATTTCCCACCAGAAAGAACAAAAAAACTTCTTGGGAACATTAAGGGGATTAAGGGAAATATACTAGGGGCATTACTTGGAACCATTACACCATTTTGTAGTTGCTCTAGTATTCCAATATTTATAGGATTTAACGCAGCAGGGCTTCCACTTGGAATAACTTTTTCCTTCCTTATATCTTCACCACTCGTAGATTTAGCATCACTATTAATTTTAATGTCATTCTTTGGTGCGAAAATTGCTATAGCCTATGTTGTTGTAGGGCTAATTTTAGCAGTAGCAGGTGGAACTATTATTGATAAATTGGGACTTGAAAAGTATGTAGAAGGCTATGTGAAAGAAATTGAGAATGTAGATGTAGAATTAATTGAGATGACAAGAAGCGAACGGATATCTTATTCAAAGCAGCAGGTCAAAGATGTATTTTACAAGGTTTGGATATATGTTTTAATTGGTGTTGGCGTTGGCGCTGCAATTCACAATTGGATACCACAATCAATAATAGAAACTGTAGTTGGAAATAATAATCCTTTTGCAGTATTACTGGCAACTGCTGTAGGCATACCAATGTATGCTGACATATTCGGCACATTACCAATAGCGGAAGCATTATTTGGTAAAGGTGTAGGAATTGGTACAGTATTATCATTTATGATGGCAGTAACTGCTCTTTCACTTCCATCAATAATTATGCTTAGTAAAGTTGTTAAGCCTAAATTATTAGTTATATTTGTGGCGATAGTTGCAACAGGTATAGTTATAATTGGATATCTATTCAATGCATTTTCATTTATGTTTGTTTAAAAAGTATAAATCTAAAGGGGGAATTATTATGATAATTAAAGTTTTAGGTTCGGGATGTGCTAATTGTAAAAAACTAGAGGAAAACACAAGGAAGGCAGTAGAGGAGTTAGGCATTGAGGCAACTATAGAAAAGGTTACTGACTTTAAATTAATAATGGCTTATGGAGTTATGAAAACTCCTGCTCTAGTAGTTGATGAAAAAGTGAAGATAATGGGAAGAGTTCCATCAGATGACGAGATTAAGAAATATTTATAATTAACCCAGTAAAGTAGGAAAAATTGGTTTGGTAGGGGTACCGATAGCATTAAAGTTGGCTAAGGACCCCTAAAATTAAAAATTTTTTATCTGTTTTCATATATTACATTTTAGAATTTACATCTTCCTACTAAAATGCTTATATGCTATAAAAAATGCTGACAATTGAATATACAATGCTCCAATAGAAATAAACGCTGGTATTTTATAATCAAGCCAAACAAATACAAAAGCCATTATTGCAAAAAGAACACTCGCTATAGTACTAGCAACAGAATAAGCAATTCTTAAAATTTGAATATTTCTTTCATCCTTTAATTCAATTTCTTCTTCCTTTAATTTTACAATAGAAGTTCTTTTATAATGAATTAATTTAACTGTTCCGATCGCTACAAATGCACAACCTAAACCAGTAAACATCCCCATAAGCATATTAAAATTATTTGAGTCATCAGGAATTCTTATAGCACATACTACCCCAAATATAAAAGTTATAACCCCAACAATAACTAAAGTTGCCCAAAATTTATTACTTTTAACTGATTTACAAAACATATTACTCCTCCTCATAAATAAAAATTTCTTCAATTGACATATTAAAATATCGAGCGATTTTAAAAGCTAATGTAATAGATGGGTTATATCGCCCATTTTCTAGTGATCCAATGGTCTGCCTTGAAACTTCCAAGGCTGTTGCGAGGTCTTCCTGCTTAATACCATTTTGCTTTCGAATTTCTTCTAATCTATTTTTCATAGGCTAATTCACTCCTTAATTTTGTTACTTTACGGAAAGCTAACTTTACATTCATACTACTACTTATGTTACTCTATGTCAAGCATGCTTTCCATTTGAAGTTGGGGAGGGAGACGTTCCTTCTAAAATGTCATTAAATTAGTCTAATAGCTTCGCAGAAGATAATTTATCGATATTCAGGTCTTTTAAAATATTTACAACTGTGAGAATGGTAGGGCAGTAAATAGTTTGAGGTGTGATTTAATAATGAAAAATATTAAATAATTACATTGAAGCTATTGACAATAAATGCTATGTGACGTAGTATATGAGTAGATGTTCATATACGAATTAAGAACAAAATAATATTCGGTTAGAACCCATTGTAACAAATGGGGTTTTAGAGACGTACTATATGATTATAGGAACATATAAAGATATAAGAATAAATTAGGAGGCGAAAAGAGTGGTTGATATATTTAAAGCATTAGCGGAAGAAAACAGACTTCGTATAATTACACTTATTATGGAAGGTGAAATGTGTGTATGTGAAATTGAAGAGTGTCTAAATATGACGCAATCAAATGTTTCACGGCATTTAACAGCACTTAAAAAGTGTGGGATATTAGAAAGTTACAAAAAGGCACAATGGACATACTACAAAATAGATAATAAATTTATAGAGAAAAACTCAGACTTATTTGCTTATTTGATAAAAGAACTCAAACAATTATCTTGTTATAATAGCGATTGTGAAAAACGGGATAAATGTAAACTAGAAAATTTATGTGATTGTAAAACACAAAGTTAGCGATATTTCAGTACCACAGGTGATGATCTAAATAAAGGAGCGATTGATTATGAGTGAAGTTAAAACACCAGAGATTGGATTTTTTCAAAAATACTTGACTGTTTGGGTAGCTATTTGCATGAGTGTAGGTGTGCTTATTGGCAAGTTTATTCCGGGGATTCCGGAATTCTTAAATAAGTTTGAGTACGCCAAGGTTTCCATCCCCACTGCTATACTTATTTGGGTAATGATTTATCCTATGATGATGAAGGTAGACTTTCAAAGCGTTAAAAATGTTGGAAAGAACCCTAAAGGGTTATATGTAACATGGATAACGAATTGGCTTATAAAACCATTTAGTATGTATGCAATATCTTCATTTTTCTTTTTTGTAGTATTCAAAGCATTTATAACACCAGAACTAGCTACACAATATCTTGCAGGAACCATACTGCTTGGAGCCGCTCCCTGTACTGCCATGGTATTTGTGTGGAGTCACCTTACTAGAGGTAATCCTGCGTATACTGTTGTGCAAGTAGCGACGAATGATTTAATCATTCTGGTTGCGTTTATACCTATCGTGAAATTTCTTTTAGGCGTCAGTAACATTACTGTTCCTTGGAATACACTCATTTTATCAGTTGTTTTGTTTGTTGTTATTCCTTTGGTGGGGGGCATTTTGACTAGAATTACGGTAACGAAGAAAAAGGGCACAGAGTACTTTGAAAATACATTCCTCCACAAGTTTGATAATGCAACTACCGTTGGATTGCTACTTATGTTGGTATTGTTATTCTCATTCCAAGGCGAAACTATAATAAACGATCCACTGCACATTTTACTGATTGCTGTACCACTAACTATTCAAACATTTTTGATTTTCTTTATTGCTTATTTAACAAGTAAAAAGTTAAGACTAACACATAATATTGCCGCACCTGCTGGAATGATTGGGGCATCAAACTTTTTTGAGCTTTCAGTTGCTGTTGCCATTTCTCTGTTTGGCATGGATTCTCCTGCAGCACTCGCTACAGTGGTAGGAGTATTAGTTGAAGTACCAGTAATGTTGATTCTTGTAAGAATAGCAAACAAAACCAAGCATTGGTTTCCACAACCAGTAGCTCATAACAAATAATAATTAAGAGTATTAAAATAATAAAAAATGATTGGAGAGATTATTAATGAAAAAAATGCAAATATTTGAACCAGCTATGTGTTGCTCAACAGGACTTTGTGGTGTAGGTGTTGATCCAGAGCTTCTTAGAATTTCGACTGTCCTTAGTGCATTAAAGAAAAATGGAGTTGAGGTTGATAGGTTTAATCTCTCAAGTTCACCACAAGAGTTTGTGAATAACAAAGTAGTTAATAATTTTATAAATGAAAAAGGCGTTGATGGGTTGCCGATTACTGTTTTGGACGATGAAATCGTGTTAACAGGTAAGTACCCAACCAATGAAGAATTAGTGAAATTCCTAAGCGTAGAAATGAGCTTTTTAGGTCAAGAGCGAAAGACTTTTAAAATAAAAGTAACTCCTAAATCAGGGGATTGTGGCTGTTCTGGTGGAAAATGTTGTTAATACTGTAATTGAAGCGTATATCAAATACAAGCCAAATTACAAAAGTGGCTTAATAATGAAGCTGGAGGTAAATAAACATGGAAATTTTTAATCTACAAAATATTAAACTTACAAAATATTTATTTTACACAGGTAAAGGTGGTGTAGGTAAAACTTCAACCGCTTGCGCTACAGCAGTCACCCTTGCAGATAGTGGGAAAAAGGTGCTTCTTATAAGCACTGATCCTGCGTCAAATTTGCAGGACGTTTTTAACACTAAGCTAACCAATAAGGGTATCCCAATTAAGGAAGTTCCAAATCTCGTTGTTGCTAATCTTGACCCAATTCAAGCGGCAGCCCAGCATAGAGAGAGCGTAATTGCACCTTACCGTGGTAAGTTACCAGATGCAGTGCTTAAAAACATGGAAGAACAACTTTCTGGCTCCTGCACTGTTGAAATCGCAGCGTTCAATCAATTTTCAAAATTCATAACCGATGAAAGATTGCAGGAAGAATATGACCATATTATATTTGATACTGCGCCTACTGGTCATACACTTAGAATGCTTCAATTACCATCGGCGTGGAGCAATTTTATTAGTGAAAACACACATGGTGCATCCTGTTTAGGCCAGCTTTCTGGTCTAGAGAGTAAAAGAGAAATCTATAAAAAAGCAGTAGAAACATTATCAGATGGAGAATTAACAACACTTATCCTTATCTCTAGGCCCGAAATGACACCGCTTAAAGAAGCGGAAAGAGCATCAAGAGAACTTTCGCAGATTGGTGTAAATAATCAAACAATGATAATTAATGGTGTGATGAGATCTTATGATGACACTGTATCCAAAAGTTTGTATCAAAAACAGCAAAAGTCGCTTACGGAAATGCCACAGGGACTTCAGGGGATTACTACCTACATGATACCCCTCAGAGCTTACAATATAACAGGTATGGAAAATGTGAGGGCACTTCTTACCAAAGATAATTATAGTACCATTAATAATAAAATAAACACTGAAACCATTCCACAGCTAAAAGATATCATTGAAGACCTGTATAAAAGCAATAAAAAAGTAATTTTCACCATGGGCAAGGGCGGTGTAGGTAAAACTACAATTGCAGCAGTCATTGCTTTGGGATTATCGGCAAAGGGCAAAAAAGTACACCTTACAACAACTGACCCTGCGGCTCATCTTAAATTTGTTATTAATGAGAGTGACAATATTACTATGAGTCACATTGATGAGCAGGCTGAACTTGAAAAATATAAGGAGGAAGTGCTTTCCAAGGCAAGAGAAAGTATGGCAGATGACGATATTGCTTATGTCGAGGAGGACCTCCGTTCTCCATGCACACAGGAGATTGCAGTATTTAGAGCCTTTGCAGAAATAGTAGAAAAGGCTGAAGATCAGATAGTTGTCATCGACACCGCTCCAACAGGGCATACTTTACTGCTACTTGATTCAACACAAAGCTATAACCAAGAAATTAAGCGCTCACAAGGCGATATTCCAGAATCCGTGAAAAAACTATTGCCACGGCTCCGAAATGCTGATGAAACTGAAGTCATCATTGTAACTCTTGCTGAAGCTACACCTGTATATGAAGCAATGCGTCTTGAAGAAGATTTAAAACGTGGAAAAATTGCGACAAAATGGTGGGTTATAAACTCATCACTACATGCAACAGGTACAACCAATAAATTGTTAGCCGCAAAAGCAAGCAATGAAATTGAATGGATTAACAAGGTTGATGCACATGCAAACGGTAAGTTTGCGCTCATCGCGTGGAGTCCTGATGAAATTAAAGGTAACAAGTTAAATGAGTTATTAGTATAAATTCTAGATAGCATGAACTTCGGTGGGATTTGAATTCATTTAACGTGTCTAACTATTGATTTAATTCATTTATGGAGTATAATATATTTATAAGATAGGTGATGGAGTTCGCCTTAACTATTGCGATTTTGCAATTAATGACTCCTACTTAGTGTTTTATGCTAAGTAGGAGTCTTTTGTTTTGTAAAAAATATCAAATAAAAGGGAGGGATTGTAATATGGCAATGAGTTTAGCGATTATAATTATTCTAGGACTAATGTCCAATAAATTATTTGAAAAATTAAAACTTCCAGGACTGCTTGGAATGCTAATACTTGGAGTGTTACTAGGACCTTATGGTACAAATATAATAAGTTCGGATATACTTAGAATTTCACCGGATTTGAGGAAAATTGCACTTATTATTATCCTACTAAGAGCAGGCCTTGGGATTAAAAAGGATACTTTAAACAAAGTAGGGGTTCCTGCCTTAAAAATGAGTTGCATACCTGGTATTTTTGAAGGGATTAGTATTACGTTTATAGCAAGTTATGTACTTGGAATAACGAAAGTTGAGGCTGGGATGCTTGGATTTATTATAGCAGCAGTTTCACCAGCAGTAGTTGTGCCACCTATGCTTAATTTTATATCCAGAGGTAAAGGAGAAAAAAAAGGCATACCAACCATAATACTAGCAGGAGCTTCTATTGATGATGTTTTTGCAATAACTATATTTTCAACCTTTTTAGGTTTATACGGTGGCAAAAATGTAAATGTTCCAATGAAAATACTGGATATTCCCATATCTATTTTTATTGGAATAGCAATTGGTGTTATTGCAGGGCTTTTATTAGTAGCAATATTTAAAAAATATCACATGAGAGATACTAAGAAAACTTTAATAATAATTGCTGCAGCAATTATGCTTACAGGAATTGAAGATGCTTTTAAAAATATAGTTCCCATTGCAAGTCTTCTAGGAGTAATGACTATTGGTTTTATCCTTTTAGAAAAGTACGCTAAAGTAGCTAATAGAATGTCATTAAAATTTAATAAGGTTTGGGTAGTTGCAGAAATTTTACTTTTTGTATTAGTTGGAGCACAAGTCAATATATATGTTGCCTTTGCATCAGGTGTATTAGGGCTAATTATTATTGCATGGGGGCTAGTAGCAAGAAGTATAGGGGTATTAGTATCATTAATGGGTACTGATTTAAATGCAAAAGAGAGACTGTTTTGTGTGATTTCCTATATTCCAAAGGCGACTGTGCAGGCTGCCATGGGGGCAGTACCACTATCCGCTGGAGTTAAATCCGGAGAACTTATATTGGCAATTGCTGTATTGTCCATATTTGTAACCGCACCACTGGGAGCTATAGGTATTAAAGTAGCAGGAGAAAGGTTGTTGCCAGACGACTAGATTTCATATTTATATTATTTTTGTATTAAAAGGGTCTTATTTATAGGTTTGAGAATAAAAATTAAATGATAAATGTTTTATTTTTTAAAATATGGTTAATAATTATAAATGGGTACAAAAATTATTAACTTTATAAAAAAAATATTATAATAAATACAATATAATATATCAATGAAAGTTGATTATATATGAACAATTATATATAATAGAGTGTAGAATAAAAATCATAATATATATAATAATATTATGCGAGGAGGAATGTAAATGAATATAGACGTAAACACACCAATAGATAACCTGTTAGAAATATGGGCTATGTATTCACAAAAAATTATCTACACTATGCTTGAAAAAGAAGAACTTGATGAATTTAGTAAAATAAAATTAGTCCTAGTAACAAAAGGAATTTTTAATTTAGAAATACATAATGTTTATGAAAAAGAATATATTTTGCACTATACTAAGCAAGGCGGTATATTTAAAAAGCAAATTATTTTAGATAAATAAATAACTTAGAATAATACTAAAAGTTATAAAATAACTTAAGAAAATAACTAGTAATTATGCTAGTTATTTTCTTATATTTATATATAGAAATTTTAGAAGGAGAAGGATGTTATGAAACCAAAAGTAGCATTTATATGTGTTCACAATTCTTGTAGATCACAAATGGCAGAAGCGCTCGGAAAGATATTTGGGTCATCCGTGTTTGAAGCTTATTCAGCAGGTACTGAAACTAAACCCAAAATCAACCAAGATGCGGTGAGGATAATAAAGAATTTATACAATGTAGACATGAATGAAACTCATACATCAAAACTAATAGATGATATACCAGAGGTTGATATTGTAATAAAAATGGGGTGTAATGTAGCTTGCCCAATTATGGCACACAAGTATGAAGAAGATTGGGGACTAGAAGATCCTACTGGGAAAGCTGATGAAGAATTTATAATAGTGGCGAAGATAATCGAAGAAAAGATTAAAAGCTTAAAGAAAAGAATAGAAAATAACGAAATTGATCTAATAGCACCGTAGGTGATAATTTAACAGCATTTCAGAAGTAAATTAGTCTGTGAAGCAACATATTTTAAGGTTGAGAAATTAGTTCTCAGCCTTTTTTGCATAATAATTGGATATAATCAATTGTTATATGGTATAATTATATTTGACTACAATAAAGGTAACATTGGTTAATGTATTTATTAGGAAATTACGAACATTTTATTATTTTAACGACATTTCAGAAGGGAGTCTCTCACTTCTATAAGTGGGAGTTACATGCCTTAACAAATAGAAATCTTCAGTGGGAGTATAAATTTCCTTCTGAAGTCGTTAATATTTCAGCTCCGCAGGAGATGATTTAGCGTTTAGTAGGATAAGAAAAGTGTTATAAAATATATAGTTAAGTAAAGAGAGTGGTGTTTATATAATAAGCAGCATTTTGAAATATAAGTTTATTAAAAATATAAAAGAAAAGGTAGGTGAAAAACCTGATTTATGGATAGTTAATAGGAGAAAAATACTTGGAATAGTAAGTTAATATTAATATTAATTTTAGTATGCGGTACTGACCTAAGTAGTTGAGTCCTGTGATACTCCCATTATGTTTAGTCGACAAAACGAAAATATTGGATGGATAGATTGCCAAATATTTAGGAATCAGGGAAGTATTGAATAGTAATAATAATTATAAAAGTAAAGGTAAAAATAAAATTAGAGTCATTCCAATAGGTGGACTTGGAGAAATTGGGAAAAATATTACTGCAATAGAATACAAAGAAGAAACTATCATAATAGATTGTGGAATTTCATTTCCAGACGTGGATATGTATGGAGTGGATTTAGTTATTCCTGATATAACTTATCTTTTAGAGAATAAAGATAGGATAAAAGGGATTTTTCTAACACACGGTCATGAAGATCATATAGGCGCATTACCATATGTTTTAAAACAAATGAATGTTCCAGTCTATGGAACACGTCTAACGCTCGGACTTGTAGAAAATAAGTTGCAAGAACATGGAATATTAGCAGATTGCACCCTAAATGTAGTAAAACCGGGAGAAATTGTAAAACTAGATAAAATCAGTGTAGAATTTATAAGAGTTAGTCATAGCATAGCAGATGCCTGTTCCATTTGTATACACACGCCTATTGGTAGAATCATACACACAGGTGACTTTAAGGTAGACTATACTCCAATTGATGGAGAAGTTATCGATTTAGAGCGATTTGCGAAATTAGGTGGCCAAGGAGTACTATTACTAATGGCTGATAGCACTAATGTAGAACGCCCTGGATTTACTATATCTGAGAAAGTAATTGGAGAAACTTTAAATAAAATGTTTTACAAGGCAAAAGGCAGAATAATAGTAGCTTCATTTGCATCAAATATTCATAGAATACAGCAAATTGCTAATGCCGCAGTTGCGAATGGAAGAAAAATAGCATTTAGTGGAAGAAGTATGGAGAGAATTTCTGAAGTGGCTATGGATCTCGGATATTTACATATACCGCCGGAAGCTATAATTACTGTATCTGATCTTCATAATTACACTGATGATAAGGTAACAATAGTAACTACTGGTAGCCAAGGTGAACCGTTAGCTGCATTAACAAGAATGGCATCATCAACTCATAGGAGTATCCAAATACAAAAAGGTGATTTGATTATTTTATCTGCATCTCCCATTCCAGGAAACGAAAAGTTCATATACAATGTTATAAATGAACTATTCAAAAAGGGAGCTAATGTAATATATGATACTACAGAGGAAATTCACGTTTCTGGGCATGCGTGTCAAGAAGAATTAAAATTAATGCATACCTTAGTTCGTCCTAAATATTTTATGCCAGTGCATGGTGAATATAGACATCTTAAACAACATGCGCTGCTTGCAGAAAAATTAGGCATGGATCCTGAAAAGATTTTTATTGCAGAAACCGGACAAATATTAGAAGTATCCCCAAGTGAATGTAGAATAGCTGGAAGAGTTCAAACAGGAGCTATAATGGTAGATGGACTTGGAGTAGGAGATGTTGGAAATATTGTGCTTCGCGATAGAAAGCATTTAGCAGAAGAAGGTATACTTACCGTGGTAGTTACTATAGAAAGAGAAACTTATAGTATAGTAGCAGGACCAGATATAATAACTAGAGGGTTTGTATATATGAAAGAATCTAATGAACTTATTAATGAGGCCAGAGACATTGTGAGAAAAGAATTAGAACAGTGCTTAAATAATAAGATTAAAGAGTGGGCAGTAATAAAATCTAGTATCAGAAATGCTTTAGGTCAGTTTTTATATATAAAAACTAAGAGAAGACCTATAATTATACCAATAATAATGGAAATTTAAGAAAAACTAAATTTTTATGTTCTTTATTTTTAAATAAGTAAAAAAGTATGTATTATTTTATAATAATACATACTTTTTTCATGTATTGGAGAGACTCATAACAATACAGATAGTCGCTAAGCTAATCCCAACTTACCAGGTTTGATAACAAATATTTTTTTCGGATAAAAATATTTACTAAAGTTGTTAAGATTACAGCTTTAAAGATGATAAGCAGATGTGAATGTTATAATAAAACATTGACAGATTGCAAATACTTGGATATAGTATAAAGGTAAATGCAAATGATTTGCAACAGGCATTAACAATATTGCAGCACCACAGGTGATGATTTAAGGAGTGAAAAAATATTGAAAAAAATTATTAGAGCCATACTCTTAACATGTATTATAGGTACATTAGTTGGATGCTCAAAGGCTACAAGTAGTAATCAAAGTGATCAGTCAAAACTACAAGTGGTAGTGTCTTTTAACCCACTAAAGGAATTTGCAGAGGCTATTGGGAGAGATAAAGTAGAAGTGAGAACAGTTGTGCCGGAAGGTGTTGAGCCACATGAATTTGAACCGAAAATAAAGGATATGGAAAATATAAGTAAAGCTAGTTTGTTTGTTTATACGGGATTTGGAATGGAATCATGGGTAGATAAAACTTTAACGGCTATAGATAATAAAAATTTAGTTGTAGTTGATTCATCTATTGGGGTAAATCCAATGAAAAATGAGGGCGAAAAAATTAAGGAATATGGTCAATATGATCCACATATATGGCTTAGTCTAAGAGAAGCAAAAATCCAAACTAAAAACATAAAAGAAGCATTGGTCAAGGCTGATCCAGTAAACAAAGGCTTTTATGACAAAAACTTCCGAGAATTCTCAGATGAACTGGATAAGCTTTATAACGAATATAAAGTAAAATTTGATGCGGTAACAAATAAGAATTTTGTTACAAGTCATGCTGCCTTTGGGTATTTGTGCAGAGATTTTGGGTTAAAACAAAATAGTGTAGAAGGTGTATTTGCAGGAGGCGAGCCTACCCCTCAAAAATTAAAGGAAATAATAGATTTTTCCAAAAAAAATAAAATAAAAGTTATTTTTATGGAAGAACTTGCAAGTGAAAGAGTATCTGAAACCCTTGCAAAAGATTCAGGGGCTAAGGTGCAAAAAATATACACAATAGAAAGTAATGAAGGAAATAAAACATATATAGAGAGTATGAAAGAAAATCTATCCAATATTTATAATAGCTTAAAATAATAATTAACCCCCATCTTAATTAAGGTGGGGGTTAATTAATTTTTGGACAGGCAAACTATATTGGATAGATTTAATATTTAGTTGCTTTATTTATAATTTTAAGTTGAAGTCTTTTAAGCATTTTTTAATCCCATCTGTCGATTCTGAAAAATCTATACCATAACTTTTAATTTTATCAGTACATAGTCTTATATCTCTTGTATGTTCTTTATATTTTTCTAAGTCCGCTTCTAATAAGTCATCTATTCTATATTCCAGACCAATTTCCTTTAATATTAAAGAGCATATATCATAACGGCTTAGATTGTTATGGCTTCCAACATGATATGTACCATAAGGAATTTCAAATATATTTGGAAACCGGTCTATAACTTCATGAACATAAGTTAGGCCTCTATATTCATTTGGACTAACCTTTGTTTTTTTGCCTTGTAAAATATCGGTTAAGGTACCCCAAAGTATATTAGGGGACATACTGCAATTTCGTTCAGGAAGACCAAAGAGCCAAGTAAATCTTAAAATCCAAAGGTCATCTAATACTTCTTTTAGTAAACCTTCAGCTTCAAATTTGTTTTTACCATACATTGTATCGGGACAAGGAGTAATCTCTTCTGTATATGGACCAACCCCTGTATTGCCATTAAAAACTTGCTCAGAACTAAGAAATATCATTTTTGCATGTACTTCCTTGCAGGCTTTTGCAACGTTTATTGCTCCTGTAACATTAATTTTATGTGCAATCTCAGGATTTTTGTCGCAAAAATCCGTACTAGCTTTGGCAGCTGCATGAATAACATAGTCAGGGTTAAAGTTTCTAATAGTTTCAGTTACCTGTGATTCATCAGTAATATCAAGCATGGATGAACTTGCTGAGAGAATTTCATAAGTGCTTTTATATCTCTTTGCAAATCTTGTACAAAAGAACCCATTTCCGCCTGTTAATAATATTTTTTTCATTTTAACACCCCATATTAAATTATTAAATGCTATCACGTATCAAATTTTATAATCATTTTTTATATTATGTTTTAAAAAACTGTTATGTATTATATACTATTTGCTGTCTATAGTCTATTGTTCATTATTATTGTTTATTGTTTGTTCCTATTGTATAATTAAACTAACAAGAATTCAATACATTAATACAAGAAAAATACCAATAATAATTGATATTGAAAAAGTATTGTAGAAGTTATGAAGACAAGCTCTAGTAAAAGATCGGGTATAGAAAAGATTGCAGAGGAATTAGAAATAAAGCCACATGAGATTATATGTATAGGAGATTCAGGGAATGATAAACAAATGATTGAGTATGCAGGACTTGAGGTGGCAATGGGGAATGCCTTTCCAGAAATTAAAAAAATTGCTGATTATGTGACTTTCACAAATGAGGAGAATGGTGTTGCTCATGTAATAAACAAGTTTATACTAAATAACTGATTAGTTCTATCTTTGGATAGACAAGTTCTATCAAAAATAATATGCTGTATATTATATACAGTAGGGTGGAGATACTATGTTTGCAGAGGAAAGAATAGAAGAAATATGTAGAGAACTAGAAAAAATAAACGTATAGCCGATATAAAATGAAAGCGGGGTATAAATCTATGAAAAAAATAAACTTTGCGATAATAGGATATGGTGGTATAGCAAAAACTCACTCACTAGCAGTTTATGACGCTAACTTAAGGTTTTCACTCCCTTATGAGTTAAATTTAACACATATTGTAACTAGAAAGCCTATAAATGTTCCCATAAGTGGTGTGAAGAATATTACAGACATTGAAGAAGTCCTTAAGGATGAACAAGTTCATTTTATAGATATATGTACCCCGAATGATTCACATTTTGATATTGTAAAAAAAGCAGCTGCGTATGGAAAAGCTATTTACTGTGAAAAGCCTCTAGCAACGAATATTTCTGATGCTATGGAAATGGAGAGACTTGTTAAGAAAAATAATATAATAAATTCTGTAGCTTTAGTGTATAGATTTATGCCCGCTCTTTCACTATTAAAAAGAGAACTTGAAAAAGGGACCATAGGGAAGATTATAGATTTTAAAGTTAGAACTTATCATGACAGTTATTTAAATGAAAAGAAAAAGGACACTTGGAGAACTGGAAAAGATTCTGGTGGAGGAGCGCTACTGGATTTAGGTGTTCACTTAATTGACATGATACAATTTACTATGGGAGATATAGAAGAAGTAGAATCTAAAACTAGGATTTATTTTAAGGAAAGAGCAGAAGTTGATGAAATTGCAAATTGTGATTTTACATTAAAAGATGGAACTCGCGGAAGTCTAGAGGTTTCAAGAATATTTACGCAAAGAAAACAAACAGATGATTACGTAGTTTATGGTAGCAAAGGCAGTATAAAAATTAATTTTAATAATCCTTATGAAATTGAAATATATAGATATGAAAGCAGCTCAACAGAAATAAAAAATGTGGCATCGGGGGATAGTCTATTAAAATATTATGCTGACAAAAGGAACTCCCTAGGATTTTTCCAAAATTGTCATACAGCCTCCCTTATAAACTTTGCTAATAAAATTTTTAATAATTGCGAAGGTGGCATTGATGGCGATTTCTCAGATGCATTAAAATGCCAGAGAATAATTGATAAGGTGTATGGGAGACTTTCCTTCTGAAATGTCGTTAAAAATCCTAACATTTAATACCACGATACGTAGAAAAAAAACTGTTTTTGTGATATATTTATTAGCATATAGGTAAAAATTACAGGCAAGTTAATATTACAAGTATGAGTATCATACAAGTATGATAGATTAAAAGGAAGGTGTCAAATATGGAAAATAAAACTACTTCATCAAATTTTATAAGAAATATTGTTAAGGAAGATATAGAAACCGGAAAACACAAAAAAATAATTACTCGTTTTCCACCAGAGCCAAACGGATATTTGCACATTGGGCATGCAAAATCAATTATTTTAAATTTTGAATTAGCAGACGAATTTAATGGTAAGACAAACTTACGTTTTGATGATACTAACCCAGCAAAAGAAGATAAAGAGTACGTTAAATCTATAGAAGAAGATGTAAAATGGCTTGGATTTAAGTGGGATGATTTATTTTTTGCATCAAACTATTTTGATGAAATGTATAAGCGTGCTTTATTATTAATAAAAAAGGGTAAAGCTTACGTGTGTGATCTGACAGCTGACCAGATGAAAGAGTACAGAGGTACTTTAAGAGAGCCAGGTAAAGAAAGCCCATACAAAAATAGAACTGTGGAAGAAAACCTAGATCTATTTGACCGTATGAGGAAAGGTGAATTCGCAGACGGAGCAAAGGTTCTAAGAGCTAATATTGATATGTGCTCTCCTAATATAAACATGAGAGATCCAATAATTTATCGTATATCTCATGCGGTGCATCATAATACAGGAGATAAATGGTGTATTTATCCTATGTATGATTATGCTCATCCAATAGAAGATGCAATTGAGGGAATTACACATTCAATTTGTACATTAGAATTTGAAGATCATCGTCCATTATATGATTGGGTAGTAAATCAATGCGAAATGGAGAGCAAACCAAGACAAATCGAGTTCGCAAGATTAAATATAACAAACACAGTAATGAGCAAAAGAAATCTTAAGCAATTAGTAGATGAGGGGATTGTAGATGCTTGGGATGACCCACGTATGCCAACTATAGCAGGACTAAGGCGTCGTGGCTACACACCTGACGCTATTCGTAATTTTTGCAGAGAAATTGGCGTTGCAAAAGGTAACAGCACTGTAGATGGACAAATGCTGGAGCACTTTATAAGAGAAGATTTAAGCTCAAAAACGCCTAGAACTATGGCAGTTTTAAGACCATTAAAAGTAGTTATTACAAATTACCCAGAAGCTCAAGTTGAAATGCTTGAAATTGAGAATAATCAAGATAACCCAGAAATGGGAACTCGCCAAGTATCATTCTCAAGAGAAATATATATAGAGCAAGAAGATTTTATGGAAAATCCACCTAAGAAATACTTTAGATTGTTCGTAGGTAATGAAGTAAGACTCAAGGGAGCATACTTTATAAAATGTAATGAAGTGGTTAAAGATTCTGACGGAAATGTATGTGAAATTCGTTGTACTTATGACCCAGAAACTAAGAGTGGTAGTGGATTTACAGGGAGAAAAGTTAAAGGAACAATTCACTTTGTAGATGTAGTAAATGCAGTGCCAGCAGAATTTAGATTATATGAGCCTTTGATTTTAGATGAGAAGCAAGAAGAAGGAAAAACCTTTATAGATCAAATAAACCCAAATTCTATAGAAATTTTACAAGGTTTTATAGAACCAAATATGAAGGATTCAAAACCACAAGATAAATTTCAATTCTTCAGACATGGATACTTCAATGTAGATTCTAGATATACAACTGATGATAAAATAGTGTTTAACAGAATAGTATCTTTAAAAAGTTCATTTAAAATTAATAAATAAAAGTTAATAAAAAAAGCAAGTACAAGATTTTATCCTGTACTTGCTTTTTATTATTATAATAGTTTAGTTTCTATTTCTTCTTTAATTCTTGAAATAAATGAGTCTAAAGAAGTTGCACCTTCATCACCATTTTTGCGGCTTCTAACAGAAACTTCATTTAGTTCTGCCTCTTTTTCACCAACTATTAGTAGGAATGGCGCTCTTTCATTACGAGCTTCACGAATCTTATATCCAATTTTTTCTGCTCTAAAGTCTGCAGAGGATCTAATCCTTGATTCCTTAAGCTTTGCAACTACCTTTTCTGCATAATCATGATATTTTTCAGAAATAGGTAATACCTTAACTTGCAACGGCGCAAGCCAAGTTGGGAAAGCGCCAGCATATTTTTCAATAAGCATTGCAAGTGTTCGCTCATAGC
This sequence comes from Clostridium sp. CM042, assembly GCF_055080995.1. Taxonomy (NCBI): domain Bacteria; kingdom Bacillati; phylum Bacillota; class Clostridia; order Eubacteriales; family Clostridiaceae; genus Clostridium; species Clostridium sp. CM042. The sequence continues at coordinate 2,872,823 of NZ_CM143646.1, forward strand.
AACCAATAGAAGTTCTATGGATAACATATGGGCGCTTTTTAACTCCATCTTTATCAACATAAGTCATGTCAAATCTATCTGGCAGTGCGAAGTCAATTTGCACTGTAATTATAGTATCTTCTTTACCATGAACATTTTTGAACTGAAGGTCAAGCTTAGGACCGTAGAAAGCAGCTTCGCCAATAGCTGTTTTATAGTTTATTCCTAAGTGATCTAGTATATCTTTCATCTTGGATTCAGTTTCTTCCCAAGCCTCAGGGTTGTCAATATACTTATCTTTATCATTTGGATCCCATTTAGAGAATCTGTAAGTGATATCATCTTCGATTCCAAGTGTTTTCATTAGATAGTTAATTAAATTTATAACATCTTTAAATTCTTCTTCTAATTGTTCAGGGGTAACAACTAAATGACCCTCTGAAATAGTAAACTGACGGACTCTCATAAGACCATGCATTTCACCGGAAGATTCATTTCTAAATAAAGTTGAAGTCTCCCCATATCTAATTGGAAGGTCACGATAACTCTTTTGATCTGCATTATAAATTGTAAATTGGAATGGACATGTCATTGGGCGAAGTGCCATGACTTCCTCATTTTTAGATTCATCACCAAGAACAAACATTCCATCTTTATAATGATCCCAGTGACCAGACACTTTATATAAATCACTCTTAGCCATAAGAGGAGTCTTAGTTAGAACATAACCTCTTTTTTCTTCCTCATCTTCAACAAAACGTTGTAATAATTGGATTACCCTTGCGCCATTAGGCATAAGTAGAGGTAAACCTTGACCTATAACATCTGATGTTGTAAAGAATTTTAGTTCACGTCCAAGCTTGTTATGGTCTCTTTTTTTAGCATCTTCCATCTTCTCTAAATGAGCATCTAAATCCGATTTTTTAGTGAAGGCAGTTCCGTATATACGGCTAAGCATTTTGTTTTTCTCGTCACCTCTCCAGTAAGCGCCTGCAACTTGAGTAAGTTTAAATGCTTTTACATACTTTGTAGACATTAAATGTGGTCCTGCACAAAGATCTGTAAATTCACCATGTTTGTAGAATGATAATTTTGCGTCAACTGGTAGGTCTTCAATTAATTGAACTTTGAAATTTTCATCTCTTTCTTCCATAAAAGCAATAGCTTCATCTCTTGCAAGTTCGAATCTTTCTATTGGAAGATCTTCTTTAACAATTTTTTTCATTTCTACTTCGATTTGCTTAATCTCATCTGCTGAGAAAGAATCTTGTTTATCAAAATCATAGTAGAACCCCCCATCTATAGCAGGTCCGATGGCAAGTTTTGCACTAGGGAACAATCTCTTTACTGCTTGAGCTAAAATATGAGTAGCACTATGTCTAAAGGCTTTTTTACCTTCTTCGCTATCAAAAGTTAATATACTAACATCGCAGTCCTCGGTGATTTTATAACGTAAATCTACGATTTCATCATTCACCATTCCAGCACAAGCAACTCGTGCAAGGCCCTCACTAATATCTTTCGCAATTTCAATTACAGTCATTTCAGATTCATAAGATTTAATTGAACCATCTTTCAATTTAATGTTTATCATATATATTGCTCCTTTCTTTTATCTTATAGGGTTAAGTCATATTTGAAAATAAGACTAGCATAAATACTATGCACAATTCTTTAAACCTATATTTTTTATAAAACAAAAAAACCCGTCCCAATTCTAATTATAGAAAAGGGACGAGATTATAATTTCCCGCGGTTCCACCCAAATTGTTTATAAAATAAACCACTTAATAATTATAACGGAATTACCGGACTTTATTGAAGTCACTCAGAGGCAGTCTTCAGCTATTTTCATTTAAGAATACTTCCAGCTAAGGTATCCTTTCTCTGTAAATGTGCCATGGCTTACTTTTCTCTTCGTAGTATTAAATTATTTTATTTGCATTAATTATAGCACTTGCACTAAAAATGTCAAGGTAGCAAATGATATTATTTAGGCGTTTTCAATAAAATAAATAGCAGGTAAGTTTTTCTATTTTACTACTTTAAATTGTGGTGAATAAGTATTTTCAGAAAGTACATCAAAGATGAAACCTTGGTTTTTGAGACCCTCGATAATTTCAGGTAAGGCTTCAACTGTTGTAGTTTTTGGGTTTAAATCATGCATTAATATAATGGCGTGTTTAGTTCGACTAGATTGCGTTAAAACTGATTCTATAATCTTATGTTTGTGCTGACGAAAAGCGGAAGCATCACTAGAATCAACATTCCAATCAAAGTATTTATAACCTTCCTTATTCATTTCTTTAATTACATAGTTCATTATTTCCATGCCACCATAACCGTGACTAATAGTATTATTAGAACCACCTGGATATCTTAAAATATGACTAGGTTTTTTACCTGTAGTTTCAGTAAGGAACACATCTAATTTTTTTACGTCCTTTTTAAAATTATCTGGTGATGTATAAATACTATTATAATCATGACTGTAAGTGTGATTAGCTAAAGTGTGTCCATCATCAGAAATTTGCTTATACAAAAATCTTGATTCAGGGTGACCATTTACAAAAAAAGTAGCCTTAACATTGTATTTTTTCAGGACTTCTAAGATTTGTGAAGTGTTGCTAGATACCCCATCATCGAAGGTTAAATAAGCTATTTTAGTATTATCTAATTTGTCTTTATATAAGATTTCATCTCTTTTGATAGTGTTTTTGAGAATATTATTTTGTGATTTTAACTTCTTATTGTCCTTATGAATCTGAGTTATCTGATGTGATAATAAACTATGTTGATGTTTACTTGAAACAACGGTTACTTGGCTAACTGCTACTTCCAAAAATGAAACAATACATAAAGTAAAAATAGAAATTTTTACTATTAGGAATTTTAATGAGTGCTTTTTTTCTGTGATTGAAATTCTCATAGTAATACCTTCCTTTTTTTTATATTCATGTACATAAATTATCTATATTAATTTGTAATAGTTTTGAAACTATTAACCTTTTCTGAAATGCTAGAAGCTGTTTCAATCAATTGAGAATTTATCTTTGTTAAAGCCTGATTTTCACCTTTTAGAGAATCAAATTCAATTCTTAAAGATTCGGTTTTGAGTTTATTAGCATTTATTTTATTGTTATTAAAAAAATAAAAAAATATTGAATTTAAAAATAGGGCACTAACAAGCACTATGGAAATAATATTTTTCTTTTTCATTTCTTATTCTCCTTCCTTGTAAAACTTACCAAACGACAATATTATACACTGTAATATGTTATAACTCAACTTTTGCATTAAAAAATAATGGGTTTTTTTTATAAATAAGGTAATGTTTCTTGTAATGCCTATAGATATTGATAAAACAGAAAATATTATTATGGAACTCATATGAAAATCCAGTAGTAATAATTCTGTTTATTTTTATTTAACGACATTTCAGATTCGCAGGAGATGATTTAATAATTGTATATTATATAAATATATGTAATTGTTAATAGACTCATGTTAATAGGATATTTAAATTTAAAAAACCATTAATAAAAACTAGAATTGGACGATATATATAATATTAAGTTATGTTTAAACATAAAATATAAAGTGCGCTCAACTACTTTATAAATACTAATATGGGAGCATGTGTAAATGCGTGAAAATAAAATGAATAAGATTAAAATAAAAAAATTAGTAAGCAAAACTGAAGGCCCTAATATGGAGGCTTTATTTTATGATGATAGTAAACTTAAAGGAATGCCACTTAAAGTAACTATGATATATACTTTAGTTAGTGGGATTTGGATATTGTTTTCAAATAGAATTTTAAATATTCTTATAGAAAGTAAATCTTTAATGTCACGTATACAAACAATTAAAGGATGGTGTTTTGCGCTTATATCATCTCTTATAATATATTATTTAATTAATAAATTTACTAAGGAAAGTAAGAGTTGGTCTCACAAATTAAAAAATAATTATCAGGAAATTCAAGATACCTATGAGCAATTAATGGCTGCAGAAGAGGAGTTAAGATCACAATATGATGAATTAAATGAAAAACAAATAATAATTGAAAAAAGTGAAGAAAGATATAAGTTAGCTATAGATGGTTCCAACGATGCCGTGTGGGAAATTGATCTTACAACTAATGATTTTTTTTCTTCAGATAAATTTAATGATATTACGGGATATGATATAAAGGCTATAACGAATTTAAAGAGTGTAATGAAATTAATTATGGAGGATGATAGAAAAATTGCATTAAATGATTTTATTGATCATATTAATGGAAAAACTTCATATTATAGGAGCAGTCTAAGAATTAAGTTTAATGGCGGAGGAGAAAAATGGGTTTTAATTAGAGGTAAGTGCATGAGAAATAAAGAGGGCATTGCAATTAAAATTTCAGGATCTGTTACGGATATATCTGGTCAAAATGATTCTGAAGAAAAAATCAATAAATTGCAGTACTATGATATATTAACAGACATACCTAACAGGAGATTATTTATTAATACCTTAAAAAGTGAGATTATTAAGGCGAAGGATACGAAAATTAAACACGCTGTATTGTGTATTGATTTAGATAATTTTAAAGAAATTAATGATACTTTAGGCCATGATTATGGAGATGAATTATTAAAACATGTTGCAATATTGTTTAAAAATTCGATTAGAGAAGGAGATTCTGTTTCAAGAGTAGGTGGAGACGAATTTTTTATTTTAATGAGGAATATTGATGATTGCTCAGATATAACCCGACTTTGTGAAAGGCTACTAAATTTACTGAATTGTGAGATAAGTATAGATGATAAGTATGTATATGCTTCAGCAAGTATTGGGATTTCAGTATTTCCACAGGATGGAGATCAAACTTCTATGCTATTAAAAAATGCAGATACCGCAATGTACAATGCTAAATATAATGGTAAAGCAAAATATTGCTTTTTTAATAAGAACATGAGTGAAGTAGTGGTAAGACGTGTTGAAATAGAAAAAGGATTAAGGCATGCTTTAGTAAATAATGAGCTTGAAGTTTATTATCAACCACAGATAGATATTATAAACAGCAAAATAAAGGGATTTGAAGCACTCTTAAGATGGAATAGTCCCAAACTTGGGAGAATATCTCCGGAAGAGTTTATACCTGTTGCAGAGCAAAGTGGACTAATAGTTTCTATGGGGGCTTGGATTATAGAAACAGTGTGCCTTCAAAATAACTTGTGGAAAAGCAAAGGATACTTATATGATACTATTGGAATAAATTTATCTACAATTCAACTTCAGAATGACAAATTCGAAGAAACCCTAAAAAATATTATAAGTGAAACAAATATTGATCCAAAATTTGTGGAGCTTGAAATAACAGAAAGTATTTTCATGAAGAATTTTGATAATAATATTAAATTACTTACTGAGATTAGATCATTAGGTATAAATATTGCCTTAGATGACTTTGGAACAGGATATTCTTCTCTTAGTTATTTAAAACGGTTACCAATAAATACACTGAAAATGGATAAGTCTTTTATCGACAATATTGTTACAGATGAAAGAGAAAAAGCCATTGTAGATGGAATAATACAACTTGCACAAATGATTGGACTAGGCGTAATTGCAGAAGGGGCAGAAACCAAGGAACAAATTAAACTACTGAAAAAGATGGGATGCAATCAAATACAAGGGTATTATTTTAGTAAACCTCTTCCAGCGGGTGAAATTGAAGAAAAATTCTTAAAAACTAATTGGATTCAATCTTATAATTAATAAAATAACATAGTGGGGACTTTGGCGACAACTTTAGGGACGGTTAACAATTATTGATATAATTGTTAACCGTTTTGTGAGGTTTCACGAGAAGTTTATTTTATGTAATATCTCCCAATTGCATAAAAATGGACAATTTTCATAACAAATACATAAATTTGTGGTATATTTCTTATGTAAGATATAAATTCTAAACAAATGAAGGGGATGTATGAATGAAGAATGCATTAAGAAATCTTGCAGTTGTGATTATATTAATTTTTAATTCAAATGTAACTGTATTAGCGGTTGGATCAAATGCAGGGGTACAGCAGAAGGACTCATTATCTAAAATTGAAATGAAAATAGAAGAATTTGATAATGAAATTCAACAAAACATGGCCAAAACAGAAGAGAATAAAGATAAAATATCTAAAACTGAAAAGGCAATTGAAAGTGCCGCAGTGGAGATTAATCAGGTTGAAAAAGATGCTAAAAAAGAACAGAAGGTATTTAATAGTAGGATGAGAAGCATGTACATAAACGGGTTTGATGGGTATATGAGCATAATACTTGATTCAGAGAGTTTCGGTGATTTTGTATCGAGAGTAGAAAATATAAAAACCGTTATAGAATATGATAAAAAAGTAGTGGATGGATTTGAAGATACCAAAAAAGAATTAAATGAAAAACAGCAAAATTTAAACAAGACAAAGAAAGCATTACTGAGTTTGCAAGTAGAAAATAAGCAGAAGTTAAATAAAATAATTGCAACTAAAGAATCACAAAACAAATTACTGGCTGAGCGAAATAGCAATCCACAAATATTAGCAACTAAAAACATAACAAAAACAAATGAAGCACCTAAATATACACCTTCAAGAGGCGCAGCTACTCTATCAAGTAATGCTGTAATAGCCTACGCTTCTAATTTTCTTGGCACACCATATTTATGGGGCGGTACATCGCCATCGGGCTTTGATTGCTCAGGATTTACGCAATATGTATATGCACATTTTGGAGTATCTATAGGAAGGACAACCTTTGATCAGATAAATGATGGCATACAAGTGTCTAAAAATAATCTTCAATCTGGAGATCTGGTGTTGTTTGGAAGCGGTGGTAATCCTCATCATGTAGGTATTTATGTAGGGAATAATACATATATACATGCTCCTAGTACAGGAGATGTGATTAAAGTTTCAGCGATGACAAGATCGGATTTTATATCAGCTAGACGAGTGAAATAGAAAGTACATAATTAAAAGTAGTAAGGCATAAAATTTCTCCTTTGCGACGTGTGAACGAAAGAGGAATTTTATGTTTACTACAACATAGTGCAACACAACATAGTGGGGACGGTTAACAATTATTAGTATAATTGTTAACCGTTTTGTGAAGTTTTACGAGAAGCTTATTATCACAAAATAATTCAAAATGGGTAATCTTCATAACAACTACATAAGTTTTTGATAAATTACTTATATGGCTTATAATTTACTAATTATCATATTATACAAATCGTTTGCATCCATGCCTACTAATAGCTCCTTATCAACCTTTGCTATAGGTTGAATCTTACATTTATGGCATTTGCCAAGACATTTTGATTTGGATATCTTTATATTAGGATGAGTTTCGGTTATCATAGTAATAACAGCATTAGACAATTGATTTTTCTTGCAGAATTTCACTTTCATATTATCAACTCCTTTATATATCTATTATGCTAGACATTAGGGAGATATAATAATGAGCGGACTTTAGATAGTGGAAACAAGTAGGGACGGTTAATAATCATTTGCCTTTTAATTCAACAAATAAGTGGGGACGGTTAACAACTTTTTAACTTTTAGCTTTTATAAAAATTTGTAACTGCAAACTATTAAGGTTAAAGAGGGGGTAATTAAACATGGATAATATATTGATTATTGAAGACGAAGAAAAGGTCTCAGAAATACTAAAAGCATATCTTGAAAAAGAAGGCTATAGCGTATATTGCACCACAAAGGGACTGGAAGGCATAAAACTTTTCGAAAAAATTGAATTCAGATTAGTTATTTTAGATCTAATGCTACCGGACATATCTGGCGAAGAGGTGTGCTGTGTGCTAAGAAAAATTTCTGAAGTGCATATATTTATGCTTACGGCAAAGAGTACATTAGAAGATAGAATACAAGGATTAAACCTTGGAGCAGATGAGTATCTTGTTAAGCCTTTCAGCCCACGAGAACTAACAGCAAGGGTAAATGCTTTATTTAGAAGGATTAATATAAATAAGTTTGAAACAAAAGTTTATAATAATGGAGATTTAGAAATTAATTATGATAAAAGAATAGTTAAGGTACGCGGGACAGAAATAGTTCTTACACCAAATGAATTTGATATAGTGCATATTCTGTCATCTAATAGGGGAAAAGTATTTACAAGAGAGCAGCTCATTGAAAGAATAATGGGAATAGATTTTCAGGGTTTTGATAGAACAATAGATGTACACATTAAAAATATACGTAAAAAGATAGAAGAAGACAGTAGAAATCCTAAATATATAATAACCGTAACTAGAATTGGTTATAAATTTGGTGGTGATTAATTTATGATAAGCATGAACTTTACGCAAAGCATAAGAAAAAGGTTAAGTATTATTTTGGTATGCACCTCTATATTAGCACTTTTTTTAGCTACACTCTTGGTTAATGTAACAATATCAAGAACCTTTAACAAGTACTTAGTCGAAATACAAGATAAGAGGGATATTAGAATAGTAAAATATTTAGAAGAAGTATATAAAAAAAATGGTAAGTGGTCAGAAACCTCAGGAATAGAAATTATGCATGAAGCCTATATGAGTAGATACTGCCTTACTCTTAAGGATCAAAATAAAAAAGTCGTTTGGGGAATGAACGCTAATGACATAGTTAACAATACTAATATCACTATGCACGGAAAAAATGAAGGGGTCTATACTACAAGTACCTTTGAAATAAAATCTAATGACAAGATTGTAGGATACATAGAAATAGGACAATACGCTCCAGTTCTATTATCCAAAGAAGATGTGGATTTTAAACTCTCAATAAACAAGAGTATTATTTTAAGTGTTGTACTTTCAATTTTAATAACAATATTAATTAGTCTGTTTATTTCGAAGCAATTCTCTACTCCTCTTAGGCAAGTCTCAAAGATTTCAGTCAATCTTTCAAATGGGAATTATAATGCAAGGGCAAATGATAAGAGTAGTATTTTAGAGCTTGAAGATTTAAGAAATAGTATAAATGCACTTGGAGAAAAGCTTCAGCATCAGGATATCCTTAGAAAGAGGTTAATATCAGATATATCTCATGAAGTCAGAACGCCTCTTAATATTCTTCAAAATAATTTTGAAGCTATGATTGATGGTATTTTCCCAGTGGACAATGAAAGATTGACTTATCTTAATGAAGAAGTTATTAGATTTGGAAAGCTTATAGACAATTTAAATGCATTAAAAGAGGTTGAAGGAGAAGAAATAGTATTAAACATGGAGAAAATTTCTTTGAAAGATATCCTTTCTTCAGTTGTAAAGGAATTTGAATTAATAACAGAAAATAAGAATATTAACATGATCTTAGAATTAAACACAAGTAAACAATGCAACATTTTAGGAGACAGAGATAAAATAAAACAGGTAATTATTAATTTACTTTCAAATGCAGTTAAATTTACTCCAAAGCGGGGAAAAATTGATATTACTTTAAAAGAAGCTGATGAAAAAGTAATATTAAAAATAGAAGATACAGGCATTGGTATTAAGGAGGAGGACTTACCTTATATATTCGAAAGGCTCTATAGAGGAGATAAAAGTAGACATGAAATGGAAGGCTCGGGGATAGGGCTCACCATTGTACATAATATTTTAAATCTTCATAAGGCGAGCATAGGAGTGGAAAGTAAAGAAGGCGCGGGTTGCGTTATAACTGTGAAATTTAAGAGGGTTTTGTGATTATCCAAAAAACAAAAAAAGTGGGGACGGTTAACAAGTAATGAAAAGATACATGTTTAAAAAAAACATGTATCTTTTCATTACTAAGCATATTTAGGAGAGCTTGTTTTAATCATTTTATCTTATACATTAATAAAAGATTATATTTATGTATGCTTGTCCAAGTATACATGAGTGAAAATAACCATATTTTATTCTCTAAAACTTTTTCATTTATTACAACGAATTAATAAATAAGGTGTTGCTAAGCATAGGATTTAATAAAATCACCTATAATATTTTCGTATTTTTCGTCTGTTCCAATTAATTCTATACCGATCGTGCTTAATTTTGATACTCTAGCTTGCGTAATGTTCCCAAGTGTGTTAGATATATCACAGGATTTAAAGTTGCAGAGGCTTCTCATTAGAACAACTGTTAACGCTTTTGCTTTTACAAGTTTTCTACTGTACTTCATATAAAGATGAACCTTTGATATGTTTAGTTTTGACGCTATAAATTCTACTATATCTTCTGGTTTAAAGTTTCTTATAAGTATTTTCCTATCACTTTTATACTCTGTTTTTTCATCTTCAAATTCAAAGTCAATTTCTTCTTTCAGCTTTTCTTCGTTGTCTCTAAAAACAAGGTTATAGTAATTTTTTCTTGCACTTTTAAGGCTATTTCCAAAAAGACTCATAATAAATCCATAATCAATTAATTTAAAATAATCACGTTTTTTTCCTAAAAATATTGCTAGACTAGAAAAAGCATATTTTTCAGGACAATCCTTATATTCCACTATATCTGTAGGATTATTGTGTGTATATAGTGATAAGGTCTTTAAATATCTTTCATTAGCAACTATTATACTCTTAAACCTATCTCTAAAAAGATGACCTTCCCTTTTATGCTTTTTATTAAAATACATTGCATAAGAAAAATTTATTCCATGCATTACTTTTGATATGTCTGATCCATTAGCATCAATTATTAAATGTAAATGGTTATCCATTAGGCAATACCCATAAAGTTTAAAATCATATAGGATTTTATATTTTTTTATAAGCGATAAATACTTTTTCTTATCATCAGCATCCTTGAATAAATCTACCTCAGTGATACTTTTGCACATAATATGATATATAGATCTGTCACTTTTTAATCTAAAGGTTCTTGACATAAAAAATCATCCTTCCTCATAAGCTTTTCTTAAAATTATTGCCTATGGGTCAGGATGATATTCATATTCTTAAGCCAATAGTTCAAATAGTTGTTAACCGTCCCTGGTGTTGAAACTTTTCTTTTTTATTTTAAGTGACGATTTTAGCTTTAAACACATAATATAAAGCAAAGGCACATTAAAATAAATAACAAATCAATATACGAGTATATTCTAGCCTAGTCTATTTTTCGTTATCTTTGACTTGTTTTCTATTCTTGTGGGTCATAAGACAACATCAAGGTAGGTGAAAAAATGGAAAAATTAATAGTAAAACTAACAGAAATTGCAGTAGGGGAAAAAGTACAAGTGGTAAAATTGCTTTCAGAAGGTTTATCAAGACAACGAATGCTGGATTTAGGTATAGTACCAAACACCACCATCCACGTACTTAGGCAAAGCCCTTTTGGAGATCCTACGGCATATCTTATAAGAGATACTTGTATTGCACTAAGAGAAGAAGAAGCACAAAATATTATGGTAAAAGGCATAGAATTGTAGCTATTAGATTACAATGACTGCCTAATGTCATTTCAGAACAAAATCGTTATAAATAATAATAGAGAGAGGAGAAGATATGATGGGGCTAACTTACAGTTCTAGCAATAAGCAAGGGTTAAAGGATCTTTTTAATGTAGAGAAATCAAAAGAAGAGGATTATGTCATTGCACTTGCAGGAAACCCAAATACAGGAAAGAGTACAGTGTTCAATGCACTGACCGGACTTCATCAACATACAGGAAATTGGCCAGGGAAAACCGTTGTAAACTCTCAAGGAAAATTTGGTCATAAAGGTACAGACTTTACTATTGTGGATTTACCAGGCACTTATTCTCTTCTTGCAAGTTCTGTCGAAGAAATAGTAGCTAGAGATTTTATATGTTTTGGAAAGCCAGACGTAACAGTGGTTGTTTTAGATGCCACGTGTATTGAGAGAAATTTAAACTTGCTTTTGCAGGTGCTTGAGATTACTGATAAGGTAATAGCTTGTGTAAATATGATGGATGAGGCTAAAAGTAAAAACATAGGAGTAAATATAGAAGATTTATCAAAGGAATTAGGTATACCGGTGGTGCCAACTACTGCAAGAAGTAATATAGGCATGAATATTTTAAAAGATACCATATATGATTTATGCACTAATAAAATTCATACCTGTCCCGTACAAATTCAATATCCTAAAAGTATTACGCAGCAGCAGCAGCAGCTCACCCCAATGCTTATTTCAATTTTTAAGGACAAAATTAATGCTAAATGGCTTGCATTAAGACTTTTAGATGGAGATGAATCGCTTTTAAATTCTATAAGCAAATTTTTAGGTTATGACTTAAGAAGTAATTAGTAGGAAGGTGTAATTATTGAACGTAAAGGAAGACGCAAATATCAAGGCGATTTTAAAAAAATCAAAACTTTTTAGAACCCAAAACAATGAAAATATAAGAGATACCATTGTAGAAACTATTTATAAAACGGCGGAGGATATAACAAGAAAAACTGTTGTAAAAGACACTGAAAGGTTATTGTCTCAGCAAAAAATTGATGACATAGTTACCTCTAAAAAAACGGGTATCCCGATAATGATACTACTGCTAGCAGTGATATTTTGGATTACAATTCAGGGAGCAAATTACCCTTCACAGCTTTTGTCAAAATTCTTATTTTGGATAGAAGCAAAGATTGGTTTGTTTTTTATCTATATACAAGTCCCCCTTTGGCTAAATAACCTTTTAGTACTAGGAGTATACCGAACTTTCGCCTGGGTAGTAGCCGTAATGCTTCCACCTATGGCAATATTCTTTCCTATATTTACACTACTTGAAGATGGTGGATATCTGCCTAGAATATGTTTTAATTTAGACCATGCTTTTAAAAAAGCTTGCTGTCATGGAAAACAAGCGCTAACCATGTGTATGGGATTTGGTTGCAATGCTGCCGGGGTAATAGCCTGCAGAATAATTGAGTCTCCAAGAGAGAGGCTTATAGCCATTGTAACTAACAATTTTGTACCCTGTAATGGTAGATTCCCAACTCTTATAGCTCTATCCATGGTGTTTGTAGGAGTGAGTTTAACGCCTGCTAGTAGGTCTGTTATAGCTGCACTGATGGTAGTGCTTTTAGTGCTTATAGGTATAGGCATTACATTACTAACATCCTATGCACTATCAAAAACAATACTAAAAGGTATGCCCTCAAGCTTTACATTAGAGCTGCCACCCTATAGAAAGCCTCAACTAGGCAGAGTATTATATACATCTATAATTGATAGGACCATGTTTGTGTTAGGAAGAGCCATAATGGTAGCTGTGCCCGCTGGTGCTATAACCTATATTCTTGGAAACGTCATGGTTAACGATATAAGTATACTAGCTCATGCAGCAAATTTTCTGAATCCCTTTGCAAATGCCATAGGTTTAGACGGCTTTATTTTGATAGCTTTTATCTTAGGATTTCCAGCAAACGAAATCGTACTGCCTATTCTTTTAATGGCATACTTATCTAAAGGAGCTATGCTCGAATTTGAAAGTATAGATCAGCTTAGGGAGATTTTGCTAAACAATGGGTGGACATACTTAACACTAATAAACACAATGTTATTTTCACTATTGCACTTTCCGTGCGCCACAACAGTATGGACTATCAAAAAAGAAACCGGAAGTATAAAATGGACAATATTATCTGTATTAATGCCCACAGCCATTGCTATAATCATTTGCTTTTGTACCACCCAAATTTATAGAATTTTCATGTAGTCAAAACCTTATAGAATTTTCATGTAGTCAAAACCTTAAACCCTTAGGGACAGTTAACAACTAATTAAATTTTAGTCTGGGTAAACCTAGGGACAGTTAACAACTAATTAAATTTTAGTCTGGGTAAATCCTTAGGGACAGTTAATAACTAATTAAACATTAGCCTAATCAAAAACCTTAGGGACAGTTAATGACTAATTAAACTTTAACTTAATCCAAAACCTTAGGGACAGTTAATGACTAATTAAACTTTAGCCTAATCAAAAACCTTAAGGACAGTTAATAACTAATTAAACTTTAGCGTAATCAAAAACCTTAGGGACAGTTAATGACTAATTAAACTTTAGCCTAATCAAAATCCTTGGGGACAGTTAATGACTAATTAAACATTAGCCTAATCAAAAACCTTGGGGACAGTTAACAACTAATTGAACATTAAACTGTCCCTCACAAATATATATGGAAAAAATAAAGACTTTTGTTTTAACAAATCTTGCGAATTTGCTAAAACAAAAGTCTTGTTCCAAGAAAATCTTGCACCAAACCGGGCGTAAGCCAGTATGTCGATTTGATGTATAAGGCAAAGCCTTACGAACTACTCCCTTTCATTTTAAAGTAAAGGTTATATTGATAATCCACTAAAAAGATACAATTAATGATTCCAGAAGGATAAATAATTAATTAATGGTTATTAACTATTGTTGAAATAATAATAAGCACAATCGCATCCAAGGAGGAATTTCTTCCGAAGTGTCATTAATGTATCCTAATATATTATATGCTCAAAAGAATAATTTGTTACAGATATTTATTGCTATATGTAAAATTTATCCTAAAAATGCTATTAGATGTTTAAAATACATAGGAAGTAATGTATAATGTTATCAAATGGTAATTATTTGGAAGGTGGGAGTTAAAATGACTTATATAAAAAAATATGAAGAATGGTTAAATAATAAATACTTTGATGAAAAGACTAGAGAAGAATTAAGGTCAATAGCAAAAGACAATAAAGAAATTCAAGATAGGTTTTATATGGATTTAGAGTTTGGAACTGCAGGACTAAGAGGAAAATTAGGTGCGGGGCTTAACAGAATGAACATATACATTATCTCAAGAGCAACTCAAGGGCTTGCAGATTACATTAAAGATTATGGACAAGCATATATGGATAGAGGCGTAGCAATAGCTTATGACTGCAGGCACTTTTCTCTTGAATTTGCAGCTACAGCAGCACAAGTTTTAGCAGCAAATGGAATAAAGGCTTATCTATTTGAGGAATTAAGACCTACGCCAGAACTATCTTATGCAGTAAGAACATTAGGTACTTCTGCAGGAATCGTTGTGACTGCCAGCCATAACCCTAAAGAATACAACGGATTCAAGGTATATTGGGAAGATGGTGCCCAAATTTTATCATCTATTGCAAATGGTATAACAGAAAAAATTCAGAGCATTACAGATTTTAATACCATAGAAATTATGGATATTGAGGAAGCTAAGGAAAAAGGCTTAATAGTAATGCTTGGGAATGCCATGGATGATGAGTATATGGAGAAAGTAAAGGGGCTAGCTTTAAGAGAAAACATAGATAAAGATATAAAAATTGTTTATACGCCTCTAAATGGTACTGGAAATATGCCTGTACGAAGAGTGCTAAAGGAAAGGGGGTTTACTAATATAATAGTAGTACCAGAGCAAGAAAACCCAGATCCAGACTTTACAACCGTTGGATATCCAAACCCAGAGGATGTAAAAGCCTTCAAATATGCGCAAGAGCTCGGTAAAAAAGAAGGGGCAGAGTTATTAATAGCTACAGACCCAGATTGTGATAGACTTGCCATAATGGTTAGAGACAAGTTGGGTGAATATGTTGCATTTAATGGTAATCAAACAGGTGCTATATTAATAAAGTATGTCATAGAAGGGATGAAAGAAAATGGCACACTTCCTAGCAATGCCGCCATAGTAAAATCGCTAGTAACAGGGGATTTAGGAAGAGCTATAGCTAAGAAATATGGAGTAGAAACCTTCGAAGTACTTACAGGCTTCAAAAATATTTGTGGTAAAATCAATGATTTTAAGAAAGACGATAGCTATGAATTTATCTTTGGATACGAAGAAAGCATTGGTTATGTTGCTGGGACTTTCGTTCGTGACAAAGATGCAGTAATATCTTCCATGCTTTTATGTGAAGCAGCAGCCTACTATAAATCACAAGGAAAAACTCTAATAGATATACTAAATGAGATATACGAGGAATTTGGATATTATAGAGAAAACCTAATATCTATAGTTCTAGAAGGCATAGAAGGACAAGAAAGAATTTCTAGAATGATGGAAGAATATAGAAAAGATAATCCAAATACAATAGGCACTGCGAAGCTTACTAAATATATAGATTACGATATAGAAAAATCTTATGACGTAATTAATGGCACAGAAGAATCTAGTGGAATTCCAGTATCTAATGTACTTAAATTCTACTTTGATGATGAGAGCTGGTATGCTGTAAGACCTTCAGGTACAGAACCAAAAATTAAAATATACATGTACTCAAAGGGAGAAACTTTAAAAGCAGCAGAAGAAAAATTGGTAGAAATGAAAGAGATAATTATAGGGAAACTTCAAAGCACAAAATAAACATACTAAGTAATATAATATATTAAAGGGATTCATGCATTACTCTGAATGCATTCGGCTGCACTGCATGAGTCCTTCAATACATTTAATTCATCCTTAATGCATTATCAGATACTGATTGTGTCATTTTGGATTACAGTGATTATACTACTTGTCCCATGCTTGTTTAAAAAATATAGAATGGCTACTGGAATAGGGCTCAAATAAGGTAAAGATTATATTGATGCTCTAAGTGAAAAGGAATTAAAATAGGCGTGTAATTTTACACGTCTATTATGGTTCATAATTATTAGGGGGAAATTATTGGCTTGTCTTAAATAGACAAGCCAATTTTAGGGCACATTAAATCATCTTCTGCGAAGCTGCAACATCTTCACAGAAGATGTATTAACGACTTCAGAAGGAGATTTAGACTCCCAATGAAGTTTTCTTTTTTTTCGGTGGTAAATACCACCACTTATAGAAGTTGGGGGACTTTCCTTCTGAAATGTCGTTAATTTTAAGTATTTCCAAATGCCTCTAAACTTTAAACCTCTGAACCAACTCATTAAGTTTTTGTGCAAGCTGTGCTTGATGGTGTGATGCTTGTGCGACTTGCCCCATAGCTAATGATGTTTCACCAATATTAGCCTTAATATCTCCTGTACGTTCTGCAGAAAGCTGCGAATTTTGTGACAGAACTTGTACCGCTGTACTAACTTGATTTACTGTGGCTTCTACCTCTTCTGACATTGATGCAATTTCATCTGACATGGAGCTTACAAATTCTCCATCCGCGCCATATTGAATGCCGGCTGCAGCATATTGTTCTAAAACAGGGTTAATATTTTCTACAATGAATTTAAGCAGGTCACTGCTATTTACCGATAAATTGTTAAATGAATCTTGAACTTTTACTATAATACCTTGAATGCTATTTACAGTTTCGGCGGATTGTTCTGCAAGTCTTCTTACTTCCTCAGCAACTACTGAAAAACCTTTTCCTTGCTCTCCTGCTCTTGCAGCTTCAATAGCTGCATTTAATGCAAGCAAATTAGTTTGTCCTGCAATAGCTGCAATTCCATCAGCCATAGTTTTTATTTCAGCTACAACTTGTCCATCTTCTATAGCTTTTAATATCCTTTTTTCCTTTTCTTTATAAATACTAGCACTTTCTTCTAACGCTTTTTTAGCCTCTATTTGGACTTGATTAGCTTTTCCTTTTATTTGTGAAGCGTTGTTGCTACCTTCCATAGCCTTTGAAGACAGTACATCCATACTAGAGTTAACTTCCTCAACAGATGCAGTTATTTCCTCTGATGTAGCACTTGCTTCTTGAGTATTTTTATTTATTTCCTCTGTTGAACGGTCTATAATTTCTATTTTAGATGTTATTTCTTGTACTGTAGCTGAAAGTTCCTGCGAAGATGAACTCATATTCGAAGAATTATTAACGATTTCTTTAACCAGCTCTTTAATATTTTCCTGTGCAGTATTTAGTGCTATTGCTGTTTGTCCAAATTCATCTTTTCTTTTTAAATCAATTCCTTTTGACAAATCATAAGAGGATAATCTTACTGCTAAGTTCTTTATTTTATCAATTGCCTTAGTAATGTTCCTAGATAATATACTTACAATTATCGAAGTAAGTACTAATAATATAATAGCGAAAATTATATTTTTGTATCTAATACCTTTTATGGCAGCAAGAGCATCAGATTCCTTTTCAACGGTTATAACAGCCCAATTATCTGAATTGCCAGGGAGTTTTATAGTATCATAAGCACTAATTACTTTATCCCCATTTGTATCTACATACTGTGTAATTCCTTTTTTACCACTTAATGCAGAGCTTGTTATATTTTTTAATTCTTCTGGAACTTTAATATTTTTAATTTCTGTTTTAGCAACGCTCTGGGCATCTTTTGCCACATTGCCAGATGAATCTTTTACCTTAATTGTTTTAGTCATACTTTTATAATTGTATATTTCTAAAACTTGATTGTTATCAGGATGGGCTATTACTGCACCTTCTCCGTCTATTACATAGGCATAAGTATTTTTAGTGCTATATTTTTTAACTATATTTTGCAATTCTTCAAGTTTTAAATCAGCATCCATTACACCTGTGAGCTTAGAGTCCTTATTGTAAATTGGATATATGATAGAATTTATTGCATAATTGTCACCATTAACTGTTAAATATGATTTTGAAATAAAAGGCTCTTTTGTCTCAATGGATTGTTTAAACCACCATCTATCAGCTCTATTCGCAAGATTTCCGCTAGAACGAGAAGTTTGATCACCTTTTAAATCTTGAATACAAAATAAACTGAAATATGGATTTCTTTCCATAGTGCCTTTAATGGCTTCAGTTTGATTTGCAGGCACAAAATCACTGACAGCTTTACTCTTTACTAATTCCTCAGTTAAAGCGTAAGATTTAGTCATATAATCTAAAACACTGTTACCGATAGTTTTAGCTAAAACCTGATTACTCTCGTAAACATCTTTTTTTAATTCATTCGACATGTAATGATCAGAAACTAAATTTGATATTAAAAATGGTATGCCTACTACTAATATAGCAATGATAATTAGTTGATGTTTTATAGATTTCATTTTCAGACCCCTTTTCTTATATTTATACATATATGTAATAAGTATATACTAAAAGTTATATTAAAGGGTTACATTTAAAAAAAAATGTAAATATATGACGAAATAAATGCAATTATATTAATAATATGTATAATATTTATATAATTCATTTCAACTTTTTCGTCAGCTAATTTTATTTAGCCTAATATATAAAAATTTTAAGTTATTATGTCGTTAAACATTCAAAGCTAATATGTCCCACATGGTATAATATAATAAATACAAAGCGCACTATGTGGAAAAATATACATGGTATAATATATATAATAAATTAAAGGAAAGGACGTGTTTTTGTGAGTTTAAGATTTATATACGGAGGAGCTGGAAAAGGGAAGAGTACGTTCTGCTTAGAGGATATAAAAAAACGAAGTACGGTCGAGAGCGAAAAGCCCTTAGTACTTTTGGTCCCAGAACAATTTTCCTTTCAAGCTGAAAAAAATCTTATAAAAGTAGTTGGATCCACAGGAATAAAAAACGTCCAAGTACTTAGTTTTAATAGATTAGCGTACAAAGTGTTTAGTGAGGTTGGAGGCATAACCCGTAAACCTATGGATGCCTCAGGAAAGGCAATGCTTATTCATAGCATACTTCAAAAAAAGAAAGATGAACTCAAGGTATTTAAAGGCGCGGCTAGGCAAAAAGGATTTGTAGATAATGTAGTCGGTGCAATTACAGAGTTTAAAAAATATAATGTTTCTGTTGAAGATTTAAATAAGACATTAGGCAATTTAGGAGAAAACCTATTGCTAGTAGATAAAATAATGGATTTATCCCTTATATATGGAGAATTTGATAATATTTTAAATAAAAACTACGTGGATCCAGATGATGATTTAACACGTTTAAATAGTGCTCTTGATGAATGTAATATTTTTGATGGTTCTGAGTTTTGGATCGATGAGTTTACAGGCTTTACACCACAGCAGTATGGAATACTTGAAAAGCTATATAAAAAGGCTAAGAGGATAAATATAACGCTGCCACTAAAAAGCTCAGAGCATTCAAAATGTATGGAGGAATCTGATGCATTTTATTCCATAAAGTTTACAGAAAATAAGCTTTTAAGTTTAGCAGAGGATAGTGGGACAAGTATCGAAGTGCCTATAGAGCTAAAAGGTAATAAAAAATATAAATTTAAAAACAATAAAGAACTAGCTTTTCTTGAAAAAAATTATTTTGCATTCCCATATACAACAAGTGTTGAGAAATGTGAAAACATAAAGGTATTTAAAGCTCTTAATGGATACTGCGAAGTGGAACATGTGGCAAAGGATATCTTAAGGCTATGCCGGGATGAGAATATAAGATTTAATAAGATAGCAGTAGTAACAAGAGACTTACCTTCCTATGAAAAGTTAATTAAAGCCATATTTACAGAATATAATATTCCATTATTTATAGATAAGAAAAAGGATATAACAAGTAACCCCTTAATTGTGCTAATAACCGGAGTCGTTGAGATTTTCACTAAGAACTTTAGCTATGAGGCAATGTTTAGGTATCTTAAAACAGGGCTTTTAGATATAGAAAAGCAGCATATAGACATACTAGAAAACTTCGTAATAGCAGCGGGTATAAAGGGCAAAAGAAAATGGACAGAACCTGATTTATGGCAGGAGAAAATAGAATACTATTTTAGAGATTACTACAATGATAAAGCTGGCATAGACGAAGCTTCAGAAAAAGCTTCAGAGAAACCTGTAGAAAAAGTTGCAGGTTCTACTGAGGACAAAGCTGAAAGAATAGAAGCCACTATTAAAATTCTAAATGAAACTAGAGAGAAAGTCATAAATCCACTACTACAATTCAAAGAAAAATTAAAAGGCGGATGTAGCACCATAAAAATATGCACAACTTTATTTGAATTTCTAGAAACTATAAATGTATATAAAACAATAGAAGAGTGGATAGAAAATTTCAAAAGGGAAGGTGCGCAAGAGCTCGTTACCGAGTACAGTAAAATATGGAACTTAGTTATGGAGCTACTAGATCAGATGGTGGAAGTCCTTGGCAATGAAACCCTATCCCTTGAGGATTTTGTAAAAGTACTATCCATGGGCTTTAGTAAACATCAAATGGGGATTATTCCGCCTGCACTAGATGGAGTAACAATTAGCAGCGTGGAGCGTATAAAAAGTCATGACATAAGTGCACTATACATTATAGGGGTAAATGATGGAGTATTCCCAATGGCAAACAAGGAAGATGGAATATTAACAGACAATGATAGAATGATTTTAAAAGAAAATGCAGTAGAATTGGCAAATGACACAAAAACTGAGGTGTTTAATGAGCAGTATTTAATCTATGCTATAATAACCATCCCAAGTAAATATTTAAATATAAGTTATCCTATAGCAGATTATGAAGGCAAAACTCTAAGACCTTCTATTGTAATATCTAGATTTATTGCCTTATTTAAAGGTCTAATAGAAGAAAGTAATATAACGCAGTTTAATGAAGGGCTACAAGAAGCGGGTGATATGCAGCAGGTGTGTGCTAAAGTTCCAACATTTAATGATTTGATCTTTTCTCTAAGAAAATATTTAGAGGATGGAGTTATATCGCCACTTTGGATTGAGGTTTATAAGTGGTACCAAAAGGACCCTAAGTTTCGAGAAAAAAGCAATACCATGTTTCAGGGCTTTGACTACAAAAATGAAATGAAAATGCTTGAGAAAGAAAAAGTAAAACTACTTTATGGAGACAAAAATTATTTTAGCGTATCTAGAATAGAAAAATATGAAGAGTGTCCCTTTGCATATTTTGTTCAATATGGCCTAAAAGCTAAGGAGCGAAAAACTTTTACATTTTCATCTCCAGACTTAGGTAGCTTTATGCACAGTGTACTTGATAATTTTTCAAAGCTTGTGGATAAAAATGAAATAAAATGGGCGGATCTTCAGCGCGAATGGTGTGAAAAAAATATAGAAAGCATTGTCGAAAAAGAAGCAGAGGAAGGCATAAGTGGCTATATATTGAACAGTACCCCAAGGTACAAGTACTTTACCGAGCGGTTAAAAAGAGTTTTAAAGCGAACTATATTGGTGATAGTTGAGCAAATGAAAAATAGTGGATTTGAACCATTTGGCTACGAAGTATCTTTTGGGTTTGAGTATGGAGATTATCCACCAATAAGAGTAGAGCTATCCACAGGGGAAATAGTAAATCTAGTGGGCAGGATAGATAGAGTGGATAAGTTAATTAATGAGGGAGAAGAATTTTACAGGATAATAGATTATAAATCTGGAAATAAGGATTTTAAACTATCTGATGTATACTATGGACTTCAAATACAGCTATTGACGTATTTAGATGCCATGCTTAAGAGCGAGAGTAAGATTTCAGAGGAGCCAATTTTCCCGGCAGGTATACTGTATTTTAAAATAGATGACCCAGTAATAAAAGCTAAAAATAATTTAGATGAAGAAGAACTAGAAAAAGCAATAATGAAGGCTTTAAAAATGAAAGGATTATTGCTTGCAGATACTAAGATAATCAGGGAAATGGATAGAAATATTGAGGGCGCCTCTCTAGTTGTTCCAGCATCTCTTAAAAAAGATGGGAAGTTAGGCTCAAGATCATCAGTTGCAACTAAGGAGCAGTTTGAAATGTTACTGCACCATGTAAAGGAAAACCTAATAAGCACCTGTGAGCAAATGTTAAGTGGAGAAATAGACATAAAGCCATATAAGAAAAAGGACGCTACCCCTTGTGCTTACTGTGAATACACGGCTATTTGCCAATTTGATCCTACACTAAAGGAAAATACCTATAAGATAATAAAAGATAAGAGAGACAAGGAAATATGGGAACTCTTATCATCAGTCGAAACTGAGCAAAATAGTGTAAATACTCAAGAGATCGGAGTGGATGAGGAGTAATGATAAAGAAAGAGAATGAAATTAAACAGGTGGAAGCAGGAGTTTCATGGACAGAGGATCAGAAAAAGGCTATCTATACCCGTGACTGCAATATTCTAGTAGCCGCAGCGGCAGGCTCAGGTAAAACAGCAGTACTAGTTGAGAGAATAATAAAGATAGTAACAGATGAGGAGAGGCCTACAGATATAGATAAGCTCTTAGTAGTTACATTTACGAACGCAGCTGCATCCGAAATGAGGGAGAGAATAGCAGCTGCTATTTCAAAGGAACTGCGTATTAATCCGCAAAGCAAACTACTGCAAAGACAGTTAACCTTATTAAATAAATCCAGCATTACAACTATTCACTCCTTCTGCCTTGAGGTTATTAGAAGCAATTTTCATATAGTAGATTTAGATCCTAATTTTAGAATAGCAGACGCAACAGAGGCAGTGCTTTTAAAACAAGAAGCTCTAGAGGAACTATTTGAAGAAAGATATGTGACAATGAATGATGAAAATAACTCTAGTTTTTTAAACCTTGTTGAATCCTATAGTAATAATAAAGAGGATTTAGGTATTCAATCCATAGTACTAAGCCTTTATAACTTTGCCATGAGTTCTACAAATCCAACAAAGTGGCTTCTTGATTCTGCAGAGGATTTTAACATAAAAGATGGGTATAGTTTTAGTGATACTCCTTGGGCAAAGGTTTTAATGGAAGATGTTAAAATAGAGTTACTAGGCATTGAAAAAGTAATGATTAAAGCATTAAAAATCATAGAAAACAATGAAGCTATAGCATTATATTACGAAGTGTTCAAAGCAGATTTAGAGTTAATTGCAGATTTAATAAGCGCTGCTAACAATTGCTTTGAAAGCTTAGCAGAAGCATTTGAAAGTTTAAGCTTCCCAAAACTCACCACAATAAAGGCTTGCAAAGATAAGGAAAAACAAAAGGTAGTACAAGACATAAGAAATAAGGTGAAAAAACAATTAGGGGAACTGGGGCAGCAAATAATGAATGCGAATTCAGAAACTGCATTAAGAGATATAAAAACATTGTATCCACAAATGCTTGAGTTATCTAACCTTGTTATAGATTTACAGGAAAAATATAGAGAAAAGAAAAAGGAACGTTCAATTATAGATTTCAATGATTTTGAGCACTACTGTCTTGACATTTTGATGGAAAAAAATGAAGAGGGGGAAGTCGTAATAGACGCTCAGGGAAAACCAGAACCTTCCGCAGTAGCGGTTGGGCTAAGAAATAAATACGAAGAAATTTTGATAGATGAATATCAAGACAGTAACATGGTGCAAGAGACTCTATTAAATATAATCTCAAGAGAAAAAATAGGTTTTCCAAATGTATTCATGGTAGGAGACGTAAAACAGAGTATATATAAATTTAGGCAGGCAAGGCCAGAGCTCTTCTTAGCAAAGTACAATAGTTATTCAAAAATTGACGGGGAAAAAACCAGAAAAATAACTCTATACAAAAATTTTAGAAGTCGTGGGCCAGTTATAAATGCAGTAAACTATATTTTCAAACAAATAATGTGCAAAAACATTGGAGATCTTGACTATACAGATGAGGAAGCGTTAAATTTGGGAGCTCACTTTGATGAACTTGAAGGTCCTGGAGTAATAGGCGGAGCAGTGGAGCTACATCTTATTGAAAAGGAAGTTAAAGATGCAGGAGAAGAAAACGAGGCCGAAGAAGTCGAAGATGAGGGACGGTTAACAACTAATGGAACTGAAGCCGAGGGACAGGGCAAAACAAATGAGGATGAAACCCCTACAAATATTGAATTAGAAGCTAGAATTGTGGCAAAAAGAATAAAAGAATTAATGCTACATAAAGATGAAAAAGCTTTTAAAATTTATGACAAAAAAATAAAAGGTTATAGAGACGTTGAATATAAGGATATTGTAATATTACTTCGCGCCACCTCAAATTGGGCACCCTCCTTTTTAGAACAATTGAAGCTAGAAGACATACCGGTGTATGCAGATACAGGCACAGGATATTTTAGTACCATAGAAATTCAAATAATCATGAGTCTACTTCAGATTATAGATAATCCAAGACAGGATATTCCTATGCTAGCAGTTCTTCGTTCTCCAATAGGAGGGTTTACCTCAGAGGAACTGGTAGATATAAGAGTAGGTCAAAGGGAAGTAAGTTTTTATGAAGCAATGGTAAAGTTAGAAGGCTATAAGAAATCAGAAAAGCTCGGTAAATTCCTTGAAAACTTAAATAACTTTAGAGAAATTTGCACGTATATGCCCATTGATGAATTCATCTGGCACTTATATACTAGCACTGGTTATTATGGATATATAGGAGCAATGCCAGGAGGAATCCAAAGACAAGCGAATTTAAGAGTGCTTTTCCAAAGAGCGAGGCAATACGAAGAAACTAGTTACAAGGGACTGTTTAATTTTATAAACTTCATAAACAAGTTAAAAATAAGTAGTGGAGACATGGGTAGTGCTAAAACCTTAGGGGAAAATGAAAATGTAGTTAGGATAATGAGTATTCATAAAAGTAAAGGGTTGGAATTTCCTGTAGTATTTTTAAGCGGTATGGGAAAAAACTTTAACTTAATGGATATAAATAAGAGTATATTATTTCATCATGAATTAGGTTACGGTCCAGATTTTGTTGACCCAATTAGAAGGATTTCTTATCCAACAGTTCTAAAACAAGCGCTTAAAAAGACAATAAAGATAGAAAGCCTCGCAGAGGAAATGAGGGTGTTATATGTAGCGTTAACAAGATCAAAGGAAAAGCTAATAATAACTGGGTCAATGAGAAATATAGAGAAAAATTTAACTAGAATGAGTTCTAGTTTAGAAGAAAATAGTGAAAAGCTTGGAGAATATGAAATTTTAAAAGGTAAAAGCTATTTAGATTGGATAGTACCGGCGGTAATAAGACATGTAGACGGAAAACCATTGCGTGAACTAATTGAAATAGATGATAGTACAACGTATTTATTAAGTCATCCTGCAAGCTTTGCGGTAAGGTTCTGGAATAGAGAAAGTATAAAGAAAAGCGAGAATTATGAAGAAGAAATTACTGTTAGCTCACAGGAAAAGCTAACAGCACTTCAGGAAAAACCTACAGATGAGAAGTTCATCTTTGAAATAGAAAAAAGGCTAGGATTTATTTATAAATATGAAATGTCCACAAAAATGCCTACAGTACTTACAGTAACAGAGCTTAAAAGAAAATTTAATGCAGAAATTACTGAAGGTGATTCAAACAATATGTACCAACCAAAACTTATAAATAAACCTAAATTTCTAGAAGAGGCGAAGGGATTAACTCCAGCAGAAAAAGGAACCGCTATGCATGCAGTGGTACAAAGATTAGATTTAACTAAAGTGACAACCACAAGTGAAATAGGATCACAAATTGAGACTTATGTTGAAAAATTGCTAATCTCAAAAGAAGAGGGCAAATCCGTCCGGATCGATAAATTATTAAAGCTATTTAAAACAGATCTTGGACAAAGAATGATAAAAGCTTATAACCAAAAAACTTTAAAAAGAGAAGTACCATTTCATATGGAAATTAAGTCAACAGATATAGATAAAAATCTCCCGATCGAAATATATGGAGAGGAAAAAATAATGCTTCAAGGAATAATAGACTGCTATTTTGAGGAAAATGGAGAGATAATTTTAGTGGATTATAAAACAGACTCCTTAAAAAATGGAGATGTAAATTTCTTAATAGAGAAATATAAATCTCAGCTAGATTATTATGCAAAGGCAATTGAAGCAACACTTGGGAAAAAAGTTAAAGAAAGTTACCTATATTTATTCAGTAACGATGAAGCCGTAGACGTTAAATAAGGCATGTTCAAATAATAAGAACAAAAGGGTGCATCCGTATAACTTTCTCCTGCGTGACTCCAAATAAGAGATTGAAACGTGAAAATTCATTAAGTAATTCTAGCATTTTGTGAATATTAAATCCCCTGACACTCATATTCGGCTTCCTGCCTCAGGTTCGCTAGCCTGGCTTCCTGTCAGGCTCACGAGAATTTAATATTAGCAAAACAAGAATTACTAAATGAATTTTCAATGTTTCTGCTCTTCTTATTTGGAGTCACTTCCAGAGATGATTTAATACTAATATGCATCTAACAGGTTAATAAGAAAGGGGAGACACAAATGAGAATACTTCACACCTCCGATTGGCATCTGGGGAAGACTTTAGAGCAGTACAGTAGACTAGAGGAACAGGAAGAATTTCTAGAAGAATTTATAGAAATAGTTGAAAAAAATAATATAGACTTAGTACTTATAGCTGGAGATATCTATGACAATGGAAATCCACCAGCAAGAGCTGAAAAAATGTTTTATAGCACACTTAAGGATATAACAAGTAGCGGGAAAACTGCAGTGCTAGTTGTGGCAGGTAACCATGATAATCCAGAAAGATTAGTTGCGCCGAGTCCTCTTGCATACGGTCATGGAGTGGTACTTTTAGGGGAACCAAAGAGCATAGCAAGGCAAGGCGTATTTGGAGAATTTAATATTGACGGAAAGTGTGATTTTGAAATAATAGAAAGCGGAGAGGGGTACTTAGAGCTTAGTATAAGAGGGGAAAAAGCAGTTATTATAACACTGCCCTATCCAAGTGAAAAAAGGTTAAATGAAGTACTTTCAATAGAGATTAACGATGAAGAAAGGCAAAAAAGCTATTCTGATAGAATAGGGGAACTGTTTGAAAATCTATCTGATAAATATAGAGAGGATACTGTAAACCTAGCAGTATCACACCTCTATGCTATGGGTGGAGAGGAAAGTGGATCAGAGAGAAGTATACAACTAGGGGGAAGTCTTTCAGTTTCACCATCTAAATTTCCAAAGAATGCTCAGTACTCAGCATTAGGTCATCTTCATAGACCGCAAAAAGTGCCAGGAACTAAGGGGAAGATAAGATACTGCGGATCTCCAATTCAATATAGCAAAAGTGAAATAAATTATAGTAAGGGAGCGTACCTCGTAGATGTTAAAGCTGGGGGCGAAGCTGAAGTTTCACAAATAATGTTTAGAAACTATAAGCCTATAGAAGTATGGAAATGTAACAGCACCGAGGAAGCAATAGAAAAATGCAAAAATGAGGGTGAAAGAAACATTTGGGTATACCTTGAAATAAAGACAAAAGAAATAATAAGCACCGAAAACATAAAGGAAATGAAAAGACTTAGGCCTGATATAGTTTCTATAGAACCAATACTTGAGGGCATAGAACGCGAAGAGGATTTAGAGGAAAGCCTAAGGGAAAAATCCATGGAAGAAATGTTTAGAGAATATTTTACAAAGGCAAAAGGTGGGCTAGAGCCATCGGATGAAATTATGGAATTATTTTTAAACATAGCATTAGATGAAGAGGAGGAACCGAAAGATGAAACCAGTAAATCTTAAAATAAAAGGGCTAAATTCGTTTGTAGAGCAGCAAACTATTGAATTTTCAAAGCTTACAGAAAAAGGACTTTTCGGTATCTTCGGTCCCACAGCTAGTGGTAAATCCACAATTTTAGATGGGATAACCATAGCTCTTTATGGAAAAGTATCTAGAGACACCAAAGAGTTTGTAAACACAGAAACCAATGTAGTAGAAATAAGCTTCGACTTTGAAATAGGACTAGGGGAAACTCGAAAACTATATAGAGCAGAAAGAAGCATAAAGAGATTAAAAACTGGAAATTTCAAAACTGCTTATGCAAGGCTTATAGAAATAAATAAGGGAAATGCTGATGAAAACAAGGTTTTAGCAGAAGGACCAAAGGAGATTGACACAAAAATTACAGAAATAATAGGACTGAAAGTTGAGGATTTTACAAGGTCAGTCGTGTTACCTCAAGGTAAATTCAATGAATTTTTAAAGCTTACAGGAAAAGAAAGAAGAAATATGCTAGAGAGAATATTTGCCTTAGAAAAATACGGCACCAAGCTTTATGAAAAAATAAGATCAGTTAGAAATGAAAACCTAAAAACTCAGACTATGATTCAGGGAGAAATGAAGGGATATGAAGACGTAGGTGAAGAAGGTCATAATGAAATAAAATCTGTACTAGATGGGTTAAAGCAGGAAGAAAAACAAATTAAAGCTGAGAAAAAAACTGTGGATAAAGACTTCGAGGAATATAAAACTATCTGGGAGTTACAACAAGAAAAGAGTCAGTATGAAAAAAAAGAAGCTGACTTAAACAAGCAAGCAGAAGAAATAAAAAATAAAAAAGAAAAATTCACTAAGGGAAGTTCAGCATTAAATGTAAAACCCTATATTGATAATGTGCACGAAACTAAAAAAAGATTAGCGATAAACAAGGATACACTTCAAAAACTAAGTAGTGCTTTTTTAGTCATATGTCAAAAACTGAACATTACAAAAACTTCTTATGATAAAGCATGGACTGATAAAAACAATAAACTTCCTATTTTAATTGAAAAGGAAGTAAGCCTTAAACAAGCTGCAAATATTGAAGAGAAAATAACCTATCTAGCTAAAGAAAAAGATATCCTTTTAAAACAGCATAAAGAACTTACGCGAAATATTAGTGAGAAAAATCTAAAGAATGCAATTATTGTTACTAATAAGTCGAAAATAGAAAATAGACTGGGAGTTACTGAAGAAAAACTAAGTGAAATAGAGATACTACCAGAGTATAGGGAAAAACTGTATAACGCCTATAACAGTGAACTAGAAGTTTCAGCTACGGCGAAAAATGTACAAGAGCTTAAGAAAAAAGCGGAAGATTTAAAGAATGGGGCAAATACCACAAAGTTAATGCATAGAGAAGCTATTATACTTAAGGAAAGCAAACAAAATAAACTAGTTCTTTTAGAAGAAAAAAGTAAGAAAATAGCAAATAATTTCCCGGGAGATAATAATTTGTTGCTAGAAAAGCAGGAGGCCTATAGTTCGCTACGGGATACCCTAGAGAAAGCTGTAGAAAACCATAAAATAAAGGGTGAACTTCAAGGGAAATATAGAACTATTAACATTGAAACCGAAAAAGGTAGGTTAAATCTAAAAAATGCAGAAGAATCTATAGAAAGTGTGAAAGCTCAGCTTAAAATTATAGAAGGTGAGATAAAGGAAATAGAACGAGCTAACATGGCAGCAGTTTTAGCCTCTAGTTTAAAAGAGGGAGACGAACTTGGTAAGCTAAGACTATGCCCAGTATGTGGGTCGGAGCATCATCCCCGTATAGCAGAGCTAAAAGTAGATACTAATTTAGAAGTTAAGAAAAGTTTAAAGCAAAGTGGAGAGTTAAACCTAGAAAATTTATCTAAAGATTATCAAAAAGAGCAAATAAAACTTGTGAGGTTAATAAGCGATGAGGAGTATATAAATAGCCAATTAGAAATAGTTAATGTTAAGCTTCACGATATAAATATTGAGAAACTTCGCGCCGAGAAGGATGCAAGGGAATCCTCATTAATTCAGTTTAAGGAAAACTTAGAAGTCTACAACAAACAAAAAACTGAGATAGACTTAGCACTAAATAATCTGCGTGATGAAAAAAGCAAAGTATATATGGAAGAAGCAACACTCAGGGAAGGTTTAAGAAAAGAAAACGAAGCGCTAATAGTAATAGAGGAAGAGTTGTCTATTGCAGAAGGAAGGTTAAAACTGCTGAGCGAAAAGCATGAGCTTTTAAAAGTAGACTTGATTAATCAGGAGAACCCATTTAAGCAAAATCAAAGTAGTAGCATAACATCAGTATCCATAAAGGGAAAAATACAGCAACTAAAAGATTTAGATAATGAGGTAATAAAATTAACGGGTACTGCAAGAAAGCTTCGAGTAGAGC
This sequence comes from Clostridium sp. CM042, assembly GCF_055080995.1. Classification (NCBI taxonomy): domain Bacteria; kingdom Bacillati; phylum Bacillota; class Clostridia; order Eubacteriales; family Clostridiaceae; genus Clostridium; species Clostridium sp. CM042. The sequence goes on from NZ_CM143646.1 coordinate 2,903,469, forward strand.
TAGTAACATTAGAAAAGGATGCATCTGACGTAGACAAGTGCTTAAGGGATCTTACCACTTCAAAAACGGAAATAGAAACCAGCGGTAAGGAAAAGAAGGCAGAAATAGACCGTTTGACTATCCAAATAGTTGAACTGTGTGGATTTATCCCCAATAAAGATCTCGCTCTTATAGAGCGCACACCTAAAACTGAAATAGAAAAGGTGAAAAATGAAATAAAAGATATAACGTCTATTGAGGCCAGCTTAAAAGATATTTTAGAAAAAGAAAATATAGAAAAGCAAAGATTAGATACTCAAAAAACCAGTGAAGAAAACAAAAGTGAAATGCTTTTAAAGATGCTGCAAGAGGGAGAAAAAAAATTAAACGTAGTTCTTAAAGAAAATTCCTTTAAAAATGCTGAAATAGCTTGTCTCTATTTAATTTCAAGAGGAGACTTGTTACTAATTGAAAAAGAAATAAAACAGTATGAAGAATCTAAACGTAGCATAATAGATAATTTACAAAGAGTAGAAAATTTACTTAATGGGAAAGAAATAGACGCTACACTCTTTGAAGAGGTAAAAGAAAAAAGAGAAGTACTTGGGAAGATTTTAGAAGAAAAAACCAAAGCAATAGGAGCTCAACATAGGGCCCTTGAGGAAATGGAAAGAAAGCTACTAGAAGTTAAAAACCTTATAATAAAGAGAAGCGCTATAGAACACAAGCTTAGTCTTTTAAGAGAAATTGATACATTAATTCAAGGGAATAAATTTGTGGAATATGTAGCTACGAAGCAGCTAAAATACATATCTATGGAAGCCTCAAAACGATTAAAAGACATAACAAGAGGACGTTATGCATTGGAGCTTGATTCTGATGGAGCCTTTGTAATGAGAGATGATTTTAATGGAGGAACAAGACGTGAAACAAACACTTTATCCGGTGGAGAAACCTTCTTAACTTCACTATGTCTTGCGCTTGCGCTGTCTTCACAAATTCAGTTAAAAGGTAGTGCTCCACTAGAGTTCTTCTTCTTAGATGAAGGATTTGGTACACTAGACACGAATCTTTTAGAAGTAGTAATGAACTCACTTGAAAAACTTCATTCAAGTACATTATCTGTGGGAATAATAAGTCATGTGGAGGAACTTCGCAGTAGAGTGCCTGTAAAACTAATAATTACTCCGTCAGAGCAGGGACAGGGAGGAAGCAAGGTAAAACTAGAGTATACGTAGAAGTATCACATTTCTCCTGCGTGCCTTGCAAACGGGCTTAAAACTAGAAATTTGATTAAAAAATTCTAATCTTTTGCGAATATAAAATTCCCTGGCACTCACATTCAACCTCCTGTTGTTATGCATAGTGATTCTATGTGCCTTACATGCGAACAACCTATTAATTAAAATTTAACTAGAATTTAACTAAATTTAACTAAAATCTAATTGCAATCAAGCCAACTAAAATTGCGAAGTATATAAAAAAGGGAGGATTTAGATGAAATTTAATGAAAAAATTACATATCCGATAGTTACCGTGGATATTGAGATATTTATTAAAGTATAGTATCATGTAAAATAATGTTATAATAGCATTTTCAAAATGTAAAAAAAGATGAAGGAGTGATAATAGTGAGAGTAGAAGGATTAGAGAGAATATGTCCACTTTGTGGACAAGACAATAATTGTCAACATGGTCAAGGTGGATGTTGGTGTGATACAGTAAAAGTCCCTAAGTACATTTTAGATTTGATTCCTAATGATAAAAAGGGTAAAGCTTGTATATGTAAATCTTGTTTAGAAAAACACCAGAAATAAATGAAATTAGTGATTATAGGTTAATCTCAGAAAAGGGAGGTGTTTAATAAATGAATTTAATTTTTCATACAGTTTTCAGCATTTCAACTGCACCAATATGTGCTAAAAAGATAGCAGAAGGTGATAAGCCAATAGGGTATTTAACATTGGGATTTGCAGGGAATATAATTGGACATGGTATTATGGATTTAATTCCGCATAACTATCCATTAACAAGAAGTACAGATGTATTAATTTCATTCGGAATATTTCTTCTATCAGTGATATTTGTGAAAAAAAAGTATATATCTTCAGTTTTATTTTGTTTTTTAGGGGGAGCATTACCTGATTTAATAGATAAAGCATTTTTCCCATTAATAGGATTAAGACACTTGAAAATTTTCCCTTGGCACTGGGCTACCACTATTAACTTCTTTTATAATCAATACTTCAATTTGTTTAATCAATCCATTAATATAGTATTTAAAATGGTTAATAGCTTAGTAATAATTGTATCTTTAGTCTTATTATTAGTAAATGTAAAATTTATTGTTCATCATATGTTGAAACAGATAAAAACAGACGACAAAAAAACATTAACAAAATAACTTTTAATTCACAATGGTCTTAAACTGCGTCGAGAGTGTATTCTAATGTGAACAGAGGAGGTATTCGGTTGTTTCAAGATGGATTCCCAAATAATTTGATAGATGATGTGACCAGAGTAGTTGAATTGATTCCTATCTGTAGTACATCGGAAGATACCATTCAATATTATTAAGATGGTGTCGAGAATTTACATAGTAGAGTTAATTCACATTCTTCTTATATATCGGTGCAAGTAATCCAATATCATTAGATGTTGGGGGTAACGACATTTCAGAAGGAAAGTCTCCAAACTTATATAAGTGGGGGTAGCTACCACAGCAAAAAAACAAAACTTCAGTGGAAGTCTAAATATCATTCTGAAGTCGTTGATATTGCAGCTTCGCAGAAGATGATTTAATATGTTAAGTGTATATTAATATACTGAAAGTAACACAATATCAATTGTGTTACTTTCAATTTGGTCGAAATGTTAGTATAGTAATACTAAAACAAATGTCAGTAATTCTAATGATTAAGAGCATCATTTCCAATTACAAATTTTCCTAATCTCTTAAATGGATATATAATAAATTGTGCTTTTCCTTTTATATCTTTACTATCTATATACGGGTTTTCCCATCTTCGGGCATCTAATGAATCCGCTCTATTGTCTCCAAAAAACAAATATTTATTTTCTGGAATTTTAAATTTTTTATCTAAATCATCCATATATACTACATATGGTTCCTCAATTTTGCTTCCATTAATAAAAACTTGCCCTTTATTTTTTATAATAACTTCATCGCCTGGAAGCCCTATCAGTCTCTTTATTAATGTCATTTTTAATTCAGCTGATTCAAAAACTATTAAATCACCTCTTTTTAGCTTCTCTTTATTATAAATTCTTGTAACGGTAATTTTATCGCCTATCTTTATAGTAGGGTACATTGATGCCGAAGGAACTTTAATATTATAAAATAGAAATTTATATATTAAAGTTGCCAAAATTATTGCTGCAAGTATGGCGAATAACCACTCTTTGATAAAATGTTTTAATAGTTTCAATTATTTAACCTCCTCATTAAAATTAAAATGCAATAGTTGGAGTAAAAATAGTCATACAAATACATATTAAAATCCATGCTTGAATCAAAAATTTCAAAAACTTTTCTGAAACCCAAGAAAGACAAGATAAATACCAAGAACTGCATTGATTTGAGTCATAAAAAAGCTTTTGGTATATCCTTTGTTTCGTTCCATCGGGAGGTTCAATTTCTACATCTATGAATTTAAACATTTCTTTTAAGATTTCATCTTCTTTTATCATATAATTCATCTCCTGATATCTTAAGAAATTCTATTTTGAAACTGTTTTTTGATCTTTGTAATATGCCATCAATAGACTTTGGCGTTTTGCACAAACATTTTGCAATTTCATTTACACTATAATCATCTATATATTTAAGAATAAGAACATACTTATAATTGGGCTTCAAATTATTTAAGGTTTCTAAAATTATTTTTCTAGTTTCCGAATTTATAATCATAAATTCAATATCTTGGTTATCCTTTACATAATCGAGTTCTTCTGCGTAAGCAAAATCCTCTTTTCTAATATTATTTCTATAATAATTTAATATTTTATTTTTTGCTATTCCACATAACCAAGTTTTATATGAACTTGTACCTTTATAGTTAATGAGTCCTTTCATTGCACTGATAAAGGTCTCTTGAACTATGTCTTCGGTGGCTTCTTTGTTTGCTGCTAATCTTAAAAATACAAAAGAATAAACAGAATTAAAATTTGTTTCATATATTTTCTTGAAATTTTCTTTATTCACATTTAAAATATTTTTTATCATCTATTTCCACCTAACCATCTGTAGTACTAAAGTATAATTACTCTTAATTTACCATATTTTTAAAGGATTTCATATCTTTAGTAACACAACAAGAAGAAATCCCCTGAAAAAATTTAAATAAACTTACTTTTTTCTCCTGTATAATAAATAGCAAGCTGATGTAGTGCTCTTGTACAAGCTACATATAAAAGATTCCTATCAAACTCACTGTTATAATTGTCATTTGAAACATTGCACACAAGCACTACATCAAATTCTAGACCTTTTGATATATAAGAAGGAATAGCAAGGGTACCCTTTATACTCTCAGTATCTTCTGTATTTAACAATTTAATGTTAGTTAAATTGGATAGTTTTTTTTGAACCAATAGTGTTTCTTTCTCCGTTTTGCAAATAACTGCAATAGACTCATAACCACGATTTTCATAGTTATGAATATCTTGAATTATAGCTTCATAAAGCAACTCTTCATTGTCCTTAAATATAATTTGTGGCTCTGATTCATGTCTCTCAAAGGAAACAAACTCCTGTTTGCTATTTAATATTTTCTGAGTAAATGAATTAATCTCCATGGAAGACCTAAAACTTTTATTCATAGAAAGCTTTATGCTCTTTTTCTTGTGTAGAATTTTCTCTATATCATCATATATAGATTTATCACCACGTTTTTCGAGAGTTTGGTTAAAGTCACCGAGTACTGTAAACTTAGCTCTAGGTAGCAGAAGATTAAAAACTTCATATTGGAGTGGATAATAATCTTGGGCTTCATCAATAACAACCTGCCGTATATCTGAAAACTCGCGACTACCGTTAAGCCTTAGTTTGATATATAAAAGGGGAGCACAGTCTTCGTAATTAATATAGCCTTTATGGAGACTTTCTATGGTTTCTGATGCCATTTGGTTAATGTTTTTTGGTAATTCTAACCCTTGCGAAAGTTTTAAAAGAAGTCCTGTTTTATTAAAAAGTAATTTATACAAATCCGCGTAATCAACCTGCGTAAATTTATGAATATGATTCATTAATACTTTAGCTTCTTTAATTGCCATTAATCTGCTAAAAGATTTTACCTCTAATTCATGCCCGACGCCATTTAGAACAATTTTTTGGATTTTTTCAAGCCTTGCTTTTCTTAAAGGATGAATCTTATTAAGCATCATACTTTCAATTCTTTTAAGTTTTTTTGATATTGGCATATCCATTTTACTATTTAGAAAAAGATTATTTAGCTGCTCCTTTGTTTCAATAATTTTTCCATCATAATATAAGTCTTCAAAATGGGTTAATTTATGCTCATAATACTTTATTAATCTATCCAAAATAGTTACAAATGTTTTCGAACCTTTAAATTTAGTGTTCTCCATTTTTATATTTAAATTTTGGTGATTATCATTAATAATCAAAGTTTCAAGTTGCTGTTTTCTACTTTCATATATAAATCTATTATCTAAAAAATCAACTACAATGTTGTCAAAAGTAGTTTCCTCTACATTTTCCTCACCTAGTTCTGGTAAAACTCCAGAAATATATTTGCTAAAAACAGAACTAGGAGAAATTATAATAATATTGTTTGAATGTATCTTTGATTCCATACCAACATAAAGCAAATATGCAATTCTATGTAGTGCTATAGATGTTTTACCGCTTCCAGCTACGCCTTGTACAATCAAAAGCTCATTTTCAGTATCTCTAATAATTACATCTTGTTCCTTTTGGATGGTTTCAACAATATTTTTCATATTTGAGGAAGAATTGTGGCTTAACACTTCTTGTAAGATATCATCATTAATTGTTATGCTGCTATCAAAAAAATACTTAAGCTCAGAATTCTCAATTTTATATTGCCTCTTCATAAAAATATCTCCTGAAATTATTCCGAAGGGAGCATTATATGATCCTTTACCAATTTCATATTGATAAAACATACTTGAAATAGGGGAGCGCCAATCGTATATTAAAATTGAACTTGTATCATTATCTATTAAATTATAAAGACCAATATAAATTTGATCTGTATCATCATAAGCATCTTCCTTAAAATCAAACCTTCCAAAATAAGGTGAGTTTAAAATCCGTGTATATTTTTTTATTCGTTCTAGTGCTTTTTCGTAATTATAATTTTGACTATCAACGTCGCAAAGATGTTGAAGCATTTCTGGAATCCTATCAAAATCATTTGAAGAATGAACAGTTTCTTGCCACATATCTCTTCTCGAAGCAATAAGATCTCTTTTCCTAAAATTTATCTCATATTCGTCTTTACCTAATTCTTTTTTGAGGAAGTTAAGTGTACTTTTAAGATATAGAAGTTCCTCTTGTTTATTTAGCTCATAATCATTCATTTTCTCACGCTCCTATGTTTTTTGTAAAAATCATTGACATTATCATTCATTATGTGTTATAATAAAAGTGACATATATAGTATAATTATTATAGATATATCCAAATTTAATTATATCTAAAAATCTTGTTTAAGTAAAGCTTATACGTGATTTTTTTTATTTAAATACTTAAATACTTAAATACTTAAATACTTAAATTTTTAAGTTATACTAATATTAAAAACTGTAAAAGAAATTAATAATAACAATTTAATAACAGAGATATAGAGGGCAATTAGATGCCTTCTTTTTTTATTGTTTAGGAAAGTATACTTTTTTTAATATAATATATAATGTTACAAGGCAAAGTGAGCAAATATTTTGTGATAGAAAAGGATTGCATTTACGAAAATACCAAATTAAAATGTGCAATATGCTATTCTGACAACCTTGAAAAGACTAAAGAGAGAACAGTTGCAAAACTGGTAATTAAAAAAAAGAGACATTGCAAAAACTTTCTAAAACATATTCAAAGGCAGCTTTTGCATGTGAAGATTTGATTTGCAATGGCTGAGTAGTAACCTTTTCTTAATAAATTTGTAAGAATTATGATGAGTATTTTGTAAAAAATATTCTGTATAATTATTTATAGTTAGTTATTTAGGGGGGAAATCAAATGAGAAAAGCAAGCATGATTGTAATTGTTCTAGTGATAGCAAGTATAGCAATAATAATTTCAATAAATACTTATCCATATACTCAAGCAGAAAATCTGTCATTAAATAAAAATGTATATAATTTTCTAGCGGATAAAGGAAATCAAAAAGATACCTATGGTGCAGCAATAGAATTAAATCAGGGTAGTTCAAAAAATACCTGCGTTTATTTTATGGCTGAAGTGCTAAGGAGAAACAATATTAATGTGCCCAAGGAAACAAGCAATACAGAACAAATTATATCTATACTTACGGAAAAGGGCTTTAAAAAACAAAAGGATTATGAAAACTTAAAGCCTGGAGATATATGTTTCACCACAGATGATAAGAGTGGCTTTCCAAGTCATACATATGTATTTATGAAATGGGTAAAGGAGGGGAATTACGATTACGCCTATATATGTGATAATCAAGCAAAAGATTATGAGGGCAAAGTTTATCATATTCGGAATATAAATGTTATAACTAAATCTAATGGTGCTGCTAAAGATCCTTTTGCATTCTTCATGAGAAAGTCCTGATTGTAAAGTGTTCTCATTAACATATATATAATACAGGTAAGGGGATGATTAGCATGACTAAGTTTAATGTTTTAGTTGTAGACGATGAATATGAAATTAGGGAAGCTATTGAAATATATTTAAAAAATGAAGGGATGGCAGTATTTCAAGTCTAAAGAAAAGGTTTATGCTAATTTAGACGGAAAAAAGGCTTGGAGAGTATTCATTATTTAATCCAATCTCGATTTTATTCGATTATTAAGGTTACATACAAAAAAAAATAAAAATGTGTTATAAAAAATATAAATCTGGTTTCTATTATATGTCTAGACAAAAATGATGTAAAAACAAAACCAACCAAAATAAATACATATAGAGAAGATAGAGTACTATAATCGCAACGAATTTTATAGATTTGAACTTTTTGCAATGTATTTGTTTATAAAAGATAAAATAAAGACAGCTAGGAGGTGATTGTGCGATTTATGACATTTGAAGAATTATTTAAAAAGTATTATCCGGATGTTGTTAAACGTACTATCCAAATTGTGAAAAATCAAACAGTTGCCGAAGATCTTTCGCAAGAGGTATTTGTACAACTCTATAAAACAAACTGGAAAGAGATTGAGTATCTTAATGGATGGCTTGCTAAATCTGCAATATATGTTTCATATAATTATTTACGATCAGAAAAAAGACACCAAGCACGTGTAGAAAAAGCAAGTTTTTTCTTAGAATCACAAGATATGCAAACACTTGATGACAAATTGATTCGAAAACAGGAAATTGAGAACGTACGAAATATTATGGATGAATTGAAAGAGCAAGATAGAAAACTTTTATTGTTGCGGTACTCAGGATTAAAATATAAAGAGATAGCTGAAATATTAGAAATAGAAACATCTGCTATTGGTACGATTCTAGTTCGTGCTCAAAAAAAATTTAGGAATCTCTATACAAAAAAACTGGAGGTGAAGGTATGAAATGTTATGACATAGGAATATTGCAAGCATATATAGATGGGGAAATTTATCCCAAAATGATGCTAAGAGTTGCACAGCATTTGGATATATGTGAAGTTTGTCAGAGGCAATTTAATGAATTAATAGAGATGAATGAATGGGAAGTAGAATTAAAAAAACAAGAGATACAAAGCGATACAATTGATGTTGAAAAAGCATGGAATGAATTAGAATATAAATTAGATAATAAAAACATAATTAGTAAAATTAGAGGAGTGTTTATAAATATGAATAAAATGAAACGATTTGCTACGGTAGTCACAGCATTAGCCTTAATGGTTAGTATACCTGCAGGTGCAAGTACTATTTACAATCTATTCAAAAATCATGTAGTAGAAGACAAGGTGGTTAATGAAGGGTTGAGTCGTGAAGATGGAACAGTTGTAGATGCAACAAAAAATGGTGAATTTCAAACTTTAGATAAAAAAATTACCGATCAAAACATTACCGTTCATTTAACAGATTTATATGTTTCAGAATCTCGTGTCTCTGTTCACTATAGAATAGAAGATAAAAATGGTAATCTTATTCCTGTTCAATATGATACAAAAGGCATAGAGTTAAAATATGATGGCATTATAGATGGCAAACAAGTAGAAGCACCTGAATATTACTTGGACAAAAATGCTGGTACCATTTCACAACTCCAATTTATACAAAGTGAAAACCATTTGCCTTTTAAATTGCTCAAAGATAACAAGCAGTTAGAAATCGGTATTCGTGATATTGGAGATAAAGCAGATGGAACCACTACATTTGCTGGATTTAATCCAATTGATTACCCTGTGACTTTAGATATTAATATTAATAAAATTGGGAAAGTTTCAGGTTCTTGGAAGGGACAATTGGAAATTAAGGGGAAAAATTAACAAATCCAAAGTATACTCCATATGCCAAGTTTAGCTATCTGTTCAAAAATATTAAGTTGTTTAATTTTATTAATACAAAACATATTCTCCTCCTCTGTTGATAATATTTTTTGTAGTGACATTTATTCTCTCACAGTGGAGGAAAATATAAAAGCCTAACGGCTTAAAAGTTAGGTGGTTCAATGATTGATGAATTGCGCAATCGGCTAATTTATAGTTAGTTATTTAGGAGGGAAAGCAAATTATAAAATCAAAAACAAGATTCTGAGGCAAAGTTTATCACATTCGGAATATAAATGTTATAGCTAAATCCAATGTTCTTGCTAAATATGCTTTTGCATTCTTCATGAGAAAGTCTTGGTTGTAAGATTGTCTTATTAACATAAATACTATAGTTAAAGAGGTGTCTCATGGAAGTACAAACAATAAAACACAAAAAATCTATTAGTATTAGTATAATTTCTTTTTCTATTCTATTTGTCTTATATTTGGGTATGTCAATATATTTTAACAATCATTTTTATTTTGGTTCTTCAATTAATGGTATTAATGCTTCTGGTAAAACAGTAGATGAATTAGATAAAGAAATATCAGCAAAATGCAAAATATATACACTTGAACTTCAAGAACGTGGCGGTGTGAAAGAACAACTTAAAGCTGATGACATTGGACTTAAATATAATGCAAAGGATAAAATTCAAGTTTTAAAAGACAGTCAAAATTCTTTTGCGTGGATTTATGAGGTTTTTAATTCAAAAGCTTCTAAATTATCTGGCATAGTGTCCTATGATGAAAAACTATTAAAAAAACATTTTGATAATCTCTCTTGTTTTGATAGCAATAAAATAATTGAGCCTAAAAATCCTAGCTTTAAATATTCAGATACCGGATATGCAATTGTAAAAGAAGTTATGGGAAACAAAATCAATAGAAAGCAAATGCATGCAGCTATAGTAAATGCAATTCTCAACGGAGAAACAACAATAAATTTGGAAACAACAAATCAATACATTAATCCAAAATATACTTCAACTTCTAAAGAAGTTAAAAACACTAAAATTTTGCTTGATTATTATGTAGCTTCAAAAATCACTTATACATTTACTGGAGGTAAAGAAGTTTTAGATGGTTCTATAATACACAACTGGTTAGTAGTTAATAACAATCTTGCAATTTCATTTGATGAAAACAAAATGAAAGATTATGTAAGTGAACTGGGCAATCATTATAATACCTATGGGACTGAAAGAGATTTTGCTACATCACTCGGAACAACGATAAAAGTATGTGGGGGCGATTATGGATGGTTAGTTGATCGCACGGGAGAAGTCAATGATTTAATTGTGTCTATAAAAGCTGGACAAACCATAACAAAGCAGCCTAAGTATACCCAAACTGCAGTATCTCATGATGTAAATGATATCGGGAATACCTATGTGGAAATTAATATGACAAAACAACATATGTGGTTTTATAAGAATGGTTCCCTTATTGCAGACGGAGATGTTGTTACTGGTAATGTAAGCAAAAAATATACAACACCAACAGGTGTTTATAAACTAAAATACAAAGAAAAAAATGCCACATTAAAGGGAGAGGGTTACAGTGTACCTGTCAATTGCTTTATGCCATTTAATGGTGGTATTGGAATACATGGTGCAAGTTGGAGAAATGTCTTTGGCGGAAGTATATATTTAACAAATGGTTCTCATGGTTGTATAAATGCACCAGACCGTTTAGCCATTACGATATACAATAATATCGATGCTAATACTCCAGTTATTTGCTATAAATAGTAATTGTGTTGATTTCAATTTGGGGCTATCGACGTATGTAAAAATGTACGGTACTATATAGATATATTTAATATGATAGAACAAAACATAGTGAATTAAAATGGAGGAGAAAACATGAAATTATTTTTATATTATATTTTGGCGATTAACTTATACGGTGTTTTTGCCATGTATTCAGACAAGAAAAAGTCACAAAGGGGAAAATGGAGAACTCCAGAGAACACTCTTTTCACTATAGCTTCTGCTTTTGGGGCTTTGGGTATTTTTATAGGTATGCGTTTATTTAGGCATAAAACTAAGCATAACAAGTTTGTAATAGGGATACCATTGATACTTGTAGTTCAATTGTTTATATTTTTCAAATACATATATAAGATGCTATAATTCTTATAATTTTGCCTTGAAATTTTAGTGTTTTGAGGGTATAATAAAGATAAATTGTAGATAGCCATAGTAGAAAGGTGGTGGAATTATGGAAAATAAAATGTTTGAATTTATGACCAAAATGTATTCAGAAATGCAAGAAGGTTTTAAAGATTTAAAAACTGAGGTTAAAGGAAACACCCAAAGGCTTGATACCATTGAAAATAAACTTGATACAATTGAAAATGATGTTAAAAAATTAGGTATAACGATAGATGAAAAACTGATTCCAACTGACATGGCCATCTTGGATGGATATAAACATAATTCTGAACATATTACAATTATTGATGATAAAATTGATAGACTTCAAATAGATGTAAATAGTATAAGTATGAAAGTATCCTATAATGATAGTAGAATTATAGAAATATCGAAGGATCTTAAGAAAGCAAAATAACTATAACCACAGGAGGGATTTTCTCAATTAGGAGGAATTCATTTGAGGTTTATTCCCAACCTGTGGATAACTATTCTGTAAAATTAAATAAATTTTCATAAAAACTGTATTTGTTGGTATAATACGGTCTAAAAAGCATATATTATAAAAAGTTATCCTCTTTTAGTGGATAACTTTCTTTAAATTGTGGATAGATTTTCAATTGTCTGAAAATAGTAAGATTGAAATCTTCTCTGTTACAGATATTTGGTATCCATTATAATGAAAGAAAAAATCAAAGGTACTACTTAATTTACAGTCCAATATTCATAGTTTTACATATATTTACACAGAACTATAAATTTCATAATTTTGTCTTGAAATTTTACTATTTTGAGGTTATAATAGTGGACGTACTTACTTATATAACATAAAAAATAGGTAATAACTTATAAAGAAACTTTGAATTTAAAAATAAATTAAATGATGAATCACATAAAACAATATGTTATTAGAATTTGACAAGTAAAGTTCAAATTTGTGGATAACTAGTGTGTAAAATTGAATAAACCTTCAAGTAACTGTATTTTTATTAAAATATAGTTTATTTAGCGTGTTAATAAACAAAGTTATCCCCTTTTAGTGGATAACTTTGTCGAAATTGTGGATGAATTTTTAATTGCTTGAAAACAATTCACAATACAAACTTTCTTTTCTATCCTCTTTAAGTCTAAATTTTTCTCTAATCTGGGTTACGTTCTCCTCAGAGATATCAGCTATAACTAAACCTTCATCCATATATAGGCTGCTTATTACGTTCCCTAGTGGGTCTACAATCATGGAGTCACCACTGTAGGTTAATCCATTTCCTTCACCCATTCGGTTTATACCTGCTATATAACATTGATTTTCGATGGCTCTTGCCTTGAGTAAGCTAATCCAGTGTTCACGGCGATCCATAGGCCAGTTAGCTGCAACGGTTATTAATGTAGCGGTCTTAGATGCTATCTGAAATATTTCTGGAAAACGTAAATCGTAGCATATGAAAGGGGAAATAGTAAAATTAAAAGCATTGAAGTAGTTGATTTCATTTCCGCTTTGGTAAAATTTAGTTTCGCATCCAAAGGAAAAAGGATGAATTTTAGTGTAATTCACAAGATCCGTGCCTTGGGGGACGCCACTAGGAACGCCTCGATGAATTACCCGAGGAACGCCTCGATGAATTGCCCGAGGCACGCCTCGATGAATTACCCGAGGCGACACTACAGAGTATTTGTTTTTGCTGTTTGTTTTTCCTTCTACATATCCAAAGCCTATGAAAATGTTAAATTTAGAGCTTATTTCCTTGAAAAATTCTACGGTTTCATTATTATCTTCCCCTATTAAAGAAGTATTCATAGAAAAGCCTGTTAAAGTCATTTCAGGGAAAAAAATAATATCCACATTTTCAGTAGTTGCGTGCTTTATAAATTGTATTGCGGTTTCTTTATTCTTAGTTTTATCTTCCCAAACAATATCTAATTGAGCTAGTGCTAATTTCATGTTATCGACTCCTTATTAATAATATCTTCATATAATGCATATTATATCAGAGTAAGTATTAAAAGATTAAATCAAAATTTTTTGAAAAATATAATGTGTAAAATATGTTTATATTTATAAATAATTGAAGGTGAAAACATGTAGGACAGTGAGAAATAGTATATAATGGGTATGTTAACGAATGCTCTACTATCAGAGCAACCTGCATGTTGAATCTTCATAGGATAATTAATTGTTAACTGAAAAGGTGGTTGCTATATGTTAAAAAATTTAAAACAACTTATATGTAGGGTTATGGATGATGATATTACTGCATTGGCAGCTCAGCTTGCTTATGATTTGTTGTTATCATTTTTTCCTTTTTTATTGCTACTAATTAGCATGTTAAGTTATAGCAATCTAGAAACTAGAGATGTGTTGGTATATCTACATCAAATAATGCCCAAGAGTGCTTTTGATTTAATTTACAATACTGTTATAGAAGTGCTGGATTCAAGAAATGTGAATTTACTATCATTAAGTATAATAGGCATAATGTGGTCAGGGTCCAGTGGTTTCAGGGCTATAATAAAGGGACTAAATAAAGCCTATGATGAGGAAGAGACAAGACCTTTTTGGCAAACATTAGCTATATCTATATTATTTATGCTAGGACTTGTAGTAGCTATTATTGTGGGAGTATCCCTGGTAGTTTTTGGACAAATGATAGGAAGAGTTATAGTAGCACGTTTAAATCTATCTAGCGAGTTTATATTGAATTGGGATATTATGAGATACTTAGTATCTTTAGGCGGGATGGCATTTACATTTGCAGCATTATATTATTTTACTCCTTGTAGAAGGTTAACATGGAGAGAGGTAATGCCCGGAGCTGTTTTTAGTACTTTAGGATGGTTAATATCTTCTTTAGGGTTTGCATATTATGTTAATAATTTCAATAATTATTCTAGGATATATGGTGGAATAGGGGCAGTAATAGTGCTTATGTTATGGCTTTATTTAACATCCGTAATAATACTATTAGGGGGGGAGGTTAATGCATTGCTAGCTTTCGAGCGAGAAGGCAAACAAAAACCTAAGTGTAAAAAGTATTAACGACATTTTACAAGGAAAGTCTCCAAATTTTATAAGCTAGAAATCTATATTATAACAAAAAGAAAAATTTAGTGGGAGTTTAAACCTCCTTCTGAAGTCGTTAATATTACAGCACTGTAGGTGATGATTAATGATATAATGAAGAAGATGTAAGACAAAAAAATAGCTTTGTATTGTGAAATTTTAAGTTTCATAAAATATTAACACTTATTTAAAGGTATTATGGTATACTTAATACTGCAGTGAAACTGAAGAAAAGTGTATTAAATTGTAATTAATAAGTTTTTAATAATATTTTATTATATATAAAATAAAGAGGTGCATTATATGAAAACTCTAGGAAAATGGAAAAAACCAATATTAATACTAAGTGATGCAGTACTAATAAACTTAGCATATATATTAGCTATCTTTTTTAGATATAATTATAAAAATTTCAAGTTCTATTCAAGTGACTTTAAAGAGATAGCGTTAATTGTGACAGTTATATACATAGCTTGCTTTTTTCTCTTCAAACTTTATGACAGCCTTTGGAGTTATGCAAGTGTAGATGAATTTATGCTTGTTATTGGGGGATGTCTTACTGGTAATATTGCAACTATTGCTTTTATTAGAATTATTGGACATAATTTTGCTTATGGGGTAAGTATAATAGCTTGTGCTTTTAGCATTATATTTATAGTTGGTATTAGAATGTCCTTTAGAATCTACGGTAGATTCGAAAGTATTGTAAGTTGTAATGTCAGTAAAGGTGACCGAAAGAGAGTAATGATAATTGGTGCTGGAGCGGCTGCAGCTATGGTTATAAAAGAAATGAAAAGCAGTAACCAGAGTAAATATATACCGATAGCTGTAATTGATGATGAAGATTATAAAAAAGGAAACACTATTATGGGAGTGAAGGTCCTTGGAGATAGACGAGAAATACCTACCATAGCAAAAGAAAAGAATATAGAAACCATACTTATAGCAATTCCAACCATAGAAGATGAAGATAAGAGACAAATACTCGAAATATGCAAAAAAACAAGTTGTAAGATAGAAATTATTCCAGGCATGTATGACATAATAGACGGCAAAGTTTCATTAAGCCAAATTAGGAAAGTGGAGATTGAGGACTTACTTGGACGTAAGGCAGTAGAACTTGATATGGAAGGCATAGCAAGTTTTATTCGCGATAAAACAATACTAGTAACAGGTGGCGGTGGATCTATTGGTTCTGAATTATGTCGTCAAATTATAAAATTTGGACCTAAGCAATTAATTATTTTTGATATATATGAAAATAATGCTTATGATCTTCAAATGGAACTTCAGTATAAATATCCGAACTTAGATTTAAAAGTATTAATAGGGTCTGTTAGAGATAAACAAAGACTTGAGAATGTCTTTGAAGAATATTTACCAAATATAGTTTTCCATGCAGCGGCACATAAGCATGTTCCACTAATGGAAGAAAGCCCTATGGAAGCTATAAAAAACAATGTGTTCGGAACCTTTAACGTAACGAATTGCGCGAATAAGTTTAATGTTGAAAAATTCGTGATGATATCCACAGATAAAGCGGTAAATCCAACCAATGTTATGGGTGCTACTAAGAGAATGTGTGAAATGATTATACAATCTATGGACAAAATAAGTAAAACACACTTTGTGGCAGTTAGATTTGGAAATGTATTAGGCAGTAACGGATCCGTTATACCCCTATTTAAAAACCAAATAGCTCATGGTGGTCCAGTTACACTTACTAATAAATATATAACTAGGTTCTTTATGACAATACCCGAAGCAGCACAATTGGTGCTTCAATCTGGAGCATATGCAGAAGGTGGAGAAATTTTTGTGCTTGATATGGGGCAACCTGTTAAGATATATGATTTAGCGTGGGATTTAATAAAGCTTTCAGGGTTTGAACCAAACAAAGATATTAAAATAGAAATTACAGGACTTAGGCCGGGAGAAAAGCTTTATGAAGAACTATTAATGAGTGAAGAGGGACTTATTAATACTAAACATGAAAAGATTTTTATTGGGAAACCAACGTTTAGTGATTTGGATGTTATGAAAGAGAGAATGAAAGAACTTAAGGTCATTATCGAAAAAGATGATATAACATTATTACTTGAAAAAATAGAAGCAATAGTTCCAACATATAACAGAGGTACGGCAGAAAGTGAAGACACCACTGTAGAAGAATAATCAAAAAGCAGAGTAATTTTAAAAAAACAGGGGGCATAATATGGAGAGATTTCTGGATGTTATAATTAGCCTATTGATAATAGTGTTGTTATCACCACTATTTTTAATTATAGGGATAATCATAAAGCTTAATTCAAAAGGGCCAATATTTTTTACCCAGATGAGAATAGGCAAAAATAATGAATTATTCAAATTGTATAAATTTAGGACGATGAAAATTGGAACTCCTAATGTTGCAACTGATAAACTTGATAATTCAAAAAGTTATATAACGTGTATTGGGAAAATTCTAAGAAAGACTAGTATTGATGAACTTCCACAATTAATTAACACTCTTAAAGGGGATATGACTTTTGTGGGACCAAGACCTGCTTTATATAATCAGCTTGAGCTTAAGGAAATGAGAACGAAAGCAGGAGTTCATAAACTACTTCCAGGAGTTACTGGATGGGCTCAAATTAATGGACGAGATGAGAATGATGATTCTGAAAAAACAGCACATGACGTATATTATTTAAACAATAAATCATTATTACTTAATGTGAAAATATTATTTAAAACGGTATCCAAAGTTTTAAAAGCAGAGGGTGTTCGCGATGATGGGCAAAAAAAAAAATAGGTCTGAAGACTTAACGACATTTCAGAAGGAAAGTCTACCACTTCTATAAGTGGTAGTTACATGCCCTAACAAATAGAAAACTTCAGTGGAAGTATAACTCTCCTTCTGAAGTCGTTAATGCAGCTCCGCAGGAGATGATTTAACAATTTAAATTAGTGCTACTGGTAAGCTAGGACACATTGGGGTTTCTGCTAAGAAGGAGAAGATGTTAAGATGAAAAAGATACTTATAACAGGAGCGAATAGCTATATAGGTACATCCATTGAGAAATGGCTAGAAAAATATTCTGATGAGTATTCTATGGATACATTGGATATGAAGGACGATTCATGGAAAGAAAAAGATTTTACGCAGTATGATGTAATCTTTCACGTTGCAGGTATAGCACACGTCTCATCAGACCCTAAAATGGAAGAGTTATATTATAAAGTCAATCGTGATCTTACCGTAGAAACTGCTAAGAAAGCAAAGAAAGCTGGCGTTAAGCAGTTTATTTTTATGAGTAGCATTATTGTTTATGGTGATAGTAGCAATGTTAACGGGGAAAGAATCATAGATAAAAACACTGCTCTAATTTCCAGTAATTTTTATGGAGACAGTAAAATTCAAGCAGAAAAAGGAATAAAACCTTTACAGTGTGATGATTTTAAAATTGTTATTCTTAGACCACCTATGATTTATGGGAAAGGCTCTAAAGGAAATTATCCCAAATTAGCAAAACTTGCTCAGAAACTACCTATTTTCCCCGACATTAACAACAAGCGAAGTATGCTTCATATAGATAATTTGTGTGAGTTTATTAGGCTTATGATTGTAAATGAAGAGAGTGGAGTATTCTTTCCACAAAATAGTGAGTACGTTAAAACTTCAGAGATGGTGAAGCTTATTGCAGAAGCTCATGGCTCGCGTATTAGCTTAACTAAAATATTTAACCCCTTATTACGTCTTATGGGTTTAAAAATCCAAACATTTAGTAAGGTATTTGGAAGTTTGGTTTATGAGAAGAGCATGTCTGATTATAAAGAGAATTATAGAATTAGAGATTTGAAAGCATCGATTATGTCAACAGAGGCAGTTGGGGTAACAGAAACAGTTACCACAACAGAGGCAGTTGGGGCAACAGAATCGGTTGATACAAAAGAATAAGTTGTGGGAAAATAGAAATACTAAAGAAGGGGGGTAATGAGATGAAAAAACACATTTTAGTTATAGCGCAATATTTTTACCCTGAACAATTTCGTATAAATGATATTTGCACAGAGTGGGTTAAGAGGGGATATAAAGTAACAGTTATAACTGGAATACCTAATTATCCCAAAGGTGAGTATTACGAGGGGTATGGACTGTTTAAGAAGCGAAAAGAAATGTATAATGGTATTGAGATAATAAGGATACCACTAATACCTAGAGGAAAGAGCTCAATAATGCTTGCTTTAAACTATTTGTCATTTGTTGTATCCGGGTTCTTTTGGAAGATGTTCACAAAAATAAAAGCTGATTATGTATTTATATTTGAAGTATCACCCATGACACAAGCTTTGCCTGGTGTATGGTATGCTAAAAAGAGAAAGATCCCATGTTACTTGTATGTTCAAGATCTTTGGCCTGAAAATGTTGAAATAATTACAGGCATAACTAACAAATATATTATTGGGGCTATAGGTAAGATGGTTGACCATATATATTCTGGTTGTACACATATTTTCACCACATCAAATAGTTTTGTGAAGTCAATACACAATCGTGGCGTTGCACTAGATAAGATAGAGTACTGGCCACAATATGCAGAAGATTTTTATGTGCCACTTGAGAAAGCAAGCATTGAAGAAATTCCAAATGATGATGCATTTAATATAACTTTTGCTGGTAATATTGGCAATGCACAAGGGCTAGATATATTGCCAAAAGCTGCAACACTTATAAAAGAGAAAAATATAAATAAAAAAATCCGGTTTAACATTATTGGAGATGGCAGATATAAAGAAGAATTAATGCAGCTTGTACGTAAAGGTGAGTTGGACGACATGTTTAATTTCATTCCAAAACAACCTGGAACCCGGATTCCACAATTTATGGCAGCAAGTGACGCCGCTTTCCTGTGCTTAACAGGTGGTCCACTGTTTTCAATGACTATTCCGGCTAAACTACAGTCATATATGGCTTGTGGTATACCGATTATCGCGTCAGCCAATGGTGAGACTGATAAAATAATAAAAGAATCAAATTCAGGTGTTTGTGGCCTTGCTTCCGATGCACAGATACTCTCAGATATGATAATAGAGTTATCTAATGAATCACAAGAGCAATTAACAAAGCTCGGGATAAATGCAAGAAATTACTATGATAATAATTTTAACAAGCAAGAATTGTTAAATAGGATAGATAAATATTTTATAAAAAATTTATTATTGGAGGAGATATATCATGTTTAAAGGTAAAACATTATTAATTACAGGAGGAACAGGTTCTTTCGGGAATGCTGTAATGAAAAGATTTCTTGATACAGATATAGCAGAAATTCGTATATTCTCAAGGGACGAAAAGAAACAAGATGATATGAGAAAATTATATAAAAATGATAAAATTAAATTCTACATAGGTGATGTACGGGACATAGCTTCTGTAAAAAATGCTATGCATGGAGTAGATTATATATTCCACGCAGCTGCTTTAAAACAAGTTCCATCTTGTGAGTTTTTCCCTCTTGAAGCGGTAAAAACTAATGTAATAGGAACAGATAATGTGCTTACAGCAGCAATTGAGTATGGAGTCAAAAAAGTAATATGTCTTTCCACTGACAAAGCAGCATATCCAATAAATGCTATGGGTATTTCAAAGGCTATGATGGAAAAAGTATTTGTGGCTAAAGCTAAAACAGTATCTCCGGATAGGACACTTATTTGTGGTACTAGATATGGAAATGTTATGGCATCACGTGGTTCAGTAATTCCACTATTTATTGAGCAGATAAAGAATGGAGAGTGTTTAACTGTAACAGATCCTAATATGACTAGGTTCCTTATGAGCCTCGATGAGGCTGTGGAACTTGTAATATTTGCATTCAAAAATGCTCAGGCAGGCGACATAATGGTTCAAAAATCTGATTCATCAACAATACGAGATTTAGCACAAGCAGTGGGTGAATTATTCAATTCGAAAAATGAAGTTAAAATTATAGGTACTCGTCATGGAGAAAAGCTATACGAAACACTTCTTACAAAAGAAGAGTTTGTAGTTGCTCAGGACATGGGGGGATTTTTCAGAGTTCCAGCAGATAAAAGAGATCTTAACTACGATAAATATTTTGTTGAAGGCGATATAAAACTATCCACAGAGCAAGAATATAACTCTCAAAACACTGCAATTCTTAATGTAGAGCAGATAAAAGAAAAGTTACTTAAACTTGATTATATACAAGAAGAATTAAAAACCAATTCTTAAATTAGTGAAGTCCACAATATTAGGTATTAATACTTAGTATTGTGGAATTGTTTAAATAAAACAGACGAAATGTGAGGTAAATATGAAAATACTTGTTACTGGCGCAAAAGGATTTGTAGGAAAAAACATTATAGCAGAACTTAAAAATAAAGGTTATACAGATATATTTGAATATGATCTAGGAACTGATGAATCACTTCTTGAAAAATACACTAAGGAATGTGAATTTGTTTTTCATCTTGCCGGAGTTAATCGTCCAAAGGACGAGCATGAATTTATGGAAGGTAATTTTGGATTTACATCAGTGCTTCTTGATCTTCTTAAAAAAAATAATAATAAAGCACCGGTGCTTATAACATCCTCTGTGCAAGCAGAAAAAGAGAATCCTTATGGCATCAGCAAAAAGGCAGGCGAAGATTTATTATTTGCTTACAATAAAGAAACTGGGGCAAAGGTACTGGTTTATAGATTACCAAATTTATTTGGTAAATGGAGTAGACCTAATTATAATACTGTAGTAGCTACCTTCTGTTATAATATTGCAAGAGGCATAGAAATACAGATATCAAATTCAGATGCTGATTTAGATTTATGTTATATAGATGATGTATTAGATGAATTTATTAGAGCATTAGAAAACATGGAAAGCAAAAAAGACGAATATTGTTATGTACCTATTGTGCATAATATTAAACTAGGGGACCTTGCGCAAAGGATAAGAAGTTTTAAGGAAAGCAGATCTGACTTAAGTGTGCCTAATATGGGTGATGAACTTACTAAAAAGCTTTATAGTACTTACTTAAGCTTTTTACCAGAAGATAAATTTTCTTATGACTTAAAAATGAATAAAGATAACAGAGGATCTTTTACGGAATTTATTAGAACAGCTGAAAATGGACAAGTTTCGGTAAATGTATCCAAACCTGGAATAACAAAGGGTGATCATTGGCATCATACTAAAAACGAAAAGTTTATGGTAGTTAGCGGTGAAGGAGTTATTAGATTTAGAAAGATAGGAACAGATAAAATAATTGAATATAAAGTTAATGCAGATAAACTAGAAGTAGTAGATATTCCTACAGGATACACTCACTCTATTGTAAATATTGGTGAGAACGATTTAGTGACAATAATGTGGGTTAATGAATGCTTTGATCCAAAAAAACCAGACACATTTCACTTGGAGGTATAGAAATTATGAAAAAACTTAAGGTAATGACAATACTAGGAACAAGACCTGAAATAATAAGACTATCAGAAGTTATAAAATCTTGCGACAGATATTTTGATCATATTCTTGTACATACAGGTCAAAATTGGGACTATACACTTAATGATGTTTTCTTTAAAGAGCTAGAGCTTAGAGAACCAAATTACTTTTTAGGAGTTGTAGGAAGCAATCTTGGAGAAACTATGGGTAACATAATAGCCGAGAGTTATAAAATATTAGTTAAGGAAAAACCAGATGCATTAGTAATACTTGGGGATACAAACAGTTGCCTTAGTGTTATCGCTGCTAAAAGATTAAAAATTCCTGTATTCCATATGGAAGCAGGAAACAGATGTTTTGATCAAAATGTACCTGAAGAAATAAATAGAAAAATAGTTGACGTTACAAGTGATGTTAATATGGCATATACAGAGCATGCGAGAAGATATTTGTTATCAGAAGGAATGAGAAAGGAATATACTTTTGTTACTGGCTCACCACTTCCAGAAGTTTTCCATAGATATATGGAAAAAATTGATGAAAGTAAAGTACTAGAAACATTAGGACTTGAAAAAGGTAAATATATTTTGGTAAGTGCTCATCGAGAAGAAAACATAGATAATGAAGAAAACTTTAAGAGTATAACGGACGCACTGAATGCAATAGCAGAAACTTATGATATGCCAGTTATCTATTCAACACACCCAAGAAGCTGGAAAAGAATTGAAGAAAAAGGAATAGTGTTTCATAAAAATATAAAACAATTAAAACCATTTGGGTTTTATGATTACAATAAACTTCAAAAGGATTCATTCTGCGTTTTATCTGATAGTGGATCACTCGCTGAAGAAACTAACATTATGGAATTTCCAGGAGTTTCAATAAGAACAAGCACAGAAAGACCAGAAGCAATTGACAAAGGTTCAGTAATACTTGGTGGAATAACTTCTGATAGCATAACTCAAGCTATTGAAATAATAACTATGCAAAAATCATTAGGAGAAAAAACTGTGAAAGCTCATGATTATACAGATATTAATGTTGGTATGAAGGTTGTTAATATTATTCAAGGGTATACAAGCGTCATAAACAGGTTTATATGGAGGAAGTAATAAGTAATTAAGATAAGGATGGTCAAAATAATTATGAGTTGCACTGATTATTTAACGAATAGAGGAGAATAAGATGGCAAAAACGATTTTTATAAATGTAACAGCAGCAGAGTATGGCGGAGCTTTAACTATACTAAAAAGCGTACTAACTGACATCTCACAAAAAGATAATACAAATTTATATTATGTTTTTACGTCTATTGATTTAGATGAATTTGAAAGAAATAATATAAAAATTATAAATACAATAAAAGGTAAAAAAAGCAGGAAGCGATGGGATAGAATATTATGGGATTTTAGAGGGGTACAAAAATGGTCTGCTGATAATAATATTTATGCTGATATAATTTTATCATTGCAAAATACCAGTGTTAAATATCAAAAGAGTACCTTGCAAATTATTTACCTTCATCAACCATTGCCGTTTGAAACTCAATATAAGTGGAGAGTTTGGAAGAAAGAGGAAAGAATATGTTGGTTATATAAAAACATTTACCCTTTTTTTATAAAACGATTCATTAATGAAGATACTATCTTAATAGTTCAACAAACGTGGCTTAAAGATAAGGTGGTTGAAAGATTTTCTTTGGATAAAAAACATGTTAAAGTAATTCCGCCTAAAGTAACACTTCCAGAGATTGAATTAAAGCAAGATGAGGTAAGTACAAAAGATAAGGTCAATATTATATTATTTTATCCTGCTTCTCCATATATTTATAAAAATCATCGTATTATAATTGATAGTTTGATTAAAATAAAAAATGAGAACCCAGATTATTATTCGAAATTAAGAGTATATTTTACTATAAAGATTGATGAACTACCAAAAGTCGATGTGAAAAAAGTAATTGATAATTCACTTGAAAATATAATCTTTTTAGGAGCCATAAAACCTTCTGAAGTTGTTGAGTATTATAATAAATGTAATTGTGTTATATTCCCTAGTTATATTGAGACTTTTGGACTACCATTACTAGAAGCATCATCATTAGGTAAAAAGATAATTTGTTCGGATACAAGTTTTTCAAGGGAAATTATGGGCCGATATACAGGAGCTACATTTTTAAAATATAATAATGAAAACGACTGGGCAGAACAGATATATAATTTAAGTAATTATATAGATGAAAAACACCATTATACATATAATTCTTCAAAAGATTATGAATCAGTATATGATTTGTTAAGAGAACATTTATAAGAAAAATTAAAAATATAATCTTAAAGCTATAAAGCAATAAAGCAATAAAGGAGAACAAAAGTATGAGCTTTTTTTTATCATTTAACAAACGTTTTTGGGTTATCGAACTTGTCTGCCTATTAATAATAGGTACTATAGTATTATTTCCAATGGGAACTGTGAGCATTGCCTTATCAGAAATAATCGCAATAGGATTTTTTCTTTATTTGTTTATTTATCGTGGATTATATAAGCGTAATTATATTTTCCCAGTGTTATCAAAAAAAGTATTTAGGGTATTGTTTGGATTTGGTATATATTTCGTTATACTATTTGGTGCGCGTATTATACTACATTTACCATTCAAGGATACAATATGGCCAATAAGATCATTAATACTTGGTTCATCTGTATTTTTTCTAATTGATGAATATAAACCAAAAGTAAACCAACTTTTAAGTGTAATAATAGTTCTTTATTCTGCATTAAATATAATGGAATTAATCGATTGTTTTAGATTTTCAGATATTCGAAAATTAAAGTTTTTAGATAATATTAATATATATATGTATATATGTATTATGTTTATTTCTTTTACAGTATGGGCAATAAAAGAAAGCAAAGAAAAAAGACTACCATCATGGATTGCACCAATTGCATATACAAATATGGGAATAAGTATGGTTTTTGCATTTCTTTCCGGAGGACGCTCAGGATGGGTAGTTATGGGAGGAGTACTAACAGTATCATTTTTATTAGTATTTGGTTTTAAATGGTGTTCGTGGAAGAAGATCATATTATTTATTATGGCATGTGTTGTTGTTACTATAATTTCTGCATCAGTAAACTTTATGAAATCACGTACTAATGTATATAGATCATTTTCTTTTATTGTAACTAAGATACCAGCACTAACACAACCAAAATCTGAAGATCAAGAAGAAAGTGGACTCGAAACTGCTGAAGCTAGTGATAAAATACGTGGTATATTTTGGACAAAAGCATGGACTGCAATAAAAAAGAATCCTATTTTGGGAGCTGGTACATTTGCAGTAGCATATAAGGAAATACCCACTAAAACTCAGGTACAAACACCAACTACGGAGCAACCACCTATAAAAGAGAAAACATCTACGAAAAAGATAGAACCAAAAAAAGAATTAACACCTATGCAGGAACAAATAGCCAATGCAAACAAAGCACCACGACCTGCCCATAATTTCATACTTGAAACTTGGATGGGATGGGGACTAGTAGGATTAATATTATACTTAGCAGGTTTATTTTCTGCTTGTTATTATGTAGTAGTGAAATTAAAGAATATTCCAATGCAATTGCGAATTTGTTGCATTCTTCCTATTGTGTCAGCAGCATTTATAAGTTTGATACAGTCATTTATACTTTTAAATTTCCAAGCAACATATATTATGTGGTTCTGCCTTGGCATCGCATCAGTGGCAGACCACTACTATAAGGTGGGAGAAAAACTTTGAAAAAGAGAATATTATTAACATCTCAAACTGAAGATAATATAAAAGCATTACACAATTATTATTTGAAGAATATAAAACCTACTCGAACTGATATTATAATAGAATATAGTAGTTTTTATAAGTATAAAAATAATAAACTTCTACATTATTTTATACGAGCAAGTGAACTTTTGAAAAAATATACTGTTGTTATTTCTGATTCTACAACTAGTGTATTTTGGAAAGCTCAAAATGGTGTGTTTATGAGCCATGGTTATGGAACCAAAAAATCTCCAGGAAATAATGAAGTAAATGATAAAACAAAAATGGATATCTATAAGGGCATTAGAACTAGAATAAAAAATGTTGTAACACTATCGGAAAGAGATAGCACTTATTTTTTAAGATCTACAGAACTTGATAAGTGTGCTCTTCCAAATTATATGCCACTGGGATTACCAAGAAATGATATGTTGTTTGACAAAGAATACATTTGTGAATGTAGAGATAAGTTCGACTTAAAACATAATACTTGCGGAAAGAAAATTCTGTTATTTTGTCCAACTTGGAGAGGTTACGAAATAGAAAAAGCTTTCCCAATTACTGAAGAGGACTGGATAAAGTTTGATAAGTTTATGGGACAGCGCAACTGGAAAATGATTTATCGGCCTCACCATTTAGAGCGACTCATAGATGATAAAATCTTTGATAATATGAAAAATATAGTAACTATAAAATTTGAAGATGAATTATCTACTCAAAGCATACTAGCAGTAACGGACATGTTACTTACTGATTATAGTTCAATCTATGTGGATTATTTAGTGTTAAATAGACCAATTTGTTTCTTGCCATATGACATAGAGCAGTATGAAGAAAAACGAGGACTTGCTATAGATTTTAGTAGCTATGTAGATACTCCTGGTCCTAAAATAAAATGCATTGATAATTTAATGACTTACATAAAAAGTACGAATCAGAAGGATGAATATATAGCCATTAGAGAAGCTGCTCAAAAGAACTTCTACCATTACTTGGATGGGAATAGCTGCAAAAGAGTGTGGGATTTAATATTAGATCTTGTAGATAAAAAATAGGAGGTAGATATTATGAATATTGCTATTATACTTGCCGGTGGAAAAGGTACTAGAATGGGTATAGTTGATCAACCTAAGCAGTTTATTGATATATATGGTAAACCAATAGTTGTGCATACAATCGAAGCATTTGATATACATGAACAAATAGATGCAATAGCTGTTGTTTGCCTTAAAGAATGGCATGAGGATATAAAGATATGGACTAGAAAGTTCGAACTTAATAAAGTGAAATGGATAGTGGATGGTGGAGAAACAAGGCAGGAATCCGTTTTAGCAGGGCTTAAGGCAATTGAAGAGGATGTAACATCTGATGATATTGTAGTTATTCATGATGCTGCAAGGCCACTAATTTCTCATAGAATAATAGGTGATAATATTGAAGGGGCTAAAGAATACGGCGCCGTAGACACTGTTATCCCTGCTACTGATACTATAATTCAAAGTAGTGACGACAGTACTATATCGTCTATTCCAGTGAGAAAAGAGTTATATCTAGGTCAAACTCCTCAAAGTTTTAAATACTCGACTATAATGGATGCTCATAAAAGTGCGGCAAAATCGAAACTTCAAGACTCTACTGATGACTGTAGGGTAGTATTAAATTATGGGGAAAAAGTTCATCTAGTAAATGGAGATAAACTCAATTTTAAGATTACTACAATGGAAGATTTACTTTTATTAAAGTCCATAATTAAAATGAGTAAACTGGAGAGAATATAATGTTAACGCGAGGATTTAAAATAGTTCAATCTAAGAGATTTGAAATTTATATAGAGGATTTAGAAGTGTGTACAGGACATGTAGTGGTAAAGATTGAAACAGCAGCTATATGTAAAGCTGATTTAAGGTATTACCTTGGCAGCCGTGATGAGCGAACACTTAACTTAAAATATCCAATAAATTTGATTCATGAAGCTGTAGGTACTGTAGTGAAAGATCCTACAAACTCCTTTAATAAGGGAGATAAAGTTGCACTAGTTCCAAATATAATGATTCCAAAAGATAAACAAGATGATTTTGATATTGCTTTATCTAGTGATAAAAGATTAGGAGAAAACTACTGCCCTAAAGCATTATTTGCCTCAAGTAGTTACAATGGATTTTCTAAGGATTATATTGCATATCCCGCAGGAAATCTTGTAAAGATAGAGGATAATATTGATTCAAATATTGCTGTGTTCTCAGAACTAATTTCTGTGGCAAATACAGCAATTCGTAGAATAGTATTAAAACCGGATGACGTTATAGCTGTTTGGGGTGATGGCATCCTCGGGTATATAATATGCAGCGTATTAAAGCAGATACACAATGGTCCCATTATAGTGATAGGCCATAACAAAGAAAAATTAGATAAATTTGTTGGTGTACAAACTTACCTTTCAAATGATTCAAATATTAAGAAAAGCAAAATTAATGTTGCATTTGAATGTATAGGTGGCGCTGCGTCTGAGAGTGGAATTGATGAGATTATTAACTCAATACTTCCAGGATCCAAAATGGTGTTAACAGGTGTATCAGAGAATCCCATAAAAATTAATACCCGAAAGATATTAGAAAAAGGATTGGCATTTTATGGAATTACAAGAAGCAATGTAGAAGATTTTAAATTTGCAGCAGAGTTACTTAAAAAACCTGACTTTAGATCGGATATTTCAAAATTGATTTTAGAGGTAGCACCCATATATGGAATTAAAGATTATTATAGAGTATTCGAATCAGAATCAGAAAATAGGGCACTTGGAAAACACATTATGAATTTCAAATTTTAATTTTTAAATTTAAAATTATAAAGCGAAGAGGAAATTAAATGAATATAAAAAAATCAGTAAGAGTAATATTTGTAGAGTGCTTTGGGATATTGATTGGTATATTGAATGGATTACTGATACCAAAGGTTCTTGATATACAATCCTATGGTTATCTAAAAACATTTACGTTATATATCACATATGCAGGAATGCTTCATTTTGGATTCTCAGATGGAATGTATTTAATATTGGGTGGTAAAAATATAACAGACATAAAAAAAGAAAAAATAAAAGGCTATTTCTATGTTATGCTAAAGATTGTAATGGTTGCAGTAGCTATTTTATTTATCGTTTCAATATTTTTTATAAAAGATATGGCGTTTAGGTACTTTGTATTTTATATATTACCGTTTCAGGTTGTGTTATTTGTTTCTCTATTATATAGAGCGACAGGTGAGTTTAACAAATATGTAGTAATAAGAATAGTGCAAAATATAGTGAATTTAACATCTATTCTTGCAGTTATATTAATTATAAAATCACCAATTTTGTATATGCAGATTCAAGTTATTGGAAATATAGTTTTAGCAATTGTTAGTGGAGCGTTAATTATTTTCTCAACAAAAAAAGCAGAAAAAATAGAACGCTCAGAAATAAAATCCATAACAAGTATGGGTTTTACTATAATGATAGCAAACGCTATAAGTCTTCTATTTGTTACTTTGGATAGATGGTTTGTTATGATGAAATTCACAGATAATGATTTCGCATTTTATTCTTTTGCGGTATCTATGCTAAGCTTATTTATAGTTTTAATAAATTCAATCACAGTTTTGTTTTATCCTTATCTAGCAAGAAGTAAGGGAGATGCGAAAGTCGTCTCAAATGTTAAAAAATACATTATATTAATATGTAGTTTTGCACCTGCTGGTTATTTTGTGTTGGAATTTATAGTAAAGAACTTCCTAAAAGAATATATACCATCATTAGAAGTGTTAGGAATATTAATAATTGGTATACCATTTATTACTTTAACAAATGTTTTATATGCAAATCTTTATAAAGTAGGAAAAAGGGGCAAGGAGTATTTAATTGTAGCCTCTAAAATGGTAGCATTAGCATTTATATTAAATGCATTTGCGACATACGTATTAAAGGATCCCGTAATGATTGCATACGCTACACTTGTTACTTTAGTTGTATGGTATGTATATTCTTCATTTGACTTTAAGGGCCTTGAAATACACAAAAATGAGATAATACATTTTATAGTATATTTGTTTTGCTATAAAATTATTAGGATAATTCCTATTCCATCATTAATCAAAGCATTTATGTTTATTATCAGTATGATGATTACAGAATGCATTTTATTTAATGCTGATATGAAAGACATATTTTCAATGATTGCTAATAGAAAAAAGAATAACAGAGTATAATTCGTCAGCATGGCTTGCAAACGAACTTGAAATAGAAAATTTATAATATAATTCATAGCCACTGTGTGAACTATATGAAAGAAAAAGACTACCGAAATGCATAATAATGTATTTCGGTAGTCTTTTTGTTTGTTATAAAGTTATTTGGGCATAATCCTAATATAAACACTTATAAGGAGGGGATGCGTAGTGAATGAAGGCAAATCAGATATACTAAAGAATATCTCGATTTTGATACCAGCCTTTAACCCAGATAATAAACTGATAACTTTAGTAAGTAATCTTATAAAAGCAGGATTTACAAATATTAGCATAGTGGATGATGGCAGTAGTGAGGAGTATAAACCAATTTTTAATGAATTAGGGCTTATGATGCAATGCCAAATCTTAGTTCATGCTGTAAATATGGGAAAAGGTAGAGCACTTAAAACAGGATTTAATTATTTTCTGAACAATTGCCCGGAATGCGTTGGGATTGTTACAGCTGATGCTGATGGTCAGCACAACATTAATGATATTATAAAAGTTTCACAAAAGCTAATAGAGAACCCTGACAAGCTTATATTGGGGTCTAGAAACTTTTCAAAATCAAATATTCCTTTTAGGAGTAGGTTTGGAAACATAATGACTAGAAAAATGTTTGGGTTTTTAGCCGGAATAAAAGTAAGCGATACACAAACGGGTTTAAGAGCGATTTCATCGGAGTTTGCACTGGATTTAATGAGTGTTCATGGAGAAAGATTTGAATATGAGACCAATATGCTACTTGAATGTAAAAATCAAGATATTGATATTGATGAAGTGTGCATTGATACGATTTATATAGAAGAGAATAAATCATCTCATTTTAATCCAATAGTAGATTCAATGAAAATTTATGGGGTTTTCTTTAAGTTTATATCATCATCATTTTTATCTTTTGGTTTAGACATTTTGTTATTTTCAATGTTTACAAAACTTTTTCATAGCATAACACCAAAGTATTTCATTTTATTAGCAACTATTGGTGCAAGAATTATGTCTTCCTTCTTTAATTACAATGTAAATAAAAATGCAGTATTTAAACATAAGTCTTTTGATAAATTAGTATTAGTTAGATATTACATATTATGCTTAACTCTTATGTTAGTGTCTGGGGTAAGTGTATCGGCTGCTTATCATATTTTTGGGCGCTCAGCGGTTGTTCTCAAAGTTGTAATAGATGGTATTCTGTCACTTGCTAGCTATAAAGTTCAAAAAGAATGGGTGTTTAAGAAAACATGCGTTTCGGAGGAATTATAATATGTATTTAGTATTAATATTTGCAGTGGTATGTTTTGGCGCCGCTATGATTTCCATTAAATTCAATAAAAAAATTGAACAAACGCTTCCATTTTGGATTTTTGTAATAATTCTTATTTTATACTTATTTGGAATGCTTAGTATGCTAAATGTTGGAGTATATGTTGTAATTGCAATTGGAATAATTGGTATGTTCTTTTGCATCTACAGTATTTACACCAAAAGACAAATGTTTAAAGAAAATATTTTGACTCCTGGTCTTGTAGCATTTGCTGTATTCTTTGGATTAGCATGGTGGGCACAAAGAGGAAGAATGCTTACATCTTGGGATGAATTTTCACATTGGGGAACTGTAGTTAGAAATATGTACATATTTGATGCTCTTGGTAATCATCCAGATGCAACTACCATGTTTAGAGGGTATCCTCCTGCAACGGCATTACTGCAATACTTCTGGGTGAAATTATCTGGAGATTTTACGGAGGGTAACTTATATAGGGCTATGAATATATTATACTTTTCATTAATGATTCCTATATTTAGTAATGTAAAATGGAAAGATTTTTCAAGGATAGCTATAAGATTTGTTTTGATATTAATACTCCCTTTGGCATTCTTCCAGGACTTTTACAATAATATAATGGTGGACGCTATACTTGGAGTTATGTTTGCTTATGTTCTCATAAGCTATTATTCAAACAAAATGAGCACCTTTAAAATTCTTAATATAAGTTTAGCATTATCTGTATTAACACTTACAAAAGCTTCAGGATTTGGGCTCGCCATCATAGCTATTATAGTAATTGCGGTGGATCTTTTATTTTCGCAAAGACAGGAGTTAAATCATCTCCTGCGGAGCTGCGATGTTAAACAAAATAATAAAATTAATACTTTTAAAAGAACTGTACTAGTTTTGTGTCCTATATTTTTTGCTTTAGCATCAAAATATTCATGGACGCTATATCTTAAAACCACTAAAACAAATGAAGCTTGGAATACAAGTGAAATTGGACTGCAAAATTTTAAAGATTTATTTACTGGAAATGCACCACGTTATCAAATGGTAACAATAAAAAATTTCTTCACTGCAATTTTTGAGTCTTTTTTAACTGATTATACGATTAAAATATCATTTATGACTTGGATGGTATTATTAATATCAATTTTTATTATACTAATTCATTTTTCTTGTAATGAGGATGAAAAAGGCCGTTATGCAGTAGCTACTAAGAGTATATTTGTAGGAGGAGTTATGTACACTTTCTCTTTACTAATATTATATGTCTTTACATACTCAGAATATGAAGCTACTAATTTAGCTTCTTATTCAAGGTATACAAGTACATATCTTTTAGGAGTCTTAATCTTCTTTGTTGTAACTATATGTTTAAAAGAGAAGGCGGCAGGTAATAAATATAAACCATCATGTTCTATTATCATATTATTATCATTACTACTCATCATAAAAGTAACTCCAGTTATTAATTATACGATACTCGCGCCCTACAATATAAGGACTTCAATAGCGACGCGTGCACCATATGCGCCTATAACAAAAGTAAAAAAGGTAGTAAACCCTAAAACTGATAAATTGTATTTTATTTCTGTTGCAACTAATGGTTTTGATTTTTGGGTGAGTAGATACAATATAACACCAATAAAAACAAATTTGAGCCCAGATAGTTGGAGTCTTGGCATGCCATATTATAAGGGTGATATTTGGACTAAAGACATAAGTGCAAAAGAGTGGGCAGAAAAACTGAAAAATGAGTATACCTACGTTTATATATTTAAAACCAATGATGGGTTTAACAAAACTTATGGAGAAATTTTTGAAGGTGGGAATAAATCCATTAAAAATAATACTTTGTATTATGTTAACAAAAGTAAAAATAAATGTGTTCTTGAAAAGGTGAAATAGAAGTTTTCAGTTGTATTTTAACGACATTTCAGAAGGCAAGTCTCCCACTTCTATATAAATATAAAATTTTTATGGATTTTATTTCTACTACTCTCTATACTCTCCTAAACCAATCTAGGTATAATTTTTTATACATTGCAAATAATAATTGATAATGTAAATCGGTTTAGGAGGCTGATATGAAAAAAAATTTATCTTTAATATTTATATTAATTTTTTTAATCTCTATCTTTGGATGTTCAAGACCTATTTCAAAACCCATTCCAAAACCTATAACAAAGACTATGCCCATAACAGAAAAAGCGGATCCAGTCAATAAACCTTATGGTAAAAGTATTCCAGTACTAATGTATCACTCAATTACCTCCGGAAAACGTAATTCCAATTCTCTTCCTATTGATACGTTTAAGGAGCAAATGAAATATCTAAAAGATAACGATTACCAGATTATAACGCTTACGGATTTATATAAGTATTTTATGAATCAGAAGCCAATACCTGAAAAATCTGTAGTACTTACTTTTGATGATGGCTATGAAGATAATTATACTGCTGTGTTCCCGGTTTTAAAAGAATATAATTTTAAAGCAACAATTTTTGTTATTACTTCTCATATTGATAAAGATCCTAAATTTATGACATCTAAACAACTTTCGGAAATGCAAAAATATGGAATTGATATAGAGGGGCATACCGTAAATCATGATAGGTTAGAATTGCTTTCTAAGGATAAGCAACTAAAAACATTAATTCAATCTAAAAAAGATTTAGAAAAAATATTTAATAAAGAAATAAACTTCTTTGCCTACCCTGGTGGTGGGTACAACGAAAGTGCCATTGAGGCTGTAAAAGAAGCTGGTTACACAATGGCTTTCACCATTGATGATAAGCGGTCTGGTTGGTCCTCTAAAAATGATGGAATGTTTTCTTTACACAGGATAAATACAGGTTTATTTCGGGATATGAATGATTTTAAAACTGGAATCTCTAATCCTAGTTATAAACATATAGCTCAATAGCAACAAAGATTAACCCTTCGTTATTTGTGAACGAACTTACAACAAAAAACTCATAATCACAATGTGAAAAAGAAAATAAAATTTTACAAAGACATAAGAATCAGAAGCTATTAGGTTTCTGATTTTTTTGCGTGGAATTATAAGGTTGTTATCAAATGGATTAAAATTAAATAAAGTAGTTTTTTAATTATATAAAATTAATTAGAAAAAAGAATCGTTTTTTACTATGTATACGATGTAAACAAATTATAAAAAATCGTATTATGTCGATAGATGTATAATTATTAAGCCTTGATATATAAGACTTTAAAGTTATACATATTTTTTAAAAATAATAAAATCATTAAGGATTTGATGTATCCTTGAGTATGTGGTTATTAATACACTATATTGATAAATTAAACATTTGCAATAAAATTTTCTAAGTTATACAATGAAGCTAAAAGACTTTACAAAAAAATCACAAAAAATAAAATTAAAAAATTGAAAATTTTATAGAAATTTGAGGTTTGGTGTAAATTAGTGGGGGTAAGATTTTCATACTAAAAGGGGGGGCATAAATGCAACAGTTGGAAAGAAATTCAACAACAAAACAGGTGGAGATTGTCCGCGAGTATGACAAAAACGTAGGATATTTTATAATCAAAAGAATAATTGATATTATAGGTGCTTTATGTGGGATAATACTTCTAAGTCCGGTGATGATCGTTGTTGGGATTTGGATAAAATTAGATTCAAATGGACCTGTTTTTTTTACCCAGAATCGAGTTGGCCAAGATGGCAAAGAGTTTAGGATGTATAAGTTTAGGTCTATGTGTTCAGGTGCGGAATGTCTTCTGGACAAGCTTCAAGAAGATAATGAAATGTCAGGACCTATGTTTAAGATAAAAGAAGATCCAAGAGTAACTAAAATAGGAAAATTTATAAGAAAGACAAGTATAGATGAGTTACCTCAGCTATTTAATATATTAAAGGGAGACATGTCACTTGTGGGACCAAGGCCAAGTCTGCCTAAAGAAGTAGTGCAATTTACATGTTTCCAAAAACTAAGATTAATTGCAAAACCAGGTTTAACTTGTTACTGGCAGGTAAGAGGGAGAAGTGAGGTTGGGTTTGAAGAATGGATGGAGATGGATGTTGAGTATTTAGGGGATAGAAATACTTTAGTTGATTTGGGTCTTATATTTAAGACGGTGGGAGTGTTGTTTGGAGATAAGACTGCGAGTTAATTAAAATAGTAGGAATTAAAAATAAATGTTTAGCAAGGAGAATGAAAATTATGAAAGGTATTATTTTAGCTGGTGGATCAGGAACAAGGTTGTATCCTGTAACTAAATCAGTATCAAAACAGATATTGCCTGTATATGATAAACCGATGATATACTATCCATTATCGGTTTTAATGCTTGCGGGGATAAGAGAGATATTAATAATATCAACTCCAAGAGATACTGTAGGTTTTGAAGAACTATTAGGTGATGGAAGTCAAATAGGAATTAACATACAATATGCAATTCAAAAAGAACCAAAAGGACTTGCAGAAGCGTTTATAATAGGAGAAAAATTTATAGGAACTGATAAAGTAGCTTTAGTACTTGGGGATAATATATTTTATGGATATGGCTTTTCAGAAAGACTTCAAAAGACTGTTGAAAGAGAAGAAGCCACTATATTTGGATATCACGTAAGTAACCCAAAGGAATTTGGAGTGGTTGTATTCGATGAAAATAATAATGTTATGTCTATAGAAGAAAAACCACAGAATCCAAAATCAAATTATGCTGTGCCGGGGCTTTATTTCTATGATAATGATGTAGTAGAAATAGCTAAGAATGTTAAACCATCTGCAAGAGGAGAAATTGAAATTACTGCGGTGAATAATGAATATTTAAAAAGAGGAAAATTAAAAGTTGAATTGTTTGGAAGAGGTATGGCTTGGCTGGATACAGGAACACATAGAGCCTTATTAGATGCATCAAACTTTGTTGAAGCTATTCAAACAAGACAAGGTCTATATGTAGCATGTATTGAAGAAATAGCTTATAGAAAAGGTTTTATAGATAGGGCACAGGTATTAAATTTGGCAGAGCCACTATTGAAGACTGAGTATGGAAAGTATTTGGTCAATATAGTAACTATTGAAGAGCAAGATGTATCCTCTAATGAAGCGGCAGCAACAATATTATAATAATAGAACTTTATAACTATAAAAACACATTAAAGCAGGTGTGAAAGAGGAGATAATCATGGAAATTGTAGTAGCAGGAACAGGATATGTTGGATTAGTTACAGGTGTATGTTTATCGCATTTAGGCCACAATGTAACTTGTGTTGACACAAATAAAGAGAAGATAGAGTTAATGAAAAAGGGAATATCGCCAATATATGAACCTGGATTAGAGGAGCTACTTAAAAAAAATTATGACGAAGGCAGATTGAAGTTTACAATTGATTATAAATCAGCATATAAAGATGCAGATGTAATCTTTATTGGAGTAGGTACTCCAGAAAGAGAAGATGGTTCAGCTAACTTGGATTATGTATATGCCGTTGCAGAGCAAATAGCGCAAAATGTAGAGAAAGATTGTTTGGTAGTTGTTAAGTCTACAGTTCCAATAGGAACTAATGATAAAATAGAAGAATTCTTAGAGGAACATTTGAGAAATGATGTTCACATAGAAGTGGCTTCTAATCCAGAGTTTTTAGCTCAAGGGACAGCAGTTAAGGATACATTGTATGCTAATAGAATAGTAATAGGTGTTGAATCAGATGCAGCTAGGGATACTTTGAAAGAAGTGTATAAGAGATATAATCAACCTATAGTTGTGACCAATAGAAGAAGTGCAGAAATGATAAAGTATGCATCAAATGACTTTCTAGCATTAAAGATATCATTTGTAAATGAAATAGCAAATTTCTGCGAAATTGTTGGTGCAGATATAGAGGATGTAACAAAGGGTATGTCTTATGATCCAAGAATAGGAGAAAAATTCTTAAATGCAGGATTAGGCTATGGTGGATCTTGTTTTCCAAAAGATACAAAGGCCCTTCATTGGTTAGCTAATGATAATGAATATGAGTTAAAAACTATAAAGGCAACAATAGAGGTAAATGAAAATCAAAAATATAAATTATTTAGAAAAGCTAAACAGAGATTTGGCAATTTAAAAGGAATGAAGGTTGCTGTTTTAGGACTAACATTTAAACCAGGCACAGATGATTTGAGGGAAGCACCATCTATACCTAATGTAAGAAGATTATTAGAAGAAGGCGTAGAAATTGTGGCATATGATCCAGTAGGAGAAGAAAACTTTAAAAAACTATTTCCAACTGAGATTACATATGTGGAAACTCCAGAAGAAACTTTAAAAGATGCAGATGTAGCATTTATATTTACAGAATGGAATGAAATTAAATCTTTAGATTTAAATATATATGTAGAATTAATGAACACTCCAGTTATATTTGATGGAAGAAATTGTTACAAAATTAGTTTAGCAGAGAAAGAATCAATAGAATATTATTCTGTTGGGAGAAAGACTGTTTTAAACTTAGCTGAAACTGCTAAAAGCGAAGTGGCAGCGACTATACGATAGGGTAACACATAAGGGGATTAGAAAATGAAACACGTGTTTATTATAGGATCAAAAGGAATACCAGCAAAATATGGTGGATTTGAGACGTTTGTTGAAAAACTAACACAAGGACAAAAAAGTAAGGAAATAAAATATCATGTTTCTTGCTTAGCAGATAATGATAAAGACTTTAAATATAATGGCGCTAGGTGCTTTAATGTAAAAGTACCTAATATTGGTGCAGCTAAAGCAATTTATTATGATATAGCAGCATTAAAAGAAAGTATTAAATACATAAAAGAAAATAATATTAATAATTCTATAATATATATTTTAGCTTGTAGAATAGGTCCATTTGTCGGACATTATAAGAAGAAGTTAGAAAAATTAGGTGGCACTTTAATTGTTAATCCGGATGGGCATGAATGGAAAAGAGCAAAGTGGAACAAAGCCATAAGAAAATATTGGAGGATTTCGGAAAAATATATGGTTAAGCATGCAGATCTATTAATATGTGATTCAAAGAATATAGACGAATATATACAAGAAGATTATAAACAGTACAATCCAAAAACAACATTTATAGCATATGGAGCTGATACTGAAAAATCAAAATTAGCAGATGATGATAATACTTTGATTAAATGGTATAAAGAAAAAAATGTTAGCGAGAAGGAATATTATCTAGTTGTAGGTAGATTTGTACCGGAAAACAACTATGAAACTATGATAACTGAATTTATGAAATCAAAAACAAATAAGGATTTTGTTTTAATAACGAATATTCAAAAGAATAAATTTTATAACCAATTAAGGGAAAAAACTAATTTTGACAAAGACTCAAGAATAAAGTTTGTTGGAACTGTTTATAATCAAGAATTATTAAAGAAGATTAGAGAAGGTGCATATGGTTATATGCATGGGCATGAGGTTGGTGGGACTAACCCTTCACTTTTAGAAGCGCTAGCGACAACAGATTTAAATTTGCTTTTAGATGTTGGATTTAATAGAGAAGTCGGCATGGATGGAGCGGTGTATTTTAATAAGGAAAGTGAAAATCTAGCAGGATTAATAAATGTTTTAGAAGTATATGATGAAATTGCTGTTACGAATCTTGGCGAGTTAGCTAAAGATAGGATTGCGAAGGAATATACTTGGGAGAAAATAGTTAATGATTATGAAAAATTATTTAGTGAATATTAAAGAAAAAATAAAGTGAATATTTTATGGGCATTTTCAATAGAATCGTAAAAACAACAATAATATGTTATACAATGAAAATTCACTGTTATAGTATCAGTAATAAAGATAACACAAGGAGTAATATATATGGAACCTAAGATAATAGCATTTTATTTGCCTCAATTTCATGCAATACCTGAAAATGATGAGTGGTGGGGTAAAGGATTTACTGAATGGAGTAATACTTCTAAATCTAAACCATTGTTCAAAGGTCATTATCAACCAAGAGAACCATTAAATAACAATTACTATTGCCTGCTAGATAAGAAAACTCAAGAATGGCAAGCTGAACTAGCCAATGAATATGGAGTATATGGATTTTGTTATTATCATTATTGGTTTAATGGTAAGCTATTATTGGAAAAACCTCTAGAGAATATGATTGAAAATTCTAATATAAAATTACCATTCTGTATGTCATGGGCAAATGAACCTTGGAGCAGAAATTGGGATGGAAGAGAAAAAGAGGTAATAATGGCTCAGAAATATGGTGGGGAAAAAGAGTGGGAAGAGCATTTTCAGTATTTAATTAAATTTTTTAAAGATGACAGGTATATAAAGAAAGAAAATAAACCAGTTTTTTTATTATATAGAACCAACAGTATTAAAAATTGCGAACAAATGATAGCTTACTGGAATGAGAGAGCAAAGGAAATTGGATTTGATGGAATATACATCATAGAGACATTGTCAGGCCATCAAAAGGAATCATGTTTAAAAAATTCTAATGCACAGGCAGAAATGGAACCTATGCATACAATAAGGCATGAATTACCAATATTGAAGCAAGCGTTAAGATTATGTATTAAAAGAATGAATAAACATAATATTAATGTATACGATAAAATTTCATATGATTGTATATGGAAAAGAATTTTAGCAAAGAAAAGAAGAAATAGTAAAAAGACATATATTGGTGGATTTGCTGATTGGGATAATTCTTCTAGGTGGGGAAGAAGGGCTATGATATTAGCAGGCGCTGATTCTAATAAATTCGGACAATATTTCACTAAACAATATGATATAGCAAAACAAATGAATAGTGAGTTTGTGTTTTTTAATGCTTGGAACGAATGGGCAGAAGGAACGTATTTAGAACCTGATAAGAAAAATGGATACAAGTATTTAGAAGAGTTAGGAACAATAGTTGGCAAATAACGAAGATATAATTTTGAAGGGATGATGTTTTGAATATTTTATTTGTTGCTCATGAAAAAGATATGAATGGTGCAAGTTTATCATTATTAGGTATAATTGATAGAATTAGTAAATCGAATAAGGTTCTAGTTTTGACTTCATATAAAAAAGGATTATTCGTGAATGAATTAATAAGAAAAAAAATAGATTTTATTTATGCTCCGTATTTTCGCTGGATGGCTTGCAAAAATTGTGGAGATATTAAATGGTATATGAAAAAAATTGTACTAGGTATTCTAGGTGCGGTTAATTATATAAGTGCATTAAAAATATCAAATAGTGTAAAAAAATACCATATTGATATAATACATACGA
This sequence comes from Clostridium sp. CM042, assembly GCF_055080995.1. NCBI lineage: Bacteria > Bacillati > Bacillota > Clostridia > Eubacteriales > Clostridiaceae > Clostridium > Clostridium sp. CM042. The sequence goes on from NZ_CM143646.1 coordinate 2,944,427, forward strand.
ATTCAAGTGCAATAAATATTGGTGGAATATTATCGAAAATGTGTAATATAAAACATGTATGGCATATTAGGGAATTTGGGAAAGAAGATTTTAATATGGAATTTGTCTATCCAGAGAAAAAGTGTTTAGCGTTTATAAATAAAAATTCTTCGAAAATTATTTTTATATCAAATGCAATTGCTAATAAATATATTAAATATTTTGATTCTAAAAAATGCAAAATTATATATAACGGATTGAGTGAGAGTTATATTCAAAAGAAATCAACTAGAAAATCGGAAGAATTTAATATGATAATAGCTGGTAGACTTGAAGAAGCAAAAGGGCAAAAGGATGCTATATTAGCTGTTAATGAATTAGTTGATAGAGGAAATAAAAATATACGATTGTATATAGTAGGCACAGGTAAAGATGAAGAACTTAAAAAACTAGTTTCAAGCTTTAGCCTAAATAAGTATGTTGAGTTTTGCGGCCAGATCCATGATTTAAATAGCATAAGAAAAAAAATGGACATTGAGTTGGTCTGCTCTAGATGTGAAGCCTTTGGTAGGGTGACAATAGAATCTATGTTAAGTATGAATCCAGTTATAGGTGCAAATACTGGTGGGACAGTAGAGCTTATAGAGGAAGGATATAATGGATTCCTCTATAGCCAAGGGAATTGTATAGATTTAGCAAATAAAATAGAATTGCTGCTTGAAGATAAAATATTGCTTAGAAAATTGGGAGTAAATGCGTTTGAATTCGCAAGTACTAAGTTTACAGCTGATAATAATGCGAATGAAATATTAAAATTGTATCAATCAATAAATTAAATGTATTTTTGAAGGCAATATGAAATATCAACACTATCAATACTGTAGTAGTTTAAAATAATATTGCAAAAATGTAGGAGTGAAATAGAATGAAGGATATAAGAACATTATATTATCCAGGTGTGAACAAGAAAAATAAGTATACATCAATTATTATAGAGGCAATAAGGAAAAATAATATAATAGTAGATCCATTTACAAAGAAAAATGTATTAAAAAATAAATATGATATAGTGAATTTTAATTGGTATGAATTATTTCCTTCAAATAATAAAATTATTTTATATTTAATGTATATTAAAAAAATTTTTATCATAGAGTATTTCAAATTTAATAAAATTAAAATTATATGGACAGTTCATAATAAGGTACCTCATGATACTAAAAATACCAACTATTGTATTAAAATCATGAAAAAACTTATTAACAAATCTGATGCTATAATAATACATAGTAGAGAAACAATTAAACTTTTAAAAAATCTAAATTCTAAAATAGATAAGAGTAAAATTTCATTTATTCCTCATCCTAATTATATTGGAGCATACACAGATAAAAACATTAATTATAGAAGTAAAATGAATATATTAGAAGATGAAATGGTTTATTTATTTATTGGATTAATTAGACCATATAAAAATATCGACTTAATTGTAGAAGCAAGTAAGAAAATAAGTAAAACTAAAAAAATAAAATTTATAATTGCAGGTAATCCATTTGATATGGAGTATGCAAATCATATAAAGAAAATGATTGGAAATGATAAACGATTTATCTTATTTTTTGAATTTATCGAAGATGATAAGTTGACATCTTTAATTATGTCAAGTGATATTATTGTTTTACCGTATGATTTAAAAAGTAGTTTAAATGCTGGAACTATAATTTTAGCATTTTCATTAGGAAAGACAGTGATAGCTCCTGAAATTGGAACAATAAAGGAAGTTATCAATAATGAATTAGTGTACTCATATTTTTACACAAATAAAGAAGAACACATAGAAATGTTATATAAAAACATAGAAAAGAGTTATGCAGATTTTAAAAGTGATTATGAAAAATTTAGTAACAAGGGGAGAAATTTAAAACAATTGATGGAAAAAGAAAATGATATAGAAATAATAAGTAAAAAATATAAGAAAGTATATGAAACAATAAAATAAGACTTGGGATGGAGAGTTAACATGAAGATATTAGTAACTGGATATTATGGGGCTGGTAATTTTGGTGATGATATAATGTTAGAAGTTTTTTGCAAAGAAATAGAAAAAGACTATAAAGATGTCGAAATTAGTATTTTAAAAATGTTTGGAAAAGATTTAGAGATCGAATTAGATAGTAGCATTAAAATAATTAATTTTGAAAAATTAAACAAACTTTCTCGAATAATATTTAAATTATCATTAGTTAAATACGATATGCTATTATGGGTTGGTGGAACTTGTTTTACAGATCAAGATGGTGATGGATTTTATTACTTTATGAAGTTAGCTAAAAAACTTGGAGTAAATTTTGGGTACGTAGGAGTAGGGGTTGGACAACTATCATTAAAGGATAGGATTGACAAGACTACGTATTTGGTTAAGAACTGTAGTTTTATATCATTGAGAGATAAAAAATCATATGACTATATTTGCAATATTAAAGGCAATAAAAAAGATGTTTTTTTTACAGAAGACCTAGCATATTTATTTGTAAATAAATTTATTAAGAATAAATCACATAAAGAAGAAAGCGTATCAAGAAATAGAAAGATAGTAGTATCTTGGCGTGATCTGATGAATTATAAATCAAAAGAAGAAGAAATAAGTTTAATAAATAAATTAATAGATTTTTTAAGAACTATGTTGGCAGAAGACTTTAACACTGAAATAGTCATATTGCCATTAGATGATAGAAGAGATAAGGCAAAAAATAAATTTATATTTGATAAATTAAGGGAATATGATAATTCATCGAATATAATATATAAACCAGATTTAACACCTATAGAAAAAGTGAATATAATTTTATCTTGTAATATTAATATATCAGCTAGATTACATGGCATATTTGTATCAGAAATTGCAAACATTAAAACTATTGGAATAAGTTACAGCTTGAAAATAGATGAATTTTTAAAAAGTATAGGAAAAGATAAAGATTATATTAATGTTGACGAATTAAGTGTTGAATCTTTAAAATTAATTTGTAAACAAAAATTGTACGCTATAAGGGATGAAGATATACGAAGCAAAGTTATTCAATCCCAAGAAAATATAGAACATTTAAAATCCTACCTTATAAAATCGAGCAAGAAATAAAAGGATGATTATGTAATCTTAGCGTATAAATAAAAGAGGTGAGGAACAAATGAGATTTATAAATAGAAAACTGTCTCCAGAAATACTGGTTGGGCTGATTGGTGCGTTACTACTAAGTTTAATTACTAGTTGTTTCTTATATTTTGATAAAAACATATATATTGGGATATTAGTAGTATTATTATTGAGCTTTATATTATTAATACTTATGAAGTTTAAGATCCAGAATTTGATAGTAGCATTGTTCTTTTTTTGTATACCGCTTTTTATGGATTATGAATTTAAGAGAATAAGTAATGATTATCATATGATCACAAGACCATATTATGTATTTAATGTTATTCAATTGTTTGTGTTGGCGTTTTTAATTTTAATTATTAACAATAGAAAAAAATTAAGGCTGCAAATAGATATAATTCTGCTTTTCTTATTTAATATTATATGTTTTTCAAGCTCTATTTATTCAGTAAATTTTAAAGCGGCAATATTTGATTCCTTAAGATACTTGCAGATGACTATAATATATATATATATTTCGCAGATTTGTGATCTAAAACTTTATAAGAATATAATAATAAAAGCTTTGGTAGGTAGCATATGTATTCAATTCTTAATTGGGATAATACAAATTGTCATTGGAGGGCCTGTTGGACTTGGATTTTTAGGAGAATCATCAAACGTATTTAGAGAAAACACAGTAGGATTGGAAAAAGGTATGAGTGGAACTTTAGAGCATCCAGGACCATTGGGATTTTATGGATGTATGATATTGGGGTTATTGTTGTTTGATAAAACAATAAATAAAAAAGTAAGAATGATTGGTTTAATATGTTCAACATTAACAATATTGTTAACATTCGGAAGAACAACAATTGCTTTTATGATATTAATGTATATAATTTATTTTTTTACAGAGATAAGGAAAATAACACTAAAGGAAACATTAGTCTTATGGTGTGCACTTCTGCTTTTTATCATCATTTTAGCTGTCACTGAAAAAGAGATAGTAATCCTTGTGAATAGATTTGTAAACTCAGACATATCACAGCAAGTAAATAATAGAGATCAACATAATGAGCTTGCAATTTTTTATATTAAACAAAATCCTATTTGGGGAGCTGGTATTAATAATTATTTGGATTTAACGTATAGAGATTTTCCGGGTATATTTTATACTAATTTCTTTTTGAATAATCCAATCCATAATGGATTCCTGTTATATTTTGTTGAAATTGGAGCGGTGGGATTAAGTATTTTTATCAGTATACTAGTTAATACTTTTAAGCATTGCTATAAGTTTAGTAAAGAAAATAGAAGTGAAAATAATAAAGTTATGATAGGATTAGCCTTAAATCTAGTATACTATTGTATATATAGTGCGCAAGGGTGGGGAGGGCTAAAAATAAGAAGTTTTATTATGTTAATTATAACAATAGCCTTTATTAATCAATACTATTACAAGTTTAGGTCGGAAAAGTTTGGGGGTAATTAATTGAACAGAGTTGAAGATAAAATACCGTTACACAGAAATAGACAAGCCTTTGTGCAACTAATAACAATGATACTGTTAACAATAATTACACAAGCGGTAATATTGATAAAAGCTTCAATGGTAGCATCTACTTTTGGGACTACAGTTCAGATGGATTCATTTAATTTTGCTAATAGTATTGGAACCTTTACATTTAGCTTTATCGGAGCTGGAGTTACAACTGTACTAATTCCAGCTATTATAAGTAAAAAGGATAGCAAATCAATAAATAATTTTATAACTGTTTTATATGGTGTAGCATTATTATGTGTATTCTTTATATTTATAGGAAAAAGGTATATAATTTCATCATTTAGTTCAGGGTCTTTAGAGTTTATTGAAATTACGTGCAATATTATGCTAATAACATTAGTGAGTCAATTTTTTAATACTTTTTTGGGTGTAACTAATGCTGTATTTCAATGTAATGGAAAATTTAATATTCCCAAATATATAACTTTAGGAACAACATCATTATTAATGTTACTAGTATTAATTAATAAAAATTTGACAATATATGAGTACGCCTTTTACATACTTATTACTATGGGTATAAATGTAGTAATACAATATTATCTCGCACATAAATCAGGATTTAGATATATACCAATTATAGACTTTAAGGATAAGGAATTAAGCAGAATGTTGAAAATATTTTTACCTACAATGTTTAGTTCCGGGGTATATCAAATATCACTATTAATAGATTCAATGATTTCATCAGGATTAGGTCAAGGTCAAATATCAATACTTAGTTATTCTAACACAATTATGTCAATGATTAACATGTTACTGGTTGGTAATGTTATGATATATATATATCCTAAAATTACAAAGCAGATAGATGAAGATAATGGTCAGAAAGGTTTATTTGATTATTTAACATTGTTTAATGCGATTATGTGCTTAATGGTAGTGGGGTTTGTAATTGTAGGTAAAGAAGGAATAGAGTTATTATATCAAAGAGGACAATTTAATAATTCTATTACAAACATGGTTTATATTTGTTCATTTATTTATATTATTGGAATGCCTATAAATGTTATGAGAGATGTTATATACAGATACTTTTATGCAAAAGGTAATACTAAAGCTACATTTAAGAATAGTTTTTCTGCGAGTATAGTAAATGTTATCGTAAGCATTATTTTATCAAAGTTCATCGGGGTCTATGGTGTTGTTTTAGGAACAGTTATTGCTTCTATTTTTTCATTGACTTCTATACTTATAAGATTTAGGAAACAATATGGTTTTTATATTGATAAACAATATGTAATTATAGAAAATCTTAAAATTATCTTAGTATGCATAATAACAATAGGATTAATGATGTTGCTAAAAAACTATTTTTTAATTAATCAGCCTATAGTAGTAATATTTTTTTATGGTATTATTATTATTTTATTATATATATTATTGCTATGGATGCTTAGAAGTAAAGTAATAAATATAAAATTGTAGAAGTATGTTGTAGAATTATTAATATATAAACACTAAAAATTTATCATGGAGCAAGTGAGTCACAGTTGTTCACTTGATTTCCTACAACTATTAATTTTACCACTTGAGTTTTTGAGTATGCAATACTATACTAACACCAGATTGTCAATGGGTCTGGGAAAAGCCAAATTTGCAAGATATTAAATATGAATATTTTAGTATTTGATAGATTATTGGCCATGAATGATGAGTAACGTTTACGTTTGTCCTATGTGAAAAGTTTACTACAAATATCATAAGGCTCCGTACCTACTCGACAAACTTAAGAATTAATATATTTATTGTTTAAAGAAGATTGTTTTGTTTAAGTATTTACTAACTATTCGTCTGGACATACTGATTTTATAACAATTGTTTTTATTGAATATTTATTGCTGTGAATATCTCTTACATCATTTATTAACTTATCTTTTCTCGTAAATTTTTCTTAGTGTTGTTTTTGTAAAGAGTTTTTTAATTATTATAAACGCTATTAACTATTCATAGCAATAATTTATTAAATACGCTGATATTTAGATATAATAGGCTACAAATTTTACTTTTTTCAAGACCGTCATGCGAAAAAAATGTATAATGTAACACTCATATTTAATCTAAATTAGTGCGCTTATTATTAGATTTATAATCATAAGTAAATTCAAAAAATAAGGGGATTGACTATTTATGAAAACTTTTTTTAAAAAATTTTTTTTTTGTTTTATCATGCTTTCTTTAGCAATTCTTTTACTATGCTCAGTAATTTATTTATTTTATAGATCTAATTCCAGCATTAGTTTTGATGGCTCAACTTATGGTGTTGATAATAGTAGCGGAAGGAAAGCTTATGCCTTTAAAAATTTAGAAGGTGAAAAAGGTTCCATCAGAAATAGGAAGAGTAATATGCGTAAGTACTATTTAAGTAATAAGGGTAATGATAATAATGATGGAAGCATCACTTCCCCTTGGGCATCTTTGAGCAAAATAAGTTCGTTATTACCTGATGATTACGTATATTTGAGATGTGGAGATACTTTTTATGGAAATATTATTCCACCTTCTTTAGTACCAATTAGTTCGAAAGTAACAATAAGTTCATATGGAATAGGTAAAAAACCAGTAGTATCTTTATATAAAATGTTAAATATATCAACATCATGGATACAAGACTCAACAAATGTGTGGAAAATTGATTTGTCGGATGTTAGTAAATTTACCGGAAACATTACATCTATCAATGTAAACATTGGATTTTTAAAGGTTGATAATGTTATAAAACCATTTAAAAAATGGTCAAAAACAGAATTATCAAAACAGTGGGATTTTTATTCAGATAATGCACAATATTTATACGTGTACTCAGCCCAAAATCCAACGTCTTTAGCCAATGATATAAAAGTTGCTCCGAAAGGGAATATAGTTAAACTGAAAAACTCGATTAAAATTGTGAATTTGGAATTATGTGGTAGTGGTGGGCATGGGGTTGATGGCACTCCTAGTAATGCATATGTTGGCAATTGCAATATACATGAAATTGGTGGTTCAATCTTGAAAGGAACAACCCGGTATGGAAATGGAATTCAGCTTTGGAGTTCTGCAAAGGACACATTGGTTGAGCATAATAATATATATGGTTGCTATGATGTAGCTTTCACAATGCAAGGTCCAATAGGATGGAATGGATTCACAAATATAAAATATAGTAATAATATAGATTGGGACAATAACCAATCTTTTGAAGTGTGGACGAAAGGCTCATTGGCTAATACGGGGTTTTTCAATTGTATTTATAAAGATAACATATCTATTAATGCTGGGTATGGATGGAGTTATTCAGTAAGACCTGATAAAAATTCTGCGTCGTCATTATACATACAAATGATGGAAGCTCCTAGTAATGATATAACTGTTACAAATAATATATTCTATAATCCTAGACAGGGAATTATATGTTCAAATGTTATTTTAAATGGAGATGTTCCCAATGGATATAAAGTACATGACAACTACATATTTTTAAAACAAGCTCATTTTATAAAGAACTGGAAAGCATATATTTCTTTTCTTTTTTTTATATGTTCTATTGGATGCTTGTTGTGTAATAAAAAGAGAAAGAGTTATAAATAAAGTAATACTTACATCTTCAGCTTCATAAGTAGTACCATTTGCTAAAATTAACACACAGATTTAACCTGTTTGTTTCTAACTGAAATGGATTATCAGTAGTATCTGGTATGGTTGTTTTTACTATAGGACTGTATGACTTGCCTGAATTCTTAAACACATCGCCTTCGGTAATGTCTAATATTTGTAACATGGTCGCATTGTATTTAAAATTTACTGGTACCACATAAAGATTATTTATATTACACAATTCACATAAATGTTAAGGTTTGGTCAATTACTATGGAACTATTAACTAAAAGCTAAAAAATTATAGGTAAAGGTGCAGCATTGACTTTTATGCTATATATATTTGTAATTATTGCCTCTTTCTAATTGGTAAATCCCCAGACATTGTAAATATCAATTGTGGCTTTGGTAGTAGTCCCGTGGTTTTGACAGCCTTTAGAGAAAAACTAATTCTTTATATTTTTAGTTGTATAAATCAAACAAATGAATGGGTATATAAAGGATGATGATAAATATTTAACTAATAGTACTGATACTGTTAAAAAATTCTACGCTACTATTTTCGAGTTCAAAACTCCATATATTTATGAATTATATGATATATGGCGACCGTTTAATGAATAGAAACGGCGTTGGCACAAGATTTTAAAATTATTAGTGACAACCATGTTGAGTAAATTGATTTTGATGTTTTGGTATCTTAGAGTTGCGACAGGCACATCTTAGGCGCATGATCTTGTTGAAGTTGTAAGTGTACAAGATGGAACTAGCATTATAATGGGTTTATTCTAGCCGATTGAATGCTATTAAATTTATAAAGAAAAATTGTAAGAATTTTTCCTAGTGTTTATAATAAAGATAAGTGGGGAGTTGATTTTATGCGTGGATTCACAATAATAACATCAAGAATAAAGAAAAAATATATTATATCATATAGCCACATATCTTTATTAGACATGTGTTATATTGTATTTATAAAAATAACAAGGCTAATAAGAGGATATATTAAAAAAATTTGGTTCAAAAAAAGTGGCAAATTAATGTTCATTGGCAAAAGAACTAATATAAAACATAGAAGACATATAATAATTGGGAATAATGGCACAATAAATGATTACGTTGAAATAAATGCAGAATCGCAAAATAGTGTTGTAATGGGAGATAATATTACTATAGGGAAGTATTCTATAATAAAATGTACAGGCCATTACAAAAATGCCAAGACAGGTATAAAAATTGGAAATAACTTTGGTTGTGGTGATTTTTGCTATTTTGGTTGTGCTGGTGGGATTAGTATTGGTAATGATGTAATAATGGGACAAAATATTAGATTTCATGCCCAAAATCATAATTTCGATAGAATAGATATTCCAATCAGAGAACAAGGTACTACTCAAAAAGGGATTACAATAGAAGACGATTGTTGGATTGGGGGAGGAACAGTAGTTTTAGATGGTGTTACCGTAGGCACAGGCTCGGTAATTGGGGCAAATTCTCTTGTGAATAAAGACATAGAACCTTATAGCGTAGCAGTAGGCAACCCTATTAGAATAATTAAAAAGCGAACATAGAGTTAGTACACAATAGGGAAATAGAACTAAACCGCTAAAAACGGTTGCAGACGAGTGATATTTGCGTTAATTTAAATTTTTTCTTAAATAGCAAGGCGGACCTCCAGTCCACCAAAGTCCACCGAGGGGTTGTGAACGAATTGTGAACAACGTCGAGCGAAAGCTAGGCGAAGAAGGGGCATCTGATGCGAATTAAGCAGATGTAAAGTTGGGTTGAAGAGTTGAGAGATTTGGAGAATAATAGAAACAAAAAAACTTGGCGGTAGCCACGTGGGGAGACCACCGAAATATAATAAAGGGGATTTTTGTAATGAAAGTTAGAAAAGCCATTATACCAGCAGCGGGACTCGGAACAAGGTTTTTACCAGCGACAAAGGCACAACCTAAAGAAATGTTACCTATAGTTGATAAGCCTACAATGCAATATATTATAGAGGAAGCTGTTGCATCTGGTATAGAAGAAATATTAATTATTACAGGAAGAAATAAAAGGTCTATTGAAGATCACTTTGATAAATCGGTAGAATTAGAGCTAGAACTAGAAAACAAACATAAGGATGACCTTCTTAAACAGGTTAGAAATATATCAAACATGGTAAATATACACTTTATAAGACAAAAGGAACCTAAAGGACTTGGACATGCTATTAATTGTGCAAGAGCCTTTGTAGGTAATGAACCTTTTGCCGTTATGCTAGGCGATGATATAGTTGATGCGGCTACTCCATGCTTAAAGCAACTTATAGATTGTTTTGAATAAAAAAAAGTGTCAATTTTAGGGGTTCAAGAAGTAGCTGTGGAAAATGTAAATAAATATGGCATAGCTGATGGAATTAAAATTAGTGATAGAGTATACAAGGTAAATAACCTTGTTGAAAAACCACAAGTAGATTTAGCACCATCAAATGTAGCTATACTTGGTAGATACATAATAACACCTGATATATTTGATATATTAGATAATACGAAGCTTGGCAAAGGCGGAGAAATTCAGTTAACTGATGCACTAAAGACATTAAGTTCACAACAAGATATGTATGCATATATATTTGAAGGAAGAAGATATGATGTAGGTGATAAATTAGGATTTCTTGAGGCTACAGTAGAATTTGCTTTAAAAAGAGATGATTTAAAAGTTCCATTCATGAAGTATCTTCAGACTTTAAAAAATGATCATAACTTTAATGATTTATACGAAGAAATAGCTTGCAGTAATGAAAAGTAGTTAGTAACAAAGTTATATACATAAAATAGATAGAGGAGGAGTTATTGGTGTTTAATTTTATAGAAACTAAGATAAGCGGTGTATACATAATTGAGCCTAAAGTTTTTGGTGATAATAGAGGATATTTTATAGAGACTTACAATAAGAATGATTTTTTTGAAGCTGGGCTTACAATGGAGTTTGTTCAAGATAATGAATCAAAGTCTAAAAAAGGTGTTTTAAGAGGGCTTCATTTTCAGACTAAACATACTCAAGGTAAATTGGTTCGTGTTACGCAGGGGAAAGTATTTGATGTAGCTGTAGATTTAAGAAAGGGTTCATCCACCTTTGGAAAATGGGAAGGAGTAATTCTTACAGACGAAAATAAGAAGCAGTTTTATGTTCCAGAAGGATTTGCTCATGGGTTTTTAGTTATGTCAGATGTGGCCGTATTTAATTATAAGTGTACAGATTACTATGCACCTAAATATGATAGTGGATTATTATGGAATGATGAAGATGTAGCTGTAGAATGGCCTTTAGATGGTATAGAGGAAATTCTATTGTCAGATAAAGATAAAATACAAAAGCAACTAAAAGATTTAGAAATACCATTTGAATATAAAGGGGTGTAATTATTATGAAAACTTATTTAGTAACAGGTGGGGCCGGATTTATAGGTTCAAATTTTGTGCATTATATGTTAAATAAATATTCAGATATAAAAATTATAAATTTAGATAAATTAACTTATGCAGGTAATTTAGAAAATTTAAAAACTATAGAAAAGAATCCAAATTATAAATTTGTTCAAGGGGATATATGCGACAAGGAATTAGCAGAAAAATTATTTGAAGAAAATGATATTGATTATGTTGTAAATTTTGCAGCAGAATCACATGTAGATAGAAGTATAAAGGAACCAGAGATATTTGTTAAGACTAATGTCTTAGGTACAGTAAACATTTTAAATGCAGCTAAAAATGCATGGGAAGTACCAGGTGGCTTTAAAAAAGGTAAGAAGCTTATGCAGGTATCTACAGATGAAGTATATGGATCACTAGGTGAAACAGGATTCTTCCTCGAAAATACACCACTAGACCCGCATAGTCCATATTCTTCAAGTAAAACAGGTGCAGATTTAATGGTAAAAGCATACTCAGATACATATAAAATGCCTGTAAACATAACTAGATGCTCAAATAATTATGGACCATTCCAATTCCCGGAAAAATTGATACCATTACTAATAAATAACTGCTTAAGTCATAAAGATTTACCAGTATACGGTGATGGAATGAATATAAGAGATTGGTTATACGTTGAAGACCACTGCAAAGCTATAGATATGGTTATAAATGATGGCAGGGTAGGCGAAGTTTATAATGTAGGTGGACATAACGAAAGAACTAATATGCAAATAGTTAAAACGGTTATAAGTTATTTAAATGAAAATGTGGATAGTGAAATAACAGAAAAACTAATAAGCTATGTTGAGGATAGAAAGGGTCATGACATGAGATACGGAATAGATCCAACTAAGATAAAAGATGAGTTAGGGTGGTATCCAGAAACTACCTTTGAGGTAGGGATAAAGAAGACAATAAAATGGAATTTGGACAATAAAAAGTGGATGGATAATATTACTACAGGCGAGTATCAAAATTATTATAACAATATGTATGAAAAATAATTAATAAAAATAATACTCTTAGGGATTGTAAAATGGATCCTATGTCAAGGACATTTAAAAAAGACTATGCAACTAAAAGTTGATTTCTGTATTGTACAGGAGTCAACTTTTTTAATCCCCATTGATATCTATAGTTGTTATAATAATCCATATAATTATCAATTAGATTCTGTAAATCAGTAAATGTATCACAACTTTTATAGTCAATCTCATCCTTCATATGACCAAAAAATGATTCTTGTGGGGCATTGTCCCAACAGTTTCCTCTTCTAGACATTGACTGTCCAAGTTTATATTTTTTAAGTAGTTTTTGAAATTTGGGACTGGTATAATGAGCCCCTTGATCAGAATGTATAAACGATTCTGAAGTCAATAATTTCTTATGACGTCTAATTAATCTTTCAATCGTTTCCGTTGCAATATCTAATGTAATGCGCTTAGACAGGTGGTATGAAAGTATTTCGTTTGTAGAAGCATCTTTAATTGTTGATAAATAAGCCATACAAGAAGCTCCATATGGCATATAAGTGATATCCGTTAACAAAACCTTTCCAGCTATGTCCTGTTTGAATTTTCTATTTAAAAGATTTGGTACAACAGTATGTTCTCGAGTTGCTTTCATCATCCTACGATAAGGATTTGCTTTCCTAATTGGACATTTGATATTATATTTACGCATAATTCTTTGAATACATTTTCTATTAATAATTAAATTGAACTCTTGCTCGAGTACCATCTTAATAGAACGTGAACCCTTCTTGTAACCCCTATGTTCAAATGCCTTAAGAACTATTTTCCTTAATTGTAAATCTCTTTGTTCTCGAATATTACGTGTAGATTCTGATTTTAGGTAATTATAATAACCTGATCTTGATACTCCAATTACACCACATAGATGTCTAATCATATTTTTATATTTAGATTTAGAGAGAATGTTCTGAATAAGTGCAAAAATTGAAGAGATCCTTAAACTACCGTTTTTCACCTGCCTTTCTTGCAGCTCGATTTTTTTTAATAGTTCTGCTTCTGCCTTCCAGTATTCAATCTCAGCATCTTTTCTTGTGATTATTTCTTCTAGGGTTAATTCACGTTTAAGTGGGCGTCCACTGCTGAATTTTCTAGTATCTCTAAGGCCTAATTCGCCAGATTCCTTATAAGCCTTGCGCCACCTCTTACTAGAAGACTTGATTCTAGTATTACCAAGTGTTTCTATATCGAACCCTGCATCTTGAAAAATCTGAGACGATAATTTCCCCATTATATGCTCAGCTACAAATAAGGATTTGAACTCATCTGTATATGTAATTCCTTTTTCACTAACTCGTTTAATATATCTGTTTTTTGAGAGCGCTAAAATTTGTTCATTAGTAAATACTTTTTTACTCATAATGCTCACAACCTTTCTAATTTAATTGTACAAAAAAAAATCCCATATGAATAGACTTTTTTAGTGTCTATCATATAGGATCCATTTTATTGTACTCTGAGAGTTTTATTTTAAGCGCATATCACAAGAGATAATGGGAGTATTGTTTTAATTATAAAAAATAACGAGATATAAAGAGGAGAATGAATTATGAAGATATTAATTACAGGAGCTAATGGTCAGCTAGGTCGCGAACTCGCTAACCAATATAAAGAGAAAAAAGGCATTGATTTAATACTTACGGATGTATCAGATTTAGATATAGCAAACATAAACGAAGTAGTGTAACATGCAATGATTTTGAACAAGAAAATATTAAGAAATATTCTGAGGCAAACTATTATAAATTAAGTATTGGAGGATTATTAGATTGAAGAAAGAAATCATATTAGCAGTAATAAGTGCAGCAGCTGCTGTTATATTATCTGGTTACAATAAATGGAAAGAACGAGCAGTAAAAGAAATAAGTTTAAAAGAAGAGAAGTATATAAATTTTTTAGTAGCATTAATTGAAAATAGAGCTAATGTAGGAAAGATACAAGAACTTGCAAATACTTTGCAAATAATTAATTTGATTGGGAATTCAGAAGTTGTTAGAACGACGAAAGAATTTGTAAAAATAATGACGTCAGCAAACAATGAGGTGACAAAATCGCAAGATGAGTTATACAAAGATATGGTTATGGCAATGAGATGTGATTTATATGGGTCTAAGGTTAATAAAAATTATCCTGACAAATTATCATTAGTTATTTTTAAATAGCAGACAGAAATTGTTCGCTAAATTTTCAATCCTTTTAATGTGATCTGGACAGTAGCCTAAGAAATGAATAAAACAGTAGCAACAAAGTTAAGAATGAATTAGGCATGAAGTCTAAATATTAGCAAGTCGACCTGAAGGTCCGCCAAGTACCCCCGGGCGAAGTGAACAAACTACGCGTAGTCTAGGCGAAAATGGAACATTTGATGCAAGTGCGACCTTAATTACAGCATAATACCCTCGTAGTAGAGTGGACACTGCTGTAAACCTGTAATTGTTATTTGCAGGTAACTAATATTTTCAAGACCAGCATGAGAGCCTAATATCTTATGGATACTGAGTCTGACTAAGACTCCTGCCAGCTTTGCAGTAATGTAATGTTGCGAAGCATAGGTGAAGACGGAGACACTGGCAGTAATGCCACACTTCGGGTTCAGTCATATATGGTTATAATTTCCTTGTATTTAAATTTCGTAACAAATAAGCCCTATCCCTAGTTCAGATGGGAGGGTATAAAAAAATTTTTTACCTCAATGTATTTTCGTGTGTGCAGAAGGGGAACAACCTTATGGTGGTTGGAGAATACGTGTGAGACGTATCCAGGTAAGAACTGAAAAGAACGGAATGGTAAGATTAAAAGATAAAGGAAGCAAAATATTATTCATACATGTAGAAGTACAAAGCTATAGTAGTGAACGTGAAGTTTTTGGAGAAAGAATGTTTAGGTATTTTTATAGGATATGGGATAAATTTAGGTATAAAAATAACGATGAGTTAGAAATAGTGGCTGCAGCAATATATACTTACAAAGGTGAGCGAGGAAAAGATAAAAGATATGTTTATAACTTACCTGAGATAAAAAGTGAAATATTAATATATAACTTTAAAACTATTGATGTAGGAAAAATTAATGACAATAACCCATTGAAATTGGTTTTTAAAATGGCAAAAAGTTTATTAAAAACAGGTGTAAGAGATTAAGACATATATGAGGCAAAAATAAAATTAGCAGAAGAATTAAAAAGTTATGATAAAGTTAAAAATAATGATCAAATTAAGCATTAGTAGATTTTTTAGAATACTTATTTTTAATTAAAGATCCGGAGTTAGAAAAGAAATATGAAGAATATAAAAAGGAAAATGGAAGTGCATTTAAATTGAGTATAGATGAGATTAGAAAGTTACACTACAAGGAAGAGGGAAGAGAAGAAGTAGAAATGAAAAAAGCTATAGAAATAGCTAAGAAGCTTTTACGTAAAGGTGTATCTATCAATATAATTGTAGAGAGTACTGACTTAACAATAGAAGAAGTAGAAAATATTAAGAAAGAAGTAGATAATTAGCCTACTTATAGTAACAAGGCGTCTCCATAGCCATCTTGATGGTATAATATTAAGTATATTACAGATATAAGTATTTGAAATTTAAGATTAGGTTATACAAGATATAATTAGGAGGATAAAAAATGAGTGCATATGATAAGGATTTTGAAAAAGAATTTCCACTGGAAATAGCTAATAAGATTGTGTTAATGTTAAATAACGTTACAGGTGAAAATGTTAATTTTATGAGTGATGGTGGTGTAATTATAGCAACCATGCAACTTAATAGACTAGGTACAATTCATGAAGGTGCAAAGAAAATAATGGCAGGAGAAGTAGGCGAATTAGCAATTACTAGTGAAGATGCACAAAAGCTTAAGGGTGTATTGCCAGGCTATAATGGGGTTGTAATGTATAATGAAAAGAGATTGGGATGTATCGGCTTATCTGGGGATCCTTATAGTATGAAACCACTTCAAAAATTAGCAGAGATTATAACTAGAGAAGAGTATTTAAAATATTTAGATTCTATAACTAAAGAAAAAACTATTATAAAAATCACAGAAGAGATAGCTCAAATGACATCTACTATTGAAGCAATTTCCTCAAGTAGTATAGAAAGTTTAAATCATTCGAAAACTATTGAAAACATGGCTAATGAATCAGAAAAGTATTTAGAAGATATTAATAATGTTTTGAAAACTATTAATGATATTACAAAGCAAGTAAAACTTTTAGGGCTAAATGCTTCAATTGAATCAGCTAGAGTTGGGGAAGCTGGGAGAGGTTTTGGGGTTGTTGCTAAAGAGATGGGAAAATTGTCTGTGAGTTCATCTAATTCATTAAAAGATATGAACATTATTTTAAATGATGTTAAGAGTTCTATTATCAATATTGCAGAGGGAATAAGAAATAACACAAAAATTATAAATGAACAATCTACCGCTCTGCAGCATATTAGTAGTGGGATTTTAGGAATACAAGAAGAAATGGAAAGGCTATCTTAAACCAATATAAAAGCTTAGATCCATGCTAACTTGAATCTAAAAACTAATAATAGCTTAAATGTATAAGATCCTCAAAGTCCTTTCCATATAGAAAAACAAAAGTTTTAGGGACATATATGAACACTAATTTTCTATCATCTTTTACTTCGGGTGTAACAACTACGGACCACTTTGAAGCATCACCATGTTCTGAAACATTTGTATTAACTCCACTATCGGCATAAGGTGTAAAATGGGTAGCACTTTTAGGGACCCAAAAGAATACACGGTAATGGGGCCAGTGATCCTTTCCTATAATATAATCATAATGTTGTGTTCCTCGGTTCTCATTTGACGTTTCATTATCTAGTGTTATATTTGTAGCAATAGCATTTTGGATATTAGTTAGAGGTAGAAAACTATAAAATAACAATGTTATCAACGACAACATTATTATTAGTAATGAATTTTTTTTATAAGCCAATAGTAACATCTCCATAATTTCTCATAATCTATCTTTAGTATTCTACAAAAGTCATTCTTATATTCAGAAAAAAATATAGTGCCCTCACAGGCACTATATTTTTAAGCCACATCAAGTGTACTAGTATCAGTAGTAATTACTTTAGCATCTTTCTTGCCAGTTAAGCTACCACTCGCTGATGCAAAATTGTTCTTTGTAATAACTAAATCCATAATCAAAACATAATCTAGTCATTAACATAATCATCCTTATTTAACAACATTTCATTTTGTTTTCATTGAATATATATGCTTCTACTATACTTTGTGCGGAGTTATTAGATATAAAGCTTGAGAGAGAGTTATACATAGTAGTAGCGAGCATCTCGGGGTGTGAAATTTTCCAGCTGGAGGCTGCTGATATTCATATAACTACGAATATAAAGCATATAATTTTAATAGGTTATATAGAAAGGATTTCAATTCATTGTATAGATACAGAAGGGGGTTATAAAAATGTTTAAGAATGTAATAGTTAAGAAACCTTGCAGTAGTATAATCGATGGTATTTCTGGTGCTGATTTAGGTAGGCCTAATTTTAAAGTAGCTATGAAGCAACATGAAGTGTACATTGAAACATTAAAAAAATGTGGAGTAGAAGTTACAGTGCTTGAGGCTGATGAAAAGTATCCTGATTCTTGTTTTATAGAAGATGTGGCACTTTTAACAAAAAAATGCGCCATAATAACAAGACCTGGCGCACGTTCAAGAAGAGGTGAGATAGTAGGGTTAAGAGAAACACTAGAGAAATTTTATGAAAACATAGAAAAGATTGAAGAACCTGGAACTATAGAGGCTGGGGACATTATGATGGTGGGGAATCATTTTTATATTGGGTTATCTGCAAGGACTAATGAAGATGGAGCAAATCAAATGATTAATATACTAAAAAAATATGATTTAGAAGGATCTGTGGTGACCCTTGAAAAGGTATTACATTTAAAAACTGGACTTTCTTACCTCGAAAACAACAATTTATTAGTTGCAGGAGAGTTTGCTAATAGTCCAATTTTCAGTTCCTTTAATAAAATTAAAATAGATGAAAAGGAAAGTTATTCTGCAAATTGTATTTGGGTTAACGGCCATGTTCTTGTACCAGCAGGTTATGAAAATACAAGAAAAGCTATTGAAAATTTAGGTTACAATGTGCACGTAGTTGATACATCTGAGTTTAGAAAAATAGATGGTGGGCTTAGCTGTTTGTCTCTAAGATTTTAACAACATTTCAGAAGGAAGGTACTCTGCTTGGGGGATAAAGAATTCTAAATATAAAAAAACTCTCCGAATAGGAGAGTTTTTTTATATAATAAATTTATTTATAAAATCATCAACTACAAGAATAGTATCAAATTTATTAATATTCTTTATATTTATTTTAACTTTTTCATTGCTGAAAATTAAAGTTTTGTTTGTTTTGGAGTTTGTTTCTTCTTTAATTAAATAGCCTGTAATATAGTGGCTGTTTTTAATATAGCTATGGAGATATATGCTTTCTTCATATAAATCGATTACAATAATGTCGTGATTAATCACATCAATTGCTTTTTTTATTTCTCCATCAATAATAGTATATTTTCGTAAAGAGGTTAAACTTCCATTCGGCGTATATCCCTTATATAAGAAATAACTATTTTCTACCTCATTGGTAAATCCATCAGAGATTATTAAGCTTAATTTACTGTCAAGTTTTTTTAAATAATCATTGCTAAGTAAATATGATTCAATGTTTTTGCAATCTTTAAGTTGTTTGTTAACTTTAGAAGTAAAAAGAAATTTTTTTAAAAAATCAAATTTTGCATACTGATATACAGTTTGTTCACTCACATTAATTCGCCCCTATCATTCATATTATGCAAAATTATAAAAAAATTTTACTTTAAAATTGCATAAAATTCTATATATATTTATATATCAACTTATTTCTCATATAAAGATATATTTTCCAAGTATTATTATTATACAATTGACATAATTTTATGTCAATCAATTTTGCGACCCTTAAGGAGATAATTCGAATTTAATTACTTTCCATAACCTAAAAAAACTAGATTCATGTGTTTCGAGCTAAAAGGAGTCTAAAAGAACTACCTAAGAGCCGAACAATTGCTTTAACAAAGCTTTTGTACGGCTCTTATTTTTTTATTCAAAGTGCCGGATGATTGCTAAGGCTATAACAGGAATTGGAAGTGGAACTTATAACAATGAACGTAGAGAAACACATAGACACAATTCATTAGAGAAGAAGAAGGACAAGGGTTTCAATTTGAAGATAAGAGTGCTAAAAATAAAGAGAGTGGAGCAACAGAGGAAGTAATGGAAAAATTCAAATACCTTATATTCAAGGAAGCTTCAAGGTATCACGTTCCAGGTTACGAACTAGAAGATTTAGTACAGCATGGTTACCTTTCTGTTATAAAAGCCATAGCTATGTATAAGCTAGGCAGCAACAGTTTTAATGGTTATTGCATAAATGCTATAAAATTGAACTTCAAAGCCCTTCTAAAAGGGCAGATAAAACATCCCATATATATATAATAATCAAAATATTGTAGAAATTTTACAATATTTTATTGTTTTATATTAAAAAAATTATCCAACCAATGCCTAGTAGCAACTAGCAAGTAGGCCAATGGGCAACCCACCGAAGCAACTATGGCTACGTCAAGATGAGGAACAAATGAAAAACAGATTAGGTAATAGAGGTGATAACACTGCAGTATTTGTCGATATTTGCAATGCGAAAATTAAAGGATTACGACAAGTAGTAGGGAAGTAGATAAAATTGGTATATTAATAAGGGATAATTGTATATGAGTAATATGACAGTAGCGGTTACACATTATTAATAATTTCCTGCGGAGCTGTAGTCATTTCCAGCAGAACTGTCATCATCTCTTGCAGAGCTGTAACAAAAATAAGAATTACATAATTAGTCTTACAAGAGTACGAATTCGAATAAATTAACAAATTTAGGGGGATATGACAAGTGAAACAAAAAACTAGAACTGAAATGAGAAAGAAAACGAAAATGAGAACGAGAATAGTAGTAATAACAGCATTAACAGCGGTGTTAGGGTTAAGTACTAGTGCATGGGCAATTGCAAGTAAAGCGAAAGAACCAGTTAAAAGCGAGGTTTCTCTTTCAAGCCAAAAGAAAGTAAGCGAAGTAAAGCTTACAGCATCAGTTGCTAAGCCAACTAGTACAAAGGCAACAATTAGTAAGAAACAGTTGATATCTAAAGAGAAAATCGATGAACTAGTTATTGAAAAGGCTAAAAAGGACAAATTAGCCAAGGAAGCAGAGGTGCTAGCAGAGCAAGCAGAGATTGCTAGACTGGAAAAAATAGCAGTAGATAAAGCTGAAAAAGGAGAAGCAGATAAATCAAAAGCTAGCAAATTGGCGCAAGTAGCTGCAAATAAAGCTAAACAAGAAGAAATTGATAGGGTAGCCGCTGAGATGGCAGATCCGTCTAAACAAGCTAGAATAGCAGAAAATTACAAAATAGCGAAAGCATCATTTGATAGAGCAGAAAAAGTAAAGGCTGATAACTTAGCTAAAATAGAATTGGACAGGCTTGCTAAGGTAGAGACAGATAGAATAGCTAAAGTGAAAACCGATAGCATAGCCAAAGCAGAAACCGATAGGATAGCCAAAGTAAAGATAGATGAAATAGCTAAAAAAGCAGAAGGTAATATAACTAATGGAGGTAGTACAACTAAAGAAAAAGCGGATAAGATTGCTAAAATAGAGGCAGATAGAATAGCTAAAATAAAAGCAGATAAATTAACTAGAATAGAAGTAGATAGATTAAATAAAATAGAAGCAGACAGGTTGGCTAAAAAAGAAGCAGAAAGACTTGCTAAAATAGAAGCGGATAGAATTGAGGCAGCGAAAGGAACAAATCAAACAGCGCTTGAAGCTAGGTTTGCAAACTATTTAAACTCTTCAGCTAATGTTACTAATGTACTAAACAGGGCTGTGGCATTACATGGTGGAAATACTTTGAATAATTGCGTTTATTTCTCAAGCGAAGTAATGAGAAGAATGGGGATATCGGTTCCACTAGGAACATGTAATACAAGGCAGTATTTAAGTTACCTAAATGCAAATGGATGGGAGTCTAATTGGAATATTAAAAAGCTTAGACCGGGAAGTATTTGTTTTACAACTAATGACGGCACCGGATATCCAACACATACATTTGTATTTATGGGATGGGCTGATAGTAATTATACTTTGGCGTATGTTGCAGATAACCAAGGCAACCAGGTTCATGTACGAAATATGGGTGCAACTTATTCCACAGATAAGTTTGCCTACTTTATGCATAATTAATGAAATAATTTGAATAAGTAAAAGAGGAGAGAATAATTATAATTATTCTCTTCTCTTTTATTTAATTTTTAACGACATTTCAGAAGGAAAGTCTCCCACTTCTATAAGTAGAGGCACATACTATAACAAAATAAAAATCCAATAAAAGTGTAAACCTCCTTTTGAAGCCGTTAATATTGCAGCACTGCAGGTGATGATTTAAGAGCAATTATAGAAGAGCCACTATAGTATTTAGGTATTTAGTGCAAAAGCTAAGAAAAGAGGATATAATAGGGGGGTGATACAGCTTGGATATGATATAGAAAATGATGTAAATGTTATTGAATTTGTTATATAATAAAAAAAGGAAACATTTTGTAAATAATATGATATACTGAATTATAAATAAAAATAAATTAAAATGTATTAAATTGTATTAAATTGTATGTTGAATAAATTATTTAATTACATATGGAAAGTTAGAAAAAACAAACATATTCCACTACATATAGGCAATAAAGTTGTAAAAAATGTCGTATTTGCTTGACGAATGTACTGAATTATTAAATTTTAAATTTGATGTAAAAATTTTGAAATTATTTAATGAAATTGTGTAACTTTGTAGAAATTAGTAAAATAGAAATTTTAGATATTGTTATAAATTTGCGGAGGTAGTAAGTAATATGATTTTGCATGCTATAAAAAGGGGGGGCAATGTTAATGCAGCAATTAGAAAGAGATTCAACAGTTAAACAGGTTGAAATAGCTCGGGAGTATGAAAAAAATGCAGGATATTTTATAGTTAAAAGAATAATTGATATCATAGGTGCTTTATGTGGAATTTTATTGCTGAGTCCGGTGATGATTGTTGTTGCCATTTGGATTAAATTAGATTCTAAAGGACCTGTTTTTTTTGCGCAGAATAGAGTCGGACAAGATGGTAAGGGATTTAAGATGTATAAGTTTAGGTCTATGTGTTCAGATGCAGAAGGTCTTCTTGACAAGCTTCGCGAAAAAAATGAAATGTCAGGACCTATGTTTAAGATAAAAGAAGACCCAAGAATAACTAAAATAGGGAAATTCATAAGAAATACAAGTATAGATGAGTTACCCCAGCTTTTTAATATATTAAATGGCCAAATGTCAATCGTAGGACCAAGACCAAGTCTGCCTAAGGAAGTAGCACAGTTTAACTCATTTCAAAAACAACGATTAATTGCAAAACCAGGTTTAACTTGCTATTGGCAGGTTAGGGGTAGAAGTAATGTTAGTTTTCAAGAATGGATGGAAATGGATATTGAGTACTTAGAGAATAGGAATACATTAGTAGATATAGGTCTTATCTTCAAAACGGTGGGAGTGCTGTTTGGGGATGAGGGCGCGAGGTAGGATTGACTCTTAATTAAAAGTTGAGAGTTTTAGTGATATAACAAGGGGATTTTACTTTAATAAATTAGTAGGGAGAGGGAATAAATATGTTATGTGCGTTAATAATGGCAGGCGGGAAAGGAACTAGATTTTGGCCCTTGTCTACTGAAGAAAAACCAAAACAGTTTTTGAAACTTGTTGGTGAAGATACAATGATTCAAATGAGTGTGAAAAGATTAGAAAATCTTATTCCTATAGAAAGAATATTTGTAGTAACAGGCATTCGGTATATGGACTTAATTAAGGAGCAACTACCTAATTTGCCAAATAGAAACATTATAATTGAACCAGTAGGGAAAAACACAGCACCGTGTATAGCGCTTTCAGCTTTTCATATTAATAAAATATATGAAGATGCTACAATAGCTGTATTACCATCAGATCATATTATAAAAGATGAAGAAAGATTTTTGAAAATTTTAAATTCTGCTGATAAATTTGTGGATGAAAATAACGAAGCAATAGTTACAATAGGTATGAAACCAGATAGACCTGAAACGGGATATGGATATATAAATTACAGCCATATGCATTGTGAGATAAATGGATATGAAGTGCGATATGTAAAAAGATTTGTAGAAAAACCAGACTTGAATAAGGCTGTAGAGTATTTAAAAGATGGAAATTATCTTTGGAATGGTGGAATGTTTATTTGGAAGGCTGCCAATATTTTAAGACTTACAAGACAGTATTTGAAATATACTTTTGAAGTGCTAAGTGAAATAGCAGCTACCAGTGAAGAGGATTATAACAGAGTATTAGAAGAAAAATACAATGATGTAGAAAGTATATCTGTAGATTTTGGTATTATGGAGAAAGCAAAAGGTATATATGTTATTCCAGGAGATTTTGGATGGGATGATGTGGGAAGTTGGGAAGCTGTTGAAAGATATAGGGAGAAAGATTGCGATAATAATGTTTGCATGGGTAATGTACATAAATTTGATTGTAGCAATAACATTATTATAAGCAATGGTAAACCTATAGTTATATCAGGACTTCAAGACATATTTGTGGTTGAAAGTGATGATATGATATTTGTTGGTAAAAAAGATGGGATGGAGAGTATAAGAGAGTTAAAAGCGAGGATTTAATAAGGAGGAACATTATGAAAGGTATTATTTTGGCTGGGGGATCTGGAACAAGACTGTATCCAGTAACTAAATCGGTGTCGAAACAAATATTACCTGTATATGATAAACCGATGATATACTATCCATTATCGGTTTTAATGCTTGCGGGGATAAGAGATATATTAATAATATCAACTCTAAGAGACATTGGATGTTTTAAGGAATTATTGGGCAATGGAAGTGAAATAGGAATTAATATACAATATGCAATTCAAAAAGAACCAAGAGGACTTGCAGAAGCGTTTATAATTGGTGAAGAGTTTATTGGACAAGACAAAGTAGCTTTGGTACTTGGCGATAATATATTTTATGGATATGGCTTTTCAGAAAGACTTAAGAAAGCTGTTGAAAGAGAAGAAGCTACTATATTTGGATACCACGTTAGTAATCCGAAAGAATTTGGAGTAGTAGAATTTGATGAAAACAATAATGTTATGTCTATAGAGGAAAAACCAAAGAATCCAAAGTCAAATTATGCTGTGCCAGGGCTTTATTTTTATGATAATGATGTAGTAGAAATAGCTAAGAATGTTAAGCCATCTGGTAGAGGAGAAATTGAAATAACAGCTGTAAATAATGAATATTTAAAAAGAGGAAAATTAAAAGTGGAATTATTCGGAAGAGGAATGGCTTGGCTTGACACGGGAACGCATAGAGGATTACTAGATGCATCAAATTTTGTTGAAGCTATTCAAACAAGGCAAGGATTATATGTAGCTTGTATTGAAGAAATAGCCTACAGAAAAGGGTATATCAATGGAGAGCAATTAGAGAAGCTAGCGGAACCTCTTTTAAAAACAGAGTATGGACAATATCTACACAATACAATTCAGTTAGAAAAAAATATTATGCTACCTAAATAACTAGCAGCAACATTAGAGTAGGCATATGCTCTTTTATTTGTATAACTTGTTTAAAGTGGAGAAAATTATTATGTCTAAATTCAAATTTATAGAAACTAAAGTAAAAGATTTATATATAATTGAACCTCAGGTTTTTGGAGATCATAGAGGGTATTTTATGGAAAGTTTGAAGTAGGAATAAAGAAGACAATAAAATGGAATTTAGATAATAAGCAGTAGATGGATAATATCACTACAGGTGAGTACCAAAATTATTACAACAATATGTATGAAAAATAATTAATAAAAATAATACGCTTAGGATTCAATTCTAGGAGGTTTATACCTTATACAGATATATATATAAAGGAGAAAGTTGAGTATATGAAAATAAAAATAGCAGTTGTAGTAGTTACATATAATAGAAAAGAGTTGTTAATGGAGGCACTCAATAGCCTTATTAATCAAACATATAAGTTAGAAAAAATTATAATTATTGATAATTCATCAAATGATGGAACGGATAAGTATATATTAGAACAGGGATTTTTAGCTTTAGATAATATAAGTTATATAAAATTAAACGAAAACACGGGGGGATCGGGTGGATTTTATACAGGAATTAGCAATGCATTAAAAGAGGACGTCGATTGGATAGCCTTATCAGATGATGACGCAATTTACGAAAAAGATTTTTTTAGTATTATAGCAAAAAATATTGAAATACATAGAGATATAAAATCATTTACTGGTACTGTAATAACCGAAAACAAAATAGATGTAACTCATAGAAGAAGGATAATCAATAACATAAAATTAACACAAAAAAATATATCTAAAGAAGAGTATGGTGAAGAATATTTATATGTAGATACGTTTAGTTTTGTTGGATGTGTAATAAGTAAAGAAATAATTCAATCAATAGGGTTACCGGACAAAGAATATTTTATATGGTTTGATGATACTGAGTATAGTCTTAGAGTTAGAAATAAAACAAACATTTTAAATATAAATAAAGCTATTATTAACCACAAGACAAAATTAAGTTCAGATGATTTATCATACAAACCAAATTGGAAGGAATTTTACGGCCGTAGAAATCAATCTTTTATGATTTTAAAGCATAGTCAAAATAAAATTATTGCTTATATATATATAATATTTACAAGTTTCAAAAATATTGTAGGCACATTGCTAAAAGATAAATATAAAAGTTATAAAATATATAGGACAAAACTAATAATTGATGCTTTAAGTTCAGTTTTATTAAATAAAAAAGGTAAGAATACAAAATATTTACCGTGATAAATAGCATCAAATTTGACAAAATGTAAATTTCAATATATTTGAGTAAGAAAAAATTAATGTTAAATATTAAATTAATAATTATAAGTATTTAAATTTAAACTAGGAGGGATGCAAGTATGAAAAAATATGATTATTTAATAGTGGGTGCAGGTATTTTTGGATCAATATTTGCACATGAAGCTACTAAAAGAGGTAAAAGATGTTTAGTTATAGACAAAAGAAACCACATTGCAGGAAACATATATTGTAAACAGGTTGAAGGAATAAATGTACACGAATATGGCGCACACATATTCCATGCTAGTAATAAAGAAGTTTGGGACTATATAAATACTTTTGCTGAATTTAATAGATATACAAATTCACCAATTGCTATTTATAAGGATGAACTTTATAATCTCCCATTTAATATGAATACATTTAATAAGTTATGGGGTGTGAAAACTCCAACAGAAGCTAAAGCTAAGATACAAGAACAATTAGAACAAAGTGATATTGGACAACCTAAAAACTTAGAAGAGCAAGCAATAAAACTTGTAGGTAAAGATATTTATCAAAAGTTAATTAAAGGGTACACAGAAAAGCAATGGGGAACTAAAGCAACAGAGCTTCCAGCATTTATTATAAATAGACTTCCTGTAAGATTTACTTATGATAATAATTATTTTAATGATAAGTATCAAGGTATACCGATAGGCGGATATACTAAGATTATTGAAAAAATGCTGGAAGGTATTGAAGTAAGGCTTAATGCGAATTATTTCAAAAATAGAGAAGAGTTAGAAGGTCTTGCAGAAAAAACAGTGTTTACTGGTATGATAGATGAATTTTATGAATATAAATTTGGAACTTTAGAATATAGAAGTTTAAAATTTGAACATGAAATATTAGATGAAGAAAATCATCAGGGAAATGCAGTTGTCAATTATACAGAGTATGAAGTGCCATATACAAGAATAATAGAGCATAAGCATTTTGAATATGGTACTCAACCTAAAACTGTAATAACTAAAGAATATCCAGCAAAATGGAATAAAGGTGATGAACCTTATTATCCTATGAATAATGAAAGAAATAATGCTATATATAGTAAGTATAAAGAACTAGCGGATAAAGAAACTAATGTGATTTTTGGTGGAAGACTAGCTGAGTATAAGTATTATGATATGCATAATGTGATAGAACAGGCTTTAAAATATGTTGAAAAAGAGCTATAAAGATGAGTAAAAGTTTAGCAAAGAATGTTATGTATAATTTATTACTTCAAATAGTAACGTTATTTATGCCATTAATAACAGTTCCGTATGTATCGAGAATATTAGGTAAAGAAGGAATTGGAGTATATAGTTATACCTTTTCTATCGTTCAATATTTTATAATTCTAGGTACTCTTGGCGTTTCTATGTATGGAAATAGACAAATTGCATATGTAAGAGATGATAAAGAAAAAATGTCAAAGAACTTTTGGTCAATAACCTTTCTGAAAGTAATAACAACAAGTATTGCTTTTTTAGTTTACATAGCTGCTTTTGGGTTTAACAAGGAATATGGTAATATTTACTTGATACAAGCCATTAACATTATAGCAGCTATGGTTGATATATCCTGGTTATACATGGGATTAGAAGATTTTAAGAAAACTGTTACTAGAAATATTATAGTAAAGATAGTTGGAGTAGCATGTATTTTTATATTTGTAAAAAGCTATGATGATTTGAATAAATATATAATCATAAATGGTATTATGATGTTGCTTGGAAATTTAGTAATGTGGATGTATGTTCCTAGAATAGTTTTAAAGGTAAAAGTAAAGTTTTCAGATATTAGAGAACATATTATACCAGCATTACAATTATTTATACCTCAAATTGCTATACAAGTATATGCAGTATTAGATAAAACAATGCTTGGAACATTAGCTAATACTGGAGAGGTTGGACTTTATGAGCAATCTGAAAAAATAATTAAGTTGGTATTGGGATTAGTAACTTCACTGGGGGTGGTTATGCTTCCTAGAATGAGTAATACTTTTGCCAATGGTGACAATAAGAAAATGAATGTGTACCTAAATAAGAGCTTGCAAGGGGTCGCATATGTATCTATTCCAATGGCGGTTGGATTAGTAGGAATATCAAAGGAATTTGTTCCATGGTTTTTTGGACCGGACTTTGGAGCTGTTTCATATTTAATGATTATTTTAGCCCCAATTCTGTTCTTTATAGCAATTAGCAATGTTTTCGGAATTCAATATTTATTACCAACAAATAGGACTAAGGAGTTCACAGCATCTGTAACTATGGGGGCAATAATTAATGTGATATTAAACTTAATTTTGATTCCAAAATACAAAGCAGTTGGCACTTGTATAGCGACGGTAATTGCAGAAATTGGTGTTACCTTAGTTCAATATATGGCTTTAAGAAAGATCATTGAAAAGAAGACATTTTTTTTAAGTACAATAAAATATATTATAGCATCAACAATAATGTTTATTATAGTTAGAATTATAGGGAATTACATGGGTGCAAAAATTATAACAACAATAGTACAAGGTATAGTGGGTGCATTTATTTATGTGTTGACTTTAGGTGTTCTTAAAGAAAAAATCAATTTAATTATAGTGGAATTTTTAATGTTAAAAGTAAAAAAAGATAGAGAGTTATAGTAGTGAAAGTTTTTTAAATTTTTAAAGTATACATAAGGTAATTGTGTACTAGTATTAAAAGGAGTTTAATTGTGGGCACATTATATGATAAAGTTACAACAGAAGTAAATAAAATAGATGTTTCAATTATTTTGGTTAATTACAATACAAAGCAATTAACTATTAACGCGATAAATTCTATAATTGAAAAAACAGACAATTTATTATATGAAATAATAGTAGTTGATAATAATTCAAGTGATGGAAGTGTCAATTGTATAAATGCTACTTTGGGGAAAAACGTTCAAACAATAGAAGCTAAAGAAAATTTGGGGTTTGGAAGAGCTAATAATTTAGGAATAGAAATGGCTAAAGGTAAGTATACTTTTTTACTTAATACTGATACGGTTCTCATAAATAATGCAATAAAGATATTATATGATTTTATGGAGCATAATGAGAACATAGCAATCTGTGGCGGAAATTTATTTGATGAGAATAATAAACCGGCACATTCATTTTTAAAACAACTTCCATCAATTAAAACCATAATGCTAACTCCAATTATTAATAGAATCAGTAAAGTCCTTAGGAAAAAACAAAATCTGTATTTCAATTGTTATGGAAAAGAAATGGAAGTAGGCTATGTTACGGGCGCGGATATGATGATTAGAAAAAGTGTCCTAAATGAAGTCGGGTGTTTCGATCCAGAGTTTTTTATGTATTATGAGGAAACTGAATTGACGAGTAGAGTGAAGAAAAATGGATATAAAGTCTTTTCTGTGCCTCAGGCACAAATAAAACATTTAGAAGGTAAATCTTTTGCGCAAGAAAATAAAAATAGAATTAATACAAGGAAATACAAAGTGCAAATCTATAGTATGTTTCTATATTTTGAAAAAGTATATGGGAAGAAAACTGTAAAATGGGCATATTTATTTACTCAATTCTGGAACAGAGTTTCTTCTTCAATTAAAGGCCAAAGTGGATGTATAGCTATTGCGAAGGATGAATATAGACGATGGAAAATCAGAATCATGTAAGTAAAATCACCAAAGGTATATACTATCCATTATCCGTATTAATGCTTGCAGATGTATTTATTATAGTGGAAGAGTTCATAGGAAATGATAAGGTAGCATTAGTTTACAGGAACTTAAGAGGGATTTAAGAAGTAGTTGCTACAGTTGGATAGGCAGAGGAGGAGTTATAGGTGTTTAATTTTATAGAAACTAAGATAAGTGGTATATACATAATTGAACCTAAAGTTTTTGGTGACAATAGAGGATATTTTATGGAGACCTACAATAAGAATGATTTCTTTGAAGCAGGGCTTACAATGGAATTTGTTCAAGATAATGAGTCAAAATCTAAAAAAGGTGTTTTAAGAGGACTTCATTTTCAAACTAAACATACTCAAGGGAAATTAGTTCGTGTTACGCAGGGGAAAGTATTTGATGTAGCTGTAGATTTAAGAAAGGGTTCAACCACCTTTGGGAAATGGGAAGGAGTAATTCTTACAGATGAAAATAAGAAACAGTTTTATGTTCCAGAAGGATTTGCTCATGGGTTTTTAGTTATGTCAGATGTGGCTGTGTTCAATTATAAGTGTACAGATTATTATGCTCCTGAGTATGATAGTGGATTATTATGGAATGATGAAGATGTAGCTGTAGAATGGCCACTTGCTGGTATAGAGGAAATTCTACTGTCAGATAAAGATAAAATACAAAAGAGACTAAAAGATTTAGAAATACCATTTGAATATAAAGGAGTGTAATCAATTATGAAGACTTACTTAGTAACAGGTGGAGCTGGGTTTATAGGTGCAAATTTTGTGCATTACATGTTAAATAAATATTCAGACATAAAAATTATAAATTTAGACAAATTAACTTATGCAGGAAATTTAGAAAATTTAAAAGACATAGAAAAAAATAAAAACTATACTTTTGTTCAAGGCGATATATGTGACAAAGAGTTAGTAGAAAAATTATTTGCACAAAATGATATTGATTATGTTGTGAATTTCGCAGCAGAATCACATGTAGATAGGAGTATAAAAGAGCCAGAAATATTTGTTAAGACAAATGTTTTAGGTACAGTAAACCTTTTAAATATAACTAAGAATGCATGGGCAGTTGGAGATGGATTTAAAGAAGGTAAAAAGTTCATGCAAGTATCTACTGATGAAGTATATGGATCACTAGGCGCTACAGGGTTCTTCCTTGAAACTACACCACTAGATCCACACAGTCCATATTCAGCAAGTAAAACAGGTTCAGATTTAATGGTTAAAGCTTACTTTGATACATATAAAATGCCTGTAAATACAACTAGATGTTCAAATAATTATGGACCATACCAGTTTCCAGAAAAATTAATACCATTACTAATAAACAACTGCTTAAGTCATAAAGATTTACCAGTATACGGTGATGGAATGAATATAAGAGATTGGTTATACGTTGAAGACCACTGCAAAGCTATAGATATGGTTATAAATGATGGCAGGGTAGGCGAAGTTTATAATGTAGGTGGACATAACGAAAGAACTAATATGCAAATAGTTAAAACTGTTATAAGTTATTTAAATGAAAATGTGGATAGTGAAATAACAGAAAAACTAATAAGCTATGTTGAGGATAGAAAAGGTCATGACATGAGATACGGAATAGATCCAACTAAGATAAAAGATGAACTCGGTTGGTATCCTGAAACTACATTTGAAGTAGGAATAAAGAAGACAATAAAATGGAATTTAGACAATAAAAAGTGGATGGATAATATTACATCAGGTGAATACCAAAAATATTACAATAATATGTATGAAAAATAATTAACATAAGTAATACTCTTAGGGATTGTACTCTGAGAGTTTTATACCTTATATAGGGTACATATAAAGGAGACTAGGTCATGAAGATATTAATTACAGGAGCTAATGGTCAGCTAGGTCGCGAACTCGCTAATCAATATAAAGAGAAAAAAGGCATTAATTTAATACTTACTGATGTATCAGATTTGGATATAGCAAATATAAACGAAGTATATAGTTTTGTAAATGAAAATAAACCAGATGTAATTATTAACTGTGCTGCACTTACGGCTGTTGATAAGTGTGAGACTGAAATAGATATGGCATATAAGATAAATACAATAGGACCTAAAAACTTAGCAACAGCTGCAAATAAAATTGGAGCAGAAATTGTTCAAGTATCAACAGACTATGTTTTTGCTGGTGATGTTAATAAATCACTAACAGAGTTTGATTGCGTAAATCCACAAACTGTTTATGGGAAAACAAAGCTTGAGGGAGAAATACTAGTAAAGAATCACAACCCTAAGCACTATATAGTTAGAACTGCATGGCTTTATGGGGATGGAAATAATTTTGTAAAGACTATGATAAATTTAAGTAAAACTAATAAGACATTAAAAGTAGTTAATGACCAAAGAGGAACCCCTACAAGTACAGTTGATTTAGCTAGAGTTATAATAAAACTTGTCGAAGATAAGAATTATGGGCTTTTCCATTGTACATGTGAAGGCGAATGCACATGGTATGAATTTACTAAAGAAATATTTAGACTTAAAGGTATTGATACAGAAGTTTTGCCTTGCACAACTGATGAATTTAAAAGGCCAGCAAAAAGACCAGAATATTCAGTTCTTAGAAATTATATGATGGAATTAACTACCGGTGATATAACTAGAACTTGGCAGGAAGCAATTAGTGGATATTTAAAATAAATTATTTTTTATACTGTTTGATGGATTAGTAATAATGATGGAAAGACAATTAAACTTGGTCTGTGATAGAAAATAAAATTTTTTGTTAATATTATGATATACTAAATTGTAGGTTTGATAATTTTTCTAATGCTATAAAAGGGTTAGCAGTGACATAGATAAAGAAAAAAGCATATACGAACTAAGAGATAAAATTATTTAGTATTGCGGTAATAGAGCAATGACAAAAGAAAAAAATGCGGGGTGTAGATTAGTGAAAGTTGCATTGGTACATGATTGGTTAACAAATATGGGCGGAGCAGAGCGTGTTGTTATAAATCTCAAGGAAATATATACACAAGCCCCTATATATACAACGTTTTATGATCCAGATAATTTAGATGAGGAATTAAGAAACATAGATGTAAGAACATCATTTTTGCAGAAGAAAGATGGGGTTAAGTATGGTCACCAAAAATATTTTCCTCTTATGCCTATGGCATTTGAAAGTTTTAACTTGAACGAATATGATGTAGTATTAAGCAGTAGTTCATCATGTGCAAAGGGTATAATAACAAATCCGAAGTCTGTGCATGTATGTTATTGTCATTCACCTATGCGGTATGGATGGGAATTTTATTATGAATATTCCGAAAATACAGATATGGGTAAACTTAAAAAGTTTTTTCTCAAATATTTTATGAATTATATGAGAATGTGGGATAATGTTTCTTCTAATAGAGTAGATTATTTTATTGCTAATTCAGAAAATGTAGCTAGAAGAATATGGAAACATTATAAAAGGGAAAGTGTAGTAATTCATCCACCTGTTAGATGCAATTTGTTTTCACTTAGTGAGGAAAATGAAGAATATTATTTAATGGTTTCAAGGTTAGTAACCTATAAAAGAATTGATTTAGCTGTTGAGGCCTTTAATAAATTAAATATTCCATTAGTTATAATAGGAGATGGCGTTGAAAGGGAGAGGTTAGAAAAAATAGCTGGTCCTAATGTGAAGTTTTTAGGAAGACAACCTGACAATGTAATAAAAGAGCATTATTCCAAGTGCAAGGCTTTCGTTTTTCCAGGAGAAGAAGATTTCGGAATAACACCACTTGAAGCTCAAGCTAGTGGAAGGCCGGTAATAGCATATGGTAAGGGTGGAGCATTAGAAACTGTTATTGAAGGTAAAACTGGTGTGTTTTTTAAAGAGCAGAGCGTAGAATGCTTAATAGAAGCGATTACAAGATTCAAAACTATGGATTTTGATAAACTTGAAATTAGAAAACATGCGGAAACCTTTAGTGAGGAAATTTTCAAAAAGAAAATCAATGATTTTGTATTAGAAAAATACGATGAATTTAGTGGACAGAAAAAATGGACTGTTTTATAATTCGGAAGAATAAGGTGAAAAAATGATAATTTTTAATGCATTGCAGACATCCCTAAGTGGAGGGATAGGTAGATATAGCTATGAACTGGTTAAAGCTTTGCACGCTATTTATCCTGAGTCAATAAAAATTGTAATAAGGAAAGAAGATATTGATCTATTTGAATTTGTAGATAGCAGCTTACTTATTATTGCGAACAATATAAAAAATAGTAAGGATAGAAACATATATGAACAATTGGTTTTACCTCAAATTATTCATAAAAGTTATCCGGAAGCAATAATTCATTATCCAGATAGTATGGCGCCCATTTTTGCTAAAAATAAAGTTATAATTACTGTTCACGATCTAGCATTTTTAACTAGAAAAGCTGATGTTCCATTTAAAAAATATTTATGGAAAAGTGTAGCAACTAAAATATCTGTGAAAAAGGCAGAAAAGATTATTTGTATAACGAATTTTGTAAAAGATGAGGTAAATAAATATTATCCCAAGGCAAGTAATAAGGTTAATGTAGTATATAATGGGTTTAATGCTTTTTCTAATGAAAAAATAGATTTAAATAGTGTTAGTAAAAATATTAAAAACATTACAGAAAGTAAGTATCTTTTTACAATAAGTACTATATCACCACGTAAAAATATAGATGGGTTAATTAAAGCCTTTGACTTGATTAAAGATAAGATTGAAGAGAATCTTATAATTGCTGGTGCAAATGGCTGGTTATATAACTCAGTATATGAACTTGTTGTTAAATTAAATTTAAGTGATAGAGTTATTTTTGTAGGGAAAGTTAATGATGAAGAATTAAAATTCTTATACAAGAAGTCCACTTTGTTTGCTTATCCTTCGTTCTATGAAGGATTTGGGTTGCCACCATTAGAAGCTATGTCTTATGGTATTCCATGTGTTGTTTCCAATGTGACTTCAATACCGGAAGTGGTAGATTATGCAGCTTGTCTTATGAATCCCTATTCAATTGATGACATGTCATATAAATTGTTAAAGATAATTGATGACAAACAATATGCTACTGAACTAACAGAAAAAGGGTTTAAGAGAATAAAGAATTTTTCGTGGGAAACTTGTGCGAATGAAACAGTAAAAATATATAGGGATTTGAACTTATTAAAACAGTTTTTCCTATAGTATAAGAGAGGAGAGAAAAATGCAACTATTCATCGATAAAGTTAGAATTCATAAATATAAGGTATTTATTGTATCTATAATATTATTAATGTTAGCTTCAATATATTCTATTTGGCCAATTATATATATCTTTTTCATAGCAGCATTAATATTGTTTGTATATGATCCTAAATATTATATTTGGTTTATAGTATCTATATGGCCATTTACATTTCTTCATGGTCAATTCAATGAGATTATTAAGATAAGTGGTGTGATTTTATTTTTGATTCTTTTGATTAAAAAGAATAGACAAGTAAAATTATATAAATTTCAAGTGGCATTGTCTATATTTGTAATTATATCAACAATATCAGTTTTAGTATCTTTCATTTTTCCAGATGCGGTTGCTAACATAGTGGGAGTTAACAAAACTTATGGAATTAGCATTATTGCAATCCAAAATCTGTTCCAGTATTTTTATATCCTTAGTCTTGGTATGCTGGTTATAAATTATTTTGAAACTCAGCATGAAATTATAAGATTATTAAAACTTTTTATTATGATTGGAACGGTGGCAAGTTTATTTGGCATAGTATTATATTTTTTAGACAGCAAAGGGATTCATTTATCTATCCCTAACATGATTAGAAATTTCCCGGGAGGTAGAATGGGAGTTTGGGATAATAGATTGGCGGGAGTTGCATATGAACCACTTGCTTTTGGTAATCAGACTGGAATTTTAATACCATTAACACTTGCTTTTGTTTTTATTGAAGATAAAAGAAAAAAAACAATATATATGATTTTTTTACTAATTCAAGCTATAACGCTATTAATTACATTTTCAAGTGGAGCATGGATAAGTACTTTTGTGGCTATGTTTTTTATGGGAATGGTGCTATTGTATTTTTATGGAAGACAAAAAATTAACTTTAAAGTGATAGTTTATAGTATATCAACACTGATTATTTTTGGAATATGTGTAACAACTATACTAAATTACACAAATAATTCCGATTATGTGCGTTTTGTGTTGAAGGATAAATTTAAAAATTCGCAGAGTGTTAATGATAGAAGTGCAATGAATTTAATACTTATTGACATTTTTAAAGATCACCCAATTTTAGGAGTAGGAACAGGCAAATATGTTGCATATGTAGATAAATACGGCCCAGCAGATAATCCAAGATTTGGATTTATTCCAAGACCGGTACCATCAAGTTGGAGGGCAAATAATGATTATCTTACTATTTTAGCTGAGACCGGGATAATTGGGTTTTTAAGCTTTTTAGCTGCAGCTATTTTATTAGTAAAAGATTTTTTAATATCTATAATTAGAAATATAAAACATAAGAACAGCTTTATATTAATAGGTCTTTTAAGTTCAGTAGCAATTATTTTTATGCAAATGACGGTGGCGTTCTTAATATACAGCTATTATTTATGGGTGTTAGTTGGGAGTGCATATGTGATAATGAAAAATTTTGAAAGTAATGGTGATGTAATATGAATATAGGAATAGATGCTAGACCGTTAGGAAAATATAAAACAGGTATAGGATATTATTTGGAAAATTTTTTGTATAGTATATTAGAACAGGATAAAGAAAATTCATACTTTCTTTTTTCAGATCGAGATATTAATTTCCCTAGGGATAAATATAAAAATCTATACTTTATTGAGGATACTAATCCTAAGTTATTGAAAAAGACAGCTTGGTACATGATCAAGCTTCCATTTACTCTAAAAAAATATAATATAAATGTTTTCTGGGGGACTCAACATGTGTTGCCTTTAAACTTAGAAGGAATAAAAACAGTGCTAACGATACATGATTTAGTGGTGTATGAGATGCCTGAGACTATGCACTGGTACAATAAGCTTATAAATAAGATGCTTATTCCTGTCTCAATTAGGAGGGCTGATAGTATAGTAGCAGTTTCTAATTCAACTAAGGAAGGAATATACAAGTATTTCAACGCTGAGATAAGTAAAGCTAAAGTGAAGGTAATATATGAAGACGTTATACTAAGTGAAATTAATGAGTATGAGGAAAAAGAAATTTTATCTAAAAACAATTTTGCAAAATCTGGAGAATATTTGTTATATTTAGGCACATTAGAACCAAGAAAAAATATATTAACTTTGCTAAAGGCTTATGAGAAAATTGCAAAAAAAACAGAATTAAAGTTGATTTTATGTGGTAAAGTTGGCTGGAAGGCTGAAACTATATTAGATGCAATAAATAATCATGCCAATAAAGATAAAATCATTTATATGAAATATGTTTCAGATGTTGAAAAGCATGTATTAATGAAAAATTCTTTTGCATTTGTTTTTCCGTCATTGTATGAGGGTTTCGGTCTTCCGGTAGTAGAAGCAATAAAATCAAGTACTATTGTTATAGTTTCGAAATCTTCATCTTTAGAGGAACTTATTGAAATGGAAAGTTTAAAATTTAATAAATTAAATTCTAAGGAACTAAGTGATAAAGTATTGAATTTATATGAAGACAAGAATGAATATGCTAAGGCTAAAAGTTACTGCATGGAAAGAGCAAAAGATTTTAATTTGATGAAATTTGCAAGACAATATATTAATGAGTTTAATAATTTGCATAAGTGAAATTTAAAGTGGATTTGTTTTTAATATTATCGTCTAGGCATGCTATTTTATTCAAGGGATAATAGTAAAGATAATGAACATATAAAAATTGGGGGGGGGTATAATTTGTTTAATAATAATAAAATGATGCTAAAAACATCAACAATCAGTATAGTAGGAATAATATATTTTTTAAGTATATTTATTTTCAGTACTAATCTAAATGTGATAACCGTATTTTTGTTTTTTTTATTTTCACTTATATTTGT
Source organism: Clostridium sp. CM042 (assembly GCF_055080995.1). Classification (NCBI taxonomy): domain Bacteria; kingdom Bacillati; phylum Bacillota; class Clostridia; order Eubacteriales; family Clostridiaceae; genus Clostridium; species Clostridium sp. CM042. Next base: position 2,982,966 of record NZ_CM143646.1, read on the forward strand.
ATTCTTATTTTTTAAAAGTCAAAAATTTGCATTAATTGCTCTAATATTTTCACTAGCATTGGATAAAATAGCTATTCCAATATTCAATTCAACATTTACTATTGGAACAATCATAGTGATATTAACAGTTATAAAACTTTTTTTTGACGGCACAATTTTTAAACTTAAAATATCTAAAAATACAATGTTTATTAAAATACTTTGTATAGAGTGTCTTCTGATTGTAAGTTTACTTATATCAGCTGTATTTTCTGTTAATCCTACAGCGTCAGTTAATAAAACGATGCAATTCACTATACTTATACTTCTACAAGTCATAATATACATATATAACAAGGAATTTGGTGCTAAAATAATAGTAAAATATTTAATTATCTCATCAGTATTAAATTTAATGTTCGGTTATCTACAGTACATATGCTATTATATGGACATAAATATTAATCTTATTCTTACATTTTTTGATAGAATGAGTGGTAAAGTATACTACGGAACACCTGAAATTGCTTTAAATGGGACCCAGTTTCCTAGAATGGATGGATTTTTTGCGGATCCTGCACCATTTGCTGGGTATATGATAACGATAGTATTATTAATTTTAATGTACAATATAGAGGAATTTAATGTTAAAAAAATATTATGTGTAAGTATATGTACAATAAGTGTTATATTAAGTTTTTCAAGGAGCGCCTGGGTATCATTGGGATTAATCCTTGTAATGCTAATAGTATATATTAATATTAGGTTTAAGAGAAAAGCAGTTAAAATAGATATAATTTTAGGAATATTTGTAGTCGTTTTTGCATTGGTATTTAGAGAAGGCCTATATTTAATAATATCTAGAGTTATGCAGACATTTGATTTGAAGGATGTATCTACTTCAGGACATAGGAAGTTGGCATTGTATGCTATAGAAGCATTTAAAAGTAGCCCTATAATTGGTGTTGGATTAAATAATTTTAGTGAGTTCGTTGGTTATAGAACTATGACACATAGCATGTATTTAACTTTTTTATGCGAAACAGGCGTTATAGGGTTCGTATTATATTTTTCTATATGGGCATTGATACTAAAACAATTGTGGAGGATAATAAAAAAACCACAATATAATGGAGTGGGCATATCAATTTTTTTCGTTTTGATATCAATACTTATTTGTAATATAACATATGATTATTATAATCAACTATTTATATGGGCGTATATAGGAATTGGTATATATATAATTGACCAAAATAGGAGTTGATAATAAAAAGAAGTCGAATTAAATTCGACTTCTTTTTATTATTATTTTGCATTCTATTTAGATTCATAGTTGTAAATTTTTAGTGCACCAGTTTTTTCATTAATGAATCTATTAATTAATGAATTGTGAAGAGTGGGTGATGATGGGAAATAAACATCTACTTTTGATCTTTCTGTATATATACTGCTTATAAATTGACTTATGTCAGTTACATTTTTAAATTTATTTACTATGTTGGTTGAACCACTAACCCCATGCTGCACAGCTGTAGACCAAAGCACATTTCTAACAGCAAAACTTCTTAATCTAGTTTCATAGTTTCCAGTGCCATTAAGGTTATTGACTAATATGTCATAAAATTTAGTTTTTATATAACTATGTTGTAACTCATAAAATTCATGGTAATTATCTTTTCCAAGTGTCCTCCAAGTACTATTAAAATTTGTTCCATAATTACCACCATCTAATTTACGAGCATTATTTAAAGAATTAAAGTAACTCGCATTATTTGAAGATAACCATAGTACAAAGGAGCTAAGAGATCCTAAGTTAGAAGATAATTGCCATACGCCATAAGACACTCCACCATAATCGCCTGTTCCGGAAGAAACCAACCCTGGATCTCCATTTGATTCATATTGACTAGATAAAACACCTAACATTGAATTGTTAACAGTATCAGTAACTACATACATATATGTAGCCGCCGAATATCCTTCTAATAATACCGGACCAGTGCTTGTATCTTTAATCCACTTTATCTGATAAAACTCTAAATGGCTTAGAGAATCATAAAATTTATTTGATATAATTACTTTCGAGCCATTTGGAATAGAACCAAGGCTATTTGATTGCGTTGACGGTGCTGCTCGAAGGCTTAGTGAAGCAGTATTTGTATATCCAACAATTACTCCATCACGGGGATAATCTAATGCGGACAATGAAATTGTACCCGGCGTTAAATCACTTTTGTTACATAAATCTTTAAACTCAGGTGAAGAAACAAAGGTGGAGAGTAGATAACGTCTGCTATGGCCATTCATTAAAACATTAAGCCACCAGTTAAATCCTTCTTTGTCAGGCGTTCTTAAGAGAATACCTTTATAGAGTCTTGTTATATATTCCTCTGAAGAAACTTGACTTTTAACAAATTCATCACTGCTTGTAAGTAGCTCAATTAGTTGAGCTGCTGTAATTTTTTTAGTTACAAGAAGATTTATATAATACTGTAATCCATCAGGATCAGCTCTCCTATTAAGGAAAGAATTGTATGATATGGATACAAAACCACTTACCTTTGGATATATATCTATAGGGTTAGTTAAAACTATTCGACCTTGCATAATATCATATCTGTTGCAGGTAGTTGTAAATTCAGGAGAAGCAATAATTTGGGTTAATATATTTAATCTAGAATGGTAATTATTAAGTAAGCCCGTCCAATATAATTTTCCTTCTGGGTCGGGTAACCTATTATGTATGGTTAGGTAGAGTATATTAATATACTCCTCATTAGATAAATTCTTTTGCGAAAATTCTGGACTTAGAAGGAACTCTTTTACTATATCCGCACCAGAAATTCCTCTAGACGTCAACATGTTTGTCCAATAGTTAAGCCCTTTAGTGTCTGGCTCCCTATCTTGCACACTTAAATAAAGAATTCTTACAAAATCACTGACGGAAGTTGATGCTTGTACATGTTTAGCTGGCAAAAACATACACAAAAAAATAATAAAGCAAATACTTAAAGTTAATTTTTTAAATTTCAATCTAAGAACACTCCCTCATTAGTATTTAATATAATAATAAATAAAATTACATTTAGATTTTACTAGTTAGTAGAGACCACCTCACGTTTCTTAATACCTGACTGTTGCTTATCGAAAATAACAGAGTACTTATAATTATTGGTTAATTTTTGTGATGTTCCACCTGGTAACAAATAATTTACCTTTTCTTCTACTATTATCGAGTACTCATTTGCATTATTTATAGATTCAATGGATTTTATTTTAAATGATAAGTCTTCTATTTTTGAATATTTAGATCTGTAGGCTTTTATTTCATTTTTAATATTAGTTTCAAAATCACTATTTTTAACTACTATGTCATTTATATAAGTAATATCAAGATCTTTATTGTTAATAAGGGTCTTATAAATGTCAATATAATTAAAAATAAGATCTTCAAGGTCTTTTCTATTTGCATCTACGTTTGTATAAGTAGGAGCAACATTTTTGCTTGGTTCTTTAACAGTTTCAGTTTTTGTTTCATTTTCTTTTACTGCTGTACTTTTAGGAACACCATTTTTGTCTGAGTTTTTAACAGTTTCAGTTTCATTTTCTTTTGCATTTGTACTTTTAGGAGTAGTGTTTTTACTTGATTCATTAGCAATTACGGGATTTTTTGTGGGCGTAGTAGAATTCGTTTTAATACTAGTAGAATCAGTTTTAATAGTATTTTTCTTATAAAAGTAAAATGATAGAGCTATACATAAAAACAAGATAAGAAAACCTGTTTTATATAGGGAACCTTTTTTTATCTTCATAGGTAAATTCATCCTTTCTTTTAAATATAAATTTTTAATTAATTATAGCACAAATAAAGTTATAAAAAACATTAGATACCATTATAATGTCTTATAATGGTATTTAAAAATAAAATTTGTTGAATTGTAGTATATACAGATATTTTAAATTAGTATAAAAAATATTATGCGTATATGGGAAGAATATAGTAAAATAGTAAATATTATAGTATAATTACGTTGTGGATATTTTATATTTAAGGGGTGACTTGACATGAAAAAAGCTTTATCAATTTTAACTATATTGTTAATTATAGTCGGAATTTGCGCAATTGGCGTTGGCGCTACTCGTAATAACAAAAATGAAAAAGCGCTTGTTGCTTCAGCACGACTAAGCCGCGAAGGAAGTTCAACTGAAGAAGAGAGAATCTCGAGTTTGAATTTGTATGAGAATCTTTCTGAAAAGCAGGATATAAATGCTTTGATAATAGGAGACAGTATAGGTCAAAGTAATGGTTCAGCTAATGACGATAAAAAGTGGTCTACCCTAATAGCAAAGTATGTTAAGCAAAAATATAAATCGACTATGACAACGGATTTTATTACGGGTGATAGTACAACAGGAGTACGTGCCTGGGTTGAATTGAATAATGCTAAACCCACAAAAAAATATGATGTAGCATTCATATGCTTTGGACAAAAGGATCAGTGGAATATAAAACCTGAACAATTTGGACTTTTCTATGAGAGTATTATAATTAAACTTAAAAAATCAAATCCCAATATAGAAATAATACCAATTATGGAAAGTTCATTTAGAGAATATAATAGTTATTCAAAAGTTATAAAAGATTTATCAAATCATTATAATCTTCAATATGCTGATACTATTAAGGGATTTGTTAGTTCTGGGGAAACATATGAAAATTTAACAACAGATATAGAAATTCCTAATGACAAAGGCTATAGTCAATATGCAACTACAATTGAAAAAGTTATTGAAGATAATTATAAAGCTAAGAAAAAAACAAACAGTAAGTATAGTGCTTTTTACAATGATACTAGTAAATTAAATAAATTTGTTTTTGATGATTCTCCTGATTTAAATACTGGATTTGATTTAGAAAGTGGCATGATTTCTAATAAAATTTCAGACACTTTAACTTTTAATACAACGAGTAGTGTTGCCATTATACATTTCTTGCGTAAGCCTAGTGGCGGGAAATTTAAAGTATTTATCGATGATAAGTTTGAATGCGAAGTAGATACTAAATCAAAGGTCGAGGTTAGTTATTCAAATTTAATAGCTGATGATTTAGAAGGCCCGCATAAGATTAAAATTGAAATCTCCTCTATAAATAAAGGAGAAACAGTGAAAATTTTAGGACTTGCTACAAACTAATTGCTTTATAAATTAGTGTTACATAGTGTTTAGATAAATATTGCATACCACAAGAAAAGAGGATATAATAATCAGAGTACTATATGTGGAAAGTTAGAGAAGGCAAAAATATAAAAATTTAGTATTTTCAGTAATGATTATGCAACATATGATGGAAGGGGAAAACATGAGGAAAAAGAAAAAATCAACAAAGATTATTTTAAGTTTATTTATTATTGGTGTATTAATTTTTGGAGGAGCTTTTGCTTATACTTATTATACACTTAGCAAAATAAATACTGTAAAAATATCAAAAACCGATGAGGATCTAGGTATTAAGACTGATGCATCGCCACAAGAAGAAAAGGATAACGGAATAACAAACATTGCTTTCTTCGGTTTAGATAGAAGAACCGCGGAGGAACCAAGTCGTTCAGATTCTATAATGGTACTTTCTGTGGATACGAAAAACAAGAAAATAAAAATGTCGTCTATTATGAGAGATACATATGTAGCAGTAAAAGGACATGATGAAACAAAGATTACCCATGCATATGCTTACGGTGGACCGCAGCTTGCCATAAGAACACTTAATGAAAATTTTGATTTAAATATTAGAAATTATGTTTCCGTTGATTTTTTCAATCTTGAAAAGATAATAGATAGTATTGATGGAGTAACTATAGATGTTGCTAAAGATGAGATTGATTTAATCAATACTTATATGAAGGAAACTGCTGAAATTCAAGGAAAATCAATAACTAGAATTACAAGCACAGGACCGCAGACTTTAAATGGACTTCAAGCTGTTGCATATTCGCGAATACGTTATACTACTGGAGGAGATTTTAAGAGAACTGAAAGACAAAGAACGGTATTAACAGGTATGCTTACAAAGATTCAGTCATTAGGGGCAACTGAGTTCCCATCTGTTGTTTCTAAGCTTCTACCTCTTACTGAGACAAGCATGAGTAGTATGGATGTAATGGCACTTGGTACAAAAGTGATTACTTCTAAGACAACTGATTTAGAGCAGGAGAGATTTCCAGTGGATGGCTACTGTAATGGAAAAACAATAGGTGGAGTTTGGTATTTGACTGCTGATCTTAAGGCTACTACAGATCAAATTCATAAATTTATTTACGAAAATATAAAGCCAGTGTCTAAAACACCACTCTTTTAGAGTTAGTTAAACTTTAGTTAACAAAAGATATCGAGGAAAACTACTGAAATATATTTCGGTAGTTTTCTTCGTAATATAAGATTAAATAATAAAAATAAATGATTAGGAGGTCGTATATGGTTGAAATGTTAAAAGTTATGGTTTCAATAATTAATGAATTACATGATTTAATTGAAAGTTTTTCTTCAGGTTTTAATAATCAGCTTGATGATAAGCAGCTTCATTTTATTGTAATAGCCATAATTGGTATGCTTATTTATTTTATAGTTAATATGGCATTCAAAGCTATGGCGAAATATAGCATTTCTATTTTATCTTTTATATATACATTTACTGTACTTTTGGTTATTGTTTTTGGTATCGAACTGGAGCAGAAGATTACAAATCGCGGCCAAATGGAATTTGCTGATATAGTGGCAGGAGTGTGGGGTTTCATAGCAGTTTTTGCTGTTTATATTATAATATATAATTTGATTTCCTTTATTAAAAAGAGTATAAAAAAAATGCATACTGGGAAACATATAGAAAGATAATATATCCCCCTAAGATTAATTATCTTTTTCAAAGTTATAACATAAAGATGCCACTCACATAGTGAGTGGCATCTTTATGTTATATAAGAAATCTTAATATCTTAAATCGCTATTCCAGAAATTACTACTTGAAGGATATTTAAAGCATCATCAAGCTCTGATTTTGTCGGCTACTATCTTAGCCCTTACTCCGCTTTTAAAAAACAATCTAATAGATCTAAAATCCATAATATCTGCTATAGATAATTTAATAAAAGGTGCCGCAGGTCAAGCTGTGAAAAACCTGAATATCATGTTCGACATCGATGAAAGTAAGGACTTAAAATTATTGCTATGGCATATTAAAAATGCATAATTATTCAATAAATGTTAATATGACGATATGCATAAACTTACAGTAATAATAGAATAATATGCATAAACTTATAGAAATAATACGATAATGGGGGGTAGATAAATGGAAAAAATGTTCTTTGAAGTTATAAATCAAACCGGATGATACTGCTTATCAGCATTGCATAATTTTAAAAAATTCATTTAAGATTTTTTATCTGGAATGTTTCACTTTTTATTGAATAGTATTAAGTATACTATATATTTAAAAAGTGGGTGAAATATGAGAATGACGTATAAAGGTGCCAAAATAGTAATAAATATATTTGCTGTAATAATCTTGTTTCTATTTATTTTTATTATATTTACCCCTACACATAACTTGGCTAAAAGTAGTACAAGCCTAAGTAGTATACCGAAAATCTCTCCATTTTCATTAAGAGATAATGATATAAGTTATAACGCCAAAGTCGATTCCAATATTCCTAAAGTAAAAGATAACGATGCAAGTAAGTCTGATGATTTAAAAATTGAGAGTCTTAACAAAGCAAAGGCGATGACTGAAGTAAAATGGATACCTAAGCGTAATATGGTTGATAAGAGTTGTTCTTATACTTTTATTAAAGGAAAAGTATATCAGGGGGTACCATATAGTATGGACCCATATCAAGTGTCATCTCCGAGTGATTTTCTAAATAAGATTAATAAAAATAAAGGTCTATATGGTAATGACTGTTCTGGTTTAGTTAGTGCAGCTTGGGGAATAAAAAGGCAGACTACTCTTACTCTTTATGATGAGGTAAAGAGAACTAGTAAAACAGGGAAAAAATTTGTCAGCCAAATATCCTGGGATGATTTGAAGCCTGCAGATGCTTTGCTTTTAGATAATGGCAGAGGAAAAGGACATATTATGTTATATATAGATTCTGATAAGAAAAACAGTGACAATTTAAATGTGTATGAACAAAACATACCAACAGTTGCACCCTACGAGCCGATTCCAGTAGCGAGAAAAGATGTAAGATCTAAAAGCAAATTAATGAAAAAAGGGTACATACCTATTAGGTTAATGGGACCTGCATAATGTAATTTTGAAAATACAAATAAATAAGCCCTCTATTAAATTAGAGGACTTATTTATTTTTTGTACTATTAGATGGAAAAGAAATGGATTGGTTAAGGTTGTGTATTTATACAATAATAGTTGGTGTGTATACAGTTTTAAAATTAATAAAATATAAAAATAGTAGATAAGCTAAATTAGATTACAGGAATTAATTCTAGTTAAAAATATAATATAGTTGTTTACAAATACACTGTATTACAGTATAATGATAATGAAAATCAAATGATTATGAGTATTAAATAGGAAATCAAATATATTTTTTTGCACAATAGTTGATAATGAATTTCAATATTAGTATTAAAGTTTAAGAGGAGTGATTTTATGACAAATCAAATATCGTTAATAGAAGTAGAATTGAAAACTAGGGTTAAAGTAGTAGAAATATCATTAGCAAGTAAAGTAAGAAGAAGAATAATGGATATGGGAATAGTTAAAGGTACGCAGCTTGTTGTAATAGGAAAAGCGCCTATGGGTGACCCTATAGAACTTCAGGTTAGAGGGTATACTTTAAGCCTCAGAAAAAGCGAAGCAAGAGATATTATGGTGGAATTAGTTTAGTATAAAAAATGATAATGGAGGTTGGAATGATGAATATGCCACTAAATTTTATTGGAATAGGAAAGTTTGCAGAGATCAATAGTGTACGAGGCTGCGAGAGTATGTGCAAGAAAATTATGGAGATGGGCATGAGCAAGGGTGTTATAGTAAAAATTATGAAAAATGATAATGGTCCTCTAATTGTAAAGGTTGGAGAAACGCGATTAGTTTTGGGACGTGGTATGGCACAAAAGGTTATGGTTCGTGAAGTTTAACGACAGTTCAGAATATGATTTAATAATAATATGAAATATGGGGGAGTACATGAGTGACATGAGTAGTAATAGTAAAGATTTAGTAATAGCGTTAGCTGGTAATCCTAATTGTGGGAAAACTAGTTTATTTAATTCACTAACTGGTTCCAAGCAACATGTTGGTAACTGGCCAGGAGTTACAGTTGAAAAAAAAGAGGGTAAATTTAAATTTGAAGGCAGAAACATAATTGTGGTTGATTTACCAGGAACTTATAGTCTTGGAGCATATTCAGATGATGAAGTAGTAGCTCGTGATTTTATATTGAAAAGTAAACCAGATGTAGTAATTAATGTGATTGACTCAAGTAATATTGAAAGAAATTTATATTTAACTATGCAGATTTTAGAAACTGGTGCAAAGATGGTTTTAGCACTTAATATGATGGATGAAGCAAAAAACAAAAACATAGAAATAAACGTTAATAAAGTATCAAAAGCTTTAAATACACCTGTGGTTGCCACAGTGGCAACTAGGAGTGAAGGTATAAAAGAACTTATAAGGGAAGCCATAAAAATAGGCGATTCAGAGCGACATAATGTCTTTAGAGTTAATTATGGTAGTGATATAGAAAAAGAAATTGAGTTACTTGCAGAAACTTTTTCAAAGGGGCCGGAAAATTTGGAATACCCAGTGAAGTGGGCATCGCTTAAGCTTTTAGAAGGTGATGAATATATAAAAAAATATGTAAATGAGAATGAAAATGCCGAAAAGATAAATACTACATTAGAAAAAAGTATAGAAAATTTAATTGAAAGAATAGGTTATGAACCAGATGCATTTATAATAGATAAAAGATACGAACTAATAAGTAAAGTAGCACAAGACAGTGTTAAAAAAGAAATATCAAATGTAGAAAGTACTTCTGATAAAATAGATAAATGGACTACTCACAAGTGGTTTGGAATACCGATATTTGCATTAGTAATGTTTCTTATGTATCAGCTATCAATGACTTTTGGGAATGAGTTTTTAGGGGGAATAGTAGATAGTGGATTTACTGCTCTAGGAGATTTTGTTGGCGGCATTTTAGCTAGTATGGGAACTCCTGAACTGTTACAATCATTTATAACTGATGGAATAATAGGAGGACTTGGAGCAGTACTTGTGTTTACACCTATGATTTTCACTATGTATTTTCTTATAGCTATTCTTGAAGATAGCGGATACATGGCAAGAGCAGCTTATATAATGGATAAATTTATGAATTCTATAGGGCTTCATGGTAAAACAGCAGTATCCCTTATAATTTCTAGTGGCTGTAACGTAGCAGGAATTATGTCTACAAGAACACTAGATAGTAGAAAAGATAGAATGGTAGCTATACTTATAAATCCTTTTGTATCTTGTAGTGCAAGACTTCCAGTTTATGCATTGTTTGCTGGTGCTTTCTTTGCAGGCAGAAAAATTTGGATTTTTGATGCAAGCGGAGTTATTGTATTTGGCCTTTACACGCTAGGCATTGCAGTTGCAATATTAATGGGTAAATTTTTAAGCGCGAAAGTATTTAAAGGAGAAGAATCTTATTTTGTAATGGAACTTCCACCTTATCGTATACCTACAGCTAAAAGTGTATTTATTCATATGTGGGAAAAATCATCTCATTTTCTAAAAAAGATGAGTACAATTATATTGGGCCTGGTTATAATTGTTTGGGTACTTTCAAACTTACCAGTGGGCGTTGAGCCAGGAACTAGAGAGAGTTTAATTGGATCAGTAGGGTCAGTTATTGCTCCAATATTTAAACTAGCAGGTTTTGGAACTTGGCAGGCAGGAGTGGCACTTATAACAGGTCTTGCTGCTAAAGAAGCAGTAGTTAGTACTTTGGGAACAGTTTATGCAGCATCAAATGATGCATCACTAACTGCGGCTATTCAACAGGCATTTACACCTCTTACATCTTTAGCGTTTATGGTAATGACTTTATTGTATTGTCCTTGTGCAGCTACAATAGGTGCAATAAGAAGAGAAACAAACTCGAGAAAATGGGCTATTGCAGCAGTAATATATACTTGCGTTATTGGTTGGATAGCAGCAGTTTTAGTATACCAAATAGGAAGGCTTTTAGGCTTTAGGTAGTATAAATTAAATAAGTATAGAATTTTATTGAGAATGAATATTAATATCAAAATTAAAATAGAAGGGAGGGTGTATTATGTTAATGAAAGTACTTGCAAGATTAGCTCAAGGCGGAAGGTATTCTAATAATATTATGGCCAAGGAATTAGGAATAGATGAAGGTATGGTTGAGCAAATGCTAGTACAACTTCAGAGGCTCGGATATATTGAAAAGGAAGATATGGCGACGTGCTCAGATGGGTGTGATTGTGGAAGTAGTTCTAAAAAAGCGAGCTGTTGTAGTAGCTCAAATGTGAATATAAATATGTGGAAGATTACAGAGAAAGGTAGGGAAACCGCATTAAAGGTAACATAATATAAACCAAAACCCTTGGTAAAGCAAAGGGAAAGAAACCGCTGAAATATATTTATTTCAGCGGTTTTTATTTGCGGTATCTTACTTTTCCATCTGTTGATCTATTTTCGTGTGCGTTATTGTTTTTCTTTTTACATATATAATTGAAGGTACTGATCTTTCGCCTAGGCTGTCGCAAGGAGTGTTTATGAGTTCATCATTATAATATAAGGTAGAAGAAGAACCCCCGTCTAAATTAGCAGCATTATAAGCTCCAAATTCATACAATTCGTTTTGTACTTCTCTTAAAGTAGCTCCTAAGCTATTTAGCTGCCTACCATCAATTACTATTAATATTATTGCACCATCTTTTCTTTGTGCAATAGCTGTTCTAGGTGCAATGCCCCAGCCTCCATCACCACTGTTTATAGTTTTCTTTCCGTTAACTATGATGGCGGGGCCAAAAGATACTGCTTCAGTTGCTCCAATCTTTTTCATATCTTTAATGGAATGAGGACCAACTAATAACTTTCCCGATTTAGTTAATCCTACAACATTTCCTTTCTCATTTTCATTTGTTATACCATTATAGAGCTGTGGTTTTTACCTTTTTAAACGGACCATAATAAATTAAAAACGGACCTGTAATTGTTGTATAATTATATTACTAAATATGGAGATTATGAATAAGCATCTGAAAGCTCAACTCGCACGGTTTCATTTGTACTTTTCATTTTGCTATTATATAGCATATTTTCATTAAGTACCTTTTTAGACGGAAGTTTAACTGTAAACGTACTTCCACTCCCAAATTCACTTTCAACAGATATACTACCACCATGTAATTCTACAATTGACTTAACTAAACTTAAGCCAATACCTGTACCTTCTGCATTTCTTGATAGTGATTTGTCTACTTGCTTAAATCTATCAAATATCATATTCAAGTACTTGTCTTCGATACCGACACCAGTATCTTTGACTGATATTTCAACAAATTCATTCTTATCTTTAACATTTACAAATATTTCATCGCCTTCATCTGAAAATTTTATTGCATTTGATATAAGATTCAATACTACTCTCTCTACTTTTTCTGGGTCACAAGCGATAACTTTTTCTTCTGTATCTGTATCAAAAATGATTTTTAATCCTTTGCTGTCAGTAAAATTTGTTACAGACATAGCTATTTCTTCTACAAATTCGACTATATTATTATTCGATAGGTTCAATTTAAAGAACCCTGCTTCAATTTTTGATAAATCAACTATGTTATTAATCATTTTAGATAATCTATAGGAATTTTGCTTAATTGATTCAATATATTTAATAATTGAATCCTTCTTTTCGTCCAGGGATTCACCAGTGCAATACATATTTAATAACTGAGTTGTTGCAAATATAACATTTAATGGAGTTTTAAGTTCATGGGATATGTTAACTAGAAATTCTCCCTGCAATTTTAATGCTTTTTCCATTACTATATTAGACTTTATTTCAGGGGTAACGTCTATTATTAAAATTAATATTTCCTCGATTTCTCCATTTAATTTAAACACTGGTTCAAATATAAGATTCCAATATATCTCGTCCCCATTTATCAAATATTTTTTTTTATTTAAGTACATAGTTTTCTTTTCTTTTAAAACCTCACTAATACATTTGTAATATTCAGTTGTTTTGAGAGTTCCTAGTAAACTTTCAGCCTTATTATTTCGTATAAGCTTAATTGATTTAAAATCAGGCCGTAGCAATTTAATAATATCAAATGCCTTTTTATTTATATCAATAATCTTTAAATCTGGACATGATAATCTAATAACAGGTAAATCAAAAGTATCTACCACTCTGTTCAACATTTCAAATCGGTATCGCACGGAGGCCAAGTCAGGTTGATTCTTAATTAGCTTGGGCGTCCTCTTTACAATTTGATTTTTAATAGCATTTTGCGTAACATTAATAGTAGTCTGAAATAGGTACTTCATCTTATTGTTCTCAAATATAGGTGATAGGGTAGAATCCCAATAAGTTATACCTCTCGCAAAGTTATCAAATTTGAAATCTTTTATATAGTTTGCCTTTTGTGACTCAAGAACAGTATTATAAATAACTTCAACTTGGCTTCCGGAAAATCCAGGTACAATTTCTCTAATAGGTCTACCTATACTATTTTTTTCTTTATTAAAATGAGAATCCGTAAAATCAAGGTATTTTTGATTCGCTTTAAGTAATATTAAATCAGGTACACTGTAAATAGCTACACCCGATATGTTATCTATAAATGATTGCTCAACAAACATGAGCTTGTCATTAAGTCTGGAATTTGGGTTCTCAATAAAAGTATACATTTTTTCATTCGTCCCTTTAATATGAGAAAGCGATATATTAACTTCTCTTGATTGACTGGATTTTGTAAATATATAGCCTGAATAGTTACTATCTATAGTATCAAGAAGTATTTGTGAGTTGATTTTTAGCATTTCTCCTATTTCTGTGAGTGATCTACCTAACAATTCATCTAACGTATACCCTGTAAAATCAAGAAAATCTTTATTAACCCCTGTTATAATATTATCACACGAATATAAAAATGGTTCTATTATTTTGCTACTAAAAGTAGTTTCCATCATATTTCCCCCAATTTTTTTAACATACTAAATATACTTATTCTTACATATTAGCATATAATACAATATATTGCCATATATAATCATGTAATTATGCGATTTTTACTCTAATTTTATGATATTTTATACAGTAATACATTATGTTACTTTTTTTAAATAATTATTGGAATAATATTACAAATGTGGTATAATTATAAATGTCTAACATACTAAAATATTACAGGGGATGTTATTTTATGATTGTAATAATGTGAATAGCTCCGAAGGAGATAAATAGCCCGAAGGAGATAAATAGCCCGAAGGAGATAAATAAGGTATAGAGAAAATAAGTAATATGAAATCGTATTCATAAAAACTGAAAAATGTAATAGCTTCAGGCTAGCTATAAAAAGCCTGTAAATATAAGGGGGTAAAATCGTATGAAACAGAATAAAGTAAGTGACAAATTCCATGCTATAAGCGGTAAAATCTTTCCCTTACATGGTAGATGGCTTGTGGTAAGTAGCATTGTATTGGTGGTTGCAATAATAGGTACAGGAAGTTACTATATTACACAACATAAATTAACTGAAACGGAAAGCCCTAAAACGGTACAAGCAGTTGAGTTAAATAAAGAGTTAGTTAATAAGGCGGTTGAGATAAAAGCAAATGATACCGTAGAAAAAATAAGTGATGATGAGTTATCACTTTATAGTACAATGCATAAAATGATAAACAGTAAAATTGTAGCAGAAGATGGGAAAATATGGGGTGAAATAGAAATAACCCCCGACAAATGCAACCAACTAATTGCGGAAGTTACAAAAAGTAAATATCCTGATAAAGCGACTTTGTTACAATTTCTTGAAAGGTGGAAAGACAATAATTTTAAAAGTGGGGTGAACGAACATAATTACCTATGGGATGGACTTGGGGGCACAATAGGAAAAGCAAGCGATATGAGACCTTAAGGTAAAAGGGATGCACTTTCTCCTGCGTGACTCCAAATGAGAGATTGAAACGTGAAATTCAATTAACAAATTCTAATCTTTTGTGAATATAAAATTCTCTAGCGCTCACACTCGACATCCTGTCTCGGGTTCGTTAGACTCCCGTCCTGGAAGTCTTACGAGGATTTTATATTCACAAAACAAGAATTTCTAAATGGAATTTCAATGTTTCTGCTCTTCTTATTTGGAGTCACTTCCGGAGAAAATTTATACTATTATACAGGAAACAGCTTGCGGAAAATAATGTAGATAACTTTTTTTATGAATTGGAGAGACTCATAACAATACAGGTAAGTTCTTAGCTAAGTGAATGCATTAATAGTGATATATACTTTTTTCTTTTTTAGTCTATCAATTTTTGGGACCTTAAAAAGTCTTCTGCAACTTTTCTAGGTTGTTCTTCATTATCTACTCTATAATTAAGAGTTCGCATATCTTCATCTGTGATTTTACCTTCGAGCATGAGTAATACATCCTTTAACTCAGGATGCTTTTTAAGTGTTTCTGCTCTTATTATTGGAACTGCGTAATAAGGTGGGAAGAAATTCTTATCATCTTTTAAAAGTTTAAGATGAAATTTTTCAAGTAATCCATCGGTAGCAAATGCATCTAAAACCTGTGTTTCGCCTTTTTCAAGTGCGGTATAGCGAAGTCCACCATCTATACTTTTTAAACCTTTGAAATTTAGATTATATAATTTTTTAACTCCAAGATAACCATCTTGTCTAGCTGCAAATTCCATAGTAAAACCAGCATTATATTTAGAACTTATCTTTGATAAATCAGAAATAGTAGTTAAATTATTTTTTTTAGCAAAATCATTTTTTACGGCGATTACATAAGTGTTATTAAATCCTAAAGGTTTCATTACATCTATACCATAATTTTTTGAGAAATCATTTTTCATCACATCATAAACTTTAAATGGATCGCTCATGGTAGGTTTTTTTAGAATATTTACAAGACCTGTTCCAGTATATTCTACATATACATCTACATCTTTTGACTTCATAGCATTAAATACTACATTAGTTCCACCTAAGTTTAATTTTCGTGTAACTTTAATGTCCGTCTTAGCCTCTATTAAAGAAGCTACCATATTTCCAAGTATTAATTGTTCACTAAAGTTTTTAGAGCCTACGACTATTGTGTCTTTACTTTTAACAAAACTTGAAGCGACTGTTGATACAATGATTATAACAACTAAGACAGAAGCCCAAAGTTGAGTTTTTTTGTTTTTAAAGAATCTAGTAGTTCGCGTTGGGGTTTTATGAGTATCTTTTATTCCTTCTGGAATTACTATGTTTTCTACCTTGCCTATAATGAAGTCTAGAAAAAGGGCAAGAAAACAAGCAGGAATAGCTCCGGCAAGGATCATATTATTGTTAACAGTTGAAACGCCTGTAAAGACTAAGGATCCTAAACCGCCAGCGCCTATAAAAGCGGCTATGGTCATAAGTCCTACAGCTGTAACTGAAGAGATTCTAATACCTGACATTATAATCGGCATAGCTAGTGGGAAACGAACTTTGAGTAGTACCTGAGTATTGGTAAGTCCCATACCATCAGCTGCTTCAATAAGTGCAGGGTTTATGTTAGTGAGTCCTGTAAATGTGTTCTTTACAATTGGTAGAAGAGAATACATAACGGCCATAATGATAGCTGGTGTGCTTCCAATACCAAGTATAGGTATTAAAAATCCAAGAAGTGCAAGACTGGGAATAGATTGAATTACGTTTGTAAACCCAATGATAGGACCTGTTAGTTTTCTATACCTAACTATAAGTATTCCAAGAGGCACTGCTATTAACACTGCCACCAAAATTGAAAATATAGTTAATTGTATATGTTGAATAAATAAATCTATTATTTCAGATTTTCTATCTATTACGAAATTCATAAAAGAATTAATGCTATTCATCTACATCTACCTCCATATCTATAAACTGATTACTTAATATAGATAAAAGGCTACTCTTAGTAAGAAGGCCTGATAGTTTATTGTTATCATCTACTACAGGAACAAAATTTATATCCTCTTTTTTTATAACTTCTAATATATTTATTATAGAATCTTCTTGATTTACTGTTATAAGTTCCTTTTGCATTATTTCTTTAATTTTTATAGTTTTATCTGGATTCGCTCTTAGAGTTGATCTAATATGTTTTAAGGTAACAAGTCCACATAGAATGTTGGCTTTATCTACAATAAGTAAACTATCTACATTTGCAGACTTCATTATTTCAATTGCTTGGAGTATTGTTCGCTCTGCAACTGATTTTATAGGTTTTTCTATCATAATATCTTTTGCCTTAATTAATTCAGGTTGATTCCATATTCTTTTCTTACCTACAAAGTCACGTACAAAGTCATTGATAGGATTTTTTAATATTTCTTCTGGAGTATCAAATTGAACAACGCAGCCAGCATCCATAATACAAATTTTATCTCCGAGTTTTAATGCTTCGTCCATATCATGAGTTACAAATATTATGGTTTTCTTGAAATTTTGTTGTATATTAAATACCTCATCTTGAAGTTGTGTTTTTGTTATAGGGTCTAGTGCACTAAAAGGCTCATCCATTAAGATTACCTCAGGATTCATTACAAATGCCCTTGCAACTCCAACTCTTTGTTGCTGGCCTCCACTTAACTGATTAGGGTATTTATCAATAAATTCATCAGGATCTAGCCCTACTAAATTTAAAAGCTCAATTACCTTTTTCTTTATTTCATCCTTTGGAATCTTTTCTATGGATGGTATTAAACCAATATTGTCACCTATAGTTAAGTGAGGAAGAAGACCCGCTTGCTGTATAACGTAACCCATATTACGCCTAAGTTTTATAGTGTTTTTATCTTGGATTTTATCTCCATCTAAAAAAATTTCACCCGTTGATGGGGTTAGTAATTTATTAATCATTTTAAGTGTGGTAGTTTTTCCACAACCACTAGGTCCAATAAAAACAACTAACTCTTCGTTTTGTATAGTAATATTTACATCCTTTAAAATATGTTTTCCATTTATAGTTTTATTTACGTTTTTAAATTCAATCAAAATATAGCCTCCTATTTAATTTAATCTATTAGTTTTTTAGATTTTAAAAAGTCTTCTGCAACTGTTCTAGGGTCCTCACCGTTGTCTACTCTATAATTTAGTTTTTGCATATCTTTAGCGGTAACTTTACCCTCTAAGGATAGTAGTACAGGTCTTATTTCAGGATATTTTTTTAGTGTGTCTTCCCGTACTATAGGAACTGCATAATAAGGTGGGAATAATTTTTTATCGTCTTTTAAAAGTTTTAGATCGAATCTTTGAAGCAAACCATCAGTAGTAAATGCATCTGTAACTTGAGTTTCATTATTTTGAAGTGCGGTATAGCGAAGTCCGCCATCTATACCTTTTACATTTTTAAACTCTAAATTGTATAGTTTTTGTAATCCAAGATAACCATCCATTCTGCTTGCAAATTCCATAGTGCATCCTAAATCAAAATTTTTGCTAACTTTTGCTAAATCTGAAATAGTATTTAAATTATATTTTTTAGCAAGATCTTGTTTAAGCGCTAACTCATATGTATTATTGAAACCTAATGGTTTTAACCATTCTACATTGTAATCCTTTTTAAAACCATCTTTAACTAGATTGTAAACTTTGTCAGGATCGCTTATAGAATCTTTTTTCATTATATTTACGAGGGCCACACCTGTGTATTCCACATAGATGTCTATAGCACCTGATTTTATAGCATTAAGTGTTACAATGGACCCACCTAAATTCATTTTTCTTTCAACTTTATAGTTTGTATTACTTTCTATTAAAGAGGCTACCATATTTCCAAGTATTAATTGTTCGCTATAGTTTTTAGAACCTACAACTATTGTATTTTTACTTTTAATAAAAGTTGTAGTTACTGATGAGATAATAATTATAAGAACTAATACCGCAGTTCCGATCTTAAATCTTTTGCTGTCAAAGATAGTATTAGTTTTTAGTGTTTTTGCGCCTTGAGAAACTTTTATTCCTTCCGGAATTACTATAGTTTCTACCTTGCCTATAATAAAGTCTAGAAAAATAGCAAGAAAACAAGCAGGAAGGGCCCCCGATAGGATCATATTATTGTTAACAGTTGAAACGCCTGTAAAGACTAAGGAGCCTAAACCGCCAGCTCCTACAAAAGCGGCTATTGTCATAAGTCCTACTGCTGTAACTGAAGATATTCTAATACCCGACATAATAATAGGCATAGCTAGTGGAAAACGAACCTTGAGTAGTACCTGAGTATTGGTAAGTCCCATACCGTCAGCTGCTTCGATAAGTGAAGGATTTATGTTAGTTAGTCCTGTAAATGTATTTTTTAGAATTGGTAGAAGAGAATACATAACTACCATAATAATTGCTGGTTTGCTGCCGATACCAATTATAGGTATTAAAAACCCGAGCAATGCGAGACTTGGTATTGATTGAACTAAATTTGTAAAACCAATGACAGGACCCGAGAGTTTTCTATACCTAACTATAAGTATTCCAAGGGGCACTGCTATTAACACAGCCATCAATATTGCAAATATAGTCAGTTGAATATGTTGTATAAATAAATTGAATATTTCAGCTTGTCTACTTATTACGAAATTTATAAAAGAATTTATACTATTCATTAACAGTTACCTCCATATCTATGAATTGATTTCTTAATGTATATAAAATTACATAATATCCTCTAATCAAATTAAAACCCCCCAATTTATTGCAAAAGCAACAACTTAATCATATCATTGGGTTGTTACTTTGTAAAGAATGGGCTAATATATAAAATTTGCTAGTATGTTCAAGTTACTAGTATACTATTAAAGATTATTTTTTTAATTCAATGAAAATTCAAGCAAAAATCAATCCCTTACATCTGCGATGTAAGGGATTTTTGAGTTTTATTTTTTATAGAGAAAGAGTTTAATCCTATAATAACTAGTTTCATCACAGATTACCACAAATATGTCATTATATTCAAATATAGTTTGTGGCCCGGGAGAAAGTATTAATTTTTCATCTCGTCTTATACCAATTATTGTAGCTCCTGTATTTTGCCAAAATTCAGCTTCAGATATAGTTTTACCTACGACACTCATTTCAGAATGTATTTCAAACTCAAAGGGTGTGAAAGGGTTACTATTCTGAAATCTACTAGAATAATCCATTAATTCATCAATAGAATATTCTATATTTTTATCTAATTCTTTTTTCTTTTCAAGTAAATCAATAACCTCTTTTTTTAGAGAACTCATAGAATCTATATCTTTGAATTTATTGATAAATTTCAAACAATTATCTACTGAGTTTACGACTATTCCACTGCCTTTTGTTACTTTAACTATATCCATGTCACTTAGAAGAGTTATTGATCTTCTTATAGTTTCTGGTGATACGTTATATTGGCTTGCAAGTGAAGAGCGACCGTATAGCTTATCGCCTATAGGAAGATCTCCAGATAGAATTCTATTAGCAATATCAATAGCTATTTTTTTATAAACAGGTTTTAAAACAGAGCCATTTGGCATTTTGGTTTTATCAAAAGTAATATTCAACTTTTGATAAATTCCCCCCTTCCAAGGTATAATATTTTGTTAAATAATGTACGTAAATATTATTGCTTTTCTTAACCAAGTATAAATTAATACATTAATAATGTAAATAGAGAATTACTTCTTCTTAGGAAAAGTTAATTCTTAAATTATAAAAATAAAGTAATTTATAGATACAAATGCTAAGGATTTTTATAACTTAATTTCTATAAAGTAGTTAGTGTACTATTATGTATATATATAGTATATAATTATTGGTAAGAAATATTATTAAGGAATGAGGGTGTGTTATGAAAGAGTTTGGTGAATTACAAATTGTTATGGATACAGTTTCTTGCTAATGTACAATTATGAGGAGTGATTTAATAAAGAGATGTTCTTATTAAAAGGAATTATTATAGGTATGTTTGTTTCTTTGCCCATTGGGCCACTTGGGCTATTATCCATACAAAGAGTTATAAATAAGGGGTGGAAAATAGGCTTTTTTTCAGCAGTTGGTGCAATTACATCAGATTTAGTTTATTCTTTGTTAGCAGTTTTAGGGGCAAGTTGTATAGACGATTTTGTAAACAAGCACAGATGTGTTATTAATGGGTTAGTCGGAATTTTATTTTTAATCGTTGGAATTAATATCCTTAGTAGCGGAGTAGAAAAAAGAAAAATGAAAGCCGATATTGAAGAAGAAAGAATACATCCATTTTTTGTTCATTTTTTTATGGGGTTATCCAATCCTATGACATTTTTAATTTTCTTTGCTATATTTACTAAAATAGGTATATATGTTGACGAAAAGACATGGTTATATCATGTATTTTTTGTTATATCAATCTTTGTAGGTTCTGCTATTCAATGGTTAATTACTACGAATTTAATAGAGAAATCTAAAAAAATATATAAATGTGAGAGCTTTATTTTTTTAGATAAAATAATTGGTACGGTTATTATTTTATTTGGTATGTGTAGTATTTTAAAAGGAATAACAAGATTCTAAGCTAATATATATAGTATAAAAAATATAGAATAAATAGTAAATATTTTTACTTTCTATCCTATACTTAGTATGTTATATCTAATAATACACTTTGGTAGTTTTTATTTATTATATTAGGTAAGGTAAAAATAACGTTGCAAGGCCTAGAAAGAAGAAGAAACCTAAAACGTCAGTTACTGTAGTAACAAATACAGCAGAAGCAAGTGCTGGGTCAATATGGATCTTTTTTAGTATAACTGGTACTGCAAAACCTGCTATGGTTGCTGCCATCATGTTTAACAACATAGAAAGACCAATAACTACTCCAAAAATAATATTTTTTTCCCAAAAGTAACCTAATAAAGCTACTGTAATACCCACTGCAACACCTGTACATAGACCTACACCGAATTCCTTTAATAGTATTTTCTTGGAATTTTTAGCGTCTATTTCGCCGAGAGCTATGCTACGAATAATAATAGTTAGAGTTTGGGTACCTACATTACCGCCCATACCTGCAACTATTGGCATGAAGACGGCCAAGGCTACAACCTTTTGAATGGTGCCTTCAAAAAAACTAACGGTTGCAGCTGCAAGGATTGCAGTTATTAGATTTACAAATAACCAGGGTAATCTACTACAGATGGAAGATTTAAGAGAACCAGTAACTTTTTCATCTTCTTTTAAACCCGCGAGACGATATAAATCCTCAGTATGCTCATCACTAAGAATTCCCATTATATCATCTGCAGTTATTATTCCTAAGATATGCATATCATCATCGACTACGGGCATAGTTAAAAATCCATATTTTTCGAAAATGTGCCCAACTTCTTCTTGATCCATATTAACAGGTACGCTCATGGCATTACTGTTCATGATATCTGCGATTTTTACATCAAAGTTGCTTAGTACTATGTCTTTTAAAGATATAACTCCTTTTAAAAGAGCATTTTCGCCTATTACATATATATAATAAGAAGTTTCTGCTTCTGTAGCTTCCTTTTGAAGATAATGTAAGGTCTCACCTATAGTCATATTTTCTCGTACACTGATAAATTCAGTGGCCATAATTCCTCCCGCACTGTCTGGAGGATAAGTTAGCAATTCGTTTACTTCGTCAACATCTTCTTTATTTATTTTTATCATGATACTTTTAGCTTCATCTTCTGAAACAGCTTCTAATAAATCTACTAATTCATCTGATGACATCTCGTGTATAATTTTCTTTTGTGTGATACTTGAATGAATGGATAAGAGGTCATATTTCTCATCAGCTTCTGCATCATCAATAATGTCTGCAATCACATTTGGAGATAGTTTTTGAAATAAATTGATCTTATCTCCATCATATTGCCTAATAGCTACTAAAATATCGGTAGGATGAATGAACTGAATAAGTTTATTTATTTCTTCTATAGTTTCAGTTAGCAAAAATTCAGTTAGTTCTTTTTCATTTAATCTATGCGACATGCTATTCCCCCTAATTTCTATTTAGAGGAAGAAGGTTGCTAAAAAATAAGACATGTAAAAAAGCGTATAGTTAGTTCAAATCCTTAGTATAAATGAATTCTTCCTCTATAATAATATTAAATTTTATATAGTAATTACTAAGTATGGGTCCAGAATCCATTGATAGAACCTCCAATAAAAAATAGCTTTTTAGTACAATGCTGAAAAGCTTATATATTTGTTCAATGTATTATATGATAGCAGTACTGCATTGTCAACTATATAGAAATAATTTGGCTAAATAACAAATTTATGAATAATACAAATAATGTGTTAAAATAAATATGGATATATGATTTTTTTATTAAATAAGTTTTTATGAGAGGAGAATTTAGTTAATGGCTATTTTAGTATGTGGTGGAGCGGGTTACATTGGAAGTCATATGGTAGCTGAGCTCTTAGAAAAAGGGGAAGAGGTAGTTGTTTTAGACAATTTCCAAAAGGGACATAATGATGCATTGCTTGGTGGAAAGCTTTACTGTGGAGATTTAAGAGACGATGAAATACTTAATAAGATTTTTACGGAGAATACTATAGATGCAGTTATAGATTTTGCGGCAGATTCATTGGTAGGGGAAAGTGTTACAGAGCCTCTAAAGTATTTTGAAAATAACATAGGATCTACTATAAATTTACTTAAGGCTATGAGAGATCATAAGGTTAAATATATAGTTTTCTCATCAACTGCAGCAACCTACGGGGAGCCAGATAATACTCCTATACTTGAAGATGATAAGACTTTTCCTACTAATCCTTATGGAGAATCAAAGCTTTGTGTGGAGAAAATCTTAAAATGGTGTGATAATGCTTATGGTATAAAATATACTGCACTAAGATATTTTAATGCAGCAGGTGCACATATAAGCTCAAATATAGGAGAAGACCATAGACCAGAATCACATTTAATTCCTATTATTCTTCAGGTAGCACTCGGACAAAGAGAAAAGATTATGGTATTTGGAGATGATTACGACACAGAGGATGGTACTTGTGTTAGAGATTATGTCCATGTAACTGATCTTGCTAGTGCTCATTTACTAGCAGTGAAAAGGCTACGATGCGGCGAAGACAGCATAACTTGTAATCTTGGAAATGGGCAAGGATTTTCTGTTCAGCAGGTAATCGACGTAACAAGAAAAGTTACTGGAAAAGAAATAAAAGCTGAAATGGCTCCTAGACGTTCCGGAGATCCTGCAGTGCTTATAGCTTCTAGTGAAAAGGCTAAAAAAATTCTCGGATGGGAGCCTAAATATGCCTCTCTTGAAACTATTATAGAAACTGCGTGGAAATGGCATGAAAGTCATCCAGAGGGATATAAAAAATAAGTGCATTCATATGAACTTTCTCCTGCGTGTCTTGAAATAAGAGCTTGAAACGTGAAATTCCATTAAGGAATCCTAATCTTTTGCGAATATGAAATTCTCTAGCGCTCACACTCGACATCCTGTATCGGGTTCGCTAGCCTGCCGTCCTGGCAGGCTTACGGGAATTTTATATTGGCAAAAGAAGAATTTCTAAATGGGATTTCAATGTTTCTGTACTTCTTATTTTAAGTCACTTACGGAGAAAGTTCATATTATCATTACTAAGATGTATCTAAGAGAGGCAGTAAACAAAAAAAGATTAAGAAATCTCAATAATTCCTGCCAAAGGTCTTTTATAGGCTTGCGGGTTTGTTATCATAGTTGTTAATTTTAAATTTTGAATATGTTTAAAATTAATGTTGATTTCGAATATAACAAAAGACTGCATGCTAACTTACTTCAACGTCCTTATGTTGGTTTCATTTTAGAGATTAAGGGGATATCATCTTAAGTTGGTATAACTAATTAATAAAATTATAAAAAAATACACAAAAAAAGTTGTATAAGGATTAATTAGATATCTTATCCTTTAGTTAGCTTATACAACTTTTTTTGATTTAATGTATTTTATTGAATCATTCAGCTAAGACTAGATAGACACCATATCTATCTTCATAGTCTTTGCTTTTGCTAACAAAATCGGCGAAGAAGGAACCTTTTAAAAAAGTGATTATAAAAAGTAGTATAATAAAATTTTTAAATTTTAAATTAATTTTCATAAGATTTCTCCTTTCACAATGTTACTATGATATTATTTTGCTCTAAAATAAAATTAAAAACCTATTGAAACATAGGGAAATTGCTAAAATTTATACATGCTTAAATTGCTAATTTTAAATATAAGATGCATCAGTATGAAGCTAAACTAAGATGTATCTAAGAGAGACGGAAAACAAAAAAGAATGAGAAATCTCAATAATCCTTATCTAAAAATCTTTGAATTTTGATTATAATAAAAGGCTGCATTATCAAATACAGTCTTAATTTTCTTTATTAATATTATAATTTTTTTCTTTTTTGGTTAACATTGAGTCCTTATAAATAAATATGATAGTAATAACACAACCTAATATAGGAAATCCCATTAAAATAGCTTCATTTTCTATAAATTTCTCCACAATAGGTATTCCTACTAAAAAATAAATTATAATTAAAGGATATACTACTTTTCGCAGTTTTCGAGTTTTTATAAAGTCGAAGGAACTACAAATAATTAAAAGCGTTGTACTTATTGTTACCATTATTGTTGGTAATTTTATTCCCATAAATATCATCATACATCCAGTTAGACCAACAATAAATAAAAGTATTTCTAGTATCATTGTTATTGATTTCAATTTCACAAATATCATCTCCATCCTAAAGTATTATTTAATATATATGATGGAATGATTGACCTTATGATTAACCTAATTATTAAATGATGTTACGCTTTCTTATGGATGTATTTAAAAGAAATAGTAAACAAAAAAAATCACAAAAAAAGTTGTATAAGCCTTCATTGGATATTTTATCCTTTGGTTAATCTTATACAACTTTTTTTAATTTTTTAATATATAGGAAACAGCTTGTGGAAAATAATATTGATAACTTTTTTCGGGAGCCGTGCTTATCTGCACTTCGATTCGGTTACACGGGAGTGCAAGATTTCCTCCTTGGATGATAGATATACATATTGGGATAACCGCATAGTAGTATGACTTTCTCCGGAAGTGACTTCAAATAAGAAGAGCAGAAACTCTTAATGAAATCAAGTTTCTAACAAATGTTTTTATGCACAAAAAAAAGTATATATTACGTATAGTGCATTGAAGCGAGCTTTAGAACTTCTAATTTTATTTTTAGCAGATTAATTAAAAAAAAATTAGTAGTTCATAGTGAAGTGAATGCATTGATAGTAATATATACTTTTTTTATTTTTATTTTGGAATTTCAATGTCAGGTGGAATATCAAGGCCGGCCATTTTCATTAAGTATAATGCATTTCTAGTGGTAGATACTCCGGGTCTGAGTTTATAGTCAAAGTATAATTTATCATCTTTATAATATTCTTTAAGATGATAATTTTTAACTTTTTTATTGGTATTCTCTATGTCACCTAGTTCTAAGTCGTGGGTAGATACAAAGCCTAGTGCATTCTCAGTGCTTAGTTTGGCGACTAGTATCTTAGCGCCGGTATGTCTATCTATAGAATTAGTTCCTTTAAAGATTTCATCTAATAAGAAGAAAATTGGAGTTTTGTTTTTCGTAGCATTTACAAGCTTTTTTATTCTTAAAAGTTCTGCATAGAAGGAAGAAATATTTTTTTCTAAGTTATCACTTGTTCTCATGCAAGTATAAATGTCCATTATAGAGCAGCTAAAACTTTGCGCACATACAGGAGCACCGGCATAGGCTAAAACCAAGTTAATACCTGTAGTTCTAAGAAGTGTGCTTTTACCGGACATATTGGAACCTGTTATTAAAAGAACATTTTGTGATCTTTCTATGCGGATATCATTATATACTCGGTTACTTCCAAGTAGTGGATGGCCAAGATTTTTAGCATCAAAGATAGGGGATCCGTCCTTAAATTTTGGAATTGCCCAGTCTGGGTGTTCATAGGATATAATTGATAAACTATTTAAGGATTCGATTTCACCTATAACATCTATCCAAGTTGCTAAAGAAGAACCACTCTTTTTCTTAAATTTCTGAAGATTAATTAAACATTGATAATCCCACAGGAGGAGGATATTTATAGGCAAATAATACATATTCCTTCTGTCAGATATTACTGTTACTAAATTTACTAGTTTTTTAATTTGAAAAGAAGCGTTCATTCTATCCTTATTAACAAGTTTTTCTTTTAATTTGATCAAGTAGCCTGAGGTAAAAGTCTTCTTTTCTATATGCATAAGGAGTTTATTATATATATAAATTGAATCCTTATATTTATATACAGTGTCCAAATTTCTACTTACTTCTTTATATCCAACTAAAAGAAGTATTATCTGAATGACAATTGCTAAAAGGGGTATTCTGTAAGACACTTTAGAAAAAACAAATGATGATACCATAAGGGATAGAGTTATTATTGGTAATATCCTTATTATAGTTATTACTAGGGGTTTTAGGAAAAACTCATTTTTATCCTTTACCCATTCAAACAATTCCCCTGGGTTATGGTTTTTATTCTCACTAAGTATTGCTTCCGCTTCAAATCTCTGTGTCCATCCAATATTCCCTGCGAGCTCTTTTATGGCTTCCTGCCTTTTATGTATTTCATCAATATTATAAATAGGGGCGGAAAGAGAATCTTTCAATTTTTGTCTACCAAGATAAGTTATGCAGGTGTTTATCCATTGAAAAAGGGAGTTATCAGAAAATATATCTAGGTCTTTCGAGTAACTGTGATTTTCATCGCTGAAATCATCACCATTATCAGAAAAATCTTTCCAATTGTTATTTATGCGTTTTAGACAATTTTCATTAATTTTACATAAAATCGAACATCTAATTTTGTTGCGTTTTATCTTACTATGTTTAATTGCCAAAGTTATAAATGTGATGATAGTGGTAACTAATATTAAAAGGCTTAAATAGTAAGTAGTTCGCATGTAAAAGAAAATTGTAAAGCCCAATCCAGATACGAAAACTATTAATCTTAATAAGCTTATAAAACCTATGGTTTGTTTTTGCTTTTTTAATAGAGTATCGTAATGGTTTTTCCGATTAACATAAGGTGTTTTTTGTGTACCCATAATATCCTCCTAATATGTTTTGTTTATTAGATATATAATATCATACAAAAGGCTTGTACCGCAATTTTTCTAGATAAGTATAATATGACCAATTTTATTTACAGTTAGAGAAAAATTTTTTGTGAACTATGTGAATTAGAGTTAAAAATTATGTTAAATGTGGTAACATATAAATATTAATGAAAAAAGGGGGCGAATATGTCGGAAAATAAAACAATAAAGGAAAATATACTTATAGGGATACTGATTATTTTATTAGGAGCACTAGTAGTTTTTGCATACTTAATATTATACAATGATGGATTAGTATTTAAAAAAACGGCTTCCTCAGAGATTATAAATAAACTTAAAAATATACAGGGAAAAGGTGGAAAATTTGAATTAACTCAAAATGACATAGATGAGTTAAGCAAATTATTAAGGCCTGAAATTAAGGGAAATATAACTCTTAAGGGAGTTAATATAGAGATTGTAAATGATGAACTTGTAATTAAGGCTCCTGTCAGTTATAAGAAGGTTAATTTATTATTTTCGTCCAAGGGAAAGATAAATTTTACTAAAGAAAAATTTACATATACTGCTTATAATTTTAAAATTGGCAAGCTCACAATACCTAAAAAAATAGTGTTGTCACAAATTTCAAAGACTAATAATAAGACTGTTTATGCTGAGGACAATTTAATAAAAATTAATCCAAGCGTGATTCCTTTTAAGATAAATAGTTTGAAAGTAAAAGATAATAAAATATTAGGAACAGCTGCGAAACAGATCGCCAAAATTCCACTTGAAGATATTGATACAAAGAATGTGGAAGAGATAGATAAGCAACTAGCTACAGTGAAACAAAAAATACAAAGTGCCACCGCACTTATAAATAATGAAGAAAAATCAAAAGCAACACAAATTCTAAATACCATAGATAAAGCGGATGGTAAATCTATAGAAGAAAAGAAAAATGTAATAAATAATATTAGCAATACTGTGAATGAATTTAAAAATAAATCTTCAAGTAGTAAGAAAGAGAAAGAATTAGAAAAAATAAGTACAGAGGTTAATAAGGTTAAAAAGGTTACAGTGGAAAAGGAAAAAAAATCTAGGAACAAAAAGAAACTAAGCGCGCTTCATTAACAAAAGCGCAGGATGACTTAAAGGGTGCATATTCTCAGGTAAAGACTTCAAAAGAGCAAAAGGTAATATTGAAGATGCAGTCAACTGTGGGCAAAATGAAATCTAATCCTTCCTATGATGCTACACATGACCAAGCTTCTGTTAAGGCGAGTTATAGTATTTTGGATGATGCTAGCAAGGATAGAGTTAAGGATGCATTATTTAAGAATATAAATCGAGGCAACGCTGAACAATTAAGAAAAGCTTCTGGATTATAAGGAAGAAATAAATAGGAAACTATCAAAATACATTAGAGATATTTTGGTAGTTTCATTTTTTTAGAGTCCGTAACCCCCTCTTATAGAAGAGGGAGACTTTCCTTCTAAAATGTCGTTAAATAGAGAATATTTGTTAATTATTTAATTTAAAGTTACGAATTATAGTAATTGTGGTAACATATATAAGTAAAGGGACTAAGGAGGAGAATATGGCTAGAAATAAGAGATCAAAGAGAAGCAAACTAATATGGGTGCCAATTATTTTACTCATGTCACTGGCAATTTTTGCAAGCATGATTTTATATAATGGTGAAGTAGTGGTTGAAAAAACGGCTTCCACAAATGTTATACAGGAACTTGAAAAAGACATACTGTTAAAAAGTGGGCAGTTTACAATAACTCAAGAGAATATGAATGCGTTGATTAATCTATATTTTAAAGAGCCTATAAGTAAGGGTGATATAACTGTTAAAGAAATTAATACAAAAATTGAAAATGATAAAATTTTAATTGAGGCTCCTTTCAGTTATAAAAAGCTTAATTTATTATTATCGTCCACGGGAAAGCTAAATGTTTCTAATGGTGAAATTACATACGTTGCTGATAATTTTAAAGTTGGAAAGCTAACATTACCTAAAGAACTTATAATGTCTCAAATTGCTAAGCAGAGTAATGATGTCTTTTATGTTGAGGACAATCTAATAAAAATTAAAACAGATATACTTCCTATTAAGATAAAGAGCTTTGTAATTAGAAATGATAAAATAATAGGAACTGTTGGATTTAAGGAAACAAAAACGCAATCTGAAGATCTAGACATGACAAGCGATGAAGATACAGATAACCAATTAGCAGTAGCAAAACAAAAAATACAAAGTGCCACTGAATATATGAATAAAACGCAAAAAGAACAAGCAAACAAAATTCTGAGTACAATAGAAGAAGTAAAAGGTAAATCTATAGAACAAAAGAAAGAAGTACTAAATTATATTAATAGTATAATTAATGAAGTTACAAATTAAATCACCTTCTGGAAGGCTACAACATATTCGCAGCTAGAGACTTAACTACCAAAATACATTAGAGGTATTTTGGTAGTTTTATTTTTTTTGTTTGTGATAGAATGATATATGAACATAAAGAAAAGGACGTGAATAAATGAAAAAGATAGATGGAATAATATATACGGTAGTATCTTCAGCAGCTTTTGGAGTTATGCCAATTCTCGCAAAAATAGCTTATAAGGGTGGCGCAAATGCAACAACAGTGTTATTTCTTAGGTTCTTTTTAGCTGCTTTAATACTACTACTTTACATAGTTGTTACAAAAAAAGATTTTAAATTAAACAAGTCACAGCTAATACACATTATTTTTTTAGCGATTATAGGATATACGGGCACATCTTATGCGCTATTTTTATCATATAATTATATATCTGTGGGCCTCGCTACTATTCTACATTTCGTTTACCCTGTGATAGTAACAGCTTTTTCAGTGATTTTGTACAAAGAAAAATTACATTTAAGTAAGATCTTAGCGCTAATTTTATCGGTACTCGGAATATATCTTTTAGTGGACAGTGGCAGCGCTTCATTAAATTTTAAAGGAGTATGGCTCGCTCTTATTTCAGGTTTTTTCTATGCGTATTATATTGTTGGAGTTGCACATAGTGAAGTTAATAAAATTGATACGTTTGTACTAACTTTCTATTTAGCTTTTATAGCTGCGCTGTCAATTTTCATAATAGGCATGATTAATGGACAATTAGATTTTAATATAAAACCATATAGTTTTTTAGCTTCTGGTAGTATTTCTCTAGTATCTACAGTTTTAGCTCTTACCTTTTTTTTAAAAGGCATAAAAATTATAGGCCCTTCTAGTGCTGCAATATTAAGCACTTTAGAGCCTATAGTGAGCATTATACTTGGAGTTATAATTCTAAGTGAAAAGCTATCATTTACTATTGTAATTGGATGCGTATTAATTTTATTCTCAGTAATAATCCTTACATTGGGTCAAGGGGCGAGGGATAGCATGTGAATGTTTCAGCACCGCAGGTGATGATTTAAGGTAAATAAGTAATTGTATTTTACACTATGCTTTATTTCGTCAGTTATAATGTTGAAAAGTATATCTCTGTACATTGTAGATGGAAGCCCTCTTCTGATTTCTCGATATCTTTCCACAGCACCTAGCTCTCCAAATAATGCCTTTTTAATGCCATCAAGGTAAGAAATAGGTTTCACAAATTCCTCATCGCCTTTAAGTAGTACATCTATTCCAGTGATGTTATTATATATTTGCCTAAACATTTTATTATGTCCACGTTCATCATCTCTTATAGATGCAATAATTCTTTTTTCATCGTCTGTAGGAGCAACGCTTATTAAGTAGTCATAGAATAATTCATCTTCTTTTTCACCTTGAACTGCTGCTCTAATACCTTCTAAGGAACTTGCTAATAAATTTGGATCATACGTCATATATGGATTTCCGTACATTTTAAACCTCCTTGTAGTGAGTTAGTTGTAGATAACAACTATTAATTGTTAAACCACTATTATGCATAATATGAAGAACGTATGATAGTTGTTACTTGGTAATTTTATAATTGATTCATTTAAAATATATTTAAAAATAGATGTTGATGTTGCAGTAGAACGGGCTATGAAGAATGAGAGAGGGGAATCTGAGAAGTATGATTCTAAAAAAGAATACCTATAATGTTTTGGAGAAAGAGGATACTAAGTTATGGTATGAAGGTGTGATCTACCTTTATATGGGACATGAAATGAAAAAAAACGGAGAAAAGGTTATTCCTTAGTATATTCATTTTCCTTCTATAACTTTGTTTATAAATTTTTTGCTTTGTGATGCAATTGTTTCATATTCGTAATCATGAACATAGTGACCGCAATCTAATAAAATATTTTGACCTTTAGGCACTTTTGAAATATACTCCTTTAAATATTTTTGCCATTGATTTTTATCAAAGCCTGAACCAGTGCCATTTGAAATGAAAAACAACATAGGGACTTGTGGTGAACCCATTCTATTAACTTTTTTTGCGCTTTTTTTAATGCATTCCAATTCACTTAACATCGGTTTTGTAGCTGTTCTTCTATAGAATATTGCTCTATATATTTCTTTTTCATTATTAGTTAAAGAACCCTCTTGAATTGCCGCAGAGCTATTTACAATAGATGGAATAAATCGTGTAAATCCAATCCTGGATGCAAATGCAGACAAGTTTAAAATGATTTTATTTGGAATGGGATAGTTTTCATATGCAGCTGGAACTGCGGGGTCTAATCCTACAATTGCTGCAACTTCATCTGGATACTTTTGTGCCCAATATAGTGATTCTATTCCAGATATTGAATGAGGGAATAGAACATAAGGGGCTTTTTCTCCAGCTAGGGTTAATGCTCTTCTTGTTTCTTCTAGAACTGCATCTATATCTCTTGGTGTATCTACAATTTCACTAAAACCATATCCAGATTTCTCTACGACTGCTATACGATAATCATCACTTAACTGAGAATATAGGCTTCTGAAATCCAAGGTTGGAGAGCAAGTTCCTCCTCCTGACATGAATACTAAAGTAGTTTTACCTGCGCCTTCAGTATAAACATGCATACGATGTTGATTTACTGTAACCATTGTGCCCAATGGGTGAAATAATTTAGACTCTCCATCCAACTTAATTTTGTGATTAATAAAGCTAATTAAAACGATTATTAATAAAAAAGCAACAATTATCACGATACCTATACCTGTTTTTTTTACCAGCACTTTCATTAGTTTCTCCTTTTCGCTACATTTTTTTATCTGCCATTTCTCTTAAATACATATTAAGAGAAATGCCTAAGGGACATTCAAGTAAAGAACAAGTCAGTATGACTTGTTCCGGAAGTGATTTGCAATAAGAAGAGCAGAAACACTAGAATTCCTTAATGAAATTCCACATTTCAATATCTTATTGCAACGCACCTAGGTGCGAAGTCACTTCAGGAGAAATTTATACTGATGTACTAGAGTCCAAATTTATTGATACAACTTTATTTTTACCAAGAGCCTTTGCTCGGTACATGGCTTTATCCGCTGCTATGCATAAGTAATCCAAGTCTTGAACAGTAGGAGTAAGTGTAGCAACTCCAAGACTTGAGGTGATAGGTATTGAATCTGATTTTCTAATAATTAAAGGATTATTTTCTATAGCACCGCGCAAATTTTCTCCGATTATTTCAGCGTCTTTAAAGGAGGTGTTAGGTAATAATATAATAAATTCTTCACCACCAAAACGACCTAAAATATGATTTTTACTTAGATTTTCTAAGCAAATTTTCGAAATACGTTTTAAAACTAAGTCTCCAGTATGGTGGCCTAGGCAATCATTAATTTTTTTAAAATCGTCAATGTCAATCATAATGGATGAAATAGGTTGTAACAATAATTTAGCTTTATCAAAGCTTATATTTGCAAGCTCAAAAAAACTTCGTCTGTTATACAAATTAGTTAGAGGGTCAATGCAAGCTAGCTTTTTAGCTTTGCCATGCAAGGTAGCATTTTCTATAGCCATTCCTGCATGGTGGGAAAAGGATAAGGCTATGTCACAGTGATTCTTAGTATAAATGTTTTTTTGAACTGAATCTAATGTTAAGATGCCAATAATTTTATTTTTAAAGATTATAGGTATGCCCATCCAACTTTCAATATTGGGTAGACCTATATAGTGCGTAAAACGAGGATCTTGTTTAACATTAGAAACTAATAAAATAGTATTAGTTTCATATATTTCTTTAAATAGCTTATCATCTTTTTTATTGATGTGAATTTTGTGTATCTCATTTATGTTTTTGAAACCAGTTCCCGCCATAATATTGAAATGGTTGTTTTCTTCCATGAAAAATGATGCGCTATCATAAGGCACTAATTTTTTTAAACCTTTTAATAATTTATCTAAAACTTCGTCTAAATTCAAGGTTGAATTTAGAAGAAAGGTAGATTCTCTAAGCTTTTCTCTTAAAAGACATTCTTCGTTTTCCTTGGATAAATTCTCGATTTTTCTATATGCTTTAGAATGATTCATTGCCAATATAAAAGCATTTAAAAGTATGATAATGAAGAATCCTAATAAAGAATAGTCATTTAAATTATTTATACCTAGATAATGTAGTATGGATATAGCGCATATTGCGATAGTTATTAAGTAAGCAATTGTAAGAATTAAGAGCCTTTGTTTTTTGCTATGATATGATTTTAATATAGCAAAAATAGTATACGTAATGGTTAACAAAGTGAATATTTGAAATATCCTAACGAGCTTTGAAGCAATTAGTGGGGAAATAAAAACAGTAGTAACTATAAAGAATAGGAAAAAAAAGTTATAGCTTCTTATAATTTTTTTTGAGTAATTTTGTTTGAAAACTACACATGTGTAAATTATTATAAAATAAACTGCCGCATAGAAAGTTAAGTAATCCAGTTTAAGAGCTAGGCTATAACTTACGTTATCATATAAGGTTAAAAAATACTTGTTACCAACAGTTAAGGCCCTTAAAGATACAATGATGCAAAGAGAACCAAAATAAAGCTTAGAAGTATCATCTATTCTAAAAGCATATAACCATAAGTGATATAATCCCATTATAAGCAGTATACCAAAGTAAAAAATTTCAAGTGCAATTGATGCTTCTTCTTTATTCGCCATTTGGGACTGCAATCCTAGATAAATATTGTCGCGGGTACCTCCATATCTAAAGTTATGATTTGAAATTTGAAGTACTAAATGTATTTTGTCATTATTATTCATAAAATAACTGGTAATTGGAAGAGATTTAGGAAGCTCGGTAGAACTACTTTTGCCAACAATACCATTAGATGAAAAGAGCTGTCCATTCACCCATAATTTATATGAAGATAATATGGGAGGAACACTTATACCTAAAAGTGTATCTTTATATTTTGAATTTAAATTTATGGTTAAACTATATGTAGCATAACCATTAGAATCATAATTTTTATTATATTTATTCCAAGGCATTGGCATTTCTATATAAGTGGGAACGGGAGAACTATTAGTAAAATCTTCTGGCGATAATAATTGCTGCCAGTAAAATTCCCATTGCCCTTCAAGGGCAGTATATCCATCTTTATGAAAATCCCAATTTGAAAGTTCCAATACACCTTTTTGCGAAGGGATATTTGAAGATGTATTGGGCGTAGCCAATTTATTTAAGGAGAAAATCACATATAATAATGCTACTAAAATAATAAT
Source organism: Clostridium sp. CM042 (assembly GCF_055080995.1). NCBI lineage: Bacteria > Bacillati > Bacillota > Clostridia > Eubacteriales > Clostridiaceae > Clostridium > Clostridium sp. CM042. The sequence continues at coordinate 3,019,008 of NZ_CM143646.1, forward strand.
GGAGAGAGTGATAATCAATGGTTTTTCTTTTTTTAGCATTATATATATAACCTCCTTTTAAGTGTAAGTATCTTATTTTACATATTATAGTTACTATATTACCTTAGTATAGTAAAAATGTCATTATTTTATCTATAACTTAACTGTATGATATGTTGAGATTCATAATAAATATATGAATTTAATATTTAAGAATAGAAAATCACCGAAAAATTTATAAAGACTGAAATCCATTACTTATAAAATTCTATGGTATACTTAAATTGTTTCTAAGAAATGTTTTTAACACGGAGGTAATGAATGTATAAATTAATAGCACTAGATATGGATGGAACATTATTAAATGATAAAAAACAAATTTCCCAAGTGAATTTTGATGCAATACAACAAGCAAGAAAAAATGGAGTAAAAGTTGTACTAGCATCAGGAAGACCTTTAGTTGGGTTTAAAAGATATTTAGAAGAACTTAACTTAATTTCAGAGGATAATTATGCAGTAGCATTTAATGGAGCTTTAGTTCAAAGTACTGAAGGCAACAAAACTATAGCTAAAACAACATTAACTATCGAAGATTATAAATATTTGTACGAATTAAGCAAAGAGTTAAAGGTGAATATACATGCATTAACAGAGACTACGGTGATTTCGCCTAAAGATACTAAATACACTAGAAATGAAGCAGAAATGAACCATATTTCTAATGAGGTAATACCTGTTGAGGATGTAGAAGAAGGTACTACTATAGTTAAGGTTATGTTTGTTGATGAGCCAGATATTATAGAGGAAATAATGCAAAGGATTCCGGAAGAGGTAAGCAGTAAGTATACAATAGTTAGAAGTGCACCTTTCTATTTAGAGTTTCTTCATAAATCAGTTAATAAAGGAGCAGGGGTAGCGGCTCTAGCAGAAAAGCTAAATATTAAGCAAGAAGAGGTTATATGCATAGGAGATGCAGGTAATGATATTCATATGATTAAATATGCTGGCTTAGGAGTTGCCATGGGGAATGCATTCCCAGAGGTTAAAAGAATTGCAAATTTTATAACTAAAACTAATGAGCAAGATGGGGTTGCACATATTATTAATAAGTTCATTATAAATGGCGAAGAAGAATTTGCAGTATAAAAATATTAATTAATAATAGTTATTGACGAGTAATTGAAATTAATATATAATAACACTATAGAAACTTCTAATACATATAGCATTAATAATCTTTATCCCCCAAGAAAGAGACTGAATTAATGCTAGAACCCAATCCCTTTATTTAAACAAATATAAAAAAGCTAGCAAAATTTAATTTTGCTAGCTTTTTATTTTTTTGTATTGGATATTCTTTCAGTTTTTTCTCTTGCCTTACTGACCTTTTCTAATGATGCAATATTATAGTGCTAGTTAAGGCATCGCTCGGTTCTAGTAGGACTTTTTCTAAGTTTTGGAGATCCTCTATTTTATTAGCTTTTTCTATTTTATCACGGTCTTCATCGTAATATATATTGTCTTTGTGTGGCATTAAAATTCCTCCTTTTTAAAATTTGATTATTAATGTTATTATCTTAGGCTTTTTAGCTCGTCGTAATACTATGAAATTTTTGGAATATAATGTACAAAACATAACGGTGAATATATTATGTATACTTTGGATTTAAATTGAAAATAGAGTTAGTAGTTCTTAGCGAAGTGCATGTATTAATAGTGATATATAGTTTTTTATTTTTTATTTTAGCTATTAATCTGATATAATTATGGTTATGTTAATAATAAATGGGGAAATAAGCAATAATATTTTTTGTTGTATCCGGAGAAAGGCTGGGGGATTTAAAATGTTAAAAAAGAAAAAAATAATATTAGCGTTCATGTGTTTAGCTATTTTGTGTGGTGCATTATACAGTAAAGACTACACCAGGAAAAAAGATGAAAAATCTGTACAAGCTATGAAGATTAAAGAAGAGGCGTTAACTAAAGATAAAGAAGAAAAATTAGCGAAAGAAGAAGCAGCGCTAAAAGTGAAAGAAGAAGCATTAGATAAGGCCAAAAAAGAGGAATTAGCTAAGGCGAAAAAAGAAGAATTAGCGAAAGAAGAAGCAAAAGCAAAAGCTTTGATAGAGAAGAAATCACAGGTTAAAACTGATGAAGATAAGAAAGGCTCAACTGGAAGTTCTCAAAAAGTTGTTGTTATAGATCCAGGACATGGCAGTGTTACTAGTAGTAAAAAAGAGCAACAAGATCCAGGTTCAAGTATAATGAAAATAATTGAACCAGGTGGTGCTCAGGGCGTTACTACAAGAACTCCTGAATACGTGGTTAATATGGCGGTAGCAGTTAAACTCAAAAGTGCACTACAGGAAAAAGGATATACTGTAAAAATGACTAAAACGCAGAATAACATAGTTATGGGAAGTAAGGCAAGAGCTGAGTTCAGCAATGATAATCAGGCGGATTTAGTTATAAGAATCCATGCGGATGGAAATGATAATTCATCTGTTAAAGGAGCATCAATGCTTGTACCTGCAGATACTAAAAATACAAATGCCATATATAAAACAAGTAAAAAATATGGAGAGATAGTTTTTAACAGTTTAATTAATAAGGTTGGTATGAATGATAGAGGCGTTGTGGAAAGAGACGATATGACAGGGTTTAATTGGTCTAAGGTACCTGTTATTTTAGTGGAAATGGGTTTTCAATCTAATGTGAGCGAGGACAAACTTCTTGCAAGTGACTCTTACCAAGATAAGATAGCGAAGGCATTGGCAGCGGGGATTGATCAGGCGTTAAAGTAAAGAAAGATATACAATTCTCCATAGTGCATTGCAATATGAGCTCGAAATGTGAAATTTTATTAAGGAATTCTAATCTTTTGCGAATATAAAATCCTCTGTCGCTCACATTCGGCTTCCTGCCCCAGGTTCGCTAGCCTGACGTCCTGTCAGGCTTACGAGGATTTTACATTGGCAAAAGAAGAATTTCTAAATGGAATTTCAATGTTTTTTCGCTTCTTATTGCAAGGCACCCTGGAGAAAAACTATACTCATTATTTAACTAAGAAAGAGGTAAAACAGAAGGCAAAGTAGAAGATGCAACAAATCTATTTAAATTAGGAGTTAGTATAGATATAATAATTAAAGCTACAGGTCTTTCTGAGGAAAAGGTGAAACAGATAAAGAAAGTCCTCAAGTGATTGAAAATCAATCATTTGAGGACTTTTTAAAGTTGAAAAACATTTATACGAATTATAGCTTTAACTCCCACTTATAGAAGTGGGAGACTTTCATTCTGAAATGTCGTTAAATTAAATTTTCCTTTAGTACTTCACCTAGTGATTTTGACTCTTCAATGTCACTTATTAGTTTGGCGGAGGATTTGTTGTCTCCAATTATAATTCCACCGGTTAGGATGTCTTTATTGAAGAATAATTTTTTGTATAGGTTGTTTTCACTATCTTTCGAGCTAATAGCTTTAAATTGATTCTTTGAAATCTCACCTACAGATAATAGTTCTAGGCCCATGGCGTTAAAGGATATAACACCAAGTGCGTGCACATAGGCTTTATTATCTCCTACTGCGTTTATACCTGCAATCTTACCCATGTCTACAGCGGCAGGCCAATTTCCATATACGGTGCCTTCAAATTCTGCAATGTCACCGCAGGCATATATGCCACTAATATTAGTTTCCATATTTTCATTGACTAGTATGCCTCTGTTAGTTTTTATATTAGTGTTATCAGCTATGTTTTTATTTGGTGCAATACCTGTTGAAAATAGTACTAAGTCTGCATCTATTGTTTTTCCACTTTTGAGTGTAACTGATGTAACACCGTTTTCACCGTTTATAAGATTTACTGAATCCCCCAATATAACTTCAATATTTTCGTTTTCAACTGCAGATTTAAGTATAAGGCTACCTTCATTATCCAATTGCTTAACAAGTAGGGAATCACTAAATTCCACTACGGAAACTTTGAGACCAGCCTTTTTTATTTCATATGCAGCTTCAAGACCTAAAAGTCCACCACCTACAATAACTGCGCTTTTGGAGGTCTTCATCTTATTCTTAATAGATTCTAAATCCTTTAGACTTCGCAGCGTGAATACTCCTTGTTTATCTACTCCTTCTACAGGAATCATATGGTTTTTACTCCCATTTGCTAATATTAGTTTATCGTAACTTATAGCGGTACCACCCTCAAGTAATATTTGCTTTTCTTCAGGGTTTAAGCTTTGAACTTGCACTCCTAAGGTAAGTCTTATATTGTTATCCACATACCATTCTTTTGGAGAGAGGTAGAAAGTATCATCTTTAAGGTCTTCACTTATGCCATCGGAAATGGAAGGTCTGTAATAGGTTAATTGTGATTCATTTGAAATCATTTCTATTTCACATTGTTTGTTTCTTTTTCTTATGGCATCAGCAGCATAATATCCAGCGGCACCGTTACCAATAATTAAATATTTTTCTTCTTTATCAGAACTAAAGGTAATTACATCTTCTGATACTTGGATAAATTGATCAGCACTTGCACCACAAGCAGGACATATTTCAGGTGGTTTTTCTCCATCAAATTCTTCGCCACAAACGATGCATTTCCATCGTTTCTCTGTAGAAGGTTTAGCTGGACTTTTTTTTATTTTAATTTTTTCAGCTATTTTCTCCGCAAAACTTTCTCCAAATTTAAAGGCAAAGTTTAAATCTTTTTCAGAAGGTTTAAATTTAAATTTCATAGAAGGATATAAATCTAGATTAATTTGTTTTAATCTATCCTCTATATTTGAAACAGCTTCACCACTCCAACCATAAGAACCAAATGCGGAAGCTACTTTTCCACCATGAACTATAGGATTTAAATTTACTAAAATATCCCATATTGGTTTTAGAGCGTCTCCATTTATGGTAGGAGAACCAAAAATTACTCCCACAGATTTATCTATGCTTTTTAAAATATCATTCATATCATGATAGATAACATCATACATGTTAACTTTGAAATTACTATTAGATTTTATACCTTCTTCTATTTTTTTAGCTACAGTTTCAGTATAGCCATAAGCTGAAACGTAGCATAAGGTAACCTGTGCTTCGCCTTGGGCTGATTTTTCTGGAAGGCTCCACTGTTTGTATTGATTTACTATACTTAAGGGGTCTTCTCTTAAAATGGGACCATGACCTGGGCATATTATATCTATTGGAAGGTCCTTTATTTTATCTATAGCTTTTAACACATAAGGTTTAAAGGGTCCCATAATAGAGTCAAAGTAATATTTTAAGGCTTCGCAATAATCTTCTTGGTTTCGGTTTAAATCATTATACATCGCATCACTTGCGTAGTGACTTCCAAAGGAATCACAAGTGATAAGTAGCTTGTCTTGTGAAACATAGGTATAAATTGAATCTGGCCAGTGAAGAAAAGGTGCTGAAATAAAAGATAAGGTTTTATTTCCAAGACTTATACTATCTCCATCCCCTACAGTTATATATTCAAAATCTCTATTTATGATTTCTTTAAGAAATTCAATTGCTGCAGGTGATCCTACTACTTTAGCGTTTTTAGCAATTTCTAAAAGTTTTCCTACTGAGCCTGCATGGTCTGGCTCAGTATGATCTACTACTATATAGTCAATGTTTTCTATATTAATGTGTAAAGATTTTAATCTTTCCAGATATTCATCAAAAAATTTCTCTTTTACCGTTTCAAATACTGCAGTTTTTTCACTACCTTTAACTACATAAGAGTTATAAGTAGTACCAAAAGGGGTATACATAATTATATCAAAAATTCTAAGATTGGGGTCTAGTGCGCCTACCCAGTAAATATTCTTTGTCACTTCTAATGCATTCATTTATATCACTCCTTTAATAACTATTCGAAAATAATAGTTATTGTTTAAAGTATAGTATAGGAATATTTAGAAAGCAATAACAAATTACCCAAACTGTGCAATTTTATTTTACAGTAAACGCTTTTTATGCTATAGTTTCTAAAGGATTGTGTAACAAATTTGAAGAATTATAAAGAAAAATAGCAAAACATTTTTTTATGTTAAAAAGATGTATTTTCCTTCTGAAAGGTTGCCACAATAAGATTAATATAAAACGTAGGAGGAATGCAAATGAGAGATTTTGTTATTATGACAGATTCTTGCTGTGATTTGCCCAAGGAATATATTTACGGTAATAATATCCCTTTTGCTATGTTGTCATTTAGTTACAATGGTAGAGAGTACTTAGATGATTTAGGACAAAGCCTAAGTCATAAACAATTTTTTGATGACCTTCGTGATGGAGCATTACCTAATACCTCTCAAGCAAATTCTGAAAGCTTCTATAAAATTTTCAAATCAGCTGTAGAAAATGGTAAGGATGTAATTTATATTGGAGTGTCTTCAGGTCTTAGTGGTACTTATAACAGTGCTAATATTGGTAAAACTGCTATATTAGAAGAGTTCCCTAATGCTTGTATACATATTATTGATGTGTTAACAGCGTCACTGGGTCAAGGACTTATGGTTATGAAAGCTGTGGAAATGAAAAATGAAGGATTTAGCGTGGAAAAGATTGCATGCGAAATAGAAGAAAACATACAAAATTTAAATACTTACATAACTGTGCAGGATTTGAATTTTTTAAAAAGAGGTGGAAGGATATCTAATGTAGCGGCTACTCTAGGGCTAGTACTACATATAAAGCCTATACTTACTATTAACCAGGTCGGACGTGTAATGCCAGTACTCAAGGTTCGCGGGCGTAAAAAATCTCTAACTAAACTTGCAGAAATAGTGAAGGAGAAGATTAAAAATCCTGAAACTCAAACTATAGCTATCTGCCATGCAGATTGTTATGATGAAGCTGTAAGACTTAAAGAGGAAATACTCTCAAAGGTTGTGGTTAAAGAAGTAATTATTCATTATATCGGACCAGTGGTTGGAAGATTTAGTGGTCCAGGGGCTTTGGCAGTGTTTTTCATTGGTGAGAGCAGACAACATCATGTAATAGATATTTAAAATTTTGAAAAATAATTACGTAGATAATTTATAAATAAGGAGAGTTTATATGAATTGGTTAAAAGTATTATTGCTAGCGGCAGTACCTCTTATTGAACAGAAAGGATCTATACCGCTTGGAATAAATGTGTATCATATTAATCCAATGGCAGTATTCCTACTAAGCTTTTTTGGAAGTTTGCTTCCGGTTCCTTTTGTGTTGATATGCTTTAATAAAATATTTGAATGGCTAGGAAAATATAAGTTATTTAGTGGAATATATAATTTAATCCAAAGAAAGATAAATAAGAATAAGTCTAAATTTGAAAAGTTTGAAGAAATAGCACTTATAACTTTTATTGCAATACCTCTTCCTACCACAGGAGTTTGGACAGGGACCGCGATAGCTGCTTTTTTAAAGTTGGATTTTAAAAAATCCGTCATGTGCGCTGTTGTAGGATCTTTTCTATGTGGACTTATTATTACAGGATTATCTGTAGCCTTCCCAGCTTTTTTAAAGATGATATAAGTTATGACCTCTTACATAAAGGTAAGGGGTTATTTATTTTAACGACATTTCAGAAGGAAAGTCTCCTACTTCTATAAGTGAGAGTTACATGCCCTAACAAATAGAAAGCTTCAGTGGGATTAGAAATTTCCTTCTGAAGTCGTTAATTTATCTTCTGCGAAGCTGTGCAGCTCCGCAGGAGATGATTTCATTGAGGATTATGTTAAAAATTCACAAAAAACATGATGACATTAAAGAATAGGGAAAATAGTGAATAGAATATATGATTATCATGACAAAAATTTACAATAAAATCATAATTTTCATAATGTGAAGGTATCTATAAAGAATATTTCTAATTTGTTAAAAAATATTCAATATTATATTCAATACTTTTATCTATATTTATTTTAATTTCGACATAATAATCTAGTGCATATATATGCAGGTGGTTTACTATTCTTTATTAATCGTGGCATTATGGGTGGAAAGGGTTTAAGTTGTCACTTTAAAGAGATAATATATGTGAAACGAATTTCATAAAGTGACAGATTATTTTGAAAAGTAATGTTAATGTATTCTCATAACATAAGTATAGGGGGAAAACATATATGGTAGTTATAGAGAATTTATTAAGAAAAGTAACAAATGGTGATGTAAATCATAGCTATTTTTATAGGTTAGTAAAAAGTCAAATTTCCGTTTCAATGTATGGTGAACTTACTGAAATACAAGCTTATGGTATTGAAATAGAAAGACAAGACATAGTTGATGGATCAGTTGTAGGGATACAAAGAGATTGCGTAGAAAACATAAGTCCACAAAGACATAAAGTTAAGAATCTTTTAAAAATGCTATATGACAATACGGTATCACCTATTCACATGATTGACATATTGGGTGATTATATTGATGAATATACTAGTGATTTTGATGAGATGTTAAAAAATATAGCTAATTGTTAATATTGTGAATTAGTCTAACATATCGAGGAGACTGAACCTCTTCCTGGGGAGAATGCTCCTCTTTTTGGTTTACAATGGAAAGGTAGTATAATAAATAATCAAAATTTTATTATATTATTGTAGTAGGAGTAGTATTATATATAGATATCTAATGATAAAATTAACAGCTGTGTTTTACGAAATACAAAAATTAAACTTATAATATAGATCAATAAGTAGGAGTGATAGTTATGATTCTTGGTGTAGGTACTGATATTGTTGAAATACGACGAATAAAAAAGGCTATGGAGAGCAATGAGAAGTTTTTAGAGAAGATTTTCACAACAATTGAATTAGAATATCTTAAAAGCAGAAATTTAAGGGCTGAATATGTGGCTGGAAGGTTTGCTGCTAAAGAGGCAGTAGCAAAAGCTTTAGGGACAGGATTTAGAGGATTTGATTTTAAAGATATTGAAATTGACAGGACAACTCTTGGAAAACCAGTAGTTAGTTTAAAAGGGAAAGCAAAGTTAATAGCTAAAAAAGAAGGAGAATACAATGTTCATCTTAGTATATCTCATGGAGAAGATAGTGCTGTGGCTTATGCTATAGTGGAAGCTACAAAAAAGATTGAAGAAGTTTGTGAATAGTGAGGTAAACTGATTTATTGTAATTAGTTATTTTAGTAATAGTATGCAGCTATTAGTAATAGATTAGTAGTAGAATATTTTGTTAGATATCTAACAATTGAGAATTCTTTTGCATCTCTAGAGAAATGCTAGGAGGATAACAATGAAAAGAAATTCACTATTAATTTTAAGTTTTTTGCTAATTTTAAGCTCCCTATTATTAACTTCATGCCATAAGAAACCAGAGGATACTAATGATATTGCAACCTTTTTAAAAAACATGGAAAGTTATACTACAGAAATGAATATGGATGTAAAGAATGATAAACAGACAATTAATTATAAGGCAAAACAATCCTATATAAGGGGAGGCGGATACAAGCTAGAGCTAAACAAAAACAGAGTGTTTATTTTTAAAACAGATGATAAAATCTATATTAGTGACAAAAACAATGGAACAAAGTATGTACAGAGCAAAGATTTTGATGAAGTCCTTAAATCAAGTTTTATTGGCGAATACATAGGATTATTATATACTAATGAGAAAATAGAATATGATATAAAAACCATTAACGGTATTGAATACACAGTAATTAATTTATTTATTCCTGGTAATAATAAAAACATTAATAAGGCATTGCTTTATGTTAATACTAAAAGTATGCTACCAGCTAGAATGATTATTTACGATATTAATGGTAAAGAAAAAATTGAGATAACATATACTAATTTCCTTCCTAACGTAAAAATTGAACAGTCAGAGCTTTCAGTTCCGTAGTACTAATTAAATTGAAATAACAAATGAGGTGAAGGCATGTTTAAACATTTAAGACCCGTGTGGGCAGAAATTGACTTAGATAAATTAGCCCATAATATGAGAGAAATTAGGCGGATCGCTAGAAGCGAGAATATTATAGCGGTTGTAAAGGCAGATGCCTATGGGCATGGAGCTATAGACGTAGCTCCAGTGCTCCTTAAAAACGGTGCCAATAGATTAGCAGTAGCAGAGCAAAGTGAAGCGGTGGAACTTAGACGATCAGGTATAGAATGCCCAATAATGATTTTGGGGTTTACACCACCAAATTTAATTGATAATTTATTGAAATATGATATTGAACAAACGGTATTCTCTTATAAATTTGCAATCAAACTGTCAAGGATGGCTCAAAAGAAAAATAAGGTAGCTAGAATTCACATAGCAGTAGACACAGGTATGGGGAGGATAGGCTATCTACCAAATGAGGAAAGCGCTGAAGAGGTATATAATATCAGCAAGCTACCCAACATAATCATAGAAGGGGTATTTTGTCATTTTTCTACAGCGGATGAAAAAGATAAGACCTATACTTATGATCAAGTAAAAAAATACGACGCTTTTTATGAAAAGTTAAAAGAGAAAAAAGTGTACATAAAAATGAGGCATATTGCTAATAGTGCTGCTATCATAGATTTGCCAGAAACTCATTATGAGGCAGTGCGGCCAGGGATAATAGTATATGGCTATTATCCGTCAGGCGAGGTAAATAAGGAAAACATAAGTTTAAAACCTGTAATGACATTAAAAACAAATGTAGTGCACATAAAAAAACTACCTGCTGGAGAATATGTGAGTTACGGAAGAAAGTATAAAACAGAGAAGGAAAGTATTATAGCTACACTTCCAATTGGATATGCTGATGGGTATACAAGGCTCTTATTTCAAAAGGGAAAGGTTATATTGAGGGGGAAATTCGCTCCAGTAATAGGTAAGATTTGTATGGACCAGTGCATGATTGATGTTACTGAAATTGATGGAGCAAAAATTGGTGATGAGGTAATACTAATAGGTGAGGATGAAAATAATAAATTTACAGCAGACATAGTAGCAGAATTAATAGGGACGATAAGCTACGAAGTAGTTTGCATGATTGGCAAAAGAGTTCCAAGAGTTTATGTTAGTAAAGGTAAGGTTGTAAAAATAAAAACATATGTATGATATTCATGTATTATATGTAGAATAAACCATTTAAGCATAAAATTACTTGTCGAAAAAAAACGAAAATACGAATAATTTCTTTGACAGATTGACATAGGTTGAATTATAATATATTCATACATATTGTTGCTTTACTTATTAGGAGGTATTAAATTTTCTATGTCAACTTCAAAGAAATTAGTAATAAACCTCTCAAAAAAACTTTACATTGAATTTAATACGATACTTGCGAAAGATTGTAAAAAAAGAAGTGAATTTATTCGGGAAGCTATAATACTATATATTGAGGGAAAGAAAAATCTTAAATATATAGATAAAATGAAACAAGGATATTTAGAAATGGCGGAGTTAAATTTAGAAATGGCTAATATGGGTTTTGAAATTGATATTAAAGATTTTAAAGAATACGAAGTTAAGCTTTCGGAGAGTGATTTGTCAAATGACAACAATAGTAAAAAGAGGAGATATATTTTATGCTGATTTGAGTCCGGTTGTAGGCTCAGAGCAAGGCGGGATTAGACCTGTAATTATACTTCAAAATGATATTGGTAACAAGTATAGTCCCACTATTATTATTGCAGCTATTACTTCCCAGATAAATAAGGCAAAACTCCCTACTCATGTTGAAATTTCTTCAGAAGAGTATGGATTAAATAAAGATTCTGTAGTTTTGCTAGAACAAATAAGAACATTAGATAAAAAAAGATTAAAAGAAAAAATTGGTCATATGACTGATGGAGATATGAAAAAAGTAGATACTGCACTTTTAATTAGTGTAGGGTTATAAATAGGTAAGGGCATTTATTGCCCTTATTTTTATTGTATTTTATAAAAGGTTTAAAAATTATGTTATAATAATTAAATAAGATAAATAGGAATACAGGTAGATAACAATTATTGGTTCTTATCTACACCAAAGCAATATTAGGAGGAGACACATGGAGAAAACATTAGAACAATTAAAAGCAATTGCTAAAGAAGTTAGGAAAGATATCGTAACTATGATTACAAAGTCAGCGTCTGGGCACCCAGGTGGATCGTTATCTGCTGTAGAAATTATAACTGCTTTATATTTTAATGAGATGAATGCAAGTCCAGAAAATAAGAATGATCTAGACAGAGATAGGTTTGTACTTTCAAAGGGACATGCCGCACCAGCATTATATAGCGTGCTTGCTAGAAAGGGATACTTTGATAAAAGTGAATTAATGGGACTAAGAAAGCTCGGATCAATGCTTCAAGGACATCCTAATATGAATACTGTTCCCGGAGTAGATATGTCTACAGGTTCTTTAGGCCAAGGAATTTCTGCTGCAGTAGGAATGGCATTAGCTGGTAAACTTGATAAAAAAGGATACAGAGTGTATTCACTACTTGGAGATGGCGAACTTGCAGAAGGTCAAGTATGGGAAGCAACTATGTCAGCTGCACACTACAAGCTTGATAATCTAACCGCTTTTGTAGATCATAATAGACTACAAATAGATGGTAAGGTTTCGGAAGTTATGGGTTCTGATCCAATAGATGCTAAATTTGCAGCTTTTGGATGGAACGTTATTTCTATCGATGGACATGATTTTGATTCAATTAAAAGTGCTTTAGAAGAAGCTAAAAAAACAAAAGGAAAACCAACAGTTATAATTTGCGAAACTATAAAGGGTAAAGGTGTATCCTTCATGGAAAATGAAGCTAGTTGGCATGGTAGCGCTCCAAGTAAAGAACAATGCCAAGAAGCAATAGACGAAATTGGAGGTACTGTATAATGGGTAAAGTAGCAACAAGAGAAGCTTATGGTAAGGCCTTAGCCAAATTAGGATTAGAAAATGAAAATATAGTTGTTTTAGATGCGGATTTATCTAAATCCACTAAAACTGCAGATTTTAAAAAAGTGGCTCCAGAAAGATTTATTAATATGGGTATTGCTGAAGGAAATATGATGTCCGTAGCTGCAGGACTTGCTAGTTGCGGAAAAATTCCTTTTGCAAGTACTTTTGCTATATTTGCAGCAGGAAGAGCTTTTGAACAAATAAGAAACTCCATTTGTTATCCAAAATTAAATGTTAAAATTTGTGCAACACACGCAGGCTTAACAGTAGGAGAAGATGGAGCATCTCATCAAGCAATAGAAGATATAGCTTTAATGAGAAGTATACCAAATATGGTGGTTATAAGCCCTAGTGATGATGTTGAAACGGAAGCTGCTATAAAAGCTATTATAAAGTACCACGGACCTTGCTATGTAAGGCTCGGAAGATCAGGTGTTTGCACAATAAATAATAATCCTGAGTATAAATTCGAATTGGGAAAAGCTGTAATGCTTAGAAAAGGCCATGATGCAACTATAATAGCTACGGGTATTATGGTAGATGCTGCTTTGGAAGCTTATAACATTTTAGCTGAAGAAGGAATAAAGGTTAGGGTGATTAATATACACACTATTAAACCTATTGATGAAGAGGCAATTATTGTTGCAGCTAGAGAAACTGGATTAATTGTTACCGCTGAAGAACATAGCATTATAGGCGGACTTGGCTCAGCAGTTGCTGAGGTTGTTACGTCTAACCATCCAGTACCAGTTATGAGAGTTGGAGTTAAAGATACCTTTGGTGAGAGTGGTAAGCCAGAAGAACTTTTAAAAGCTTATGGATTAACTGCAGATGAAATAGTTAAAGCTCTTAAAAAGGGCCTTTCCTTAAAATAAATTTAGAGGCTTTTATGCGTGTATGTATGAAAGCCTTTAAATAGTTTATACAATAATATTGCTTTAAACTATAATAATTTTTGTTTTTTAGGAAATCATAAAGAGAAATTTATTTAATATAATATTCACGGAAATTTTATATTAAAAATTATTACAGGCTTAATCATTATGTTATAATGTTGTTAATGATTTTACTGAAATAAATTACATAAGTATAGTAAGGAGAGTTTAATATGATACAATTAAAAAAAGTAACTAAGATTTATGATAATAATGTTATAGCTTTGTCGAATATTGACATAACTATTGAAAAAGGGGAATTTATATTCATTGTAGGTCCTAGTGGAGCAGGGAAATCTACTTTTGTTAAAATACTTTTAAAAGAGATCGAACCAACTACAGGAAATGTTATTATAAATGATACAGATATAACAAAATTACCTAGAAGAAAGGTACCTTATTATAGAAGAAAAATTGGAGTAGTTTTTCAAGATTTTAGATTAATTGATTCTTTAAATGTTTATGAAAATGTGGCGTTTGCACTAAGGGCTACAGAATGTTCTGCAAAGGACATCAAGAAAAAAGTACCTTCGGTATTAGATTTAGTTGGATTATCAAAAAAACATATGGCTTTTCCTCATGAGATTTCAGGTGGAGAGAAACAAAGAGTTTCCCTTGCTAGAGCTATAGTAAATAATCCTACTTTGCTAATAGCAGATGAACCAACAGGAAACTTAGATCCTGAAACTGCATTAGGTATTATGGATATTTTAAATGATATTAATAAGTCTGGTACCACAGTAGTTATGGCAACGCATGCAAAGAATATAGTAGACTCTATGAAGAAGAGGGTAATAGCTATAGAAAAAGGTGTCATAGTTAGAGATGAGCAAAGGGGAAGATACGGTTATGAAGATTAGTACAGTTAAATATTTTGTTGTAGATGCTTTAAAAAGCTTAAAAAGAAATAGAACAGTTAGTATAGCGTCAGTGGCTACAGTGGCCGCTACTCTATTTATTTTAGGGGTGTTCCTATTAATTGTTTTTAATGTTAATGCAGGAGTCCAAGAACTAGGAGCTAAGTTAGAAGTGAAAATTTATCTTAAGGATGATATAACAATAGCAGATAAATCAGCTATTGAAAATGCCTTAAGCAAAGTACAGGGAGTAACAGATGTTAAATTTGAAGATAAGGGCGATGCACTAGAAAAAGTAAAGAAACAATTCGGAAAAGATAGTCAATCCTTATTACAAGGAATGGAAAAGAATAACCCTTATCCGACTGCATACGTTGTAAGCGTAACAAAACCTGAAGTGGTAAATAGTGTAGTTAAATCTGCTGAAAAACTAAAAGGTGTAGATGAGATTAAAGATGTTAGAGAAATTGTTGACAAAATTATAAAGATAACAAATACTCTTAAAATAATAGGAATTGCATTATTTGCAATTTTAATAAGTGTTTCTTTATTCTTAATAGGAAACACAATTAAACTTACAGTTTACTCTAGAAAAAAAGAAGTAGGTATTATGAAATTTGTTGGTGCTACGGATTGGTTTATAAGATGGCCATTTATTATCGAAGGCATGGTTTTAGGTTTATCAGGAGCACTTATTTCTACTGGAGTACTATATTATGCTTATAAATTAGCTTTCTTAAAGGTTACTAATGGATTATTAGGAGTTACTCTTATAAACCCTCATATGATATTAAGTACTACTTTATGGCAATTTATGTTGGGTGGCTTAGTTATTGGAGCCATAGGAAGTGCTATATCCATAAGAAAATTCTTGATTGTATAGTATAAAAGCATCTCCTGCGGAGCTGAAATAGCTCCGCAGGAGATGCTTTGACGACTTCAGAAGGAGATTTATACTTTCACTGAATTTCTGTATTTATTATAGTGTGTAACATATACTTATAGAAGTGGGAGACTTTCCTTCTGAAATGTCGTTAAATTTATTTATTTTCTTATTAGTGTTATAAATTTATTATATTTACATAAATAATATATAGATAATATATAGATAATATATAATAATATATAGATTATAGTAAAGAGGTGTATAAAATGGGCGATGAAAATAAGCCTGAAAAATTTAGAACTTTAGAAAATGGTAGTGAAAAACCTAAAGCAAAGAAAATTAAGTGTATTATATGGATTATAGTTTTAGTGCTTATTACTAATACCATAACTTTATTTGTCTCAACTCAAATTTCATTAGGTATTCCTAATGGAAAAGTAGCTATTGGAAGAGAAGCTTATGACCAGGTACTAAAGTTTCAAAAACTATTTTTAGTCAGAAATAAATTGTATGAGTATTATGATGGCAAAATTAGTGACGATGTTTTAGTTGAAGGAGCTATAAAGGGCATGACTGATTCCCTAAAGGATCCTTATACAACTTTTATGAACAAAAAAGAGTTTTCAGACTTTAATTCTCAAACAGAAGGAGCTTATGTTGGTCTTGGAATACAAGTGGGAGTTAAAGACGATAAGATAGTTGTAATTGCACCCTTTGACGGATCACCAGCTAAAAAAGCAGGATTAATTTCTGGAGATATTATAGAGAAGGTTAATTCAACAGAAGTGCCTGGAAAAGAACTAGAAAAAGCTGTTACAATGATGAAGGGCAAGGCAAATGAGTCAGTTACCTTAACTATTAATCGAAAAGGAAAAGGTAGTTTTGACGTTAGTATGAAACGTGCTAAGATCGATTTGATAACAGTTAAAGGTGAAATGCTAGAAGATAAAGTTGGGTATATTCAACTTACAATGTTTGATGAAAATACTGCTAAGAATTTTGAAAAGAAATTATCAGAATTACAAGGCAAGGGTATGAAAAGTCTAATAGTAGATGTAAGAGGAAACCCTGGCGGACTTTTAGATCAGGTTGTAGATTTAACATCTAACTTTGTACCTAAAGGAAAGGTTATTGTATCTACAATAGATAAGAATAAGAAAAAAACTGAAGATAAATCTAAGGGAGGCCTCGCAATAGGCATGCCATTAACAGTATTAACAGATGAAGGTTCAGCAAGTGCTTCAGAAATTTTTGCAGGTGCTATAAGGGACTATAAAGTTGGTACTTTAGTGGGAGAAAAGACCTTTGGTAAAGGCATAGTTCAAAGGATGTTTTACAGAAGCGTTGATGGTTTTGATGATGGTACAGCATTAAAAATTACTATATCAAAATATTATACTCCAAGTGGTGAGAATATACATCATATTGGAATAAAGCCAGAAGTGCCGGTTGTGTATCCACAAGAACTTAAGGAAAAAGCGTATGATAGAACTTTGGATCCACAGTTTAAGAAAGCTTTAGAGATAGCTAAAGATAAAATCAAGTAATAATATAAGAAAATTTATTTAAGTATCTACCAATAGATTTGGTAGATACTTGGTTTTTAACGACATTTCAGAAGGGAAGTCTCGTACTTCTATAATCGTAAGTTATATAATATAACAAAGAGAAGTTCAGTGGGAATATAAATCACCTTCTGGAGTCGTTAATATTGAGCACCGCAGGTGATGATTTGACGACATTTTAATAGCTTATAATATTACGTGTTTCATAGTGATATGAAAGGAGAATTTTAATCAATGGAAATTGCAATACATACTTTAAGAGCAGTTGCTTTTGCAATTGTTGACCCTTCAAATGCTTTTATTTTAATAATGATTGCAGTAATTTTTTATAATAAAAATAAGAAGACTGCAGCTATGCAGAAAATGATAATGGGAGAAAGTTTAGATTCGCCTTTTGAACTAACTATATCTCAAATTGTAATAGGAATTATTGCCGGTGCTGTGGCAAGTCTATTATTTACATTTTCAGGATTAGTTTTTGATGAAAATTCAAATATTTATTTATTGTTTATGGTGTCGTTATTTTTTATGGCATTTAAGCCTAGATTTATTTGCTTTTCTTATTCTGGTGCAGTTCTGGGCATGGCGAGCCTGGTGTTTAAATATGCAGCAAGTACATTACATATGCCACAATTGAATATTATAAACATAGATATTCTTACATTAATGACACTGGTTGGAATATTACATATTATAGAGGGGATTTTAGTAATGATAGACGGCTCAAGAGGAGCTATTCCTGTGTTTACTAATAGAGATCAAAAAATTGTTGGTGGGTTCGCCTTAAAGAGATATTGGGCACTACCAATTGCTTTACTTATACTTTTAAGTGCGAATTCAGCAGAATTAGTTCTTGTACAGAACGTCATGATGCCTGAGTGGATGGGGATAATAAAAGGGGATATAGTCAATAAAATTGTAAAAAATTCGGTTATAGCTTCTATGGCTTTGTATGGAGTTATTGGATATAGCAGTATTACATTTACAAAGCTTAAGAAAAAGAAGGCGCTTACTTCGGGAGCCTTAGTATTGACTTATGGTATAGCACTAACAGCTGTATCACAATTAGCAGTATTAGGGGTAGCTTTTCAATTATTTATTTTGATATTTGCGGCTACATTGCATGAGGCAATGTTACGACTAGAAAAGTACATGGAGCTCACTTTAAAACCAAGATTTATGAGTAGTGAAGAGGGAATTATGGTGCTGGAAGTAGCGCCTAACTCTCCTGCTTTTGAAATGGGGATTAAAAGTGGAGATTTAATAGTGCAGATTAATGAGAAGAAAATAGAGGATGAACAAGAAATTGTTAATATAATTAAAGGAAAATTTAATGCAATATCTCTTAAAATTAAAAAACCTTCCGGAGAACTAAATGACACCAGTTATAGCAATATGGCTGCTAACAAAAGACTAGGTATAGTAATTGTACCAAGGGAGCTACCAAAAGATACTGCTATAGTAAAGGTGGATAACGAAACCTTTAAAGATGTGATGAACAAAATGAGCGGTAAAGAAAAGGACAATAAATAAAGAGAAGTATGAAATTTATCCGGCGTGACTTGCAATAAGAGTTTGAAACGAGAGATTTTATTAAGGAATTCTAATCTTTTGCGAATATTAAATTCTCTAGCACTCACATTCGGCGTCCTGCCTCAGGTTCGCTAGCCTGTCGTCCTGACAGGCTCACGAGAATTTTATATTGGCAAAAGAAGAATTTCTAAATGAAATTTTAATGTTTCTGCACTTCTTATTACGAGTCAATTCGGAGAAATTTATACTTATTATTTTATTTCTTAGTAAAATCCGAACGATAAAAAAGATCTCAAAAGAGTGATATAGTCGTTTGTATTTATTAAATTCACTCTACATCCATATGGGCGTAGCCCTTAAGAAGTAATGAGAGTGCTATTGATTAACTAGTTGCCATTGGTAACTAGTATTTTTTTTTTTATTTGTGTTACATAAAATAGGATTGATATCCCTGTCTTAATAGCTAAATTTAATTATAAGCACTGGAGCAATAGTATTAGTTTCTGTAATTCTAAAAACATAAAAATACATATCTATTAAAACTGTTATGAGCCTATTTGCGCTATGATAATTTAAGGAGTATATACCATTTTTACCTTTATGGGTATATGTTTTTGTTGAAGTGAATTTTAACATATTGTAACAATTTCATCATTGAATAAATACTTTGAATATGTTAAAATTAGTAAGAATTAAATTGATTTATGCGGCTATAATCGTTAACAGATACTAATTTTAGTGAGGTGGCTATGAAAAAAAAATATTATTTTGAAAGAATCAGCACAATAGTATGTTTATCGTTAATTTTATTTTCCACCTGGCAACAATTTCGATATAACCATACTTCTTTAATTGTTGCATTCGTAATTGTGTATTCGTTACTAAAAAATAAATTTTTTAAAAATGCAGAATATGAAAATGAAAAAGATTATATTTTTAATATAATAAATGTACTTTTACTTTTACCAACTTTATTTTTGATTATCTATATGGTGATTAATAGATAAAATTAATATCTATATTATTAGAACTGTTTTCCATACTTCTAACCACTTTAAAAAAAAGAATTTCTAATACCCCTATTCGTTTGTTTCCATCTACAAAACCATGATTTTTAACAAGTCCATGAGTAATAGCTGAAATCTTCTCCTCAACGTCCTTATACAAATCAATACCATCAAAAGTTGAATAACCTCTATTTAATCCACTCTCAATTAAGCCTAAATCTCTTATTTCTTCACTGCCACCAGTCTGCTCCACTATCTTTTTATGAAACAACAATACATTATCAATATCTATACTTTTCATTATTTGCTTAACTCCTTAAGCGCTTCATTATTTTCTATAATAACTAAATCCATCATATTTTCTAATTTTTTTTGATTCTTATTTTTTAAAAAATCAACAAAGTCTATTACTTCTATTTTTTTATCTTCCGGAAGTGTTTCAAAATCTTTTATTAGTTTTTCTGCTAAACTCATTAACTTCACCTCGCTTTATAACTCTTTATACTAATTATATACCATAGTGAAATAAAATACTCACATAATTTCTAAGTTTAAATCTACTCAAAGTTATAGTTTTCTAACAGATTAAATATAAGGTTAGATAAAAAAGTACGGAATTTATCATGAGTGCCTAGAAAATTTAGATGATTAAAGACTTTTACCATCGCGTAAAAATAACCAAACAAGATATCCTCCGCCTATTTCAAATATACCTGCTAGCACAAAATAAAAAACTGACTTTATAATTTCCAAGTGTAGATCCCCTTACCTATTTTTGATTTTAAGACACATTTAAATATTATATCATGAAGAGATACATGTTTAATTATAATAATATTGGAAATATCTATTAAAATTCGATATAATGTAGCAAGATGTAATAGCATATTAAGAAAAATTAAGGAAGACGGAGGGGAGTATATGTCTAAACAAGTAATAATTGTTTTAATTCTTACGGTTATCATTTCCATAATTTCAACACTGGCCTATTCTGTAAGAATTGTTGGTGTACGAACGGGAAGAATAGCGGTATCTTTTGCGGTATTTAATATTTTTTCGTTAATTTCTAGAACTGCAAATACAGTACAAGCACCATTACTAGCTAAAAGGATTGAAGAGACTATAAAAGCCGGGGACCCTCAAAGTTTATTATCTACATTTAGATGGATTCTATTTTCTACAACAATAGCAACAATTATTGGCGCAGCACTCATGCCAACATTTATAAAAATTTTTGGAAAACTTGTAGAATCATTTAGTTATAATCGTTCTATAGCTAAATTGTTATTACACTCGTTTTCAAAATCAGGAATAGAGCAGTTTAAAAGTAGTGTTACAAAACCTAGAAAAGAAAATTTGGGACAATTTAAAAGTTTTAAAATGATACCTAAGAAAATAGTTTTAATTAACACCATAGCCTTTTCAATATTAACTGTTGGTGTTTTAGCATCATTGTATGCAGGATGTTTAAATCCAGAACTAAGAAGTACATGCAGTACATTATCAGGTGTGATAACGGGCATGGCAGCAATACTTATGGTTATATTCGTAGATCCATATATATCGATTCTGACAGACGATGTAATAAAAGGAGAATGTAGTCAATTGCAATTTGATAGATGTATAATTTTTATTGTTGGAGGATTGATAGTAGGTACGATTTTTGCACAGTTTTTATTAGTTCCAGCAGCACATATAATATCTTTTATAGCTAAAATAATTTAAAATAAAATTTAAAAACACGAATCAACAATTCTTATTTATAAAAAAATGACAAGTGTGTTGTTTTGATGAGGGAAGAGTATGTATGATATAAAGGCATACTTTATGTTATAATTAAAACTCAATTGTAACTTAATATATCATAATATTAAAAAAAAAATTTTGTTTAGATTCTAAAATATAAAATATAATTTGTATGAAAGGTGAAATTCTAATGAAGAAAAAGCATCTATTAATAATAGCTTTAATAATTAGTTTACTGTTCGGAACTTATAATTTTCTTGGGTTAAAGCAGCGAGAAAAAACTGCAACTGAATTATTTATATTTAGTTTAAATGAAGCACAATCTTGTTTTGGGTCGGACTATAGTAAATTGGATGAAAATACTAAGATTAATTATTATATCAAGGCATCATCTAACTTGTATATAGCTTTAAATATATTAAATTCGACTTCATATGCTAATATTGAAAATCGAAATGAATTATCTAATGCAATACGTGAACTTCATTCCTGTATATCAGAAATTAATACAACTAATAGTAGGTGGAGAGCTGTTACTGAAAAGCGTGAACTTATATATAATTATTTGCATTGTATAATTATAAATCCTAATGATAAAAATAATTGTGAAGCACTTTCTAAACTTGCGAGTAATTTACTTTTAAACGTTGAAAATGTCTTGATTAATTATGAAGGCAAGAGTCCCAATTGGGATGTAGGCTATAAAATTGATGGTACTGAGAACTCACATGATACTTATTATACATTCAAGTACATTGGGAAAGCTGGCGACTCAGTAAAGGATGTAAAATACTCAATAGATACAAGGAATGAAGGAGAAAGTGGTGAATTTAAAATTGACAATACTAAGGTTTATACTGGCAAACTAATAATAACTGCAGGGCTTCCCAAACCTACTGATAGAGATATGATAGTAAAGATAGAATGGAATGGGAAAAAAGAGTCGTTAATATTAAAAAAGTCTAAATAAGGGTTGAGCTATAGAGTAAAAAAGAAATATAGAAAGGAAGTGAATATTTAGTGGGTTTTAGTACTTATTGTACACTTTCTCACTAATGATAAATTATGTTAAATGAAATGGATAGACAATATATTAAAATGGCAGAGAAAATTATTAAAAAAGGATATTATGACCAAAATCGTACAGGGGTTGCAACTTTAAAGCTTCCTCACCAAATTATGCAATTTGATTTGGAAGAAGAATTTCCAATATTAACAACTAAATTTGTTGCATTTAAAACTGCAGTAAAAGAATTGCTTTGGATTTTCAAAGACCAATCTAATGATGTCAAAAAACTTCAAGAACAAAATGTACATATATGGGACGAATGGGAGTTAGAAGATGGCACGATAGGGAAGGCGTATGGGTTTCAAATAGCTAAGTATCACCAAATTGATACACTTATTGATGCTTTAAAAAATAATCCTCAAGACAGAAGAATGATGATGAACTTATGGAATATAGAAGATCTTCCTGAAATGGCGCTTCAACCTTGCTGTTTTTTAACTATGTGGGATGTAACTGATGGAAGGCTGAATTGTATGTTAATACAAAGGTCTGGAGATACGGCCTTGGGAATTCCATTTAACACAAGCCAATATGCAGCATTAGTTCATATGATTGCACAAGTTACAGGACTCAAAGCAGGATTATTTACTCATGTTATAAATAATGCACATGTATATGAAAATCATATTGAAGGTTTAAAATTACAGATTTCAAGAAAAGAAGAAGCTTTAGAAGCACCTAAGATTTGGATTAATCCAGAAATTAAAAACTTTTATGACTTTACACCTGAAGATGTTAAACTAATAGATTATAAACACCTTGGGAAAATAAATATGGGGAGTGTGGCTGTATAATGCTTACGTGTATTGTTGCTATTGGAGAAAATTTTGCTATAGGGAAAAATAATAAATTACTTTGGCACTTTTCAAAAGATCTAAAAAGGTTCAAACAGATTACAAGTGGAAATACTATTATAATGGGAAGAAAGACATTTGAGTCTCTTCCGGGTATTCTTCCTCAAAGACACCATATAGTCATTACTCAAAATAAGGATTTTGTAGTAAATGATGAACGAGTTACTGTTTTAAATTCTAAGGAAGAATTATTAGAATCTTTAGAAGATAGTAAAGAATATTTTGTTATAGGGGGAGGAGAGATTTATAAGTTATTATTGCCTTATTGTAATAAAATACACTTAACAAAAGTGCATAAGGAATATGATGCTGAGATATTCTTCCCAGAGCTAAATTATTTGGAGTGGAATATTAGAGAAGAAGAAACTGGTTATATTGATGATGATAAAACAACACCATACAGTTTTTTAACATTGGAACGTATTACTTTAGTAAAATAATAGTTTATAAAATAACAAAATGACTTAGAGAAATCTAAGGTATTTTGTTATAATGTTTTCGATTACATTATATATTAGCTACATAGCCATTAATAGGTAATCACATAAATGAGTATAAAAGGAAGAAGGTGAATATATGGAGATAAAAGAAATAAAGGGAAATACATTTTGTATTGATACTGGAATGACATACATACCTTTTTATAAAATTAATCATGAAGAAATCATTATGTTGGATTCAGGATGGGCACAAGGAGAAAGAGAAGGAATAGAGGAGCTTCTTTTAAAAAACAACTTTAAGGTAGTCGCCATAATTTGCAGCCATGCTCATATAGACCATGTAGGAAATAA
The DNA here is from genome assembly GCF_055080995.1 of Clostridium sp. CM042. Lineage (NCBI taxonomy): Bacteria > Bacillati > Bacillota > Clostridia > Eubacteriales > Clostridiaceae > Clostridium > Clostridium sp. CM042. The sequence goes on from NZ_CM143646.1 coordinate 3,043,113, forward strand.
TGCATATTTGAAGGGAAAATATAACTGTATTATTGCTATGCCATCCTATGAAGCTCTTATTTGCAGTTCAACGATAGATCTCAAGCTTTATTATAGTAGCCAAACATTAGCCGATGTTACAGAGCATTTTGGAGAGATGGTTTGTGAAACAGATATTATGATTTTGGATAACCAAGATAGCATAACGGTATGCGGTGTTAAATTTAAAATTATTCATACACCAGGTCACAGCCCTGCACATATATGCATTACTACTCCTGATGATGTTGCGTATTTAGGAGATTCACTCATAAGCTATGAAGTCATGAGGGGGGCTAAAATGCCTTACGCTTATATACTTAGTGTGGACTTGGAAAGTAAATTAAAGCTTTATGATCTAAAATATAGCAAATACGTAGTGGCACACAAAGGTATATATGACGATATTACAAAACTTATAGCTGACAATATAAGTTTTTATAAGGATAGAGCATTAAGAATATATAATGTTATAGATGGTACTATGACAATGGAGGATATCCTAAAGGCTGTTATTAAAAATTTTAATATTAATGTAAAAAGCAAATACAGATATACTACGATAGAAAGAATGTTAAAGTCCTATGTTGAATATTTAAATGAAACAGGAATGATAGTGTTAAATATGGATAAGGGGTTTCTTAAATATTCAAAAGCGGTGATTTTAGATATATAAATTTTAAAAATTTTTATTAAATACATCCCTATAACATAACTGCAGTTCATTATGGGAATATTAATAAATAGGTGATGCTTATGACTAAAAAAATAATAGCAATTATGTTCTTATTTATTATGCTTTTACATTCAACAATGGTTCGTGCTGAAGAATTAAAATATATCGAAATTTTTGATCCAAAGCAAGAAAAGGTGGTGAAAGTAGTTCAGTTAAATCCAGAAATTCATAATATGGTTGAAAGCTTTATAAAGAATGTGGATAATATCTACGGTAAAAGTAATCCTCTTACAAATGATGGGTATGCAATTAGAATCCCGCTTTACCCGGCTGTTAAGGTACAAAGAGAATGTTTAAATGCACTTGTATATGAAGTCTATATAATAATACCTGAAAAGGATCCACCATTTTTTATGATTTTTGAAGATGAAAACAAACTACTTTGTTTCCCATTTAAAGGAGATATAAATTCGTTGTCAAAAATTTTAGATTTTAAACTAAGAGGCAAATAAGGGTCTAGTTAGGATTACTGTAAAAGTAGAATAATAAAATCTATAATTGTTTAGCACTGGCTGAAGCTGGTGCTATCTTTTTATTAATAGATTTATAAAACCCACAGCAATATGAATGTTAGAAAATATTATTGACTTGTCTTAAATGAACAAGTCAATTTTTATAGGATTATACCCTTAAATTTATAGAAAATATTATCGTTTCTTTAATCCATCATTTAAGCTATTTATTTTCTGTGAAACCTTACTGAAATCCACAATTTCTGAGTTTGAAATTCGCACAAATGATTCATTTGGAGGATTTTCCTCAATCTCATATAAACGGTTTTTTAACTTAAATAATCCTCGCGAGGACCGTGCAAGTATTTTTGTGTTTTCAGTAGAAATACTGAATACATCATTAGGGTTAATAATAAATATTTTTTTGTCATCAAATCCAAGTAGTAACTTAGAATCATTATTTGAAAGTTTCTTTACGATTTCTGATATTTGGTTTGTAATTTCACTTGTATAAATCACAAGTTTAGGAATTTTGAAATTTGAATCTAGTTTAATTTCAACATCCAAAACAGTCACCTCCTTAAATTTATTTTGGATTTAATGTATGAATATAGTATATTTGTTTAAATATTAAATTTCATTATCATCTATATTGGCAATTTTTCTATACCCAATTTAAGACTTATGGTAGGGGCAATATTAGCTTGTATATATGTAAATTGCGTGCCATTTATTTTTGTGAAAAGTAAGTAGTAATCTTTGCTTGGAAAGATAGTGAAATGTTACTTAAAGCGTTGATTTATACGTGTTGTTAAGCGGTTAGTTAAATTTAACTATATTTAACTGGATTTAATTAAACTTAACTAGATTTAACTAAATTTAATTAAATTTAATTAAGCAATTATGCTTTTGCATGTATTGTTCTATGTGGTATAGATGATGCGGATTTAGCCTAATTTAGAGGGACATATATGACTTTAAAGATAATAAAGTAAGGTAACCGCGTAAAAGTGGATACCTTACTTTTATATTCTAGCCATTTTCACGTGACTTAGTATAAATAAATTCAAAATGATGGTATCACTCATAGCAATATATATGAATTAAAATGTAATATATAGTTTGCATTTAGAAATATATATGTTATGATAAGCAACGTAAGGAGGTTTTGTGATTGAAGAATAAACGTATGAAAATTGCTCGCGTAGAGTGCGAGTTGTCACAGGAACAACTGTCGGAAAAGGTAGGAGTTACAAGGCAGACGATTGGTATGATAGAGGCAGGAAAGTACAATCCATCACTTAATCTTTGCATTGCCATATGTAATGCATTAAATAAAACATTAAATGATTTATTTTGGGGGGAATCAAAATGAAAAATAAGAACATTAAGGACGAGAGGGTTATTGAACAACAGCATAAAATAGTTAGCGGTGCGTTTCAATTAGTTTCTATATTTTTATTGATTTCTGTGTTGTATAAGCAATTCATTTTAAATGCACCTTTTAAAGCTTATATGACGGAATTTATTGCATTTTTCGGTGGTTCATTATATGTTATTTTGGGAAATTTCATGAAAGGTAATGACGTATACAGTAGTTATCATGTTGGTACAAAAAATCATAGAATAAGACGCTATCTAATAAACAATTTGGGTATAAGTTCAGGAATTACATTTGGTCAAATAATGCAAAATCATTCAAGAGATTCACAAACTCCAGTAGAAATACTCATCATGTTTTTAATCACATTTGCTTTTTCGATTTTGGGGTCTTCAGGATTAATCTGGTTTTCAAAAAAACGTACAGATAAAATCGTTAAACAATATGAAGAACGCGAGGATAACTAGAGATATCATAAGTAACAGTGGTGAATAATGATACGACGAATATTTTAGAAAATATGAGCAAACTATAATCAAAAAAGGAGCATGCTAGGAATACCCTTGGCAAGCCCCTTTTCTATTATATAGGAAACAACTTGTGGTAAATAATGTGGATAACTTTTTTTTATGCCCTTCGGTTTCATCCCACCTGTGGATATAGATATATGATTTTTGTTACAGCATAATTTAAGAAAAAATTCGTAATTTAAAATTTATGGGTTACCTCATATTGAGTGAATTTTTAAAGCAAACTATGTAACGCTCTAGTCTGGTATAGGTGTAGTTGCTTCAGTATAATTTTATCGGCTTGAGCCTGAGTTATAGTCCCATTACTTACAAGGGATGTTAAAGGATTTATATGAGTTATCTTGTTACTATCCATATATAGTTTACTTCCTTGAGTAGTAATAGCTTTAGTTTTTTCTGAACCTTCAGATCTATTTAGTACAGCTTTAATTTTATTCGCCTCAGTTTGAGTTATAGTATTAGCAGTTACAAGGTTTTCAACATTTGCGCCTAAACCCTGGTTTATTTTAGTGTCTATTTTTTTACATTCATTTGTGAAAGGTGCTTTTCTACCAATATTTAATGGGTTAGAAGTTGCTGCGAAAGTTGTACTGGCAGATGATAAAAGTATTCCAACTGTTAGTGAGCCAGATAGAATTTTGGTTTTTATAGATATAATTTTCATTTTAATATCTCCCTCATTAATTTATTTTTATCGATTCTATCTTTTAATCATAGCAATTGCGAGTGTCAACGAGGTGTCAATATGATGTCTATTTTGTTTGTTTTGTGTATTTTCCATAAATTTTGCATCAAATCATCTCCTGCGGAGCTGTAATTAACGACTTCAGAAGGAGATTTAGGCTCCCACTGAAGTTTTATTTTTGTTGTAGTATGTGATCCCCACTTATAGAAGTTGGAGACTTTCCTTTTGAAATGTCGTTAAATTCCTTCATAAGATAATCCCAACTTACCAGGCTTGCTAACAAATATTTTTAAGCGAAAAAAGGTATATATTACTTATAATGAATTAATAAGTAATATATACTTTATTTCTTTTTTATTATATAGGAAACAGCTCGCGAAAAATAATGTGGATAACTTAGATATGCCACAAGCGAATATCTAGAGACTGTGTTAGCCAACCTAGGACGATAGGTCTCAGATTTTCCCTGAACTGTTTTTAGAAATTCATGTTTTTTCGCCCGACAATATAGTACCATGGTAGCATAAGAGTCACATCTGTGGATATAGCTATGCATAATAGTATGAACTTTCTCCGGAAGTGATTTGAAATAAGAAGTGCAGAAACATTGAAAGTTGATTTAGAAATTCTTGTTTTGCTAATATAAAATTCTCGTGAGCCTGACTGGAAGGAAGGCTAGCGAACCGGCTGTAAGACGAATGTGAGTGCTAGAGGATTTTATATTTGCAAAACACTAGAATTTCTTAATCAACTTTCACGTTTCAAACTCTTATTTCAAATTACGCAGGAGAAAGTACATAATTAACCTTTTGATAATTCATCATTTCCTTTTTCATTAAAGGTCTCCTTCCACTCTTTATTGGCATAAGGTGTGAAAGCATTTGCAACCTTGTCAATATTTTCATGGAATTCTTTGTCGTTAAGCATAACATCTCCAGCAGCATCAGTTGGTTTAGCACCAACCTTTTGACATACATCTTTTATTACATTAGTATTATCTATCATCATACATGGTCTTAACATATTTTTGTTGTATGGCTGTCTATGTCTTAATTCTTTAAAGAAAGGATCCCTAAAAGCATCAATTAGTGGTCTTCCCTTTAAATTAACTGTTGAGAAATGTGCAAATATGCATGGTTCTGCATCCTCTTTTGAATTGATATGAAAGAAGTATTTACCAGCTATACACCCACCTACTAGTGGAGCGTCATTAAAGAAATCAATTGTAAAATATGGTTTTGTTGTTCTTATTTCATTAGTTCTTCTTCCAAGTCTTATTCTCTGCTCTGGTGTAAGCATCATATCAAACTGTGGATGTGAACTTACCGGCATAAACAAGAAATACCAACTTAATTTAGAACCTTTTTCAATTAGCATATCAGTAAATTTATCAGATAACACATCATCTATGTTAGTTCTTGTAACACATGTTGAAACTCCGAATAAAACTCCTCTTTCTTTAAGCAGATCCATAGCATGTATAACTTTTGCGAATGTACCCTTTCCTCTTCTTGCTTCTGTATCTTCTTCAAAGCCCTCAATCGAGAGCATTGGGAATACATTTGAACATTTTTGTATCCTATTGGCAATTTCGTCAGTTATAAGAATGCCACTAGTAAACGGGGAGAACATCATGTCATCAAATTTTTCATATATATCGAGTAGATAGTCATTATAGAAAGGTTCACCCCCAAGTATTATTATCCAGTATATTCCCAAATCTCTTGCTTCTTTAATTAATCTCTCTACTTCTACAGGTGGAATATCAGTATCTTTACTATAATTAGATGCATAGCAGCCAACGCAGTGTAAAGGACATCTCATAGATGGACTGATTAGCAAAACAAGTGGTATTTTTGTATCTTCGTCGGTTAAAAATTTGTTGCGTTTTGCACCAGCATACCAATTTGCATTTGCAAAGAAATTAGTAACCAATTTCTTAAGACAATTTGTGTCTGTATTAGTTAATATATTTTGTATATAATCATGTGTTGGTGGGTTGTTCTTGTAATAACTATAGACAAAATCTATTTGTTTTAGTTGAGATTCATCTTTTATTAGTTTACTTACATTCTCAAAAATTTTGTCAACATTTCTTTCTGGGTTCTTATCTAGATAATTAAGTAAAGTCTCCATGATTTTAGATTTCACACCTTTTTCTAAAGAATTCATAATACTCACAACAATTCCTCCATTTAAAATATTTTTTTATGCAGTATATTATTATTTAATGAGAATCAACTAAAATTAATCGTTAATTTTGTTTATATGCATATAGGTGATTATATATATATAGTATCTATTTCTGTAATTTAGAATAAAATGTAACCAATGAAAATTTTTAACGGTAAATTAGCTAGAACTATTGTTGAAAGAACTATGAATGGTGTTAATTATAATCTTTAAATTTTTTTAATTTATAGCAGTTGAATAGTTTTTGTGAATTAGTATAGGATATATTGACATATGGAAAATTTATAGTTAAAATGGAGGTAACGAACAAATGTTCAGAAAAAGGAATACAAGGCGGTGATTTTATGCATGAGTTTAAGTTACATTCAAAGTTTAAACCTACTGGAGATCAACCACGGGCAATTGATAGCATTGTGTGCGGAATTGAAGAAGGTAAAAAGTTTCAAACTCTTAAAGGAGTAACGGGGTCAGGTAAGACTTTTACCATGGCTAATATTATTGAGAGGGTTCAAAAGCCTACATTGGTGCTTGCTCATAATAAGATCTTAGCAGCACAGCTTTGCTCAGAGTTTAGAGAATTTTTTCCTGATAACTGTGTTGAGTATTTTGTTTCATATTATGATTATTATCAGCCAGAGGCTTATATTGCACAGACGGATACATTTATAGAAAAAGATTCATCTGTTAACGATGATATTGATAAATTAAGACATTCAGCTACATCGGCATTACTAGAGCGTAACGATGTTATTGTGGTGGCTTCGGTTTCATGTATATATGGACTTGGTAACCCCGAGGAGTATAAAAAGCTTACAGTGTCATTAAGGGTTGGCATGGAAAAGGATAGAAATGAAGTAATAAGACATTTAGTAGATATACAGTATGAAAGAAATGATATTAATTTTATTCGTGGAACCTTTAGAGTGAGAGGTGACACTATAGATATATTTCCTGCTTCGTCGTCAAGTGAAGGAATTAGAGTAGAGTTTTTTGGAGATGAAATAGAAAGGATTAGATCATTTGATTCTCTTACAGGAGAAATTATTGGAACCCTAAAACATGTATCCATTTTCCCGGCTTCCCATTTTGCTACATCCAAAGATAAATTAGAACAAGGCATAGCTCAAATAGAGCAGGAGCTTGAGGAGAGGTTAAAGGAGCTTACTTCAGAGGACAAAGCTTTAGAGGCACAAAGACTTAAGCAAAGAACAAACTATGATATTGAAATGATGAGAGAGGTTGGCTACTGTACTGGTATAGAGAACTATTCTAGAATTTTAGATGGTAGGGCTGCTGGAACGGCACCTCAAACATTGATGCATTATTTCCCTAAGGATTTCTTAATGTTTATAGATGAGAGCCATGTAACTCTTCCGCAGGTTAGAGCAATGTTTGGTGGGGATAAATCAAGAAAGACTAATTTAATTGAATATGGATTTAGACTTCCATCAGCATATGATAATAGACCGCTAACTTTTCAGGAGTTTGAGGGTACTATGAATGAAACGATTTTTGTAAGTGCAACTCCAAACGTTTATGAAGCAGAACATAGTGAGAATGTGGCAGAACAAGTAATAAGACCTACGGGATTATTGGATCCTGAAATAGTTATAAGGCCAGTTAAGGGGCAAATAGATGATTTATATGCAAGAATTCAGGAAACAATAAAAAGAGGCTTTAGGGTTTTAGTTACAACCCTTACAAAAAAAATGTCAGAAGATTTGACTAAATACTTTAAAGAAATGAATATGAAAATTACATATTTACATTCGGATATTGATACCATAGAAAGAATGAAAATTATCCAAGATCTTAGGCTAGGTACTTTTGATGTGCTAGTAGGTATAAATCTTTTGAGAGAAGGATTAGATATTCCAGAAGTAGCTCTTGTTGCAATACTCGATGCAGATAAAGAAGGGTTTTTACGTTCTGAAACCTCATTAATTCAAACAATAGGAAGAGCTGCAAGAAATTCAGAGAGCAAGGTACTAATGTATGCAGACAAAATTACAAAGTCTATGAAAAAGGCTATGGATGAAACTACAAGGCGTAGAGGAATTCAGATGGAATATAATGAAGAACATGATATAGTGCCAACCACTATTGTAAAAGATATTAGGGAAGTAATCGGATCTATAACAGTTGCGGAGGATAAAGAGGTATATGAAACCCTTGAAGCTGCAATGGATGCGAATTACGATGAAACTAAAAAGTTAATGGATAAGTATGAAAATGAGATGAAGCAAGCAGCTAAGGATTTACATTTTGAAAGAGCGGCGCAACTCCGCGATATAATTTATAAACTCAAGAAGCAGATTAAAAATATATAATTGTGTTGTAACAGAGGAGGAAAACATGAGGGATAAAATTTTTATAAAGGGTGCTAAGGTTCACAATTTAAAAAATGTTGATTTGGAGATACCGAGAGATAAATTTGTAGTGTTTACTGGACTTTCAGGGTCTGGTAAATCTTCACTTGCTTTTGATACATTATATGCAGAGGGACAAAGAAGGTATGTGGAGTCATTATCTGCATATGCAAGGCAGTTTTTAGGTAATATGGATAAGCCAGATGTTGAGTACATAGAGGGGTTATCTCCTGCTATTTCTATAGATCAGAAAACTACTAACAGAAATCCACGTTCCACAGTGGGTACTGTGACTGAAATTTATGATTATTTGAGACTTCTTTATGCTAAAGTAGGGATGCCTCATTGTCCTAAATGTGGTAAGGAGATTTCTCAGCAAACTGTAGACCAGATGGTGGATAGAATAATGGATATGCCAGAGAAAACTAAGATTTCAATTTTATCTCCTGTGATAAGGGGAAAAAAAGGTGAACATGTCAAGATAATAGAAAATATTAAAAAAAATGGTTTTGTTCGAGCTAGGATAGATGGTAATACAGTAGAGCTTATGGAAGAAGAAATAAAACTCGCAAAGACTAAGAAACATAATATAGAGATAGTAATAGACAGAATTTCCGTAAAAGAAGAAGTACGCGCAAGGCTTTCTGAATCTTTAGAGAGTGCATTAAAACTAGCAGAGGGGACTGCAATTGCTAGCATTTCTGGCGGTGAAGATATTCTTTTTAGTGAGCATTTTGCCTGTATTGATTGCGGCATTAGCCTTGGAGAATTGGCTCCTAGGATGTTTTCGTTTAATTCTCCATATGGTAAGTGCGACACTTGCGACGGCCTTGGTACTCTTATGGAAATTGAAGAGGATTTAATAATACCAGATAAAAGTAAGAGTATTAAAGGTGGCGCCATTTTGTCTTTTGGGGAAGGTAGTCTTAAGGAGGATTCCTGGACTTTTTCTGTGCTTCGGGCAATAAGTGAAAAATATAAGTTTAGCTTAGATACGCCTATAGAAGACTATGAACCAGAAATTCTTAAAATATTACTGTACGGAACTAATGGAGAGAAAGTTAAGGTGGAGTATGTTAAGGAGTTTAGATCAGGTACTTTTAATCATTCTTATGAAGGAATTATAAACAATTTAAAAAGACGATATTTTGAAACCTCGTCAGATTATATAAAAAGAGAAATTGAACAATATATGGGTGATAATGCATGCCCTAAGTGCAAGGGAGCAAGGTTAAGCCCAGAGGCACTAGCCGTAACTGTTGGGGATAAGAATATAAGCGAGTTTTGTCAATTGTCTATTGTAGATGAAGTTATATTTTTAAAAGATATCAAATTATCAGAGAAAAATAAGATTATATCTAATCAAATTTTTAAGGAAATAAATGATAGACTTAATTTTTTAAAGGATGTAGGACTTGATTATTTGAATTTAGCTAGAGCGGCAGGTACATTGTCTGGTGGAGAAGCGCAGAGAATAAGGCTAGCTACTCAGATAGGATCAAGCCTAATGGGAGTTTTATATATTTTAGATGAACCTAGTATTGGTCTTCATCAAAGGGATAATGCAAAACTTATAAAGACATTAAAGCATTTAAGGGATATAGGTAATACATTAATTGTGGTGGAGCATGATGAAGATACCATGAAGGCGGCAGATTTTATTGTAGATGTTGGGCCAGCAGCTGGCGAACATGGTGGAGAAATTGTGGCTACCGGAACAATTGAGGATATAAAAAACTGTGAAAGGTCAATTACAGGTCAATATTTAAGTGGTGAAAAGAAGATAGATGTCCCGAAGGTGACGAGAGTATCTAATGGAAATAGTATAAAAATACTTAATGCAAGGCAAAATAACCTTAAAAATGTTAGCGTGGACTTTCCGCTAGGTGTATTCACTGCAGTCACTGGTGTTTCAGGTTCTGGAAAGAGTACTTTAGTTAATGAAATTCTATACAAAGGTCTTAACAAAAAGGTAAATAAGTCTAAAAAGAATCCAGGGCTTCATAAAGATATAATAGGCGCAGAGAATATAGATAAAATCATAAATATTGACCAAGGGCCTATAGGGCGTACTCCAAGATCTAATCCAGCTACATATACAGGAGTATTTGATATCATTCGAGATGTTTTCTCAATGAGTCCAGAAGCTAAGATGCGGGGTTATAAGCCAGGTAGATTTAGCTTTAATGTAAAGGGCGGAAGATGTGAGGCTTGCAAGGGTGATGGAATAATTAAAATAGAAATGCAATTTTTATCTGATGTATATGTGCCTTGTGAGGTTTGCAAAGGAAAGAGATATAATAGAGAAACTTTAGAGGTTAAGTATAAAGGGAAAAATATTGATGAAATTTTAAATATGACTGTTGAGGAAGCTGTAAAGTTCTTTGAAAATATTCCTAGAATTTCTAGCAAATTTAAAACACTGATGGATGTTGGACTCGGATATGTAAGGCTAGGTCAACCATCAACACAATTGTCTGGTGGTGAGGCTCAAAGAATTAAACTTGCTTCTGAATTATCTAAGAGAAGTACTGGCAAGACCTTTTATATTTTAGATGAGCCTACTACAGGACTTCATATTGATGATGTTAGTAAACTTATTAAAATACTTCAAAGACTTGTAAATTCAGGAAATACAGTAGTTGTAATTGAGCATAATTTAGATGTTATAAAGTGTGCGGACTATGTTATAGACTTGGGTCCTGAGGGCGGAGATAAGGGAGGCAGCATTTTGTGCAGTGGGACCCCAAAAGAAATATCCTTAAATCTAAATTCATATACAGGACAATATCTTAAAAAAATGTTATAATTCATATAAGGCTAGCTTACTAAATTAATGCTAGTCTTTGATTATGAGTTAAAGAGGAGAAAGTGAGTTATGGCTAATATAAGCTTGTTTTTGAGATATGCAATTATAGCGATTATTTACATTATAATAATATTTGCTTTGAAAATAATGTATAAAGACATAAAAGGCGGTGCAAAGAAGAAGCCAATTATTAAGAAAACTATGGGGCTTGAGGTTATAGAAAGAGGAGAAAATTTTAATTTAAGAATCGGCGCGGTTATCCCTCTAAATGATGTGCTTACCATAGGCAGAAAGGGAGATAATCTTTTAATCTTGGGGGACAAATACGTGTCATCTCAGCATGCAAGAATATATCTTAAAAACACGGATTATATTTTGCAGGATCTGAGAAGTACTAATGGAACCCTTAAAAACAACAAAAAAGTAACGGACAAGGTAGGAATAAAAAAGGGCGATGAAATTAAAATAGGAACTTCAATTTTTAAAGTTATAGGATAAATTATGAGTGCGAGCGAGGTGATAGTATGGAAAAGATAAAGGAAGAGAGGAAGCTTCTAAGGTATACTTATCTTTTATGCATAGTTTTATTTGCTAATATGTTTTTTATTGGTAAAAATGGATTTGATAAAGGCGCAATAATAATGGGAGCGATAATATGCTTGATGTTTGCGTATTCTCATTTTATAATAAGAAGATTTTTCCCTGATGGTGACAAATATATTTTACTGTTTTCAAATGTTTTAGCGGTTATAGGTATGGCGATGTTATATAGGTTAGACTCATCTCTTGCACTTAAACAACTTATTTTTTATGCAGTTGGAATTGCCATTTTCATTTTAGTGGTAGTGCTTTTTCCTAGCTTATCTAAGTTTGGAAAGTACAAATATGTTTATATGATATGTACAATTATACTTATGGCATTGGGAAGTATATTTGGAGCAGAAGTTTATGGAGCTAAAAACTGGATATCTATTGGTGGATTTAGTTTCCAACCATCAGAATTTGCTAAATTATCTTTGGTAGCATATTTAGCAGCAGCGTTACAGAATTATGGAGAAAATTCCAAAAAAAAGCCAGAGTTTATGGAAATTAAGGGCTTAATTGAGCCTGGAATTGTAGTTATGATATCCCTTGGGTTAATGGTAAAGCAAACTGATTTAGGATCAGCACTTTTATTTTTTGCTATTTCAGTGACCATGTTATACATTGCTACTTCAAATTTTAAATATGTTCTAGTATGTTTAGGACTTTTTATTATAGGCGGATTTATAAGCTATAAACTTTTTGGACATGTTCGTGTAAGGTTTATGACCTGGAATGACCCATGGAAATATGCTAACAGTGGAGGACATCAGGTGGTACAATCTTTAATTTCTATAGCCTCCGGTGGTCTTTTTGGAGCAGGTCTTGGGCTTGGGCACCCTGGAATGGTTCCTGTAGTTACTACAGATTTTATTTTTTCGGCTATTTCTGAGGAGATGGGCCTTCTTACTGGGTTTGCTATCCTTATTTTATATTTTTTACTGTTTTATAGATGCATGAGGGTACCTGTTTATAGTAAAGATAGATTTACAAGGTTACTTGCAGTGGGTTATAGCACGATGATAGCTGCCCAAGTATTGGTCATAGTAGGTGGGGTAGTTGGAGCTATTCCACTAACGGGTATAACGCTGCCATTAGTTAGTTCGGGTGGTAGTTCTATGTTAATAACTTTCTTTTCGCTAGGTATACTTCAAAAAATTTCGGAGGACGGTCAAAGTTATGAATGATTTTGTGGATAATATAAAAAAGGTCATGTTGGTGTTTTTAATACTTTTTATTGCATTAATTTCCTACATAACTTATTCATATATGTTTAGGAGTGAAGAGATATTAGATAGTGCATTTAACAGGAGGACTTCGGCTGAGAGAAATAAGGTATTAAGGGGAACGATTTACGATAAAGATATGAAAGCTTTAACAAAAAGTACGAAAACAGGTGAAACGTCTCAAAAACTAGAATATTTGCAAGGGCCAGTTTTTGCCCATGCTATAGGGTATATGGATACTGTATATAATCTTGCTGGTCTTGAAAAAAAATACGATAAAGAACTTATGGGGGTTGGAGACACGGCAATTCCAAAGTTTGTTTTCTTTAGTAAAGATACTGAAGGGAAGGTTGGAAATGGATTAAGAACTACTCTTGATTCAAAGCTTCAAAATAAAGCTTATGAACTTTTAAAGAATACAGAATGTAAAGGTGCGGTAGTGGCGATGAATCCAAAAACTGGCGAAGTTTTAGCTATGGTATCTAATCCATCTTATGACCCAAATAATTTAGAAAGAGATATGAAAGCTTTAAATGCAGATAAAGAAGGGACACCGCTACTTAACAGAGCAACATCTGGGCTATATCCACCAGGGTCTGTATTTAAAACTATTCCGGCGATAAGCGCTTTAGAAAATATCACTAATGCTTATAATAAGGGATACCAGGATAATGGCAAATTAGTTGTCAATGGAACACAACTATTGACAAATTATAATGGCGAAGTTTTAGGAAATTTAAATCTTAAATCTGCTTATGTGCATTCTAGTAATGTGTTTTTTGGGTCTTTAGGTATTGATTTAGGAAATAATGCACTAAAGGAAACCGCAGAAAAGTTTTATTTTAACAAGAACATCCCATCTGAAGGGTTAACTATAGAGAATAGTAGATTTCCAAGCTATAAAAGCTATGAGAAAGGTAATATTGCTCAAAGTGCTATAGGTCAGGCGGGGGTTTTAGTTACTCCTATTCAAATGGCATTAGTTGCAAGCGCTGTTGCTAATGATGGTATTATGATGCAACCAATGCTTGTTAAAGAAATATTGGATAGCAAGGGTAAATCTTTAAAAAAAATAGAACCGAAGCAACTAGGAGAAGTGACATCAAAGGAAAATGCTAGTACCATGAAGGATTTAATGAGAGGCGTTGTAACTGAAGGTACAGGCGGTAATGCAGCTGTGTCAGGCATTGAGGTTAGTGGAAAAACTGGTACTGCAGATCATAAAGCTGATGCTGGTGCGCAAAGGGCTGCTCATTCCTGGTTTACTGGATTTGCACCCTATGATAATCCTGAAATTGTCATATCGGTAATTGTAGAAGAGGGTGGAGTTGGTGGTAAAAAAGCTGCCCAAGTAACTAGAGATCTTATTGAAAGTTATCTAAAATAAAGCATTAACATTGCAGCTCCGCAGGATATGAGTTAATGGTGTAAAACATGAAAATATTTGTGCATAATAGTAAAGAAAGTCAGATATTGAAATAATATCTGACTTTCTTATTAGAAATAAGATAGCTACATGATATATGGAGCAATTTGTAATACATTGCCCAGGAAATTTAACGACAGGTCAGAAGGGGGTGCTCTAATGTGTTTGATTTTGAATATCAACTAAAGATTCTTCCAGATGCACCAGGAGTGTATCTTATGAGAAATCATCTTGGTGAAATAATATATGTGGGCAAGGCTAAAATATTAAAAAATAGAGTAAGACAATATTTTAAGGGTTCAAAAAATCATTCTGTAAAAGTAAGGGCTATGGTGAAAAATATATCTGAGTTTGAATATATAGTAACGGATTCAGAAATGGAGGCACTTATTTTAGAGTGTAATCTTATTAAAAGATATAGCCCAAGATATAATATTTTGCTTAAGGATGATAAACACTATCCCTTTATAAAGATAACTATAAATGAGGAATTTCCACGGGTTTTTGTAACTAGAAACATTGCAAATGATGGCGGAAAATATTTTGGACCGTATACAGATTCAGCAGCTGTATATAGCACTATTGAACTTATAAAACAAATATACCCACTTAGGACGTGTAGGCGGACTATTAAAGAGGGACTGCCCCCTACACGGCCTTGCTTGAACTATCATATTGGGCTGTGCAAAGCCCCTTGTGCAGGGCTTATTAGTAAAGAAGATTATGGGAAAATTATAAAAGGTACAATGGACCTACTGACAGGAAAAGACAAAAATATAAAAGATGAGCTAAAGCGAAAAATGGAAAGTGCATCGGAAGATTTAGAATTTGAAAAAGCTGTGGTGTTTCGCGATAAAATCATGGCCATAGATAAAATAAATGAGAAGCAAAAGATTATAATAGGAAATTGCGAGAATGAAGATTTTATTAATCTATATGTTGATGAAAAAGATGTTTGCCTTCAGGTATTTTTTCTTCGAGATGGTAAGATAGTAGGGCGTGAACATTTTATTTTAAATGATGAAGCGGATCAGGTAGGTTATGAGCTTATAGAAGAATTTATAAAGAGATTTTATGGAGGGGCAGCCTTTATTCCTAAAATAATATACGTGCCTTTCATAAATGAGGGAGAGATTCTAGAGCAGTGGCTTAGCTCAAAAAAAGAATCAAAAGTTATGATTAAGGTTCCTCAAAAGGGAGAAAAGAAAAAGACATTAGAGATGGTAGAAAATAATGCTAAGATAACCCTTGAACAATTTAAATTAAAGGATATGCAGGATAAGGAAATTCACAAAATGGCACTGGGGGAGCTTACAGACTTATTGGAATTAGATGAAATACCTGAAAGAATTGAGTCCTATGATATCTCAAATATAATGGGTGTGGATTCTGTAGGTAGCATGGTAGTTTTTGAAGATGGAAAGCCTAAAAGCAGTGATTATAGAAGGTTTAAAATAAAATCAGTAATAGGAGCTAACGATTATGATAGTATGCGAGAAATACTAGAGAGAAGGTTTATTCGTGGACTAGATGAAGTGGAAAAAATAAAAGAAAGAAATTTAGAATTAAGTAAAGGAAAGTTTTGTATATTTCCAGATTTAATTCTTATGGATGGTGGAAAAGGTCAGGTCAATGTGGCCCTGGAGGTTTTAAATAGTCTTAATATTAATATACCTGTATGCGGAATGGTTAAGGATGATAAGCACAAAACTAGAGGTTTAATATATAATAATGTAGAGCGAGTTATGAGAGGTAATTCTCAAAGCATGCACTTGATTACTAGAATACAGGATGAGGTGCATAGATTCGCTATTACTTATCACAGAACTTTAAGAGATAAAAGAACTCTGTATTCTATATTAGATAATATACCTAATATAGGGGAAAAGAGAAGAAGAGAGCTATTAAAGAAATTTGGTAGCATTGATAAGATAAAAAGTGCAAGTTTTAAGGAACTAATGGAGACTCCCTCTATGGACAGTAAGGCTTCAGAATGTGTTTTAGAATATTTTAAAAAGGGTAAATTGTGAATATTGAAATAATAATCAAATATGTCAGAGAAATTAACAATGAATAATGATTAGTTAAATCGTTGAAATATCTCAGTAAAAAGGGTAAAATAAAAGCACTATATAATTCCAGAGCATAAATTATAGGATTTATGATCTATAAAGCATAAAACATATGCTTTATGCTCTGGAAGTACATAAATATATTAATATTTTCAAGGAGTAGAATATGAAAAAATATGAGGAACTAATTAAACAAATAGATAAAGTGACTGGAAGATCAAACATAAAGATAGATGAACCTATGAAAAACCATACTTCTTTCAAAGTAGGTGGACCAGCTGATATTTTAGTGACCCCAGAAGATGTGATGGAAGCTCAGGCAATAATAAAAATTTGTAAAGAAAATAAAGTGAATTATTATTTAATAGGAAATGGTTCTAATTTACTTGTACGTGACGGTGGAATTCGCGGAGTAGTTATAAAGCTATGTAAGCTTAATAAAATTGAGGTAAAAGGAAATAAGGTAATCGCTCAAAGTGGAGCAAGTTTATATGATGTTACCATGGTGGCACTCGGTGAAGGACTTAAAGGAATGGAATTTGCAAATGGAATTCCAGGTAGCATCGGTGGGGCGGCAGCTATGAATGCAGGAGCATATAATGGTGAAATGTCTATGGTTCTCGAGAGTATATTAGCTCTTGATAATAATGGGGAATTATTAACTTTAACTAAAGGCGAAATGGAGCTTTCTTATAGGAGTAGCGCAATTCTAAAACATGGATATGCGGTAATAAGTGTTACTCTTAATCTCAATGAAGGAGATAAGGAGATTATAAAAGCAAGGATGGACGACCTTGCAAAAAAAAGAAGTGATAAACAACCTTTAGAATACCCATCGGCGGGTAGTACATTTAAAAGACCGGAGGGTCATTATGCAAGTGTGCTTATACAAGATTGTGCTTTAAAGGGGACTTCTGTTGGGGATGCTCAAGTGTCTCAGAAACATTCGGGTTTTATTATTAATAGAAAAAATGCTAGTGCTAAGGACATTTTGGATTTGATAAAGCTTGTGCAGCATGAAGTTTATGAAAAATTTGGGGTAAAGCTTACTACTGAAGTAAAGATATGGGGAGAAGACAAATGAACCTCTAAAGGAGATTCATCTTCTAAGGAGGATTAAATGTAATTATATAGGGGGAAATTATGGAATACATGGTACGGAAAGAAATTTTGGGTTTAAGTAGTTATAAGTCAGGTAAGCCTATAAGTGAAGTTAAGAGAGAATTGGGGCTTGATGAGGTTGTAAAGCTTGCGTCTAATGAGAATGCACTAGGATGTTCGCCAAAGGTAAAAAAAGCATTAAGAGAATTAGTAGATGAAACTCATATGTACCCAGATGCATCAAACCACGAATTGAAGGATGTAATAAGCGCAAAATTAGGGGTGAATCCTCAACAGATTGTGTGCAGTACAGGCTCTGATTCATTGGTCAGAGTAATCGCAAACACTTTCTTAGAACCAGGAGATGAATCTATAATGGCGGAGGTTACCTTCTCTAGATATGGGGATGCAACAAAGCTTATGGGAGCTACTAGTGTCATAATACCTATGGATAATAATGCGATACATATAGAAAAAATGGTAGATGCAATAACTGAGAAAACAAAACTTATATGGTTTTGTAACCCTAATAATCCTACAGGAACTATATTTACTAAAGCACAATTTGCGAGAGTAATAAACAAAATACCAGACCATGTATTAATAATTATGGATGAGGCTTACGGTGAATATGTAATTTCAGAAGACTTCCCAAATTCTTTAGAATATTTAAATGATTATCCTAATATGATTATTCTAAGAACTTTTTCTAAATATTACGGATTAGCATCTCTAAGATGTGGATACGGAATAGCTAGTGAGGAATTATGTTCGTACCTTAACAGAGTTATTGGACCTTTTGATGTTAATTTATATGCACAAAAAGCAGCGATAGCAGCACTTAAGGATGAAGAGTTTTTAAAACTAGTATTTGAAACAAATGTAGTTGGAAAAAAGTATTTATATAAGCAATTTGAGTTAATGGATCTGCAGTACATAGAAACAAACACTAATTTTCTTATGGTGGATACAAAAATTGATGATAAGGAAGTTTTTGATAAGTTACTTTTAAAAGGTATTATTGTAAGACCAGGACATTTATTAGGTATGCCAGGATGGCTTAGAGTTACAATTGGTACACTAAAACAAAATGAGTTATTTATAAAAGCTTTAAAAGAGATTTTATAAATAAATAATAAATATTTTTATGCGCAAAAAAAAGTATATATTACGTATAATGCATTGAAGCGAACTTTAGAACTTCTTATTTTATTTTTAATTAAGATGCGTTAAGAAAAACATATGTTTGAGCGATAGCGAATTTATATATTGCGACAGTGAGTTTATGTTTTTTAGCAGATTAATTAAAAATAAAATTAGTAGTTCTTAGCGAAGTGAATGCATTAATAGTAATATATACTTTTTTCTTTTTTATGTTTACCTTTCTATAAACGCTCCATGTGTTATAATAAAAAATGAGAAGGTATTAGTACAATGCAGTAAATGAGCCTCTAAAGTGAATTTATTAGTAATATTAAAATATTAGTAGTTGTAGTAATTATTATTTTTTTTATATAGGGGGGTTTTTAAATGAGATTTGTTATATTGACAGGGTTATCAGGCGCTGGAAAAACACAGACAATACGAAATCTTGAGGATTTAGGATTTTTTTGTGTAGACAATTTGCCACCTATAATAATTCCGAAATTTGCGGAGGCATGTTATCAATCTAACGGTAATATAGATAGAATTGCTTTAGTTATAGATATTCGTGGTGGAAAGTTTTTTGATGATTTATTTGAAAGCTTAACCTTTTTAAAAGAACAAGAATATAAATATGAAATTTTGTTTTTAGAGGCAACAGATGAAGTACTTGTTAAAAGGTATAAAGAGACAAGGAGAAAACATCCGCTAGCACCAGCGGGAAGAGTTTTAAATGGAATTGCTACTGAAAGAAAAAAACTTAAAGATATACGTGAGCGTGCTGACCATATAATTAATACTACTAAACTTTCAGCAAGAGAGCTTAAGGAAGAAATAAGTAATATTTATGAAGAGGAAGGCCAGATAGAAACTAAACTTATTATAACTGTACTTTCTTTTGGATTTAAATATGGAATACCTGTGGATTCAGATTTAGTATTTGATGTTAGGTTTTTGCCAAATCCATATTATATTCCAGAGCTTAAGCAGTATTCAGGTAATGATCAACCTGTTAGGGATTATGTGCTAGAGTTTGAGGGGACTAAAATATTTATAGAGAAGCTTCGAGATATGCTAGAATTTCTCATCCCAAATTATAAAAAAGAGGGAAAAAGGCAACTTATAGTTTCTATAGGATGTACAGGGGGAAGACACCGATCTGTAGCTATAGCAAATAAAATTCATGAAATGTTAGATCAGGATGGTTATAACGCTAATATAGATCACAGGGATATAAATGAAGATGTGAATAGAGGTGGCGGGAAGTTATGATGCCTAGTGATTTGCTGAAGCCTGGAATTAATTTAAAAAGGTGGATTCTTCTAGGAATTGTAGGTGGCTTGTTATTAGTTTTTGGGATTGTTGAACTTATAAATGAAGAATATTTTTCTGTAAGAAATATAAGTTTTACGATACTTTTCATAGTGCTTGGATCTTTGATGATATATGTAGCTATAATACAAATTGTTAAATATTTTACTATGTTAATAAATACAGGAAAGCTAGATGTCGCTTTAAGTTCAAAAAGCTTAGGGGATTTAATATATGAAAAGAAGGTACTTATAAAAGGACCTAAAATTGTAGTAATCGGAGGAGGTACTGGTTTATCAACTATGCTCCGAGGATTAAAGAAATATACCAATAATATAACTGCAATAGTTACAGTAGCAGATGATGGTGGGGGATCAGGTGTTTTAAGAGAAGATTTAGGCATTCTCCCACCAGGGGATATTAGGAATTGTATGTTAGCATTAGCAGATACGGAACCATTAATGGATGAATTATTGCGCTATAGATTTAAAGATGGAAGATTAAAGGACCAAAACTTTGGTAATTTATTTTTAGCAGCAATGGATGGGATTTCAAATAATTTCGAAGAAGCTGTGCAGAAAATGAGTTCAGTCCTGGCTGTAACTGGAAGGGTTATCCCAGTTACTTTAGATAATATGATTTTAAAAGCAAAACTTAAGAATGGAATGATAATTGACGGAGAATCAAATATACCAAAAGGCGTTCTTGAAAATAATAGTGCTATTGATGAGGTTTTTATAGAACCTAAAGACGCGAAAGCAATTAAGGAAGCATTAGTTGCTATAAATGAAGCGGATGCGGTAATACTCGGACCAGGAAGTCTATATACTAGCATTATTCCCAATCTATTAGTACGGGAAATAAGAAATGCATTAGATAAAACAAGAGCCATAAGAATTTATGTGGCAAATATTATGACTCAGCCAGGGGAAAGTGATAACTTTGGTGTGAAAGACCATATAGAGGCTATACATCAACATGCTAAATGCAAGATTATTGATTGCGTTTTAGTAAACATAGGGAAAATAGGTAGCGATTTAGAACAAAAATATCTTAATGAAAATTCCAATATGGTTAATATAAATGAAGATGAAATCACAAAGCAAGGCATAGAGGTAATTAAGAGCGATTTTGTTAAAATTGGAAAAGGATATATAAGACATGATGAAGATAAGCTTGCAACCATTTTGGTAGAAACAATTATGGAGAAAAAGCTATTTAATGATAAAAAGAAAATAGTAGAGTATGTTTATTTATCACAAAGGCTTAAAGAAAATAAACGCAGTAAGGGGTAGTATAATGTCATTTTCGTCTAAGGTTAAAAATGAAATTTGTAGATTTACAGAAATGAGTAAGGAAGAAGCCGTGTCTGAGCTGGCTGCTATAATGAAGGTTAGTGGAACTATTGGACTTGGTTCAAATAAACAAGTTAATTTCCAAATAACTACTGAGAATCCTGCAATAGCAAGACTTATATTTAAATTATTAAAGGAACATTTTAATATTCATCCTAGATTACTAGTTAAGAGAAGTAATTCACTTAAGAAAAAGAATGTTTATGTGGTTATAATTACCGAAGAAATGGGAGTTAAAGAGTTATTAAAGCAAGTGGCGGTCCTCGAGGATGAGAACTTTTTTTCAATAGATTATACTATACCTGAAAGGCTAATTGATGCGGAAGAGTGCAAGCGTAAATATATAAGAGGGGCTTTTCTAGGTGGCGGAAGTATTAGTAATCCAGAGAAAAATTACCATGTAGAGTTTGTTACACATGATAATGACTATGCAGAGGAGCTGTGCACTCTTATTAATAGCTATGGACTATTATCAAAAATAATACAAAGAAAAAGCAGTTACGTAATTTATATTAAAGAGGGTGAGCAGATTGTAGACCTCCTTAATATAATTGGCGCACATAACTCATTATTATTTCTAGAGAATGTAAGAATAATGAAGGAAATGAGAAACAATGTAAATAGGCTTGTGAACTGCGAAACGGCAAATCTTAGTAAAACAGTAAATGCGTCAGTAAGACAAGTGGAAAGTATTAAATTAATACAAATGGAAATAGGGCTTCAAAGATTGCCTAAAAATTTAAGGGAAATTGCGGAGTTAAGACTAGAATACCCAGATGAATCACTAAAGGAACTTGGTGCAATACTTGAGCCGCCAGTAGGTAAATCTGGGATTAACCATAGATTAAGAAGAATAGAGAAAATTGCTGAAGAATTAAGGAAAGAAGGAAGGTAAAATATATAATGTCAAAGCATGAAGAAGTTATTAATTATATTCTTTCCCTTTCGATTGGAACTAAAATCTCAGTAAGAGGTGTCGGTTGTAAATTAGGGATTAGCGAGGGTACAGCTTATAGAGCTATAAAAGAAGCTGAAACCCTAGGAATTGTTAATACCGTGCCAAGGGTCGGAACCGTAAGAGTTGAAAAGGTAAATAAAAAAAATATTGAAACATTGACTTATGCTGAAGTTATAAGCATCCTTGATGCAACGATTGTAGGCGGAAAAGAAGGCATAAATAGAAGTTTAAACAAATTTGTAATAGGGGCAATGGATGTTGAATCAATAAGTAAATATATAAGCCCAGGCTACTTGCTTATTGTTGGAAACCGCGAAGAAGCACAACAGCTCGCCCTTGAGAATGAGACCGCGGTACTAATTACTGGAGGGTTTGCTTGCAGTGAAAAAATAAAGGCCTTGGCAAATGAAAAAGGTATTCCTGTATTATCTTCAACATATGATACATTTACAGTAGCAAGCATGATAAATAAAGCTATTTATGAAAGCATGATTAAAAAAGAAATTATTTTAGTTGAAGATGTAATGGAAGTTGATGTTAAGTATTTAAAGGGCACCGATACTATTGCTACCTGGAGAAAATTAATGTTTGAAACTAATCATGAGAGGTATCCCGTTGTAGATGAGAATATGAAACTTATTGGTATAGTTACTTTAAGAGATTTGCAAGGACATGATGATGAAAATGAACTAATACATAAAGTTATGAATAAGAATACTATAAGTGTAACGCCCAAAACAGCTGTGGCTTATGCTGCTCATATTATGGGGCGGGATGGTATAAAGATTTGCCCTGTACTTAATAAGAAGAAGCTAGTAGGAGTTCTAAGTATAGAAGATGTTATAAAGGTGATAGAGTTTGCATTAAGGCAGCCACAAGTTGCGGAAACTATAGAAGATCTTATTTTAAGAAATTTCAAATGTTTACATGAGGGTGATGATTTACACTTTAATGGCCAGATTATTCCTCAAATGCTAGATCCTTTTGGTACTGCTTCTTGGAGTTCGCTTAATATGCTATTATCAACAATGGGTATAATGGCATTAAGACAGAATAATAATATTAATATTTCAGTAGATAGTATTATGGCATATTTTACGAAGCCTGTACAAATGGGTAGTGATATTGATATATATGCAAAAATTGTGGATAAAGGAAGATACTTTTCTAAGGTTGAAATTAGTATGTACAATGCATTTAAGGAACCTGTGGCAAAGGCTATGATTTCTGCAAGGGTATTTTGTAAATAATTAAATAGTTGAAGGGAAGTGAAAAATGTGAACCCAGAACTTAAGATAAAAGAAAAAGAAGACTTAGGAAGTTTCGTGCATCTTCATGTGCATACAGAGTATAGCCTGCTGGATGGTTCGGGAAAGATTAAAGATCTTATTTCTAAAACCAAGAAGCAAGGTATGAAGAGTATCGCTATAACAGACCATGGAGTAATGTATGGATGTGTGGAATTTTATAAGCAGGCAAAAGAGCAGGGGATTAAGCCTATTATTGGTTGCGAAATATATGTAGCAGCTAAATCTATGAATATTAAAGAAGCTGATAGGGAAAATAGTACTCATCATTTAGTACTTTTAGTCAAGAATTTATTGGGGTATGATAATTTGATGCAGATAGTATCGGCTGCCTCCATTAAAGGTTTTTATTATAAACCAAGGGTTGATTATGAATTTTTATCAAAGCATAGCGAAGGATTAATTGCAAGTAGCGCTTGTCTTGGTGGTGAAATTCAAAGCCTTCTTCTAAAAGATAATTATGAAAAAGCAAAGGTTATAGCGTTAAAATATAGTGAAATATTCAAAGATGGTTTCTACTTAGAATTACAATATCATGGTATGCAGGAACAGTTTAAGGTAAATGAGCTTTTAGTTAAGTTGTCAAAAGACACCGGAATTCCATTAATTTGTACTAATGATACTCATTATATTGAGCAAGAGGATTCTAAGGCCCATGATGTGCTCCTCTGCATTCAAACATCGAAAACTGTTGATGATGAAAACAGAATGAGATACCCTTCAGATCAATTTTATTTAAAATCTCCAGGGGAAATGAAAAAGACCTTTGCCTATGTTCCAGAAGCTCTTAGTAATACAGTCAAAATTGCAGAGCAGTGTAACTTTGATTATGAATTTCATGTATCAAAACTTCCCAAATTTCCGTTACCTCCCGGGGTAGACCCGTATGAATTTCTAAGAGAAAACTGCTACAAAGGTATGGCGCCGCGGTATAAGATATTTAGTGACGTAATGATTAATGGTTTTTCTATAGAAGGTATAAATAAAATAGCCGATGGAAATTCATTCGCTAAAGTGCACGTAGATAGACTTGAATATGAACTTAATATAATAAAACAAATGGGGTACGTAGATTATTTTCTTATAGTATGGGATTTTATAAAGTTTGCAGTGGAACATAATATTCCAACAGGCCCTGGTAGGGGATCGGCTGCAGGTTCAATAGTTGCTTATACCTTGGATATAACTAAGATAGACCCTATTAAATATAATCTTATTTTTGAGAGATTTTTGAATCCTGAAAGAGTTTCAATGCCAGATATAGATTCGGATTTCTGTTACGAGGGGCGCCAAGCAGTAATTGACTATGTTGTGCAAAAGTATGGATCTACGAACGTATCACAAATCATAACCTTTGGAACAATGGCTCCTAGAGCATGCATAAGAGATGTAGGAAGGGCAATGAGCTATTCCTATGCAGAGGTAGATAGAATTGCTAAGATGATTCCAACTGTGCTTAATATAACTATAGATAAAGCTATTGAGATGAATGCAGAACTACGAGTATTATATGAAGATGATAATCGCGTTGAAGCACTTATAAATATAGCTAAAGCGTTAGAGGGACTTCCAAGACATAGTTCAACTCACGCAGCAGGAGTAGTTATTGCGTCAAAACCTCTAGTAAGTTATGTTCCTCTACAAAAAAATGATGAAATGATAGTAACGCAATTTCCTATGGGTACCCTTGAGGAACTTGGTCTTTTAAAAATGGATTTTCTGGGACTTCGTACGCTTACAGTTATGAGAGATTGTGTAGACTTCGTTAAAGAAAATAGGAATGTAAGTATAGATATAGATGATTTAGACATTGAGGACCACAAGGTCTACAAGATGATCGGAGAAGGAAAGACTGTAGGGATATTTCAACTTGAATCTGCAGGAATGACTAGCTTTATGAAGGAACTAAAGCCAGACAATTTAGAAGATATTATTGCGGGTATAAGTTTATACAGGCCGGGACCAATGGCTGAAATTCCACGTTATATAAGAAATAAAAATAGCATGGATAAGGTGGAATATGAAACGGTGCAATTAGAAGAAATCCTAGGCGTTACATATGGTGTAATGGTATATCAAGAACAAGTTATGGAAATTGTTAGAAAGCTTGCTGGGTATTCAATGGGAAGATCTGATCTTGTCCGTCGTGCAATGTCTAAAAAGAAGCACAAAGTTATGGAAGAGGAGCGTTATAATTTCATCCATGGGATAGTGGACGAGGCTGGAAATATAGAAGTTGAGGGTTGTCTTCGAAATGGTATAACAGAAGCTGCAGCAAATCGCATATTTGATCAAATGATGGATTTTGCGTCCTACGCTTTTAATAAATCTCATGCGGCAGCCTATGCAGTTGTAGGATATGAAACAGCATATTTAATGTGTTATTATCCAACAGAATTTATAGCTGCTATGCTGAATAGTGTAAAGGGTAATAGTGAGAAAATAGCCTTCTATACTAGATATGCAGTGCAAATTAACATTGGAGTGCTGCCTCCTAGTATAAATGAAAGCTTTGCGGGTTTTACTGTAAAAGGTGATACTATAAGATTTGGTCTTACAGCTTTAAAAAATGTAGGGGTAAATGTGATAGATAGCATTGTGCAAAACAGAGAAGAAAAAGGCTATTTTACCGGTTTTATGGATTTTTGCAATAAAATAGATACTTCCTGCGTAAGCAAAAGAGCAGTAGAAAGCCTTATAAAGGCAGGAGCATTTGATGATTTCAAAATTCACAGGTCACAACTACTAGCAATCTATGAAAAAGTATTAGATGGAGTAAATAATGACAGGAAGAGAAATATCGAGGGTCAAATAAATTTATTTTTAGATTTCGAAAATACTTATAATAATTTCGAAATAGAGTATCCTAATATTAAAGAATTTAAAAAGAAACATCTTTTAGCTATGGAAAAAGAAATGACAGGGATATATTTATCTGGTCATCCACTGGATGAATATGAAGAGACACTTAAAATACAAACTAATACAAGAATTTCTGATATTGTTGCAGAGGAAAGCCTTGAAGAAAGCGATGACATGTTAGGTGAAAGCTTTAAACTTAAAGATGGTGATAAAGTTATTATTGGTGGTATAATATCATCTGTTAATAAGAAAGTTACGAAGAATAATGATATGATGGCTTTTATTAATTTAGAGGATTTATACGCAAGTGTGGAAGTAATAGTTTTCCCGAGGACATTTGAAAAATATAAATCATTAATGGAAGAGGATGAAATAGTAATACTAAAAGGTAGAGTTAGCATTCGCGAAGAAGAACAGCCAAAGATATTATGTGAAGATATTAAACCACTTTTAAAGATTAATAGTGAAAAAATTTATATCCTTATAGAAGATGAACTTATGATGAAGGATGCACTAAAAAAATTAAAACAGAATTTGTCTATTTATAGAGGGAATACTCCTGTATATCTTTGTACAAAAGAGCCAAGAAAAATGTACGCTGTAGATAAAGGGTTGTGGCTAAGTGAAGAAACAGATACTATGGAAGTTCTAAGAAGTATATTTGGAGAAAACAACATAAAAATGCAATAAATATTCCATATAATAGTAAAAAATGGGAGCGATATTTTTTTCTCCCGTTTTTATTCAATAAAAGGTTTACAATGTGTTAATACTATACCATGCGTTAAAAAAATATTTTTTTTTATATAAAATGTTGAATATTTCGAGAAATTTGTATAATATTAGACTATAAAGCTATTTTAAAATTAGTAATAATGTTTTTGTTTGGAAACATAAATATATTATAACTATAGTGGGACAATACTTGTCCCTCTGGTACAATAAGGTAACAATCAACAGTTGTTAGCTTAAACAGAGAACAACGAGGAGGTTATTTTTATGAAAACAATTGCGGTATTAACAAGTGGAGGCGACGCACCAGGCATGAATGCAGCCATTAGAGCAGTAGTTAGAATGGGTATATTTAAAGGCATAAGAGTTATGGGCGTAAAAAGAGGATATAGTGGCCTTATAAACGGTGAAATTTTTGATATGGATAGACATTCTGTTTCGGATATAATACATAGAGGTGGAACTATTCTTAGAACTGCCCGTTGTGAAGAATTTAAAACTGAAGCTGGAAGAGCAAAGGCAGTTAATGTATTAAGAGTATTTGGTATTGATGGACTGGTAGTAATTGGAGGAGATGGTTCTTTCAAGGGGGCACAACTTTTATCAGAAATGGGTATTGCAACTGTTGGTATACCTGGAACTATAGATAATGATTTGCCTTATAGTGAATATTCTATAGGATTTGATACAGCACTCAATACAGTACTCGATGCTATAAATAAAATAAGAGATACATCAAGTTCTCATGAAAGAATTAGTATAGTCGAAGTAATGGGAAGAAATTGTGGAGATATAGCCTTATACGCTGGTATTGGTGGAGGGGCTGAAGAAGTTATTATTCCTGAAAAAGGGTATGAAATAGATGGTTTATGTAAAACTATATTTGAAGGTAAACTAAGAGGCAAAATGCACAATCTAATAATCCTTGCTGAAGGTGTAGGTGGAGCAAATGAGCTTGCGAAGCAAGTTGAAGAAATAACAGGAATTGAATCAAGAGCTACAATACTCGGCCATATTCAAAGAGGTGGAAGCCCAAGCGCCTTTGATAGAATGCTTGCTTCAAGAATGGGTGTAGCAGCTGTAGAGGTTCTTATGGAAGGTAAGTCAGGAAGAGTAATTGGTATGAAAGATGGCAAAATAATGGATGAAGACATCAATGAAGCATTAGAAATACCAAGGAAATTTAATGAAAAATTTTATCACATTTCAAAAATTCTTTCTTACTAATCATCTCTTTCAGAGCTGTAATCATCTCTTTCAGAGCTGCGCATCTGCTAAGGGATTTAAATATAAGACAACTTAATAATGTATTAAATACAAAAAAATTAACAATAAAAGGAGTAGTTTATGAAAAAAACTAAAATTATCTGTACAGTAGGACCAGCAAGTGACAATAGTGAAACTATAAAAAGCTTAATCAATGCGGGAATGGATGCTTCAAGGCATAATTTTTCTCACGGAGATCATGCAGAACATAAGATAAGAATGGACTTAGTAAAGCAGTTAAGAACAGAACTTAATAAACATATTGCTATAATACTAGACACTAAGGGACCAGAAATCAGAACAGGAGATTTCGCAGCTGGTAAAGTTGAATTAAAGGAAGGCGCAAAATTTACTGTTGTTTGTGGTGAAGAAGTTATTGGAGATGAAACTATTTGTTCAGTAACATACAATAAATTATATGAGGATGTTAAACCTAATGATACTATACTAATAGATGACGGTTTAGTGGGACTTATTGTACAAGAAATAAAAGGTAAAAGAATACATTGCAAGGTTGCAAATACTGGTATGATAGGTAACCATAAAGGAATTAATGTACCTGGTGTTTCAATAAACTTACCTGCACTTACAGAACAAGATATGAGTGATTTAAAATTTGGAGCTGAGCAAGGTGTTGATTTTGTTGCAGCATCTTTTATAAGAAAAGCGTCAGATGTACTTGATATAAGATGTGTACTTAACGAAAATGGTGGCGGAGATATACAAATTTTCTCTAAGATTGAAAATAGAGAAGGAGTTAATAATATTGATGATATTATTAAATTCTCTGATGGTATTATGGTTGCAAGGGGAGATTTAGGAGTTGAAATTCCTACTGAAGAAGTTCCAATAGTTCAAAAAATGATTATCCAAAAGTGTAATGCTGCTGGAAAGGCAGTTATAACAGCTACTCAAATGTTAGATTCTATGATGAGAAACCCAAGACCAACTAGAGCCGAGTCATCAGATGTTGCGAATGCAATATTCGATGGTACAGATGCTATAATGCTCAGTGGTGAAACTGCCAATGGTAAATACCCTGTAGAAGCAGTAACGATAATGTCTAAAATAGCAGAAGCTGCTGAAAATGCTCTTAATTATGAAGAAAGTTTAAATAATAAGAGAAAATCTCATATTCCTAATGTACCAAATGCTATTAGTTTAGCTACTTGCAATACAGCTATGGAACTTAAGGCTTCAGCTATTATTACTGCAACCCAAAGTGGTAGTACAGCTAAAAAAGTTTCAGCTTATAGACCAGAATGTCCCGTTATAGCTGTTACTCCTTATGAAAAGATAGCTAGAAGCTTAGCACTAAACTGGGGTGTAGTTGCAATATGTGCAGAGAAGGTAGAATCTACCGATGAACTTATAGATAAATCTGTAAATATTGCTTTAAAAGCAGGTTATGTAGAAAAGGGAGACTTAGTAGTTATTGCTGCTGGAATTCCAGCAAATTATGTAGGTAGTACAAATATGATGAAAGTTCATATTGTTGGTGATATATTACTTCAAGGTAAGGGGAATATAAGTGCTTCAGCTTGTGGTACAGCTTATTATGTAAAAAGTGCAAAAGAAGCTAAAGACACTATGCGAGATGGAGATATTTTAGTAATGAAAACATTAAATAGAGAATATATTGACATATTAGATAGAGTTTCAGGAATTATTGTAGAAGAAGATGAATTAAGTTCAAGTGTTGTTATTGAATGTACATCAAGAGAAATTCCAATAATATATAATGCAATAGGAGCAGAAGAAGTTATTAAAACTGGTTCATTTATAACAATGGATGCAGCTAGAGGCATTGTGTATAGCGGTAGGGCTAATGTAAAAAACTAAAAAAAAGCGAGCTTATAGCTCAAAAGATTGTCAGGTAACTGGCAATCTTTTTTTAAAATTTCAATATACATGTATATTGAAAATAAATATGGGCATGATTACAAATATAAACAAAACAACATGGCAACTGATTTTTTTATGGCACCTATATGGTGCTTTTTTTTATCTATATTCTTCAAAAGTATTTAAATCATAGAAATATGAAATTTACTATTTTTCTTTTTCTTTTCTATAGTATAATAAAAGCAAAAGATGCAGATTATAATTAAAAATAAGTGGGAGGTATAAACATGAGCGGAACTTTAAGTTGCAGCGCAACAAGTTGTGTTAACAATATGTCAGGGATATGCTCAGCGAGGACTATCAATATTTTGGGGTCAAATGCCCATAGTAGTGAGGCGACACAGTGCGAAACATTTGCTGAAAAGGGATTAAAGAATTCATTAACTAATGTGCTTAACATGAATGTGGTTGGTGAATTTAAACAAGTATTTAATAGTGATTCTATAGAGATGAGTCCAGGTATTAGATGTGAAGCTACAAAATGTATGTATAATGAAAAAAAAATATGCGTTGCAGATAATATTATGGTGAATGGGATAGGAGCTTTAAGTAGTGAAAAAACAGAATGTGAGACGTTTAAAGAATAATAGGATTTTTCAAAATGTGAAGTGAGTGTTTTTTCAAGAATTATAAAATTAATAGGCACCTGGGGATAAATATACGAGCATAACTTGATTGCTATTTATTTTCATGTGCTTTAGTATAGAAAGATAGCTATAGGTAGAATTAGGGAGGAAGAACAATGAAAAGTAAGAGAAAGTTTGATAATTATATTATACCTGTTAAAAAAAATGAGGATTATATAATGACAATAGATAATATGGGATACGAGGGCGAAGGAGTAGGTAAAATAGATAATTTTACCGTTTTTGTAGCTGGCGCAATTATAGGCGAAAAGGTAAAAATAAAAATTGTTAAGGTTTCTAAAAACTTTGCTTTTGGTAAATTATTAGAGATAATTGAGGAATCAGCAAGTAGAATAGATCCAGTTTGCAGTATATATAAGAACTGTGGAGGCTGTAACTTACAACATATAGACTATAAGGCTCAATTGGATTTTAAAACTAATAGAATAGTACAGGTTATAAATAGGATAGGGAAATTAGAAGAGGTTATAGTGCATCCTACAATAGGAATGGAGCGTCCTTATAACTATAGAAATAAGGTTCAATTACCTATGAGCAATATAGATTCAGTAGTGAATATTGGTTTTTATGCGCAAAGAAGTCATGACATAATAAACATGGAAAATTGTCATATTCAAGACACAGTTGCGGATCTTGTGGTAAAGCTAACAAGGCAATGGATAAAAGAGTTTAATATTGAAAGTTATAATGAGGAAAATCACCAAGGTATTTTAAGGCACATTATGATTAGAAAAGGGATTAAAACAGGGGAAGTAATGGTGGTATTAGTTACTAATGGCAAAGAACTTCCTTATAAAGAAGAATTTATAGCATTAATAGGTAAAAAAATTCAAGGGCTTGTTAGTGTAATACAAAATATTAATAGTGAAAAAACAAATGTAATATTAGGACCACTTTGCGTAACACTATGGGGAAAAGATACTATAACAGATTACATAGGAGAATTTAAATTTGAAGTTTCTCCACTATCCTTTTTTCAAGTTAATTCAATCCAAACAGAAGTACTGTATAGTAAGGCACTAGAGTATGCAAATTTAAGTGGTGGAGAAGTGGTACTTGATGCGTATTGTGGTACAGGCACTATATCCTTATTTTTATCTCAGAAGGCTAAAAAAGTATACGGAGTAGAGATAGTACCTGAAGCCATTGAAAATGCTAAAATCAATGCAATAGAAAACAAGGTATGTAATACAGAATTTATAGTAGGGGAGGCAGAAAAAATTATTCCAAAGCTTCTTCATCAGGGAGTAAAAGCTGATGTTGTGGTAGTTGACCCGCCAAGAAAGGGTTGTGACAAAACTCTTTTAGAAGCTATTAGTAGCATGAAGCCTAAAACTATAGTTTATGTCTCTTGTGACCCAGGCACCTTAGCTCGAGATCTTGGGATTTTAGATGAACTTGGATATATTACTTTAGAAATCCAGCCAGTGGATATGTTCCCACAGACGGCGCATGTTGAGTGCGTTGCGAGGATAGAGAAGAAATAGGCTGGTAGCAAAGGGACTGTAGATAGATTTTACAAATCTATCTACAGTCCCTAAATTATTATATCTAATTTAAATATGCAATCAATTAAATAATATTGGTTTAAATCCTAAATAAGCTGCATCAAAACCAATAAAAGTAAACTTTTTTATATTAATTTAGTATTCGTTATTTACCAATAAATGTAGCCATTCCATTAGCTCCACTGTAAGGAGGTGCTCCTTTAACTGTTACATAACAAATTATTAGCATATACTCTGCTCCTTTAGGAATAAGTCGATTGAAAGTTAATGTAAATGTTCTTGCTGAGCCACTCTTTGGCTCTATTTTAACAATATTACCATTAAGTGAATTTCCAGCATTCACATTATCATTTCTCCCAAGAGTAGCTATACCTTTGGGTCTAGCATTCATTGTATCTTTGATCCAGTAATTGGTGGGCTTCATTCCTAGCATTACATCAACATCTCTATCGTAGCTAATTTGAATCTGATTAGGTGAGAGCTGTTCCAATTTTGCTAGCATTGGAATAGGAAATTGCATTTTATTATCAGCTTGCATATTCATCATAGGGGACATGCTTTGCATAACCATCATTTGATACATACTATGCATATACGTCATCATACAACTCATCATTGGATACATGTTTTGCATGCCTTTCATCATTGGATGCATGTTCTGCATGCCCGTCATCATTGGCATTCCGTACATATCACCCATTTGTGGCATACCTTGCACAGGATCTTTTAAATATGTTTTCAATAATTACACCTCATTAATAATTTTTATCTACATAAATATTATATGAAGGAAGCTAATACTTGTGATAACTTTAGATAATAAGCAAACTTTATTAACTTCTAAGGTTTCCATAAAAATCAATGGCGAATGTTATTTGTGATTTTATGGGTTGGATATGGTATAATATACAATAGAGACATACTTTACCATTATTTTTTTTATAAAAGGGAGTGATTAAATGCCGAACGTTAAAGAGATTAAAGTCGGAATAGGTTTTGCGACGGGAAGAAAGAGTTTTCAAAAGGTGCTGAGAACTAACATAAGCAATTGGAATGAATCTGGTTTGGTAGCAGATAAAAGGTTAAGTTTAAACCTTTTTGTTGCCTATGATCTTCATTATAATAAAACTGAAATAACTGATTACACAAATGTACATCCAGATTTGGTAAAGCAGATTGATAGTAGTAAATTTATTGGAAGCGTTGCTATAAAAGAAGAAATTGATTATTTAATTAGAGAAAACGTCATTAGTTTTGAGGAGACTCAAATGATTTTTGGCAAAGGATATGCAGCCAAGCGTAATGCTGTGTTATATAATGCTATAAAAAATAAAATGGATTATCTTGTTTTTTTGGATGATGACGAATACCCGATGGCAGTGACGAATACGCTTGATACTGCAATTTGGGGAGGTCAGTTTGTTTTGGCAGAACATCTTAATAATATCACTGAAGCAGACATCACCCACGGACATCACTGTGGCTATATATCGCCAATTCCATATATGGAATTTAATGACACTATGACCGAAGGTGATTTTAGGTCTTTTATTGAGGCTATTAGTAATGATATTATTAAGTGGGATAAATTAAAATCTGTTATGAAAAACGGTGGAATAACATATGCAGATACAAAGACATTGACTAGCCATGAGGCCAGAGAGGTAGAAGAAATAAACCATTCTAAATTCATCTCAGGTGCTAATCTGTGTATTAACCTAACTGAGCCTAAGCGTATTTTCCCTTTTTACAATCCACCAGGGGCTAGAGGAGAGGATACTTTTTTAAGTACATGCCTAAGTGAGAGAAAAGTTTTGCGTGTGCCATGTTACACATTCCATGACGGATTTTCTACATATAATCACCTTTTAGAAGGCGTTCTCCCAATTCGATTGAAGTTTATAAAAGCTGATACGGACAAGGTTAAAACTCGCTTTTATAATGCATGTATAGGTTGGATTCGTTATAAACCATTACTGCTCTATATAACGCAGCCAGATCATTACGAGGAAAAGATTAGAGAGATGAGGGAGAAGCTGAGAGTAACATTGCCTAAAATCAGTGCTTATTTTGGAAAGCCTGAGTTTATTAATGTCTTGGCAGAACTCGAGAAATACAATAAAAATGTAGAAAAACATTATGCTGAATTCATTGAAACACAACGTATTTGGGCAAAAATCATGGGACATTTTGCGCATCGCATGGAATAGTAAATGAAGTAGTTAAAATTACAGCTTCGCAGAAGATTATTTAACATATATTGACGTCAAATTTGGAGGAGTGACTTTTAATAAGTCAGCTTCTCTTTTCCCCTTTATATATCAAATCAATATGGTATAAATTGTATATTTAAAACACTGAAAATTTACCGGTTGCAGCTCCGCAGGAGAGGAGTTAACAAGGAAATAAATTTTAACTACTGATATATTGCAAATATTGTGATAAGATATGAATGTGTTAGATTTCGGAGGGGATAATTATGGACTTTATAAAAAAAATATTTCAAGATTGGATAGTACCTATAGTAGTGGCTGTTATAATAGCATTTGTAATACACAAGGTTATTTTCTTTAATGTAACTGTTCCGACTGGATCTATGCTACCAACAATACATCTGGATGATAAGATTTTAGTAACAATAGTTCATAACAAAAATAATCTTAAACATGGAGATATCGTAGTATTTCATTCTGATGAACTGGGTGAAGATTTAATAAAGAGGCTTATTGGACTTCCAAATGATATAGTAGAAGTTAAAGAAGATGGATCTGTATATATAAATAATAAAAAAACAAATGAAAGTTATGTTGCATATCCAGGCGGTAAAACAGGGAAATATAAAGTGCCAGCAGATAGTTATTTCTTTATGGGTGACAATAGGATAGATTCTCTAGATGCAAGATATTGGGATAACCCTTTTATACCTAAAAAAGATATAATGGGTAAGGCAAGAATTATAATTAGTCCGTTTAGCAGATTTGGTAAATTAAAATAATAAAATAGCAGTATATAAATGCAAGTTTGTATATCTGCTATTTTCATTTTTTGGAAATTAATTAGATAGGAATTTATATTATAATCTAATAATTGAATTTAGTATACCTTTATCTAAAGGGGTTTGCAATAAAAAAATCATGGTAAAGCTTTACATTGCCTAGCAATATATTTGGTAAAAAAATATCAATATTCTTTTGTACTTTAAGAAGTAATATATATTTACATTAACGAAATGTTTGAAAATGAATAAAAAAGTTTGTACAGTTTCAAAAGCCATATTAAAGTATCAAATTGTAGTGATATGTTAAGCTAAAGCGAGTATTTTGTAGGGATTTAAGTGAAAAATTATTAAAATGTGAAAATTTCATTAAATACGATGAATTTTCATATTTAGTTATTATTAGAACATATGGTATTATGAATTATATTAATAGATTATTAACATATATAATCAAAAGGAGGATATATCATGGCCGAATCAAAAAAACTGTCTCATACAGCTTACGGTGGTATTAAAGGTAAGGATTATTTACCATTTGTACCAGCGAGCCAAGCAATGCCAGAACTTACGGCAATATCCATAATAATGGGTATGTTATTTGCAATGATATTTGCGGCTGCAAACACTTATTTAGGACTTAAAGTAGGTATGACAATTTCAGCAGGTATTCCAGGAGCGATTTTGGCTACGGGAATACTTAAAGGTGCATTTAAAAGAAATAACATATTAGAAGCTAATATGGTATCTTCAATTGCTGCTATGGGAGAATCGCTAGCAGGCGGAATTATATTTATACTTCCAGCAATTATACTTTGGGGTATGGAATTAAAACTCTCTACTATAATTGTTGTAACATTACTTGGAGGACTTTTAGGAGTGCTATTTGTTACACCTCTACGACGCTTCTTAATAGTCGAGGAACATGGTACCCTTATATATCCAGAAAGCATGGCAGCTGCCGAAGTTCTCGTAACTGGTAGTGAAGGTGGTTCAGGATTTAAGGCAGTAATGACAGGACTTGCAGGAGGAGCAATTTTCAAATTATTCTCTGGTGGATTTAAATTTTGGGTTGAAGAAGCTGAATGGACTATAAAGCCAATGCAATCAACATTATTTGGTGTTGATACATTAGCATCTCTTATAGGTGTTGGTTATATAGTTGGAGTTCAAGCATCACTTTATATGTTTGGTGGTTCTTTAATAGCCTGGTTTGGACTTATGCCACTAATAATGTATGTTGGACATGGTTTACAATCACCATTATTCCCATCAGTAAAACTTATTAGTGAAATGGGAGCATGGGATATTTGGAGTAATTATATAAGATATATAGGTGCTGGTGCCGTTGCAGCAGGTGGATTTATAAGTCTTGGAAAATCAGCTCCAACAATCATTAAATCTTTTAAATCAGCTATGTCTGGTATTGGAGCAGGTGGGATGAATACCCAAAAAAGATCAGATATTGAGGCACCAATAACTTGGGTTGTAGGTGCAGCGGTATTAGTATTCTTACTTTCATGGTTATTACCAATAATTAATGTTGGTATAGTTGGTGGAATACTTGCAGTTGTATTCTCATTCTTCTTTGCAGTTGTATCAGCTAGAATGGTTGGTTTAATTGGATGTTCAAATAACCCAGCTTCAGGAATGACTATAGCTACATTGTTATTTGTAACATCAATATTAAAGCTTACAGGTAACGTTGGTGATAAAGGAATGGTTGCGGCTGTTATTATAGGTGGTATAGTTTGTGTTGCTATCTGTGTTTCTGGTGGTACTGCACAAAGTTTAAAAACAACTTATGTTATCGGTGGTACACCAAAGAGTGTTCAAATTGGTATGTATTTAGGAATAGTTGCAGCAGCAGCAGTTGCTGGTGGAGTATTATTAATGCTTAATAGCACATACGGTATAGGTAGTAAAGACGTTGCTGCACCTCAAGCAACATTAATGTCAATGGTTATCAAAGGTGTAATGACTGGTGAACTTCCATGGGCTCTAGTATTTGTTGGAGTTACAATTGCAATATTCTGTGAAATGGCAGGTATTCCAATACTTCCAGTTGCACTTGGAATATATTTACCAATACATTTAAACTCAGCTATTCTTTGTGGTGGTATTATTAGAATATTAGTTGAAAAGAAATTCAAGAAAGACGAAGAAAAACAAAAGGTACAAGTGGAAAAAGGTATACTTCTTGCATCAGGACTCGTTGCAGGAGATGCCTTAATGGGTATAGTTGTTGCAGGAGCAGCAACAGCGAAGCTTGATATAGGATTTGGAGCGAAGTTATTCCCAGGACTAGCCGCAAGTAACGCATTCGCTGCAATAATGTTCTTGGGATTAGGATTATGGATTTACATGTTTGCTACAAAAGTGGACAAAAACACTCTTTAATGTTAAAATTAGACATGGTAAACAATATTTAACTTAACGAAAAAAAATAAAGAAAAAATATAGTTAAGAGCCACTGTGGCTCTTAACTTCTTTGTAGGAGAAATGTATGTTTAATAAAAAAAACAAAGAAAAATCACAAGAAAACTTTTTGATGTATAGACCGTTAAGAAAGATTGAAAAATGGTCTGTAAGTGATAAAAAAGTAAAACTGTTTTTTTACCATAATAAACCAGTAGAAAAATTTGTGAGATGGCTCATAAAAAAACCAAAAGTTAATGATATAGAGCTTGATGAAATGGGTTCTATGGTTTGGCAACTTTGTGATGGTACTAAAACTGTTTATGATATAGCTTTAGCTCTGGTCCAAAAATTTGAGGATACTGAGGAGAATGCTATTAATAGGTTAATTATGTTTCTAAGGTATTTATCTCAAAAAGGATGGATTACCTTCGAAAAATAAAAATAAATAAATGGAGGGAAACGGATATGGAATTAAATAAATTAATTGACGTTATGAAAGAGGATATTGTTAAGTCCACTCAAGAAATAATAAGAATTAAGAGTGTAGAAGGTGAAGCTAAACCAGGAATGCCTTTTGGAGATGGAGTAGCTAAATCACTAGAATGTGCTTTAAACACTGCAAAGAATTTAGGCTTTCATACAGTTAACTTAGATGGTTATGTTGGATATGCAGAATATGGACAAGGTGAAGATTATGTTGTAGCATTAGGTCACTTAGATGTAGTTCCTGAAGGCGAAGGATGGATTCACCCACCTTATGCTGCAGAAATTCATGATGGAAAAATGTATGGACGTGGAACTACAGATGATAAAGGACCAATAATGGCAACGCTTTATGGATTAAAAGCGATTAAAGATGCGAAATTGCCTATATCTAAAAGAATTAGAGTTTTATTTGGAACTAATGAAGAAACAGGAAGCAAGGAACTTGAATATTACTTAGAAAAAGAAAAAGCACCAGTTGCTGGATTTACTCCAGATGCAGAGTATCCAATAATCAATGGAGAAAAAGGTATAACTATTTTTAACATTGTAAAAGATTTTAAAATCAAGAATAAGGGTGAAAACTTTATAAAGTATATTAAGGGTGGTCAAGTATCTAATATAGTACCTGATTATTGTGAGGCAGGAATTGTAGCTACTGACGCACAAAGTATAGTTAAAGCATTAGGTGCTTTTATAAAAGATAATGGGTACAAGCTTTCAGCAGTAGTTAATAAAGACATGGTAATAATTAAATCTATAGGTGAAGCAGCTCATGGGAGTTTACCAGAACTTGGTAAAAATGCCATAATGCAATTATTCGCTTTCGTTGGAACATTAGAACTTGGTGCAAACGATGCGTCAGAATTTGTAGAATTTTTAAATAAAAATATAGGTATGGAAACACACGGAGAGTCTTTTGGAGTTTGTCTTGAAGATGAGAATTCAGGCAAGTTATCATTTAATGTGGGAGTTGTAGATATGGATGAAAATTCAGCTACGATGACTTTAAATTTAAGATATCCTGTAACAAACAAATTAGAAGATATG
Source organism: Clostridium sp. CM042 (assembly GCF_055080995.1). Lineage (NCBI taxonomy): Bacteria > Bacillati > Bacillota > Clostridia > Eubacteriales > Clostridiaceae > Clostridium > Clostridium sp. CM042. The sequence continues at coordinate 3,082,636 of NZ_CM143646.1, forward strand.
ATGAATCCATTTAATAGTAAAATTGACGGAACTGGAATAAGAGTAGAAAAATTTGAACATCAAGAACCATTATATTTTTCACCAGATAGTCAAATTATTAAAGCACTTCAAAAGGTTTATACTGAGCAGACTGGAAAAGAAGCTAAATTAGTATCCATAGGTGGAGGCACTTATGCTAAAGAAATGCCTAATACTGTAGCCTTTGGACCAATGTTCCCAGGAGAACCAGATACTATTCATAAAAAAAATGAATTTATCACAATAGATAATTTAATTACAAATGCTAAGATATATGCTCATGCATTATATGAACTTGCAAAGTAAATAACTTTAGACATGCATCTTAAAAACAAGATGCATGTCTAAATAGAAGTAAATAAAAATAGAATAACTCTAAGGTCTATATCTTATAAAATAAGATATAGACCTTAGTTTTTTTACAAAGACAAATAGTAAAGAATTTATAAAAAAGTAATGGAATTAAAGTAGATATAGAGGTATAATGAAATATTGTACTGTTAAGAATTTACTTCTTATTGTATAAATAGGTTAAGTAGGTTAAATACTATAAAAATATTAAACTTTTAGTGAGGGATAATTATGAAAATACAAGATATAAGGATAGGTAAGATTAATACTCCTTTGAGACAACCATATAAAGTAGGGAAGAGACTCCTTAATTTTTCTGATGAAATAGTTATAAAAATGGTTACAGATACAGGGGAAGTAGGATATGGTAGTGCATCCCCAACACCTTTAATAACTGGGGAAACAGAGAGTTCAATTATTGGAGCAATAAAGTATATTAAACCTGAAATTATAGGTTTAGATATTGATAATATTGAAGGAATTATGAAAGTAATTCATAGTTCTATTCACGGAAATAATAGTGCTAAGGCAGCTATTGATGTTGCTATATATGATTTACTTTGCAAAAAATATGGAGTGCCACTTTATAAATTTTTGGGTGGATATAAAACTTCATTAACTACAGATATTACAATAACAAATGATACAGTGGAACAAATGGTAACAAAATCATTAGAAGCTGTAATGGCTGGTTATACTTATTTAAAAGTGAAAATTGGAAATGATATGGCCCGTGATATAGAGAGGGTAAAAGCAGTAAGAAAAGCAGTAAGGCGGGGAATAAAAATAAGAGTAGATGCTAACCAAGGTTGGAGACCAAAGGAAGCTGTAAGTACTATTAGAAAATTTGAAGATATGGGTTTAGACATTGAGTTTGTTGAGCAACCAGTTAATGCTTGGGATATAGATGGACTAAAATATGTAACAGACAATGTGGAAACGAAAATTCTTGCAGATGAAGCAGTTTTTGGTCCATCAGATGCCTTTAAGATAATTGAAAAAAGAGCAGCAGACCTCATAAGCATAAAGCTTATGAAGTGCGGTGGTATAAATAATGCAATAAAGATATATAATATGGCAGAAAATATGGGTATAAGATGTATGATGGGATGTATGCTAGAAAGTAGAATAGGCATAACAGCAGCAACGAGCTTTGCAGCATCAAAATCCAATATGATTAAAGCAGATCTAGATACTATGTTGCTATTTGAACATGATTCAATAATTGGTGGCGCATGTATCACAGGGAATACGATAACTATTAATGATTCTCCAGGTCTTGGTATTATAGATATTATTGGATGGAATGAAATTTTTTAAATGTATAGATGTGTAATGCACGAAAAAATATAATCGTTAAAATGGGGTGGTAGTTTTGAATAATAATGAATATGATATGGATGCTAGTTTAATAGAAGTTGAATTAAAGAAACAATTAGAATTTAATATAGAAAAAGAAAAATTAGATGGCATTATTAAAATCATTAGTGAAGAAATTCTAAAGTATATCCAAAAGAGAAAGGAAATTACAAAATATATTTTAGAATATAGGAAAAAAGTGATTGAAGACTATAGAGATGATGAAGATATGGTAATAGAATATTTTGATCATGAGGTATATGTAAAGGAAGAAGCATATAAAACTATTGATAGAAGAGTTAGGGAGTTAACTGAGCTTAAAAACTCTCCTTATTTTGGAAGAATTGATTTTTCAGAAGAAGACTATGGTATTAATAAAATGTATGTAGGAAGGTTTGGAATTACTCCAGAGAATATATATGAACCTTTAGTAGTAGACTGGAGAGCCCCCGTTGCATCTTTATTTTATACCGGGGCTTTAGGGGAAGCTTCTTATGATGCTCCTAAGGAAAAGATACTAGTAAATATTTTAGCTAAGAGGCAATTTATTATAAAAAAAGAAAAGCTTATGGGCATGTTTGACTCAGCACTAGATGTAAAAGATGAGATACTTCAAATGGTGCTTAGTACCAATGCATCAGAAAAACTGAAAGATATAATAATGACAATACAAAAGGAACAGGATGATTTAATAAGGCAACCAAGAACCAAAACTATTGTAGTTGATGGCGTTGCTGGTAGTGGAAAAACTACTATTGCTCTTCATAGGGTAGCATATTTGCTTTATAATTATAGAAAAATACTCCAAGACAAGGTTCTAATATTAGGGCCAAATAAGGTATTTATGGAATATATATCTTTAGTGCTGCCAAGCCTTGGAGAATCGGGAGTTAAGCAAACAACATTTAGAGATTTTGCCTTTGACATTTTAGGGTTTATGGAAGTAATGAGTCTAAAAGAGTACATGGAAAGAGTGCTTAGTGGAGAAAAAGAATTTGCTCAAGATATTATGTATAAAAATTCTATGGAGTATAAAAACTTTCTTGACGCCTCAGTAGAAAAATTAGATAAAGAATACTTTAAAATAGAAGATTTATTTTTTATGAATGAGATGGTATTATCTAAACAAGAAATAATGGAAATGTTTTATAATCACTATAAAACTATGCCTTTATTTAGAAGAAGCAAGAAAATCAAAAGAATTATTTATTCTAAAATTAGAGATGCTAGAGATGAGAAAGTTAGATTTATACAAAAAGAATATGAAAAAAATGTGGTAGAGTTACCTGAGGAAGAAAAGGATTTTAAAATAAATGATTTAGAATTTAATAGAAGACTCAAAATTAGAGAAGTAATTAAAGAGACATTATCAGTAAAAAGAAATCTTACCTGGATTGAAAATGGAGACTGTGTTGATTTATACAACGAAATAAATGGACATAAAACATTAACAGAAAATGATTTAGGTGGTATCTTATATTTTAAAATTAAGCTAGAAGGGATAAAGATTTCTGAGGAAATAAAACATGTAGTAATAGATGAAGCTCAGGATTATAATGAACTTCAATTCCTGGTAATAAAGGAATTAACAAAGTGTTCTTCCTTAACGATAGTTGGAGATAGCAATCAGAGACTGATTCCATATGATGGGTTGCTACCTATGCATGATATAAATAACATACTTCCAGAGTGTAATGCTCAGGAGTTTAGACTAAATACCAGCTATAGATCTACAGTAGAAATTATGGAGTACGCTAATAAATATTTGCATGCAGATCCTATTGTTCCCATAGTACGTAATGGTGAAGTGGTAAAAGAAAAATTAATTTCTGATAAGGATGAACTTAAAAGTTTTATGCTCCAAAAAATTACTGAGTTTAAAAGTAAGACTTATGAAAATATTGCAATTATCTGTAAAAATATAAGTGAAACAGAAAAAATCTTTGATTTAATTAACAAGGATGCTAATGTCAAGATTATAAATAAAGAAAACGCAGTGTATCATAGTGGAATCGTTGTTCTTCCATCATATTTTGCTAAGGGACTTGAGTTTGATGCAGTTATCATGATACTAGATGAGTCTAGTGGTGTGAGTGAACTTAAAACAGAAGGTTTGCAGGGAAAATATAAGCAAGAGGATAAACTTAGGTATGTGATGGCAACTAGAGCATTACACGAACTTCATGTGGTTTTAAAAAGTTCATTTTAAAAGTTCATTCGAAATTTTAACAAGAGAAAAAAGAATGAATATAAATGGGGACGGTTAATAATTATTTATATTTTACTTTTGGTACAAGTTTTCTATGAAAACTTGTATCTTTTCATTATTATTGCATTTAAGAAATAAATACTTTTCCTTATCTGCAGCATCTCTGAATAAAGTTACCTCACTGATGCTTTTGCATATAATATGAAATATCGATTCATTTGTTTTTACTCTTGCCTTTCTTGGCATAAAAAATCACTCCTCTTAATAAACTTTTATTTAAATTATTGCCTACGAGAACGGGATGATATTCAAATTCTTAAGCCAATAGTTCAAATAGTTGTTAACCGTCCCCAATTAAAAAAACAAATAGTTGTTAACCGTCCCTGTTAAAATAAAAAAAGATAATACCTAAGGGTTTAGGTATTATTTTGTTAGTTCATCCCAATTTTCAATAATTTCATTTAATTCGATCAAGGTACCAGCTTTATCCTCACTGGCTATGGAGCCTCTAAGGCTGGCGATGTTTAAACTTATATTATATAGTTCATCTCGTTCAACGCTAAATTGAATTCGAGGTATGATTTTTTTCCAGGCAGTATCAATACTAACGATATCTTGCTGTAGCATATCCCATTTTTCAGATTTTGCATGTTCTATAGATAGATTTACAAAAGAAACTACATCTTCTGAAGAATTGCGAGGCTTTTTCAAAAAATTACCGCCTAGCATTATTAATACAAAGACTGTTAAACTAACTATTGGTATAGCGTATGATATAAATTTTTTCATGAGTTTAAGCCCCTTTATCTGCTATTTATTATTTTCTTCTATATCATCTTTATAAAGATCTATATGTAAGCCGCTTGTTGCATTATAGATAGCTAAAAATACTTCGGAAACATCATTAATACCTTTCTTTTTTAGTTTAGTCATTAGCCACTTTTCATTCCTATTAATTTTATCTAAGTTATCTTGCAAAATAGATCCATCGTAAATTACTTCAAAATCTATACTAGCAGGGGTAGTTTTAATTTTCAAATCCTTTGGCGACACGGAATCACATTCAGTTTTTTTTAAGATGGAAAGTTGCCCACCTTTTTCGAGTATTGCATAAGCTACTTCGCTTAAGTCAAAAACATCTTTATCTCTTAACTGCGATAAAAGGTCACCTATAGTGTAACGAAATTTTTTCATGGATTTCTCAAGTACTTTTCCGTTTATAATAACAATGGTAGGTTCACCATCTAGGTATTTTTCAGCAACCTTTGAATTAACGGTTATTAATTGCAGAATAAAGCATAATACAGCCCAAGTAAGCAGACCTACCCAATGAGGCCATGCTCTACTAGTTAAATCTGTAGTTAGAGTGGAAGCTGTGGAGCCTATAGTTATACCAACAACATAATCAAAAAAAGTCAGTTGACTAATCTGCTGCTTTCCAAGAATACGAGTAAATATTAATAGGGTAAAAAATCCGATGATTCCTCTAACTAGTACTATTAGACCTTCATTCACGAATACCATCTCCTCTCAATGATAGTATATCCATATCTTATATTTATATTTATTTTATTGGAATTTATATTTATTCTAGAGTAGATTTAACGACATTTCAGCTTCGCAGAAGATAATTTAAACTTAATATGGGATATTCTACGCTTTTATGTAGAATATTGACATAATTTAGATCATGAAAATTGATGCTAAAATTGGTGGGAAAAGTTATAATAATAGTAGAAATAAAGTAAGTCTAGGATAAATATGTATTAAAATGTAAAACCCGAGGAGCTTAGAATTTAGAACTTAGAATTATACAAAAGCAAAAGGGGGATAATATCTTGTTAAGAATATCTTTAATAGAATTCATTTTAAGAACTATTCCTGAGTCATTTTTAATTGTATTGGCAATCTACATATTGAATTATAAAAGAATTGATCCAAGAAGGTATATAACGTCTAGTGTGCTTATATCTATAAGTACATATCTAGTAAGAATGTTACCTATTAATTATGGGGTTCATATTAATATAAATATAATAATTTGCATTTTAATAGTTGTATCGATAAATAAGATAAGTATTAGTAAAGCTATCTCTTCAGTGTTAAAAGTTGTTATTACAATATCTATATGTGAATGCTTAAACACTGCTTTATTGGATAAAATAATGAAGCTTGACATTCAAGTAATATTGAATGTACCAGTTAAGAAAATGTTATATTTGGCACCTTCTATGATGATGTTTGGCATTATTATTTTATTATTTTATAAATTTCAGTTTAAAACTAGAATAGAGGTATCCAACATTTATGATTGAAAATATTTCCAAAATGATTAGTTTTAAAATTGCTTCAAGTTTAAAAATGGACAAGGATCAGGAAGAAATTATTACTTATGGAGCCTTTAATTTGATTCAAATACTTTGGTGCATAATTTTAGTAATAGTGTTTAGTATTGTTTTTGAAGTTTTAGAAGAGGCATTAATAATAACATTTACTATTAGTTTACTAAGAAAGTATTCAGGCGGGACTCATGCTAGTTCTCCCAATCGCTGTGCTATAATTGGAACAATAGTATCTGTAGGGTTTGCATTGATTGTACAACGAGCATTTAGTAGATTTAATATCCTAGCGGTAATTATTTTAGGAATAATAAGTTTAATGTTTTCTTATTATACTGTTTATAGGTTTGCACCTGTGGATAGTCCAGCAAAACCTATTAAAAAACTTGAAACAAAACAACGTTTAAAGAAATGTTCTATTATTGTATTAAACATATTGTTAGGACTTATTATGATTTTAGTATTCTTCTATATTAAATATAGAAGAAGTAGTTTACTAAATATCATTGAGTGTATATATTTAGCTGTTTTATGGCAGTCATTTACATTGACAACTTTAGGCCATACTTTATTCAATAAAGTAAAGCTTGTTTTTGAATAGATTATAAGGAGGATATATAATGAAAAATAAATTTGAAAAAAGTATAGTAACATTAAGTGCTACGGTACTTACGACATTTGCAAAGAGAACATCAGCATCAGCATGTACTTTTAGTTTCTATCAACCAAAGGAGCCAAAATGTCTTAGAGAAAAATAAAAATTTAGCAAGGATATAAGGATCAGTGATGGTCCTTATATCCTTGTTAAATATAAATGATTTAATATGGATGTGAAAAAAATGTGTACTATTGATAAAGACAGAAAAAAAGAAATAAATGATATTATATCTATTGTTAAATTGATTTCATTATTATTTTGTGGAATTGTAATTTACAATAAATTTTTTATAAGAAACATAGAGAATTTTCAAAGTCCAAGTGGGTATATTAATATAATTCCAATGGCAGTGCTATCAGTAAGTAGTATATGTATTTATTGTTTATGGTCATTTTTGTCTATAAGAAAATTTAAATCTAAATATTTAAAGTCAATACAAATTATTGAGAACTTAGTTTTTATTATGATTTTTTCAATTTCCATTATTTTATCAAATGATTATACTAGTCAATATAAATTATTGTTTCTATTTATAATTATTACTTCCACATTAGAATTAGGTATGAAAAATGGTGTTACTATGGCAGTTATTTCATCAGGGATAATACTAGTTATAGATTTGATTTATGCACCACATGCTAGTGTTAATTTTTTTTTTGAAAATGATTTAATTATGGCAGGAGTATTTATTTTAACCGCCTGGCCATTAGGTCATTACGTAGAAATTGAAAAAGAAAATTCACATAAAAAAAATTTACAACTTCAAGCACTGAATGATGAATTAAAAGACACTGATAAGCAACGTGCATATATAGAAAAAATATTATTGAAAAACGAAGATTGCTATAGCTTACTTATTGAAAATTCAAGGGAAGCTATATTTGTTCATAGGAATGATAAAGTGATTTTTGTGAATGAAAGTGCTATAAGATTAGTAGGGTTAAATACCCAAGATGAATTAATTGGGAGACTTATCTTAGACTTTATGGACATAGAAGAGAGTGAAAATATTAAAGATAAATTTGATGAAATATACAATAAGCAAAGCACACTAGTAAATTTTGAAGGAAAAATATTTAAGCAGGATGGTAAAGTTGCTAATGTGCAAAATACCTCTACTTATTTTACATATGCAGGACAACCCGCGATATTAAGTATAATACGTGATATTACTCCTGAAAAGCAGGTTGAAAAATTGCAATTGGACGTAGAAAAAAACCTTCAATTATTAAATGAAACTATTAAATTGAATAAATTAATTACAGAGTTGTTTACAAATATATCGCATGAATTAAAGACTCCCTTAAATGTTATATATTCTGCTGTTCAGGTATTAAGTATATATAATAATACAGAGGAATTTTGGGATAAAAAAGATGAATATCTAATTGTTATGAAACAAAATTGTTACAGGCTTATGAGGTTAGTTAATAATTTTTTAGATATTACGAAAGTAGATTCAGGGTTACTTAAACCAAACATGGTAGAAATTAATATCGTAAGCGTGATTGAAAATATAGTTTTATCTGTTGCTTCCTACGTGGAAAGTAAGCAAATTCAACTCATTTTTGATACAAATGTAGAAGAAAAGATAATGCCTTTTGATCCAGATAAAATAGAGCGGATTATGCTTAATTTATTATCTAACTCCATTAAATATACTAATTGTGGTGGTGAAATTTTAGTTACCTTGGCTGATAAGGAAGATAGTATTCTTATTTCTGTAAAAGATACAGGTATAGGTATACCCGAGGATAAGTTAAAATTCATGTTTGAGAGATTTGCACAAATAGATAAAACATTAAAACGTCCTTGTGAAGGGACGGGTATAGGATTGTCTCTTGTTAGATCCTTTGTAGAAATGCATGAAGGAAGCATTGATATAAAAAGTAAGATTAACATAGGAAGTGAGGTTATAATTAAACTTCCAACAAAAACATTAACAAAGCATTATGTGGATGATGAATTTCAGTATAAAACTAATATAGAAAGAATTAACATAGAGTTTTCTGATATATATTCAGATATTTAACGACATTTCAGAAGGAAAGTTTCCTACTTCTATAAGTGGGAGTTACATACCTTAACAAATAGAAAACTTCAATGGGTGTATAAATATCCTTCTGAAGTTGTTAATGCATCTTCGTAGAAGATGAGCAGCACCGCAGGTGATGTTTAAATATGGTATAATAAATACACATTTATGTAAAAAATCAAAAGGATGATAAGTATGGATTTGATAAAAATAGTTTCAAATGTTCAGAAGATTTCTGAGGCGATATCAAGCGTTATAGGAGTAGCTGTGACGGTTGTAGATAATAATTATAATAGAATAGCAGGGACAGGAAGGTATAGAAATTGTATCGGAGAAAAAGTAAATGAAAAATCTGTTTTTGGATTTGCGCTGACGCAAGGAGAAAGCTTCGTTATTGAAAATCCTAGAAAACATTTTGCATGCTTAAGGTGTGAGAATGCTTATAGTTGCAAGGAGTTTGCAGAGGTTTGTTGCCCAATTCATGTTGGTAATGATACTATTGGAGTTATTGGGCTTATTGCTTTTGAGGAAGAACAAAGGGATGCTATTATAAATAATCAAGTAAACCTAATGAATTTTTTAAATAGAATGGCGGATTTAATATCCTCAAAGCTATTAGAACAGGAAAATACAGAGAAAATAGAGCTTTTGGCAGGGGAACTTGAGATAGTTCTTGACGCTGTAGATAAAGGAATTATAGCAGCGGACCACGCAGGAAATATTCTTCATTATAACACTAAAGCATTAGAGCTATTTAGACTTCATGGAAACCAAATTTTAAATACAAATATAAAAAATCTTATTGGTGACTTAGATTTCAATAAACTTATCGAAAAACATAAGAATTTAAAGAATAAAGACTTTAGTTATAATGGTAGTAGTCATCATTTCAGAGGAGTACTTGATGCGAAGCCTATTAGTATTGGTGATAAAAACTTTGGTATAGTATGCTCCTTTAGTAATATTTCCGATTTATTAAAAACAGTAAATAATATTACCACAGGGACTATGGTTACGTCCTTTGACAGCATTATAGGTAGTAGTTACTGCTTAGAACAAGTTAAATTAGAAGCAGAAAAAGCAGCAAAATCTACTTCTACAGTACTTATTCAGGGAGAAAGTGGAACTGGAAAAGAGCTATTTGCACGGGCTGTTCATTTTTATAGTAATAGAGCGAAAGGGCCTTTTATTACAATAAATTGCGCGGCTATTCCAGAACAACTGCTAGAAAGTGAGTTTTTTGGGTATGAAGATGGGGCTTTTACAGGAGCGCGAAGGGGCGGCAAGGCAGGGAAATTTGAATTAGCAAATAAGGGAACAATATTTTTGGACGAAATTGGAGACATGGCTATTCATCTTCAAACTAAACTTTTAAGGGTAGTACAGGAATACGTTATCGAAAAAATTGGTGGAAAAGAATCCATTCCTATAGATGTAAGAATAATTGCGGCTACCAATAAAGATTTAGAAAAAAAAGTATTAGAAGGAGAGTTCAGGCAAGATTTATTTTATAGATTAAATGTAATTCCACTTAATATACCTCCTCTAAGAGATAGAAAAGATGATATAATAATCCTTGTGGATTATCTTTTAGACAAATGTAATTCTAAGCTAGAAAAGCATATAAATAAAATAGATGATGATTCTTTAGAAATTTTTATGAATTATAAGTGGCCTGGCAATGTACGTGAACTTGAAAATACCATAGAATATGCTGTAAATATGTGCAGTGGTAGTGTTATAAAATGTACGGATTTGCCGAAGAGGTTGAAAGACCCAGAAAACACTTTAAAGTTGAATAAGGATGTAGAGATTATACCTATTAAGGAATTAGAAAAAAAAGAAATTGAAAAGGCTCTAGAGTATTTTGGACACAGTAAACAGTCAATTACAAAGGCGGCTGAGGCTTTAGAATTAAGTAGAGCAACTTTATATAGAAAAATAAAAGAATATGGGATCAAATCATCTTTTTCAAAGGTGTAAATCATCTTTTTCAAAGCTGTAAACCATTAAACAGTATCAAAATGAGAATTAATTCTCACTTTGATACTGTTTTTTTATCATTTTGAGATAAAACATCACTGAAAGGGTTATTCACAGTATAATTTTGTTGGCATGAGTATTGCTATAATATGTATGAGGTATATTAAAAAAATATTCATAAAAGCTACATAAGTTTTTGATATATTTAATTTTATAGCCATGCTTATTACTGAAATACATAATTCGTTGAGGGAGTGATTTTATGAAATTAAAAAATCTTATAGTTCAAACACTTAAGGAAGAAGTTGTTCCTGCCATGGGATGTACTGAGCCAGTAGCTGTTGCTCTTGCATGTGCAAAGGTTAAAGAACTAATAACTTTTAATAATATAGTGAGTGCAGAAGTTTTTGTTAGTCCTAACATATATAAAAATGGATTGTCAGTTGGGATACCAAATACGCAGGAGGTTGGGCTTTCTATTGCAGCTGCGTTGGGATTTATTGGTGGAGAAAGCAAAAAGGATTTAAGGGTACTCGAAGGAATTAACAAAATGCAAGTGCAACTTGCAAAAGAGTTTTTATATAGTGGAAAATTAAAACTAGATATTAAAGATACTGGGGATAAAGTATATGTAGAAGTGAATCTTGTAACAGATAAAGGTAATTGTAGTGTAATTATTAGCGGAAAACATAATAGATTTGTTTATATTAAAAGATTAGGCGAAGTTCTAATAGACCTAACAAATGAGGATAAGATCAACAATAAGGGAAAAAATGTTTTACATAATTTGAGAATAAGAGACATTATAAAAGAAATTGAGGAAATTCCTCATGAGGATATCGCTTTTATGTTAGAGGGAATAGTGATGAATGAAAATATAGCTAAGGTAGGACTTAAAAAGAAAATGGGCATGGGAGTTGGATTCAGTCTTAAGAAAGGGATAGAGAAAGGGATTCTGTCAGAAGACTTAATGACCTCTTCAATGATGCTCACAGCAGCAGCTAGTGATGCGAGAATGTCAGGGATGAATTTATCTGTTATGAGTAGTAGTGGAAGCGGAAACAATGGGCTTACAGCAATTTTACCATTGGTGGCATATAAAAATAAATTTAATGTAAGTGATGATAAATTGGCTAAGGCAGTGGCAATAAGTCATATTACGAATAGCTATATAAAACATTATATAGGAAGATTATCAGCACTGTGTGCTTGTGGTGTTGCAGCTGGAACTGGGGCTGGCATTGCTATAGCATGGTTAATGGGTGCTAGTTATGATCAAATAGATGGGGTTATAAAGAATACCATTGCAAACACCAGTGGGATGATATGTGATGGGGCAAAGGAAGGTTGTGCATTAAAGCTTTCAACTTCTGCATCAGTGGCTGTGCAATCAGCAATTTTGGCTATAAATAATTCTATTATACCTGCAAGAAATGGAATTGTTGCAGAAACTGCAGAAGATACAATTAAAAATTTAGGGATTTTATCTTCCGACGGTATGGGTACAGCAGATGCTGTTATATTAAAGACTATGAAAAAAATGCAAAGAGAATATGATGCTGTAGTAGTAGATAAAAATTCAGAATTGAGTTTAAATAAACATGGTATTATTGCATAAAAAAAATTTAAAGAAACCATAAATTACTATTGAATTTTATTTATAATCTGATATAATAAACTTAATAAGAAATACTTAAACGTATTCATTAATTTTATAAGTTTGTATTTCTGAGGTATTCGTGAAGCTCTTATTTTCAACCTACAGTATTAATACGGGAGTTCAAGATCTAGGTGTGGATTTGGCCTATAAGACCAATATTTAAAGTGGCAAGGACTATTAAACATCTCTGAGGACACCCACCTATCGAAAAGATAGGTGTAAAAATTGGGGCAACGGTATTTTGGATTATAAAATATAAAATTTTAGATTATTTATAAAAGAGATAGAAATATCTCTTTTTTTTATTTCCAAGAAATTATAAATTCTTTTTTCATGTTATAATTAGTTCAAATTAATAAGTATCGAGGTGCGATTTTATGATAGAAGATAAAGTCATTGCGATGATAGAAAGTAATCCAATTGTTATAAAAAATATTGAAAATCCTAGTGATCAAATGAAGATTATGGCTATAAAGAAAGATGGCGCAATGCTACGGTATATAAGAAACCCTACAGAAGAAATGAAGGGCCTAGCAATAAAAAGTAATCCGCGGTCAATTGAGTTTGTTGAAGATCCAACTTATGATATGAAAAAATATGTTGTATCAAAGCTATGGAACACTTTGGAATTTATTGAAAATCCCTGCGAAGAATTGATAAAAGTAGGTATTGATCAAAAAGGCTATGCAATAAAATATGCAAAAGAACCAAGCAATCTATTGCAAAAACTAGCTATAGAAAAAGATTATGACTCTATAAAATATATAGACAACCCAAATGAAGAAATACAAATTTTGGCTATAAAAATAAATTATAATGCGTTAAGATATATAAAAAATGCAACTTTAAATGCAGAAATTTTGGCTGTTTGCGAAAATGAAGCTGCAATAAAGTTCATTTCAAACATAGATGAAAATAAAAAAATATCATTTTTAAAGCACAATGCCTTGGTAATGAAATATTTCATTAATGACCTACCAATGGATGCTACGGAGCTAGCTTTCAAAGATGTATTATCTAAAGAAACTATTTCAGAAAAATACGTAAGAGATTTTATAAACTGCGATAGTATAAATGAAAAATATGGAAATATATCTATGGATAAAATAATTTTTATTTATAAATATGGTAGTAAAGTCTGCAAAAAAATAGCAGTTGATGAAAAACTGAATATGATGTAAGAAGGGTGAATTATGAATTTTAAAGATACAATGCAAAGCGTAGATCTTGTTATACAAACGGATGAAGTCCCTTTAGTTGTAGGTGAGAGTGGTATAGGAAAAACTGCCTTAGCGAAGACACTTTCAAAAAATAAAGGCTGGAGCCTAGTTATTATAGATGGAAACCTTTTGAAAGAAGGAGAAATAGGTGGTCTTCCAACAGTTGAGGATTATAGATTTAAAGATGATAGGGGCAAGACTGTTAGTAAGAAAAATACTGTTTACGCGGTTCACACAAAGCTACAAGAAATAGATAGTTTGATATCTAGTGGTAAAGAGGTATTTTTATTTATTGATGAAATAAATCGTTGTGAACATACGGTGCAACAGGAGCTTATGAATCTTATACTAAATAGAGAGATAAATGGGTATAAGCTAAATAAAAAAGTTAAAATCTTAGCTGCAATGAATCCTTCTAGTAAATACGGGGAAGATTTTGATTATCAAGTAGTTGATATGGATGCAGCGCAAGAAAATAGATTTGTTTTGCTGAAAATGGAATGTGATTCATTAGCTTGGATTTCATGGGCGATTGAGAATAAATTAGAGCAAAAGGTTATAGAATTTATATCTACTTTTCCAGAATATTTACTTAATAACCAAAATGATGAGCAAATAAGAGCAACCCCTAGAAGTTTCGAGCGGGTTTCTAAAAGTTATAGGATTTACAAGAAAAATAAAGATACAATCCATAAAAGAATATTTTTAAATATACTAAAAGGGAATTTAGGAAATAGGATAGCTCATGAGTTTATGGCATTTTCACAGGAAGATAATAAACCTCTAATTTCTTATGAAGAGGTATTTAATGGTGCGCAATTATCACAAGATGTAATAGCAAAGGTTAAAGAGGAAAGTCATACTAGGTTATATTTGATTGCAAATAATATTTTATATATCTTAGATAAGAAAGAAATTTTAAATAGTGATATACAAAGACTTGTAGAATTACTGGAGGTTTACCCTGTGGACTTAGGGGTAGGAATTATGCAGGATATTAAAGAAAGTCATAATAGTGTTTATAAATTATGCTTGGAAAATGAGGATTTCGTTGAAATGTATTTTAAGGCCTACAATGAAATAAAAGGCTAGGTGAAATTATGGTGAAAAATTTTGAAAGTCTTAAAAGCACGCTTTATGATGAAATTTCTAATGTGAGAAGCATTGAACACATGCCCAATAATTTTGAAAAAGATTTTTTGAAGATTGTTACAATGGTTAATTTTATGCTCATAGAAGATAATGAAAACTTTTATGGATATTTTCTGCTTCAAATGTCTAGGGAGATAAAATATGACATAAGTTCGCCCACGGCTGTGAACTTTAAATTATCTAGGTACGTTATTTATTTTAATCCCTATATCTTTTTAAATCTTACACCAAGGCAGATGATGGGCTCTATTAAACACGAGATTTATCACATATTATCCTCCCATTTGAATCGTGCAAGGAGTCTTAAAACAAAATATAGTACCCTTTCTATTAATATGGCAATGGATATAGTAGTGAACCAGTATATAGATTGTTTGCCGCCCTATGCCACGACAATAGACAGTATAAATTTTAAGTATAGTTTAAAGATGCAACATTATATGACTATGGAGTATTATGCGCATACAATTCAAGAAGCCTTAAACCTATTAGAGCAAGAAGATGAGAGCATCGAGGATGACTCTAAGGAGAAGCACATAGAAAAAGAATTTAATGCATCTAAAACTCATGATTTATGGGAAGAATCTATAGAGGTAGATGAGGAGACCCTTAAAGATTTTACGCGAAAATTTGTAGCACTTGCAGAGAAGGGCAAAGTTCCTCTTTATTTAGAGGGAATTCTCAAAGGATTAAAAGCTAATAAAGGTGAAATTCCTTGGAATTTATATCTGAAAAAAATAATGGGGACTTTAGAAAGTGATAAAAAAAAGACTGTGTCAAGAAGGAGCAGACGTCAACCTAATAGATTAGATTTAAGGGGAGAACTAAGAGGACATACAGCTAAAATTACCTTGGCTATAGATATAAGCGGTAGCATAAGTGATGAGGAGTTTCATGGAGCAATAAAGGAAGTTTTTAACATTGTAAAAACTTATAAGCATGAAATAACCTTGATTGAATGTGATTCGCAAATAAGGCAAGTATACAAGGCTAAGTCTATTAATAGTATAAGAAAGCGTTGTAGTTCGCGCGGTGGTACAAAATTTACACCGGTAGTTAAGTATGTAAATAATACGGATACCAACATACTAATATATTTTACAGATGGAAAGGGTGAAGAAAAACTTGATGTAATGCCAAAAGGCTATAAAATTTTGTGGGTTATATCAGGACGCACCGATAAACTTTCATTAAAGGAGCCTCTTGGAATTGTGAAAAAACTAAAACCTGTAGAGATAAAAGAGGATACTTCAGAGAGGTTAGATATAATGGTTGATGGTTTTTCTATGAATCATCATGAACCAATATATTAGGAGCTTTTTTCTTATATTATGCTATAACGAAAAGTATATATTAAAAAAGGGACACGCCTTTTATCAATGACTGCCCCTCTTTCTTATTTTCTATAATTTTAATATTTTGAATTCCATAGGGTTTAATATTAATCCATTGTTTAATTTTGTTTCCTGTGAAGTGAAAATATCTATAGCGGTGTTATCTAAAGATAGCTTAACATTATATTCTTCATCACTATTGTTAATAGCAATTAATAGAGATTCACCTTCATAACTTCTTTCAAAAACTAAAACATTGTCCTTGCAATAGAGTTTTTTGTAGCCACCATAAATTAAAGCACTATTATTTTTCCTAAGAGATATCATAGTCTTGTAGTGGTTAAATAATTCTGTATTTTGTTTTTCTACATCCCAAATCATACATTTTCTGCACTGAGGATCCTCACCACCATTAAGACCTATTTCATCTCCATAATAAATATATGGAACTCCTTGGTAGCAAAATTGGAAGGCGATTGCAAGCTTCATTCTGTCTACATTATCCTCACATTCAGTTAAAAATCTCTTAGTATCATGACTACCCATTAGATTCCAGAGTTGCCTTGTGATGCTACTCATATAAAGAGTTCTATTAGAAGATAATATATTGTCAAATTCTTCTACAGGTATGCTTCTATTAGCGAAAAAATCAACTAAAGCAGATTTAAAAGGATAGTTCATTATACTGTCCAGTTGATCTCCTTTTAAGAAGGAGTTTGCTTCATGCATTATTTCACCAACAATAACCGCATCTTTATTAGCTGCTTTAACTACTTTACTAAAAGCTCTCCAAAAATCATGGTCAACTTCATCGCAAACATCCAGTCTCCAACCATCAATTCCTATTTCTTTTACCCAATATTCTCCCACCTTTAATAAATACCCTCTTACTTCACTATTATGAGTATTTAATTTCGGCATTGTGCTTACGTTATCAGCAAAAGTATAGTAGTTTACAGTATCAGTACTAACTGGGTAACTGTCGATAAAATACCAATCCTTATACTTTGAAGCTTCTTGTTTGTCTAGTAAATCCTCAAAGGCAAAGAAGTCACTTCCTGAATGATTGAATACAGCATCAAAAATAATTTTCATTCCTTTTTCATGACATTTTTTTATTAACTCTTTTGCTGTGGCTAAGGTCCCAAACTGAGGGTCTATGCCATAATAATCTGCTGTATTATATTTGTGGTTTGAAGTGGATTTAAATATTGGAGTTAAGTAAACTAAATTAACGCCTAATTCCTCTAGATAGTCTAACTTATCAATAACTCCTTGAATATTTCCACCAAACATAGATTCAGTTTTTACTACGCTGCCCCATTTGGAAGTATTTTCTGGAGCGTTGCTTTTATCTCCATTATAAAAACGATCCGGAAAAATTTGATATACAACTGATTCTTGTAACCAAGGAGCTTCTTCATATAAATCGCCCTCTGCTAAATAGGCAAATTGAAAAGCTGTGAGTTCTTTTAGATCTGGTGTCTTATCTCTAAAGCCTCTTTCATCAAAATATATTATATTATTATTCCAATCAATTAGCTCAAAGTAATATCTATATCTGTTTCTCTCAACGGATACTTCTGTTTCAAAATAATCAAACAAGTCAGCTTGAGCTGTAATTTTCATTTCTTTAACATCATATGGGTCATCCCAGTTATATCTATCTTTATAATATAAATTACATTTTTTAACATCATCTTTTGCTGTTCTTAAACGCAGCACTAGAGTGTTTAAATCTCTGCCATAGGCATAGGGTGTTTCAGTAATATGATATATTGCATGCTTATTCATTTTAATCTACCTCACTTTTATGTTTATCCTAGACATATGAAGAAAGTAAATAGTGGAAGTTGTCATAGATATTTCTTGTATGCCCTAGTATATTTATGGTGAAATTATATCATAAGCATTTAGTGATGATTGTATATACTTAATAAAATATGTATATATACTATGTTAATTTATCTGTATTTATTGAATTGTAATATAAAATTGTACATTTGCGTATACGTTTGCACAAAATTTCCTTAGAATATTGTTGTAATAGAAGTAAAGCAGTATTGTTATTGAGAGAATCTAAACTAGAGATTATAAGGGCTCAAAGTAATTTTGAAATGGATTTCACAATAAGATTACATAGTATTTGACTATAGTTAATTAAACAAAATTCAGTAAAAAAATTATTTGACAGTTATGAATATCCGGTTTACAATAAAAATATGCAAACGCTTGCAGAGATGTTATAAAAATACTATTTTAGGGGGATTAAATATGAAAAGAAAAGTATTAAGTCTATTATTAGCTTTATCATGCACTGTATCGTTAGTAGCATGTGGTACTAAAAAAGTAGCAGTAGAAGCAACAGCAGCTAAAGAAGGAGTTGCAACTGAAGTGAAACCTGAATCAGGAGCTAAACTAGTAGTTTGGACGAGTAAAGGCGTTGAAACAGATTATATGAAACTTATTGGTACTGAGTTTGAAAAGAAATACGGAGTAAAAGTTACATACGAAGAAGTTGGATCTGTTGATGCTAAAGCCAAAATGGCTACAGATGGACCAGCTGGAGTAGGTGCGGATGTATTTGATGCACCACATGATCACACTGGAGAACTTGTATCATCAGGTTTAATTTTAGAAAATAACCTATTTGCAGAAAGAGTTAAGAAGGACTATTTAAAATCAGCCTTAGATGCAGTATCATATGAGGGTAAAGTTTACGGATATCCAACAGCAATAGATACTTACGGATTATTTTACAATAAAGATGTATTCAAAACAGCACCAAAAACTTATGAAGAGATAATCGCAAAAGCCAAAACATTTAATGATGCAAAAACAAACAAATATGCATTTATGTGGGATATTGGAAATGCTTACTTCTCTCATAGTTTTATAGCAGGAGGCGGCGGTTATATTTTTAAAAATGGAACTGATAAAACAGACGTAGGTATTGATTCAGCTGGAGCAATTGACGGAGCAAAATCTTTAATGGATTTGAAAAAAGTTTTACCAATTAATGCAGCAGATTCAACTAATATAATTGTGGACGGTTTATTTGATGAAGGAAAAATAGGAGCGATGATAGATGGACCATGGGCAATATCAGGTAGAGAAAAAGCTGGCGTTAATTTTGGTGTAGCACCATTACCTAAATTAACTAATGGAAAGCAACAATCAAGTTTATCAGGAATAAGAACATTATTTGTTAGTTCTTATTCAAAATATCCAATAGCAGCTCAAATGTTCGCTAGTTTAGCAACATCGGATGAAATGTTATTAAAAAGATATGAATTAACTAAACAAATACCACCAGTAACAAAACTAATGGGAAACGCTAAAATTAAAGATGATCCAATGGTTGCACCATTTTTAGAGCAAATAAAGTATTCTGTACCAATGCCATTAATTCCTCAAATGGGACTTGTTTGGACTCCATACGGAGCAGCATTTTCATCAATGTGGAACGATGGAGTTGCTCCTGAAAAAGCACTTAAAACTGCAGCTAAAACTATAAGAGACGCAATAGCAGCTCAAAAATAATTAGTTGTAAATAGAAGTTAGTCATTTGCTATATAGTAAATGACTAATTTTAAATAAAATTCTATCTGATTTAGGAGGTATGAAATGAAAAAATCAAAACAAGCAACTATTTTCTCTGTGCTCTTTATGGGTCTAGGACAAATATATAACAAAGAAATATTTAAAGGAATTATGTTTGCAATTATAGAAATAGTAGCTATATTTAATATAAGATATTTTTCAACATCAATAAAGGGTCTAATTTCACTAGGAGATTCTGGTCTGAAATTTGTGAATGGGAAAGCAACAGGAGATCATTCTATTTTCTTAATGATTGAAGGTCTTATAGCAGCTATAATTTTATTTCTTGTAATTTCAGTATACATATTTAATATCTATGATGCAAAACGAGGAGGAGAAAACATAGAAAGAGGTAATAAACCACTAAATACAAAAGAATTCTTAAGTTATGTGTGGGAAAAATATTTTCCTCATATCATGCTAACACCTGGATTCTTGTTTACTGTATTTTTTATTATGCTTCCTATTATGTTCACCGTAGTAGTTGCCTTTACTAACTATTCAAGTCCTAATCATTTGCCACCAAGGAACTTAGTTGACTGGGTTGGACTTGATAATTTTAAACAATTAGTAAATTTAAAAATGTGGAATAATACTCTTCTAAAAGTAGGGATTTGGACACTTATATTTGCTGTAGTAAGCACTACTTGTAACTTTTTTGTTGGATTATTCTTAGCACTAATAACTAATGCTAAGGGAATAAGATTCAAAAAGTTTTTTAGAACAATTTTTCTTTTGCCTTATGCTATACCAGCATTTATATCCTTACTTATAATGAGATTAGCATTTAGTGGACCAGGTCCAGTAAATAATATGCTAGCTTCCTTTGGAATGGGAAAAATACCTTTTTTTACAGATCCCACTATTGCGAAAATAATGATTTTAATAATAACGGTTTGGTTAGGAGCACCTTATTTTATGGCACTTATGTCAGGAATACTTACTAATATAGACAAGTCTTTATATGAAGCTTCAGAAATTGATGGCGCAACCAAGTGGCAACAGTTTTATAAAATAACATTGCCACTAGTGCTTTTTCAAACAATGCCACTATTAACAATGAGTTTTGCTTATAATTTTAATAACTTTGGAATGATTTATTTGTTAACAGACGGCAATCCAGTTAATGGGAGTTTACAATATGCAGGAGATACTGATATCTTAATTTCATGGATTTATAAGATGACAAAGGATCAGAATCAATACCATATGGCATCTGTAATTACCATTATATTATTTATTTTTGTTGCAAGTATTTCTGCATATAGCTTTAGTAAAACCAAAGCCTTCAAAGAGGAGGACATGATGTAATGAATAAAAAAATAGTAAAAAATAAAAAGGTAGATTTATCTAATGTAATTCAAAAAATAATAATATATGCTATATTGGTGCTACTATGTATAGTAATATTGACACCGGTAATTTGGATTGTTTTATCCTCATTTAATAGTGGTACAAGTTTATTTAGTTCATCTATAATTCCTAAAAATCCAACATTAATCCACTATAAAGAGTTGTTTACACAAACTGATTTTCCGAAATGGTATATGAATACATTTAAAATTGCTATAATTAATATGTTTTTGTCAGTTATACTAACAACACTTTCTGCCTATGCATTTTCTAGATTTAAATTTAAGGGTAGAAAACAAGGGCTTATGGTAATGATGATTTTACAAATGTTCCCCGGTTTCTTAGCTATGACTGCTATATTTATTCTAATAAGTAAGTTAGGATTATTAAATAGTCATTGGGGTTTAATTCTTGTGTATGCAGGTGGACAAATACCATATAATACATGGTTATGTAAGGGCTTTTTCGATGGTATTCCAAGAAGCTTAGATGAAGCTGCAAAAATAGATGGGGCTTCAAATATGACTATTTTCGTAAAGGTAATATTACCTTTAGCAAGGCCAATAATTACATTGGTTGCACTTACAAACTTTATGGGACCTTGGTTTGATTTTATATTTCCTCAAATAATATTAAAAAGCAGTGAGAAGAAAACACTTGCTATGGGATTATTTGAATGGGTTCAAAAACAACAAAACACCCAATTTACCATGTTCGCTGCAGGTGCAATTTTAGTTGCTATTCCAATTACATTGCTGTTTGTATATTTACAAAAGCATATTGTAGAAGGACTATCATCTGGTGCTACTAAAGGTTAGTTTTTATAAATAGACATCATCTAGAATAACATACTAATTAGTTATTTTAGATGATGTCTAAAACTTTAACAAGCTGGCCTTGCAGAAATCAAGTTTTATAATATAACTCGTATAAATATTTTTAGAAGGTAGGAAGTGAAGTTTTCATGTCGATAACTATAAGAGAAGTAGCAAAGCTAGCAAATGTATCACCCTCAACAGTTTCAAGAGTTATTGCGGATAATTCTACAATTAGTGATGCAACAAAGAAAAAAGTTTATAAAGTAATGAAGGAAATCAATTATCATCCTAATGCAATAGCTAGGAGCTTAGTTAGTAAAACAACTAAAACTATAGGACTTATTTTACCTAGCACTGATGAAGATTTATTTTCTAATCCATTTTTCATTCAAATTATGAGGGGAATAAGCCATTATGCTCAAAAAAAGCGATATTATATTATGTATGCTTACAGTAGTAATGAGGATCAAGAGGTAAAGTATATAGCAAGTTTAATAAATAGTGGAAGGGTTGACGGAATTATTTTGCCATTTGTAAAAAAGGATGACAAATGCATCACTTATTTAAAAAAAGTAGATTATCCTTTCGTAGTAATAGGCAAACCAGAAGATACAGAAGGACTTTTATGGGTTGATAATGATAATTTTCACGCCATGTATAGTGTTGTTAATTATCTTATACAAAAGGGTGAGAGAAAAATTGCATTTATAGGAGGACCAGCTACACTTAATGTAACTATAAATAGGTTAGAAGGTTACAGAAAGTCGATGGAAAACATTGGGATGAAAATAGATGGAAATATGGTACAAGAAGCAGAGTTTACAGAAATTAGTGGTTATGATGCTATGAAAAGAATTTTAGAAAAATCCAGTCCTACAGCTGTTGTCACCACTGACGATTTAATTGCCTTTGGTGCATCAAAAGCAATAAGCGAAATGTCCAAAACCCATATTTCAATTGTTGGGTTTAATAACACACCATTAACTGCATACAGAGAGCCTACACTATCTTCAGTGGATATTAATTCTGAAGAATTAGGTTATTTTGCAGTTAAGCTATTAATAAATAAATTGGAAGATGAGAAAGAATATATAACCAATTATATTATTGATACAAAATTAGTTGAGAGAGAGTCAACTAAATAATTCAAGGTGGTAAACCTCCTTCTGAAGTCTTTAATATTGTGCACCGCAGGTGATTATTAAAATAAAGAGGTGAAAATATGCTGGAGACCTTTGAATCAGATATTTATATTTTTAATAATGATATATCATTTTTCATCGAATCAAAAAATATACCAAAAGTATTAAGCACCATAAAAGAAAAACATCTACAGGAAAAAGAAAATGGACAGTCCGTTAGTAATAAAAAAAATGATTTAATTATTTGGAATGCTATATACACAAAGGAAATTATAAAAAATGGTGTATCAAAAAGTGCGCTGCATCCTCTATATAATAAATTCTATGATAAAGTCCAAGGTATTACTGATTTAATTGAGTTACAAGCTTTAGAAATTAGCATGGTCACAGCATATTTTAATATTTTAATAAATGATATTGAAGTCACTGATAATTTTATGATTAATAAAATGCTTCAATACATACATATTAATATTGAAAATCACTCTTCGCTTGATAAGTTAGCTAGAGATTTAAACATTTCAGTGGGTTATGCAAGCGATTGCTTTAAAAAGAAGATGGGTATTTCAGTAATGAAATATGTGCAAAAAATAAAAATAGACAGGGCAAAAAATCTACTGCTCAGTACAGATGAAAGCATTTTATATATTGGAATTTTATTGGGTTTTTATGACCAAAGCCATTTCAGTAGAACTTTCAAAGTTATAGTGGGGGTTTCTCCAACCGTGTATAGAAATAGCAATTACGCATAAGTCCTAAACCTAATAAAATTGAAGAGGGGGATAACCATGGATAAGAAATGGTGGAAGGAAGCAGTGGCATATCAGGCATATGTTAGAAGTTTTAAGGATTCAGATGGTGATGGAATAGGTGACTTAAAAGGGATAATAGAAAAACTAGATTATTTGAAAGACTTAGGAGTAGGTATATTGTATTTAAATCCTATAAATAAATCACCTAATGACGATAATGGATATGATATCAGCGACTTTAGAGACATAATGGATGAATTCGGGACGCTTGCAGATTTTCATGAGTTAGTTAAAGGACTTCATTCTAGAAAAATGAAGTTAGTGATGGATTTGGTAATAAATCACACTTCTGATGAGCATCCTTGGTTCCAAATGAGTAGAAAGAGCAAAGATAATGATTATAGAGATTATTACATTTGGAATAAAGGTACAAAGGGTAACCCTCCAAATAATTGGGGGTCTTTTTTTGGAGGCAGCGCTTGGGAATATGACGAGATAGCAGAAGAATATTATCTTCATATTTTCTCTAAGAAACAACCAGATTTAAATTGGAAAAATGAAAAATTAAGAGAAGAAATAAAGAATATGATAAAGTACTGGATGGAAAAAGGGGTAGATGGATTTAGAATGGATGCTATTAATCATCTCGGAAAAGATCATTCCTTTCCAGATGGAATAATAGAAGAAGGTCATGTATATGGTAATTTTGTAAAATATGTACAAAATCTACCTGAAGTTCATGATTATTTAAAAGAATTAAGAAAAGAGGTATTTAACACTGGGTATCATGTAGTAATTGGTGAAACGGGTGGAGTAAACTATAAAAATGCCCATGTTTATACGGGAAAAGATAAAGGTGAATTAGACTTCACCTTCCATTTTGATATGCATAGTGTGGGTAGAGGGGAAACTGATTGGGAAAGGAAACCTATAAACTTAATAAAAGATATAAAGGAAAATATGAGTGGATGGCAGGGAAGGCCTGAAGAAGAAGGTTGGTGCCCCTTATTTTACTCGAACCATGACACTACAAGAACTATATCAAGACTAGGAGAAGAGAAGAACTATTTAAAAGAATCTGCAAAAATGTTAGCTTGTCTTCAATTGACTCAAAAGGGAACTCCTTTTATTTATTATGGAGATGAAATAGGAATGACCAATGCTTGGGACTTTAAATTAGAAGATTATAGAGATGTGGCTGTGTTTAATAAACACAAAGATTTAGTTAAGGGTGGGTTAGTAAGTGAAGAAAACTATCTAAAGGGACTACGATATATGTCACGGGATAACTCAAGAACACCAATGCAGTGGAATAATAGTGAAAATGCAGGGTTTACTACTGGCACCCCCTGGATAAAAGTTAATTCAAATTATAGAAAAATTAATGTGGAGGAACAAATAGAAGACTCAAATTCAATACTAAATTATTATAAAAAAATGATAGCTTTAAGAAAAAATAAGGCTGTATTGGTATATGGAAGCTTTGAGGAGATTAATAGAGAACATGAGGAAATATATGCATATCTAAGACAATTAGAGGGGGAGATTCTCTTAATCATAGTTAATTTCTTTGGAAATGAACCAATATTTGAATTTCCACAGCATATCCATTATGAAAAGGCTAAACTATTGCTATCAAATTATGTGGTGGAAGGTTACGCCGCTAGTGTGAATATAAAATTAAGACCTTATGAAACTAGGGTATATGAAATTAAATCATTCCATGAAGGTTCGGCAAGTACTGTTAGAGAGAATTCGGTAAAAGACTCTAAGTTTATTCCATGAATACATTACCCTATCTAAAAATAATGATAAATATATTAGCTTTATTTTAATAGAAAAGTTATAATTAAAATGTTCATTGGGTAAAATTAAAACATGAATAATCAAAAAAGTTAAAGGCGGATATATATGAGAAATTTAAAAATGATATTAGAATATGATGGAAGTAGATATAAAGGATGGCAAAAACAATCAGATAACGATTTAACGGTTCAAGGTAAACTAGAAGGTGCATTATCTAAAATGGCAGGAGAACCTACAGAGGTTACAGGCTGCGCGCGAACTGATGTAGGAGTACATGCTGAAAATTATATGGCAAACTTTCATACTAATTGTGAGTTAAGCATGGATGAGATGAGAGAATGTTTATATGAATTTTTACCAGGGGACATAGTAGTGAAATCCATGGTGGATGCAAGTGAAAAGTTCCATGCAGGGTATAATATAAAATCAATTACTTATGTGTATAAAATAAATAATAATGAACTAAGAAATGTATTTAATAGAAAGTATGTTTATCACTCTGAGATGAATCTTAATTTAGAAGAAATGGGAATTACAGCAGAGTCTTTAGTTGGATCTCATGATTTTAAGTATTTAGCGACAGTATCTACAAATACTAAATCAACTACTAAGACTATCAATTATATAAATATAACAGAAAAAGAAGGCATTATTGAAATAGAAATCAATGCAGATGAATTCTTATGGAATATGGTAAGAATTATTATAGGAAGTCTTTTAGAAGTGGGTAAAGGGAAAATTAAGGCAATGGATATAGAAAAATTACTAAATGAAGAAACAGCATCAGAATATATACCGATGGCAAAGGCAAAAGGACTATCTCTAAGAAATGTTGAATATTAAGAAGGAAGTATACCATGAAGATTCGGCATGTAGGATGCTTTGATAGTAGAAAATTCGTTAACAGAATCTAAGTTTATTCCAAAAAAACTCCCTAACGCACTTATTCGACGTCCTGTCTCAGAAGTGCTAGCAGGCCGTCCTGGCCTGCTTATGGGAGTTTTTTATTATATAAACTAAGATTCTGTAAAACTCATTATATACTATCTCTCGCATCTCTACATGCTTTCATCTTTATGATTATAATTTTACATTCTAAATAATTAAACAAAGGAGTATTATTGATTATATGGAATATGGCAAGAAATATATTGTTTTCTATAAAAAGAGACGAACGGGAAATTTTATAAATATTTACTGCGCTAAAAACTACTCTAATACTTGTGGTATTTGTACTCGGATTAATAATAATTTTGAACCTATTAAATGGCGTTACTTTATTACCAATTATGTGTATATTTATTATTGCTATAATTAGTTGTTTTTGTTTTGTTCTGTTATACAAATTAAATATTAATACTGAGTTTAGTTCTTTGAATTTTATAAATAAAATGGGAAAAAAATAAAAAAGTAACTTAATATGGAATACATTTTGTATAACTATGGTGACAGATTTAATTGTACTATTTGCAATATAATATGTAGTTTTGCGAGTGTTATTGTATATTTTTGTAATTGACAATATATTTTACTAAATATATAATTAAATTGATTTATATATATATTTAGGGGGAGATGTTTAAAAATGAAAAAATCAGTAAAAATATTTAGTGTTTTAGTACTAGCTCTAGGGATGTTACTTGCCATTCCAAAAACAGAAGCATACGCTGCACCAACTGCACCACCTGTAACACATTATGAAATAACAGGAATGGCAGACCAAGATATGTTTAATGTAAAGAAATTCCAACCGTTTCCAGGTAATGCAGTTGAAACAGATGGAACAATATACATACAAACTAACCAAATGGGACAAGGTAATGTATCTATAACAATGGATGGGGTAAGGCATAATTTCCAAGAAGTTAAAAGTACACCTATAATAGAAAATACCTATTACGGCAGGGTAGTAGCGGGGTGGGATATTATATATAAAATTGATAATTTAACCAAAGGAATGCACACTATTAAATTTACATGTTCAGGAACAAATTTCCCCAATCCAATTAAAACAGACACTGCTAAAATAAATAAACTTTAGATATGGAAATTTGAATAAAAGCTTATATAATAAACCTCGGTTAAAAATACTGAGGTTTATTATATATATAAATGGAGGAGATATAATGAATTCAATAATTAATCAGGTTCAACCAAGAAATTACACACATAAATATTTAGAAAATAATAAAGATAAAAAAATCGGTTTGGAGATTGACGATAAAAAAAATAGTTTGGAGATCGACGATAAAAAAATTAGTGAGGAAGAAGATAAAAAAGTATATGAACTATACCAAAAAAGCCACATGGCTCACTCTGCCAAGAGTTTTGAAGAATTTAAAAGAGATGAAATAACATTTCCACCTAATACAGCTCCTGGAATAGTTCGTAAAGCCTGGAGAGAAAAATGGGAAAATGCTACAGAAAAAGAAAAAGATGCTATGAGGAGTTTTGATACCGTTTATGGAATGTTCTTGATGGAAAATAAAAAATATATGCCAAATGATTTAAATGGTTATTTAAATTTAATAGATAATATGAAAGGTTATATAGAACGATACAATCATTGTCCCGGTGTAGATCAGAGCCTTTATGAAGGCCTTGTGAATTTATCTAATAGCTTTGAAACAGAATTAAATAAATATAACTAAAATATCTTAGTTAGGTGGGTAGATATTTTATTCATTACGATTTCTATTAGGGGCGGAAACAAGGGAATTGACAAAACCCATATTAAGGAATGTAATTCCATAAAATTTCGTTTTCGGTACTTAAATATAAGCCTTAGCAATAGTCACTTTATACGTGATTTTCAGTTCCAATACTATCACCAAAACAAAGTATAATGGTTATGTCATAATATTATTATATTTCGTCACAAGTAATCTCATATAATTAGATAGGGGGTTACTTTATTAAGCGTGTATTGATATTTTGAATGTAACACAATACCAATTGAGTTACATTCACTTTGAGGATATTGGTCATTCTTTAACATTATAAATATACTCTGTTTTTAAAACTTATCTTTTAAATTTAAAATTATTATTTTCTAAAAGTAACCCCAATTCAAGATAATTTATTATTATGTTGAATTGGGGTTACTTTTTATTTATATCTAAGATTTAATATAAAAATTATATTTTCAGGTGATGTTGTGTAGTATACACTATACCTTAATAAGTTATAAATATATCACATTAGGAGGTTTGTTAATTTGAATGTATTATAAATGACTTAATTATAATACTAAGGGAAGTGTAGAGCATGAAATCACTTGAAGTGATTACAACTTGACCGTCAACACCAGCTGTTTTTTTACATTTATTAATTTGTGTAACTCTTTTTATTGAAATTAGCAAATTAGCATTACTTTTAATCATTAGCCTTTGAAGCTTTCTTACTTTTCTTTCCTGTCCCAACTGTTCGGCACGAAAAATCCGTTGGCGAAGTTTCTTCACATATTCATATATTTTCTTCCAGTCTATTAGTGACCAGCTCTCTATATGTGGAGAAACAGCCGACGTATTAAATTTATTAATAGTTTTCATAACATGTCTCTCCTTAAAAAGATTCTTCTTTACGTTTTCTTTCATGTTGATGACCACGTGGAAGTCTGCCCTCTTTCGAGTGAGTTAATAAACCCTATCCAGCGGGTTATTTTCCCCCCTGAACTTTCGTCCTACTGGCATTCGCTTTCTCCACAATCCCTTGCCCTCTGGTATTGTAGCTTTCTTTCGATTACCCTACCTCTATTGAGGAACACAAAGGGTTTACCAAGTTCCACTATTAGTAGATTCAAATGGGGAAGCATCCCTCTATACTCCGATGGATATATGGGTTACTGCACGATTGGAATGCGATACAATCTTTCCTATCCATATTAAGCTTGTTACTCCGCAGTACGCCTATCGTAAATGACGAAGATTACAAAGGTTCAACTTTCGTTTATACTTTCCATTTTTCCCCTAACCCAGTATTACTCCTACGTAAAGCAATCACCTTAGGTAATTAACTCTCATGCAACCTACAAACCAATTACTCGGAGTGCAGTTTCGAGCGAGGATACGTTTAGTAACTAACGCAGTTTCTCACAAAACACTACTAATTAGCGACTTCTTGTCGCACCATATTACTTTACAATTATAGAGTAATATGATATAGTCGAGATACTACATGTCACGTCGTGACATATAACAACTAGACTTAAGGTTAATACGGAGGGGTTATATGGATAAAATATTTAAAAAATTCCTGCCTATGACTGAGACAGCTTATTATATTTTGCTATCTTTAGCGGAGCCTAGACATGGTTACGGAATAATAATACATGTGGAAGAGATAACGAAGGGTAGAATTAAGTTGGGTTCAGGAACGGTTTATGGAACCCTTACAAAGTTACAAGAGAAGGGCATAATTTCTGTTTTTTCAGACGAGAAAAGACGTACTGTTTATGAAATAACGGAAATAGGTAAAAAACTTATTCTTATGGAAATAGAGAGAATAAAGGAAATTTATGAAAATGCAGTAAGATTTGAGGGGGACTTTTATGAGTAAAAGGGTATTTAGACCATTTTGGAGCCTTGATATTATAGAAACTGAAAATTGGTTGTATAAAATGTCTGCCAAAGGTTATCACTTGAAAAAAATTGAAGCTGTAACTAAAGTATTTGTTTTTGGAAAAGGTGAAAACAAAGAAATATACTATAGAATTTGTCATCATAAATCAGGGATTAATGCTACTTCGAAATCATTAATGAAAAACGGATGGTATAGTGCTTTTTCAAAGAAAAAATGGAACATATTAGCGAATGAAAATGATAAATCTCAAATAAAAATACAGCCTCCAAGAGAAAGTCTATTAAATAGAAGTCGTATTATAAAATACTCTATAGGAACACTACTTTCAATGTGGATAATTATATCAATAGTGCCAATGATTTTTCTTACGGAGTTACTTTTTAATCTTAATGATGATTCTTTAAATGCTACTTTTATGCCAGGGGCTAAATTATCAATGATGTTAATGGTATTAGTTTTGTTTTTTTTATTTTACATTATGATAATACTTAATAAATCAGATAAGAAGCTTCGCATGGAAAATAATACAGATTTAAATGTAAACTTTACAATACCGAAAGACACAATTTTAGATCATAAAGAAGAGAGAAAATTACGTAAAGATGGAAAAGTTATTAAGAAAATTAAACTATGTTGGTTTTACTCTCCAGATATAACAGAAGAATGGCTTGAAAACATGGAAATGAAGGGTTACAACTTGTATAGAATGAGCAGGTCAGGTAATACTTTTTACTTTATGAAGGGTGAACCAAGAAACGTTAAATATTCTTTGGATTTTCAAATTACTGTAAATGATAGCTATTTCGAATTTCATAAGTCTAGCGGGTGGAATATGATATTTACAAGTTATTCAAATTTTATAAAACATACGTTATGGGGAAAAGAATATTGGGATGAAAAGCCAGCGTTATATTCAGACATTAGTCATATACTTAAACATGCAAAAAAGCAATGTATGGTGTATTGTATTTTATTTATACCTTTAATTATAATGTATTTATTTATAATCGGGGTTAACATAAAAATGTATTTAGAAGGTATTCCAGTAATGCGGACAGGATTAATAGCGTTAATAGTAATGTTGGTGTGCATGGTTGAATTTGGATGTTTTATTATAAAATCTCTAAGCTACTATTTAAGAATTAGAAGGAAGGTTAGTTACTGACTTACCAGGGTTGCTAACAAATATTTTTATTATATAGGAAACAGCTTGCGGAAAACAATGTGGATAACTTTTTTTATAGTTGAGAGTTAAGGCTGAGTTTTATGTTGTCACAGAAAACTCTTAAAATGTCATGTAGAAATTCTTGTTTTATGAATACTAAATTCAAAGCATAGGTACCACATCTGCAGCCTACCGGCTAAAAGATTTTTTTTGTGGGGTTTATTGAGATTTATTATTTCCTTATATGCCATCCATACTAGATACATATTAGTGTAAATATGATATAGTATGAAGTTTCTCCGGAAGTAACTTCGCACCTAGGTGCGGTGAAATAAGAAGCGCAGAAACAATTGAAATCCCATTTAGGAATTTTCATTTGCTAACCAATGTTTTTATGCGCAAAAAAAAGTATGTATTACGTATAATGCATTGAAGCAAGCTTTAGAACTTCTTATTTTACTTTTAATTAAGATGCGTTACGAAAAACATATGTTTGAGCGCTAGTAAAATGTACCCTATAGAGTAGACGATTTAAAAAAAACTAACCTATGGGGTTTTTCTATGTATAATGGAATAAAGGATTAGGGGTGAATAAATGAGCATTAAGAATTTTACAGAAAAAGAAGTGAAAGTGTTATCCAAAAATAAATATGTAACAAATGTTAGTATTAAAGGTATAACTTACACTGATGAATATAAACGCATTTTTGTAACAGAGAATGAAAAGGGCAAATCTATAAAAGAAATATTTAAAGAATATGGTTTTGATATAGACGTTCTTGGAAATGATCGAATTAGATCAGCAGCTTACAGATGGCGGACTGCATATAGAAAAAAAGGTGTAATAGGACTGAATGATACAAGGAAATCAATGTGCGGAAGATCAAGAGGGAAAGATCTTCCCATAGAAGAAAGATATAAACGTCTTAAGGTCCAAGTTAATTTACTTAAAGCTGAGAATGAATTACTAAAAAAAATCGACATCCTAGAAAGAAGGCTGGTAAAGAAAAAATAATATTAGTAGCAGAAGAAAAATATATTCTTATCAATTCACAAATTAAAAAATATAAACTCAGAAATATGCTTAGCCATTTATGCAGTGTGTCGGGGGTATCCCGTTCAGGCTACTACAACTATTTCTCAGTTAGTTCACAAGGAGTTAGGAATCAACGTGACGATCATGATCAAATAGTGCGAGATACTATCTTAAAAGCATATAACTTTAAAGGCCGCAAAAAAGGAGCTAGACAAATTAAAATGACGTTAGAAGGCGAATTTGGTATCGTTTACAATTTGAAACGTATCCGTAGGATAATGAAGAAATACCAAATTGTATGTCCTATTAGAAAAGCAAATCCTTATAAAAGGATGATGAAAGCCACCCTCGAACATGCTGTTTTACCAAATCTATTAAATAGAAACTTCAAGCAAAATATACCTGGCAAGGTATTGCTTACAGATATAACTTATTTGTTTTATGGAAAGGGTCATAGGGCGTATTTATCAACGATTAAGGATTCCTCTACAAATGAAATACTGGCATATAATGTGTCAGCTAATATTAAGATGGATATAGTCACTGATACTATACTAAAGCTAAAAAAGAATAGAAATATTAAAATATCTAAAGATGCATTTATTCACTCAGATCAAGGTTGTCATTATACAAGTCCAATCCTTCAAAATCTCGTTAAAAGTTGTGGACTAGGACAATCTATGTCAAGACGTGGAAACTGTTGGGATAACGCTCCACAGGAATCATTCTTCGGTCATTTCAAAGATGAGGCAAACATAAAAGAGTGTCAAACATTAGTAGAGTTAAAGAAAGAAATTAAAAAATATATGATCTATTATAATAGATATAGATATCAATGGGATTTGAAAAAGATGACTCCTGTTCAATACAGAAATCATCTTTATAATTCAATATAGTTTTTTCTAATTGTCCTTGACAAAGGGTACAGATTATAGCGAGTTTATGTTTTTTAGCAAATTAACTAAAAATAAAATTAGTAGTTCTTAGCGAAGTGAATGCATTAATAGTAATATATACTTTTTTCTTTTTTATTTAACTGTTACTAGTTCATATTCGTCAGTGCCAATTCCGATAGCTTTTGCATGGTCGAGTCCTACTTTCCAATTTGTATCAGGGTGTATAGTAGAAAATTTATCGTCTCCCTCATGATAGTGGTTATCGGAAAGCTCGGTTGCATTTAATGCAGTTGCCTTGTTAACCATATCAACACAAGCTTGATCTAAGGCTACTGGATCAAAGGATGCAGCTATTCCTATATCTGGAACAATTGCAACGTCATTTTCCGGTGAACAGTCACAATTAGGGGAAACATTCATAATGAAACTAATATGAAAATGTGGCTTATCTTTAATAACTGCATAGGTGTATTCTGCAATTTTTTCATTAGCGCTATCAGCAGATTCATTCCACTTTACTGTTGCGCAGCCATAGCGACATACGGCAACACATTGACCACAGCCTACGCATTTATCATAATCTATAGTTGCCTTTTTATCTTCATTAAAGGTAATTGCTTCATGTAGGCAATTTTTAATGCACTGACCACAGCTTACACATTTACGATGTTTCATAAATGGCTTTGATGCAGAATGCATTTCAAGCTTGCCTCCAACAGAGCCTGAGCCCATACCTAAATTTTTTAGTGTTCCACCAAATCCAGTCATTTCATGGCCTTTAAAATGAGTCATAGAAATAACTATATCTGAATCAGCAATGGCTGAACCTATTTTAGCGGTTTTGCAATGTTTTTGGTTAATTGGAATTTCTCTATAATCCCCACCCTTTAATCCATCAGCTATAATTAAGTTACATCCAACTGAAATCGGATTAAAACCATTTTCCATAGCGGCTTCAATATGGTCTACAGCATTAGATCTTCTTCCCGTGTATAGTGTATTGCAATCAGTAAGGAAAGGTTTACCGCCTAGTTCTTTCACAAGTTTAACAATTTTTGCAGCATAGTTTGGCCTAATGTAGGAAAGATTTCCTGGTTCTCCGAAATGAATTTTTATAGCTACAAATTTATCTTTGAAATCAATACTTTTTATACCTGTTTCTACCACGAGTTTTTGAAGCTTATCTAATAGATTGCATCCTGGTTTTGTTCTTAAGTTTGTAAAATATACTTTTGATTTATCCATTTATTTACCTCCTATGAGTCTATAATGTTATTTGGGCTGTTTCATCTGATTATAATATTATAACATATTGCATTAAAGTATATATCACAACATACTTTATTTGATATAATTGCGATAAACTAGATATAATTAAATATTAATTTTCATATTATCAATAAAGAATACAATATTTGTGATATCATTATAGTATGAAAAGTTTTTATTTTAAGAGGAGGAATTTCTAATGGATTCAGACCCCGACCCTGCGCCCAATAATATAATGGCGCAATTTATAATAATTGGTATTTTAACACTGATAAATGCATTCTTTGCATCGGCGGAAATGGCAATAACATCACTTAGCAAAAATAAAATTAAGCATCTTGCGCAAGAGGATAACAAAAAAGCACAGCTATTAGTAAAACTTATTGAGGAGCCAACAAAATTTTTATCGGCTATTCAAATTGGAATTATGCTTGCTGGATTTTTTTCTATTGCAACTGCGGCTACTGGAATATCTAATCATTTTTCAGGATATTTAAACAATTTGTTTGTACCTTATAGTAAGCAAATTGCTTTAGCTAGCATAACAATTGGTCTATGTTATATAACACTTGTATTTGGTGAATTGTTTCCAAAGCGAGTAGCACTACAAAAATCAGAAGCTATTGCAATGTTTTGCGTAGTGCCTGTTTTCTATGTATCTAAGCTACTGGTTCCTTTTGCAATGTTACTTTCAGCATCCACTGATGTTTTAGTTAAGATTACTGGTCTTAATAGTGAAAAATTAGAGGAAAAGTTATCAAAAGAGGAAATGAAATCACTTATAGAAGTTGGACAACAACGCGGCGCTATAAACGAAACTGCCAAAAAGATGATAAATAACATTATCGAATTCGATGATAAATCAGCTAGAGAAGTTATGACTCCAAGAACTGAAGTGTTTTTGATTGATATAAATGATCATGTTACACAGTTCTTAGATGAGTTATTAGAGAAAAAGTATTCAAGAGTGCCAGTATATGATAGTGATGTTGATAATATTATAGGAATACTTCACATGAAAGATTTTATAATGGAGGCTCGCATTAAGGGCTTTGAAAATGTAAACATTAAGAATATATTACATTCTCCTTACCTTGTTTATCAAAGTAAAAATATAGATGAATTATTTAGAGAATTAAAAAGATCTAAAAATCATATGGCAGTACTTATAGACGAATATGGAGGATTTTCAGGGGTAGTTACTATTAAAGACCTTATAGAAGAAGTTATGGGAAATATTGAAGATGAATATGATGATAACGAACCTGATATAAGAAAAGTTGATAATAATACTTATATAGTGAATGGATTACTTTCTTTAGACGAATTGAATGATCATCTTGATTTAAATTTAATGTCGAAGAATTACAATACTATAGGAGGTTTTTTAATTAGCCTTATAGGATGTATTCCAAAGAAAAATGAAACCCAAACTATTGAATATGGGAATGTAATATTTAAAATAGAGCAAGTTAAACAAAGAAGAATAGAAAAAATTAAAATATATATATAACAGGTGATTTACTTCCAAAAAAGTAGAGCATATTAAACCTATAATTACAATTAGAGATCAAAAGATATTAAGCATAAAATACACTGTAGAAAAAATTCTACAGTGTATTTTTGTGCAATCTTTGCTGTTCATTTAGTGTTTACAATTTAAATAATCTTCTTCATACCCGTTTATCTTTTTAATGATCTCTGTGAATACTGCATCCACTTTAGAAAAATCCATATTTGGTATAAAGTAAGTTTCAAGTTCGTCATGTAGACATTTAGCTTCTTTTATTGTAGCTAACCCCTTGTTTAATAGCGTGTAAAACTCAGTTGCATCATATTCTATTTCATCTTTGTTATTTTCAAGTGTACTTAGATTTAAACAATCCTCCATATTAATTACAATACCTGGAATATCTAAATTATTTATTTCATTAGAGGTCAAAATTGCAACATTTAAGTCAGGAATCAATATATGCTCAATTTTTTCGGGGATAAGTGGAGTATGAAAAAATTCTACATAGTAGCCACGCCTTAAGGCTTCGGTGGATAGAAATTCTAATACGTCTGACTTGCCAGTGCCGGGGCCACCTTTTAATACATAAATATTCTTATAACCTGCACTTAAGTTTTCAATATAAGTGACAATACCGTTAGGTGTAAAAGCTGTAGCAAATAAATGTCTATCATAGCCTATAGTGGATGGTGGGGTGGTAAATAAAGATTCTTTTAGATTTTCTTTCAGTATGTTTAATTTATTAATATTCAAGGCTTCATCATTATAGTTATGCCAATCATCATAAACTAATTTAGCTGCTCCAAAGAATCGATAGGCCCTTTTAAAAGTTTTGCCAACTTTTTTATTTATGCCAATTATTTTATGTCTATATTTCTTAAAGCCTTCTTCATCCCAACAATCTCCCATGTTTAGAACTTCATCTACGGCTCCTGGATTTATAGGATCCACTATATGAGGTGCTGTTGCATCGAGTATTGCAACGTTAAGTTTTTTTATAACTATTCCGTCTAGGGAATTATTATCGGAAGAACAGTGATGTTGTTCTATATCATAGCCTTTTTCATTGAAGTATTTAGAAACTTTCTTCATTAAGGATGATTTACCTGTTCCAGGGCCTCCTTTTATACATATTATTCTTCTTGCTTCATCTTGCCCTAGTATATACCTATAGTAGGAATAGAATCCTCTTGAAGTATTGCCACCGGGGAAATAATTTTTAATAGTACCTTGCATAATATCACACTCCATTTCATCATATCAATACATACTATTCATAGATGTTGAAATTGATTATAATTATTTTATATTCCTGTTGAAAATGTTTTGTATATATTCTAAATAATAGTAAATTATTATTTTAAGATTGAGGTTGACAAAAATAAAATATGGCATATAATAAAAATATAACCATTCCAATATGAATACTAGGAAATGCAATGAAAAAGGAAAGTAGTATATTGCATGGGTACAGAGAGGAAGCGATGCTGAGAAGCTTTTACCTAAATATATATGAAGTGCCCTTTGGAGCATGGACCTGAAATTATAGTAGGGGACTACGGGTTCGCCCGTTAAAACGATAAAGCATTTTGTGCTTGGATTTAAGTGAGATTCTATATCTAATTAGAGTGGACCGCGAAGTGTAAAAACACCGCCTCTATAAAATGAGACGGTGTTTTTTTGACACCAAAAATATTTGAATTTAAAAAAAGCTTGGCCTTAACACTATTT
Organism: Clostridium sp. CM042; assembly: GCF_055080995.1. Taxonomy (NCBI): domain Bacteria; kingdom Bacillati; phylum Bacillota; class Clostridia; order Eubacteriales; family Clostridiaceae; genus Clostridium; species Clostridium sp. CM042. The sequence goes on from NZ_CM143646.1 coordinate 3,120,619, forward strand.
TTTAAGTATAAGATGTAAAATTTAATCTTAAAAATAAATAAATGGAGGTAATATTATGAGTTCATTAGATTATTTTAACGAAATAGCTAAAAGTTGGAACGTAATAAGAAGTGAGTATTTTGATGAAAGGTTAAAGTACAAGGTATTATCCAAAGTAAGTATAAAAGATAAGGTAGTGGCTGATCTCGGATGCGGCACTGGATTTTTATCCTTAGCACTGGCCTTAGATGCAAGCATTGTGTTTTCTATAGATCAATCAGTAAATATGCTTAAAGAATCCAAAAAATTAATGGAAACTAAAAAATTCGATAATGTATATCCAATAAAATCATCCATAGACAACTTGGTTTTGTTTGATGAGTCTGTAGATGTGGTCTTCATTAATATGGCTCTCCATCATGTGAGCGATGCCAAAAAAGCTATTGAAGAGATGCACAGAATAATTAAAAAAGGTGGGACTTTAATAATATCGGATGTAGAAGAGCATAATGGGCAGTGGGCAAGGACTGAAATGTTTGACGAATGGCTTGGTTTTTCAAATAATCAGATGGAAGAGTGGTTAACTGGCGCAGGGTTTAATATAGTTAACATTGAGAATACAGATTTAAGGTGCAAAGGTTTTTCTAGCAAAGGCGAATATACTGAAACTGGCATTTTCATTGCAGTAGCAAATAAGGAGGTAAGAGTAAATGATTAAAGTTGAAAGTTTTTCCTTAGATCACACAAAGGTTGTGGCACCTTTTGTACGAAAATGTGAGGTAAAGATAGGGGAAAAGGGCGATAAAGTAACAAAGTTTGACTTAAGATTTATGCAACCAAACAAGGAGTTTATGAATATATCAGCTATCCATACTTTAGAGCATTTGCTTGCTGGATATATGAGAGAAGTAATGGACGGAATTATAGACATTTCACCTATGGGATGTAGAACAGGGTTTTACATGATCGTATGGAATGATGTCAGTGTAGATAGGGTTATAGAAGCACTAAATTATGGATTAAAAAAGGTAATAGAAACAGAGGAAATCCCAGCAGCCAATGAAGTTCAATGTGGAAATTATAGAGATCATTCCTTAGATGGTGCAAAAGAATATGCAAAATTAGTTCTTAGTAGAGGTGTTAGCAGTGAGATATATAAATAGTATATTAAATATTATAGGAAATACACCACTTATTAAGCTAAATAATTTGGGTGTAAAAGAAGGTGTAAATATCTTCGCAAAACTGCAGCTATCAATTAAGGATACAATGTAAAGAGGGGCTATTTGTAGGCAGTTCTTTAGGGACTGCCATAGTATCTGCAATAAAACTTGGAGAAACCATTGAAGGTGGGAACATTGTTGCAATACTGCCTGAGAGGGGAGATAGATATTTTAGTAAGAACATCTGTAATTAATGCTTGTACTTATAAACATACTGTGATAATATAATAACTAATTTAATAAGTAAACTACCTAGGGTAGAGGTGCTGTATCTAAGAGTACTTGTTCGGAGCTGACAGGCTAAGATGAATAAGAAAAGGAGCTATGGCCGAAGAAAATGTATTTGGTGAAATTATTTTCTGAGATTACATATAATATATGTAAAATTGTCACTGATTTTTCAGTGGTGAGCTACAAGGTACACGAAGTTTGTATAAAAACATGTATTTTATGCAGCAAAGGTGTTCCTTTGCTGTATTTATTTTTTTTGGAACAATATATAAGAGTTCTAAATCTCACAAAAGGTGATAAATAGCACCAAAGGTGATAAACAGCACCGAAGGTGATAATTAATAGGAGTGATTTGATTATGGCAGTAGTTGTTCAAAAATATGGAGGTTCATCTGTAGGAACTACAGAGAAAATTAAAGGGATTGCACAAAGTATAGTAAAGAGGAAAAATGAAGATACAGATTTAGTTATAGTAGTATCTGCTATGGGGGACACTACAGATGATTTATTATCTCTATCAAAAGGTATAGGAGAAAAACCAGATAAGAGAGAATTGGATGTTCTATTATCAACAGGTGAAATAATTTCAAGCGCACTTTTAGCTATGGCAATTAAGGGACTTGGATATGATGCCATAAGTTATACTGCATACCAAATTGGGATTAAGACTAGTGGACAATATGGTAAAGCGTTAATTGAAGATATACACGGTGGCAGGATTAAAAAAAGCTTAAAAGAAGGCAAAATCGTAATAGTTGCTGGCTTCCAAGGAATAAATGGAGAAGGGGATATTACAACACTCGGCAGAGGTGGATCTGATACTACTGCAGTTGCTTTGGCTGTGAAGCTTAAGGGCAGATGTGAAATATATACGGACGTTTCTGGAATATATAGTGTAGATCCTAGAGCATACAGTGTGGCTAAAAAATTAGATGAAATAGAATATGAAGAGATGCTCGAGCTAGCAAGTTTGGGAGCTCAAATAATGCATTCAAGGTCTATAGAACTTGCCCAAAAATATAGTATACCTATATATGTAGGGCTCAGTAATAGTGATATTAAAGGAACTGTAATTAAGGAGGTAAAAAATATGAATATGGAAAATAAACCAGTAACAGGAATAGCAACTAGTGATGAGGATGTTGCAGTAACACTTCAGCGTATACCTAAAGATGTGAATATATTGTCTACTATATTTGAAGCGATAGGAAGTAAAAGAGTCAATATAGATATGATAAGTCAAACATCACCTATAGATGGAAGGGTAAGTGTATCATTTACTATACCTAAAGAGAGCTTAAAGGATAGTTTAGAAATTATAGATAACTTAATAGCAGATAATAAAGTTATAGTTGATGAGGAGATAACTAAATTTTCAGTGGTGGGGCTAGGAATGAAGACAACCTCTGGAGTAGCAGCTAGAATGTTTAGGGTTTTTAACAAAAACAATATTGAAATTAAAATGATTACTACATCAGAAATAAGAATTACTTGTGCTATTAAAACTGGAGATAAATTAAAGGCTATAAAGGTAGTTGCAGAGGAATTTAATCTGTAAATATAATTTATGGGGATATGTATTTTCCTAGTATAGTTAAGGCGGAGCTGCTGCAAGTATTTGATATTTAGGAAAACATATATAATACATTAAACGTAACAAGTCAATACGATATGTTATATTAAAAATGAAATTTTCAAGGGATGGGTGATAGACACAAAGTGAAAGTAACACAATTACTATTGTGTTACTTTCGTTCTTTCTTAATGAAGTTTTATTTTAATAATATTAATTTAGACACTTCCCAAATTATATTTGACTATAACAAAGAAAAACTTCAAGTAACAGATTTTTATTTTTTAATCTGTCTACTTTAAGGGGAGCATATCAAATTTAAGCTTTAACTAACACGCCACCTTTAAGTCTAAGTATAACGTCTGACTGGGATGCTACTTCACTAGAGTGCGTAACTACTATAACACACTTATTTTCTTTATGAGCAAGTGATTTAAATATAGTTACTATATCACTTGCGATATCAGCATCAAGATTTCCAGTTGGTTCATCTGCAATTATCAAATCTCCTTCTGAGGAAAGAGCGCGTGCTATTGCTACTCTCTGCTGCTGTCCACCACTTAGCTTTAATACGTTTCTATGGGCTTCATCTTTTGTTAAGCCCATCTTTTCTAGTAAATCATAAGCTTTTTGTTTTTTATTTTCTATTTTGTTCTTTGTTATTTCCATTGCTGTTAAAACATTCTGTAGAGCTGACATATAAGGTATTAAATTGTAGGATTGAAATACTATGCCAATATATTTATTTCTATAATTAGTAAGCCCTATATTTGTTATATTCTTTTTTTCATATAATATCTCTCCAGCTTCGGATGTATCTAAACCACTAGCTAAAGCAAGAAATGTAGTTTTTCCTGAACCAGAGGAGCCAAGTATTGTGTAAAAAATTCCTTTTTCGAACTTAAAACCTATTTGCTTTAAAATCGTTGTTTTTTTTGAACCATCCTGATAATGATAACTCACATTTTTAAATTCTAATATTGTATTCATTTTTATAAAGCCTCCTTAATCATTTCTAGATAATATGGTTTTTGGATTAAATCGAAGCACTGAAACAGCTGAACCTGATGTTGCTAAAATCACTATAATGAATCCCATTAGATATAATTTTTGTAAATCCTTTGAACTCACGCTAACATCCATTTTGTCTATAGCATCAGTCTCTAGTCCACCAATCACACTCATCGTAAATGACTGGGATTGTGATTCTGTTTTTTCCTTTTCATTTGCCTTTATTTCATTTTGTAATAAAGTATTACCTACTTTCTGCGATACCTTATTGCCGGTGAATGTAGCTATACTAAAAGCTATGGTAGCAACAATTATTAGTTCTAATAATAATTGACCAATAATTCTAAATCTACTTTCTCCTAGAGACATCAATACACCAATTTCATATCTTCTGTCTTTAAGTGATAAATTTATTAAAAGTGATAAAATTACTGTACCAGTAATGGCGACTATAATAACTATGGTTTTTGAAAATGATCCAACACTTTCAATAGGTGCCATCATCTTTTTATACAGCTCATCTTGTGCATCTATTTTGAAATCATCTAGTGCTATACCGGAATTTTTTATATCTGTTTTAAAATTTTCAATGTTTATAGGATCATCCAAGAAATAAGTAGCTTTCTGAATAGTACCTTTAGATGAAGAATCACCTAAGGATACTACAGAAATAGGTGTATATATTTTATTAGAAGGATTCGAAAAAGTATATTTAGCCATCCCAGCTTCCAGCATAGGATCAGATTTAGTTTCTTCAGCTGTATATAATCCTACAATTTCTAAGTCTAAAGTTTCTTCTCCGTGTCCAGCTTTTATTTTTATTTTATCTCCAAGCTTTAAATTATTTGCATCTGCTAGTTTTTTATTTATCATTGTTACATTTTTTCCTTCATCGCTACTTGTTAAATTTCGTCCTTCAACCAGTTTACTTTTTCTTTCAGTAAAATCAGGATGAAGATTTGAATATAAAGTACCTTCCACTGATAAATCAGGAATAGACATACCTTCAGGCAATGCCTGATTCATTTCACTATCCTTATTGTCATTTTTTTTCGCTTTAATAGGTTCAAAGTTCTCTGCCATAGCATTTGTTGACCGTAAATAATTATATGATTTAACATGCTCTAAGGATTTTAGTTTATCTATATCCTCCATATGTAGCTTAGGTAGATCATCTGATGCTTTTCCACGATTTAGCTTTTGATAATCAGGGGCAAGAGATACAGACCCTCCAAGTTTTTGTCTAGCAAGATCACCAACTTTAGAAGTAGCTGATTGTACAGTTAATCCAGCTAGCACCATAGTAGCTATGACACAAAACATCACAATTAATAGTACAGTTTTACTTTTCTTTTTAGTAACACTTAGTATTGCTCTTTTAATAAAATTCATTTGTTACCCTCCTTCTTTTTCTTATCTTTCTTATGTTATTATAGTTTTCAATTATGTAGTTAAGGTGAAGTTAAAATGTTTTTAATATGAATCAAGTAGGTGAAACACATAAATTGGCGCTAACATGCCGGGCGCAAAAAAACAGAAGCTTAATTGCTTCTGTTAAAGATAATTTTAAAACAAACTCCTGACTGAGTATTAGTAATTTTATATTCTAAAGCATGGGCCTCTAGTATCTTTTTTACTATATATAACCCTAACCCGCTGCCACCAGTACTCCTGCTTCGAGATTTTTCTATACGATAAAAAGGGTTAAAGATCTTTTCAAATTCCGCTTCGTCTATATGTACACCTTCATTTTCAACAGTTAATACTATTAGATAATTATCCTCATACAAATTTATAAGAACCTTCTCATTTCTTTCTGTATGTGTGATGGAGTTATTAATAATATTAGCTATGGCCTTTTTAATTAGTTTTTCATCTCCCTGAATATATAGTTCTTCAGCTATTTTTGAATTTAAACTTATATCCTTTTGACTTATAAGATAGCTGAGTTTTTCAAGACAATTGTTAATTAGATAGGATAGATTTATTTCAGTGTATTGTGGTTTAAACCCATGAGTTTCTAATTTTGATATTTCAAGTATTTCTCTAACCATTGATTCCATATCATCCAAAACTACTAAGGATCTATTCATATATTTATCTCTATCATTATAAACTCCTATATTTCCAAGCATACCTTCAAGTTGACCTTTTATTATTGTAATAGGAGTTTTTAATTCATGTGAAATTGTAGCAGTAAATTCTCTTCTTTTCCTTTCGATTTCCCGTTCTTTTTCAATATCATCCAGAAGCTTTAAATTAGTATTTTTAAGTTCACCCATTGTATGCTGCAAATTGGATGCTAACTCATTTAAGCTTAATGCAATTTCTCCTATTTCATCCTCACTATTTACCTCACAGCTTTTTTGAAAATCTAAAGCTGCCAACTGTATAGCATTCTTATTTATTTCAACTAAGGGCTTAGTAATTTTCTTTGAATATATAAAGGAACCTACCACTGATAAAATAATGACTACAATTCCAATTAAGGGCACTAAATTTAATAAAACCTTTGAAGCTTCATCTATAGGCTGCAAGGGAACAGTAACATTAATAGTGAAGCTTTCATTACTATTTAAAAATTTTATCTGCTTTGAAACCACATTGATAAAATACTTTTCATTACTGTTATCCACTCTAAATTCATTAATTCCACTTTTAAGTGCTATGTTTAAACGTGTTGGGATATTTTCAGTAGTAATTTCTACTACCCTAAATGGTGTATATATTATATTTCCGTTCATATCTTGTACATTCAAGTTAACAGTATATCTTAAAGTAAACTCTTCAAAATGTTTTTTTGATTCTTCCATTGAAAGGCTTTGTACAGTGCTAGCTAATTTCGTTAGTCCAGTTTCTACATTGTTTTGTTTATATTTATAATAATAAATTGGTAACATAAAGTATATTATTAAATATATGCATATGGCTGATACTATTAGCAATATAGATGTGATTGTAAAAATTTTAAAAGTAATACTTTTTTTCATTTTATTTCTCAAGTTTATAGCCAACACCTCTAATCGTCTTAATATAATCAACATTTAGCTTGCACCTTAGGTTTTTAATATGAGTATCAATAACTCTAGCATCCCCATAAAAGTCATATCCCCAAAGCTGATTCAATATTATCTCCCTTGTTAAAATTCTACCTTTATTTTTAATAAATATCTTTAGAATTTCAAATTCTTTAGAGGTAAGTTCTATATCTTTTCTACCAACCCAAACCTTAAAGCAAGTAGTATCAATTAGAATATCTTCGAAGCTAAGTTTTAACTCTTCGTCTTGAGCATTTATTCTTCTAATTACCGCTTCCACTCTTTTAATTAAAAGATTAACTGAAAAAGGTTTGGTTATATAATCATCTATCTCTAATTCGAAACCTTTTATTTGATCTTCTTCCTCTTCTAAAGCAGTTAGCATTATAATTGGAATTTTAGATGTTTTTCTAATGATTTCACATACAACAAAGCCATCAATCTTAGGAAGCATTATATCTAGAAGCACTAAATCAAACTTACTTGAATTAAATATATCGATACCTTTTAATCCATCTTCAGCTACTTCAACAACATATCCACTTGCGCACAAAAATTCACGTATAATTTCTTGTATATCTAAATCGTCTTCAATTACAAGTATTTTTTCATTCATATATACACCTCTCCCATTAATTATAAAGTATGACTGTGAGTTTTGTGTGAAGTTAAAGCATTTAATTTAGAGTTATCTGATTATATTATACAATTTCTGTTGCTTTTCTTAGTATTTTATATTAGTTAGTTAAATATGTAATATTACTAAAAATTTAAAAATAAGTAGTCAATAGTTTAGTTTGTTTATCAAAATAAGGAATGTAAATAAATTTAAAAGAGAGTGCTTATTTGAATATAAAAGATAAGCATAAGGCTGTGTTTAAGCCTTATGCTTTCTCTATTAGTAAAATACACACTATTCGATTGTTAATTACTAGCAATTCTTCTAATAAGGTTCCTTTTAAAGTTGTTTAATTTACTTATATCATGATTTAAAGCAATTAAACCAATGGTAGAGAATGCTATGCAAGCACCAAAGCAGACACCCACAATAATACAGGGCAAATGAATGAAATGTCCTATGAAACATATGATGAAACCAAAAAAAACTAGCAATGGTTAAATACTTATTAGAATTTCCTCTCTTCAGACTATTCTCTCATCATGTTCCTTTCCTAAGTTGTTTGAGGAAATTTTTTTTATATAAACTAAGATTCTATAAAACTCAATGATTACTATCTAACATATATAGATTTGTGTTTATGTGCAAAAAAAGTATATATTACGTAAAATGCATTGAAGCAAGCTTTACAACTTCTTATTTTATCTTTAGACTATCATAGACATAAATTGTGATAATGTATATAAATTTCGTGTATGAGGTGATTATATGCCAAGAGGGCTGTCTGCCCACATTATAAATCAACTCATATGCGTTAAAACCTCATTTTATATGAGATATAAATTACTTGATTGGCGATGTAGAAATGATTTTTATCATATTAATCATGTAAATAATTTGCATAGTAAGTTTGAAAATTGGATGGTGAAGTTTAATGGAGTATCAACTAACTTTGTAGATTCTACAATTGCTACTTATAAAGGTGGAGGCCCAAATCTCAGGCAACTATATCCCTTATAATTTAAATTTATGTTATGATTGGTAGATAAATAATCTATAATTTAGTAAACAATGGAATGATATTACAAAAAAAGAGGTGAAAGTATGAAATGTTTATTGGAAAAAAAAGAAAAGCATAACGCTTATAGACGTATTAGGATTAATTGGAGCATTGTTATGGACATTAACAGTATTTTTAAGAGCTACCGTTACATATATATATAGTAAGATATATTTTTTTGAAAATATAGAAAATATGTTATAATTTTATTAATAGGTATGTATAGCAAGACCGTTGATTATTTGATTGCTGATAAGGAGGTATTATGGAATATATTCAGTATGTCTTAAAAGTCTTAATTGTTATATTTATGTTTATAGTATTTATGAAAATTTATATGGTTGTGGCAAACTATATAGGTGAAAAATTAGGGATTGGAAAATTTCTTATAGACTTATGGCGAAAAATAAGAAAAAAAACATATTCATTAGCAGATAACATATTTAGTATTGTTATTCTCATTATGGTAGGTCTACACTTTCTGAATATTGGGAATATAGGCATTGATATATTAATATTATTTATAGGATTAAAAGAAATTTTTAGCGGATTAAATAAAATTGAGTTGACACAGCAAAAATATTTAGAAGAACTTAATAAAGTAAGTAAGTATGGTATTTTTCATGTGATTTACGGGTTAATCATTGTAATCGCTGTAATTACTATAAAAATTTTATAATATCTGATACATAGTATTCATATAGGACGTATTAAGTATTGATAGATCTGTGTTTATGCGCAAAAAAAGTATATATTACGTATAATGCATTTGAGCAAGCTTTAGAACTTCTTATTTTATTTTTAATTAATCTGCGTTAAGAAAAACATATGTTTGAGCGATAGTAAAATGTACCCTATAGAGTAGACGATTTAAAAAAAACTACCCTATGGGGTTTTTCTATGTATAATGGAATAAAGGATTAGGGGTGAATAAATGAGCATTAAGAATTTTACAGAAAAAGAAGTGAAAGTGTTATCCAAAAATAAATATGTAACAAATGTTAGTATTAAAGGTATAACTTACACTGATGAATATAAACGCATTTTTGTAACAGAGAATGAAAAGGGCAAATCTATAAAAGAAATATTTAAAGAATATGGTTTTGATATAGACGTTCTTGGAAATGATCGAATTAGATCAGCAGCTTACAGATGGCGGACTGCATATAGAAAAAAAGGTGTAATAGGACTGAATGATACAAGGAAATCAATGTGCGGAAGATCAAGAGGGAAAGATCTTCCCATAGAAGAAAGATATAAACGTCTTAAGGTCCAAGTTAATTTACTTAAAGCTGAGAATGAATTACTAAAAAAAATCGACATCCTAGAAAGAAGGCTGGTAAAGAAAAAATAATATTAGTAGCAGAAGAAAAATATATTCTTATCAATTCACAAATTAAAAAATATAAACTCAGAAATATGCTTAGCCATTTATGCAGTGTGTCGGGGGTATCCCGTTCAGGCTACTACAACTATTTCTCAGTTAGTTCACAAGGAGTTAGGAATCAACGTGACGATCATGATCAAATAGTGCGAGATACTATCTTAAAAGCATATAACTTTAAAGGCCGCAAAAAAGGAGCTAGACAAATTAAAATGACGTTAGAAGGCGAATTTGGTATCGTTTACAATTTGAAACGTATCCGTAGGATAATGAAGAAATACCAAATTGTATGTCCTATTAGAAAAGCAAATCCTTATAAAAGGATGATGAAAGCCACCCTCGAACATGCTGTTTTACCAAATCTATTAAATAGAAACTTCAAGCAAAATATACCTGGCAAGGTATTGCTTACAGATATAACTTATTTGTTTTATGGAAAGGGTCATAGGGCGTATTTATCAACGATTAAGGATTCCTCTACAAATGAAATACTGGCATATAATGTGTCAGCTAATATTAAGATGGATATAGTCACTGATACTATACTAAAGCTAAAAAAGAATAGAAATATTAAAATATCTAAAGATGCATTTATTCACTCAGATCAAGGTTGTCATTATACAAGTCCAATCCTTCAAAATCTCGTTAAAAGTTGTGGACTAGGACAATCTATGTCAAGACGTGGAAACTGTTGGGATAACGCTCCACAGGAATCATTCTTCGGTCATTTCAAAGATGAGGCAAACATAAAAGAGTGTCAAACATTAGTAGAGTTAAAGAAAGAAATTAAAAAATATATGATCTATTATAATAGATATAGATATCAATGGGATTTGAAAAAGATGACTCCTGTTCAATACAGAAATCATCTTTATAATTCAATATAGTTTTTTCTAATTGTCATTGACAAAGGGTACAGATTATAGCGAGTTTATTTTTTTTAGAAGATTAATCAAAAATAAAGTTAGTAGTTCTTAGCGAAGAGAATGCATCTGTAGTAATATATACTTTTTTAAATTTATTGAACTCCTAAATAATCTCTATCTAGGGTCATTATGGCATTATAACTTGGGTAGCATTTTTTTAGTTCTTTATTTATTTCATCTTCTAGGGAAAGTCCATCACCATCTGTAAAGCTTGGGTTAAAATCAATTACAGCATCAAAAATAAGATTTTTATGTTCGCCCTCGCCTACAATTCTAAAGTCATGAATTGATTTTATTATAGAAAAAGACTTTAATACATCTAAAAGTTCCAAACGAGAGGCATTAACATCTTCATCATCTGTATTTATAGGGTCCATATGAATAACTAGATATAGGTTAAATTCTTCAGAAATTTCTTTTTCAGCTGTGTCGATAATTTCGTGAATTTTAACTATAGAAATATCACAGGGAACTTCAGCGTGAATAGAACCCATACATCTACCAGGTCCATAGTTATGGATAACAAGATCATGGGCACCGGTAATATGATCATAGGTTAGTAACTTTTCCTTAAGGGCATTTACTAAATCCTTATCAGGAGCTTCACCAAGAAGCGGGTTCATAGTCTCGCGAATAAGCTTGTATCCAGCATATATTATGATAAAGGATACAAGGATTCCTATGTATCCATCTATGGGAAAGTCAATCCAAATAGACAGAAGTAGTGATAGTGCAACGCAGCTTGAACTAACAACATCACTTAATGCATCAGTTGAAGAAGCTTCAAGGGCTGCAGATCTTATAGCCTTGCCCATGGTCTTATTAAATCCACTAATCCAAAGTTTAAATCCTATAGATACTAATATTAATACAAAGGGTATAAGTTTGAATATTACTTTTGAGGGATGAATTACTCTATCAAAAGAGGTTTTAATAAATTCAAAACCTACTAGTATTACTAAAAAGGAAACTATAAGTCCGGAAATATATTCAAGCCTTCCGTGACCAAATGGATGCTCCTTGTCTGGTGGCTTACTAGCTAGTTTAAAACCTAGAATTGTAATAACAGAAGAAGCAACGTCTGAAAGATTATTAAAGGCATCTGCAGTAATTGCTATACTATTTGATATTATTCCTATAATTAGTTTTGTAGTAAAAAGAACTAAATTCACTATAATTCCAACTAAGCCGCCCAGGTAACCATAAGCTTCTCTTACTTTTTTATTATTAACATCCTCCGAATTTTTTACGAATTTTGAAATTAAAAATTTTGATAACATATTTTTCACCTCTGATTATATAGTATAATTTAAAAAGTTAATTTTAAACATATATTCGATAATTAATTATAGCATTTATTTGGATTTTATAGAAATTTTATTATAAAATTTGTTATAATAGAGAAGGGGATAAGCAAAGTAACTATGTGCTTTAACACTCATTGGAGGAATATATATGAATAAGGAATTAGAATTTGCCCAAAATCTTATTGATTTTATTTATGATAGTCCAACATCTTATCATGCTGTAGCGAAGGTTAAAGAAGATTTATGTAAAGAAGGCTTTGTGGAAATTAAAGAAGAAGAAAAGTGGGACCTTAAAAAAAGTAGGAAATATTTTGTAACTAAAAATGACTCCGCACTAATTGCTTTTGTAGTTGGAAAGGGAGAAATTGAGAAAAATGGTTTTAAAATTATTGGAGCTCATACAGATTCACCTACATTTAGAATTAAACCAACGCCAGAAATGTTAGTAGATAATACGTATGTAAAATTAAACACAGAGGTTTATGGCGGACCTATATTAAATACTTGGATGGATAGGCCTCTTGCAATAGCAGGACGGGTAACTTTGCGAGATAAAAATATTCTATATCCAGAAACTAAGTTAGTAAATATTAAAAAGCCTATAATGATAATTCCTAATTTAGCTATTCATATGAATAGAGAAATAAACACTGGAATTGAACTAAATAAGCAAAAGGATACATTGCCACTACTTTCAATGGTAAGTACCGAATTAGAAAAAAATAATTATCTTATGAGCGCCATTGCAAAGGAATTATCTGTAGATTACAAACAAATTATAGATTTTGATTTATTCCTTTATGAATACGAAAAGGGATCAATTATCGGTTTAAACAATGAATTTATATCAAGCTCAAGATTAGATGATTTAGCTATGGTGCATGCAGGAATAAGAGCACTAGCTATAGCGCCAGCCGCAGAGGCAACAAATATAATGGTTTGTTTTGATAATGAAGAAGTAGGAAGCTCGACAAAGCAAGGTGCGGACTCAAATATGCTAGTTAATATATTAGAGCGTATTACAATATCTTTAGATAAAAATCGTGAGGATTTTTTAAGATCAATTTCTAAATCCTTTATGATATCAGCAGATAATGCACATGCTGTTCATCCTAATAGTCCAGAAAAGAATGACCCAACAAATAAGCCTTATATGAACAAAGGCCCAGTTATAAAAATTAATGCTAATCAAAACTACACAACTGATAGTAACTCTGATGCAGTTTATGAATTAGTTTGTGAAAAAGCAGGGGTGCCGGTGCAAAAATTTGTTAATCGTTCTGATGCACGTGGTGGTTCAACTATAGGACCAATATCTTCAACTCATTTAAATATACGCTCGGTAGATATAGGAAGCCCAACTCTAGCTATGCATTCTATAAGAGAACTAGGCGGAGTAATAGACCATACTTATGTTACAAAATCCTTTGAAGAATTTTATAAAATTTAATAAAAAGATAACTAAAGCACATTCAAAAAGAACTCACAATGTTTCATTGTGAGTTCTTTTTGTTGTTTTTACTAATAATTAAACAATTAGTTGGAGATAATAATTTCAACTAGTCCTAAAACTTTACAAATATTATTAACAAAAAGTGTTGAAAGGGTGTTTATAATGCCATATGTTACATTAGGGGTAATAGCCGTAATAAGTATTTTAATCTACATAGTGATAAGAAGAAATCTGAATTATTATGAAGAGGAAAATTTACTAAAAGATGTTCCAACCATAAATGTGAATAGAGAAGATTTAGAGAAACATGCTTTCGAAATAGCACGTCATTATTCTGATGTGAAAAATACTAATTGTAAGAAAAAGCTTATTAGTAATTTAGATAGAAGTTATGAAAAGATTTTAAATGGCTATGATGGCATGGATAAAGAAGAAAAAAATAAAAAAGATGTATTGCCTGCTTCTGAATGGCTTTTGGATAATCTTTACTTGGTAGAGAAGGAGTATAAGAGTATAAAATATAACATGCCACAAAATTATTATAAAGACTTACCGGTGATATACAAAGGGTTCATGAAGGGCTATCCAAGAGTTTATCATATTGCTATTGAGATAGTATCTCACACCGACGGTAGGATGGATGAAACAGTTATTGCAAACTTTATTAGGGCCTATCAAAGGAGTGCTGTACTGACGTCTGGTGAACTTTGGGCTATTCCTATAATGCTAAGAATAGCATTAATTCAAAATATTAGTAGGATAACTGAAAAAATTGTTAAAGCGAAGCAGGATAAAAAAGAAGCAGAAAAAGTTGCAGAGAGGTTAATCAATGCTTTTAATGAAGATAAAATTGTCAAAGAGATATCTTTATTAAGAAATGAAAAATTTACATTCAATTCTCATTTTACAGAAAGATTATTGAAATTGTTAAGGGATAATGGTATTGATTCTAAAGAGGTTTATGATTTTATAGATGAAAGGCTTGGGGCACAGGAAACAAGCCTAGAAAAAATTATAGTATTAGAGCATCAAATGGAAGCTAATTTTGAAATATCTATGGCAAATTCCATTAATAGTATAAGAGTCATTGAAGGTTTAAATTGGAAAAATTATTTTGAAAAGCTAAGTGCTGTAGAGGATATTTTGAGAGAGGATCCTTCGCACATTTATAGAAAAATGGATTTTCAATCTAGAGATAAATATAGACACAAAATAGAAAAGATATCTAAAAATATAAATCTTCCAGAATCATATATAGCAAAAAAAGCTATTGAATGTTGCAAAGAAAGTGAGTTTTCAGAAAATAATACCTATGAACAACATGTCGGATATTATTTGATAGATAAGGGACTAAATAAATTAAAGCGAAAAATAGGATATAAGAATACTGGTATAGAGAGGCTCAAAAACAGCATAAAGAAGAATATGGAAAATTTTTATATAGGCACTATTATTATATTTACAACACTAATAATATGTCTAATTATTGCGAGTAGCCTATTAAATGATAGTAACAAAGATTTATGGAGATATTGTCTTGCCATAATTGTTATATTAGTACCCTGTAGCGAAATAGTAATATCGATTTTTAACTGGAGTGTAAGCGTTCTGAGTACTCCTTCTTTTATTCCTAAAATGGATTTCAAAGAAGCAATACCAGAAAAATATAGTACGGTTGTAGTAATTCCAACACTATTAAATAATCCTAGCAGGGTAGTCGAATTAATAAATGATTTAGAAGTGTACTATTTAGCCAATGCTCAGGAAAATTTGTTTTTTGCATTACTTGGGGACTTTAAGGATAGTGATACGCAGGAGGAAGAAGAAGATAAATCAATAGTTAATGCTGGGCTTTTAGCTATAGAAAGTTTAAATAAAAAGTATTGTAGAACGGATAAAAAGAAATTTTTCTTTCTAAATAGAAATAGACAGTACAATGAAAAAGAAAACAAGTGGATTGGATTTGAACGAAAACGCGGAAAGCTTATGGAGTTTAATGAGTTTTTAAGAGGTAACGAAAATACTAGTTACGATGTAATAAGCAGCAATCCTCTAAACCTTAGAAAGGTTAAATATGTTATTACATTAGATGCAGATACGAAGCTTCCAAGGGACTCTGCAAAAAAACTTATAGGTGCTATGGCTCATCCACTAAACAATGCTGTTATAAATAATAGTAAAAAGAAAGTGGATAGAGGTTACGGTTTAATGCAGCCGAGAGTAGGAGTGTCTATTCTTAGCGCAAACAAAACTCTATTTTCAAAGATATTTTCTGGGGAAACTGGTATAGATATTTATACTACTGCTGTATCTGATGTATACCAGGATTTATTTGGGGAAGGAATTTTTACTGGAAAAGGGATTTATAATGTAGATGTATTTAATTATATGTTAAAAGATGAAATACCTGAAAATACTGTATTAAGCCATGACTTGTTAGAGGGCTGCTATGTTAGGACTGCATTAGTTACTGATGTGGAATTCATAGATGGATACCCAGCTTATTACAATTCTAGTTGTATGAGATTACACAGGTGGACTAGAGGTGATTGGCAACTATTACCTTGGCTTATAAAACCTTCACCAATAAATAAAATATCTAAATGGAAAATATTTGATAATTTAAGGAGAAGTTTACTCGCACCCTCCATTACAATTTTGCTCATACTTGCATTAGGTGGAATATTGCCTGATGGGACAGATAAATGGGTTATTGCAGCATTTGTTGCGGTTTTAGCACCTATACTTTTTGATGTATCTGAAGCTGTAGTTTCTCCTGCGGCAGGTATAAGTTTATCGGGTAAAATTCAAAATGGGTCTATGGCTATAGAACAAATATTTTTGATTATTTGTTTTATACCTTTTCAAGCGTATATGATGTTAGATGCCATAATTAGAACATTATATAGAATGATGGTAAGTAAGAAAAATTTATTAGAGTGGCAGACAGCAGCGGACGTAGAGGTGAAACTAGGGAAAAAACTTGAAAATTTCATAGCTTTTATGTGGATTGAAAGTGCAATTTCACTTTTGATTTTATTTTTATCATTTAATTCAAGTCTGAGTATTGGGTTTCTTAGTATACCTTCCTGTGTACTTTGGTTTTTAAGCCCTGTAATTGCATATGTTATAAGTCGCGATAGAAGTTTAGAAACTTTTGAAATGAAGGTTGAAGAAAAGATATTTTTAAGGAAATTAAGTAGGAAAACTTGGGCGTATTTTGAGGATTTTGTCAATGACGAAAATAATTGGCTTGGACCAGATAACTATCAAGAAGATCCGCCTAATGGGTTAGCCCAGAGAACTTCACCGACTAATATGGGTATGGAATTAACATCAAATATAGTTGCCTATGATTTGGGGTATATAGGAATTATGGAAGTAACACAAAGAATAGAGAAAATTATGACTTCAATGGAGGATATGGTTACATGTAATGGTCATTTTTACAATTGGTATGATACTAAAACTAAAACTCCACTTTATCCTAGATATGTGTCCACTGTGGATAGTGGGAACTTAGTTGGTTATCTTTGGCTGGTTTCTCAATCACTAGAAGAATATTTGTGTAATCCGATATTTAACCTTGTGCAAGTGGAGGGTTTGCAAGACACAATAAGGCTTGCTATTGAAGAAATAGAAGAATCCGAAGGATTGAAAGAATTATATCATGAAGTGATTGTCACCTTAGGCAATGACAAAACAGATTTTTACTCTTGGAGGACTGTGCTTGTAGATTTAGCAGCGAGGGTTACGCAAGTACAAAAAGGCGAGGAGCTATATTGGAATAAAAAACTCAAAGGTGATGTGGGTGGATTCTTAGAGGAAATAAATGAATTTTTCCCTTGGTTTGATTTTATCCATGAAAAAAACTTTGATTTAGACATTAGTAATTCTTTAAGGAGCTTAATCGAAAATACAGCAATAAATTGTATTCCAGAAAAAACCACCAACATATTAAATATGTTAAATAGCAAGATAAAAAGTGATGAATCTTTAGAGAAATTAAAAGGTTTGCTACAAAACACAAAAGAAAAAGCTCAAAGGGTTATTAGAAGCATTGAGAGCTTAAAAGAAAGACTAAACTCAATGGCAGAAGCTACTGATTTTAAAATGTTGTATGATGAAGAAAGAGAACTGTTTAGAATTGGATATGACGTTGAGAATGATAGTCTAGGTAAGAGCTATTACGATTTACTTGCTTCTGAGTCAAGGCAGGCTAGCTTTGTTGCCATAGCAAAAGGAGATGTTCCTAAAAAACATTGGTTTAAGCTTGGTAGGTCTATGACTCTTATGGGGAAAAGTAAGGGATTAGTTTCTTGGAGTGGAACCATGTTTGAATATATGATGCCTTTACTTATAATGAAAAATTATCCAGAAACAATGCTAGATGAAACTTACAAAGCTGTAATTGGGGCGCAAAAGAAATATTGTAATGAAAGAGGGGTGCCTTTTGGAATATCTGAATCTGCATTTTATAATTTTGATGTAAATTCAAATTACCAATATAAGGCATTTGGGGTAGCTGGAGTAGGACTAAAGTCAGGGCTGGAAGATGAATTGGTTATTGCACCATACTCTACTGTTATGGCACTGCAAACTGATTTTAGAGGATCTTATGATAATCTTAAGAGTCTTGCTTTGGAAGGATTAGAAGGAACTTATGGTTTTTATGAAGCTGTAGATTATACTAAAAACAGAATGTCAAAGGAGGAACCTAAGGCTATTATTAAGTGTTTCATGATTCATCATGAAGGGATGAGCTTAATGGCAATAGACAATGTATTATTAAACAATATTCTTCAAAAAAGATTTCATACTTTGCCAAAGGTCAAAGCTACAGAGCTATTACTTCAAGAGAAAATTTCTAAGAGAGTAGTATATGATAGAAAATATAAATTTGATATATCAGGTACTACTATAGGAAAACAAAAGATTATAGTTAGAAAATATACTACAGCTAAAACGGAAACTCCAGAAACACATTTAATTTCTAATGGAAGTTATTCGCTAATGATTTCTAATAGTGGGGCAGGGTATGCCGTGCGAAATAGAACTATGATTTACAGATGGAGGGAAGATGTCACTAAAGACAATACAGGCATGTTCGTGTATATCAAAGATATGGATGAATATGAATACTTCAGTGCAGCTTATGAACCTTGTAAAAAGGTAGGGAATAGTTATGAAGTAACATTCTCCTTAGACAAAGCTGAATTTACAAGGAGCGATGGTAATATTACTACTCGCACGGAAATCACTGTGTCTACAGAGGATGACTCAGAGGTAAGAAGATTATCCATTACAAATCATGGCACCGTAAGTAAAAGTTTAGAAATAACAAGCTATTTAGAAGTAACTCTAGCTCATTATGATGCAGATATAGTGCATCCAGCTTTTGGAAATCTATTTGTAAAAACAGAGTATATAGATAATCCTAGCTGCATCCTGGCAACGAGAAGACCTAGGGCTAAGGGTAAAAAGCAACCTTGGATTATGCAAACTGTTGCAACGGAGGGAACTACCGTAGGAACTATTCAATATGAGACTAGCAGAGAGGGTTTCATAGGGCGTGGTGAAAATACAATACATCCTATAGCAATGAAGCAGGACTCGATTTTATCCAATACTGTAGGGGCAGTGCTTGACCCTATAGTAAGTATGAGAAGAAGAGTAAAAATAAAACCTGGTGAAACTTGCATTATAGCTTTCACTACTTCGATAGCTGATAGTAAAGAGGAAGTAATAAGTTTAGCTAAGAAATATAGTGAACTTCACAATGTAAATGTGGTGTTTGAACTAGCGTGGAGCCAAACTCAGGTAGACATGAAATATCTAGGTATAAAATCTAGCCAAGCAAATTTATACCAAGTAATGGCTTCTAAAATTTTATTTTTAAATTCCACTTTTAAACAAAGGGAAGAAAATATAAAAAATGTAAAGAAGGGACAATTTACGCTTTGGGGATATGGTATTTCAGGAGATTTACCTATAATTCTGCTTATAGTTCGTGAGAGTAAAGATAAAGACCTCGTTCGTCAACTTTTAAATGCCCATGAATACTTAAGCCTTAAAGGGTTAAGAGTTGATTTGGTAATAATAAATCTTCAAAAAACCTCATATGATCAGCCTTTACAAACTGATATTAAGGATTTTGTATGCAGTAGTCATTTAAGAGATAAAGAAAATAAACCTGGAGGGCTCTTTATACTTAACAAGGCTACTATTATGGAGGAGGATATAGAGCTTTTAATAGCTATAGCTAGAATAGTTATAGATTCCCGCAAGGGAATGTTAGTATCTCAAATTCAGAATAATTTAAAGAAAATAGAAAAACAACCATTATTACAGATTGTAGAAAATCAATTCACATGGAAAGAGCATAAGTTTAATATGAAACCGTTAGAGTACTTTAATGACTTAGGAGGCTTTAATGTAGAAAGTGAAAACTATACTATTCTACTTAAAGATTTTAATAATACCCCAGCACCTTGGATAAATGTAATTTCAAATGGTGATTTTGGATTTCATGTGTCAGAATGTGGATCAGCTTATACATGGCATCTCAATAGCCGAGAAAATAAAATTACTACTTGGTCTAATGATTGGGTAAGCGATGAATGCTCAGAAGCTATATATTTGCGAGATGATGCTGCTGGCAATGTGTGGAGTATTACACCTAAACCAATAAGGGATGGGGGAGAATACTTAATTGAGCATGGCTTTGGATATTCAAATTTCAAGCATGAAGCTTTTGGAATTATGGGTGAAGTAACCATGTTTGTGCCTAGGTCGCATAACGTTAAGCTATGCAAAATAAAACTTAAAAATAATAGCGATATAGCAAGAGACATAAGTATAACCTACTACGCAGAACTTGTAATGGGAGTTGTACGAGAGCATACTGCTCAGCACATTGTTACTTATTTGAATGAAGAAAAGGAATATATATATGCTACAAATTGTTATAGTCAGCATTTTGGAAAAATAAATGCTTTCTTAAGATTATTTGGAGGCGAGCAGCAAAGCTTTACTGGCAATAGAAGTGAATTTTTAGGTAGAGGAGGAAGTGTAGAGGAACCCGAGGTACTAAAGAGAGTAAGACTTTCAAACAATGTAGGAGCGGGACTCGATCCATGTCTTGCAGTTACTTCAAAAATTCATATAGAACCTAATATGGAGATTGAATTAGTAGCAATGCTTGGTGAAAATGAGAATTTAGATAATATTTCTAAAACTATTGGCGAATTCGAAGATTTTAAAAGAGTTGATACTGAACTCGAAAATGTAAAGAACTATTGGAACAAATTACTTCATACGTTGCAAGTTAAGACTCCGGATAAGAGTATGGACTTAATGCTTAATGGATGGCTAATGTACCAAACTATAGTGTGCAGGTTATGGGCAAGAACTGCTTTTTATCAATCTGGTGGAGCTTATGGCTTTAGAGATCAGCTTCAGGATGTTATGTCACTAGGTATGATTGAGCCCAGTATGACTAAAAAGCAAATTCTATATAGTGCTTCAAGACAATTTATTGAAGGTGATGTGCAACATTGGTGGCATCCGGTTGTAGATAGTGGTATAAGAACAAGATTCTCTGATGACTTATTATGGCTACCTTATGTCACTATGGATTATATAAAAAACACAGGGGATTTTGCTATTCTTGATCAGCAAGCTCAGTATTTAATGGATACGCCACTATCAGATGGTGAAGATGAAAGATATAATATTTCTGGAAGGGCAGATTTTACAGGTAGTATATATGAACACTGCATAAAAGCTATAGATAAAAGCCTTAAATTTGGTCCTCATAACATTCCACTAATGGGTAGTGGAGATTGGAATGATGGAATGAGTACCGTTGGAAATAAGGGTAAAGGCGAAAGTGTATGGCTTGGTTGGTTCTTATATGATATACTAGGGGATTTCTTTGAAGCTTGCACGTATAAAAATGATGATGAAAGACTACAGAAATACAAGGAGATGCAAGAACACATAAGAATAAATCTAGAGGAAAACGCATGGGATGGTAATTGGTACAGGAGAGCATATTTTGATGATGGCACACCACTGGGGTCATCTCAAAATGAAGAGTGTAAGATAGATTCTCTATCTCAATCCTGGGCGGTTATATCAGGAGCTGCGGATAAAGAACGAGCAGAGGAGGCTATGAAGTCATTAGAACATTATTTAATAAAAGAAGATAATGGAATGATTTTACTTTTAACTCCTCCATTTAGTAAATCTACTTTGGAGCCAGGTTATATAAAAGGCTATGTGCCTGGAGTTAGAGAGAACGGTGGACAATATACACACGCTGCAACTTGGGTAATTCTTGCCTTTGCTAAACTTTACAAAGGTGACATGGCAGCAAAGCTTTATAATATGATAAACCCTATTAATCATACAAAAACACTGTCTCAGTGTGAAAGATATAAAACTGAACCTTACGTAATGACTGCTGATGTTTATGGAAAAGAACCTCATGTAGGGCGCGGAGGGTGGAGTTGGTATACTGGAACCTCAGGATGGATGTATAGAACGGGAATAGAGGCGATTTTAGGGTTTAAACTAAAGGAGGGAAAAGGGTTTACCATTGAACCTTGTGTGCCAGAGGAATGGTCACAGTATGAGATTATATATAAAAAAGATAAATTTGAATATGTGATTGAGGTTAAGCGCCAGGGAGATAAAGGAATTTGGCTTGATGGTAATTTATGCGCAGATGGATTGGTTCCATTTATTGATGGAGTGCATAAAGTAGAGGTTATAATTTAAAAAAACAGATGACTTCTAAAAAGAAGTCATCTGTTTTTATGCTTTTATAGTTTTGAAACAAGTTAGTCTTCTGTATCTGGGATTTCTTGGCCGCCGTTATAGGTATAGTCAAATTCAACATTGGATATATTCATAGAAACTATAGGATCAGTTACTGGGTCTGGTAGCATAGTAGAATCTTTTTCGGAGTAAGATCTTATATCTTTCTCTTCTAATTCATAAAAATTTCTTTCGTGAGGTGCATACGCTTTTGTTTGGTTCTTAAGGCTCTTAGTCATGTTCATACCTCCCTTTATATTATATTGTATTATATAGTATTCCACGGAAGAGAGAAAAAAATGAAGGTAATATTAGTTAAATAATCTTTTAGCTATAATGTGTAATCATACAATGAATGAATTAGCATAAAATACATATGTAAATAAAATTAAAAAAAGAGGGAATTTTCAAAAAATGTAGAATAATATAGATATAATTACTAGCAATAAATAACTGTTATAGATTGAAAAAATCATAATCAGTATTTTATAGAGTTCTAAATTTAAAGGAGGAATAAAAATGACTGAATTAAGGCAAATTTATAAATGTGAAGTATGTGGTAATATAGTTGAGGTTGTTCATAATGCTGGTGGGGTTTTAGTCTGTTGTGGAAAACCAATGACACTTAAAGTAGAAAATACTCAGGATGCAGCAGTTGAAAAACATGTTCCTGTAATTGAAAAAATAGAAGGTGGAATTAGGGTTAAGGTTGGAGCAGTTGAGCACCCAATGCTCGAAGAACATCATATTGAATTTATTGAAGTACACACAGAAAATAAGGTGTACAGAAAATACTTAAAACCAGGCGAAAAACCAGAAGCAGAATTTAAATTAGAAGAAAAAGTGTTATTCGTAAGAGAATACTGTAATTTACATGGACTTTGGAAAGCATAAAATCTAAAATTATTATTGACAATTTAAGTGAATAGGCATATTATAATTTAAAGAGATTTTAAATAGATTATAATGTTATAGTCTTTGATGAGAAGTAAGTAAATTTAAAAACAGATTTACAGAGAGTCGTTGATGGTGGAATTACGATAACTATGTTTAAATTGAATGGATCTCTAAGACTCGGGATGAAATGCAGTAGTCCTTGACGTAGGCCTTACGTTATAAAGGTAGGATATCGAAGTGTATCTGTTTAAGTAGAAGCTTTAATGTAGCTTGTAAGTATTAGGTGGTACCGTGTATATACGCCCTATGGATTTATCCATAGGGCTTTTTTTTAGATTCTAGGAAATTGTAAATTTCCTTACATTCAACGTAATGGGAAAATAATATATTGAGTAGAAAGCATATGAGCAAGTTTTAGTAATTCACAATTAATTAACAAAGTGAGTTGCAGTCTGATCAATATATTATTTTGTCTAATTTATTTTAGGAGATGATTATTTTGGAAGAAAATAAAAAGGTAATATTTAGTGGAATTCAACCTTCGGGTGACTTAACACTCGGAAATTATTTAGGAGCTATAAAAAACTGGGTTAAATTACAAGAAGAATATGAATGCTATTTTTGTGTGGTGGATTTACACGCAATTACAGTAAAGCAAGAACCAAAGGATTTGAGAAGAAGAACCTTAGAAATGTTAGCTATTTACTTAGCTTCAGGTATTGATCCTGAGAAAAATACAATGTTTATTCAATCACATGTGTCCGCACATAGTGAAGCTGCTTGGCTTTTAACTTGCTCCACTTACATGGGAGAATTAAGCAGAATGACTCAATATAAAGATAAATCTAAAAACAGTGAAAGTGTAGGGGCAGGATTATTGACATATCCGGTGCTGATGGCAGCAGATATTTTATTATATCAAACTAATTTAGTGCCTGTAGGAAAAGATCAAACTCAACATCTTGAAATTGCAAGGGATATAGCTGAAAGATTTAATAAAACGTATAGCGATACATTTATAATACCTGAACCATATATAGGTAAATCAGGGGCTAAGGTAATGGATTTACAAGAACCAACTAAGAAAATGTCTAAATCGGGAGAAAATGTTAATGGATTCATTTTAATAATGGACCCACCGGAAGTTATAAGAAAAAAAGTAAATAGGTCAGTTACGGATAGCTTAGGGGTAGTCAAGTATAATGACGAACAATTAGGAGTTAAGAACTTAATGACTATATTAATGGCTATAACTGCTATGTCTATAGAAGAAATAGAAGAAAAATATGAAGGATTAGGTTATGCTCAATTTAAAAAAGATGTAGCAGAAGCAATAGTTGCAGAACTTGAACCTATACAGATTAAGATTAAGGAATACACAGGGCAAAAAGCTTATTTAGAGGAAATTTATAAAAAAGGCTCGGAAAAGGCTAACTATGTGGCTAATAAGACGCTAAGAAAAATGCAAAAGAAAATAGGATTTATACCAAGATAATGTATGGAAGTTCTCCTGGGGGACTTGCAATAAGAGCTTGAAACGTGAAATCTCATTAAGAAATTCTAATTTTTTGCGCTTCTTATTGCAAAGCTCGCAGAGTAAGGTCACTTCGTAGAAATTCAATACTGTTATGAATGGTGCCCCTGTGGGAAGTGAAAGAGAGACGGTAAACAAAAAGACTCTTGAAATCTCAATAATCCATTTCAAGAGTCTTTTAGCCGGTAGGATTGGTTTTTGCTACATAATCTTAGCAGAAGATGATTTAACTATAAAGTACAGGCTTGGTTGACAGATATGTGGATAAAAGCTAAAATTGATAGGTAGAGAAATGAAAAGTGAAATTTAGAATCGCTAGGAGCCCAGAGAGTGGTTGTAAGAATATATATATGTACATATCAAAAAAATAAAAAAGGAGAGTGATGACCTTGGCAGATTACATAAAACAGATTAAAAAAAGAAGAACGTTTGCTATAATTTCCCACCCGGATGCTGGTAAAACGACGTTGACAGAAAAGTTATTATTATATGGGGGCGCAATAAGACTTGCAGGTTCAGTTAAAGCTAGAAAGGCGTCTAAACATGCGGTTTCTGACTGGATGGAAATAGAAAAACAAAGAGGTATTTCTGTTACTTCTTCAGTTATGCAATTTAATTATAATGATTTTTGTATAAATATACTTGATACACCAGGTCACCAAGACTTTAGTGAAGATACTTACAGAACCCTTATGGCAGCAGATAGTGCTGTAATGATTATTGATGGTGCAAAAGGTGTCGAGGAACAAACAAGAAAGCTATTTCATGTTTGTAGTATTAGAGAAATACCTATTTTTACATTTATTAACAAGATGGATAGAGAAACTAGAGATATATTTGAACTTATGGAAGAAATAGAAAATGAATTTGGAATTAGATCTTACCCAATGAATTGGCCTATAGGTTGTGGGGTAGATTTTAAAGGGGTTTATGACAGACGCACAAAGGAAATCATTGTTTTTGATGATGGAAAGCATGGCCAAATAGAAGCTAAAGAGACAAAAATCAGTATTGAGGATGAAAAGGCAATTGAACTTATTGGTGATGTACTATATGAAAAGCTTATGGAAGATATGGAGCTTTTAGATGTAGCAGGAGATGATTTTGATTTAGCAAAAGTAGCTACTGGAGAGCTTACTCCAGTATTTTTTGGAAGTGCTTCAACTAATTTTGGAGTTGAACCTTTTTTAGATAACTTTTTACAATTAACTTCAGCGCCATTACCAAGAAATTCGAGTATAGGGAAAATTGATATTTTTAGTAAGGATTTTTCTGCCTTTGTATTTAAAATTCAGGCTAATATGAATAAAGCTCACAGGGATAGAATGGCTTTTATGAGAATTTGTTCTGGAGAGTTTGAAAAGGGCATGGATGTTTATCATGTACAAGGCGGTAATAAAATAAAATTAGCACAACCTCAACAATTTTTAGCACAAGAGAGAGAAATAGTGGACACGGCTTATGCAGGAGATATTATTGGAGTTTTTGATCCAGGTATATTTAGCATAGGAGACACCATATGTTCTTCTTCAAATAAATT
Organism: Clostridium sp. CM042; assembly: GCF_055080995.1. Lineage (NCBI taxonomy): Bacteria > Bacillati > Bacillota > Clostridia > Eubacteriales > Clostridiaceae > Clostridium > Clostridium sp. CM042. The sequence goes on from NZ_CM143646.1 coordinate 3,147,217, forward strand.
TGAGTTCGAAGGAATACCAACTTTTGCGCCAGAACATTTTGCAAGGGTGAGAACTGTTGATACCATGAAGAGAAAGCAATTTATAAAAGGAGTAACACAAATAGCTCAAGAAGGTGCAATCCAAGTATTTAAGGAACTTCATATAGGGATTGAACAAATCATAGTTGGGGTTGTAGGTGTGTTACAGTTTGAAGTATTAGAGTTCAGACTTAAAAATGAATATAATGTAGATATTAAGATGGAAAGGTTAGCATTTAAACATATAAGATGGATTGAAAAGTGTAATATAGATATAGATAAAGAAAAACTCAACTTGACTAGTGATGCTAGGATAGTTAAAGACCTTAAGGACAGAAATCTATTAGTATTCCAAAATGAGTGGGGTATTAGCTGGGCAACAGAGCATAATAAAGGCTTGATTTTATCAGACATTGGTAAAAATGACGACTAAATCAAAAATAAAAAAATCTCTTGAATTAATTTCAAGAGATTTTTTCACGTTTAGTAGGTTTTTATATGTTTTTTTTTCTGCTGGATAGAACATCAAATACAAATACAATCGCAGCAACTACTAGAAGGATATTAATTAAACTTCCACCTATGCTGAAAAGAACTCCCATTAACCAAAATAACACTATAAATCCACCTAACCAACGTAAAAAGGTCATGTTTACACCTCCATTTATTAAAATTACTATTTAATAGAAGATTAAAAATCCATAAAAGTATCGTTATCTACTAGAGTAGCGTTATCTACTAGAGTAGCTTATATATAGTATTTATTACTTTAGCGATGTATATGCAATATATTTGTGGAAAAGTGTATGCATACATTTGAAAAAATGATAAATGTTGTATATAATGACAGTAGAAAGACGCTTAAGGATATATTAAAGATTTAATTTTAGGGGGAGAAAGATGGAAAATAGAATATCATCAATTAAAACTATTGACATAGTACAAATTAGTCTAATGGCGGCGATTACGTTTATAGCTACTTCGGTTATACATATACCTACGTTTATGGGTGTACTTCATTTAGGAGATAGTATGATTTTTTTATCAGCTATATTATTTGGAAGAAAAAAAGCAGCCATATCTTCTGCTGTTGGTATGTGTTTATTTGATTTGTTAAATGGATATACCATGTGGGCACCATTTACACTTATTATTAAAGGTACAATGGGATATATTGCTGGAACAATTGCCTATAGAAAAAATTATAATGGAAATAAATTTTCAAATAATATCTTTGCCTTTGTTGTAGCAGGAATTTGGATGATTGCGGCGTATTATTTAGGTGGAGCTATTATACTAACATTTATTTCTAAAGAATTTGCACTTAAACAAGCATTAATTGTTTCTTTAAAGGATATACCTACTAATATTTTTCAAGTAGTAGGAGGTATTGCTTTAGCATTACCTCTAATAACAGCTTTAAAAAGCAAAATTAATAGATAATATAAAATTTAGGCTATGTTTAAGATAAATGTTGAAAATTGATATTTTCTGAATATTGGGATATAATAAGACTATACAAAGGATTACGGAGGTCTTATTATGCCAAGTGTAGCGTCAGTAAAGAAAGATTTAGAGGCTTTAGGAACAACAGGACAGGAAGAAATATTAGCCTACCTTGAAGAAGTTATTGTATTAGGTTCGTTTGCTATTGAAGTTACAAACGAAGTTAAAGAGAATAGGTTTTCCAAGGGAAAGGTCTGCCCTTGTTGTGGACATGATGAAGTATCCAGAAATGGCAAGTTCAATGGTAAGCAGAGATATATCTGTAAGTCCTGCCGAAAGACCTTCACTGACTTTACACGTTCACCACGATACAACAGCAAGAAAGATATTAAAAAATGGATATTATATTCTAAATGTATGATAAATGGTTATTCCATAAGAAAATGTGCCGAGATAGTTGAGATTAGTGTACCTACATCTTTTTACTGGAGGCATAAATTTTTAGACGCTATCAGAGTGTATATGGGTATTGGTAACGTTGGTGGAGTTATAGAAGTTGATGAAGCATTTTTTAGGGAGTCCTTCAAAGGAAATCATAAGAAAAGTACTGTTTTTACAATGCCACGAGAACCTCACAAACGAGGAGTTAAAGGCAGTAGGAGTAGTAAGGTTGAAAAGAGAAAAAGGGGAATCTCAAAGGAACAAGTTTGTGTTTTGTGTGATATTGATAGGGCAGGAAACATTATGACTGAATTAATATGTAAAGGTAGAATGAAACATACAGATTTAGAAAGGCTCTTTACAGGCAGAATTGAGGATGAATCTATCCTCTGTACTGATTCACATAAGAGTTATATTCGATTTGCACAAAATTCAGGTGTTGAACTACAACAAATTAAGCGTGGTAAGCATAAGGAAGGCATATACCATATACAACACATAAATGCTTTCCATAGCAAATTAAAAGAATGGATGTATGGATTTCATAGTGTTGCCACAAAATACCTTGCTAACTACATGTACTGGTTTAAATGGTTAGAGTTTTTTAATACTGAAAAGGATACCGTAAAGAGTAAACACTTATTAGTTCAGTCACATACATCTCATTCTGATTCAAAATTAAAGGATTTTAAAAGCAGGGAAGCAATTTATATATAATTATGTTAAATATTTATATTAATATGCTGTATAATGAATTAAGGATACAATAGTAAGATATTGTATATCAACAAAAGTTAATTAAGCTACGTCTTAACGGTAATTTGTAACTTACTTATACCTTTCCCTTACCAATTTAAGAGAGGACGTGTTTTTATGGAAAATATAGAATGTATCCATTGTAAAAATCAAATGAAAGAAGCATGGCTAAATACTGGGGCAGGAGTTCTTATACTTGAACAGCCAATAAAAGGGTTAAAACGAAAAGGCTGTGGTGTAAAAGTATATGTATGTTCAAATTGTGGACATATTGAATTTGTTGCTGAAAATACAGAACTTTTTAAATAAACCATATTCTTAAAACACTAACTAAGGGAACTCCTTTTGGAGTTCCATTAAAAATCTTATATTATCAACGCTATTCTTTAACATAGCCAAAATTTAAAAGTAAGAGAAGCAATATAGGACAAATATTGTTTCTCTTTTTATTTTCTATTTATACAGTCATTTCTAGTGTTTTTTTTAGTTTTAAAGTAAAATATACTGAAAATTATTGTTGGTATTAACATGAAGCTTATTACAGAAAAATAGACGTAAAGATTTAAAAATTTATATAATAATACTACCTTAGCGGAAGTGAAATAGGAGATTATGAATACAAATAAAGTAATAATGTATACACTGTATTTATTAAGGAAAGAAAGCTTTTTTAATAAAATTAGTATAGCGCTTAGTGTTAATACATATTTTATAAACCAACCACCTACCACTTGAAGCATTACATAAAACTCCCCTCCTTCTATAAAACCGAAATAATTAACTAACTGAGTTTGTATGAGCTTAGGATAGTTAATGTTCAAGGCTCTAACTACGCCGAAGGTAGTTAAAACACCTATGTTTGCGAAAATCTCCATCTGTATTACAATTAATATTGCAATAACGCAATGTTTTGTGATTTTTGACTTATTAGTTACTCTAGATAAAAATGGAATACAAATAGCTATACTACCGTAACATCCAAGTGCTTTTATTATAGATAAAATAAAAGAGGTAGTGACGCCGCCCGCCATTATAGGGCGTAGGTAACTATAATCTTTATATTTAGCTGTAAGAATTGCTAGGTTTATACCTGCTACCATAATAAGACATATACCAATAATAGTAACTATAGTTACTGCTCTAGAACCCTTCTTTGTAATATAAACGGCTGGTATTAATATAAACAAGAGAAAAAACCAAACAGGAGTATCTGAGAGCATATTTAGGTGCAAGGCATTTGCTTCTACCGAAGAACTTTCTATTAAGCTTACAATTAAAGTTAGGATAAATAAAATTAAAAAAATATCTCCCATGGTTTTACCTAAAGCTCTATGGTATATTTTATCCATATCATAGCAATTGCTTTTTTTACAAACGAAAAGTAAATAAACAAAAAATAATAATAAAATAATAGAGGCAATAATAACGGAAATCCAGGAATCTCTACCTCCATTTATAATGAATACATTGGGGTAAGTTTTCATTGCTACAATGGAGGTTCCCCAAATTATGAACATTAAATGTTTTGTATTTATCTTATCCATTTTGCCTCCTCCTTATTTTTATTCTACACCGTGCTTCAATAAAATTTGTAATATATTTGTATTATTTCCCTGATTTCAGAATATTAAACTTAAATATTACAAATAATAAACTGGGTGATTAAAATGGAAAAAATAAATATAGATTATGTTAAAGAAAAATTAAAAAATAGTTACGATGTCAAATATAGGGAGATAGAGTGTGATTTAGGAACAATATTTGGTGTATTTATTGATGATTTATGTGATTCTAACTTTATTAGTGAATATATATTTAACCCTCTAATGCAGCACAAAATTTGGACTGTAGATTTAGAGGATATAAAAAAAGAAGTATTACCGGCTAATAGCATTGGAGATATTAATAGTAATGACGAGGCTATATATCACATTTTATCTGGAGACTTGGTGCTTATATTTTCTTTTTCAAATAAAGCGATTTATTGTGAGGCTAAGGGGTATGTAAGGCGGAGTGTAGGTGTACCTCCTACAGAAGATGTAATTAAAGGACCAAGAGAAGGTTTTACGGAGGCTTTTGTAGATAATGTATCAATGATTAGGCGGAAAATAAAAAATTCAAATTTGAAATTTGAACCAGTAATTTTAGGAAGTAAATCTAATACAGTAGCCGTAATATGCTATATAGAAGGTGTGGCCCCGAAGAAACTTGTTGATTATATAAGAAAAAAGGTGACTAATATAAAATTAGAGTTTATATTAGACACAAGTTACATTGAAGAAGAATTAAAAAATACAAACACAGCTTTTGACACCATAGGCACTACCGAAAAACCAGATGTGGCGGCAGCAAAGCTTTTAGAGGGGAAAATAGCAATAATCGTAGATGGAACGCCTTTTGTAATTACTGCACCATATTTTTTTGTGGATAATTTTCAAACACCAGATGATTATTTTTCTAATAAATATTTTGGTAATTTATCAAGAATCATGAGAGTGGTCGCCTTTGGATTAGCTTCCTTATTGTCAGGCGTATATTTGGCTATTTCAACTTTTCACTTTTCGCTTATTCCAACGGTAATTGCCGTAAAGCTCGCAGTTTCTAGAGCCGGTGTACCTCTCCCTACGGTTATAGAGCTATTATTAATGACTTTTTTCTTTCAATTACTTCGAGAGGCAGGAGTAAGACTACCATTACCAATAGGCCAGTCAATGAGCATTGTTGGAGCATTAATTTTAGGCGATGCTGCGGTGGGGGCGAGTTTAGCATCACAAAGCACTATAGTAATCGTGGCACTTTCATCTATTTCTTCTTTTTTGGTTCCTAAGCTTTATGGTGCTCTATCCATATGGAATATAATTATTATTTTGTTTTCCTCGGTGCTTGGGCTACCAGGATTTTATATTAGTTTCTTTATTTTAATTTCACATATGGCGGGACTCGAGAGTTGTGGATATCCATATCTATTCCCTTTAGGGACACTAGAAAGCTTTAAACTTAAGGATGTATTATATAGAAAAGATCTTAGCAAGATATCTAATAGTATTTTTGATAAGGATGATTACAATGAATAAGTATAAAAAAATATTAGTTATAATATGCATAATAACGAATTGTTTTACTATGACATCATGTTTTAGTTATAAGGATATTAATAAGGTTTTATTTGTTTCTGCATTAGTAATAGATGTAGATGATACCGGTAATACTATATTATATGTTGAAGCTTTTAAGGGGATAAGGGGGACATCACCTGAAAGTATGGATCAAAGAATCTTATTTAAGGCAACGGGAAAAACAATGTTTGAAGCTGTTAGAAATATGAGTACTACTTCCAGCTATAAATTAAATTATACACAAAATAAGGCCATAATATTTACTCAAAAGGCCGCAGAATTCGGTCTTGATAATTTTATAGATTTTATGGATCGTGATCAAGAATTGATTTTAAGGCCTTATATTGCAATATATAGGGGGGATCCAGAGAAACTTATGAAGCTAAATATTGTTGAAGAGAAATACATTGGAGTATTTCTAGTGCAGCTTATGGAAAATATTGGGGCGTATTCAAGAGCTGTAAAACTAACTTTAAATGAGTATTACAATCAAAGAAATATGGGAGACAGAACCAATGTAGTAACCATAATAGATATCCCAAAAGATAATTTAGAGGAAAAATTAGAAGTAAATGGTGGAGCGGTGATCAAAGACGATAAAATGGTTAGCGTATTATCAAGAGAAGAGGGGCAAGGATTTAACTTTTTAACTAATTCTATTTCAGGTGGTACTTTAGAAGTAACTAATCCTTGTGATATTAATAAATTTGTAACTTTAGAAATTTTAAAAAGCAAAACTAAGACAGAAATCAGTTATTATGATAATATTGTTCATTTAAAAAAGAAAATTAAAATTGATGTGGATTTAGCAGAAGCTCAAAAAGATATTATATTTACAAAAGAAAATATCAGTAAAATCCAAGAGAAGTCACAAGAAAATATTATGAAATCCTGCAATAATCTGTTTGCAAAATACAAGAGTATGGGAATAGATATCTTTAATGTAAATGAAGAATTTTATGTAAAATATCCAAAAATAAAAATGGAAGATGTTATCAATAAAACTGAATTAAAAGTTGAAGTAGAAGTACAAATAAAGAACACAGGGATTATTAAAAACTTTCAATAAAAAGGCGGTGGTATTCCATCGTTTTTTTTGTTGTAAATTATAATTATAAAAATTACTTTAGGAATATGAAACATTGCACTACTATAAGCATAATATATTATGATAACAATATTACGTACGGTGTAGACCTGTTTAATAATTATCTGGTTATATTAGATAAAATAGGAGGCGGTTAACATGATTCATGTATTTTGTGGTAGAAAGGGTTCAGGTAAAACTAAAGCTCTGATTAAATTAGCGAACGAGACGGTTGATAAAGTTAAAGGAAACATAGTTTATATTGATGATGATGCTAAAGCTACTTTGCAATTAAATAGAAAAATGAGATTTGTAGCTACTAATGAGTTTGATTTAAAAAGTCAGGATGATTTTTATGGATTTTTGTGCGGTATGCTTTCTAGAGATTACGATATTGATACAATTTTTGTTGATGGTGTATTTAATGTTGTTGATGATAAACTCGAGCATACGGCACAATTGTTTTCTAAAATGGATACTTTAGCTAAAAAGTATAGCTTGGAATTTTATGTGAATGTAGGTTGCGAATGCTTAAATCCACCAGAATTTTTAAAGAATTATAGCACATAAAGAGATAAAATATTATTTATTTGAATGTAATGCAGGGTTTTTAGCCCTGCTTTTATTTTATATAGAGCAAATAGTCTCAAATCAGCGTAAATAGCACCTAAACAAATATAAATACAGTAAATGAGCAATTATATTACTTGATATATTATAAATACACAGATATAATTAATAATATGAATAATTATATCTAAAAGGCTATGAAAGAAAAAAGTAACTGTAGGAATTATTAAGAGAGCTAGTGGTAGGTGTGAACTAGTTAAGGATTATAGTGAAATACATTCGGGAGCTTTAAGCTGAAGCAGCATCGAAGATGATGAGTAAATAGCATCGAAGATGATGAGTAAGCTGAGACGGGTTGACCTTACGTTATAAGGAATGAGCGGATTGTTAAATCAATTTGGGTGGTACCACGGAAATTACTTCGTCCCTTTCTTAGGGGGGCGTTTTTTTTAGTTTAGACACATTTTAATAAGTAATAGAGAAGCAAAATAAGGAGGAATAAATTATGGAAAATGTATATGATACGCTTTACGAGAGAGGGTATATAAAACAACTTACTCACGAGGATGAAATGAAGAAAATATTAGGACAGGAAAAGGTAACATTTTATATAGGATATGACCCAACAGCGGATAGCCTACATATTGGCCATTTTATTACTATGATGTTTATGGCTCATATGCAAAGAGCAGGGCATAGACCCATAGCCTTAGTTGGTGGTGGAACTACAATGATTGGTGATCCATCTGGTAAAACAGATATGAGGAAAATGCTTTCAAAAGAAGAAATTGATCATAATATATCTTGCATAAAATCACAGCTTTCAAAACTTATAGATTTTAGTGATGGTAAAGCAATCCTTGAAAATAATGCAAACTGGCTTTTAAATTTAAATTACGTAGATTTTATAAGAGATATAGGAGTACATTTCTCAGTAAATAAGATGTTAGCTGCTGAGTGTTTTAAACAGAGACTAGAAAAAGGTTTATCTTTTTTTGAATTTAACTATATGCTTATGCAAGGATATGACTTTTTAATGTTAAATAAAAAATATGGATGTACTATGGAGTTAGGTGGAGATGATCAATGGTCTAACATAATTGCTGGTATAGAACTAATAAGAAAAAAAGAAAGTAAAGCTTCTTATGGAATGACTTGCACATTACTTACAAATAGCGAAGGAATTAAAATGGGTAAAACTGTAAATGGAGCTCTATGGCTTGATGCAGATAAAACATCTCCTTATGATTTTTACCAATACTGGAGAAATATTGCGGACTCAGATGTAGAAAAATGCTTATCCTTACTTACTTTTGTACCTATGGATGAAGTTAGGCGTTTAAGTGCTTTAAAAGACGAAAAAATCAATGAAGCTAAAAAAGTTTTAGCTTTTGAGGTTACAAAACTTATTCATGGGGAAGAAGAAGCTATAAAAGCTCAAACTGCAGCAGAAGCCTTATTTGGTGGTGGAACTAATATGAGTAACGTACCTACAGTATCTATACCTTACGACATGAAGAATGCAGGATTAATGGATATATTAGTGTACACTAAAGTGGTGCCATCAAAAGCAGAAGCTAGAAGATTAATTGAGCAGGGTGGATTAACTATTAACGATAAAAAGATTGAAGATAAAAATGCAACACTTTTAGAAGAAAATTTTAAAGATGGCTGTGTGCTTATTAAAAAAGGAAAGAAAAAATACTATTCTTTAAAAATAGAATAGCAAATTTTTAGAAAAACAAAGTTGAAATTTATATTTTAACTTTGTTTTGTTTTTTTAGGGTACGGTTAATAACTAATATATAATTATTAACCGTACCCTTTAAAAAAAAATATTTTATACGATAATAAAGTAGTGATAACTTTTGAAAAAGTTATAGGGCATATGAATTTGAATATGCCTTATGCCAAATAAATGGGAGGTGGCTTATGTCTTTAATTAGCAATACTTTAATTTTAAAGAATCCACAAGCTAAAAAAGCTTTTAGTAAAATATCTTTTGAAGCCCAGGAAAAGTTCAATGCAAGAATTGTAAGTACAGATCAGCAAAAGGGAGAAGTTAATTTAAAATTATTAGATGGATGGCAGTTTTCTGCAAAGATTAATAAGCCACTAGAACAAGTCCCTGATGGTAGTGTGCTTAAGTTTGTTGTAGAAGGTTTTGAAGATGGCATGCTGAAAATAAAATTATTATATGAAGATAAAGAGGGCAAAACCGTAGAAAATGATATTTTAGAAGAGTTTTCTAAGGGGAACCCCTTAAGTACTGACAAGACAGATACCTTGCTTTTTGAAAAAATGATAAAACATGATATGCCTTTAACTAAAGATAATATAATTGATATAAAAAATTTAGTTGATTTCAGAGAAAAAATATCTTTAAATCCTGATAAAGAGGAAAATTTTATTGGTAAATATCTTAATAGTAGAAATATTGACCCTAATAGTGAAAAGGCAAATGAAATAACAAAAATATTAAAAAGTTTTTTTCAAGCATTAAAGAATTTAGATGTTGATGAGATATTATTACTTAAAGAAAACAATATAGAACTTACTAAAGGAAATCTGGAGAGCTTTATAAAGCTATTTAAAGGAGAGTCAGCTATATATAACAATTTAAAAGATATGAATACCTATCTTTTAAATAGTGATACAACTAATGTTAATTTGATAAATAAAGAGTTAAACGAATTAGATATAATACAGTTTGAACCTGACAGTAATAATTTAGAAGATATAAAGCCAAATAAAGAACTGCCATTAAATAAACTACAAAAGGATATTGTTAACAATGTGGGAATAGATGGTAAAACTTCCGCCAATACTAAAGTTAATGGTTATGGTAAAAACAATCTACTTAGTGAAATTATAAATATGATAAAAAATGAACTAAATGTTTCAGAGATAGACAAGGGAATTATAAATAACATTGAAAACGAGATAGAAAATATAACTACAGATTTTCTCATTAAAGAGCAAATCAAATTAAAGACTGAAGAGATTAAAAATACAGTTAAAGCCGTTATTGAAAATAAGCTTAATCTAAAACCAGAGGCTTACTCGAAAATTATGAATGTATTTGATCAAAAACTTAATGATATAAAAATATTCAATTCTATTTCAGAACAGTATTATTATTTGGATTTGCCTATAAATGTTAAAGAAAATGAATATCAATTCAAATTGATTATTAAAGATGATAGAAAAAAAGGTAAAAAGATTGATAGCAAAAATGTAAAGATTGCGACGAGCGTAAAAACAGTAAATATGGGAATTGTAGATGCATATATTAAAATTAACAATAAGAATATGAATATTGATATTAATTGTGATAAATTTTATGTTAAAGTTTTGGATATTGGCAAAGAAAAATTAATTAATGAATTATCTAGTATAAATTATAGGGTTAGTATTAAAGTGAGTAACAGAGTTAACGAGTTTACACTGGCAAGTTGCAGAGAATTTTTTAATGATAGAAGTTTTAATACAATCAATATAAAGGTATAATAGTATGGAGACATTTAAAAAAATGATTAAGGGCATAACTTTGAGCACTAATGAGGTGTGTTAAAATGAAAAAGGTGAAAAAAGCTACTGCAATAAAATATGAACAAGGATATGATGTGCCTATAGTAACAGCAGCTGGAATGGGTTATATTGCAGATGAAATTCTTAAGACGGCGAAAGAGAGTAAGGTAGCTATAGTGAAAAATGAAGAATTAGCTAGTTTACTTTCAAATGTTGATATAGGATCAGAAATACCGTTAGAATTGTATGATGCAATAGCTAAGGTTATTGCTTATGTAATGGATATAGATGCATTAATGAAAAAAAACTAAACAATTAATAAGGAGGTATATTATGGCGTTGTGGGCAATATCTGATCTTCATTTATCTATAAATTCAGATAAACCCATGGATATATTTGGAGAAAAATGGAGTAATCATAATGAAAAAATTAAAGAAAATTGGATTAGCAAAGTTTCGGCGGAGGATACTGTACTAATTGCAGGGGATATTTCATGGTCCATGAATATTTCAGAGGGCGTGGAAGATTTAGAATGGATTCATAAGCTTCCAGGTAAAAAAATACTTATAAAAGGAAATCACGACTATTGGTGGAGTGGTATCACGAAGCTTAATTCTCTCTACGCGGATATGGATTTTATCCAAAACAACTTTTTTAACTATAAAGATTTTGCTATATGCGGAACACGGGGATGGAATTGCCCAGGAAATACGAGATTTACAACTCATGATGAAAAAATATATAATAGAGAGTTAATAAGGCTTCGAATTTCACTCGATGAGGCAGTGAAAAAGGGTTATAATAAATTTATTGTAATGCTTCATTATCCACCTACTAATGATAAGTTTGAGGAAACTGAACTTATAAGAATAGTAAAAGAATATAATGTATGCAAGGTCATATATGGTCATTTACATGGACCATCTTTAAATAGGCTATATGAAGGAAATATAGAAGGCATAGAATATATAGTTACTTCTTGTGATTATTTAAACTTCGATCCTTTAAAAATATTAGAATAGTATCAAAAGTTAATACAATGTGGATATGAAATTTTATGTAAAGGACTGAGTGTATGGCAATAAGAGAGTGGAAAAGATTTTTAATTCCTTATGAACAGGGTGTAGAAGAGTTAAAAGTAAAATTTAAAAGTATAAGAAGAGAATATAGACGAAAAAATGAGTATTCACCTATAGAGTTCGTTACCGGAAGAGTTAAAGAAATATCTAGTATTCTTGAGAAAGCTAATAAATTCGGTATCCCTCTGGATAGAATCGAATATGAAATGGAAGATATTGCAGGCATAAGGATAATGTGTCAGTTTGTAGATGATATTGATAAAGTGGTAAATCTAATTCGTGAAAGACGTGACATGCAGATGGTTTATGAAAAAGACTATGTTGCAAATGTAAAAGGTAGTGGATATAGAAGCTATCATATGATTATAAAGTATCCTGTAAACTTAGCTGATGGTCAAACCGAAATACTAGCAGAATTTCAAATTAGGACCTTGGCAATGAACTTTTGGGCTACAGTAGAGCATTCACTAAATTATAAATATAAGCATGATATACCAGAGAATATAAGGGCAAAACTTAAAAATGCTGCAGATGCTGCTTTTCAATTAGATGAACAGATGCTAGAAATTAAAGACGAAATTAAAGATGCACAAAAATTGTTTGAGGTAAAATCTAATTTGGTGTCGGATATAATGAATAATATACTTGTGCTTTCGTCGATTGGAAAGTCAACGGATGCAGCTAGGTATAGAGAACAATTAAATAAGCTAATAGAAGAAGGAGAAGTTTATGAGATTAGCAGCTTACTAAAAGCAACTCAAAAAACATTAGATATGTATGGAGTTTAAACTGAAAAAGGAGAGTAGAAATTAAAAATTTCTACTCTCCTTTTATAATAATTCAAATTTAAACTGTAAAAACTGTATGTAGCTATTACTAAGAAGCTACTATATTAACTAGTCGTCCTTTAATTACAATAACCTTACGCACAGTTTTACCTTCTAGGGTAGCGATTACTGTTTCATCTTTAAGAGAAATTTTCTTTATACTTTCTTCATCTAAATTTTGAGATATAGTTATTCTGGATTTAATTTTACCATTGATTTGAATAGCTAGCTCTACTTCATCTTTTATAAGAGCAAACTCATCAAATTTAGGCCAAATTTGATTAAATACAGAGTAACCCATACCTAAGGTTTCCCACTTCTCTTCTGCAAAGTGAGGAGTAAAGGGAGCTAAAATCTTAAGGTAATCCACAAGCACTTCTTTTAAAAATTTAGTGTTTATATTGTCTCCATTAACATATTTTAATATAGCATTTGTAAGCTCCATAAGTCTTGCAATAGCAGTATTAAATTGAAGTTTTTCTGTATCTCCAGTAACTCCTTTTATTGCGAAATGTCTCCAGTAGTTTAATTCTTTTTCTTCTATGCCTAGAGAGTCTTTGTTATTAACTTCTTTTGACATAACGCTGATTCCAGTGTCGATTGATCTTTCAATTCTATCAACAAATCTTCCAATAGCTTTTATACCATCATCACTCCAAGCTCCACCATCAATATAACCAAAACCAAACATTAGGTACATTCTAAATACATCTGCGCCAAACTCTTTTATGTACTTGTCTGGAGAAATAGTATTTCCTTTTGATTTACTCATTTTTACTCCATCTGGTCCTAAAATTAAACCTTGGTGAGTAAGAGATAAGAATGGTTCATCAAAATCTAAATATCCCATATCACGAAGAGCTTTGGTTATAAATCTTGAATATAGTAAGTGACCACATGCATGTTCAGGCCCTCCCACATATTTGTCTACAGGAAGCATTTTGTTTACTAAGTCTTTATCAAAAGCTTTTTCGCTGTTTTTGTTATCTACATACCTAAATTGGTAGAAAGAAGAACAAACGAATGTATCCAAAGTATCAGCTTCTCTATGAGCTGTGCCGCCACAAACTGGGCAAGTGACATTCATAAAATCCTCACATTTAGCGAGTGGTGATTCTCCGTCTGGTGAGAATTCTACGTTGTAAGGTAGTTCTACAGGAAGTTGATCCTCAGGTACAGGAACAGTCCCACATTTTTCGCAGTGGATTATTGGAATAGGAGCTCCCCAATATCTTTGTCTTGAAACTAACCAATCACGAAGTCTAAAGTTTACTTTTTCACATCCGAGACTCATGCTTTCTAATTTTTTTACGATTGATCTTTTTCCGTCGATGGTAGATAAACCATCATATTCTTGACTATTTACCATTTTTCCATGTTCAGTATAAGGAAGATTTTCGCCCTCGCCATTTACACTTTTTAAACCAATAATTACTCTTTCAATAGGTAATTTGTATTTAGTGGCAAATGCGAAGTCTCTATCATCATGAGCAGGAACAGCCATTACTGCACCAGTTCCATAAGTGTTTAGAACATAGTCAGCTACCCAAATTGGAACCTTGCGTCCATTAATAGGATTAATAGCATAAGAACCAGTAAATACACCTGTTTTATCTCTTGTAATAGATTGTCTTTCTATATCAGTTTGTTTTCTAGCATCATATTTATAAGCTTCAACAGCATCTTTATATTCACTTTTAGTGAGGATATCTACAAGTTCATTTTCAGGGGCTATGACTACATATGAAACACCGAATAAAGTATCTACTCTTGTAGTAAATACACTAAAGTCTACATCAGAATCAACTATTTTAAAAGTAACATCAGCACCAGTAGATTTCCCTATCCAATGTTTTTGCATGGATTTGGTTTTTTCAGGCCAATCCAAGGTATCAAGCTTTTCTAGTAGTTCATCAGCATAGTCAGTTATTTTTAAGAACCATTGTGTTAAATTCTTTTTAGTAACCTCAGTGTTACATCTTTCACAAAAACCATCTACTACTTGCTCATTTGCAAGTACTGTATTACAGCTAGGGCACCAATTTACAGGTGCTTTTTTCCTGTAAGCAAGGCCTTTTTCAAATAGTTTTAAGAATAACCATTGAGTCCATTTATAATAATCAGGGCGACATGTAACAACTTCATGATCCCAATTAAACATTGCTCCCATAGCTTTTAATTGCTTTTCCATATTAATAATGTTTTGCTTCGTAGAATCTTTTGGATGCACTCCTGTTTTTATTGCATAGTTTTCAGCAGGTAGACCAAAAGCATCAAAGCCCATTGGCTGAAATACATTGTATCCTTGCATTTTCTTCATTCTAGCCCAAGAATCTACAGGACCATAGTTAAACCAATGCCCCGCATGTAATTGGCTTCCAGACGGATAAGAGAACATTTCAAGTACATATAACTTCTTATCAATTTTATTTTCATCAAATTTATAAAGGTTAGTTTCTCCCCATTTTTGTTGCCATTTTTCATCGATGGTTGTATTATATTTTGCCATTAGTATTCCTCCTTCTTATGCTCTGTAGGTTAATCATCTCATGCTGAGCTGTTAATCATCTCATGCTGAGCTGCAATTATTAAGCTTTTCTACTTAGTTTTAAATTAGAAAATAAAAAAAACCCTCATCTCAACAAAGAGACGAAAGTAATATTCCGCGGTACCACTCTAATTAGGCATTACGCCTCACTTAAGAATATAACGGTTTTAACCGTACTTGTAAGTTATTACTTACAAGTAAGCTCATAGGCAAGTTCATATTATATCATTACTGCTTCACACCTAATAGCAGCTCTCTTTAAAATGCTATAAATACTACTACTCCTAATCAAAGCGATTTATTATAGTATCATTTGTTTAAGATTGTATTATTATTCATTATAATTTAAATAGAATTTTGTGTCAAGGCCATGCGTTAGGACACATTAAATAAAAAATCAGCATATTAGTCTATTTTAGCCTAGTCTATTTTCATATGCCTTACTTAAATTTCTTAACAAGAGTTTTATTTGCATAGGATATAAATGCAGTAAGCGCATAGTCATATACTATGAAGGCAAACTCCATAACAATTATTATTAAATATATATTTATATTAGGAATTTTTGATAATAATAATAATTTATATATAAATACAATTATAGCGGAGGTTATATTAAAATACAATAACTTAAGTACAATCTCTAGAATCATACTTCTTAATTTTTCTATAAAATATTTAACAAAGCCATAGAAACCAAAAATTAGTATGTAGGTAATGCTTATAAGCTTTGAAGGTATAATAAATAAACTAAGCAAGGAAACAGCACTATATACTACAATGGTATTCTTTATTCCAGTAATTAAAATTGAAAAGGGGATAATGCAAGAAGCAATGCCTAATATAAATAATTTATTGGTAGGGGAAATAGAAGAAAGATATAGTAATATTAAACTAAGTGCTGCGAATATTCCACCCTTAGCAATATTATTAGATTTCATAAAAATCATCTCCTAAATTAATAGACTTAGCAACAGGAAATAAGATCTCCACCTAAACATTCACAAATAGTATCTGCACACCACAAGTTAAGACACATATTACCCATGCCAAAATCATTGTTACGCCTACCATAATAGTTATCTCTATAATTTGAGGTACGCGAATTTAGTTCATTAAAACTGCGTCTATATTCAATATTATTAGGATCTTGCGTGCAGGCGCGACTTATAAAAGTATAAGCACTATCATGCCAACCTTTTTTGAGGTGAACAACTCCCGTTAAATAATTCCATTCAGCAGTTTTTGTGTTCATGGAACCCAATTTCTGCTCGGCGGAGGCTATATTTCCGCTATTTAAATCCATTCTTATAGATTGATATATGTTGTTATTAGTATAGTCATCATTTGATGTAGAACTATAACTGCTTGATGAGCCGTAGTTATTAGAAGAATTAGTGTTTTTCATAAGTGAATCATAGGCTTCATTTAGTTCTTGCATTTTTTCTTCAGCTAAATCTTTTAAAGGATTATCACCATACTGATCAGGATGATATTTTTTTGCTAGCTCTCTATAAGCTTTTTTAATATCTTCTTTAGATGAGCCTTCTCGTACACCGAGTACTTCATATGGATTTGCCATCTTTATATTCCACTCCTTTTAAATTATCAATGTTGCGTTTTTTATTAAAAACCTTATCCATTTTTTCCATGAGTCCTAGTTCTAGTATATTACATAATATATCTTCATTTTTTACTAAAGGTAATCTATTTAGATATTTTAAACATTGCTCAGCACAGGTAGCTAATATAAAATCAATTCTTGGTGCTATTAATGTAGAAAAACTTTTGAAATCTAATTTATCTGTATTAAACAATGAATTTATAGCATTAAAAGAATCACTTTTTATATCTTTTTCTAAATCATCATAAGCATCTATAATATATATCCATTTACCTAAATTATAGCCAAGCCAATATAAATCATCCTTAAAGGAAGCAGTCTTATAATAGAAGGATATTATAAATCCTGTAAGATCAGCAAAAACATCAGATAATTCATCTATAGATAGCTGCTCATCTATGCATAAATCCTTATGGTTCGCTTCTAGGGTGTTTAGTAATAAAAGCTTTTCTTTTGTATAATTCATTACATCAGTATATGCTACTTCTGATTTTGGTAAATAGTTTTTTAAAAATATTGAAAGAACTTTACTTTTCATTGTTTTATTATCGTAAGCGTCATCCATTACCTTATAATAGGCTAAAATAATATTACAAAAGGCTGCATAATCTATTGCCTCGTTATTATTAATCATAATTCTTTTTTTTAGTGGATGTATTGTACATTTAAATTTAATAAAATTGTACTTATTCTCTGAAAGCGCGTCCAGAAGTACTGCCAAGAAAGTCATATCGTAATTTAAAGTTAGTCTTGGTAGGTTGCCAAAATTATTTTTAATAGAGTTGCATAGACCACAATAATAAGCTTTGAATTTTTCGTAGTCTTTTATCTTCATTTCCATTTTACAGGGAGTTACATATCCAAACATTATAACCCCTTTGATGATTTTTTTGATTTTAATATTTCATAAATACTTTTAGCGGTAGTATCCTCTAAGCGGTAACCAAGCAAAGTAACAACTTCCTCAATCTCGGATTCATCCTCGCTTTCAATTTCTATGTAAGGAAAAGGACAGAATGTCTCCTCATTTATATCTATTTCAATAAGAGTATTTTTGTAGCTATAGCTTTCTCTATATTTTTTAATAGATTGTATAAGTTCTAGACCTAAGGATTCGAATATCCCCTTAGCAGCAGCAGCATCTTTAATTTCTGATTCGTGCTCATCCATGATTTTATACTTTTCTTGACTTATAAGCTTTTTCGTAGTTATGTAATGAACTGTGGAATTTGTCAGTTCATCTTGTACTGTTCGTATTCTTGCATAGCCTTTGCCATTTAGTAGCCTATTATCCGAGAAGTCATAAATATTATTTATTTGATTTTCTTGTTTTACTTTTATAGCATTTATGTTTAATAGTTTTCTGCGGATTTCTTGTACATCAATATCTATAATTCTAAGTTCTATTTCTTTCAAAGTACTTCCTCCTTGTCGCTGCTGAGGAACATAAGAGTTATTAATTGTTATGTTCCTATTTTTATATATCTAATCATTAATTCTTTATTATATCATTAATTGTGATTATATCATAACTTAAATAAAGTAACATTAATATTACATTAAAATTATAAATTTCAATACAGGAAAATAGTTAGGTACAATAATATTCTGTTGAGAACTAAGGTCAATAGCAATATATGACTTTGTTATAAGTACCAATACATAGTATAATAAATAGGCACGTTTAAATAAATGGACTAGCATTATTGACTTGTTATTTATTTAAACGCGCCTTAGATAAATATTAAGGTGGTGTTTTTTTGGAGTACATAAAAGAAATTAATATAAATGAGGCTATTATTCATGTTTTAGATAACAATGCAGATGAACCTATCTTGAATGAATATGCATTAGACTTAGATGAAGAAAAATATAACTATTTACTGAAACATATACAGAAGTGCTTAAAAGATGAAGAATTAAAGTATGGAGTCTTTAATTCCGATCGAAACATAGTAAAAGATATATCACAAGAATACTTAAATGGTGAGAATAATTTACTGGTGGTATCTAAGGAACTAGCAAGACAGATGTTTGTTTTAATGAGATCTATTGGGAGTGTTCCTTCTTGTGATTTGGTAATAGTATCTTTTACCACAGAGTTTGGACCAATGATTGGGATATTTAAAATGGATTATATTAAAAACTATGTGCACACTATTGAGTTTGTGGATAATAAGTTAGGTATTGATATAGTATCACAGGTCACAGGTCTACCTGGTAGTTCTCAAAGAATACAAAAATGTGCGTTTTTAAAACCAATTAGAGATGAAAATAATTTTGATTTAATGGTTATCGATAAAAAAAGCAAGAATAAGGAAGAGGAGGAATATGGCTCAAACTACTTTATCAGTAATTACTTAGGTTGCACAATTATTGATAATGAAAGAGATGTTACTAAAAACTTCGTGAAGGCAGCTGAAAAATTCACCCAAAATAACTTTGTAGAAAATGCAGATGAAGCAGAAGTTGTTAGAAGTACTATAAAAAGAAAACTTAGAGAAGAAGATAATATTGACGTTAAAGAATTGTCTGAGGAAATGTTTTCTGAAAATAATGATACTAAGGAAAAATTTGTTGAATTCATAACAGAACAAGGAATTTCAGAAAATATTAGTCTTGATAAAGAATGGATAGATAAAAAGCTAAAAAGAGTAAGACTAAAAATTGATAAAGATATAGATTTATATGTAAATGAAGAAACATATCATGATAATAGTCGTTTTGAAATACAAAGAAACGGTGACGGAACAATTAATATGGTTATTAAACATGTAAGTAATTATGTTGAAAAATAGATAAGAAAAAAAGTATAAAAGCATTATAGTCTCCTATTAAAAGATAAAACAAAAATACCCACAGTATAATATACTGTGGGTATCTTTGTTTTAATCACTTAGATTTTAATTAATTTAATCTAAATTATTTTGAAGAATTAGCAGAACCTAAAACATTAGTGATTTTACCTTCAACTAATTTAGTTATGTTATTTCTTGCCTCGCCTAAATATTTTCTTGGATCTATTTCGCCAAGATTTTTAGCAAGTACTTTTCTTATTGAACCTGTCATAGCAAGTCTTAAATCAGTATCCATGTTTATTTTACAAACAGCCATAGAAGCTGATTTTCTAAGCATATCTAGTGGTATTCCTTTTGCACCTTTAATTTCTCCGCCAAATTCATTGCACATAGCAACGTAATCTTGATCTACAGCAGATGCTCCGTGAAGAACTATTGGGAAATTATGCATTCCAGCTTCTTCTAATTTTTCTGTGATTGTTGCTAATCTTTCAAAATCAAGTTTAGCTTCGCCTTTGAATTTATATGCACCATGACTTGTTCCTATAGCTACAGCTAAAGAATCAATACCAGTTCTTGTTACATAATCTACGGCTTGTTCTGGATCAGTATAAGTTGCGTCTGCTGCAGAAACACTAACAGCATCTTCAATTCCAGCAAGCTTTCCAAGTTCAGCTTCAACTACAACACCTTTAGAATGAGCAAATTCAACTACTTCTTTAGTTGTTTTTACATTTTCCTCATAATCAAGATGAGAACCATCATACATTACTGAAGTAAATCCAGCAGCAATTGCAACTTTAACTTGAGCAAGATCAGAACCGTGATCTAAGTGAAGAGCAATATCAAGACCAGTGTCTTCTATAGCTGCCTCTACCATTTTTCTAAGGTAAGTAGGTCTAGCATATTTCATAGCGCCGCCTGATACTTGAAGTATAACAGCTGACTTATGAGTAGCACAAGCGTCGACAACTCCTTGAATTATTTCCATATTATTGATGTTGAAAGCTCCAATAGCGTAATTTCCTTCTAAAGCTTTTTTAAACATATTAGTAGTAGTAACTAAAGCCATGTTAATTCCACCTTTCAAATTTTGTGACAGGGACATATATTGTCCCTGCGGGACTCTTATGATATATTATAATTATAAGCTATAATTGGACTATTTTCTACCCCTTTACTATAAATTGTACCTATAAATTTAAAAATCAAAAAATATTGCTTATAGATACTTTTTCATGAGACATTATATGATCTACAAGATATTTCATACTATGTATAGTGGCTAAGCATTCAGACTGATCTTTCATTTTTATATATTGAGTTAATTTTAAAAGCTCACTGTCCATATGATCTGTATCTTCATGATGTATATATATAGCTAAAAGTTTAGAAGCTTTTTTCCACTCAGATACATAATCTAGTGATAAATTGTAAGCATCTTCATAGTTCTCTTTAAGTATATAGCTTTCTAGGGAAGAATTCAAATTTTGTAAATGAGCACAATTACGATTTATAAGATTTATAGATACAAATATACCTATAATCATTGTAAAAAATAATCCAAAGGCTATAATAACGTTTTTCATATTTTCTTATCTTTCCCTTCCTTAAGTTGATAATAAAACTTATTTTTAGAGTCAATCATTCCTATGAAAACATCTTTAGCACAGATAATATTATTTTTTTTCAATATACTGTTTAACCAAGTGTTGTCTTTTTTTAAAAGCTCTAAATTTTTAAAATTTATATTGCCGTCCATAATCAAAGGTATAGGCAAAGACTCTTGAGTTATGGATATATTTAAATCCTCCTTAGTTGCATTGGAACCACTAGTTTTAGGCAATATGGATAGCTCACCACTAGTCTCTAAAATAGCATATTGGATATCAGATAAATTAAAATACCCTTTTAATCTAAGTTCTTCGAATAAATCATTAATATTAAATCTTTGGCATCTGAGCTCTGCAATATCAATTTTGCCATTTTTTATTAATATGCTCGGAGTGCCTGTTAAAATTTTTCTAGCCTTTTCGCTTTTGAGTTCAATATAGGAAGTAGCTATTTGGAGAAATAGCAAAGTGAATATTGGTATAACCGCATGTATAATTGGTATTCTTATATCTTCCATGGGGAAAGTTGCAAGATTAGAGATCATCAATGCAATTACAAGTTCGAAAGGTTCAAGCTCACCTATTTGTTTTTTACCCATCATTCTCATAATGAATATTACTGTGAAGTATAGTAAAAAAGTTCTGATTACTAAAATAAGCATAATAACACCTCTTTAATATATGATGTATATGGTTCCTTTAAACACAAAAATTATAAGGGGGAAAGGATACATTTTTTAAAAACTAAAGTATAATAGTACTAAACACTAAAAATAGGGGATGATTGTATGATCAGTTTCAATATAGGACTTAAAGATGGTAGAAACATTTCAACCCCAGAGGGGACTATATTAAACGATATTATTAAAAAAAATAGTTTGTTAAATGATTTTCCAGTAGTTTTAGGTAAAATTGACAATAAATTTTATGAGCTAGGAAGTACTGTTTCGCATGGGGGTGATTTTGAACTTGTAGATATTACAAGTAGAATTGGAATGATGGCGTACGTTAGAACCCTTCAGTTTGTACTAATAAAAGCAATTTCTGAATTATTCCCTGAAGCTAGAATTTCTATCGAACATTCTTTAAGTAAAGGATTATTTGGTGAGATTCATAAGACTATTGCACTAGATATTGATGATATATATGATATAAAAAGTAGGATGAGCGAAATAATAAAAGCTGATATTCCTATAAGGAAAATAGCATTTTCAAAAGAGAGGGCAGTGGAAATTTTTACGCAGTATGATATGCAGGATAAAGTTAAGCTTTTAAAATACGTAACCGCAAAAGAGATTAAGCTTTATGAATTAGATGGGAGATATGATTATTTCTATGGGCCCATGGCTTATTCAACAGGAATATTAAAAACATTTGATTTAATATACTATGAACCAGGTTTTATATTAAGATACCCAACAAGTGATGATCCAGGTAGAATTCCTAAATTTTATAAACACGAAAAATTAGCTAAAGTATTTTATGAAGCAGCACAATGGGGAGAAATACTAGGTGTTGGAAGTGTTGGTGCATTAAACAATGAAGTAGTAAATGGTGATATTGTTAATCTAATTAGAGTAGCAGAGGCACTTCATGAAAAGAAAATTGCCTATATTGCGGATATGATTCATAAGAAGGAAAAGGTAAAATTAGTGCTTATTGCAGGACCATCCTCTTCAGGAAAAACGACTTTTTCAAGAAGATTAGGTATTCAATTGAGAGTGAACGGCCTAGTACCAATATTTATTTCATTAGATGATTATTTTGTTGATAGAGAAATTACTCCAAGAGATGAACAGGGGCAATATGATTTTGAATCTATATATGCTTTAGATTTAGAGCTTTTCAACAAGGATTTAAAATTATTGCTGCGAGGTGAAGAGACTGAAATACCAAGTTTTAATTTTAAAACAGGAAAAAGGGAATGGCATGGAAATAAAATTAAAATGCCTGAAAATGGAATTATGATTGTAGAAGGAATTCATGGATTAAATGAAATTTTAACTTCATCTATACCTAAGGAAAGTAAATTTAAAATATATATAAGTCCTTTAACACAGCTTAATTTAGATGATCATAACAGGATTTCTACAACAGACGTAAGAATGACAAGAAGAATAGTTAGAGATTATTTATCAAGGGGATACGACGTTGAAGATACACTGAAAATGTGGCCTTCTATAAAACGTGGAGAGGAAAAAAATATTTTTGTATTTCAAGAGCAAGCAGATGCAATATTTAACTCTAGTGTAGTCTATGAGCTTTGTGTGCTTAAAAAATTCGCATTAGCTGAGCTTAATAAAATTGGGGAAGAAAGTCCAGTATATTATGAGGCAAGCAGATTAAGGAGCTTTTTAAATTTTTTCAAAGATGTAGACAAAGATTTAGTGCCAGATAATTCAATAATAAGAGAATTTACTGGCGGAAGTTGCTTTTATCAATACTAAAGCACGTTAAAATAAAATAATTATGTTATACTGTGCAGATGCTGACAAGGAGGAAAACAAATGAAAAACTATAGTGTTTTTGACATATTGGGTCCAATTATGGTAGGACCATCAAGTTCCCATACAGCGGGGGCTGCAAGACTTGGTAAAATTGCCGCTATAATTGCAGGGAAAAATATAATATCAGTAAAATTTGTTTTACATGGTTCTTTTGCTAAAACTTATAAAGGCCACGGAACGGATAGAGCATTAGTCGCAGGAATTTTAGGGATGGATCCTTGGGATGATAGACTTAAAGACTCATTAGCTATAGCTAAAAAGCAAGGGCTCCAAATAGAGTTTACTGAGGGCGATTTGGGAGATGTTCATCCTAATACGGTAAAGTTTATTATAACAAAAAAAAATGAAAAAATAGTTGAGGTTGTTGGTTCATCTGTTGGAGGAGGAAATATTTCGATATTTGAAGTTGATGGGCAACCAGTTGAATTTACAGGTAACTATCCAACAATTATAATTAGCCATAAAGATATTCCAGGGATGATTTCAAAAGTAAGTACCATGTTATATGATGGAAATGTTAACATAGCATTTATGAATGTGTATAGAAATAGTAGAGGGCTAAAAGCAGCCATGGTGTTTGAAACAGATACCATAGTGCCTGAAAACGTATTAAGTAAGATTAAGTCTATGGAGGATATTTACAGTATAAGAGAAATATTACCAGTGAAACAGTCGTAATACAGAGAGGAGGAAATAATATGTTTGTAAACAAAGGGATAGACCTTTTAAGTGTATGTGAAGAGGAAAATATACCAATTTGGGAATATACAATAATGTGTGAACAAGAAGAGAGTGGACTTACTCGTAGCGAAATTGTTGAAAAAATGAGGAAAAATCTAAATATAATGAGAGAAGCTGCGGAATATGGGCTTACAAATGAAACTAGATCTATAAGTGGATTAATAGGTGGGGATGCAATTAGACTGAATAGGTATGCGCAGTCGGGAAATACACTGACAGGTGAATTTATGATAAAAGCAATGGCGAGAGCTCTTTCTTGCTCAGAAGTGAATGCAGCCATGGGCAAAATAGTTGCGGCGCCGACAGCGGGGTCTTGTGGAATACTGCCAGCAGTGATTATTACAGCAGGAGAGAAGTTAAATAAAACTGAAGATGAGCTAATTAATGCGTTATTCACAGCTTCTGGAGTAGGAATTATAATAGCTAAAAATGCTACAATGTCAGGAGCAGAAGGCGGATGTCAGGCTGAATGTGGTTCTGCCGCTGCCATGGGCGCAGCGGCTGTAGTGGAAATGATGGGTGGTACTCCCGCTATGGCACTAAATGCAGCTGCTATTGTTATAAAAAACATATTAGGACTAGTATGCGACCCTGTCGCAGGTTTGGTTGAGGTACCGTGTGCTAAGCGAAATATAGCTGGTGCAGTAAGTGCTTTGACTACTGCAGATCTGGCTATGAGTGGTGTTACAAGTCGAATACCTTTTGATGATACAGTAATTGCCATGTATAAGGTGGGAAAACAATTACCTTGTGAATTAAGAGAAACGGCTATGGGCGGTCTTGCAACTACTCCTACAGGACTTGAATTGGCAAAAAAAATCTTATTAAAACAGGGCACACTTAAATAAATATATTGTTGGAATTTAAGAGAGGGATATCCTAAAAAGGATGTACCTCTCTTTTTTAACGACATTTCAGAAGGAAAGTCCCCCACAGCACTTAGTAAAGTAACCTTTAAAATCATAATGAATAGAATAATAAGGAAGATAACTAATTAAATGGAGGAATAGAAATGCAGTTAAAGGGTAGTAAAACAGAAAGAAATCTTCTCAAAACTTTTGCTGGAGAGTCAAGAGCTAGAAACAAATATACACTCTACGCTGAAAAAGCGGAGCAGGAGGGGTATGAGTATGTAGCCTCTATTTTCGATGCTACTGCAAACAACGAAAAGGCTCATGCCAGAGTAGTTTTTGATAAGTTTCTTAAGATGAATAAAAATACAGCAGACAATTTGAGAGCTGCGGCGCAAGGAGAAGCTTTTGAAAGTAGCAAATTATATAAACAATTTGAAAAAGAAGCCAGAGCAGAAGGCTTTATGGAAATTGCAGATTTCTATAAAGAAATACAGGAAGTCGAAGAAAATCATGAATTGAGATTTATGAAAATAAATGAAAATCTTGAAGATGGCATGATGTTTAAAAGAAACGATGAAGTAAAATGGCAATGCATGAACTGTGGATATATCCATATAGGAAAAGAAGCACCAAATTTTTGCCCACTATGTAAGTTTCCAAGAGCTTATTTTAAAATTTATTGTGAAGACTACAAATAGGAGGAAACAATATGATAATATATTACCCAACCTACTATTTAGTACCGGTAGTACCTGTAATATCTTTAGATGAGGATGGATATTTTCGGTGCAATACAGAAGAAAATGAAGTGTATAACACATACAGAAATATTAATGAAGATATTTTTGAGGAGATTGATGAAGAATACGTAAATGAAAGTACAAAATAATGATAGATTGGTGTTTTAAATGAAAAAAACCTATATTTTTATAATCGGTGTAATTTCATTAATGTTTATAAGCACTTCTTCAAGTTTAGCAAATACAATAATATATTCTATAGCTATAGTTCCATTAGCTATTCTACTAGGAGATCAAACCACTAGCATTTCAGATTATATAGGACAAAAAAAAGGGGGGCTTTTAGCAGCTACGGTGGGCAATGTTCCAGAGCTGATGATGGGAATATGGTCAATAAAGTATGGAATGATACCTATGGTTCAAGCTTCTTTAATTGGAGCAATTATAAATAATATGCTTTTAGGTCTTGGAATTGCGGTAGTGTTTGGAGGATTTAAGTTCAGGCAGCAGAATTTCAATAGGATAATAGCACGAACAAATTTCAATATGTTACTATTGGCATTGTCCTCAATGGTAGTTATCGCAACATTAAATAGATACTCTGTAGTTAAGGGTTCGGTACTTATATCCATAAGTGTGAAAGTGGCCTTTTTACTTATAGGTATTTATATCTTAGGACTAATATTCTCATTATATACTCATAACAATTTATTTGTTGTAAGCGTGGATAAAGAAGAAAAAAAAGTTGCCGTGAACAAAAAAGTTATTGAAAGTGTAATGATTTTAATCTGTATATCTGTATTACTTTATTTTATAAGTGATAAGCTAATTTATAATATTAGAGATTTGACTAAACACTATAATATATCCCAAGAGTTCATAGGTATCATTTTAATTCCACTTTTGGGGAATATAGGAGAAAATGTTTCTACCATAATGTGTGCAATGCAAAATAAAGTAGATATGAGTTTAGAAACGGCTATAGGGTCAAGCATCCAAATTTCACTTTTTGTTACCCCTGTGCTTGTAATATTTTCTTGCTTTATGGGTTTAAATATGACACTTCTATTTCCAACCTTTCACATAATAATGTGTAGTATAGCTGTAGGTATGTCTTTTTTAGTCTTTCAGGATGGAAAAACTTATTGGCTAGAAGGAAGCATTTTAATTACTACCTATATCATAATTACTTTAGCATATTATTATATTGTCTAGGTACATTTAGATAAATAACAAGGCACATCTTTGACTTGTTATTTATTTTAATGCGCCTAAGCATAAATAAATATATATAATAATATAATTAAACTAAAAGGTGATTATTTGGCACATAGAAGAGTAATTCAGAATTATTGCGATGATGTAAATAATTTAGCAGATATTTTAACTAAATTAGTTAGTTCTTATAGGCTATTAATAGGTGGAGCAGATGAATTAAATAAAATTGCACTATCTAAAAAAGGTGAGGTTAAGGATGCACTAAAAAGAGCTGATAATTTGGGGGACATTATAGATGAAACAATAAAGGTACTAGACGATGCGAGTTATGGTTATATGTCTTACTGTAAAATGAAAACCGAAGTTATGAACTGCAAGATTCAAACAGAGTATATAGAAACAGAGATTGACGAGGAGTTGAAATTAAAAGATTAAAAAAAGTGTGAGAAATATTATATTTCTTACACCTTTTTAATTTGAAATTTACTTATCATAAGATAAGAGAGTATAAATATTATAATAATAGTAAGAGGGAAATTATGGCGAGAATTTAAAGTCACGAAAGCATAGAGTGCTAAAAGCATTCCAGACAGAGTAATAGGAATACCAGTATAAACATTATTAAATTTAGAATTATTATATCGTGCTAGTCTATATGCACCAGCTACAGGGAAAACTAAAAAACAAATATAACCCAAATAGCCTAAAGAAATGAAATTATATAAATTATATATAAGCAAAGAAGGTGCAACGCCAAAAGATACTAGATCGGCTAATGAATCCAATTCTTTTCCTAAAGCGCTAGATACTTGTAAAAAACGTGCTACTTGTCCATCGTATCTATCCATAAAACCAGCTAATAATATGAAAATTACAGAAAAATTATAATTAGTTTGAAAAGTCATTAATAAGGATAATAAACCAAAAATTAAATTTCCAAAAGTAAGTATATTGGGTATAGAGGATTTCTTCACTAAATATCACTCCTAAAATAATAAGATTTCACTATAAAATATAATGTCATATTAATATATATATTTATATATATTAATATATTATATAAATCATATTTTAAATTATACATCATATTATCGAAACATTTAAGTATGAAAACCATAAATTTTATTTTTCGGTTCTCAAGGAAAAATATAATAAAAAAATATTAATATTAACATTTATTTATGGTTAAAATAAAAATATTAATAATTGTTATTTAACATAAACAATTAAGAGGGAGGATTATATAATGAAAGTTTCTGAAATAATGACTAAAGACGTTATAAGTTTATCTGTAGATGATACTGTGCAGCATGCAGCTGATATTATGAAGGAATATAATATAGGATCAATTCCTGTAAATACAAAGGAGAAAGTGATTGGTATTGTAACGGATAGGGATATAATACTTAGATGCGTGGCAGAGGGTAAAGATGTAAAAACGCAAAAAGTTCGAGATATTATGACTTCTAACCCAATAGTAGGAGATCAAAATATGAATGTGGATGATGCTACTAGGATTATGAGTGAAAGGCAAATAAGGAGACTACCAATAACCGTAAAAGATCAATTAGTTGGGATGGTTTCACTAGGCGATGTGGCACTAGAACCAAATCTTCATGAAGAGGCTGGGGAGGCACTCAGTGATATTTCTATCCCATGTACACAAAATATTTAGTAAGAATTTAAATTAAATGTGGAACATACTAGGATACTTATATGTTAATTAACTATTTATTTTTCTGTTATTAACTAAAAATCCACAGGAAAGGTAAATCTTGTGGATTTATTTTTAAAGAGGTATAATGTTTATAAATAAGTTATCAAATTTAAGCGGGAAATAGGAGAGAATGTAATGAACAAGGTAAAATTTATTTATAATCCATATTCTGGAGAAAATGCTATAGCATCAGATTTAGATAAGATAATAATGATTCATCAAAAATATAAGCACACGATAGTGCCATATAGAATATGCAATGAAAATCCTATATCAGATGCTTTTTTTGATATAGATAAAAATTACAAATACGTTTTAATAGCAGGTGGAGATGGAACATTAGATACTGTAGTAAATGAGATGAAAAAAAGGAATATTGATTTACCTATAGCAATTCTTCCCGCAGGTACTGCAAATGATTTTGCAAATTATATGGGAATGCCTCAAGATGTTGAAGAGGCATGTAATCAAATATTAACAAGTGATGCAAAAAAAATAGATATAGGAAAAATAAATAATAAATATTTTCTTAATGTAGCGAGTACAGGTTTATTTACAGATATATCACAAAAAATGGATATGAATCTGAAAAACACTATTGGGAAACTGGCATACTATGTAAAAGGGATTGAACAATTACCTAATTTTAGAAAATTAAAAATAAAAGTTAGTTCAGATAAAGTTTCTTTTGATGGAAATATGTACTTAATGTTAGTGTTTAATGGACAAACTGCAGGAAATTTAAAATTTGCATATAAAGCTAAAGTGGACGATGGACTTTTAGATGTAATTATAATAAAGGCTGGAAATATGAAGAATATCTTAAACATTTTTATTAAAATGATTCGAAATGAGCACTTAGAAAATATAGAAGGAATTGTTTATTTTAAGACTGATAGATTAGAAATAGAATGCTTCGAAGATATTGGTACAGATATAGATGGAGAAAGAGGACCTGATTTTCCACTCCTTATAGAATGTGAAAAAGGTGGGATATCTATATTAGGTACTAAAATAAAGTGAATTAAGCATAATTTCAAACATTAATTAATAAATATTAATAGTAGCAATTTTAGGAGAGTATATGAATGAGTATATATTTTTTACTGCTGTTAATAGTGTCTTTTTTATTGTATGAAGGTATAATTTCTAGTTTGTTTTATGCACCTAAAAAAATTAAAATAATAAGTGTTATTGCTTTAATTTTAATGACGTTTAGATACATAGCTTTAATAATACTTTACATTATAAAGAATCAAAATTATTTATATTTATTAAAACCTTTGGTATACACAAACTTACTTAGCATACCAATATGTGGCGTCATTTCAGTGTTTATATTTGCCAGAAATAATAAAATCAAACTAAAAAAGATTTTATTTATGTGCTTAATTTTGTGTGTAGTCTACTGCATTATGATATATAAATCTGCTTCAAATATTAATGTATCAAACCTTTGTGGATATATTATAGAATTACAACTAGAAGATTATTGTTATATTGCACTACTTATAATAAATTCGGTTTTTATTATAAAAGGTATAGAACTTTTTAACAAAACATATTCTAATAAACTAGGAGCAGCAATAATAATAATATCTTCTATTGTTACAATTATTTCAGTAATTCTAACTTCAATAAATGCAAATCTCCCATGGTTATTGCTAGGTGATATTTCTTGGATTATAACCATAGATTATGGTTTAATAAAGTTTAAAAAGTAAAGGCAAAATCGTTAATGTTATAGTAACGCAGGTGAAAATTTTAAAAGCATATATGACTACAAATAATTTTGTAGTCATATATGCTTTTTTATTTTCTAGTTCTAGTTTTTTTGCTAGGACTAATTTTTGAGGCGATTTTTGGAACGGGTATTGAAGTAGTATTTGAAACGGGTTTTGATGAGGTATTTAAAGGATTTACTTTAGAATTTTTATTCCTTGAAAATTTGGCATTAGTATTTGCCTTCATTGGTCTTGGCGGTATTAATGATTTTTTATCAAAACCAATTAAATCTTCCCTATGAGCTTTTATTAGTGCTTCTTTTACAATGTTATAGTTATCTGGATTTTTAAATTGCATCAGAGCCCTTTGCATATTTTTTTCTTTTTGCTCAGTAGGAACATAAACATTCTCATTCGTGAAAGGATTAATTCCGGTATAAAATATTGTGGTAGATAAACTACCGGGTGTTGGGTAAAAGTCTTGGACTTGTTCTGGGGTGTAGCCCATTTCTTTTATATATTCTGATAATTTAATTGATTCCGCGAGGTCGCAACCAGGGTGGCTTGACATAAAGTATGGAACTAAAAATTGGTTTTTATCCAATTGTTTATTCGTCTGCGAATATTTTTTAACAAAACGGTCAAATACTTCTTGTTTTGATTTTCCCATTTGGTCTAGTACCTTGTCGCTTATGTGTTCAGGTGCTACTTTTAATTGCCCACTAATATGATGTTCACACAATTCTTCAAAAAACTTAGGATTTTTATCAAAAATTAAATAGTCATATCTTATTCCAGAACGAATAAAAACTTTTTTAATGTTTGGAATTACTCTAACTTTTCTTAATAAATCGAGATATTCAGTGTGGTCGATAATAAGATTTTTACATGGAGTTGGAAACATACATTGTTTATCTCGGCATACACCTACTTTTTCTTGGATTTTGCAAGCTCTATGTCTAAAATTTGCAGTAGGCCCACCAATATCGTGAATGTATCCTTTGAAATTTTTTAAGCTAGTTAAAAGCTTTGCTTCATCTATAATAGAGTGTTGGCTTCTATTTTGAATAACTCTACCTTGATGAAAGGTTAAAGCACAAAATGAGCAGCTACCAAAACAACCTCTATGGCTGGTTATAGAAAATTCAACTTCAATTATTGCAGGAATACCGCCCTTATCTTCATATATAGGATGATATGTTCTAGTGTACGGCAGACCATAAGTTATATCCATTTCGTTTTGCGTTAAAGAAATTTGAGGAGCATTTTGTACTACATATCGATCATTATGTTTTTGTACTACTACTTTTCCTCTTATGTCATCTTGTTCCAAAGACTGTAATTTATAGCTTTCTGCATAAGCGTTTTTATCAGTGGAAACAGTTTCGAAAGAAGGTACCTCTATAAAGTTTTTAAGTTCACTAATATCTTTTGAAGCGTAGACCGTTCCACGAAGGGTAGTCATTTTATCAATGCTCATGCCATACTTGAAAAGATTAGCCATTTCAACTATGGTTTTTTCACCCATACCATAGATTAGTAAATCTGCTTTAGCATCAATTAATAAGCTCCGTCTTACTTTATTGGCCCAATAATCGTAATGGGCAAACCGCCTAAGACTTGCTTCTATGCCTCCAATTATAATTGGAACATTTTTAAAAGCTTCGCGAGCGCGATTACAATACACAATTACTGCTCTATCAGGTCTATGACCTGACTCACCACCTGGTGAATAAAGATCAGTGTGTCTTTTTTTCTTTGCTGCAGTATAGTGATTAACCATAGAATCTATATTACCGGAATTTATAATAAATGCATATTTAGGTTTTCCAAGTTTTCTAAAATCATCAACGCTTTCCCAATTAGGCTGGGCTATAATACCTACGGTAAAGCCTTCTCTTTCTAAGGTTCTTCCGATTATAGCAGTTCCAAAGGATGGATGATCAATATATGCATCCCCTGTAATTATTATAAAATCTAATTGAGATATATTTCTTTCTTTCAAATCATTCATGCTAATAGGTAAAAATTGTTTATTTGCTATCATTTAATCCTCCAATAGACTAGTTGTCTTTTGCTAACTGTATCTAATAATATTAACATAACTATTAAAAAATATGAACTATAAAAGTTTATAAATGTTAAAGTTCAATTATAAAATGTCGAATTTTAAGAGAAAATAAGCATTTAAAAGTAATAATGAAAGATAACTTAAATAAATTATATAAAAATACACTGTGTTACTTAATTAGATTATAGTAGCACAGTGTATTTTTTTTGGAATTTAGAACAAACTATTAATGTTAATGAAATTTATATATTGTTTTCTAAGGAGGAATAAATTTGAAAATTAAAAAAAATTTCTTTAAAAGATGTAGTGCTGTAGTTATGATAGTTTTAATTACATATTTTGCAAGTGAAATTTACTTTAATATTTCTAGCATGAAAGCTATGGCACAGGTTTACAATCAGGGGTCACGTGGTGAAGAAGTTAAAGAAATCCAAACTAAATTAAAAAATTGGGGGTATTATAATGATGGTGTTGATGGGATATTTGGCTATAATACCTACCTTGCTGTTAAGGCGTTTCAAAGTAGTAATGGATTAAATGTAGATGGAGTGGCAGGAAAACAAACACTTGTGGCCATGGGTATTTCGGTTAGTAAATCAAATCCTGGTAATAACGTAACAAATAATAAGGATGTGGATTTAATAGCTATGCTCATAAATGGTGAGGCTAGAGGAGAACCTTATGAAGGCCAGGTGGCTGTTGGAGCAACAATTTTAAACAGAACAAGAGATGCAAGATTTCCGTCTACAATAGCAGGAGTAATTTATCAACCAGGGGCATTCACAGCTATAGTAGATGGACAAATAAATGCAAAACTTGAAGAAAGCTCCGTAAGGGCTGCAAGAGATGCACTAAATGGATGGGACCCCTCAGATGGAGCAGTATTCTATTTTAATCCTGCAACGAGTACTAATAAGTGGATATGGTCACGTACACTTATAAAAGTAATTGGTAAACATAGATTTTGTAGCTAGTGAAATCATAAAATAGTAGTAGAAAATTTCTACTACTATTTTATATGCATTATTCTTGCATGCAATATTTAATTATTAAATCTAGAGTACATAATACGGAATCCATATGAGTCCTTTCATATCCATGTGAAGCGAAAATTCCAGCACCAATTAAAGCTGTTTTAATATCCCATCCAGCTCTTAGAGCAGCAGAGGCATCAGAACCATAGTGTGGATAAATATCTATTTTATAATCTATGTTTTCTTTTTTGCATATTGCTGTTAACTTTTTCCTTAAATCTAAATCATAGGGGCCTGTTGAGTCTTTAGCGCAGATACAAACACTATACTCAGATGAATTTTGATCCAGACCAGGGCAACCCATATCTACAGATACAAACTCTTTAGTTTTTTCTGGAATCGATGCAGAAGCTCCATGTCCAACTTCTTCATAATTGCTAATAAATATATTAGTTGTATATGGAAGTTCAATATTATTTTCAATTATGTGGTTTATAGCATAAAGTAGAATTGCAACTGAAGCTTTATCATCTAGGTGCCTAGATTTTATAAAACCTTTTTCGGTAAAGAGTGTTCTCGCATCAAAGCAAATGAAATCACCAACGCTTAATCCTAATTCCTCCACTTCTTTTTTTGAAGAAATTTTTTCATCAAGAATTACTTCCATGTTTTCAGGGGTTCTTTTAAGTTCGCGAGCATCATTACCACTAATATGCACTGAAGGTTTTGTGCAATGAATAGTTCCTGTGAAGGTTTTACCATCAATAGTTTCTATGGTGCAGTTTTCACCTTCTATTGAATTCATCATGTATCCACCTATAGGATCTAATGCTAAAGACCCGCTAGAATTAATTTTTTTTACCATTGCACCAAGTGTATCCACATGAGCAGAAAGTGTTCTTTGGTAATCGTTATTTTTGCCTTTTAAGGTGATTACAACTGCACCTTTATTAGTAATGAAATGTGGTACGTTTAGAATGTTAAGCTCATCATTTATATAGTCCATAATTTTTTGTGTATAACCTGAAGGACTGGATATTGATAAAATGTTCTTTAAATAGTATTTAATTTTATCTTCATTATAATTCATATTATCACTCCTTAAAATGGAATTAGTATAAGTTTAATTTTACCATAAAAGGTACTTAATTAGAAGTGAAATGTTGAGCTGAAGTTAGTAAATAAGCAAGAGTGAATAGGTGAAAAGTATATAGGAATATTAGCCTCTTTGTAGTATAATATGCTTGAGTAGAAAAGGAGATTACATATGAAGAAAAAAGCAATTATAGTATTAGGAGTTTTAGCTTTGTTAGGCGCAATTATAGTTACTAGCTACTCTTATTTTAAAGTAAAACAATGGGATTCTTTGATTTTGCCTAAAGTCAAAATAGAAAATGAGGATTTAGTAGGTAAAACTGAGGAACAAGCCAAAATAATAATGAAGGAAAAGTACTCAAGTAAGGTGATTAAGAAAAAAATTACAATAGTAACTGAAGATAAAAAATATACCTTGGACTATTCAATGCTAGACGCAAAATATAATATTGATGAAGCTATAAAGCAGGCAATGAGCTATGGAAGTGACATGAATATGTTACAGAAATATAAAGCTATTAAAAATCCTGTTGATAAGCAAATAAAGCTAACCTTTGAATATAATGATAAGGCTGTTAATAAAATATTAGAGGAAATGACAAAAGATATAAATAAAGATCCGGTGAATGCAACTATAACTATGGTTAGTAGTGGGAACTTTAGTGTTACGAGT
The DNA here is from genome assembly GCF_055080995.1 of Clostridium sp. CM042. Taxonomy (NCBI): domain Bacteria; kingdom Bacillati; phylum Bacillota; class Clostridia; order Eubacteriales; family Clostridiaceae; genus Clostridium; species Clostridium sp. CM042. Next base: position 3,182,986 of record NZ_CM143646.1, read on the forward strand.
GACGCTTATGGAAAGCAGTTAGAAGCAGAGAAATTGAAAAAAGACATTAAAAGTAAAATAAATGGTGTTCTCTCAGGAAATGATATAAGTATCACGGCTCCAGTAAAGAAATTAAATCCTAAAGTTACAGCGACTTCCTTAAATTCAATAAATACAAAAATTTCAAGCTATAGTACGAACTTTGCAAGTTCACAAGAAGGTAGAGCTACAAATATAGATTTATCTACTAAAAGTATAAATGGGACACTACTTATGCCAGGAGATGTCTTTAGCTTTAATGGGGTTGTAGGGGAGAGAACTGCAGCAAGAGGATATAAAACCGCAGGGGTAATTATTGGAGATAAATTAGAACAAGGATTAGGTGGCGGAATATGCCAGGTTTCATCTACCTTGTATAATGCAATGCTTACAACTGAAATTCTTTCTGTAGAAAGAGTTCATCATACAATTTCTTCGGGTTATATCCCAAAAGGACAGGATGCTACAGTTGATTATGGCAATCTAGATTATAAGTTTAAAAACACATTTAAGTATCCAATATATATTGAAGGTGTTATATCAAACAGAAATCTTTCGTTTAATATTTATTCTAATTCTACATTAACTAAAAGAACTTATGAAATTGTAAGTGAAATATTGGAAGTTACGGAGCCAAAAACCGAAACAATACAAGATCCAACTAAGTACGAGGGTGAAAAGGAAATTGTTAAGATTGGTTATGCAGGGTTTAAAGTCAAAGTGACTAGAAAAACTTACGAAAATGGTAATCTAATTGGTACACGGATTATAAGTAATGATACATTCCACGTTATTAATGGAACTATAAAAGTTGGTACTAAGAAGAAAACTTAAGAAGGAGAATAAAAAATATGGATTATAAATTGATATGTATAGATATGGATGGTACCTTGTTAAATGATAAAAAAACTATTAGCGAAAGGAATCTTAGCGCTATAAGGCTCGCTAGTATAAAGGGAGTAAGGATTGCAGTATGTACGGGAAGAATTTTTGCTTCAGCTGATTTTTTCTCGGATCTCTTGGGAGTTAAATCACCGGTAATAGCTGCAAATGGTGCTTATATTAGAGAAAAAGATAGAGATGAAGTAGTTTATAATGCAACAATAGGTGTAGAAAAATGTAAGAAACTGCTATCTGTGTTTAAAAAATATGATATTTATCCGCATTTTTATACCAATGATATGATTTTTACGGAAAATTTAACATATTCCACATCTTTTTATGCGGGAGTTAATAAAACACTACCAAAGGATAAGCAGATTAAAGTAGTGCTGGTGAAGGATTGGAATGAGGTATTTCAAAAATATGAAACTGAAATTTTCAAAGGCATAGGAGTAGATTCGGATATAGAAAAAATTCGAAAAGCAAAAATATCATTAAGAGATATGGACGATTTTGAAGTGGTAAGCTCCCATTTCGATAATTTTGAAGTAACAAATAAGGAAGTATCAAAGGGAAATGCGGTTAAAATTTTAGCTGATTATTATGGGATAAATCGTGAACAGGTTATTTGCATAGGAGATAGTGAAAATGACTTATCTATGATTAAATTTGCAGGACTTGGAGTTGCAATGGGAAATGGAGATGATTTCGTGAAAGAAGCTGCAAAATATATTACTGATACTAATAATAATGATGGAGTAGCGAAGGTTATTGAGAAATTTGTGCTAAAAGTATAATAGTGGGAAATTCTAATTTTTTGCTACTATAGTATATAACCCTTCTTTTTATTGCAATAAATATTGTGGGTAAGATCATGAAGATTAATAGCCTTTCATTCCATCCTTGAAAGAGTGGAATGAAAGGCTAATTTTGAGTTGTAATAAGTTATTAAAGTCAAATTTAATGATTAGGCTTTAGTTTCTATCCATTTAATAAATTTTTTTGCTTGAATTCTAGCATAAGTGGGATATAAAAAGGGTAATATTCTATTAAGGCCAAGGGTGACTGCATAAGCCTTTGATGGATATATAGATTTTTTGTTTTTTTCAATACCTTTGATTATGCTTTCTGCAACTTTATCTGGTGTCTGCACTGGCCAAGGCACGGGTGCTTTATCTCCAGCTCTTTTAAAAAAATTAGTGCTTGTAGCAATAGGATAAATTAGTGAAAGTCTGCCTTTATCTCTAATTTCATAATTATGAACACGTCCAAAGCCATCTACTGCACTTTTGGTAGAACAGTATAAGGAATACCCTGGTAAAGGGACTTTACTAACAGCCGAACAGGTAATAGCTACATGATATTCTTTTCCTTTATTGAGTTTTTTCATTTTTTCAAAAGCATAAATAGGGGAAATTACGTTAGTTTTAAATATATCTTCAATGTGACCCCAATCTGGCTCTAGCATTTCTTCACAATAGGCAAAACCTGCATTAGCTATAAATATATCCACATGACCTAAAGTAGTTATTGCATATTCAAACAGCTTATCCACCTCTTCCTTATTAGATACATCACAGGAATATGGTATTACATAGTCTCCGAAGTTCTTTATTTTTTCTACATTTCTACCAACTGCTATTACATTTGCATCATACACACTTAACTTTTTTAATATCTCATTTCCTATACCCGAAGAGGCACCCGTGAGTATAATGTTCTTATCTTTAAAATTCATTTAGATTACCTCCATATAGAGTATTATAGTTGCCTGCTTACTACATAAGTCATTTCTTGTAAATTAAACATTCCATCATGAGATGTGCCTGGATAGTGTCTAGACATAAAACCTGGCTTAGTTACAATACTTACTCCAAGTTGAGTCATGTTTTCAATAATTTCAATATCAGATCCATTATAACCCATAGTTTGAAGATAGTCTTTAATGTTTTTTTCTACATAATTATAAAGTTCTTCCTTACTTTCATAAGGGCTAACAAAAATAAATCTATTAAAGCATCTATCTATATCTTCTTTATCTGGTAAGGTTTCATTTAAAACTACTGTATAGTCAGCATTTTTTGAAGAATATACTTTTGTTTCATTTTTCAGTCCATATTTCAATAAGCAATATTGCCTATCTTGTATTGTTTTTACTGAGTTCCATGGATTCAAGTATGCTTTAGGTAAAACACTTGATAAATTCTCTAGGGCCTTAGCAAGCTTAGAAGCAAAATATTTTCTGTCTATATTTTTATTTATAAAAATAATTCTTGGAGATAGACAAGCCTTTTGTTCCCAAAATACAATATCGCTTCCTACATTTTGTGCAACAACTTCCAAGTCTTTTTCTTCATCTATTACCTCAAAACTAATTTTAGGACCGTGCATAATAAGATGTGTTTGATGTTTAGCACATAATCCAGCCATTATTTCACCAGAATATGCTCCGCCCCAATGTACTACACAATCACTTTCTTTTACTAAAGTTTCATATATTTTTGAGCAGGAACTATCAAAATAAGTTACTGAAAGTCTATCCCTTATACTGCTATCAATTTCACATAAACTTTCATAAAAAGCATATGCAAAATATGGCTCATCTCCTGATACTTTAACTATATTACAATTCTTTGATAACAAGCCCATAGAGATACTTACAGGTATTACAATGAATGCATTACCAGATACATTGTGAAAAATTAATCCTCTGGGTTGTCTATGGACATATCCATAGCTTGTTTCTGCCCAATTATCAAGTACATCACTATTACCTAGTTCTTCCGTAATTTCTTTTTCGATGTTCTCTCTTAAAAGCATTGACATACTTCCTTCAAGTTCATAGGCTACAAGCTGCGGACTTTGATTGGTTATTGTAGCTAAAGCATCAATATGCTTTTGTGAATATTCTCTGTTTAACCATAGTTTAGCACATTTATCTAAAATTTCTATAGTTCTTTCTGTAGATATATCATGGACTGCTTTCTTATTTGAATTAAGCCTCTTTATCTCACTAATTATCTGTTCTTCATCTGTACAATTTAATTCTAGCTTTAATCCATTTATATCTTTTTTTAAAATTGTTTTTCCTACTGTATATTCAATTCTCATTTTTTACCTCCTGATACATTGAGTGTTGCACCGCAGCCTTTAGCTTCTGCTCCTTTAACTCTTCCAAGAATTTTTATGGTCATTTCATCTTTGCCACAATCTGGGCATTCCTTTGTAGAAACTATTTCTCCAATATCATCTACAAGCACAGAAGCACCTGCAAAAGTATCAGTACCATATGCATTTAACACTTGAATAAATCCTTTGTTTCCAACTTTGTTTAATGGATTAAGGGTCTTTACATCTCTTAAGATTATTCTTCCCCAGCTAGGTACATGGAAGAGATAATCCTTATGCTCCTTTGAATAATGACCTGTTATAACGAAACTATTTTCTGTAAAAGAATATGAATCAATAAAATTTTCTTCCGGTACACCGAGAAAACGTGATACAGTTTCTACAAATCTCCATCTCTCAATTTTATTCCCAATATTTACAGACCCCTTTCTACCATCCCAGCCACCTCCTCCAGTATGAATTAAAACATTCTTTCCAAGGTTAACAGGCTCCATTTTATCCATTAAATATTCAATAGTATTATAAAATATTAGGGTAGAGCCTCCAACTAAAAGATAATCTTCTTTATTATTATGATTAGTAATAAACTTCTCAAATTCATCTATATCTACTTGGAAATTACCTTCATAAGGCTTTAATAAGAAAAGTGTATCTTTACTAAAATCAAATAAATCAAGGAGGTTTCCAATATAGGACTCTGTTGGTGTATCACACAAATTCTCACTATTATGCATTCTCATTACTTCTGGTTCTGGATAAAAAACACATTCATAATCAAATCGAGGTCGAAGTGTCTTGTTATCGCAACGCATCAATTCCTGGATTTTTAAAAGATCTGGAAGATTTCTTCCAACTACACTAGGATCTCCGCTTGTACTACTAGAAACTGTCCACTTTTCAAGATTCTTTGTATTTATTCTAAGAAGATTTGAATATAGCCCTGCTGATTTTTTAAAAAGGGTGGTTGCAATAAAAGGAACATGGTTAATATCCTCTTTTGTATTTAGATCTCTACTTGGATTGTAGGATTCATTGTCACATAGCAACTTATATGCACTACACTGCTCATATTGATTTATAACATTACTTCTAAAATCTTTAAAATAATTATATTTACTCATTAAACATCCTCCTATTTCATTATTGAAATTTATAAATTGATGGAATAATTTTACAACTGAATTGAAGTATAGTACAAAATTAATTGTTTGTTAAGTTTGTATTTTGCGAATATTTATCTTACTATAGTTCAAAATAGGAACTTAACATCCTATATGCTCACTTTTATGTAGTTTTAATCCAAATTAATGTGTAGAGTGTCAGTTGACTAATTCACAAAAATAACCATAAAATAAATTTGAATCATTAAAAAGTTACTTACTTGGGAGGGATTGTCTATTAAGACTTTGAGAGGGAAAATTGCAGTGTTTTACATAATTCTAACTATAATTATCACTTTAGTTGGTGCTATATCAATTTATAATATATATGAAGTAAGAAGATCCATAGATAATCTTGAGATTGATAATTACAAAATTATAGATTCATCAAATAATATGGATGAATGCATTGATAATCAACTTAAAGCTATATTTCAAAATAATTATCAAAATAGCGTTAATTTATTTTATGACAACAATCAGAAATTTTATATGTATTTTAATAAGGGAAGTGTAGGAGTTACAAATCCAAATGAGAAGATATTAATAGATAAAATTAACACAAACTATCTTAAATTTGTAAAACTCTATTCTCAAATTGATACAAAAACCAATACCGTTGATTCTATTAAAACTTATAATTCATCAATAATTTTATCTGCTAATGATGTGAAAAAAGACCTAAGAGATATTGTTGAAATTAGAAAAAAAACTATAATTAAAGATAAAATTAAAGTTAAGCAGGTTAGTTTTTTTTGTATTTGCTTTAATCTATTATCTATTCCCATAATAATAATAGGCTTTATTATATCTATTTTCTATATAAATCGGGCACTGAAACCCATAAGAGCGCTTATCCGAACTATTCAATCCGTTAAAAATGGGGATTTAAGCACTCAAGCTCCTGTATTTTATAACGATGAAATAGGAACTCTTGCTACTGAATTTAATGAAATGACTAGAAAGCTTTTTGAATATGAAAAAAGTAGTAAAGGTTCTTTAATGGCAGAGAAAAATAGATCTCTTACTATAGTTAAAAGTATTCCTGATCCAATAATAGTGCTAGATGTGAATTTTAGAATCATGCTCCTTAATAACTCCTGTGAAAACTTTTTTAATATTAAAGAAAATGAAGTGATTAATACACATTTTTTAGATAGTATTCGGAATTTGGAGCTTTATGATCATGTTTTTTCAGTAATTAATAACTTAGAAAATACAGAGAAAACTATAAAAGTATCTACAAAGGGAAAAACATATTTTTTTAATGCTACAGTAAATCCAATTAAAGATAGTAGTTTAGGAATAGATGGTGTAGTTATTTTGATGAAAAATGTTACTGAGTTAAAACAATTAGAAAGAATAAAGATGGATTTTATTGATACTGTATCTCATGAATTTAAAACTCCGCTTACCTCAATTATGATTGGTATTGAACTTATTCATGATAAACATATTGGAGATCTCAATGAAAAACAATTAACAGTGATAGACACCATAAAAGAAGATGGTGAAAAACTTTCAGATTTAGTGACTAATCTTCTTCGGTTATCTCGTATTCAATCCGATAGAACTATTTTTAATATTAAACCTTGTAATATTAATAATATTATAGAAAATTGTTGTAAATCCTATGAGGCACAAGCAAAATCTCTGGGTATTAAATTGAACTATGTACATAAAAAACTTCCTCTTGTCCTTGGTGATAAGGAAAAATTAGAATGGCTGTTAAATAACTTAGTCTCAAACTCCTTTAAACATTCTAATTTAGGAGATGTGATATCCATAGGTTCTTATTTGAAAAATAATATGGTTCATTTATTTGTCAAAGACACTGGTGAAGGAATGCCAAGAGAATATAGAGATAAAGTTTTTGAGAAATTCGTGCAAATTAAAAGCAATGATTATTGGTCTGGAAGTATAGGTCTTGGACTTTCTATTGCCAAGGAAATAGTGGATGCTCATAAGGGCACTATATGGTGTGAAAGTGAACTTGATGTGGGTAGTACCTTTACATTTACCATTCCTATTTCTAGAAATAAAAAGGAGCGTGCTTTATGAAAAATAAAATTTTAGTTGCAGATGATACAAAAAATATAAGAGTGCTGTTAACAACATGTTTAGAATTACGAGGATGTGAGGTTATATCTACAGGTAATGGAAAAAATGCACTTGAAATAATAAATGAAGAAAAGGAAAGTTTAGATCTTATATTTTTAGATATTAGAATGCCAGAAATGACTGGTACAGAGGTTTTAAGACAAATAAGATCTATGAATATAGCTTGTCCAGTAATTATTATGACAGCCTTTGCCACAGTGAAAAATGCTATAGATTGTACAAAACTTGGTGCTGTAACTTATCTTCAAAAACCCTTTTCTGTTAAAAGGGTAGATTCACTGTTAAAGGATTTAGTTAAAATAAAGCCCGAACTTATAGAAGGGGTTAAGGATGAAAACTATTATATTGATAAAGCTGAAAATCAAATGGCTAAAGGTAATTGTAGTCAAGCATTAGGAAGTTTAAAAACTGCACTTTATATTAATCCATACAACGGCAAGATATATGGATTAATTGGGGAGTGTAACCAGTGTGAAAAAAATTATAAAGAGGCTGAAAGATTTGCTGCTATGGCAAAATTATTTTAAGCTATATAGGAGTAGGTGTATATGAAAGTTATGAAACTCTTGATTATCAAGGGTTCAGAACTTATTTATTTAAAATAAACATTGAAAATATGTATCGGATTTTGCTATAATGTAGTAAAGGGAATATTTATTTAAAAAAAACTAAAGGAGTATTTTACTATGAGTAATAGGTTTTTACATTCAATAAGAAGTGATTATAACGAAGATATGGATAAGAAAAGAGATTTTGAGAAGATTAAGAAATTTTTTAGTATACATAAAAAAAATGAATATACCTTAGATAATCAAACATGGGACGATTTAGATATGAATAAGGTATACGAAAAATTGGATAGAGCATATAGCAGCCCTGGAGAAGCAGCTTTATACACAATGCTTAGAAATCCTTTAATGAAGGAAGAAAAGTTAAAAAAAAGGGGGAAATTAATTCAGTCATTTAAAGAAAATGACAAATTGAGGGAAAGCCTTCAGTGCATTTTCCTTGAATTAGGTAGCGATATAAAAAATAGTTTTCTAGATATGATTGAAACTGATCTTATAATAAATAAAACTAAATATTATATTTATACTTTCATTGGAAAGATATTACCATTAATAGCGATTTTACTTGCGATATTTGTAAATATTAAATTTATGATAGTTTTGTTTGGTTTGGCATCTATTAATATGCTTATAAACTCTTCGGAAGTAAGAAAAATTAAATCTAATGGCATATTTTATTTGCAAAAAAATATTAAGGCAGCTAAAAAAATTGTAAGCATAAATAATAAAGATATTATTTATTATAAAGATAAGATAACAATAATGCTTAAATCTGTAAAGGATATAGATAGAAACATAAGATTAATAGGGTTTATAAATATGTGGGAAGGATTGTTTGAATTTATTTCTGTGATATTTCTCCTTGAAGAAAGTGCTTATTATTCTATATCCCGTAGGATAAGAGAAGAAAAAGAAGTTTTAATGGACCTTTACGGTGCAGTTGGTGAAGTAGAAGCCTTAATTTCTATCGCAGGTTATAAGCATAATTTAGGTGGGAAGTATGTAAAACCTAAGTTTATAAAGCAGGTTAACTTAAATATAAAAGAGGGAATACATCCTCTTATAGACAAGGCCGTTGCCAACTCAATTAACATAGAAAATGGAGGTATTGTGCTTACGGGCACAAATATGGCAGGGAAATCGACTTTTTTAAGAATGCTAGGGGTAAATATAATTTTGGCCCAATGCTTTGATTTTGTTTTGGCTAAGAATTACGAAGCTCCATTTTTTAACATAGTTACATCAATTAGCCCTAATGATGATTTAACAAAGGGAAAAAGTTTCTACATGGCAGAGGCGGAAGCGATTCTTAGAATAATCAAAGCTCTAGAAAAGGATGCACCTGTATTTTGCCCAATAGATGAGATATTTAGGGGTACAAATCCAATAGAGAGAATTTCCATGTCCGCGGAAATACTAACATACATAAACAATGGAAAATCTATTTCTATTGTAGCCACTCATGATAGAGAATTAGTAAACATTCTAAAAGAAAATTATGAGTTTTATTATTTTAGTGAGAAAGTTGATACGAGAAAGGGATTAAGTTTTGATTATAAGATAAAAAAAGGAGTTTCTCAAACAAGAAATGCTATAAAACTTTTAGAGTACATGGGTTATCCAAAGAAAATAATAGATAAATCGTTTATTAGAGCTGAAACCATAGAAAAGTTATTATAGTTATAATACAGGGAAGCTAGACTAGCTACATCTTTACTATTGGCTATACTTAGGGTAATATGGTTTTAGATATTTATATGTTTTATACTGAAAAAGAAGGGCAAGGAGGATTTATTGTGAATTTAAATATAGTTTTATTTCAACCGGAAATTCCACAAAATACTGGTAATATAGGAAGAACTTGCGTGCTAACTGATTGCAAACTTCATCTTATAAAACCTTTAGGATTTAGTTTAGAGGAGAAGCAACTTAAAAGGGCGGGACTCGATTACTGGCCTTATTTGAATTTAGAGATACATGATACATATGAAGCGCTTAGAGAAAAATATAAAGAGTCAACTTTCTACTATTCTACAACAAAAGCTTCAAAATTCTATTCAGATGTAAAATATAAAGAAGGGGATTTTATAATTTTTGGTCGAGAGTCATCAGGACTTCCAGATAATGTTCGTGGTAGCGATCCTGAAAGGTGCATAAAAGTGCCTATGATAAATAGCACAAGTAGGTCCCTTAATCTTTCCAATACAGTAGCTATTGTGACATATGAAGCACTTAGGCAAATAGGATTTAAGAATATGAAATAAGGTGCATAGCAATTAACAACTGTTATATCCCCAAGAGGTAAACAAGGAGATAGGAATGGAAAAGATTAAAATCATAACAGATAGCACATGCGATTTAAACAAAGACATTATTGATAAGTATAATATAGAAGTTTTACCACTACTCGTGAACATAGAAAATAAAATTTACAGGGATGGCGAAGATATTAATCTACAAGAATATTTATATAAAATGAATAATTCGGAGCAGTTTCCTATGACCACTCAGGTAAACCCGCATAGGTTCTATGAATGCTATAAAAAATATTTAGATGAGGGATATAAGATAGTTTCTATTCATTTATCCTCAAAAATGAGTGGGACTTATCAATCTTCATGTATGGCTAAAAGCATGTTACTTACAGAAGATATTATCACAATTGATAGTTATAATGTTACATCAGGTCTTGGAATTTTGGTTTTAAAAGCCTGCAAATTAAAAGAAGCGGGATGTAATATATTTGAAATAGAAGAAAAAATTAAAGAAACAATACCTCATGTAAAAAGTGCGCTTGCTTTTGATTCATTAAATAATTTAGTTAAAGGTGGCCGATTGTCTAAAACTGCTGGAGCTATAGGCGGGCTACTCGGGATAAAACTAATTTTAACTGTAAAAGATGGTGAAATGGCCGTAATAGATAAAGTTCGTGGAAGCAAAAAAGCAATAAAAACTATCTTGAAAAATTTAGAGGAAACTGGGATTCGAAGTGGAGAGACAAGTATTTTATTGCAAGCTAGTGATAGAGATATTCTAGCGAGTTTACGATCTCATATGAGTGAACGTGAAATGGACTTTATAGAATGCTCGGTTGGATGCGTTGTGGGGACACATTCTGGTGAAGGTGCCTGTGGTATTTTTTACGTTGAAGAATATTAAAATTTTCACTAAGTTAATAAAAAATCCATATACAGACTATAATATTATTCTATGCTGTATATGGAGATACAAATATAAATATAATTAAAAAAATGCTAAAATAAAGAGGATTTTTTTATTGTTTATAGAATACATACTTCGAAGCAATAATATTGCTTAATTAATTAATTAATTACTTAGGGGAGGAATTTATTATGAATAAAAGAAGGATAGTTGCAGTACTTACATCAATGGCAGTAATCACAACATTGTTTGCTGGCTGTGGAACTAAGAAGGAAGCAGTAAAAAGTACACAAAAAAGTACTGTCGTTATAGGACTTTCTACTGATGAAGGTGGATTAAACGACAAGGCATTTAACCAATCAGCAGATGAAGGGGTTAAAAAGGCACAAGCTGAAGACGGTTTCACGTACCATGCTCTTGAATCTCAAAAGAAAGAGGATTATGCAGCAAATTTAGAATCATTAGTGGAGGAGAATTCAAATCTAACTTTTGCTATTGGATATCAAATTGCAGATGCAATGGCAGAGGTTGCTAAAACTCATACTGATAAAAACTTTGCAATTGTAGACTCAGTTGTTAATCTTCCAAACGTAGCATCAATTACTTTTAAAGAGCAAGAAGGATCTTTTTTAATGGGAATCATTGCTGGGAAAATGACTAAAACTAATAAAATTGGATTTATTGGTGGAAAAGATAATGAATTAATAAACAGATTTGAAGTTGGGTTTGCAGCTGGTGTTAAAGCAGTTAATCCAGAAGCTGCAAAAGGATTATTGAGCATAGATGGTAAGAGTGCAGGAACAACTGTAAAATATGCAGATAGTTACAATGATTCAGCAAAAGGTTATGAATTATCTAAATCATTATATCAAGGCGGTTGCGACGTAATTTATCATGCAGCAGCCGGAGTTGGTCTTGGTTTATTTAAAGCGGCTAAAGAATTAAAAGATGGAGGAAAAACAGTTTGGGCTATAGGAGTTGATATGGATCAATCTTTAACAGTTCCACAGTATTCTGATATTATACTTTCAAGTATGATAAAAAGAGTTGATACAGCAACTTACAATCAAGCTAAAGCTCAAATTAAAAACGAATTTAAAGGTGGTACAGTTACTAATCTTGGGTTAAAAGAAAAAGGTGTAGGAATAGCTGATACATCTAATAAAAACGTACCAAAAGATGTTTTAGATGAAGTTAAAAAATATGAAGATAAAGTTATAGCTGGAAAAACAGTTGTTCCAGTAAATAGACAAGGAGCAATGGATTTTAAATAAAAATCAGTAAATAAAAATTTTCATTTACTGATTTATGGTTTTTAGTATACAATAGGAGCTAGATGTAATACATCTAGCTCTTTCTAAGAATAATGATAATTTTGGGCGCAGGTGATGTCAGCACTAAAGGTGATAAGTAGTCTTTTTAAGGAGGAAATCCAATGGAAAAGGTAATTGAAATGAAGGGAATAACAAAGATTTTTCCGGGAACCATTGCCAATGATAATGTAAATTTTGAGCTATTAAGAGGAGAAACACATGTTCTTCTTGGCGAAAATGGTGCAGGAAAAACGACTCTTATGAACATTCTCTATGGTCTATATAAACAAGAAAAAGGCGAGATTTATGTAAGCGGTAACCTAGTGAATATATCTACTCCCAATGATGCTATAAAATTAGGGATAGGAATGGTTCATCAACACTTTATGCTTGTACATAATTTTACTGTTGCAGAAAATATTGTGTTAGGGGTTGAACCTAAAAAAGGATTCAAGATTGATTTGAAAAAAGCAATCAATGATGTCAAAGAAATTTCAGAAAGATATGGGTTCGCAATAGATCCAAGCGCGGTTATAGAAGATATTTCTGTAGGACAACAACAAAGGGTAGAGATACTAAAGGCACTATATAGGGGTGCAGAGGTTTTAATACTAGATGAGCCTACGGCAGTTTTAACACCAAAGGAAATTGAGGAACTTGGAATCATAATTAAAAATCTTGAAAAAGAAGGGAAATCAGTAATACTAATAACTCATAAATTAAAAGAAGTTATGAGTATGAGTGATAGAGTCACTATAATTAGGAGAGGTGCAGTAACTGGCACAGTAAAGACTAAAGAAACAAGCATAGACGAATTAGCGCAGCTTATGGTAGGTAGAAAAGTTAATCTAACTGTAGAGAAAAATCCTGCTAAAATTCGCGGCGAAATATTAAAAATTGAAAATCTTTGTGCTAGTGATCACAGGGGATTACCTGCAGTGCGAAATTTAAACTTAACAGTATATGGCGGAGAAATTCTTGGTATAGCTGGTGTTGATGGAAATGGTCAATCTCAATTGTTAGAAGTTTTAACTGGACTTCAAAGGCCTAAGAGTGGAAGTATTACAATAAATGGTAAAAATACATATGGTAAGTCACCAAGAGATATTATGTCAGCAGGTGTTGGCCATATACCAGAAGATAGGCACAAAAGAGGGCTTATATTAGATTATTCTCTATTTGAAAACTCAGTGCTTGGAATTCATAAAAATGCACCCTTCAGTAAAGGCATAGTTATGAATTACAAAGAAATTAGAAAACACTGTGATGAACTTATTAGCGAATTTGATATTAGAACTCCAAATGCAGATGTAAATGCGGAATCATTATCAGGTGGTAATCAACAAAAACTTATAGCAGCTAGAGAAATTTCAAAAGATCCGGAATTATTAATAGCAGCACAACCTACGAGAGGTCTTGACGTTGGTGCAATTGAATATATTCACAAAAGATTAGTTGTAGAACGTGATAAGGGTAAGGCGGTTTTATTAGTATCATTAGAACTTGATGAAATAATGGCATTATCAGATAGAATTGCCGTAATGTATGATGGCAAAATAGTTGATATACTCGATAGATGTGATGCCACAGAGAAAAAACTTGGTATACTTATGGCTGGTGGTAATTTAAATAAAACACTGGAAGGAGCTAAAGATAATGAATAAAGTAGAAAATGAAAATAGTAATTTTGTCAGTATAGCAAAAAATATCCTTAAGACGCTTGCTTTCCCTTTCTTTTCTATAATCGTTTCTATATTTGTTGCTGTGTTCTTTGTAATGTGGGCAAAAGGATATTCTATATTACAATACTTTTCAGCTTTAGGTGATTTATTTGGACTTATATATAAAGGTGGGTTTGGTAATACGAGAGTAACTTTCGTTACGCTGTCAGAAGTTACTCCATTAATATTTACAGGAGTTGCAAATGCTGTAGCATTTAAATGTGGATTATTTAATATAGGTGTTGCTGGTCAATTTATACTTGGAATGATAGCAGCTGCTATTGTTGGAACATTGCCAGGACTAAATCCTGTAATTCATATAATTCTAATTATTTTAGCAGGCTTTGTAGCTGGAGGAATATGGGGAGCAATACCGGGATATTTAAAGGCTAAAGTAGGCACTCATGAAGTTATTAATACAATTATGATGAACTATATAGCTATGGCTTTAGCCAATTTTATTATTTTAAGAACTAGTTTTGGAGTGGAAGGTAAAGCAAGTACTCCTAATATACAAGAGAGTGCACAATTTCATAGGTTTGTTAGTGGTAGTGGAGCTAATATTAGTATATTTCTTGCCATAGCAGTAGCTATTTTTATATTCTGGCTATTATGGAAAACCACTGTTGGTTACGAAATAAGAGCAGTTGGTATAAATCCACATGCTGCAGAATATGGTGGAATTAATGTAGCGAAAAATACTGTTTTGGCTATGGTGATTTCTGGTGCGATAGCAGGAGTTGGTGGGGCCTCGCATGTTGCAGGTGTTCTTCATAATACAAAAGATTTCATGGCACTTCCCTCTTATGGCTTTGATGGAATTGCAGTTGCTTTACTTGCAAAGAGCAATCCCATTGGATGTATAGCATCAGCTTTATTATTTGGAACATTAAATAGTAGTTCTAGAACTCTTCAATTAAACGGAATACCAAAAGAAATAGTTTATTTAATCCAAGCTATAATTATTATATTTGTAGCAACAGATTACATTGTTAAATACTTCTCTGAAAAGAAAAAGAAGGAGGCGATTACAAATGAGTAGTGTTATTTTAATTAATTTGTTTGCGCAAACTTTAAGAATAGCCACGCCTCTAATTTTTGCAGCACTCGGTGGTATATTTTCAGAAAAATCAGGTGTGGTTAATATAGGTCTGGAAGGTATGATGGTAATAGGCGCTTTCTTTGCGGTATATGGAAGTTACACGACTGGAAGTCCAGCAATAGGAATACTTTTTGGAGTGATAGCTGGAGGTGTTTTGGGATTAATACATGCTGTGCTAAGTATACATTTGCGTGCAGATCAAGTAATCTCAGGTACTGCTATAAATCTTTTTTCTACGGCCCTTGCGAGTTTCTTAATATTTAAGTTATTTAATGGTAAAGGTGGTCAAACAGATATAGTAACAGGACTTTCATATAACATACCGGATGGGATTAAAAATATACCAATAATAGGAAATTTAATATCCCAGCTAAACTGGTTTGTAATAATCGCGATTATTTTAGTATTTCTTTCGCATTATATATTATATAAAACACCTTTAGGACTTCGAATTAGAGCTGTAGGAGAACATCCAAAGGCGGCTGATACTTTAGGAATAAATGTTTATAAAATAAGATATTTATGTGTTATTTTATCAGGAATGCTAGCAGGGCTCGGTGGAGCGGCGTTATCCCTCGGAATAACACCACTTTACAGAGAAGGAATGGTTGCAGGACGTGGATTTATTGCCTTAGCGGCTGTTATTTTCGGTAATTGGAAACCTTTTGGAGCGCTTGGGGCTAGTTTGTTATTTGCCTTTGGTAGTGCATTTAATATTTTTGCACAGGGACTTAGCTGGAATTTACCTACAGAAGTATATGATGTTATTCCATATGTACTTACCATGATTGCACTTGCTGGATTTGTTGGAAAAACAACAGGACCACTCGCTAGTGGTAAACCGTACATTAAAGGATCTAGATAATATTTTAAAAATAAAAAATCTTAGCTTACGTTTTCTGCTGTTGTAGAAATTTACGCTGAGATTTTTTATTTTTATTTCTAGCTTAATGCATAATCTAGGTTTATACCATTAGCTATGTTATAATATTTATAATATGAGAGGTACATGAAAATAAATAGTAACCAAAGATGAGGTGATAATAAAATGAACATTAATTTTGGCTTAAATTTGATTCAAGAACAAAAATTAATAATGACTCAAGAAATGCAAATGTCTGTTAAACTTCTTCAAATGTCAGCCTGCGAGCTAGGACAATATGTAAATAAAGAGATGCAGGAGAATCCAGTGCTGGAGGAAAAAGACTTGCAAAACCACAAAAGTAATAACAATAATGAATTTGATTATAAAGAAATAATTAAATATCTTGGTAAGGATGATTATAAAGTAAAGAGCTATGCTGCAAAGAATGAAAATGAGGAAATTTCTCCATTTTATTATATTGCAGAGGAAAAATCTCTTAAAGATTATCTTAAAGAACAAATAGGAGAACTAACAGAGCAGTATGAAATTCTAGATATATGCAAATATATGGTGGAGAATTTAGATACTAAAGGTTATTTATCGGAAGATCTATCTGATATATGTAAGGAGCTCGGAATAACAAATGGGAAGGCTGAAATTGCACTTGAAATTTTACAGGCTTTAGAGCCACAAGGAATTGGAGCTAGGAACCTAAGGGAATGCTTAAGGATTCAATTAAATAATATGGGGATAGATGATGAAAATATTTATAAAATCATTGATAATTATTTAGAATTATTGGCAGAAAATAAATATAATGATATAGCTAAAGAATTAAATGTTAAAATTTCTGAGGTTCAAAAATATGGAGATATAATAAAAACTTTAGAGCCTAAGCCATCAAGAGGGTTTTATACTGGTGAGACGGTTAAATATATTGTGCCTGATGCTTATGTTAATAAGATTTATGACCAATATTTTATTTCTATGAATGAAGATGTACTTCCTAAATTGAATATAAATAGTTTGTATAAGGAAATTATTAAAAACGAAAAGGATGTAGAAGCTGTAGAATATGTAAAAGATAAGCTTAATAGCGCAATGTTTCTTATTAAAAGTATTGAACAAAGAAAAAATACTGTGTATAGAGTTTTGGAAGATATTTTGGCAGTTCAAAAGGAATATTTCGATAAAGGCGACGAATATTTAAAACCAATGACGCTTAAAAAAATTGCTAATAATTTAGAAATGCATGAATCTACTATAAGCCGTGCAATTAGGGAAAAGTATGTTAGTATAAATAATGGTAAAGTCATTAAAATAAAAGACTTGTTTACTAATGGCATTACGTCAATTTTAGATGGTGAGGATGTATCTACGATTAATATTAAGAAAACTATTAAAGAAATGGTGTATAATGAGGACCGAAAGAAACCTTTATCAGACCAAATTATTTGTAATCGATTAAATGTAGAAGGGATGAATATTTCAAGAAGAACTGTAGCAAAATATAGAGAAGAACTTGAAATTAAAAGTTCTAGTAAGCGGAAAAGATTTTAATATTTCAGCGACCCAGGAGATGATTTAATCATGCCGTTAACAAAATGTTAACATATTTTTTGCAAATACTAATTTAAAAAAGTTAGTATTTCATCTATAATGTATGTGGGAGCAAAAAATATAAGCTGGGACTTAAAAAGTCCAGAAAGGTGTTCAAGTGGAGAGTATATTGAAATTACAACAAAAGATAGTGCCTGAATTAATAGAACTTCTTGAAAAACGACATGATATATTAAGGACGATATGTTATAATCAACCTATAGGACGAAGAATTTTAGCAGATCAGATGTGCATAAGCGAGAGAATAGTAAGAAATGAAATAAACTTTCTAAAGTCCCAAAACTTGATTGAGGTTAATGCACTGGGTATGTTTATAACAACTGATGGTGAAGAAATTTTAGATCAGTTAAAAGGATTTATTCATGAGATTAAAGGGTTGTCTAAAATCGAGAAATTTATTGAGAAACATTTGAAGCTACAGCAAGTTATAGTTGTTCCCGGGAACGTTGAAATTGATAAAAGTGTCCTTAAAGAAGTTGGGAAGGTAGCTGCAATTTATGTTATGGATATTATTAAAGATAACAGTATAATTGCAATAACGGGTGGATCAACAGTTAAGGAAGTTATAGACAATTTCTCTAGAAATAACAAATATAATAATGTTTTAGTGCTTCCGGCCAGGGGTGGTATGGCCAGGAATGTAGAAATTCAAGCTAATACTTTAGTGGCTAGGCTAGCAGATAAAATTGGTGGAAATTACGAATTACTACATGTACCTGATAATTTGAGCAATGATGCTTTAAAAACTATAGTAAATGAAAAAAGTATAAAAAGTATAATTGATAAGATTCGAAGTGCTGATATTCTTATTTACGGAATAGGTATCGCCAGTGATATGGCTATGAAAAGAGAAGTACCTGAAAAAGAGATAAAGGAACTTGAAGAATTAGGTGCAGTAGGAGAAGCATTTGGTCAATACTATAATGAATTAGGTGAAATAGTTCATTCTACACCTACTATTGGGGTGAAAAATGAAGATGTTACAGACAACAAAACACTAATCGCAGTAGCGGCTGGAAAAAATAAAGCTAGAGCCATCATCGCTACTGAAATCAACCGCTTAAGCACTGTTTTAATAATTGATCAAGCGGCTGCAGAAGAAATAGTAAATATTATAGAGAAAAGAGAGTAAACTATATAATGATTTGATTAATAAAAAAATTATATATTTACATATAATTATGTTAATAAAATTTAGGAGGTTTTGCCAAGATGGTAAAAGTAGGAATTAATGGATTTGGAAGAATAGGAAGAAATGTATTTAATGCTCTAGTGAAAAATTATTCAACAGAATTAGAAGTAGTAGGAATCAATGATTTAACAGATGCTGCAACACTCGCACATCTTTTAAAATATGATTCACTTTACGGAAAATTCGACGGAACTGTAGAAGCTAAAGAAAATGCAATAGTAGTTAACGGAAAAGAAATTAAAATATTTGCAGAAAGAGAACCAAAGAACATTGACTGGAGTTCACTTGGAGTAGAAATAGTATTAGAATCAACAGGATTCTTTACAGATGCTACTAAAGCAAGCGATCATTTATGTGTAAGTGTTAAAAAAGTTCTTATATCTGCACCAGCAAAAAATGAAGATATAACAATAGTTATGGGAGTTAACGAAGAAAAATATGATTCAGCTAAACATAACGTAATATCAAATGCATCATGTACAACAAACTGTTTAGCACCATTTGCTAAAGTTTTAGACAGAGAATTTGGAATAGTTAAAGGCTTAATGACTACAATTCATTCATATACTGGAGATCAAAGATTATTAGATGCTCCACACAATGATATGAGACGTGCAAGAGCGGCTAACCTATCAATGATTCCAACTACAACAGGAGCAGCAAAAGCAGTAGCATTAGTTTTACCACAATTAAAAGGAAAACTAAACGGATTCTCATTAAGAGTTCCAACTCCAACAGTTTCATGTACAGATTTAGTTTGCGAAGTTTCAAAGAATGTTACTGTAGAAGAAGTAAATGCAGCATTTAAGAAAGCAGCTGAAACTGAAATGAAAGGAATACTTGGTTGTTGTGAAGAACCATTAGTTTCAATTGATTTCAAAGGAGACGAAAGATCTTCTATAGTTGATGCTATGTCAACTATGGTTATCGAAGAAAATATGGTTAAAGTTGTTTCATGGTACGATAATGAAGCAGGTTATTCAAATAGATTAGCAGATTTAACTAAATATGTTGCAGATAGACTATAAAATTTAATTTTATTATAAAACTGTAATTATAGTATTAAGGTCTGGTTTTATAGTTAGTCTATGGAACCGGACCTTTTTATATTTTATTAATATAAGGCACATTCAAATAAATATCAAGATAATAGTAAATAATAATTAGTAGGGTAGTATATTTATATGAATGTGATTAAATTATAAGATTTTTGATTATAAAACATATGAGAGGAGAAGGTGTATGCAATTTAATAAGAAAACAATTGAAGATATTGAGGTTAAAGGTAAAAAAGTTTTAGTGAGATGTGATTTTAATGTACCATTAAAAGATGGAGTAATCACAGATGTAAATAGATTAGTAGGTGCAATGCCAACAATAAATTATTTGATAAAAAAAGGTGCGAAAGTTATTTTATGTTCACATCTTGGAAAACCAAGTGGAGAACCAAAACCTGAACTTTCTTTAGCGCCAGTTGCTAAGAAATTAAGTGAAATGTTAAATAAAGAAGTAGTCTTTGCAGCAGACCCAAATGTAGTTAGTGATAATGTAAAATCTGCCGTATCAGAAATGAAAGACGGAGATGTTTTATTATTAGAAAATACAAGATATAGAAAAGAAGAAACTAAAAATAAAGAAAACTTTTCAAAGGAATTAGCGTCTCTTGCAGATATATTTGTAAATGATGCCTTTGGAACAGCTCATAGAGCTCATTGTTCTACAGTTGGTGTAACACAGTTTATTGAAACTTCGGTATGTGGATATTTAATTCAAAAGGAATTAAAATTCTTAGGGGATACAATAGATCACCCTGTTAGACCTTTCGTAGCAATTTTAGGTGGAGCTAAGGTTTCAGATAAAATAAATGTTATTGAAAATTTACTTGAGAAGGTGGATACTTTAATAATTGGTGGAGGAATGGCTTATACATTCTTAAAAGCCGGAGGTTATTCTATCGGAAGTTCACTAGTTGAAGAAGAGAAAGTACAATATGCTAAAGTTATGATGCAAAAAGCTGAGTCAAAAGGAGTTAAATTTTTAATACCTGTAGACAATATTGTTGCAGATAGATTTTCAGCTGAGGCAGAGCCAGTAGTTACTGAAAGTCAAAATATTGCTGATGGGTTTATGGGACTTGATATTGGACCTAAGACTTGTGAAATGTATAAAGGTGCTATAAGCATTGCTAAAACTATCGTTTGGAACGGACCAATGGGTGTATTTGAATTTGCAAATTTTGCAAAAGGAACAATAGCTGTAGCGGAAGCTATGTCAAAAGTCGATGGGACTACTATAATAGGTGGTGGAGATAGTGCAGCAGCTGTTAATCAATTAGGATTTGGAGATGAAATGACTCATATATCTACAGGTGGTGGAGCATCTCTTGAATTTTTAGAAGGTAAATTATTACCAGGGATTGAAGCTCTTACAAATAAATAGTTAAATAAAATATTTCGAATTTTTAAACATACATTAATTGTTGTCCGGATAATGATTATTACTTACCACAAAAGAATACTTGGAGGTTTTTTGATGAGAAAAGGTATAATTGCAGGAAATTGGAAGATGAATAAAACTGTAGCTGAAGCAGTAACTTTAATTGAGGAAATGAAACCGTTAGTTAAAGATGCAAAATGTGATGTTGTAGTTTGTCCTACATTTTTATGTTTAGATGCAGTAATAAAGGCAAGTAAAGGTACCAATATAAAGGTAGGAGCTCAAAACATGCATTTTGAAGAAAATGGTGCTTTTACAGGTGAAGTTGCACCAGGAATGCTAAAAGATATGGGCGTTGAATATGTTATAATTGGCCATAGTGAAAGAAGACAGTATTTCAATGAGACTGATGAAACTGTAAATAAAAAGCTTAAAGCTGCTTATAGCCATAATATTATCCCTATACTTTGTGTAGGAGAAACTCTTAGTGATAGAGAAGGAAATATTACAGAAAAGGTCTTAGCAAATCAAGTGAAATTAGATTTAGAAGGACTTACAAAAGAGCAAGTAGAAAAATTGGTTATTGCTTATGAACCAATTTGGGCTATAGGTACAGGTAAAACTGCAACTGCTGATCAGGCTAATGAGACAATTGCATTTATAAGAGCAACTGTTGGAGCTATGTTCGGGAGTGATGTTGCAGAAAAGGTTAGAATTCAATATGGTGGATCTGTTAAACCAGCAACTATAAAAGAACAAATGGGTAAATCAGACATAGATGGTGGATTAATTGGAGGAGCTAGCCTTAAGGCAGAAGACTTCTCAGGAATAGTAAACTATTAAAATATTTTAAATAAATGGATCCACTAATGTGGCTAAGCTACTAAAGTAGATTAAGCTACATTAGTGGATTCATCTACTTTAGTATATTAATCTACATTAGGTAGTTAATGATAATTGTGAATTATCAATACATATACATGTGTTTTGATTTTAGAAATAACGGATGGGGGAACAAAAATGTCAAAAAAACCAGTAATGCTAATGATTTTAGATGGACTTGGATTATCAAGTAACGTAGACGGAAATGCAGTAGTTGCGGCAAATAAACCAAACTATGACAGATTAATAAAGGAATATCCAAGTACGAAATTAACTGCAAGTGGCCTAGAGGTAGGACTACCAGCGGGTCAAATGGGAAATTCAGAAGTTGGTCACTTAAACATAGGTGCTGGTAGAATTATATATCAAGCACTTACAAAAATAACAAAAGAAATTGAAGAAGGAAACTTTTTTGAAAACCTTGCTTTTAATAAAGCTATAGATAAAGCTATTAAGGCAAATTCTTCTGTGCATCTTTTAGGATTATTGTCTGATGGAGGAGTCCACTCTCATATTGATCATTTAAAAGCTTTAATAAAGCTTGCTAAAGATAAAGGTGCTAAAAAGGTTTATGTTCATGCTCTTTTAGATGGTAGAGATGTGCAACCAGGTTCAGCACTAAAATACATATCAGAAATAGAAGAATATATGAATGAAATAGGTCTTGGAAAAATTGCTACTGTATGTGGTAGATATTATGCTATGGATAGAGATAAAAGATGGGAAAGAGTTGAGCTTGCATATGATGCTATGGTTTTATCTAAGGGTGAGGAAAACACCTCAGCAATAGAGGCGGTTAAAAAAGCTATCCATGATAATAAGACAGATGAATTTGTTCTTCCCACTGTTATAATGGAAAATAATAAGCCTGTTTCAGCTATAAGCAATAACGATAGTGTAATATTCTTTAATTTTAGGCCGGACAGAGCTCGCGAACTTACTAGAGCAATAAATGATAAAGTATTTGATGGCTTTAAAAGAGAAACTTTAACTTTAAACTTTGTATGTACTACTCAATATGATATTTCTATAGAGAATGTTGATGTGGCATATACTCCAGAAAGTTACACTAATACGCTTGGAGAATATGTTAGTAAAATGGGTAAAAAGCAGTTAAGAATAGCGGAAACTGAAAAATATGCCCATGTTACATTCTTCTTTAATGGAGGGGTTGAGGCTCCAAACGCCAATGAAGATAGAGCATTAATTCCATCGCCTAAAGTAGCAACATATGATTTATTGCCAGAAATGAGTGCGTATGAGGTTACAAAAGAATTATTAAAGAGACTAGAAACGGATGAATACGACATGATTATACTTAACTTTGCTAACCCAGATATGGTAGGTCATACAGGCGTTTTTGAAGCAGCTAAAAAAGCTATAGAAACAGTGGATGAATGCCTTGGGAAAATTGTTGAGTGCGTTATTGGCAAGGACGGCAGCGTATTTATAACTGCAGACCATGGAAACTCTGAACAAATGATTGATTATTCGTCTGGGAAGCCTATGACAGCACATACTACAAATTTAGTTCCATTCACATACGTTTCAAATCACAGTAATGGTCTAAAAGATAGTGGAATATTGGCGGATATTGCTCCAACTATGCTCCAAGTTATGGGACTTAGTGTACCAAGTGAAATGACAGGAAAATCTTTAATTAAATAGATTAAATCATCTCCTGCGGAGCTGCAATATTAACGACTTCAGAAGGAGATTTATACTCCCGCTTATAGAAGTGGAAGACTTTCCTTCTGAAATGTCGTTAAACGAAAACTAAATTGAATTATATATTAACTAAGATTAACTTAAGTTTCCTTAAAATATAAGATTATCTTAAGTTAACTTAGGATATAATAATATAGAGAAAAAAATTGGAGATTCGGAGGTAAGATAACATGAAAAATTTTATTGAAATAATTGATATTTATGCAAGACAGATTTTGGACTCAAGAGCATTTCCAACTGTTGAAGTTGAAGTAACACTCGAGGATGGAACAATAGCAAGAGCATCAGTGCCATCAGGTGCTTCTACTGGCATATTTGAGGCAGTAGAGTTAAGAGATGGAGACAAGGATATATATGGCGGTAAAGGAGTTTTAAAAGCTATTGATAATGTAAACAATCTAATAGCTGAAGAGATAGTTGGAATGAATGTATATGATCAAATAGCAATTGACAAAGCAATGATAGCCCTTGATGGCACACCTAATAAGGCTAAACTAGGTGCTAATGCAATTCTTGGAGTATCTCTTGCATGTGCTAGAGCGGCTGCTGAGTCATTAGGGCTCGGACTATATCAATATATTGGTGGAGTAAACGCTAAAGTTTTACCAGTTCCAATGATGAACATTATAAATGGTGGAAGCCATGCTGATAATAATGTAGACTTACAAGAGTTTATGGTTATGCCAGTTGGAGCAACTTCTTTTAAGGAAGCTTTAAGAATGAGTGCAGAAGTTTACCATTCATTAAAAGCATTATTAAAAACTAAGGGACTCGCTACTGGTGTTGGTGATGAAGGCGGATTTGCTCCAGATTTATCATCAAACGAAGAAGCTATAAAAATCATAATAGAAGCTATAGAAAAAGCTGGATATGTTCCAGGAAAAGATATCTATATAGCTCTTGATCCAGCAGCTTCTGAATTCTTTGAAGATGGAAAATACAATTTAGCTTCAGAAGGAAGAATATTAACTCCAGAGCAAATGGCTGACTACTATGTAGAACTTGTTAATAAATACCCAATTATATCTATTGAAGATGGAATGGCTGAAGAAGATTGGGAAGGCTGGAAGTACTTAACTGATAAAATAGGAGATAGAGTTCAATTAGTTGGAGATGACTTATTTGTAACCAACACTGACAGATTAAAAATGGGAATTGAAAGAAAAACTGCAAATTCAATTCTTATAAAATTAAACCAAATAGGTACATTAACTGAAACACTAAATGCTATAGAAATGGCTGAAAGGGCAGGATATACTGCAGTAGTTTCTCATAGATCAGGAGAAACTGAAGATACTTCAATAGCTGATTTAGTTGTAGCGATGAATGCAGGACAAATTAAAACTGGTGCCCCAGCTAGAAGCGAAAGAGTTTCTAAATACAATCAGTTATTAAGAATAGAAGAGGAATTAGAAGAAATGGCTGAATACAGAGGATTAAAAGCATTCTATAACATAAACAGATAATTAATTAAGAGTATAGTCTTTATAGGCTATACTCTTAAATTTTACAATTCATTGTAAACTGTCTTAGAGTATGCTAAAATAATTATGTATTCGATGAATTGGAGGTGTACACATGCATAGTTTTCTAGTAGTTTTACAGGTTATAACTTCAATTGCTATAATTGTATCTGTTATGATGCAACCTAGTAAATCAGATGGATTAAGTGGCCTTATAGGAGGAACTTCTGAAACTTTTTTTGCTAAAAATAAAACAAAAACAGCGGAATCATTACTAGTAAGAATTACAGTAGTTTCAGCAATTTGCTTTGCTATAACTACAGTGATGTTAAATTTAGTTAAATAGTATAATTATCTAAGTAATAATTTAGGTACAATCAAATAAATATTTTATACTTCACAGCAGTTTATTTAAAAAAAATTTAATAAGCTGCATTTTTTATATGATTTTTAAGGGGTTAGGTGATGATTTAATAGTATACGAGGAATATAGATGATAAAATTGTATTAAAGTAATCTGTGATTATTAGAGGTGAAGGATGATGAGTGAATACAGTTCTAAATTAGAAAGTAAGGATATGAATTCTCTTTTTGAGGGTATTTTAAGCCTGCAAACAAAGGAAGAATGCTATAGATTTTTTGAAGATTTATGCACTATAAATGAGATTAAAGCATTTGAGCAAAGGCTTCAAGTAGCAAAAATGTTAGCAGATAAAAGGACCTATTTGGATATAGCAGGTGAAACAGGGGCAAGTACTGCTACAATAAGTAGAATCAGCAGAGCATTAAATTATGGTAGTGATGGGTATAAACTTATATTAGAGCGTTTGAAATTAGTGAAATAAGTGTATTCATTTTTAACGACATTTCAGAAGGAATGTATCCCACGTTTATAAGCGGGAGTATAAATCTCCTTCTGAAGTCGTCAATACAGCTCCGCGGGAGATGATTTAATTGTGGATAGAGAGGGACGGTTAATATATATTTGCTCAGTTTAATTAAGTTAAAGGAGTAAACATAAATTAACCGTCTATATTTTTAAAATTGTTTAAGTCTTCGTAGTCTGTGATATAATTATAGGTATCTTTATACCTTAAAGAGAAGTAGTAATGCTAGATCTAATATATAAGGAGTGGTTTCATGGATTTAAAAAGTTTGTTAAACAAAGAGCAGTGCGAGGCTGCAATAACAGTTGATGGCCCATTGCTAATATTAGCTGGAGCGGGATCTGGGAAAACTAGGGTTTTGACCTATAGAATTGCGCATATGATTCAGGATTTAGCTATATATCCGTCTCAAATTTTATCCATAACTTTTACTAATAAAGCGGCTGGTGAAATGAAGGATAGAGTGCGTTCCCTAGTAGGCAATATAGCGGATAATATGTGGATTTCTACCTTCCACTCTAGTTGTGTTAGGATTTTAAGGCGAGAGATAGATAGGCTGGGATATAATAAGAATTTCACTATTTATGATAGCTATGATCAAAAAAGTTTGATTAAACAGTGTATGAAGGAACTTCAAATAAATGAAAAAGATCTAACAGATTCAGAAATTTTAGGTAAAATATCAAATGCTAAAAACGAACTTATTAGTCCACAGAAATTTAAAAAAGAAAATGAAAGCGATTATAGAAAAAACAAAATCGCTGATGTGTATGTTCTTTATCAAAAAAGACTAAAAGGTAATAATGCACTAGATTTTGATGATTTAATATTTAAAGCTGTCGAACTGTTAAAAAATAATAAGGATGTTTTGGATTTCTATCATTCAAAATTCAAGTACATTATGGTTGATGAGTATCAAGACACAAATAAAGCACAGTATGAGCTTATAAAGCTTTTAGTAGATGAGCGTGAAAATATATGCGTAGTTGGAGATGATGACCAATGTATTTATGCTTGGAGAGGTGCGGATGTCACCAATATCTTAGATTTTGAAAAAGATTATCCAAAGGCAAAGGTTGTTAAGCTCGAGCAAAATTATAGATCTTGCGGAAATATACTTATGGCAGCTAATGAAGTTATAAGAAATAATTCTCAAAGAAAAGATAAGGCTCTAAGGACTGAAAAAGATTGTGGAGAGAAAATTAATTTATATAGAGCATTTACAGATAGAGACGAGTCAAATTTTGTAGCAAGCCAAATTAAGAGAATTATGACTGAGGAAAATAGAAGCTATAAGGACTTTGCAATTTTATATAGGATGAATTCTCAATCACGTATTTTTGAGGAGAGTTTCAGAAAAAATTTAATTCCATATAAAATAGTAGGGGGATTAAAATTCTATGATAGAAAAGAAATAAAGGATATAATGGCGTATTTAAAGCTTATTAATAATCCGCTTGACGATATCGCTTTAAAAAGAATTATAAATGTACCTAAAAGAAGTATAGGAGATGCAACTATTCAAAAGATTCAAGAATTTGCAACAGGTATAGATCAATGCTTGTATAGTGCTATTCTAGATGTAGATTTTATACCTACATTGACAACTAGAAATAAAGCATCTATAAGTAAGTTTGTAAGTCTTATGAATAGCTTTATGGCCAAAAATGAAACAGGGACAGTCTCTGAGTTAATCAAATCTATAATAAGTGATACAGGGTATTTAAAGCAATTAGAACTTTCTAAGGAACCAGAGGATGAGAGCAGGGTAGAAAATATAAAGGAATTAGTATCAGATGCTGTAGAATTTGAAAGAACTTCAGAAGATAAGTCGCTTTTAACATTCTTAGAAGGAGTAAGTTTAGGTTCGAGCACTGATGACCCTGATGAAACAGTAGAGACTGCGGCAATGATGACTGTTCATAGTGCAAAGGGGTTAGAATTTCCAGTAGTATTTATGGTTGGTATGGAAAATGGGATATTCCCCGGCATGTCTTCGCTTAACAACTTTACTGAAATGGAAGAATCAAGGCGCCTGTGCTATGTTGCTATAACAAGGGCGGAGGAGAAGCTCTACATAACATCTGCCGAGAGTAGAATGGTATTTGGAAGAAATGTTGGGTATCAGCCTTCTGATTTTATCAGTGAAATTTCTCCGGATTTAAAAGAAGTTATCGGGGGAGCTAAAAATAGGACTGTGCAGGTATTAAAGAGAAAAAACACTGGAAATTCACAAAATTATAACCCGCATGGACTACTAAGTAAAACTTCGCCTCAAGATTATGCATCAGCTACAGCGAAAGGAAATGATCCAGGGCAGCAAAGTGTCAATAGTGAGAATGCTATGAATAGAGAAGCTACGGTAGGTAGGAAAGTTAGACATACTAAATTTGGAATAGGTACCATAGTGTCAAAATCGAGTTCTGATAATGATACAATGATTTCAATAGCGTTTGATAACATGGGAATAAAAAAGTTGATATTAGATAAAGCGCCTTTAGAAATGTTATAAGGCACATGAAAATAGGGCTAGCATACTGATTTGCTATTTATTTGAATGCGCTAAGGCGTTTTGGATAAAATAGCTAGTAGTGTGCTAGTTATTTTATTTCATATACCTAGCAGATGAACGTTGATTTCGTGGGAAAGGGTGTAGTTTATGAAAATTAGTGTAAAAGATGAAATTGAAGAATTAAAAAAGACAATTAAATATCACAGTGATAGATATTACAACCAAGATAATCCGGAAATATCAGATTATGAATATGATCAATTGATGCTTGCGCTTAAAGCAATAGAGAAAGAATATCCAAAACTTATCACCTTAGAGTCCCCAACTCAAAACATAGGTGGAAATGCTAAAAGAAAAGCTGGGGTATTAGTAAAACATAATGTGCCAATGCTCAGTTTGCAAGACGTATTTACAAAAGAAGAAGTCTATGCTTATGTAAATAAAATGATTGAAGAACTCAGTGATCCAACATTTGTTGTTGAACTTAAAATTGATGGTTTGTCAATGTCACTACGTTATGTAGAAGGTAAATTAACAGTAGCTGTAACTCGCGGTGATGGAATCATTCAAGGTGAAGATGTCACTGAAAATGCTAAAGTAATTGGGGATGTTGCGCGGAAACTGAAAGAGCAAGTTCCATACCTCGAGATTCGTGGTGAGGTATATATGGCAAGTGCCGCGTTTGATAAGGTTAATGAACAACAAGAACTATTAGGGAAAAAGATATTTGCTAATCCAAGGAACTGTGCTGCTGGTACATTAAGGCAGTTAGATAGTAAAATAACAAAGGAAAGACAATTATCACTGTTTATTTTTAATATTCAAGATGTCAAAGGAATTGAATTTAAAACACATACCGAAGGTTATGAATGGTTAAAAAAACAGGGTGTAAAAGTTATTGAGAATTATGTGAAATGTAAAACAGCTGATGAAGTGTGGAATACTATCCAGGCTATAGGAGAAGATAGAGGTAATTTAGCATACGACATTGACGGAGTTGTTATAAAAATTGATAACTTGGAAGATAGAAAAAAACTTGGTAATACTTCAAAAGTTCCCAAATGGGCTATAGCATATAAGTTCCCTCCAGAAGAAAAAGAAACAAAATTGATTGATATTGAACTATCAGTAGGAAGAACCGGAAGAATTACTCCTACAGCAATTTTTGAACCAATTCGCTTATGCGGAACATCTGTATCTAGAGCAATTCTTCACAACCAAGATTTTATCAATGATTTAGATATAAGGATTGGAGATATAATTGTTGTATACAAATCAGGAGAGATTATCCCGAAAATTAAGGCTGTAGTCAAAGAAAAACGTTCTGAGAAGCTAAATAGATTCCAAATTCCAGACCGATGCCCGGTATGTGGAACCCCTACTGTCCGTGAAAATGATACGGCTGATATCAAATGTACAAACCCTAACTGTATGGCGCAATTAGAAAGACACATAATTAATTTTGTTGGTCGGAATGCTATGGATATAAAAGGATTTGGTACGGCTTATATTAAGGAACTCATCCGTTTAGAATATATTAAAGATGTAGCAGATGTATATTCACTGTTTAATTACCGCGCGGAGCTTATAGAGAAAGGTATAATTGGAAAAGAAAAGAATACAGATAAGTTACTAGATGCTATAGACAAATCAAGGGGAAATGAAGCACAAAGGTTGCTAACAGGCCTCGGAATTCCTAATATTGGAAAGATAGCAGCGAAATCCATAATGAAGCATTATAAATCTATTGAAT
Source organism: Clostridium sp. CM042 (assembly GCF_055080995.1). NCBI lineage: Bacteria > Bacillati > Bacillota > Clostridia > Eubacteriales > Clostridiaceae > Clostridium > Clostridium sp. CM042. The sequence goes on from NZ_CM143646.1 coordinate 3,213,501, forward strand.
GTTTGCAAAATACAACATTGGATGAACTAATAGAGGTTTCTGATATAGGTGAAATAAGTGCTTTGTGTGTACTAAGATTTTTTGAAGATAATAAAAACAGAGAAATAATTGATAGGTTAAAAGAGTATGGCGTAAATATGGCTGTAGAAGACTCAAATCAGGTCGATAATCTATTTAACGGGTTAACATTCGTTGTAACTGGAACCCTTACGTCAATGGGGCGTAGTGATGCCACATCGATAATAGAAAATCATGGAGGAAAAGTATCAGGTTCTGTTTCTAATAAAACAAGTTACGTTTTAGTAGGCGAGAATGCCGGAAGTAAGCTTACCAAAGCTCAAGAGCTTGGAATTACAGTTATATCTGAAGAAGAACTAGTAAATATGTTAAAATAGTGTGGAAAATGTAAGAAAGACGTCAAATGACGTCTTCTTTATGTTGAGCTACTAATATTTATTTTTCACCTGGACTAGAAATATCTTCGACTTTAAAATCATCTTTAGAATATTCTTTGTGTTCATGCTTTGAAGATGAGCTAGAGGCATTTTGTAGAAGTTTTTCCAATAAATAATTTTTATATCTTAACTGATTAAATATTTTAATTAATAAAATAAAGCCCCATATTGAGGTAAGCATAAAAATTAACATGGCAAGTATAGCAATAATTTGAACAGTGTTGATTAACATGGAGAAGACCTCCTATATTTTTACATATATATAAATTCTGTAAATATATTTACATTATAACATAATGAAATAATAAAATTTATCAATATTTTATTAAAAATTTGATTATTTCATATATGAAAAGTTAATACTCTTAATAATACACATATTGGGGGTAAGTATGAAAAAGTTATTATGTATAATGTTGATTTTTATGACGATGTTAAGCAGTGGATGTATTCAAAAGAAAGTAAAACCGTCAACATCTAGGAAATATTTAGTTTATAACTTGGGAGAATTGCCATCAGACTTGCTTATGACAAATAATGATAGTGTTCGTGAAAAAGACTTGTTATTAGTTTTATTTGAAGGATTAGTAAGAGAAGATAAAGATGGCAAAATAGTACCTGCCATGGCAGAAAAAATTGAGGTTAGTAAGGACAAAATAGGGTATACCTTTAAATTAAGAAAAGATCTGCATTATAACGATGGAACATCTATAAAAGCTGATGATTTTAAAAGGTTCTTCTACAACATTTTATTGGAAAAAGGGAATGTTTTTGCTAAGCAATTATATTGTATATTTGGAGCTCGCGATTTTAGTGCGGGAAAAGTAGATTTTGAAAATGTTGGTATTGTTGCAAAGGACGATTTAACCTTAGAGATAAGGCTAAATAATCCTAGTGACAACTTTATAAATATACTTAGCAATCCAGTTTTCACTTTAAGGGGAAATAATATGGATACAAGGAACTGGAAAGATAGCTGCAGTCAAATTCAATATAGTGGTCCATTTATTATAAAAGAGGTAAACAAAGATGGAGAAATAAAATTAGTAAAGAACGAAAAGTATTGGAGAGCCAATGAAATTGTTAGTAATGAAATGCTATTTACTTCTATAAAGGATGAAGAGAAAGCTTTAGCAAATTTTGAAACTTCGCAGTATAGTGATACCTCAAAAATTGATGTACTTGTAAGTCCACCAATAAGTGAAGTAAGTGCCCTTAGCACGGAAAATAAAACTGAAGTTAAACTATCTCAGAGCATGTATTATATCAATTTCAATCTAAAAACTAAAAATATACTAGAAAAAAGGGATTCAGTAGATATAAATTTTAGAAATGCAATTGGTTCAATTATAGATCGGGAATTAATTATAGAAACTATATCAGAAGATGTAGCGGTTCCAACAATAAATTATACACCTTTTACTAATTCTAAAGACAATGGTGGTAAAGTGATTTTTAATGCATCCAAGAATAAAATTAAAGGCTTAGAATATTTAAAGAAAAGTAGTAATTATAAGGAAAAACAAGAATTAGTTATGGTATATGAAAATAAAAATTTTGATACTAAAATAAGCAAGGAAATAGCTAAAAATATTAAAGAATATTTAGATATAAAGGTAGTGTGCACTGGATACACAAAAGATGAACTCGAAAAAGTACTTGAAGAGGGAAATTATGATATTGTATTTTCAAAAAATGATGAAGAATATGGAGATATCTATAAATTCTTTTCTAAATGGACATCATACTCAAAAGATAATATTTATGGATATAAAAGTTCGGATTATGATAAAACTATAGAAAAAGCATTGCTGGAGAAAAAAGATAAAAATAAAATAACAATTTATAATCAGGCACAATCTATATTAGCAAAAGACTTACCATGTATACCGATATATATAGGCAATACAGTTATATGTAAAAAAGAAAATATTAAAGATATTTATTTAACTAAAAGTGGGAATTTAGTATTTGATTATGCGTATAAAGAGGCTAAGACTGCTTCCAAATAAAATTAAGCTTTTTTTCTTATACTATGCTAATAAAAGTATATATTGCGTAGAATGCATTTTAGCCATATATACTTTTTGTTATAGCATAATATAAGAGAAAATTATTAACTCTTATTATTAGTGAGTGTGGAAAAATATTGTTAAGAAGAATATAAACATATTCTTGCTGCTATCAAAAGATAACTTACTTTGTTTAAAGCTCTCTTTTCGTTTATTGTATACCACATTTTTAATGAAGATAGGAGCTAATTCATTGGTTTCAGGTGTTGGTATTTCAGGCATTCTAAAATCAGCCTCTTGTATCAAATCTTCTGATTTTAGTGAGAAATCCCTGTAATGTTCTGGGTTATCTAAAGAGGGAGAATCAGGCCAACTTAAAACTATACCAGAATCCAAAATTTGATGTTTAAAAATATCCTGAAGCATGAAAGAATTATCTTCAATATTGTTAAAATCAGAATATATGATTTGGCTGTACATGTATAGTAAGAGCTCATCACAAGTATAATTTATCTCTTTATCAGCACTTTCCTTTAGTAAGATACCTTTATCGGCATCGTATAATTTTGTAAGCTTTTCATACAAATCGTCACTAGTATCTTTGAATTTAAGAATTAGTGTATTGTTATACATAAGCGTACAGTTTATAAAAAGCATACAAGAATAATCTAATTTAGCATTAACAATTAAAGATGGCTTAGCATTATATTGATCTATAAGTAAATCCAAAAAATCTAGCAATAAAGTTTCGCATAGTTCTAAGCCAGAATACTTGTAGAAAATATTTAATGCTAAACATATCTTATTGAGTTCCTCAAAAGAAACATTGTAAATTTCTTCTTTATATTGAACAAACATATCTAGGATATCTAGAGCAAATTGTTTATATTCATGCTCTTGTTTTACGTTATTATAAGTAGAATATTTGTAGTAAGCAGCCATCATAAAGGCTTGATCAGAAAATTTGAATTTATTGTTTTTATCTTGAAAATTAAATTCTTGGTTCAGAGGATTAGTTAAATCTTTTTTGTCAACAAAGAGACCATCTTTATTTCGAAAATAAATAGCATAAAATTCTAACTGTTCTTTGCAAAGTTTAAGGTAGATAGAACTTAGATCATATTTTTTATTATCAATATCCCTAAAGCTATTATAGTAGTCTACGAGTTCTAGTAGTGACAAAGTCATGAATGCATTACTATTAACAATTATTTCTTTCTTTACTTTGTTCTCATTCCAATTTAACGTGCCTTCTTTCGATTTTAATTTAGCGTCCACTTTTTTGTAAATACATAAAAGTGGAGAATTTAAATTAATTGTGTTAATATCAATCTTAGAAAAGGATTTAGATTTTAAATCGCGTGAGGGAATATATATACCACATTTAGAATCGAAAACTATATCCTTTAATGATTCTTTTGATAAGTAGAAGAATTGATTTTTTATGTTAGTTTTGTTTAATGTATTGGTTTTTAAAAAAGGTCCTAGAAAATTCAACATAACACCACCATATAATTAGTACTTATATAGATAATATGATTAGAATTGTTAAAATGTGCTAGTTTTATTAAATTAGAAAGGAAGAATTTAAATGAAAGTTGGAAAATTAAATTGGGATGACTTAAAACAAATAATTGACAACAATAAAAGTGTTGTCCGGGGCGATGTAAGAATTAGAAGTGGAATAGGCGAAGACTGCAGTGTAATAAATTTTGGCGAATATGAGTGCGTAGTATCTACAGATCCAATAACTGGAGCTGATAAAAATATGGGCAAATTAGCAGTTCATATAAACTGCAATGATATAGCTTCTTGTGGAGTTGAGCCTGTAGGCATTTTAGTTACAATTCTTGTACCGCCAACAGCGACGATAGAAGATATAAAAAACGTTATGAGAGAAATTGATGAAGAGACAAAAAAACTGAATGTGGAGATATTAGGTGGACATACTGAGGTTACAGAAGCTGTAAACAAAATAGTAGTTTCATGTACTGCTATAGGAAAAGGCAAAGCACAAGGTGCTGTGGCAACTTCAGGAGCAAAAATCGGAGATGAAATTGTCGTTACCAAACTACTTTGTATGGAAGGAACTTCAATTATAGTGAATGATCATTTAGATAGGATACAAGGCGTTTTAACTCCTAAAGAAATAAAAGTAGCTAAAGACTATATTAATGGTATTAGTGTGGTTAATGAAGGACGTATAGCAGGAGAGTTTGGGGTTAATTCTATGCATGATATAACTGAAGGTGGTGTGCTAGGAGCATTATGGGAAGTTGCGGAGGCTAGCAATTTAGGATTTAAGGTATATAGTGATAAAATGCCTATTAGTGGCATTACATATAAAATATGTGAAAGACTTAATATTGACCCTTTAAAATTTATATCTTCGGGAAGCATGCTAATAACGGTGTCTTCTGGAAAAGAATTGGTGGATAAATTAAATAGTAATGGAGTACAAGCTACGGTAATAGGAAAAATGACTGCGTCTAGAGGGATATTAGTAAAAGATGAAACTTGCAAAGATGTTTTGCCCCCTACAAGAGATGAGTTATTTAGTGTATAATTTTTAAAATAAATTACCTTTGGAGTGGATAATGATTATTAATTATTATCTACCTCAGAGAGTTGTGAGGAGTATGCCATGAGAAGATTAATAGTTGCTAGTAATAATGACCATAAAATCAAGGAAATAAAAGAAATATTATCACGATTTCCTTTTGAAGTATTATCTTTAAAAGAAGCCAATATTAACATTGATGTAGAGGAAACAGGAAGCACTTTCATGGAGAATGCAGATATAAAGGCAAGTGAAATTTTCAAAATAGCCCATGGAAATATGGTACTTGCCGATGATTCAGGCTTGGCAGTAGAATCGTTAAATGGAGCTCCAGGCATTTTTTCAGCGAGGTTTGCGGGGGTTCATGGAAATACTAAAGCGAATAACGAAAAATTATTGTATCTTTTAGATGGTAAGACTGAAGAACAGCGAAAAGCTAAATTCATTTGCGCAATGGTACTTATAATTAATAAAGATGAAATAGTAAAAGTACAAGGGGAGTCAGAAGGGATAATAACAGCGAAATTTAGAGGTGAAGAAGGTTTCGGATATGACCCACTATTTTTTGTGAAAGAATTCAAGAAAACTTTTGCACAGATGGAAAGTAATGAAAAAAATGCTATTAGTCATAGGGGAAGGGCACTAGATAAACTAAAAAGTGAGCTTGAAAAATTAATATAGGACATATAATTATTAGACATCTCAAAAAAAGTCGAAGATACCATACGTTAGATTAATGAAGAGGGTGATTTTAAATGCGAATAGGTGTTATAAGCGATACACATGGTATTATTAGCAGCATAGAACGGCTAATATGCGAAATAAAGGGATTAGATGTGTTGATTCACTTAGGTGACAATGTAGACGACATAGCCCTTATAAGAAAGCATTATAAGGGAGAAATAATTAATGTTAAAGGTAATTGTGATTTTTCTACAAATACAGCTAATGACAGGGTGGAAGAAATTTGCTTGAAAAAAATTTTTTTAACTCATGGACATAGATATAGTGTAAAAGAGAGCTTGGCTAAATTAAGATATAAGGCTTTAGAAACAGGGGCTGACATAGTTTTATATGGACATACACATATTGGGAAAATAGATTTTGAAGAAGGGATATGGTATATAAATCCTGGTAGTGCGTCACTACCAAGAGATGGAGCTAGGAGCTTTGCTATTATAAGTATCAATCAAGGATGCATAGAGCCAAATTTGATAAGATTTTAGTTGTTTATAGCCAGGTATTTTAAATGTGAACTTCTAAAATTCTAGTTTTTTTGATTAAACTAAAAATGTGTTAAAGTAAGAGATAACCTGTTGATAGAATTTATTTTAATATTAAAGAGAGAAAGTTTTAAAAAAAGTATTGACGTATTAAAACATATGGTGTAGAATAATCCATGTCGTCAGAAAAAATCATTTAATTTAAATGGTTATGAGGGCAGAGTTAATTTAGGACATTAGATGGATTTTGAAGTTTAATGGATATCGGGGTGTAGCGCAGCTGGGAGCGCGCGTGGTTTGGGACCATGAGGTCGCAGGTTCAATCCCTGTCACCCCGACCACTATATGCGGGTATAACTCAATGGTAGAGTGTTAGCCTTCCAAGCTAATTACGAGGGTTCGATTCCCTCTACCCGCTCCAAATATATTAATGTTTATTAAAACATTAATATACAAGCATCTTTAGCTCAGTTGGATAGAGCAACGCCCTTCTAAGGCGTGGGCCGGGGGTTCGAATCCCTTAAGATGCACCATACGGTGGACGTAGTTCAGTTGGTAGAGCGCCAGTTTGTGGTACTGGTTGTCGTGGGTTCGAGTCCCATCGTCCACCCCATTTAATGCTGGGGTATCGCCAAGCGGTAAGGCACCACACTTTGACTGTGGCATCCGTAGGTTCAAATCCTGCTATCCCAGCCAATAAGGTTTACTAGCTCAGTTGGTAGAGCACATGACTTTTAATCATGGTGTCCGGGGTTCGATTCCCCGGTAAGCCACCAAAATAGTAATAATATGCAGGTGTGGCGGAATTGGCAGACGCACTAGACTTAGGATCTAGCGCCTTCGGGTGTATGGGTTCAACTCCCTTCACCTGCACCATTACTATTTACAAGTAAATTACTATGTATAAAAACAATAATATGCGGGGGTGGCTCAGTGGTAGAGCGTCACCTTGCCAAGGTGAACGTCGCGAGTTCGAATCTCGTCTCCCGCTCCAAATATGTTTATACATATTAGTTTAAGTATACAAGCGTCTTTAGCTCAGTTGGATAGAGCAACGCCCTTCTAAGGCGTGGGCCGGGGGTTCGAATCCCTTAAGACGCACCAATATGCGTCATTAGCTCAGTTGGTAGAGCACCTGACTCTTAATCAGGGTGTCCGGGGTTCAAGCCCCCGATGTCGCACCATTTTTTAATATATGCCGGGGTGTAGCGCAGCTGGGAGCGCGCGTGGTTTGGGACCATGAGGTCGCAGGTTCAATCCCTGTCACCCCGACCATTAAAATAGAATATGCGGGTATAACTCAATGGTAGAGTGTTAGCCTTCCAAGCTAATTACGAGGGTTCGATTCCCTCTACCCGCTCCAAATATGTTAATGTTCATAAGAGCATTAACATACAAGCGTTTTTAGCTCAGTTGGATAGAGCAACGCCCTTCTAAGGCGTGGGCCGGGGGTTCGAATCCCTTAAGACGCACCATATGGTGGACGTAGTTCAGTTGGTAGAGCGCCAGTTTGTGGTACTGGTTGTCGTGGGTTCGAGTCCCATCGTCCACCCCATTTAAAAATCCTTTTATAAATAAAAGGGATTGTATTAGAAAATAATATAACCTTAATAAATTTTAATAATTTAAAATTCCCAATACGGTGGATGTAGTTCAGTTGGTAGAGCGCCAGTTTGTGGTACTGGTTGTCGTGGGTTCGAGTCCCATCGTCCACCCCATTTTAAATTGGGATGCCTTTCAAAGTCGTAAGGCATCGGACTCTTTACTTTAGATGTATAGGTTTGAATTTTGCTTATTTTAACTAATATGGTTTACTAGCTCAGTTGGTAGAGCACATGACTTTTAATCATGGTGTCCGGGGTTCGATTCCCCGGTAAGCCACCAAAATAGTAATAATATGCAGGTGTGGCGGAATTGGCAGACGCACTAGACTTAGGATCTAGCGCCTTCGGGTGTATGGGTTCAACTCCCTTCACCTGCACCATTACTATTTATAAGTAAATTACTATGTATAAAAACAACAATATGCGGGGGTGGCTCAGTGGTAGAGCGTCACCTTGCCAAGGTGAACGTCGCGAGTTCGAATCTCGTCTCCCGCTCCAAATACGCGGGTATAACTCAATGGTAGAGTGTTAGCCTTCCAAGCTAATTACGAGGGTTCGATTCCCTCTACCCGCTCCAATAAAAGTCTTTAGTATTTATACTAAAGACTTTTAAAAATTATTTTATTGTGCGCCCATAGCTCAGTTGGATAGAGTGGCAGACTTCGAATCTGAAGGCCGTGGGTTCGACTCCCTCTGGGCGCACCAATTAATTTAATAGAAAAAATCACCTTGAATTATATTTAAGGTGATTTTTATTTTCGTGGTAAGTTATGTTGACAGGGATTAAAATATATAGTATTATAAATAAAAGAATAAATAACCTTTAATTTTGCCCGAGAGGCTGAGAAGGAAGTAGATGTTTTACAGCGATATTACTACGCCTTCTCATAATAGAGATGGCGTTTTTGTTTTAAAAATAAATGTAATATTAAAAGTACTATAGTACCTTTAAATTTAGCCCTGAGAGGCTGAGAAGGAGTGGATGTAATATGCTAAAAGGAAGACACTTAATTGAACCAATGGATTTTACAATACTAGAGCTTGAGGAGATTTTTGATTATGCAGATGAAATAATTAAAAAACCTGAAAATTTTTCTCATATCTGTGATGGGAAAATTTTAGCAACATTATTTTATGAACCAAGCACACGAACAAGATTAAGCTTTGAGGCGGCAATGTTAAGACTTGGAGGTCAGGTGTTAGGGTTTTCCGAGGCAAAATCAAGTTCAGCAGCAAAAGGGGAAAGTGTAGCGGATACTATAAGGACAGTAGAATGTTATGCAGATATTGCAGCCATTAGACATCCCAAAGAAGGAGCTCCTAAGGTTGCATCTATGAATTCAAAGATGCCAGTAATAAATGCAGGTGATGGTGGGCATCAACATCCAACTCAAACATTAACAGATCTTTTAACCATAAGAAATATTAAAGGAACATTATCAAACTTAACCATAGGAATTTGTGGAGATTTAATGTTTGGTAGAACAGTTCACTCATTAATAAAAGCCATGTCAAGATATGAAAACATTAAATTTGTACTGATTTCACCAAAGGAATTATCGATTCCTAAATACATTAAATCGGAAGTATTGGAAAAAAATAATATGGAGTTCATTGAAGTTGAAAGATTAGAAGATGTTATTGAAGGCCTCGATATTTTATATATGACTAGAGTTCAAAGGGAAAGATTTTTTAACGAGGAAGATTATATAAGACTTAAAGATATTTATATACTAGATAAAGAGAAAATGCTAAAAGCTAAGAAAGATATGATAATTCTTCACCCACTTCCTAGAGTTAATGAAATAGCTGTGGAAATCGACGCTGATCCAAGGGCATGTTACTTTAGACAAGCAAAATATGGTATGTATGCAAGAATGGCACTTATTGCTAAACTTTTGGGGGTGGATAAGTAATGGTAACAATAAATAGTATAAAAAGAGGAATAGTAATAGATCATATTAAAGCGGGACTCGGTCTCAAAATATTCAACTATTTAGGTCTTGATAATGCTGAATTTACAGTGGCACTTATTATGAATGCAACTAGTGGGAAGCTAGGCAAAAAAGATATAATTAAAATAGAAAATGAGATAGATATAGATTTTACAGTGTTAGGTTTTATAGACCCTAACATAACAATAAATATAATAACCGGAGAAAAAATAGAAAATAAGGTTAAGCTAAATTTGCCAGATAAAATTGAGAATGTTATAAAATGTAATAATCCAAGATGTATCACATCTATAGAACAAGAAATTTTGAATAGCTTCTACTTATCAAATCGAGAAAAGGGCGAATATAGATGTATATACTGTGATGAAGTTAATAACAATACTACTAGATCATAATAAAACAAATAATTAGAATTATAAAGGATGCAGGATTTAAATCAAGATTTAAATTCTGCAAATAAATCTTAATATGTTTTTGAAAGGATGGAAGAACTATGGAATTGTTAATTAAGAATGCAAGGGTAGTTGATTCATCACAGGATTTTATTGGCGATGTTTATATAAATAAAGGAACAATATATGAAATAGGAAAAAAACTAGAAAAAGACTGTGAGGTAATAAACGGAGAGGGATATATTTTAACCCCTTCTTTTATAGATTTTCACAGTCATTTTAGAGAACCGGGGTATACGTATAAAGAGGATCTACTCTCGGGAAGCCAGGCCGCAGTGAGGGGTGGATATACTGCGGTAAACCTTATGGCAAATACAAAACCAGTATGTAACTCAATGGATACAATAGATAAGGTGCTTAAAAAATCTAAGGAAATAAATCTCTTGGACATTCATCAATGTGCATCTATTACAGAGGATCTGTTGGGGAAATCTATAGACCACCTAGGCCAGTTAACCAATGCAGTAAGATTTATATCGGATGATGGTAAAGGGGTTTATGATAGTCGTATAATGCTTGATGCAATGGTTAAAGCTAAAGAAAAGAATTTAACAATAATATCCCATGCTGAAAATGAAGAGTTAGTAGAAGTTGATACAAGGCTTGCTGAAAATATGATGACATGGAGAGATATAGCCCTTTCAAAATTCACAGGTTGTAAACTCCACTTAGCTCATGTTAGCACAAAAGAAGCTATGCAAGATATTATAAAGGGCAAAAAGCAGGGGGGACGAATAACCTGTGAAGTTACGCCACATCATATATCATTAACGGAAGAAACGAAGTATAGGGTAAATCCACCTATAAGGAAAGCTGATGATGTAAGCTTCCTAATACAAGCTATAAAAGATGGCTTTGTGGATGTTATAGCTACTGACCACGCGCCACATAGTGTTGAGGATAAAATAAAGGGCGCTCCTGGCATATCAGGCTTAGAAACTTCATTTTCTGTATGCTACACTAAATTGGTAGGAGAAGGTCATATTACTATAAATAAACTTTCAGAATTGATGTCAAAAAATCCAGCTAAAATTATGGGATTCAACAAGGGAGAAATAAAAATAGGTTATGATGGAGACTTGGTGCTTTTAGATACTAAATCTAAATATAACATTGATCCTTCGCAGTTTTTATCTAAAGGACACAATTCTCCATTTGAGGGAAAGCCTGTAGTAGGCAGGGTAATGTGCACGATTAAGGCAGGGAGAATAATTTATAAAGCTAAGGTAGAAACAAACAAAGAATGGATTTGTAAATAAAGTGGTAAAGGTGGAATAATCTTTGATTATAGATAAATTATTTAAAAGTGTAGAAAAAAATGGTCATGTATGCGTGGGGCTTGATACGGATTTAGAATACTTACCGGTAGAGTTTAGAAATAAGTTTATGCATGAGGAACACGCGTTATACAGATTTAATCAAATGATAATTGATGCTACTTTTGATGTATCAGCTTGTTACAAGGTACAAATAGCATATTATGAAGCTCTTGGATTAAAAGGTTTAAAAGTATACAAAGACACTTTGAGTTATATAAAAAGCAAAGGTGGCATAGTAATTGCAGATATTAAAAGAGGAGACATTGCAAAAACTGCACAAATGTATGCTAAAGCTCATTTTGAAGGAGATTTTGAAAGTGACTTTATAACTATAAATCCATATATGGGGATGGATAGTATTGAACCATATCTTCCTTATCTAAAAAATAAGGAAAAGGGATTATTCTCACTAGTAAGAACTTCAAATAAAGGAGCAGAAGATATAGAGTATATAGAGAATAAAGAAAATAAAAAGGTTTATGATATTGTGGGGGAAAAGTTATTAAAAATCGGAAGTGAATTTATTGGAGAATGCGGATATAGCTCCATAGGTGGAGTTGTTGGATGCACGCATATAGATGAAGGATTAAAGATGAGGAAAAATCTAGAAAAAATGTTCTTCTTAATACCAGGTTATGGAGCACAAGGTGGTGCCGCGAAAGATGTAGCCATATATTTAAAAAATGGAAATGGTGGAGTAGTAAATGCATCTAGAAGTATTTTGCTTGCATATAAGAAAGTAGATAATGGGCAAAGTCGTTTTGAACAGTGTGCTCGCGAAGAAGCTATAAAAATGAGAGACGAAATAAGAAAAGCTTCAAATAAAAAATAAAACACAATCTTTATTAAAATACTGGAGGGGTTTGTTTGATATGTTCAGTAGAAAAGACATATGAAAATGTTGAAATAAGTGATGGTGTATATAAGCTTTCTATAAAGGGAAAGTTTAACGTAAAGCCAGGACAATTTTTTATGTTAAAGGTAGAAGAATCGGAGCCATTATTACCGAGACCTATAAGTGTGTATGATGTGGATGATGAGAAAATAAGTTTTTTATACCAAATAGTAGGTCAAGGTACAAAATATCTTAGTAAGCTTCGCGTAAATGATGAACTTCAGATAATGGGACCACTCGGGAATGGTTTTGATGTGGAAAAAATAAAAGGGAAAATTGCTGTTGTATCTGGAGGAATTGGAATAGCACCACTTGTTTATTTAATCAAGAAGCTTACGGAATGTGAAATAGATTTGTATGCAGGGTTTAGGACTGTGGATTATTCTGTGGATTCTGTGGAAAAATATGTAAATAAAATTAACTTATCCACAGAAAGTGGTAAGATTGGTCATAAGGGATACGTAACAGACATAATAAATCCAAAGGAATATGAAACGGTTATTTGCTGTGGACCAGAAATTATGATGAAAAAGGTTGTAAATATGTGTTGTGATGCAAAAGTGCCAGTATATGTGTCTATGGAAAACCATATGGCTTGCGGAATAGGTGCATGTCTTGTCTGTACTTGTAAAACCGTGGGTGGAAATAAGAGAACCTGCAAGGATGGTCCAGTCTTTGAAGGAAAGGATTTGATTTTTAATGACTAAAGTAGAATTATGCGGTGTATATTTAAAAAATCCAGTTATAGCTGCATCTGGAACTTTTGGATTTGGCGAGGAGTATAGTAAATATTATGATATTGGAAGACTAGGCGGCATATCCAGTAAAGGTCTTACGATTAATGAAAAACAAGGTAATGATGGAGTGCGAATTTATGAATCCCGCGGGGGAATGCTAAATAGCGTAGGACTTCAAAATCCAGGTATTGAAAATTTTATAAATACACAACTTCCACGAATGCAACAATATAACACAGCTATAATTGCAAATGTTGGTGGAGGCAGCGTCGACGAATATATAATGGCAATAGAAAGATTAAATAATGAGGCTATAGATATAGTCGAATTAAACATATCCTGCCCTAATGTAAAATGTGGTGGTATGGCTTTTGGAATTAAATCAAAGGTAGCATATGATGCAGTGAGAGAAATTAAGAGTATTTGCAAGAAACCTCTTATGGTTAAGCTTTCACCTAATGCAGAAGACATAGTAGATATGGCATATAAATGCTGTGAAGCTGGAGCAGATGCATTATCTTTAATAAATACTTTTAAAGGTATGGCAGTGGATATACATAAGCGTAAAGCGATTTTTAATAATATATATGCAGGGGTATCGGGGCCGGCTATAAAACCCATGGCATTAAGAATGGTGCATGAAGTATGCAAGGTCGTAAATATACCAGTTGTAGGTATGGGTGGTATAACTAGTTTTGAAGATGCTATAGAATTTATAATGGTGGGAGCAGAGGCGGTTCAAGTTGGAACAGCTAATTTCATAAAACCGGATATTTGCAATGATATAATCGACGGAATTGAGAAGTATATGATAAAAGAAGGTATTAAAGATTTAAGTGAAATTAGAGGAATTATATAGGAGGAGATACTATGAATATTAATGTTTTAGATATATTAAAAGAATCAGGTGCTCTACTTGATGGACATTTTCTGTTATCTTCAGGAAGACACAGCAATAGGTATTGCCAATGTGCAAGATTGCTTCAGTATCCGGACAAGGCTGAAAAGGTGTTAAGTGTAGTAGTTGATAAAATTAAAGATATAGATTTTGATGTTGTAGTAGGCCCCGCTATGGGTGGAATAATAGTAGCTTATGAAGTAGGTAGACAAACAGGAAAGCCTGCTATATTTACTGAAAGAGTAAACGGAACCTTCGAACTTAGGCGTGGATTTGAAATTAAAAAGGGACAAAAGGTTTTAATTACAGAGGATGTAGTGACTACTGGGAAGTCTTCTTTAGAAACAATAAAGGTTTTAAAAGAACTTGGTGCAGAAGTAGTTGGGATATGTTGCATTGTAGATAGAGGAAGTAGCACTATCGATTATCCTATCTATAGCTCAATAAAGCTAGATATTGAAAGTTACGATCCATCAGAATGCCCACTTTGCAAAGCTGGAACAGCTTACATAAAACCTGGTAGTAGAAATATAAAATAAATAATAAGGTACCTTTTTTTCTTAGAGGATGCTTAAACTAAAAGTATACATTGCTAAGGATTGTTCAAACGCAGTCTACGCAATATATACTTTTGTTAGCATTCTCTAAGAAAAAAGAGATAATTAGTTCGCTAATAGTATCTTTCAAATATTATGCATTAAGGTAAGTGCTAAAGTTAGTAATTGCATTAAAAAGAATTAAAAAATAAGAAAGCAGAAGATTATATTTAAATCTTCTGCTTTTCTTGTTATATAGGAAACAGTTTGAGGAAGTGGATAACATTCTAGAGAAAATTTATGTAGAAAGGTGAGATTACGATAAAAAAATATTTGAGAATATCTTTTATATCCTCATTAATCCCAATATATCTTAAATTAACGCTAGGTGAGGAAAATTAAATATTTTTGAGATAGTGCAACATCTTTATTTTGTTTGTAATGTCAATATTATAAAAATCTTTAAAGAATTTCCAATGCAGTACGATATATGTAGTGATATAAAAAATGGAGGGGTTAATGTGATGAAAAACAATAGACAGTATTTTAAAAAAGTTTTAGGTTTTCTTTGTATAGTTTTACTTTTAGGAGGAGCCATTTCTGTTAAGGCAATAACAAATGAAAAAAATGTTGATTTTAATTTAAATAGTTTGAACACAAAAAATGAAGATGTACGCGAAGTTAATAATCTAGGACAAATTAATAATAAAACTATAAAGATTAAAGAAGAATTAATAAAAAATAAGAAATTAAAATCGCAATCGATGGTAGATGTTCCATTAATAAGTTTAGATGAGTCATTAACTGCAGAAGATAATATGGATTTTTATTTTTTTAATGTTGATAGCACTAAAACTATGCTAATGAATATGGTGTCAAGTAATTCAAATTATGTAGCACAATTAGGAATAGTTAATTGGCAAGATGGAACGTTTAATCCAACAGATATTTATGTATTTGCTGGTAATCAAATTAAATTAGCTAATTTACCAACAGGTAGTTATGGTATTAGGGTATTTTCAAATAATAACACTGTTGGTGATAAATATACTCTTAGAATGAATGCATTAAATCCAGGTGGTGATAATTCTACAATTTTACGAAAGTCCGATTCATTAAAATATTTAACATTACAATATGTTAATAAAGATATATATTCAAACGGAAAATATGTTTGTAATCTAGACAAGGACAATTCCCAATTAAATTGGGAACGTGAATTTTATTTTCCCAATAGCGGAGGATATACTAGTCGTAAGCATAGTATTTCTGATATGAAAATTAAATCTGTATCCGGACCTACAAGCTATAAATCATCGTATGCAAGTTCAGATAACGCAATGTTAATTTATCTAGATAAAGGAACTTCATTTACATATTTTGAATCAGCATTTCAATCTGGTGTCAATACATCGTATCAAAATTCTTTTGTTGATACTACTGGAAAGAAAACACCTAGAATGATTGATGCTGAGGATATGACAACTTACGGAGATCATATATTGGTAGTAGATTTAAATACAGGTAAGTCAATTGACTTTTTTAGCGTACTAAATTTTTATTATGCAAGTGGAATTGAACCTATACCAACAATAAACTTTTTGAATTAAGTAGTAAGTTCATTTAAATAAATAATAAGTCAGTATATTAATGCATTTGATTTGTTATTTATTTAAATGTAACTAAGTAAGTAATTAGGGAGAAGGGAATTTAACAATGAAAATTGATATTACACATATAGTAAAGAGTTCTGGGATTACACCTATTAGTGATGAATTAAAAAATATGGAAATTAAAACCTGTGACTATAACCCACTAAAACCAATTACCTATGATGAAGCGCAAAATAGGGCATATTTTAATACAGATGTAAGTAAAGTATCTAAAGATGAATTTATAAAACAAATACAAAACAATGGACTTGATAAAGAGATAAATTGGGATTCATTAAATTTGAATTTAGTTAACGTTAGTGGAAATATTTTGGATAATAATAATTTTAGTGACAGTTTAGACTATCTATCATCTCAGTATTCAGTTTTAAAGAATCAGATTCAAGAGGATTTTCAAGGGGAAGACTTAAAGAAGCAAATAAGTTTACTTGATAATATGTTTGATAGTACAATAGATAGGTTTTCACATGAATTTTCAAATATGGTTGGTGGTTTTTTAGAAAATAATGGATTAAGTGGAGAAAAGGATGAAGTTTATAATAGTGTAAAAAACATATATTCAGAACAAGTTAAGAATTACTCTAAATATATAGGTGAAAATGATAATTATGCAAATGTTAAAAGTCCTAAGAATAAATGGTTAGAGGAAGATAATTATTATATGTCCTCTAAGTTAAGGGAGGTCTGCAAATCAGGAGATTATAAGGGGTTAGATAAAACCTATAGTAAAGATGAACTTTCTGTAATGTCAACTTTTGTTGGCAATATTAAGACGCCTATATATTGTGAGTGGGAGTTTGACCAAAATGAAGAAGCTGTAGGACTTAATTTGGGTATAGTAGAACTAAAAACCAATATATTATTAGAGAATTCTAACTTGGGAGACGATATCGTAGATAAAATTAATATTGCAAAGAAAAATTATTTTGATAATACTATAGAGAAATATAATAAAAAATATGCAAATTCTCAAAAAATTGTACAAGATAAAAGAGGATATGCAATGATGGATAAACAAGCTATTAATGATGTATTTAAATTTGTAATAAATAAATACAGTAATAGTAATAATATTTCAGATACAATTAATGATAGCTTAGATTATGCAAAAAATAAATATGAGGAAAAACAGAAAGATATTAAATATAGCGACATTTATAGATATAGCAATAATTCAGAGTTTTTTGAAAATATGGATAACATAAAATATGAAAACTATTATGGCCAAAATAAAACAATTAAGAATGCTATAATAGACAATTGGAATAAGTTCATAAATGAAGCTATTACTAAAAATAAGGATAGTTTCATAATTAAAGATAATTCTTATTATAATTTTGCATAGCTAAAATTATAATAAGAAATTTTCTATGATCTACAATAGTATGACTTTCTCCGGAAGTTACTTCAATCTCTTCTTTTAAGTCGATTAGGAGAAAGTTCATATTTTTATTTGATATTAAGTAAATTATCTATTAATGTTTGGAGTTCTTTAGTTTTATCTTTATCCATTGGTTCTACACCTTTTAACTTATAAGGAATAGATAGAGCTTCATATTTACTTACTCCTAGAACGTGATAGGCAAGGAGCTCTACTTTATCAACATGCGGAACCTCTTCACTAATAATTTTCGCGAGTTTAGTTATATGCTCTACGGAATCTGTAATTCCGGGTACAACAACGTGTCTTACCCAAACTCTAGTTTCTGATTTTCTTAATGATTGTAAAAATATATTAACGTCGTTTGAATCTTTGCCCGTTAAAGCAACATAACCCTTTCCAGTTGTATGTTTTATATCCAAAAGAACTAAATCTGTATACTCTAATATCTCAGAATAGTCACCATCACCAAAACCAGCTGTGTCTATGGCAGTATGGATACCATTTTGTTTACATAATTTTAAACACTCAAGTAGAAATTGTGGTTGAAGTAGTGGGTCGCCGCCAGAGAAAGTAACTCCGCCGGAAGATCTATTAAAATATGGTTTGAATCTAACAATCTTTTGAACGATTTCTTCCGCGGTCATTTCCATGCCACCATTTAGATTCCAAGTATCGGGGTTGTGGCAATAGGCACATCTTAATTTGCATCCTTGAAAAAAAACTACTACTCTTATTCCAGGACCATCAACCAGCCCCATGCTCTCTATAGAATGGATTTTACCTTTTACCATATATACTCCTCCTTCGGATTTGTTACAAGAAATTTCAATGTCAAAACTAATTTATGTTCATTTCATATTAAAACAAAAACAATATTTTTGCTTTAATATAAAATGAAATTCTTTATTAGTTTTATATAATATGAGAAGCACTTAGAATAAGCACCTCTCATATTATATAAATTTTAAAATTAATTAGATTTTATTATGGAAAGTTCTGCTAATAACTTCAAGCTGCTGTTCTTTTGATAATCTATTGAAATGAACGGCATATCCTGATACTCTTATTGTTAATGTTGGATATTTGTCTGGATTCTCCATAGCATCAACTAAAACTTCTCTATTTAGTACATTTACATTTAAATGGTGTGCGCTTTGTGCAAAATAACCATCTAAAAGGAAAACTAGATTATTTATTCTTGTAGATTCATCTATTCCAAGTGCAGCTGGTACTATTGAAAAAGTATTTGAAACTCCGTCTTGGCAATAATTTCTATAAGGAATCTTAGCAACTGAATTTAATGATGCTAATGCTCCATTTTCATCGTTACATTGTGTTGGGTTTGCTCCAGGAGCAAGTGCTATACCTCGTTTTCTTCCATCAGGGGTTGAACCTGTCTTCTTACCATAAACTACATTAGATGTAATAGTAAGTGCTGATAAAGTATGTTCCGCTCCCTTATATGCTGGGTGTGTTTTAAGAGCGTCGCTGAATTCTTTGATAAGATTAACAGCTAAATCATCAACTCTATCATCATCATTTCCGTATTTAGGGAAGTCTCCAACTATTTTAAAATCAGTTGTTATACCATTTTCATCTCTAATTGGGGATACCTTAGCATATTTTATAGCACTTAATGAGTCGGCAGCTACTGAAAGGCCTGCTACTCCAAATGCCATGAAGTATTTAAGATCACTATCATGAAGAGAAAGTTGACCAGCTTCATAAGCGTATTTATCATGCATGTAATGTATGGTGTTCATTGTATCTACATACATTTGCGCAACATATTTTAAAACTTTTGAATACATTTTTCTAACTGTTTTGTAGTCAAGAATTTCATCAGTTGTCTTTTCAATTCCAGGTACTACAAGTTTGCCTTTTAATTCGTCTACACCACCATTAAGTGATAGTAATAGTGATTTTGCAAGGTTAGCTCTTGCTCCAAAGAACTGCATTCTCTTACCGATTTCCATAGCGGAAACGCAGCAAGCTATGCCATAATCCTCGCCATATATTGGTCTCATTATATCATCATTTTCATACTGCAAAGCGTCAGTTTCGATAGACATTTTAGCGCAATATTTTTTGAAAGTTTCTGGTAATTTTTCTGACCAAAGTACAGTCATGTTAGGCTCTGGTGCTGATCCTAGGTTTGTTAATGTATGAAGGAATCTAAAGGAATTCTTTGTTACCATTGGTTTACCGTTAAGAGCAACACCACCAATTGATTCTGTTACCCAATTTGGATCTCCGCCGAATAAATCATTATATTCAGGAGTTCTAAGATGTCTTGCCATTCTAAGTTTAATTACGAACTGATCTATAATCTCTTGAGCTTCATCTTCAGTTATTAAACCTTCCGATAAATCTCTTTCAAAATAAATGTCTAGGAACGTAGTAGTTCGTCCAAGAGACATTGCAGCACCATTGTTTTCTTTTATGCCTGCAAGGTATCCTAAATAAACTGCTTGTACCGCTTCTTGTGCAGTGGTAGCTGGTTTTGAAATATCAACTCCATATTTTGATGCCATGCTTTTTATTTGACCAAGTGCTCTTATCTGCATACTTATTTCTTCTCTATGTCTTATTAAATCATCTGTAGTGTGTCCTACAAATTCTTTTAAATCTTTTTTCTTCTGATCAACTAAAAAATCTATTCCATAAAGAGCTATTCTTCTGTAATCGCCGATTACTCGTCCACGACCATATGCATCAGGAAGACCGGTTAATAATCCTACAGTTCTTGCAACTTTTGTAGCATCTGTGTATGCATCAAAAACTCCTTCATTATGAGTTTTTCTATATTTAGGGAAAAATTCTTTTATATCTTTATTTAAAGTATAACCATAAGCTTCAAGTGATTGTTCTACCATTCTAAAGCCACCAAATGGATTTACTATTCTTTTTAATGGAGCATCTGTTTGTAATCCAACAATTACTTCATTTTCTTTATCTATATATCCAGGTGCAAAATTATCTATGCCTGAAACCTCATTAGTTTCTACATCTATAATACCTTTTTTTATTTCTTCTATAATAAGCGAATTAGCTTTATCCCAAACTTTATTAGTTTTATCAGTTGTTCCTACTAGGAAACTATCATCACCTTCATATAAGGTATAATTTTTTTGAATAAAGTCTTTTACATTAATTTCATCTTTCCACTGGTCGCCTTTAAAGCCTGTCCATTGTTTAAACATTTGTTTTCCTCCTTATAATACATTAATGTTATGATACTTTATAATACATTAATGTTATGATACTTTTTAAAGTGATTGGTATTACGTAAGATTAACAACAAATTCATAAAATAATCAATATATAGTAGTGGTAATTTAAATTGAATATGTCGATATATATATTGTAATATTAAAAATGAAACAGTTCAAGTGTTTTATAAAAGTTGGAAAATTAAGAATATTTAATTAGTTCTAAAAACGTTGAAATGAAACGGTTTATACGTGTTAAACATTTAACGAAAAAAAACAACAGGATGTTTTTAAAATGAAACAACACACGTTAGATTGGTTTATAATAGAAAGATATACTTAATTATTTGAAGTTTTAACAAATTATATCAATGCGGATTATTAATCAAATTAGATGTTGCACCTTCTCAGAAGAAGATTTAATACAGATTATTTTATATGTATGAAAATTCTTTTTGATAAAAGATAATATATATCGCTAAAGGGGGAGATGATATGGGATAAGCAAAGAGACATATAAGTCATCTTTAAAAAACCATTTTATTTTCAGTTACAATGATGTATAATTAATAATACTGCATAAATTATAATGGAGGTAAATTATATGAAGAAGCCTAGCATGTTTAGTAAGGATTATGAGAAAGAAGTAAAAAAACGAAGAAAAACAATATTACTATTGATTATTGTACCTATAATAGGGTTGAGCATATTTTTAACTACAGATTTTAATTTTTTAACAAGTAAATTAAAAAACAATACAAAGGATAAAGGAAATAAGGCAGTAGATACACAAAAAAAATCAGAAGAAGTTGTTAAACAGCAGGAAGATTCTGCAAAGGCGAAAGCTGTAGATGATTCAGCAAAAGCAAAGGCAAAAGCAGAGGCTACTTTAAAAGCGGAAGCGGCTGAAAAAAATGAGGTTTTTATTGCTTCATTTTCGGATGGGCAGAAAATTAGTATTGAATATAATGTACAGGCAGGCGGAAAAAATATAAAAGGTGTATCAAACACTAAAGATATATCATATGACATAAGTCCAAGTAAAAAAGCAATAGTAGTGCAGAGCACGAAAAACCAGGATATGCTATACATTGATGTGAATAAAATCACTAAAGATATCACAAAAAAAGAATATACATCTAGTAAAGGTGAAGTTTTTCCTAAAGTAAATAAGCTTAAAGAGAAACCAACATATATTTGGTCAATTACACCTAAGTTCATTGATGAAGATAATATTGCATACGTTAGCGAATTACCTTGGATGAAGGAAAAGGAAGTGCAATATATTTGGAAGGTGAATTTAAAAAACAATGAGCATACGCAGGTAATGTCATCATCTGGTAAACAAATTACTTTTAAAAACATAACGGAAAAGGGACTTGAAACAATTATAGATGGCCAGGTAGTGTATGTAAATTCATTAGGCGAAGTAACGCAGTAGAGAAAAGAGGTTAAGCATGGATATAGGATTATCTTCGGCATGTTTTTATCCTGATTTGAGTACAGAAAACAGTATAAAAAAGATAAAAGAGATAGGGTTTAATCATGGTGAAATATTGTTTAGTGGAAATGTTTATAGATTTTAATATTAGTGAAATTACCTTGTAAATGGGCTAATATTTGGTTATAATTATAATATTAGACTATCTGAGCAAATAGGCTTAATAAAATTTGTAAATACATTAAAAGTTATGTTATAATATTTAAAGTAATAAGCATTCGTGGCGATTAGGAGGAGTAATATAATGAACATTAAAATGGAAAAATTAGAAAAAAATATTATTAAATTAGAAATAACGGTGGAAGCAACAAGATTTAATGAATCTTTGAAAAAATCTTGTGCAAAAAACTCAAAAACTATTAACATACCTGGATTTAGAAAAGGTAAAGCTCCAATGAATATAATAAAGAAAATGTATGGTGAAGGTGTTTTCTTTGAAGATGCTATAAACTTCTGCTGTGATGATACATATCCAGAAGCTTTAAAAGAGCATGATATAAAGCCATTGGATTATCCTCAAATTGACATTATTGAAATAGGGGAAGGAAAAGATTTCGTATACACTGCATCAATCGCAGTAGCACCCGAAGTTCAAATTGGAGAATATAAAGGATTAGAAGTTAAGAAAACTGAATATAAGGTAACAGATGATGAAATTGAAAATGAGTTAAAAGGCATGCAAGAAAAAAATGCTAGAGTTGAAGAGAAGCTTGATGGCGCTGTTGCAATGGGCAATATAGCAATTATAGACTTCGAAGGATTTGTTGAAGATGTAGCTTTCGATGGTGGACAAGGAACAGACTTTGAACTTGAAATTGGTTCAGGATCATTTATTGATACATTTGAAGAACAATTAATTGGATTAAAAGCTGGAGAAACTAAAGAAGTTAAAGTTAATTTTCCAGAAGCATATGGAAGAGAAGACTTAAATGGAAAACTTGCAACTTTTAATGTAACTATTAAAAGCATGAAAGAAAAAGAATTACCAGCTATTGATGATGAATTTGCTAAAGAAGTGTCAGAATTCGATACTTTAGAAGAATTAAGAAATAACATTAAAAAATCACTTGAAGTATCAAGCGCAGATAGAGAAAAGAAAGAATTTGAAGAAGCTGTAATAGATGCAGTTTGTTCTAATGTTGCAATGGACATTCCAGAAATTATGATAAAAAGAGAAACTGATATAATGCTCAAAGATTTAGAAATGAAATTAAAACAACAAGGGTTAGATCTTGAATCGTATTATCAGTACACTAACAACACTGAAGAAAAAGTTAGAACATTCATGAAAGAAGCAGCTGAAAAGAGAGTTAAAACTGATTTAGTAATAACAGAAATAGCGAAAATAGAAAAATTTGAAGCTAGTGATGAAGAATTGTTAGAAAAAGCTAAACAAGTTGCGGCGCAATATGGAGACAAAGAAATAGATAAAACAGCAGACTTAATTATGAAAGCACAAAAAGAATATCTAAAAATTGATGTTGTAAATGAAAAAGTAATAGACATGTTAGTTGATAGTGCTAAAGTTACTGCATAATTTATACTAGAATTAATTGCCAGATATTTCTCTGGCAATTAATTTTAAATACAGGATAAAATTAAATGATTAAAAAATAATTACTTGGGATAGAATTAAGGAATAGATTACCTAGTTAAACAGTACTATTATTAGAGTAAAGGAGTGAATTACATGAGTTTAGTGCCAATGGTTGTTGAACAAACTAATAGGGGCGAAAGATCCTATGATATTTATTCGAGATTATTAAATGATAGAATAATTTTCCTAGGAGAAGAGGTAAATGATGTCACTGCTAGTTTAGTTGTTGCTCAGTTATTGTATTTGGAGTCGGAAGACCCTGATAAAGACATTTATTTATATATAAATAGTCCAGGTGGATCAATTACAGCGGGGATGGCTATTTATGACACAATGCAATATATAAAACCACAAGTTTCAACTATTTGTATTGGTATGGCAGCATCCATGGGATCTTTCTTATTAAATGCTGGAGAAAAGGGAAAAAGATTTGCATTACCAAATAGCGAAATACTTATACATCAGCCTTTAGGTGGGTTCCAAGGTCAGGCAACTGATATTGATATTCACGCAAAAAGAATTATGAAAACTAAAGATACACTAAATAAAATCTATAGTGAAAGAACTGGACAATCAATTGAAAAAATTCAACATGATGTTGAAAGAGACTACTTCATGAGTGCACAAGAAGCTATGGAGTATGGATTAATAGATGAAGTTATAACTAAAAAGAAATAACATTAAACGAAATAAGGTTAGTAGAGGTGAAAATATGACAAAGTTTGATGAAAAAAAACAACTTAAATGTTCTTTTTGTGGTAAAACCCAAGAACAAGTTAGAAGGTTAATTGCAGGACCAGGAGTGTATATTTGTGATGAGTGTATAGAATTATGTTCTGAAATAATTGTAGATGAATTCCAGGGAGATGTTGAACTAGACCTAGGGTCATTACCAAAACCTGCAGAAATAAAAAAATATATAGATGAGTACGTAGTTGGGCAAAATACAGCTAAAAAATCCTTGGCTGTAGCAGTATATAATCATTACAAAAGAATAAATTCAAATGTTAATGAAGGTGATGTTGAGCTTCAAAAAAGTAATATATTACTACTTGGACCTACAGGATGTGGTAAAACGCTACTCGCTCAAACCTTGGCAAAATATTTAAATGTACCTTTTGCTATAGCGGATGCAACTACACTTACTGAAGCAGGATATGTAGGAGAAGATGTAGAAAACATCTTACTTAAATTAATACAAAATGCTGATTATGATGTAGAAAAAGCAGAAAAGGGTATTATCTATATAGATGAAATAGATAAGGTAGCAAGGAAATCTGAAAATCCTTCTATAACTAGGGATGTATCTGGAGAAGGCGTTCAACAGGCGTTACTTAAGATATTAGAAGGCACTACAGCATCAGTTCCACCACAAGGTGGAAGAAAGCATCCTCATCAAGAGTTTATTCAGATAAATACATCTAATATTTTATTTATCTGTGGAGGAGCATTTGATGGACTTGATAAAATTATAGAAAAAAGAACAAGAACTACATCTGTTGGTTTTGGAGCTGAAATAAGATCAAAAAAAGAAGCGAATGTAGGAGAAATGTTGAAGTTTATAATGCCAGGAGATTTATTGAAATTTGGATTAATACCAGAGTTTGTAGGAAGGCTCCCTATAGTAGTTACTCTTGAAGCTTTAGATGAAGAAGCATTAGTTAAAATTCTTAGTGAACCTAAAAATGCGCTCATTAAACAATATAAGAAATTGTTTGAGATGGATAACGTAGAATTAGAGTTTGAAGAAGAGGCGTTAAAAGCTATAGCCAAAGAAGCTATTAAAAGAAAAACTGGAGCCCGTGGACTTAGATCTATTATAGAGGATACGATGAAGGAAATTATGTTTGATGTTCCATCTAATGAAGAAGTATCCAAAGTAATAGTTAATGAGGACACTATTAATACTAGAAATCCACAATTAGTCTTAGCTGAGGGTGGAAAAAGAGAAAAATTAAAGATTACAAAGAAAATTAAAACTAAAAAAGGCCCAGAAACAGCATAGTAAACTAAGACTAAATCACCACCTACGCAGGTGTAATATTAATGTAGGGAAAAGACGGATTATATATCTGTCTTTTTTCTATTTTGAAGAAATTATAAAATTTATAAATATGGATAATATATGGAATAAGAAGAATATATTATCCATTTCTTGAGCATAATATAAATGATGCAATATTTACTAAAATATGCAAATTTAATATGCGAAAGGAGGATTAGTTTAATAAATTCAATATTAAACTTTAAATAATATGACAATGAAACTTCTCATGGCAATACAACTTTTTTTTACAATAGTTATTGGATTATATTTTTTTAATGCATTAAAAAGCCAGCAAAGTAGTAAGGTGGTTGTTAACAAAGGAAATAAAAAAGAAATGGAAAATTTAAGAAAAATGAAAGGCATAAGCCTTACAGAACCACTTACAGAAAAAAGCAGACCGACAAGATTCGAGGAGGTTATAGGACAAGAAAAAGGAATTAAGGCACTGCAAGCAGCAATATGCGGACCTAATCCTCAACATGTCATAATTTATGGGCCACCTGGAATAGGAAAAACAGCAGCGGCTAGATTAGTACTTGAGGACGCTAAAAAAAGAGAACGATCTCCATTTAATGAATGTTCTAAGTTTGTAGAAATAGATGGAACAACTGTTAGATTTGATGAAAGGGGTATTGCAGATCCACTTATTGGATCAGTTCACGATCCCATTTACCAAGGAGCCGGACCACTCGGAGCATCAGGAGTGCCTCAACCAAAGCCTGGAGCGGTTACAAAAGCACATGGTGGGATCCTATTTATTGATGAAATTGGAGAGTTACATCCTATAGAAATGAATAAACTCCTTAAAGTATTAGAAGATAGAAAAGTATTTTTAGATAGTGCTTATTATAATGGAGAAGATCCTAACATGCCGCTTTATATAAAAGAAGTATTTGATGAAGGGCTTCCAGCTGATTTTAGACTTATAGGTGCAACTACACGTAATCCAGAAGAAATAATGCCTGCAATAAGGTCAAGGTGTATAGAAATATTTTTTAGGGCATTACTTCCAGAAGAATTACAAACAATTGCTGAAAACTCAATAAATAAAATGGGTCTTAAAATATGTGATAAAGCATTAAAGCTTGTTGGTAAA
The DNA here is from genome assembly GCF_055080995.1 of Clostridium sp. CM042. Lineage (NCBI taxonomy): Bacteria > Bacillati > Bacillota > Clostridia > Eubacteriales > Clostridiaceae > Clostridium > Clostridium sp. CM042. Next base: position 3,240,657 of record NZ_CM143646.1, read on the forward strand.
TACTCTAGCAATGGACGTGATACTGTTAATTTAATTCAGTTAGCTAGTGGTATGGCTATTAACGATGAAAGAGATGAAGTAAGTGTTGAGGATATTGAATGGGTTATAGAAAATGGTCAGTACTCCCCAAGGTTCGAAAATATGATATCCGATAAACCACAAATTGGATATGTAAACGGGCTTGCGGTTTATGGGTCTAATATAGGAGCGGTAATGGAAATTGAAGCTAGTGCCAAAAAAGTAAAGCTTAGAAAAGGTGTTCTTAAAATCACAGGAATTATTGAAGAAGAAGAAATAAGTAGTAGCAATAAAAAACTGAGAAGAAAAAGTACTGCTAGATCATCAGTAGAAAATGTGGTTACAGTACTCGAAAAATATTTTAATATAGATTGTGACGATTATGATATTCATGTAAACTTTCCAGGCGGCGCCCCCGTAGATGGCCCGTCTGCAGGGGTAAGCATAACAACTGCAATATATAGTGCAATAAAAGGTGTACCAGTTGATAATATGGTTGCAATGACAGGAGAGATATCAATTCATGGTAATGTAAAGCCAATAGGCGGTGTCAATGCTAAAATTGCTGCTGCAAAAAAAGCAGGTGCCACAAGAGTTATTATTCCGAGGGATAATTGGCAGGATAGTTTTAAAAATATTGAAAATATTAAGATTATACCAGTGAGTAATATTAGTGAGGTAATTCGCGAAGCGTTACTTCAGGAGATACCTAAAAATGTTTCAATTGCATTTGAGAAAGATGTGGATGTTATAGCAGCTGAATCATTAAAAGGATAATCATATTTTTTTTTAAAAGGTGATCACTATTTAATTATAGCAGATTACCTTTTTTTATTTTAAATTTTGTAGTATTGAAAAATAATTGTATTATAGGTATACTATAGTAGTCGAAATATAAAAACATAAAAATATAATGAGCAAATATTTATAGTTTGTTATATCTATTCGTTGTAAAGTAGAAATTTGATTTTACATTAATAGAGGGAAATTAATATAATATAGAAAAGAGGGAGAAAAATGGATAAAATTACAAAACTTCTTCCGTTAATTCCGTTAAGAGGTATGAATATATTTCCATATATGGTATTGCACTTTGATGTTGGTAGAGAAAAATCTATACTTGCATTAGAGGATGCTATGCTAAATAATCAAGAGATTTTTCTGGTTTCGCAGAAAGTATCGAAAATTGAAGATCCAGAAGAAAAGGATATATATAGTATTGGTACTATTTGTAATGTAAAACAAATATTAAAGTTACCAGGAGATGTAATTAGGGTACTAGTTGAGGGAATAAAGAGAGGTAAGATTTTTGAGTACAAAGATAAGGAACCTTTTGTACGGGTGGAAGTAGAAATTATTGAAGATGAACTGTATGAAGATAATAAGAAATGTAAGGCATACATTAGAAGTATAGATAAAGCCTTTGAAGAATACATAAATCTATCAGTTAACAATTTCCCAGATGCTTTATTCAGTTTAGAAGAGACGGAAGAGCCAGGAAGATATTGTGATATGGTAAGCTCATATTTAATACTAAAGCCAGAGACAAAACAAGAATTGCTTGAAACAGTAGAAGTTATTAAAAGATTAGAAAAATTGTTATTTATATTAAAAAATGAGGTTGAAGTATTAAAAATAGAAAAGAAGATTGGAACCAAGGTTAAAGGTAGAATTGATAAAATCCAAAAGGAATATTACCTAAGAGAACAAATGAAAGCTATACAAGACGAATTAGGAGAAGACGACGAAAATAAGAGAGAAGTCGTAGAATATGAAAATAAAATAAAAAAGGCAAAACTTCCTAAAGAGGCAAAAGAAAAAGCAATTTATGAACTAAATAGATTGAAAAGTTCAGGGAATTATTCTTCTGAAAGTGGAGTAACAAAAGCCTATTTAGATTGGATATTAGCTCTACCTTTTAATAAAGTGACTAAAGATAACATTGATATTAACAAGGCTAGAGAAGTTTTTAAATCGGAACATTATGGGCTCGAGGATGTTAAGGAAAGAATAATAGAATATTTAGCAGTTAAAAAAATCAGCAAGACACTTAAGGGACCTATACTTTGTTTGGTAGGACCACCAGGAGTTGGAAAAACATCTATAGCAAAGTCTGTTGCTAATGCATTAAATAGAAATTTTGTTAGAATGTCACTAGGTGGAGTAAAAGATGAGGCTGAAATAAGAGGACATAGAAAAACTTACGTGGGAGCAATTCCAGGTAGAATTATATATGCAATGAAACAAGCCGGATATAAAAATCCATTATTCTTATTAGATGAAATTGATAAAATGAGTGGCGATTTTAAGGGTGACCCTGCAGATGCGCTTTTAGAAGTTTTGGATAGTGAACAAAATACAACTTTTAGGGATCATTACCTGGAATTAGACTTTGATTTATCAAAGGTTTTGTTTATAACTACTGCAAATAAATTAGATACTATTCCAAGACCATTATTAGATAGAATGGAAGTTATCGAGGTATCAGGGTATACTTCAGAAGAAAAATTCCATATTGCTAAGAATCACGTTATTCCAAAGATGTTAAAAGAACATAATATGGATGATGATAAAATAACTTTTTCTGATTCTTCAGTTAATTGTATTATCGAAAATTATACTAGGGAATCAGGGGTTAGAAATCTTGAAAGACAAATTGCTTCAGTTATAAGAAAGGCAATAACTGAAATGGTAGAAAAGAGTAAAGAAAATGTTAATGTTACAACTGCACATGTTAAACGATATTTAGGGCCTCTTTTATATACCTATGATAAAGCTTACGAGGAAGATGGAGTAGGGGTTGTAACAGGTCTTGCGTGGACAGAAGTTGGTGGGGTTACCTTGCCTGTAGAGGTAAGTGCTATGGATGGAACTGGCAAGCTTCAACTTACTGGTCAATTAGGAGATGTTATGAAAGAATCTGCTAAAGCTGGATACAGCTATGTTAGAGCTAATGCAGCCAAATATAATATTGATAAAGACTTTTATAAAAATAAAGATATTCATATTCATGTACCAGAGGGAGCGGTGCCTAAAGATGGACCATCGGCCGGGGTAACTATGATAACTGCAATGGTATCTGCCTTAACTAACAGAAAAGTAAGACATAATGTAGCGATGACAGGGGAGATTACACTTACGGGAAGAGTGCTACCTATTGGTGGGCTTAAGGAAAAATCACTAGCTGCCTATAGGGCGGGCATTGATACAATTATAATACCTAAAGACAATGAAAAAGACATACAAAAGATACCGAATAGTATTAAGCATAAACTAAAATTTATAATTGCAAGTAAAGTAGAACATGTGCTTGAAAATGCATTAATTGGAGAGATAAATAATGGAGATAAAACAATCTGAATTCATAATTTCAGCAGTAAAACCTACTCAGTATCCTACAGATAATATGGTAGAGTATGCTTTCGTTGGTAGGTCCAACGTAGGCAAGTCTTCTTTAATAAATACTTTAACAAATAGACGAAAGTTGGTTAAAGTTAGTGGAACACCTGGAAAAACTAGACTTATAAACTTTTTTTTAATAAACAATAGCTTTTATTTTGTTGATTTACCAGGTTACGGATATGCAAAAGTATCAAAGACTGAACAAGCTAAATGGGGTAAGATGATGGAGGACTACCTAATTCGTAGACCACAACTTCAAAAGGTAGCATTACTTGTGGATTGTAGACGTAAGCCAACTAAAGATGATCTTCTAATGTACGGATGGATTAAACATTTTGGTTATGAAGTTGTAATAGTGGCAACAAAAAAAGATAAGTTAAATAGAGCAGAACTTGTAAAAAATAATAAGTTGATAAGGGAAACATTTGCTCTTGAGGCGAATGAGGAGATTATTAATATTTCCTCACTAAAGAAAATAGGTGTAAAAGAGTTACTAGGAAACATGTTTAAAGATGATCACATAGAAGAATAAAAAATAAAAGAGACCTACATTACGGCGTGCAAACTAGTACTTTGTGCATAAAGTAATGAGGTCTATTTTTTTTTGCCTTTAGCATGTGTAAAAAATATACAGCACCGCAGGTAATGATTTAAGCACATGGAAAAAGATGATTTAATTTGAAAATCTGTGTCAATTTATTTCTATAAGAATAGTATATATTAGAACCAAAGAAAAAGATTTTAAAAGGTAAAACAATAAAAACAATTATAAGGAGGTAAGTAAATGGATATGAATAGCTTATTAAGTGGATTGAATTGTGGTAAGGGAAATTCAGGCGGTAACTGTGGCATCGGAGGTGGCAACTGTAACAACAGAGGCGACTGTGATTGTGGACGCGGCTGTGGTGGTTTTGGAGGCGGAAGAAGCTCAATAATTTGGATAATTATTCTATTATGCTTATGCGGAGGATGGGGTCAAGGACAAGAGTGTGGAACTGTCTGCGGATGCGATCCTAAACACTGCAAGGAACTTTGCAGATGTGGCTCAAGTAGTAGAGGTGGATTTGGCGGATTTGGTGGATTTGGTGGCGGATGTGGCGGATTCGGCGGCGGCGGTGCATGTTGCTGGATAATAATCTTAATTCTTATATTCGCATGTGGTGGCAATAATGGTAGACAAGGCAGAGGATGCACAAATAATTTTATAAATCTAGATAACTGTGATGAAGATTGTTAGATAAATAATTATAATTGCACAAATAGATAAATTAAATTATTAATTAACTTGAGTTAAAATAAATAGTGCATTAAAACATGGCCCAGGAAGGGGAGTTTTATATGTCAAAAAGAAGACGTCGTGTAAGAAGATGTTGTGATAGAACATCAGAATGTGGATGTAGAAATGGAAATCAGTTTTCAAGTATATGTACAAATCCATGTTGTGCGTTAATACTCTTAATTATACTTCAAAGAACATGTCTACTTGAAAACAAAAATGCTTTCTTGCTAATATTGATATTCATAGTTTGTTGTTGTTGTAAAGGTAGAAATGTTGAAACACCAGCGAGAGGATGTTGTTGTTAATTCTAAAAATCAGGGAGAGCTTATGCTCTCCCATTTATAAATGAGGTGATAAATATGTCAAAACATCATAAACACGATAGAAATAATATGAATAATGAAAATAATAACAATAATGCAAATAATAACAATGACAGTAATAATAACGGCAACAATAATAACAATAACGGCAACAATAATAATAATAACAATTCTGGCAATAACCCATTAGCACAAATGATTAATGGAAATTCTGCAAATCCTTTGATGGGATTATTAACTAGCTTTCTTGGAGGAAATAATGGTGGGGGCAATAATATGCTTGAAGGGTTAATTTCTGGGTTAGGTGGCCAAGACAATAATATGCTAGGAAATTTAATTGGCAGTTTAGGCGGACAAGACAATAATATATTAGGAAATTTGATGGACAGTTTAGGAGGGCAAGGTAATAACATGCGAGGCAACTCAGCGGATAGTTATTCAGGAAATGTAAATTCAACATCGAATTCAGCAAAAAATAATAATAACAATCAAAATAGTAATAATAGTAATAATAGTAATAATAATCAAAATAATCAAAATAAAAATAATAAAAATAATAATAGTAATAATAGTAATCGTAATAATGGTAATAGTAATAGTAATGAAAAAAATAATGATCTTAATGAGAATAATGATTTAGTAAATTCAAATGAAGATGGGCAAGATAACATGTTATCAAATATATTTTCAGGTATGGGTGGTATAGATTTAAGCGAAATTTCAAATATGCTATCTGGAATAGATTTAAATAATCTAGACTTAAACAATCCAAATCTTGATGATATTATGAATTCCATATCGAATAATGATTCTTTTGAAAGTAACGATGTTGAATTTAAACATACGAGTCCTAAAGAAAGTACACATAGCATTCTACAATTCTTAGAGGATGAGGATAAGGAACAGCTTATTTTTATATTAGCTCATCTAGTAGATGATAAAAAAATTGAAGTGCTCAATAAAATCGTAGAGGAAAATGATACCTCAAGACATTAGAATTTCTACAAATAAATGTGTGTTTTATATAAAAAATTTAAATATATTTTATAATGAATAAAACTCCGTAAAAAGGGTAATATTATAAATGTAATCGGAGTTGAAATCTCCATTAGCATAAAATAATTATTTTATGCGTAACCCCCCATCCCCCTTGGGACCGATAATACGGTCCCTTTTATAATTGTGTATATCTTAATAATATCGCTTTATTACTTAAGAGTTACAGAGCTGATTTTGAAGATAGAAACTTTATTCTCATTAGGCATAAGCTTTACAATTAGTTCTATAGTATAGTTTTTTGTTTCTTTTAAATCATTTGTATTAGTTCCTTTAAAATTTAATGTCCATAGAATTTCACTGGCATTACCGTCTTTGTCCCAATTATAATCTTTGAAAACGGCATCTTGAAAATTAAAATGTATTTTTTGGCTTGATAAATCGCCTAATAGTGAAATATCATTACCATTTAAATAAGGTGCGAAAAGTTCTTTTGACATATTTAATTCTGATAATGGAAAGCTTTCCATCAGATTTACAAAACCTAACATGGTGTTTTTACCCATGTAATTATCGGTATAATTATAGTTAAAAGACTTTAAATTATTTTTAATGAAAATATAACTGACTAAATTCATTTCACCATCTTTAATATTTCCAGATATAACTTTAGGTGTTTTATTATTTTTACTATCTATAAAACCCAAAATATTGTTTGTACTGCAAAATATATCATCAAATTTTTCTCCAGTCCAAAGAAATACATGCTGAATAGCGTTATCGTTTACTGATGCTTGAGTAAATATTTCAGGTATATTGTTCCTAGATATATCCATTAAAGTAAGCCGCATTGGCCACTGCAGATAATAATTTCCCAAAGTGTTACTTTTTTTAGCAGGCTCTAGATAATAACTTTTATCTTCTGAATTTATTTGAATATAATATTTATCCGCATCTGTTTTTATGTAGAGAATATCCTTATTTCCATCCGCTGTTAGATCAGCTTGCATCATTTTGTTTTCATTAACAATATTAAATGTACTTATTGAACTTTTACTGAAAAACAAAAAGAATGTAAGTATTATGGTAAATACAATAATCGCTAAAGTATAATAGATAATTCTCTTCTTAAATAATAGTACCTGTAATTTCATATATTACACCCCCTTTAAATTATATGTAACAATTGTATGTTTAATTAATTTATATTAAATAAATTTAAAAAGATTCATATTTATTAATAAAGTGAGGTTAACTTATGAAAAAATCATTAAAAACATTGAAAAATTTATGTTGTGCTCTTATAGTTTTAATTATGGTAATTAGCCTTTCATCATGCAAAATGGATGAAAAAGAAAAGAAACTAAATATATTTTTAGACACAACTGATGAGTATTCTTCAAAGGTAATTAAGTTTTTAATTGATGACTTTAAAAAGAACAACCCAGATGTTGAAGTAAAACTAAATGTTGCACTAGGTGATAAAAGTGATATCATGGAGACTATTAATTTAGGAACAGAAATTGATGTGATTTTTACTAATAGGAATAAACTTATTGAACTTAGTAAAAATGGAGTTTTGAGTGATATGAAAGGCTCTTATGATGATAATACTATAAATAATAGATACTATGATATTATGAGTTCTTATGGTAGAGTAGGAGATAAATACTATGGAATAGGAGTTGTGCCATATTCTATTGAACTACTATACAATAAAGCGAATCTTGAGAAACTAAAGATAGCTAACCCTAATAATTTAGAACAATGGTTAAATGTGCTAAAGCAAATTAATGAAAAGGGTATGAAAACTCCGGTAGTGTTAACTGGAGATGTAGATGCTAATGGATTTTTATTTTCATTAATAGCTAGCAAAATCATAAATATTCATGACGTTGAGGAAAATTATGATAGTGGCGAGGAATCTTATAAAAAATTGAAAGATGTACAGGGAATATTTAAAGAATTTAATTCTTTAACAAAAAATAATGGAATTACTAAGAATTCTTTTGAATTAGGTAATGAACAGAGTATTACGAGTTTTAATAATGGTGATTCTCCATTATTAGTATGTATTTCTTATTATAATTCTAAACTTAATGGAAGTAACATAGGAATAATAGGAGATTATGAGAATAATTCAAAGTATGGTTCTAATGGGCCTATTATAATTAATTCTTTATTAAGTGTTCCTGTAAATGCAAAAAATGGTGATAATGCCGATGCTTTTATTAAATATATTTATAGTGATGAGGTTCAAGCAAGAATTGCGCAGAAAGGAATTATAAGTGGAAATAAAATTGCAAATAATAAAGTCACAGGTATTGGTAAAATAATGGTTCAACATATATATAAAGCTAATGATAATAGTATACCTATATTATATAATTTACCTGATAAAATCAAAAACAATGTATTTTTGGCTTTGAAAAAGATTTTAGATGATGGTTATAGTTCTAAAGAATGGGAAGAGTTATTAAAAAAAAGTTATAAATAATTTATTAAAGAAAGAAATATGAAATTCAATTCATACTTCTTTCTTTCTTTAATAATTATTTTTTGCAATTTTCACATAAACCATAAAAATATACTTTACTCTCTAAAACTTCATAACTAGTATGATGTTTTACATCTTCGCGTATATTTGCAAAACGTATGCCTTCTATGTCATCAACCCTGCCACAACTTATGCAATGTATGTGAGGATGTGAAGATACATTGCCATCATATCTAAAGTTGCCCTCACCTACATTAAGTTCAATTATTAATTTAACTTCTATAAGAGTTTTTAATGCTTTATAAACCGTAGCCAAACTCATAGTAGGATATGTTGGTTGCAGAGCTTTGTAAATTACTTCTGCGGAAGGATGTTCTTTTGTTGATTGCAAATATTTATAAACAGCAATACGCTGAGGTGTAAGTTTTAATTTCTTCTCTTTAAAAATTGTTGTAATGTTATCCATATACACCATCCTATAATGTTATCAGATCTGTTATAGTTTTTATTATATAATAAAAACTATTGCTTGTCAAAAAAATGTATTAAAATTATAGAAATTATAAATTTTATTATATTTTTAATTCATTTATAGGATAAGTAACATATATTAGTAATAGAGAGAGGGGGCGCTGACATTTTGAAAAAAACCTATGTATTAGATACCAATGTTATTTTGTATTCACCCAGTGCTATATTATCTTTTGGAGATAATGATGTAATAATACCAGAAGTGGTACTCGAGGAATTAGATAGTTTTAAGAAAGATAAAAGTGATTTAGGAGCTAATGCTAGATATGCGGCTAGACTTATTGATAAACTTAGGAAGCAGGGAAAACTAAATGAGGGTATTGATTTAACAAGTGGAGGAAGACTTAGAGTAGAAATGAATCACTATGATACCAAAATTCCTGCTTCTTGGAATAAAGAAAAAGCTGACAATAGAATATTGCAGGTATGTAAAGGGCTTAAAGAGCAAGGTGAGGATGTATGGCTAATAACCAAAGATATTTTTCAACGAATAAAGGCAGATGCCGTAGATATTAATGTAGAAGATTTTTATGAAAAATTTGTACCTGAATATGATAATCAGTATACAGGAAGAATAGAGGTATTTGTATCTCCAGAAAATCTTCAGGAGTTTTTTAGTAAAAAAAATTTGGAAATTGGTGCCTTACTTAAATATGATGAGGAAACAGAAGAATATACCACTCCATTTTTATACACAAATCAATTTTTAATAATTCATTCAATGGAAAATCCTAAACAAACGGCACTCGCTAGATATGATGGTAAAAATGTAGTACCGCTTTATAATAAGGAAAGTAAACCCTCAGGAGTTTCGCCAAGAAATGTAGGTCAGAAATTTATGCTGGAAGCTTTAAGTGCTGATGCAGTAAAAGCACCACTCGTAATTATAAAAGGGCCTGCAGGAACAGCTAAAACATTATTTTCATTAGCGGTGGGACTTCAAAAAATATTACAGGATAGTAATGAACATTACAGAAGAATTTTAATTTGCAGACCCAATGTTACTATGGATGAGGAAATAGGTTTTTTACCTGGTACAGAACAAGAAAAAATATCACCATTCATGAGGCCAATATTTGATAATTTAGAGATACTTGTGGAATCTGATGAAAAAGAACGTTACAAAAATGAGAAGCAACTATTAGATAAAATAAATGACTTGTTTGATAGGAGAATTATAACTACTGAAGCTGTTGCTTATCTTAGAGGAAGGTCCATAGTTAAAAATTGGGTAATTATAGATGAGGCACAAAATTTGTCGCCAAAACAAGTTAAAGCAATAATAACTAGAGTTGGAGAGGGAACTAAGTTGATTCTTATAGGTGACCCAGAACAAATAGACCATCCTTTTCTTGATTCAAGGTCAAATGGTTTGTGTTATGCCTCTGAAAAAATGAAGGGTAGTGACTTGTGTTATCAAGTAACTTTGAAATATGATGAATGTGAGAGGTCGCCCCTAGCATACGAAGGCTCTAAAAAATTATAAAAATTTAATTCTATAGAAGAGAGTATAAAAATTTATACTCTCTTTTGTATTAATTTATCATATGATATTTATATTCACAAAAATTACATTTAAAAGATGTGTTAAAATATATAGTTTTATTGTATAATATGATAGTACATAATAAAGAAAAGGATGGGAAAGATGAAAAAAATAGAAAAATGTGGGAAGAGAAAAAAAAGAAGTCAAAGCACGCTTGTTTTATTTTTTATAATATTTGAATTAACTTTTACAGCTATTACAGGCCCATTTATGATTTATTATGGTCCGTTTAAAAATGTAAAGACTACAGTGGTAGGTTCAGCAATGACCACTCTTTCATTACAGTGGCTAGCAACATCATTTTTATCCGATGAAAAAATAAAAGAAATTATGAAGGACCAAGTAGTGGAAACTATAGCTCAAGATAACTTGGCTGGCGTAAATGTAGAAAATAAAGATGATAATAGTATTGAAAGATATGATATTAAAGGGACAAAATTTAAAGGGCATGTGTTAGTAATCAGTGACGCGACTAGATTAAAAGTAGGGTATAGTAGTAAGCTCAACCAGGAAGGGCAATTAAGGGAAGGGCAATTAACTAGTGATATTGCAAAAAATAATAATGCAATTGCAGCGGTTAATGGTGGCGCGTTTACAGATAAAGCTGGTGACACAAAATGGGCAGGAACGGGAGCAAATCCAACAGGAATTATAATGTCTAATGGTAAAGAAATTTTTAATGATATAAAAAATGAAAATGAAAAAACAGAGGTTGTAGCATTTACTAAATCGGGAAATTTATTAGTTGGAGCTCATTCAATTAAAGAAATGAAAGAGCTTGAAGTGATGGAAGCGGTATCTTTTGGTCCGGCACTTATAGTTAATGGACAGAAAACTATAAATACGGGTGTCGGAGGGCAGGGGATAGCACCTAGAACAGCTATTGGACAAAGAAAAGATGGAGCAATAATATTATTAGTTATCGATGGTAGACAGGTAGGCAGTTTAGGGGCTACTTTAAGAGAGGTACAAGACGAATTGTATAAGTTTGGTGCTTATAATGCTACTAATTTAGATGGAGGTTCTTCTTCAACCTTGTTTTATGATGATGAAGTTATAAACAATCCTAGCGACAGCTATGGAGAAAGATCTATACCTTCAATTATTTATGTGGAGAGTAGGCAATAAAGTGAAATTTGAGCATAGTACATTTTAAATTAAAGGAGAAGAAACTATGAGTTGGAAGAAAAGAATAAGTATATGGATAGTATTTTCGTTATCCATGCAATGTTTAGTTCTATTTTATATAGATCATTATTTTTTAGCTACTGATTCAAAAATGGTTACGGAAAAAATTGATGAAAATAAAAGCGATAAATTAAAAAATATTGATATTACATTGCCGGCAAACGCAGAAAATATATTAGTATCCTATGGTGCTAAATATTTATGCTATTATGAGAATAAAGAATTAAAAATTGCTGATGGTAAGAATGGAAGCGTTAAAAATATAGAGGCTGAAGACGGAAGTGAAATTTCTTTTTATAAATGGCTTCCAGATAGAAATAGAATGTTTTTAGTAGAGAAAAGTGATGATGAGTCTAGTAAATTAGTAGTATATTCTTATGACGTAGAAAAAGGTGAAAAAGTAAAGATAGGAAAATTAGCCTATACTGGTACAAATGATGAAGTAGAAGATATTCAAGTATCAATTTTAACAGGGGTTATTTATATAAAGGTTTTAAATGAAGGTGGTAGCAGTAGTATATATAGAATTGACAGAGACTATAGAAGTGACAGAGACGAAGAGATGACAAAAATTGATACAATACCAAAGAGTGTGAGTAATATGGCATTAGCGCGCCATGAAGATAATTTGGTGTACGAGGGATTAGTCTATAATAAAATGTATTCTACCACCCTTGAGGAACCTATAAATATTAAAGGTGTAGAAAAACTTACTTTAATAGGCACTGATGATGATGACAATGTGTATCTTGGAGAATTAAAAGATAATTTGGTAAGCAAAGTTTATTATGGGAAAACATCAGAAAATACTGAAAATTGGAAAGTAATTGATTTACAAAAACCTTCTAAAAAAAATGATTTATTCGTTACATCTCTTGGTAAGGTCTATCAAAATGATGCAATGAAAGCTGTAATAAAAGATATTAGTTCTGGAACTGAAACTAGCTATAAAGGAGAATTATTGCAATTGTATACTAAGGGAATAGTATCATTGGTTAATAATAAAGAAGTATCTTTTGTTCTTTTTAAGTAGTCGATACTATGATGTTTTATTTAAGACCTTATCTTTTTAAGATAAGGTTTTTTCTATAATCTGAAAATATAAGTTAATTCATAAGGATATGGTTGTGATAATATATTATTTTGCTTTGAGAATATTCAATTCAAAATAACAATAAACTTTGTTATAATAGGTACATTAGACATCTTAAAAAATAACAAGTCAAAGATGCATTAACAAGATGAGTAGCGATTAACATTGCCTACCATGTAGGAATATAAGGAGGAATAAACTTGGATACACAACAAATATTAAATAAGATTTTGATGATACCGGCAATTTTATTAGCATTTACTTTTCATGAGTATGCGCATGCTATCGTAGCAGATAGGTTAGGAGACAAAACTCCACGATTTCAAGGGAGACTTACTCTGAATCCGATCGCACATATAGATCCAATGGGATTTCTTATGATTATATTAGTAGGATTTGGTTGGGCAAAGCCTGTTCAGACAAATCCTAGTGCATTTAAAAATTATTATAAGGATGATTTGAAAGTTTCAGTTGCAGGCCCAATTGCTAATCTGATTCTAGGGTTTGTATTTGCAATTCTGACTGTGTTATTTTCGAAGATTCCACCAATTCATGGTGGATTATATACTATTATTAGCCAAATCTTAATAATTACAGGGTACCTAAATTGTATTTTGTTTTTTCTTAATTTAGTGCCAATACCGGGTTTTGATGGATCTCATATAGTTAGGGATTTATTCCCAAAGTTTTTTTACAATTTACCAGATACAATTTATAGGTATCAATTCTTAATATTTATGGCGTTAATATTGCCTATATTACCTGGTGGACAATCAGTTTTTACTTATATCGTGCAAGCACCAGGGTTATGGTTATTTAAACAGTTTTTAAATATTGCAGGGATGTTTTAAATAAAAAGTAAATTTCATAAAAATTATAAATGTAAGGAGAAAAACATATGCGCTTAAGAAAAAAATATTGGGCTAGGCCAGAGCTTGAAACTAGTCATATTGTAATAACTGACCAATATGATCACAAAGGAAAATGGAATGAAGAATTTAAAAATAACAATGAAATTCATCTAGAACTAGGTTGCGGTAAAGGTAGATTTATATCAGAAAAGTCCAGGAGAGATCTTGATATCAATTTTGTAGGCATTGATTTAAAAGATGAGGTTCTGGTATTTGCCCTTAGAAAAGTTATAGAAGTAAGAGAAATTGAAGGGGCACAAGACATAAATGTACGTCTTATGCCAATGAACATAATGCTTATTGATGATGTGTTTGCAAAAGATGAGATAAGCAGAATTTATATAAATTTTTGTAATCCTTGGCCAAAAGACAGACATAATAAAAGAAGATTAACTCATACTAAGTTCTTGACGAGTTATAAGAAATTCTTAAAACGGGGATCTGAAGTTTGGTTCAAAACAGATGATACAGAGTTATTCGAAGAATCGGTAGAATATTTCAAAGAATGTGGGTTTGAGATATTATTTTCAACTTATGATTTGCATAAAAGTGATTTTAAAGATAATGTGGTTACAGAATATGAGGCTAAATTCACAGAAATAGGAAAAAAAGCTATGTTTCTACAAGCAAAATTAATTTAGCGAATTAATGCATCTCCTTCGGAACTGTTGCAGCTCCGAAGGAGATGACTTATAACCATATGAGACTTAAGCATTTTAAATTCTTATTTATTGACAGGATTAACATAATGCTATAAACTTAATTACATAGAAATGTATTAAATTGAAAATTTTAAAAATGAAACTTATGAATTATATTAGTAAAAAAATGAATAGATTTGTTTAGGTGCCTTTTATTAATCAGCCAATAAAGTGGATGCAGTTACTTTAGTAGATGATTAGTAAGGTGAAAAGGGAATGTGGTGTAATTCCACAGCAGCCCCCGCTACTGTAATTGAGAGAAAATCTTTTATAACTACAAGAAAGGGAAAGTTATAAGAGAAAGTGTATCAAGAGCCAGGAGACCTGCCTAAATTAGTAATATTAAGCTTTCGGCGGGAAAGAACTGTAGAATTCAAGTTAGTGCAATGAAAAATTTGTACATAACAGCAGGTGCGCAAGCTTGCTGTTTTTTTGTTGTGTACCAAAGAAAGAATATAAGCAGGAAGAAAGGAGAAAGAGTAATGGCTAAAGTAATGGTTCAAGGAACCGCTTCATCAGTAGGAAAAAGCATATTAGTAACAGCACTTTGTAGAATTTTTGTGCAAGATGGGTTTTCAGTATGTCCTTTTAAGTCACAGAATATGTCATTGAATTCTTATATTACATTGGATGGAAAAGAAATGGGACGTGCGCAGGTGCTTCAAGCCTATGCGGCAGGATTGGAGCCAGAGGTATATATGAATCCGATTTTATTAAAACCTACCTCCGATAAAAAGTGCCAAATTATCGTTAATGGAAAGGTTTTTGGGAATAGTACAGCTATGGAATATCATAATATGAAATTGGAATTCAAAGACATGTTAAAAAAGCAGTTTGAAGAATTAGAGAAGAAGTTTGATATTATAGTAATGGAAGGAGCAGGTAGCCCTGCAGAAATTAATTTAAGAGATAGAGATATAGTGAACATGGGAATGGCGGAACTTATAGATGCCCCTGTGATACTCGCAGGAGATATAGATAAGGGTGGAGTATTTGCGTCACTAGCAGGGACTTTGCTTTTGCTTAATGAGGTCGAGAAAAAAAGAGTTAAAGCCACTATTATTAATAAGTTTAGAGGAGATTTAGAAATCTTAAAGCCAGGACTTACAATGCTTGAGGACATTATACATATTCCATGTGCAGGGGTAGTTCCTTATTTTAGATTGGAACTCGAAGATGAAGATGGCGCAGTAGAATTTAATAAAAAAATTACTGCACCTATTGATATTGCTGTAATAAAGCTTCCACATATATCAAATTTCACGGATTTAGATGCCTTAAAGGCTGAAGAAGATGTATCAGTTAGATTTGTTACAACTAAAGGAGAATTGGGCACTCCAGACTTGCTTATCATACCGGGAACTAAAAATACTATTGATGATTTAATTTCTTTAAGAAATTCGGGACTTGCAGAAGCGATTCAGCAATATAGTGTAGAAGGTAACGTATTAGGTATTTGTGGAGGATATCAAATGCTAGGAAATAGCTTAAGTGACCCTAATTGCTTAGAGGGAAATTCAAAAGAAACAGATGGTATGAAGCTTTTAGACATAGACACAATATTTGAAGATGAGAAAATAACTACAAGAGTAAAGGCTCGTAGCATTAACATTAGGGATACTAGTCTAGAAACTTATGGTTACGAAATACATATGGGAATTTGTAAATATGGTCATAATGCAAAACCACTTTTTGAAATCTATGATAAGAATGGTTCTGATACGTCATCCTTCGATGGAGCGATAAATGCAGGTGGAAATGTTATGGGTACATATATTCATGGAGTTTTAGATGGAGTAGAGTTTAGAGAACATATGATTAATACTTTAAGGGTAAAAAAAGCTATGGAACCTAAAAAATCTAAGGTTTATGAAAATCTAAGAGAAAAAGAATTAGACAAGCTAGCAGATATAGTTAGAGATAATGTAGACATGGATTCAATCTATAAAATCATAGGAATAAAAAGAGAAAGTTAGGGACAGTTAACAACTATTTAAAAAATTATAACAGTATAAGATAGTGAGGAATTAAAATGGCAATACTATTTCAGATGAACATAATAGATTTAATTTTAGCGGTAATGTTAGACTTATTAATTGGAGATCCATATTGGTTTAAACATCCGGTGATTTATATAGGAAAACTTATTTCTAAATTAGATAAGTTAGGCAGAACGATATGTAAAACTAATGGTCAAATTAAAGTTTTTGGCGGAATTATTGTAGTTATAGTAGCACTTTCTAGTTTTTTAGTGCCTTTTATAATTTTGAGAATTTCTAATAAGTTTTTTTGGTTGTACCATATTCTCAATATAATATTGCTTTGGACAACAATAGCTGCTAGATGCCTTCATAAAGAAGGTAAAAAGGTTTATGATTCTTTAGTTAATAATGATATTTATGACGCAAGAGTTAAATTGTCATACCTTGTAGGGAGAGATACAAAGACCCTTACTGAATATGAAATAGTAAGAGCGGATGTGGAGACAATTGCAGAGAATACAGCAGATGGTGTTATAGCCCCTATTCTTTATGCAATATTAGGGGGAGCACCTTTAGCTATGATGTATAAGGGCATAAATACAATGGATTCAATGCTTGGATATATGAATGAAAAATATAAATATATTGGGTTCTTTCCAGCTAAAACAGACGATGTATTTAATTTTATACCAGCAAGAATAACAGGATTTTTAATCTGTTTGGCAGCACCACTGGTTCGAGGAAATATTGCTTGCAGTATAAAAGTGATGATAAGAGATAGAAAAAATCATAAAAGTCCTAATTGTGCTTATCCAGAAGGAGCAGCAGCAGGAGCTATGGGAGTTAGACTAGGTGGTACGAATGAATATTTTGGAGAAAAAATGTATAAACCAACAATAGGAAACAAAATAAACGATTTGGGAAAAGAACATATAATAGATACAATAAAATTAATGTATGGGGCAATGTTTTATTTAATAATAATATGCATGTTATATGAAATATGCGTATATATGAAATATTAGTAATAGTGATGTATTTTTGGAGATGATATAATGATACAACTTATAGGGCTAAAGCATGATGTGAAAATAGAAATTAGAGAAAAACTTTCAATTATACCAAAACGCCAAGGAAAGTGCTTAGAGGAACTTTTAAATATTTGTGAAGAGGCAGTTATTTTAAGTACCTGTAACAGGACAGAGATATATTTTAAATCTAAGGATGAAGATATTGTTGATAAGATTTTTAAGGCGTTAAATTGGGATAAGAATTTAATAAAGTGTGTAGAAAGTTATAAGGAAGAAAAAGCAATACAACATTTAATGGATGTGGTCTGTGGTTTTGATTCGCTATTACTTGGAGAGGACCAAATTTTAGGGCAAGTTAGGGATGCTTATGAAGCTGCAAAAGGTTCAAAATCAACTAAAAAGGAACTTCAAAGACTTTTTGAAAATGCTATTGCTTGTGGCAAGAAGTTTAGAAATAAATCTAAAATAAGTGAGATACCGGTTTCTTCATCTTCTATGGTAGTTAAAGAAGCAATAGATAGGGGACACAAAAATTTTATGGTTTTAGGCTATGGAGCGGTAGGAGAATTAACTTCAAAATATATACTAGAGGGAAAAATAAATTTACTATATATTGCAGTTAGGGATATTAATAAGGTTAATATAGAAGATCCAAGAGTAAAAATGATACCGTTTAACGACATACATAAATATTATGAAAAGGTGGATTGTGTTATATCTTGTACCACGGCTCCTCATACTGTGGTTCACTTAAAGGAGTTACCGAGCAAACACTTATTATTATTCGATTTAGCTGTACCAAGGGACATTGAAGAAGTAGTAAGTGAAAATCCATTATATGAGGTATATGACATAGATATGTTAGGCGACATCCATGATGCCAATTATAAAAGACGTGAAGCCTCTATGAGGGATAATAGATACATTGTGGATAAAGCTATAAAAGAGTATATAGAGTGGAAAACCATGGAAGAGTTATCGCCTTTTATAAAAAAGTTAAAACACAATGGTGAAGGTGTTTACAAAGAAAGACTAGAGACTTTTAAGCACAAGAAAGAGACTAAGGATAATGAAAAATTAGCAGAGATACTTTTGAAGAGTACTTCAAATGCCTATGTAAACAAAGCTATAGAGGTGTTAAAGGAGGAACATTTGAAGGGGAGGTCTAAGGAATGCGTGGACATAATAAGCAGGATTTTCCAGGTTTAAATTATACCATGATTTCACTGCTATCAAATAAGATTAATATACTTATCGTTGGTGGGGGAGAGGCAGCTCTTATTAAATGTAAAACTTTCTCAAAGGAAGGTTGTAATATTACAGTGGTGTCAAAAGAATTTTGTCTAGGATTTTACGCATTGCAAAATATTTATAACGTAAAATTAATAAAGGGTGAATATGATGAAAGCTATGTGGATCAGAATCATATTGTAATTATTGCTACAGATAATAAAGCGACAAATGACGGTATAAAAGAATACTGCGATAGAAAAAGTAAACTATATGTACACTGCGGGGATTATAAACAAGGGTTATTTGTAACACCAGTTCAAAGAAATACACCTAATATGAAATTTGCATTACATACTAAAAACAGTAGCCCTAAAACAGCACTTTTCATGTCGAAAGTCATAGAAGATAAACTTTGTGAGTATGAAGGTTTTATAGATTATACATGTAGCATGAGAAATATGGTAAAGAAGAGTGAAGTAAAAAAGGAAATTATGAATTTTGTATGTAGTGAAGATTTCCACTTTTTTTATACTAAGGGAGTGCAAAATACTATTTTACAAATGTTTTATGAAGCTGAATTTGGGATAGTTGAGAATTGAAAGTTAAAGTTAAAGGAGGAATAAATTTTGAAAATTAATATAGGAACTAGGAGAAGTGAACTTGCACAAGTACAAGCAAATACAGTTATAGCTATGATTAAAGAAAAGTTTAATATTGACTCTGAAAAGGTACTTATTGAGACTAAGGGAGATAGAATTTTAAATGTAACTTTAGATAAAATAGGAGGTAAGGGTCTTTTTGTAAAGGAAATAGAGGTTGCAATGCTGGAGCAAAAAGTTGATATGGCAGTACATAGTATGAAGGATGTACCCTACGACATACCAGAGGAGTTTGAAATAGTGGCTATTCCAGTTAGAGAAGATGTTAGAGATGCATTTGTTGCATTTAACAACGTTAGCTTTTATGACTTACCTAAGGGTGCAAGAATAGGTACTAGTAGTATTAGACGTGGCACTCAAATTAAGACACTAAGACCGGATGTAGAAATTGTACCTATAAGAGGTAATGTACAGACTAGAATAGCAAAAATAGAAAAGGAAAACCTAGATGGCATAATACTTGCAGCTGCAGGACTAAAAAGGCTAGGTATGGAAAATATAATTACCAACTATTTTGAACCAACGGAAGTTGTACCAGCAATAGCCCAAGGTGCATTAGGTATTGAAATGGTTAAAAGCCATCCACAAGTATCTATGATTAGAAAATTAGATTGCTACGATGCTAGAATTTGCGTAGACGCAGAAAGAAGCTTTATGGCGACCCTTAATGGAGATTGTCATGGTTGTATAGGAGCATATGCTTATTTTGAAGGAGAAACTATGCACATGCTTGGTGTGTTTGACGTTGATGGGAAAATAGTAAAAAAACAACTTTCGGGAGATAAAAATGAATATATAAAGCTAGGTGCTGATCTAGCTAAAAAAATATTAGAAGATAATTAATCATATAAAAAAGTAGAAAGGGGATACTAATGGGAAAGGTTTATTTAATGGGAGTCGGTCCAGGAGATGAGGAACTAATAACCCTAAAAGCAATAAGAATGCTAGAAAAATGTACTGCAGTTATGTATGATAGGTTAGCAAGTACTAGTATACTTAAATATTTAAAAGCGGATTGTGAAATATACTATTGTGGAAAAGAGCCAGGCTGTCATTATAAAACTCAGGAAGAGATAAATGAAATGCTAGTAACACTGGCTAAAAAAGGACATGTAGTTGGAAGAATTAAGGGCGGAGATCCATTTGTATTTGGACGTGGCGGCGAGGAAGCTTTAGCACTTCTTGAAGAGAACATTGAATTTGAAGTTATACCAGGAATAACTTCACCAATAGCAGTGCTTAATTATGCTGGGATACCTATCACTCATAGAGGGATAGCTCAAAGTTTCCATATATTCACTGCAATGACCGCAGAAAAGCTTAATATTGATTGGAATGCGGTAGCAAGACTTGGCGGAACTTTGGTTTTTATGATGGGTTTTAAAAATCTAGAAAAGATTGCAGGAAATCTTATATCCAATGGAAAAAGTAAAGATACCCTCTGCGCGGTAATAATGAGAGGAACTACATCAAAACAGAAGAAGGTAGTGGGAACGCTAGAAGATATTTTATGTAAGGTGCAAAAATCAGAAATATCATCTCCTTGCATTATCGTAGTGGGGAAAGTAATTAAATTTAATGATGAATTCAATTGGTACGAGAAGAAACCTTTATTCGGGAAGAACATCTGTATAACTCGTTCAAAAGAGCAATCAAAGGAATTAAGAGAAAAATTAATAGATTTAGGTGCAGAAGTACTTGAGATAAATTCCATTGAATTTAAAAACACTTCATATAATTTAGATGATTATAAAACAAAGCTTGCGGGTTATGATTTTTTAACTTTAACCAGTGTAAATGGAGTGAATATTTTTTTTGATTACTTAAAGGATATTGAATTTGATATTAGGAAACTCAAAGCTAAAATTGCAGCCATAGGGCCAGCCACTGCAAGCGCTCTTAAAAATAGAGGGATTATTCCAGAAATAGTTGCAGATCATTTTGTTGCTGAAAGTTTGTTTGAGAAAATGAAGACATACGTAAAAGCGGAAGATAAAATATTAGTTCCTCGATCTAAAGATGCAAGACCTTATTTGGTAGAAGAATTAAGAAGTACTGGCTGTAGCGTGGATGAAGTTTTCACATATGAAACGGTTTGTGGTAAATTAAGATATGAAAATGAAATAAAAGATGTAGATTTGATAGTATTTACTTCACCGTCGACTGTTAAAAATATGATTACAATGGTAGGTATTGAAATTATGAAATCGAAAACGGCACTGGCTATAGGACCTATAACTGCAAAGGAACTTTCAGATAATGGTATAGAATCTATTATATGTGATGAATATAGTGCAGAAGGGGTTATAAGCAAGCTTGTAAAAATGTAATGTTAATTTAGGGATGTTTTACAGCTTCGAAGGTGATGATTTAATAACAATTTGTGGATAAAATGATAATTTATTTAATTAGGAGTGGATAACTGTGTTCAAAAGGAACAGAAGATTAAGAGAAACAAGTAACATAAGAGATTTAGTAAGAGAAACAATATTAACACCATCAGACTTTATATTTCCTATTTTTGTAGTAGAAGGTGAAAATATTAAAGAAGAGATAGCCTCGATGCCAGGAAATTATCATTTTTCATTAGATAGACTTCATGAAATTATTGAAGAAGTTGAAGAAGTGGGCGTATGTGGAGTAATTTTATTCGGATTACCAGACCATAAAGATGAAGTTGGTTGTGGGGCCTTCGATGAATTTGGTATTGTTCAAAGAGCAGTTAAAAAGGTACGGGAGATATCAAAAAAATTAGTTATAATAACAGATGTATGTATGTGTCAATATACTAGTCATGGACACTGTGGAATATTAGAAAATGAGAAAGTAGATAACGATAAGAGTTTAAAATATATGGCAGAAATAGCATTATCTCATGCTGCAGCTGGAGCGGACATGATAGCACCATCTGACATGATGGATGGTCACGTAGTTGCAATAAGAGAAATTTTAGACGGAAATGGATTTAAAGATGTATCAATAATGGCTTATAGTGCAAAATACTCGTCAGCGTTTTATGGCCCTTTTAGAGAAGCGGCTAACTCAACGCCACAGTTTGGGGATAGAAGAACTTATCAAATGGACCCAGCAAATATCAGAGAAGCTATGAGAGAAATAGAATGTGATATTGAAGAGGGCGCAGATATTGTAATGGTAAAACCAGCATTATCATATTTAGATGTAATAAGATGGGCTCGAGATAGACATGATGTGCCAATAGCAGCTTATAGTGTTAGTGGAGAATTTGCTATGGTAAAATCAGCTGCAAAAATGGGATTAATTGATGAAAAAGCTGTAGCTATGGAAATGCATATGTCTATGAAAAGAGCAGGAGCGGATATGATAATCACTTATTATGCACTTGATTTATGTAGATGGATTAAGGAATAGTTAGAAATTAAATATTTAGAAAAGAGGAAATTACTATGAGAAATTTAGATATATTTAATGAATCAAAGCAATATATGCCTGGTGGAGTTAATAGTCCAGTTAGAGCGTTTAAAGATGTAAGTGTAACTCCTCCAATTATAAAAAAAGGTAAGGGCGCATATATTTATGATGAAGATGGAAATAAATACATAGATTTCGTATGCGCTTGGGGACCTATGATACTTGGGCATAGTGATGATGATGTAGTAAAAGCTATACAAAATACTTGCAGTAGTGCTATTGCATTTGGTGCACCTACAGAATTAGAACTAAAACTCGCAAAGCATATTTGTAGCACTGTAGATAGTGTAGATATGGTTAGAATGGTTAACTCAGGTACAGAAGCCACAATGAGTGCAGTTAAGCTTGCAAGAGGGTACACAGGAAAGAATAAAATAATAAAGTTTGCAGGTTGCTACCATGGACATTTTGAAGGTTTTCTAGTTGAGGCCGGTTCAGGAGTAATGACCGCGGGAATACCAGGTTCAGCAGGTGTTCCTGAGGAAAGTATTATGCATACATTAATTGCAAATTACAATGATATTAGCAGCGTTAAAACATTATTCGAGAAATATAGTGATGATATTGCATGTATAATAATTGAGCCAGTAGCAGGAAATATGGGAGTTATACCAGCTGAAAAAGGATTTTTATTAGAGCTTAGAAATTTATGTGATGAATACAAGAGTCTACTTATTTTTGATGAAGTAATGAGTGGATTTAGAGTAGCATATAAAGGAGCACAAAGCATTTATGGAATAGTTCCTGATTTAGTAACCTATGCAAAAATCATGGGAGGGGGACTTCCTTGTGGTGCATATGGTGGGAAAAAAGAAATAATGGAGTTATTATCACCTATGGGACCAGTTTATCAAGCGGGCACTATGTCTGGGAATCCAGTGGTAATGGCAGCAGGATATGAAACATTAACTAAGCTTTATAATAACCCTAGTCAATACGAGCACATGGAGAAACTTTCAGAAAAACTTCAAAAGGGACTACTCGAAATTGCAAAAGAAAAAGGTATACCTATGGTAGTTAATAGATGTGGTTCAATGCTTACAGCCTTCTTTACAAAGAGGAGTGAAGTTAAAACTTTTGAAGATGCTAAAACTTGTGATCCATCGCTATTTGCAAAATACTTTGAACATATGATAAAAAGTGGAATAAATATTGCACCTTCTCAATTTGAGGCAATATTCTTATGTGTTAAGCATACTGATAAGGATATTGAAAGATTTTTAGAATCATTTAGGAGTTTTAAAATATGAGATTTATTAAAGATAATGAATTTATAAGGGGCAATTGCCCAATGACTAAGGAAGAAGTAAGAATATTAAGTGTAGTAAAGCTTGAGCTTGAAGAGGACTATAGGGTAATAGACATCGGTGCGGGAACAGGATCAGTAAGTATTCAGATTGCTGAGATATGCAGTAGTGGTGAAGTAATCGCTATAGAAAAAGATGTTGATGCATTAGAGATTATAAAACAAAACAAAGAAAAATTTAAAACGAGTAACCTGGAAATAATAAGTTCAGAAGCCATGGAGATCCAGCCTAATATAACAGGAGAATTTGATGCTATATTTGTAGGTGGAAGTGGTGGAAATATAGCTGATATTATCGACAAGTACGGAAGTAAGCTTAAGAAAAACAGGAATATTGTTTTAAACTTTATAACTATAAATAATGTGTACAAGGCTATGGAAGCTTTAAAAACATTAAATTATGAAGTAGAATGTGTACAAATTCAAGTAAGTAAGACAAAAGGAAAGAGTTATATGTTGATGGCTAATAATCCTATATTTGTTGTTAGTGGAAAAAAAGTATAAAAAGTATATATTACTATTAATGCATTCACTTCGCTAAGAACTACTAATTTTATTTTTGACGACATTTTAGAAGGAAAGTCTCCCACTAATGAAAATGCTGGGGTTAAGAATAAAAGATAAGCCATTTTTAAGTCTTATAATGAAATGGCTCAAAGCAGGTATATTAGATATTGATGGTAAGGTAATAAATCCACTAAATGGTTGTCCACAGGGTTCAATTGTAAGTCCAATACTTGCGAATATTTATTTACACTATGCGTTAGATTTATGGTTTGAGAAAATTGTGAAGCCAGCATGCAATGGAGAAGCATATTTATGTCGCCTAGCAGACGATTTTATATGTGCATTTAATAAGAATAAAGATGCTGAGAGGTTTTACAAAGTACTAGGAAAAAGGCTTGGTAAATTCAAGTTAGAACTAGCTGAGGAGAAAACAAACATTCTTCCTTTCTCACGCTTCAGGAAATATGAGAGGAAAAGCTTAGAATTTCTTGGCTTATAACGAACAGTTTTTAGAAATTCTAAGGGGATTTGATAAAAAAGGTAAAATTATAGCCTCGATATGTGTTGCTGCATTACCCCTAGGAAAAAGTGGAGTTTTAAAAGGAAGAAAAGGAACTACCTACAATAAAAGAGATGGAGTAAGGCAAAAACAGTTGAAAGATTTTGGTGTTGAAGTTATCAATCGACCAATAGTAATTGACCAGAATATAATTACATCTTGGAATCCATCGACTGCGATGGAAGTGGCTTTCATATTGTTAGAGAAATTGACAAATAAAGAAAATAAGGAGAAGGTTAAAGAATTGATGGGATATTAAGAAAATAATTCTTTGGCTAAAAATATATTGTGCTAAATAGCATATTATAAGAAAAGTTACTCTAAGCCTCTGACTTCTATTGGTACAGGAGACTGTTTCTAACTAAATATAACTTATTGTGTATATTATGAAGTTGCAAAAACACCTGGATATCCAGAAGTGTGTTATTATTCTACTTGTAATGGGGATGAAGTGGGTTCCACTAAATTATGTGATCAAGTAGGGTTCAAATTTGAAAGAGATGGAACGATAGCAACGGGTAAATCTGTATGCAATATGAGATTAATTAGGCAAAAGCTATAATTTAAATTAAGATGTTTAGTATTTTTTAGAAAAGAAAAAGTTGATTATTGTTAATTGAAAATTTTGTTAGCACTATCATATAACACAAGATTTGAGTTCATTGCGGTAGTGTAACAACTTTTATCATTTTAATTCCTTAGCGTGTATTTTTGTGACTTATCTATACTTAGTATCATAGAAGTGGCTTAAATAGCTAGTTTACAAATTGTAGGTATGTGAACTATGTGCAATTACTTAATTTTAAAAACGGAGGTTAATAATGTATAATTATGTTATATTTGATATTGATGGTACGATTTTAGATACTGAATTTGCAGTTCTTTCATCACTCCAAAAATTAATGTTTGAAGAATTTAATAAAAATTTTAGCTTTGAGGAATTAAGATTTGCGTTAGGTATTCCAGGAGAGGTAACATTAAATAAACTTGGAATAACTAATCTTCCCGAGTCTAATGAGAAATGGAATAGATATTTAAAAGAATATATTTCTCATGTAAAAGTTTTCGATGACATTAAGGATACATTAGTTAAATTAAATGAAAGGGGGATTTCAGTAGGTATAGTTACTTCAAAGACTAAAGAAGAGTACATAAGTGACTTTGTACCTTTTGGGCTAACCAATTACTTTAAATTGGTGGTTTGCGCAGATGATACAGAAAAACATAAGCCTAATCCAGAACCTATTTTAAAATTTATTGAATTATCAGGAGCAGATAAATCAAAGACAATTTACATTGGTGACACTAAATATGATATGGACTGTGCATTCAGTGCTGGTATAGATTTCGCATTAGCGTTATGGGGTGCTAAATCTTCAATTGGGATTAATGCAAATTATATTTTTCAAAAACCTAAACAAATATTGGAACTTATAGAGGGTTAATCCGAATTAAGGGAAACTCAAAATTGGGGATTTCTTAAAGGTTGTAAAATATAAAAGATAAGCAGAAGGAGATTTATACTCCCACTTAAGGTTTCTATTTGTTAGGGTATGTAACTCCCACTTATAGAAGTGTGAGACTTTGCTTCTGAAATGTTGTTAAACCTTCTGCTTATCTTTTATTGTGTTAAAATACATATCTAGAAGCTATTCTAGCGAACTCGAGACAGGACGTCGAGTGCGAGCACGTAACAATTAATAATTGTTACGCGCCCCAGAGAACGCCTCAGAGGCAGAGAATTTTATATTAGCAAAACACTGATTTTTAGGCGCAAAAAAAGTATATATTACGTATAATGCATTGAAGCGAGCTTTAGAACTTCTTATTTTATTTTTAATTAAGATGCGTTACGAAAAACATATGTTTGAGCGACAGCGAGTTTATGTTTTTCAGCAGACTAATTAAAAATAAAATTAGTAGTTCTTAGCGAAGTGAATGCATTAATAGTAATATATACTTTTTTCTACTTTATTTTGAAGTTAAATAACCCTCTTTCATTAAAAGTTCAGCAGAAAGCACTGCACCACCGGCTGCGCCGCGTAGAGTGTTATGAGATAGGCAAACAAATTTATAGTCAAATAATTTATCCTCTCTGAGTCTTCCAAGTGATATGCCCATTCCTTTTTCAATATCTCTATCTAGCCTAGATTGAGGTCTATCATTTTCCTCAAAATATGTTAAGAATTGCTCTGGGGCATTTGGAAGTTCTAAAAGTTGTGGTTTGCCTTTGTAACTCGCCCAATGCTTTAAAATAGTTTCTTTTGATGGTTTATTTTCAAAAGAAACAAAAACTGCAGCTAAGTGACCATCTGCCACAGGAACACGGATGCATTGAGTTGAAATTATAGGCTCCGCAGCATTAACTATCTTATTATTCTCAATATGACCCCAGATTTTTAGGGGTTCCTGCTCACTCTTTTCTTCTTCTCCACCTATATATGGTATAACATTATCAATGATTTCTGGCCAGTCTGAAAATATTTTTCCAGAACCTGATATAGCTTGATATGTGCAAACTAATATTTTTGTTGGTTTATATTCCATAAGTGCACTTATAGCAGGAACATAACTTTGAATTGAGCAGTTGGGTTTTGCAACAATAAAGCCTTTTTTAGTGCCTAAACGCTTACGTTGCGCGTTAATCAATTCAAAATGGTCAGCATTTATTTCTGGAATAACCATTGGAACATCAGGTGTACCTCGGTGTGCAGAGTTATTTGAAACCACAGGAGTTTCAGCTTTTGCATATTTCTCTTCAATTTCTCTTATTTCATTAGCGTTCATATTAACAGCGCAGAAGACAAAATCTACCTCACTGCTTATTACATCTACTTCATTTATATTTTTTATTACAATATTTTTAACGCTCTCAGGCATAGGTACGTCTAGTTTCCATCTATTATTTACTGCGTCATAATATGTTTTACCCACAGAGTTCTCACTAGCAGCAATAACAGCTATTTCAAAATAAGGGTGATTTTCAAGTAGTGTAACAAGACGTTGACCAACAAATCCAGTTCCAC
This sequence comes from Clostridium sp. CM042, assembly GCF_055080995.1. Taxonomy (NCBI): domain Bacteria; kingdom Bacillati; phylum Bacillota; class Clostridia; order Eubacteriales; family Clostridiaceae; genus Clostridium; species Clostridium sp. CM042. Next base: position 3,268,895 of record NZ_CM143646.1, read on the forward strand.
CTAATAATCCAACTTTTAATTTTTTATACATTGTATTAATACCTCCGATTCTAATGATATACATTTGTAGAAAAATATAAATATTACACTTAAATATATTTATATTCATGTTATAAAGGGAATAGTAATAATTAGAATAAAATTTTATATGTTACTATTATAAATGATTATAATGTTAAAAAGTATATACTTCAAGCAATTTATTATATAAAATGGTAGAGAAAATAAATTTATGTCTTGACAATGAAGTCATAAGTTATATAATTTTTTTAGAAGAAGTCTAATAGAAATGGGGAATAAAGTTGGCTAAAAATGATAAAAATAAAATAAAGCTATATGGATTTAACAACTTAACAAAATCACTAAGTTTTAATATTTATGATATTTGTTATACAAAAACAGAAGAGGATCGCAAGAAATACATAGAATATATTGATGAACAATATAACGCTGAGAGATTAACAAAAATTCTAACTAATGTTACTGAAATAATAGGCGCTAGTGTACTAAATATTGCAAAGCAGGACTATGATCCTCAAGGAGCAAGTGTAACATTACTTATTTCAGAGGAAGAAATTCCATTATATGTGGTGGATCCTTCCTGTAATAGAGGGATTCTAACTCCAATTCGGGAGAACATTGTGGGACATTTAGATAAAAGCCATGTAACGGTACATACTTATCCTGAAAGTCATCCTCAAAATGATATAAGCACCTTTAGAGTAGACATAGATGTAGCCACTTGTGGCACTATCTCGCCATTAAAAGCTCTAAATTATTTAATAGGCAGTTTTGATTCGGATATTATTACTATTGATTATAAGGTTCGCGGTTTTACAAGAGATATGGATGGTAAAAAACATTTTATAGATCATGAAATCAATTCTATACAAAATTATATTGCTAAAGAAACCAAAGATCAATACAGCTTAATCGACATGAATATATATCAATCTAGTATATTTCATACAAAAATGAAATTAAATGATCTTGACCTCGAAAATTATTTGTTTGAGATTAAAGAAGAAGACTTAAATGAAAATGAAAAATGTGATATTGTACAAAAATTAAAAAGAGAAATGGAAGAAATATTTTATGGTATGGACATTTCTAATGAGTAAATTTCTATGGAATTTTATCTAAGGCACATTAAAATGAATAATTATTCATTTTAATGTGCCTTAATAATTATGGGTTTTATCATAAAGCATGATCTAATAGAGCTATAGATTTTTTATCTAGCTGCAATAAAAACTGAGATAGAAAAATGGTTGTAGACATTTAACAGAATTTTGCCGGGTAATATAGTTATAAATGTAACATTTATTCCTAAAAAAATTTTATTCATATAAAAAAAATGTAATTATCTTAAAATATTTATATATTTTTATTATGAAACTTAAAACAGTGTAATAATATTCTAATCCTAAAAGAAACTTTAGTAAACTTGTAGATAAATAATTATTATAAGGGGCAAATTCCACCAATATTTTCCCTAATATTATGATATAATTATAAAAACATTATAAAGATATTATTATAAATATTCTAATAAATGCAGCAAAATAACGTTTTGATTTCATTTTTATAAATTTTAGAATTCAAAACTTATTATTTATATTTATTAAATTACAATTTTTATATGTTTAAATTGGAGGTTCTATTCCTAGGCTAGATATCAGAACAATAGATTTTAGCTTTAAAGGTGTATTTTGGACGAGCTTCTTGGGGATATCAAACCATCAGATATTCTTCTATAACGACATTTCAGAAGGGAAGTCTCCCACTTCTATAAGGGCGAGTTCCATACTATAACAAAGAGAAAACTTTAGTGGAAGTATAAACCTCCTTTTGAAGTCGTTAATGCATCTCCTATGGAGCTGTTGCATCTCCTATGGAGCTGTTGCAGCTCCGTAGGAGATGATTTGACTAGTCGTTTTGAAATACCAAAGATTTTATGAACCTTGTAGATAAATTTTATGAAACATATTTATTATCATTAATGTATGCATTTTCTAAAGATTTTTTTTTGTGTTTTTACATGATGAAGTAATTAGGTGTAAAAACCTTTATTAAGTAAGATGTTAGCTTTAGTAAAAGCTAGTTTAGCTTCTACGAAGATGTTGCAGCTCCGCAAGAGATGATTTAATTAGTAAAGGTTTAGAAAGGAGAGAACTAGCATGATAAAGAAAGAAATGATAGCTATGATATTGGCAGGAGGCCAAGGGTCAAGACTAAAACAATTAACAAAAATTACGGCAAAGCCTGCGGTTCCATTTGGAGGAAAGTATAGAATTATAGATTTTTCTTTAAGTAATTGTTCTAATTCTGATATAGACACTGTAGGAGTTCTGACTCAATACCAACCTTTGGCTTTAAACTCTCATATAGGTATAGGTGCACCTTGGGATTTAGATAGGAAAAATGGAGGGGTGAGTTTACTTCCACCTTACCAAAGTGAAGATGGCGGCAATTGGTACAATGGCACAGCAGATGCTATATATCAAAATACAAATTACATTGACAGCTTTGATCCAGAATATGTTCTTCTTTTATCAGGAGACCATATTTATAAAATGGATTATTCGAAAATGTTAGATTATCACAAAGAAAAAGGTGCAGATGTTACCATTGCAGTATTAGAAGTAACGAAGGCCGAGGCAAGTAGATTTGGAATAATGAACACCCGAGAGGATCACAGTATCTTTGAATTTGATGAAAAACCAGAAGAGCCTAAAAGCAATTTAGCATCTATGGGAGTTTATATTTTTAAATGGTCTGTTCTTAAACAGCTTTTAAAAGATGATAACCTTGATAAAAATTCCAGTAATGATTTTGGAAAGAATATAATACCGAAAATGTTAATAAATAATCAAAAGTTATATGCATATCCATTCAAAGGATATTGGAGAGATGTTGGTACTATTGAAAGCTTGTGGGAAGCTAATATGGACTTGTTGTCTGATGATAATGAACTCAATATACATGACAATAAATGGAAAATATATACAGTCAATCCTATGATGCCACCACAATATATTGGACCTAGCGCAAGTATTGACAATGCAATGCTCAATGAGGGATGTACTGTTTTTGGAGAAATAAGCAATTGTGTGCTTTTTCAGGGAGTACATGTAGGGAAAAACACTAAAATAACTAATTCAGTAATTCTACCTAATACTAAAATAGGAAATAATGTGGTAATAGATAAAGCTATTATAGGAAGTAATGTTACCGTAAGACGTAATGTGCGTATTGGCAATGGAGAAGATATTATTGTTATAGAACAAGGAAGAGAAATTAAGGTTAATTCAAAGATAGCAACTAAATTATAAAACTTGCGAGGTGAGAGCATGCTTAAAAATTATATAGGAATATTAATGTTAAATGAGCAAGAAGATAATATTAAAAGTCTTACAAAATCGAGACCTATAGCATCGATTCCTATAGGAGGAAGATATAGAATTATTGATTTTGTGCTTTCAAATATGATTAATTCGGGTATTCATAATATAGGTATATTTACTAACACAAAATCGAGGTCCTTAGTGGATCATTTAGGTTCAGGGAAACCGTGGGATTTAGATAGAAAAATAAATGGACTATTTTTGTTTAATCTTACTTCAGAAAGATCACAATTAAAGGATATAGATGCAATAAGTGAAAACATGGAATATATTTACAGAACTAAGCAAGAGTATGTAATAATATCTTCTTCTTATATGTTATGTAACATGGATTACAATGAGGCTGCTAAGTATCACGAGGAATCTGGTAGTGATATAACCGTAGTATACAAAAAAACAAATAATGGAAAGAAACATTATGTAAATTGTAGTACTTTATATATTGATGAAGAAAATAAAGTTTTGAGCATTGGAAAAAACATAGGAGCAGAGGATAAACTAAATATATCAATGGAAATGTATATAATGAAAAAAAGCACTCTTATAGCTATTGTAAACAAGTGCATTCAGACTGGATATCATAATTCAATGAAAGAAGTTATTTGTAGTGGAATTTCTGAACTTAATGTGAATGCATATGAGTTTAAAGGATATCTCCAATGTGTAAATTCTATAAAAAATTATTATAAAACTAGTATGGATATGCTAAATGGTAAAGTAACCAAGGAATTATTCTTTAACAAAGGATTAATCTATACAAAGAGTAAAGATGAAACTCCTACTAAATACTTTAATGGATCAAAAGTTAGTAATGCTTTGATTTCCAATGGATGTATTTTGAAAGGAAGTATAGAGAAAAGTATAATTTCAAGAAGGGTGACGGTACATGAAGGGGCGGAAATTAAAAATTGTATAATATTCCAGAATTGCGAAATTAAAAAAGGTTGTAAACTAACTAATGTTATAATTGATAAAAATACAATTATAAGTGAGAATACAGTACTAAATGGTGATGAAGATTTTCCGGTGGTTATCGAAAAAAAATTTAGACCATAACAATTTTAAAAAATAAGGTATATGAAAATAAATAACAAGTATACTTACTTGTTCAGGTTGTTTACAAAATAACAAGTATACTTACTTGTTATTTATTTTCATATATTTAATGGGGGGTTTAGTATGAAAGTATTATTTGTGGCTTCTGAAGCGTATCCTTTTATAAAAACTGGAGGCCTTGGAGATGTGGCATATGCACTGCCTAAAGCTTTAAGAAAGCTCGGTATTGACGCAAGAGTAATTATACCTAAATATAGTAAAATTCCTTTGTCATTTAAAAATTGCATGGAAACTATAGCTAGTTTTAAGGTTAAAGTTGGTTGGAGAGATAAGTATTGTGGACTACAACGCTTGACTTATGATGAAGTGCCTTATTATTTTGTAGATAATGAAGATTATTTCAAAAGACTTGAGATATATGGATATTATGATGATGGAGAGAGATTCTCTTACTTTTCAAAAGCAATCTTAGAATCTATAAAATACATGGGGGATTTTGTGCCAGATATAATTCATTGTAATGATTGGCACTCTGGAATAGTACCAGCTTTACTTAAAGAAAATTATAGTAATGACAGCCGTTATAGTAAAATAAAAAGTGTATTCACTATACACAATTTAAAATATCAAGGAGTATTCAACAAAGAAATACTAGGTGATTTAATAGATTTAGATTGGAAGTATTTTAATGACGAAGCATTAAAATTTTATGATAATGTATCCTTCATGAAGGGTGGGATTGTTTTCTCAGATGCAGTAACTACTGTAAGCAATACTTATGCACGAGAAATACAAACTCCTTTTTATGGGGAATCACTAGATGGATTATTATCCTCAAAAGCTGAAAATATATATGGCATAGTAAATGGTATAGATTATGATCTCTATGATCCTCGCGTGGATAAAAAAATATTTTGCAATTATGATGAAAAAAGTATAATAAAGAAAGTGCAAAACAAATTAAAGCTACAAGAAAAACTAGGGTTTACCGTAGATGAAGGAATGCCAATGATAGGAATTATCACTAGACTAGTGAAGCAAAAAGGATTAGATTTAATTGTGGATAAACTTCAAGAATTACTTATTCTTCCTATACAAATAGTATTGCTTGGTAATGGTGAGGGATATTATGAAGATATATTTCAATACTTTGCGTCTATTTACCCAAGTAGGATATCGACAAACATTATTTTCGATGAGGAGCTAGCACAGCAGATATATGCTGCTTCAGATATGTTTTTAATGCCATCTTTATTTGAACCTTGTGGCATAGGTCAGCTTATAGCCTTAAAATATGGAAGTATTCCAATTGTCAGGGAAACTGGAGGGCTCAAAGACACCGTTATCCCTTATAATAAATATACTAGTATTGGCAATGGTTTTTCTTTTGAAAATTATAGTAGTCAAGAATTGGTAGATGCTATAAAGAGAGCTCTGGATTTATACAAAGACAAAGATTCTTGGAATAAGTTAGTTCAAAATGCCATGCTTTCAAACAATAGTTGGGAAAATTCGGCGGAAAACTATATGGATTTATATACTAATCTGAAAAGTAAATTTTAAAATTGCTAGGTGGTGAATGTTATAGTAATAGATAAAGAAATATTTAAATTGGATTATATAGAGAAACTACAAACAATGTTTGCAGAAGATGAAATTGATGCGTCACCTCTGCATCAATATTATGCTTTAGGTGCACTAGTAAAAGACTATTGCTCTAAACCATGGATAGAAAGTAATAAAGAGTATGGAAAAAATAGAGGAAAACAAGTGTATTATTTTTCTATGGAATTTTTAATTGGTAGATTACTAGATAGTAATCTAGTTAATCTAGGTATAAAGGATATTTGTGAGAATGCTCTTAATGATTTAGGAATTAGTTTGAAAAAGATAGAGGATATAGAATCGGATGCAGGTCTCGGTAATGGTGGGCTTGGAAGATTGGCAGCATGTTTCTTAGATTCTATGGCATCGACGCAGATACCGGGTCATGGTTGCGGCATAAGGTATAAATATGGATTATTCAAACAGAAAATAGAAAATGGTTATCAAGTAGAAGTTCCTGATAATTGGTTAAAAAATGGTAATTCGTGGGAAATAAGAAAGGAAAGCAAGTCTGTAGAAGTAAGATTCGGTGGAGATGTACATTTAAATAAAGAGAATGGATTAACAAAAGTTAGCCATGAAAATTATGAATGTGTAAGAGCGGTACCCTACGATACTCCAATAAAAGGATATGAGAATAATACTGTAAATACATTAAGGCTTTGGAGTGCAGAAACTATGGAGGAAGATTTTGATTTTTCATCCTTTAGTCAAGGGAATTATGCAAAAGCAGGTGAAAATAAATATTCAGCGGAGGCTATTTCACAAATTTTATATCCAGATGATACCTATGAAAAGGGTAAATTACTAAGGCTTAAGCAAGAGTATTTTTTTGTGAGTGCTGGATTACAAAGTATTTTAAGAAATTACAAAAAGAAGAAACTTCCATTTAGTGAGTTTCATAAACACGTGGCAGTGCAGATAAACGATACCCACCCGGCTGTAGCTGTGGCTGAACTAATGAGGCTATTAATTGATGAGGAGAGTTTATCTTGGGACGCTGCAATGAATATTACAACGCGAACTATGGCCTATACTAACCATACAATTATGGCAGAGGCACTAGAAAAATGGCCTGTAGATATGTTTAAAAAATTACTTCCACGTAATTATATGATTGTAGAAGAAATAAATAGGCGTTTTTGTAATGAAGTGTATCATAGGTACAATGGAGATTGGAACAAAGTCAATAAAATGTCTATTATTTATGATGGATATATAAGGATGGCATATCTCGCTATTGTAGGAAGTCATTCTGTTAATGGAGTTGCAAAATTGCATACAGAATTATTAAAGCATCAAGAATTGGCTGATTTTTATGAGTTCTTCCCAGAAAAATTTAACAATCAAACTAATGGCATAACTCATAGAAGATGGCTATTAAATTCTAACCAAAAGCTCTCAGAACTTATAACGGAAACTATAGGTGACGGGTGGATAAAGTCTCCAAATGAGCTCCATAAATTAATGGATTATTCAAAGGATACCGCTTTTCAAGAAAAAACACATAGCATAAAAACGAATAATAAAATAAAATTTTCAAACTATATATTAACCAAATATGGAATAGAAATTGATCCGAATTCCATATTTGATGTTCAGGTAAAAAGAATGCATTCCTATAAAAGACAAACTTTAAATGCACTCCATATAATGCACTTATATAACCAGCTTCTTGAAAACCCTAATTTAGATATGGTTCCAAGAACTTTTATATTTGGTGCGAAAGCTTCTCCAAGTTACTATATAGCAAAACAAACTATTAAACTTGTTAATACAATAGCTTCTAAGATAAATAATGATCCTATAGCACGCGGTAAAATAAAGATAGTATTCCTTGAAAATTATGGAGTGTCACTAGCTGAGAAAATTATTCCTTGTGCTGATATTAGCGAACAGATTTCCACTGCATCTAAGGAGGCTTCTGGAACTGGTAACATGAAATTTATGATGAATGGTGCTATAACACTAGCCACTTTAGATGGGGCAAACGTAGAAATATTTGAAGCAGTCGGAAAAGAAAATATTATATTATTTGGGCTAACCTCAGAAGAGGTAATAGAATATTACAAGAATAAAAGTTATAACTCTTATGATATATATAATAGCGATCAAAGAGTTAATACTATAGTGAATCAATTGGTAAATGGATTTTTAGAAACTCCTAAAATGGAATTTATGAGTATATATGATAGTTTACTATTACACAATGATGAGTATTTTGTGCTTAAAGATTTTGATGCTTATGTAAAGGCCCATAGAAAAATTGACAGGTTGTATAGACAAAAATCCATTTGGCAACAAATGGCCATTACAAATATTGCTAAGTCTGGTATCTTTTCAAGTGATGATACTGTAAAGAAATATGCGAAAGAAATTTGGGGAACTCCTGCGGTTAATATTAAATTATAATTGTATAAGAATGCTGTACTAGATTATTATCTAGTACAGCATTTTTTTAAATACATATTGATTTAACTAAAAAAATGTTGTAATATTGATATACAACTACAAATACGAACAATTAATAAAAAACAAAACTTAATATTCGCAAACTCATATATGCTTAGAAATATGGACTAAGCGTTTCTACCAAGTAGCCGTAAAATACTTGACTATGGGTGTTTTAATAAAAATAGTTAAATGATTGTAAAATGAATTTTTTTATTATAAACTCCCTAGCTAACGCGTTAAGTCGTTAACGGGGGAGTTTTTTGTTTTGAAATGAATCGTACATTGAAAATATAGTTAACGAAGGAGAAGATTATGGAAATATTAAAGAATAAAATATTAACGCAGGGGTCAGTAATTGGTAGTGGAATTTTAAAGGTTGATAGTTTTTTGAATCATCAAATTGATATAGTGCTCTTAAATGAAATTGGACAAGAATTTAAAAAAAGATTTGCACAACATGAAATCACTAAAATATTAACAGTTGAAGCATCGGGTATAGGAATAGCATGTATTGTGGCACAATACTTTGGTAACATTCCTGTAGTTTTTGCAAAAAAACATGAAGCCACTAATTTGGATAGCGATACATATGAAGCAGACGTGTTTTCTTTTACAAAAAATAAGAATTATAAAATTAGAACTAGTAAAAAATATATAAAAAAAGAAGATAAGATTTTAATAATTGATGACTTTTTAGCTAATGGGAATGCTGCACTAGGACTTATAAAAATTGTACGTCAGGCTGAAGCCGAGGTGGTTGGAGTGGGAATTGTAATTGAAAAAGCATTTCAGAATGGAAGAATATGCATAGAAAAGGAGGGTGTTAAAGTAGAATCATTAGCCATAATAAAATCTTTACAAGATAACAAGGTAGTTTTTAAATAAGAGTTATTATTTATTATAGGGGAGGAATTAATAATGAAGAAAAAATTAGGAAGTTTATTAATAGCATTTACATTAGTTATGCCTTTAATGCTCGTAGGATGTGGTACTAATAAGAAAACTGAGACAAAAGATACGCAAAAAAAGGAAATAAACGTAGGTTTTATATATGTAGGGCCTGTAGGTGACGAAGGCTGGACTTACTCTCATGATGTTGCAAGAAAAGAGCTCGAAACACAGCTAGCTGTAAAAACTTTGTATAAGGAATCAGTAAAAGAGGATTTTGCAGAAGTAGAAAAAGCATGCGAAGAAATGATTAATCAAGGAGCGAGTGTTATTGTAGGAACAAGTTTTGGATTTATGGATGGAATGGAAGCATCAGCTGCAAAACATCCTGAAGTTAAATATCTACATGCGTCTGGGTACAAAACTTCAGAAAATATGTCAAACTATTTTGGACGTATCTATCAAGCAAGGTATCTTTCAGGGATAGTTGCGGGAATGAAGACTAAAACTAATAAAATAGGATATGCAGCAGCACACCCAATTCCAGAAGTAATAAGAGGAATAAACGCTTTTGCTCTAGGGGTACAATCTGTGAATCCGAAAGCTGTAGTAAAGGTAAAATGGACTAATACTTGGTATGACCCAGCTAGAGAAAAAGAAGCAGGAAAAGCACTTATTGCAGAAGGTGTAGACGTAATTACTCAGCATCAAGATACTGCAGGACCATTACAAGCTGCAGAAGAAGCAGGAATATCTGCTATTGGATATAATACAGATATGAAAGCTAAAGCACCTAAAGCATATATGACATCGCCAGTTTGGAATTGGACACCATATTATGTTGAGCAAATAAAAGCTATTAAAGCGGATACATGGAAATCAGGAAGTTATTGGAAAGGTTTAGAATCTGGAGTAGTGAGTCTTGCACCGCTCACAGAAAATGCACCAACTGGAGCAAAAGAGGCTGTAGAAAAGGCTAAAACAGAGATTCTTTCAGGTGAAAACAAAATATTTGTAGGACCTTTAAAGGACCAAACTGGAACTTCTAAAATTGAAAAAGGTAAAGTTATGACAGATGAGGAATTACTACAATTTAATTGGTTTGTTAAAGGCGTAGAAGGAAAAATAGAGAAATAATATATGATTTTAAAATATGCAGGAGATGATTTAATATGGATGAAATCCCTTATGTATCTATAGAGAATATTAGTAAGACCTTCGGAAAGGTAATAGCTAATAAGAATATGAATTTAACGGTGCATGGTGGAGAAATTCATGCGCTACTAGGTGAAAATGGGGCAGGTAAAAGCACTCTCATGAATATGCTATCAGGGGTATATATTCCTGATAGTGGTTCTATATTTATTCATGGGAAAAATATGAATTTCACTTGTCCAAAGGATGCTATTAAAGCTGGGATAGGAATGATTTATCAACATTTTAAATTAGTTGAGGAAATGACTGCCAAGCAAAATATATTACTAGGTCAAAATAAAGGCTTATTTTTTAATGACAAGTTAGAAATTAAAAAGATTAATGAGATATGTGAAAAATTCCATTTAGATATGGATATAAACAAATATGTTTGTGATATGGCAGTAGGAGAGAGACAAAATCTTGAAATACTTAAGGTGCTTTATAGAGGTGCTGATATATTGGTATTAGATGAACCTACTACGGTGTTTACTCAAGGTGAAACTGAAAAATTATTTAAAATAATGAGAAAGATGAAAGAACAAGGCTGTGCAATTATATTTATAAGTCATAAAATGGATGAAGTAATGGAGATCTGTGACAAAATTACTGTTTTAAGAAAAGGTGAAGCTATAAAAACAGTGGAAAAAGAAAATACCACTCCAAAGAAATTAACAGAACTCATGATGGGTCGTAAAGCGGATTTATCTATAAATAAGGTAGATAATGAGCCGGGTGATATAATGCTCCAGGTAAAAGACTTGAAAGTGTTAAATGCTGAAAAAGCAGAGATAATTAAAAATATCAGTTTTAGCCTAAGACGTTCTGAAATACTTGGTGTGGCTGGAATTGCTGGTAGTGGTCAAAGGGAATTATGTGAGTCTATTGCAGGAATTGAGAAGGTAGCGAGTGGTGAAATAGTTCTTGAGGGGGAGAATCTAGTAGGGAAATCTCCTAGAGATATTATTAATAAAGGCATAAGTATGAGCTTTATACCGGAGGATAGATTAGGAATGGGACTTGTTGCATCTATGGGAATGGTGGATAACCTTTTGCTAAAGGATTACCACACGCAAAAGGGGATATTTATAGATAGAAAACCAGTCGTAATTAAAGCAAAAAAAATGGTTGAGAAGTTTGAAATTAAAACACCGGACATACATCATCCCATAAAATATTTATCAGGTGGGAATATTCAAAAAATATTAGTTGGAAGAGAATTAAGTATGTATCCGAAGATTCTTGTTATGGCATATGCCGTAAGGGGTCTGGATATTAATACATGTCATACAATTTACGACTTAATAAGTGAAGAAAAGAAAAAAGGAACGGCAGTATTATTCATTGGAGAAGATTTGGATGTATTAATTAAATTGTGTGATAGAATTATGGTGCTTTGTGATGGCGAGGTTACGGGCATTATTGATGCAAAAGAAGCTTCAAGAGAAAAAATTGGTATGATGATGGTGGGGAATACTGCCCAGATGGAGGAGATTTAGATGATGAAGATTGTTAAAAGAGCTGAAACTCGCAAAACTGATAATTTTAAAATTAGAAGCATTGCAATCCTCCTATCCTTATTGGTACTAGGTATGTTTTTGTTAGTAATTAAACTTAATCCAATAGACGTATATGCGTCTCTTATAAAGGGGAGCTTTGGTACAACTTATAGTATAAAGCAAACACTTATTAGGGCGATACCACTGATTATAACTTCACTTGGGATATCTATAGCATTCAAAATGCAATTTTGGAATATTGGTGGAGAAGGACAAATAGTAATGGGAGCCTTTGCTGCTACTTTTTTTGCCTTGAAATATCCCCATATGGATAAATTGCCATTGTTATTAATAATGTTTTGTGCAGGTATTTTAGGTGGAGGATTATGGGCATTAATTGCAGCCTTACTTAAGGGCAAATGGAATACTAATGAAACAATTGTAACCTTAATGCTAAACTACATAGCCTTAAAGTTTGTTACATACCTGCAATATGGACCTTGGAAGGATAAGAGAGCAATGGGTTTCCCTAAAATACCTAATTTATCGCCAAATGCAACGCTTCCAGAGGTTTTTGGTATACATATGGGATGGATAATCGCAATTATACTTGTGATTATAGTGTATATTTTCATGAAATATACTAAGAAGGGTTATGAAATTTCGGTGCTTGGAGAAAGTGAAAAAACAGCATTGTATGCAGGCATTAAAATCAGAAAAACCATGTACATAGCTATATTTTTAAGTGGAGCACTATGTGGAATTGCGGGTGTAATACAAGTATCAGCTGTAAGTAGGACACTGTCTGCACAAGTTGCAGGTGGGGCAGGATTTACAGCTATAATTATAGCTTGGCTTTCAGGATTAAGTGCACCCATTATAGTAATAGTATCTATACTATTTGCGGCTCTATTACAAGGGGCATCATTTATTCAAACAGCATTTGGAATACCTGAAGCGGCTGCACAATTAATACAAGCAATTATACTGTTTTTCGTATTAGGCAGTGAATTCTTCACTAAATATAAAATAAATTTTAACTATCAAGGCATACTAAAGGAGGAGAATAAAAATGAATAGTATAACAACATTTTTAGCCGCTGCGGTCGTAGCAGGTACACCTCTACTTTTTGCCACATTAGGTGAATTATTAACTGAAAAGGTAGGTAACCTTAATTTAGGTGTAGAAGGTATGATGCTTATGGGATCTGTCATTGGATTTATGGCAGGCTTAAGTACGGGAAATCCAATTCTCGCCATGATAGCTGCAGCAATTTCAGGAGCCTTTGGAGCGTTAATTTATGCGTTTTTAACTATAACACTTCGGGCAAATCAAGTTGTATGTGGTCTAACGCTAACTATATTTGGAACTGGGTTCTCAAGTATGATAGGTAAAAAATTGATTGGGCAAGTTACCCCAGATAAGGTTAAATCATTTTTCGTACCTAAAAGAATTCCATTAATTGGAGATATACCTTTTATAGGAGATATATTTTTTAATCAAGATGTGTTTGTATATTTGGGATATATTATAACTTTACTTTTGTTTATATATTTATATAAAACTACTAAGGGCTTAAACACCATGGCAGTTGGTGAAAATCCTGCAGCTGCTGATTCAGCTAGTATAAACGTTAATTTGTATAAATATGTGAATACATTAGTAGGCGGAGCTCTTTGTGGTCTTGGAGGAGCATATCTATCTCTTGTTTATGTTCCAGCATGGCAGGAGAATGTAACATCTGGCAGAGGGTGGATAGCGGTGGCCTTAGTAATTTTTGCAACTTGGAGACCTCATAGAGCGCTTATAGGAGCATACCTTTTTGGAGGGCTTGACATAGTAGGTTTTAGACTTCAAGGATTACCTAATTTTTCAGTATCTCAATATCTTATTGATTTGCTACCATATTTAGTTACAATAATTATTTTAGTAATAGTATCAATGAAAAAATCTAGTAAAAACTCACCACCGGCTGGACTCGGAAACCCCTATTTTAGAGAAGAAAGATAATTAATTTCTCAAATTTTTTTACATGATACATAATAGGGGATGATTTAACAATTATTCAAATGCAAATAGTTGTTAACCGTCCCCAATTATTTTATGTTTTGTGTATAATAATAGTATGATATATAATAGGAATGGTGAAAAAATGAAATATGCAGTTATTACATTTACAGAAAAGGGAGATCAAATAGCTAAAATTTTAGCTTCAAGCCTTAACATTGATTTATATTCAAAGAAAAAGCAAAGTGATTTTAATTTTAAGGAAGTTAGTAAAAATGTAATGGAAAACTATAGAGGTGTAATATTTATAAGTTCTACAGGTATTGCAGTTAGAGCTATAGCACCATATATAAAAAGTAAGGATGTGGACCCTGCAGTATTAGTTATAGATAATTCTTGTAATTATGTTATAAGTCTTTTAAGTGGTCATTTAGGAGGGGCAAATGAGCTTACATTAAAGGTTAGTAAGCTTCTCGAATCACAAGCTATAATAACTACTGCTACAGATAATTTAGGGATTTATGCTCCAGATATGATAGCAAAAGATAATGGGCTTATAATTGAAGATTTGAAAAAAGCAAAAGATATAGCGGCTCTTTTAGTAGAAGGAAAAAAAATTGGATTTTTTGATGAAAGTGGAATAGTAAAAACGCCCGCTGGATATAGTAGTAATTTAGAGGATATTAGTGGATTACTATACATTTGTAGCTCAGAGACTATCGATAATCATTTAAAGGGACATATAGTGCCGACGCTTAAATTAATAAGAAGAAATATCGTACTAGGTATAGGATGTAGAAAAGATTTTTCAACCCAGAAAATGCAACAAACTGTATTAAGAATTCTTAAAGAATATAATATAGATATTAGGTCTATAAAGTCTATAACGACGATTTTGATAAAAAAAGATGAGGTAGCAATAAATGCGCTAGTAAATTATTTTAAATGCCAACTTAAAATATTTACTGCAGAAGATATAAAGCAAGTACAACATAAATTTTACGGCAGTGATTTCGTTGAAAAAACTATTGGAGTTAGAGCTGTTTGTGAGCCTTGTGTAGAGCTTAGTGGTGCAAGGATTATAAAAAATAAGATGAAATTAGATGGTATGACGTTATGTATAGGTGAAGTATGATATAATAAAGAAGTTATTTTTAAAAAATAACTGTATAAAAAGGCGTATTTTGAAAATACGCAGGATTTCAATGATTATTTATAGAATACACTATAGTAGACTATAAATAATTTAAAAATATTTTTAGCAACAATTATGCAATAAGAGGAGTGTATTTATATGACAACAGATAATAAAGAAGAAGTTATAATGAAAGATATGACAGTAGATAGTAGTGAAGAAATTACAATGAAAGATGCGATGGATAATACTGATGACGTGCTTTTAGCTAAAAAAAGAGAAGATAGCGTTAAAGTATGGGAAAAATTCCAGGAAATCGTAGATGAAAATAAAACCTTAGAAGTAACAGTTAGCGATATAGTAAAAGGCGGAGTTACGGCTTATATTGATGGAGTTAGAGCATTTATACCTGCGTCACAAATCTCAGATTCATATATAGAAAACCTAGAAGACTTTAAAGGCAAAACTTTAGAAGTTAAAATAATAGAACTTGATAAAGAAAATAAAAACATAGTTCTATCAAGAAGAGTAATAGAAAAAGAAGAAAATGAAGGTAAGAAAGATATAATTTGGAATGAGCTCAAAAAGGGCGACAAGAGAAACGGTGTTATAACTAGACTTGCTAAATTTGGTGCTTTTGTAGATTTAGGTGGCATTGATGGTCTTATTCACGTTTCACAATTATCATGGAAAAGAATTCAAGATCCATCAGAGGTAGTGTCAGTTGGAGATGAAGTCGAAGTTACTATTTTAGATTTTGATAAAGAAAAAGGAAGAATATCTTTAGGACTTAAATCAGAAGTAGGAAACCCATGGAAGAATATAGTAAGCAACTACAAGCCTGGTGCTATAGTAGAAGGAACTGTTGTAAAATTGATGGATTTCGGTGCTTTTGTACAACTTGAATCAGGAGTAGAAGGACTAGTTCATTTATCAGAAATATCAGAGGAACGTATAGCAAAAGTTTCTGACGTATTAAAAGTTGGAGAAGTTGTAAAAGTTAAAATCGGTGAAATAAACGAAAAAGATAGAAGAATAAGTCTAAGTATTAGAGAAGCAGCAAGAGGAAACGAAGATTTTTCACAATATAAGCAAGAAGAAGAAGCTGGATTAACTTTAGGAGATATATTAGGAGATAAATTCAAAAACTTTAAATTTGAATAAAATTATAAGTAAAAATAATTAATAATAGTTTTATTTAATAGAGCTACAAGAAGCATAGATTTTTAAAAAAGTCTATGCTGAATTAAGAAGATGATTTCTGTATTGTAAACAGGAGTCATCTTTTTTAGGTTCTATTGATAGCAAAATTTAATATCTACTTTTAATAGATTTTCTTAGTAACATATGGTAAAATATTTATAAAATGTAATTTAATGATATGAAAGAAGGGGATTTTAGTGAGTGAAGTTAAAAAACTTAAAACAAGAGATGAAATTGACAACATGTACAAGTGGAACGTCCAAAAGATGTATAAGAGTTCTGCGGCGTGGGAAGAAGATTTTGAAATACTAAAATCTAAAGCACCAGAAATGCAAAGATTTTCAGGGAAACTGGGCACTGCTGAGGAGTTATTATCATTTTTAGAAAGCAATGTAGAGATTCAAAGACTTCTAGATAAATTGCTTGTATATGCACATTTAAGAGGGGATGAGGATACAGCTAAGGCAGAGTTTCAGGTACTTAAAAATAAGATTGATTCATATGCCGCAGAAGTTTCGAGTGTCACTGCATTTTTTGTTCCTGAACTATTACTATTAAAAGAGGGCTTTATAGATGAGGCAATTTGTAAGCTTCCAGAACTTAAAATTTACGAATTCTACTTAGTAGATATTTTAAGTCAAAAGCCTCATACATTAAGTGCAGAGGGAGAAAAGCTATTAGGCTCTGTTAGTGATTGTTTAAATGCCCCGGGAAATATATTTGAAATGCTTACAAATGCAGATATGACGTTTCCAAGTATAAAAGATGAAAAAGGTAATGAAATTGAATTAACAGAAGGAAACTACGGTATTTTTATAAAATCGAAGGATAGAAGAGTAAGAAAAGATGCCTTTGAAACATTATTTGGAACATATAAGGGGTTTAGAAATACGTTAACAACATCTTTAACATCATCAATAAAAAACTTTGTATTTAATGCAAAAACAAGAAATTATGCATCAGCATTAGAAAGTTCTTTAAAGCCTAATAATATTCCAGTAGAGGTTTATCATAATGTGGTGGATACTATAAACAACAATTTAGACTCCCTCCATAAATATGTAAGCCTTAAAAAGAAACTGTTAGGGCTTGATGAAATTCATATGTATGATTTATATGTGCCGATAGTTGATGCAGTGCAAGACAGTATTAAGTATGAAGATGCTGTTAAAATAGCATTAGATGGTATTAAACCTTTGGGTCAAGAATATTTAAATATATTTAAAGAAGGAATTAATGAAGGCTGGGTAGATGTATTTGAAAATAAGGGTAAACGTTCTGGGGCATATTCCTCGGGATGCTATGACAGTATGCCATACGTACTTTTGAATTATAATAACCAATTAAATGACGTATCTACGCTCGCTCATGAAATGGGTCACTCTATTCATTCGTATTATTCAAGGAAGAATCAACCATATATATATTCAGAGTATGAGTTATTCTGTGCGGAAGTAGCATCTACAACTAATGAATGTTTACTAATAGATTATTTAATTAAAAATGAGACGGATAAGAATAAAAGATTATTCTTAATAAATCAGCAATTGGAAGGAATAAGAACTACAGTATTTAGACAATGTATGTTTGCAGAGTTTGAAAAAATAACCCATGAAAATATTGAACAGGGCAACCCATTATCTCCAGAGGATTTATGTAAAATTTATCATGATTTAAACCAAAAATATTTTGGAAAAGATATGGTGGTAGATGAGGGTATTGATATGGAATGGGCAAGAATTCCTCACTTCTACAGCGACTTCTATGTATATCAATATACTACAGGTTTTGCAGCAGCTAATTCTTTCAGTAAAATGATAGTTGAAGAGGGCGAAAGCGCTGTAGAAAGATATAAAGGATTCTTAAAGAGCGGTGGAAGTGACTATCCAATAAATATACTTAAAAAAGCAGGGGTAGATATGTCATCACCAAAACCTTTAGAGGATACTATAAGAAGATTTGATGAATTATTAGAAATGTTAGAAAAAGAGATATAAAAAAGTATGAAGTTTCTCCTGCGTGCCTTCAAATAAGAACTTAAAACTGGAAATTGATTAAGTAATTCTAATCTTTTGCGAATATAAAATTCTCTAATGTTCACACTCGACGTCCTGTCTCGGGTTCACTAGCCTGACCTCTTGGTATGCGTTTGGGGCACATAACAATTATTAATTGTTATGCTTCCTGTGAGGCTTACGAGAATTTTATATTGTCAAAAGAAGAATTTCTAAATGAAATTTCAATGTTTCTGCGTTTCTTATTGCAACGCACCTAGGTGCGAAGTTACTTCCAGAGAAATCTAATACTTATTATTTAGAGCTTATTTTGAACATCTTTATGGAATAGTAGAGATAATGACTACAGAATTAAATATATTAATATTGAATACACAGTTGTATTCAACTGTGTAATGAGGATTATTTGTATTTTGTGTACAAGGAGGATTATTATGAAAGATAATACGAAAAGTTCAAAAGTAGGACTAACTATTTCTGTATTTACAATTATTATTGCTTTAATAACCTTTGTATATGCAAGAAGTAAAGGAATGCCAAGTTGGACTGAGGCTACTATATTAGTTTCTGTTATTATCATTTTTTGGAGTAGTATTTCAAACTATAAATCACAGAAAAATAAAGACAACAATTCTAAAAAAAATATTTGATTGGTACAAAATATCCATAAATAGTGCATCAATTGTATATCTACGATTGATGCGCTAATTTTGATAAGCGATATTATCGAATATCGATAATATATATTGTTATTCAATAAAAACTTTGATATAATGTAAATAATGTATTTTATAAGGAGATGTTTAATTATGAAAAAGTCTCTATCAATAAATTTTATCGAAGTACTTTTAGATGTTTTACTAACTGTATCAGGGTTTTTATTAGTAATGGGTGTATTACATGTACTATTTGGTGGAAAGGCTGTATTTACTATAAATATTGGTATTAGTTTTATAGTTTATTTAATTTACGTTTTAATACTTTACAATCTACGCAAAATTGTTTGTAGTGCTAAATTAGCACCATTTTGTTTTGACAACGTCAGGAGATTTAAAATAATTGGATATTATATGTTTTCTATAGCTATTTTTGATGCAATCATGAACTACAAAAGACAAGCTGGTATAGAAATATTTGCTACAAAATATGGGTCACTTAAAGGAAGTTTTTTTATGTATATTGTGTTAGCTTGTATGGCTTTAGCTTTAGCAGAAATATTTAAAAAAGCAGTTGAAATAAAAGAAGAAAACGACTCGACTGTCTAAAGGAATATAATATTACAATTATTGTGAAATTGGATTTTCTACACTTGAAGCTATTTCTCGTGAATTGCAATGCCAACCTGGTGATTTATTAGAATATAAAGAATAATAATATAAAATAGAAATATAATGATGAGAAGCTATGAAATAATATGAGAAATGAGGCGATTTTATATGTCAAAAAAATGTGCTATTTGTGGTGTAGAAATTGGGTTTTCCTTAGGTGAGTTTATTTCAGATAAATATGTGTGTAATACTTGTTATGAGTTGAATGAAAAAAAGAAATTAAGCGAACCAAAAGAAGAGAATAAAGAGACTGGGTCCAATATGGGGAGAGGGTTAAGTTATATGGCTGACGCTTTTAAAGATGATGAGGTCTTCACTTCGTCGGTAAACAAAAAATAACAAATAATTAAGTATTGTATTATTAAAATAGTGCAGTACTTTTTTTAAAAAAGACTCTAAAGTACAATAAAAATCGACTCTTCTTAAATAGATAAGTCGATTTTTATATTCATATAAGATGTGATGTTAAAATGCCGCACGAGATATAGTAAGGAGAGTGATTTAAATAATAATTTTCACCACTATTTTAATAGGTATAATATTTTTGACGGGGATTATTATACTACAAATATTTTTATCAAAACGAGAAAATAAGTGGCTTGGTTTAATATTGCCAATAATTAATGTTATTTTTTCCATTAGGGCAGTTTTAGGTATAAATTTCGATGGGGGGGAATCAATTAGTACAATTGTAATGGAAACGATTATGACGTTTTTAGTGTGGAATATTTTAACAGGTGTTTTAAGTGATATATATTTTACTTGCCGTGAAAAATTTAAAAAAAGTAAAATATAATTTTTTATTATATATGAAACAGCTTGCGGAAAACAATGTGGATAACTTTTTTAAAAGTTGAGAATTAATGTTGAGTTTCCGGTTGATAGAGAAAAATTTAAAATCTCATTTGGAAATTCTTGTTTTGTAAATATTAAATTTAAAGGATATGTACCAAATAAGAAGAGCAGAAACATTGAAATTCCATTTAAAATTCTTCTTTTGCCAATATAAAATTCTCGTGAGACTTACTGGAAGTAAGGCTAGCGAACCGGCTGTAAGCTGAATGTGAGCGATAGAGAATTTTATATTGGCAAAAGATTAGAATTTCTTAATGGAATTTCACGTTTCAAACTCTTAGTTGGTGACATGCAGGAGAAACTTCATACGAATCGTATTCTAATTTTTTATTATTTCTTTTTAGTAATATACCAATATACAGGCAATCCAATTAAGGTTATTGCAAGTCCTATAAGTGCTTTTGAAGTATCAGTTAAAAGTGTACTTACTAGGATGTATATACCTCCAGTAATTCCGATGAGTGGAACTATTGGGTAGAAGGGTACTTTATAAGGTCTCTCTAAATCTTTATGTTTTGTTCTTAATATAAAGATACCAGCTACTGCCATTGTGAAGAAAATCCATAAAACAAATATAACAAGATCAGTTAAGGTATCAAAAGAACCGCTAAATACATATAAAGAGGCTAGTACTGCCTCGAAAATAAAAGCGTTTAATGGAGTTTGATATTTTTGATTAACTTTTCCGAGGAATTTATCAAAAGGTAAAAGTTTATCTTGAGCCATGGCAAAAGGTATTCTAACTCCTGTCATTAGATAACCATTTAATGTTCCAAAGATTGAGATTAATATACCAGCAGTTATAAACAATGAACCAGATTTTCCAAATAAAACTGTTGCAACATCAGAAGCCACTTTATTAGAACCTATAACAGCTGTTATAGGAATTATGTTTATAATTGCTAAATTAAATAAAACATATACTGTTATAATAACGATTAGCCCTAAAATTATGGATTTTGGTATGTCTTTTTTAGGATTTTTAAGTTCTCCTGCTATATTACCTACACCTACCCAGCCATCATAAGCCCAAAGTGTTCCAAGCATAGCTGCTCCAAAACCAGCTCCGGCTGCCGCAGTCCCTACTGGCACGGAAAAACTGTGAGCTGTTCCTTTTATAAGGCCTAAAGCAATAATAATAAAAATTGGAATTAGTTTTGCAACAGTTGCAACAAACTGAATTTTACTAGCAAGCTTTGTTGATAACACGTTTGCAGTGGTTATAACAAATATCATTAATATTGCAAATAGCTTTTGCTGGATTGGACCCATAGGTACAAAATTAGTAGCTTGAGTTGCTAAAACTATTGCGAGTGCTGCAGCGGCCCCAGGTACATAAATAACCGTCTGTACCCAACCAAATAAAAATGCCCATTTTTCTCCATAAAGTTCTTTAAGATATATAAATATACCTCCGGTTTTTGGAATAGCTGCCGCTATTTCAGCTATAGTAAGACCAGAAGCCATAGTTACAATGCCACCGGCTACCCAAGCAAGTATTCCCATGGTTGGAGATCCTGCGTTTTTAAAGACAATAGAAGGTTTAAAGAAAATTCCTGAACCTATAACCATACCTATAACTAGGGTAATGGCTTCTAGTAAGCCGATTTCTTTCTTTAGTGTTTTTGGTGAATTATTGATAGAATTTAATTCTTTTGACGCTTCCAGAATAAATCATCCTCTCTTTTGTTAGTCTTAAAATAATAGAAAACTCATTTAAGTGGGTCAAATCATCTCCTGCAGAGCTGAAATGTCGCTAAAATATATAAAGACATGAAGTAAAAAAGCGGCAAAAGCACTGCATTTTTACTACATGTCCTCTTATCTGAAAGTTTCATTAGATAATAATCTAAGTGGCTCCAATAAAAATATTTTAAATAATTATAATCCCAAATGTAAATTTTATTATTTCTTTATATTTTATTAGCAAATTCAAATATAGTCAAGAAGATTTTTTTAAAACATACAACTTAAAATATCTTCTATATTTGCATTTGAGAAATAATCAGATATATTAAAGGCTGAAAGTGCTTTTTTTACATCAGAATCCACATGATTTACTCCTATAAGGGCAGCTTCTATGTCTGAGATATCAAGTTTGCTAAAGAAATCGCCATATATCGTAATATCTTTTATTATTCCATGTTGTACTTCAATATTACATTCAACGGCTCCAAATGAAAATTTCTTTTCATTTGTGAAATTATATTTTGGTGAATGACCAAAATTCCATTCCCAAGTGGAATATTTTTCGGTTGCAAGCTTATTTATATTATTTAGATCATAGGGAGTAAATTCATACAAATAATCTGAATTATTTTCTGTAATAATATAGTTCATAATTAATTCTTTAAAATCCATGATAGATAGAGGCTGTTTTAAGTGGGAGCTTATATTAGTTACCCTACTTAATACGGATTTAATACCCTTGTCTTGAAATTTTAAAGGTTTAGCTTGTAATGCTTTTGATAAATCCGTAATATTTGATGAAAAAAGCAAGGTGCCATGATGAAGAACTCTATTTTTGTAATTATATTGTGCATTGCCTGAGAACTTTTTACCTTCAATGGTTAGATCATTTCTTCCACTAAATTCTGCATTTATCTTAAGCGAGTTTAAAACATTTAAAATTGGCAAGGTAAATTTTCTGAAATTATTAAAATTTTCTTCACTACTATTTTTGATGAAAGTGAAATTCAAATTGCCTAAATCGTGAAAAACAGTGCCCCCGCCAGATAATCTCCTTACCACAGGAATATTATTTGTTTTTATATAATCTAGGTTAATTTCTGATAGAGTATTTTGGTTTTTTCCGACGATGATACAAGGCTCATCCCTCCAGAGCATAAAACAGTCCTCTTTAAATTCTTTTAGAATATATTCTTCAGCTGCCAAGTTAAAGTAAGGGCTTGTATTTGTGTTATTTATATAAATCATAATATTTCCTCCTTGTATTAAATTTGATCTAAAATTATAAACCAATATATATATTTAATTGAATTATATACCAATAGGCAGTATAATGAAACATGAAAGAGAATAAAAAACAATCATTTTTTTTATATTTCAATGCATATATTTTACAAAAATGGGGGGATTATGTTGAAAAATTTAAAGAAAACGCCGTTATACAGTGTTTATAAAGAATATGGTGGAAAAATAGTTGATTTTGCTGGGTGGCAAATGCCAATACAGTTTGAAGGGATAATTTCTGAACATGAAGCTGTAAGGTCCGCTGCTGGACTTTTTGATGTGTCACACATGGGAGAAGTGGAAGCAAAAGGAGCCGAGGCCTTTGAATTTGTACAAAATTTAGTTACAAATGATATAGCGGTACTTGAAGATAATCAAATACTATATACTTTTATGTGCTATGAAAACGGAGGAGTAGTTGATGACCTTTTAGTATATAAATTTGGTAAGGAACATTTCTATCTTGTTATAAATGCAGGAAACATAGAGAAAGATTTTCAATGGATGATTGACAATAAGGGATCCTATGATATGGACCTCACTAATATTTCAAATGAAGTAGCAGAGGTTGCGATTCAAGGACCAAAGGCACAAAAGATACTTCAAAAAATAACTGATATAGATTTAGATGAAATTAAATTTTTCTATTGTAAACGAGATGTTCTTGTAGATGGTGTAAAATGTCTTATTTCAAGAACAGGATATACAGGTGAGGATGGGTTTGAAATATACACTTCCCCAAAGGAAATAGAAAAATTATGGCATAAACTACTTAATATAGGTGAGGAAGAAGGACTTAAACCCACAGGGCTCGGCTGCAGAGACACTTTAAGATTCGAAGCTTGTCTCCCTTTATATGGAAATGAATTATCTCAAGATATTACACCGCTTGAAGCAGGACTTGGATTTTTTGTAAAGCTTAAGAAAACTGGATTTATAGGAAAAGAAGCTCTTCTAAAGCAAAAAGAACAAGGTCTTAAGAGGAAATCGGTAGGCTTTGAAATGAAGGATAGAGGAATTCCAAGACATGGTTATGAAGTTACTGCATGCGGAGAAAAAATCGGAGTGGTAACAACGGGATATTTCTCGCCTACATTAAAGAAAAATATAGGTCTTGCTTTAATAGATCCTAAATACTCAGAATTAGGTACAGAAATTGAAATTGGGATTAGAGGTAAAGCATTAAAAGCTGAGGTAATAAGTAAAAAATTCTATAAAAAAAATTATAACAAATAAAATTTAGGGGGATTTTAAATGAAAACATTAAAGGAATTATTTTATAGTAAAGATCATGAATGGATAAAAATTAAAGGTAATAAGGCATACGTTGGAATTTCTGATTATGCACAACATGCTTTAGGAGATATTGTTTTTGTTGAGCTACCAGAGGTAGATGCAGAAATTACTAGTGGGGATGTTTTTGGGGTCATTGAGTCTGTTAAAGCAGCTTCTGATATGTATATTCCATTTAGTGGAAAGATTTTAGAGGTAAATGATGCTGTAGTTGATAACCCAGTATTAGTAAATGAAGACTGCTATGAAAATTGGATGTTTCTTATAGAAATTACAAATAAGGAAGAATTAAAAGAACTTATGAACGAAGAGCAATATAATGAATATTGCAGTAAGGAGAAATAAGATGTTTCCTTATATACCTAATACTTTAGAAGATGAAAAGGTAATGTTAAAAAGTGTGGGTGCGGAGTCTGTACAGGAATTGTTTAAAGATATACCAGAGGACCTTAAATTAAATAGAAATCTAAATATAAATTCACCCATGTCAGAACTGGAAGTACAAAAACACGTAAAATCACTTTGTGATAAAAATAAAAGCGCTGAAGAGTTAGTTTGTTTTTTAGGAGCTGGAGTTTACGATCATTATATACCTTCTATAATAAAGCATATAGTTTCAAGATCAGAATTTTATACATCATATACGCCTTATCAACCAGAAATAAGCCAAGGTACTCTTCAGGCTATTTTTGAATATCAAACCTTAATATGCAATTTGACCGGACTAGACGTTGCGAATGCATCTATGTATGATGGTGCTACGAGTTGTGCTGAAGCAGCTTTTATGGCCGCTGAGCATACAAAAAGAAAATCCATAATTGTATCTAAAACAGTACATCCGGAAATTAGAAAAGTTATTCATACCTATACAAAATTTAAGGGATTAGAACTAATAGAAGTAGATGATAAGGATGGCGTTACTGATGCTATAAAATTAAAAGAACTTGTAGATAGCAGTGTTGCAGGAGTTATAGTTCAAAACCCTAATTTCTTTGGAATAATTGAAGATATGAGGTCGGTTGAAAAAATTACTCATGATAATAAGGCTATTCTAATAATGAGTGTAGATCCTATATCTCTTGCAATATTAAAAACTCCAGGAGAAATAGGAGCAGATATTGTGGTAGGAGAAGGTCAATCACTTGGAAATGCAATGAACTTTGGAGGACCATATTTAGGATTCATGGCAACGACGAAAAAACTTATGAGAAAAATGCCAGGAAGGATTGTAGGTCAGACCACTGATGTAGATGGTAAAAGAGCCTTTGTATTAACGCTTCAAGCTAGGGAACAGCATATAAGACGCGAAAAAGCAACTTCTAATATATGTTCAAATCAAGCTTTAAATGCATTAACTGCTGCAATTTATCTTACAACTATGGGAAAACAGGGATTAAAAGAAGTGGCATATCAAAGTACTCAAAAGGCGCACTATACTTTTAATGAAATTGTTAAATTAGAAAAATACAAGCCAGTATTTAATAAACCTTTCTTTAAGGAATTTGTGATTCAGGGACGTGAAAGTGCTAGTGTTATTAATGAAAAATTATTAGAAAGTAACATAATTGGTGGATATGATATAGAGAAAAATTACCCTGACCATAAAAATGCTCTACTATTCTGTGTAACAGAAAAAAGAACAAAATCAGAAATTTGTGAGCTAATAACTGCAATGGAGGGGATAAAATGAAACAATATAATAAATTAATATTTGAAATATCAAAAGAAGGAAGACTAGGATATACGTTACCTTGTTGTGATGTAGAGAGTATCGATATTAGCGAAATGATACCTGAGCATTTACTAAGCAAAAAAGATATATCCCTTCCGGAAGTAAGTGAAGTAGATGTTGTAAGGCATTTCACTCTATTGTCTAATAAAAATTATGGGGTAGATACTGGCTTTTATCCTTTAGGTTCGTGTACTATGAAGTACAATCCGAAAATTAACGAGGATATGGCGTCTATGACCTCATTTACTCAGATCCATCCTTATCAAAGTGAGAAAACGGTACAAGGTTCCTTACAATTAATGTATGAACTTAGTGAAAAATTAGCTGAGATATCCGGAATGGATCAGGTCTCACTTCAACCTGCAGCAGGGGCTCATGGAGAGCTTACTGGACTTATGATTATAAAAGCTTTTCATGAAAATAAAGGAGATTTTAAAAGGAAAAAAATTATAGTTCCAGATTCAGCTCACGGAACTAACCCAGCTAGTGCAAGCGTAGCAGGCTTTGAAATTGTAGAAGTTAAATCTAATGAAAAAGGTAGCGTAGACTTAGATAGTTTGAAATCTGTATTAAACGATGAAATAGCAGGATTAATGCTAACAAATCCAAACACCTTAGGTCTATTTGATGAGAATATTAAAGAAATAACAAATCTAGTACATGAAGCTGGTGGACTTGTATATTATGATGGAGCAAATTTAAATGCAATTATGGGTATAGCAAGACCAGGAGATATGGGATTTGATGTTGTTCATATGAATCTTCATAAAACATTTTCTACCCCACATGGTGGTGGTGGACCGGGAAGTGGACCAGTAGGAGTTAAAAAAGAATTTATGCAATATTTGCCTGTTCCGATAATAGAAAAAGTAGAAGGGAAATTTATTCTTAATTACGATAAACCATTATCTATTGGAAAGGTAAAGAGTTTCTATGGGAACTTCGGAGTGCTTGTTAAAGCATATTGTTATATACTTTCAATGGGAGCTGATGGACTAAAGAAGGCAAGTGAGATGGCAGTGCTTAATGCAAATTATATGAAAAGCAAACTAAAGGACTATTATTATTTACCAATTGATAGAGTTTGCAAGCATGAATTTGTTTTAGGTGGTTTAAAGCAGGGGCTAAGTGAAGTAACTACATTAGATATTGCCAAGAGACTTCTAGATTATGGATATCATCCGCCTACAATATATTTTCCAACAATTGTAGATAATGCAATTATGATAGAACCTACGGAAACAGAAAGTCTTGAAACTATGGATGATTTTATTGAAGCTATGATAAATATTTCAAAAGAAGCAATAGAAAATCCACAGCTACTAAAGGATGCTCCATATGATACTCTTGTTAGAAGGCTTGATGAAGTTCACGCTGCTAGATATCCAGTTTTAAAATATACTAAATAATATAACTTCGGGGTAGATAAGATATCCCGAAGTTTAATTACATTTATAGGAGGAGAAGCAGTGATGGAGAAGGATATAGTTATAATTGGGGGAGGGCCTGGGGGATATGTTGCCGCTATTCGCGCAGCTCAGCTAGGTGCGAAGGTTTGCATTATAGAAAAAGGTGAACTTGGTGGAACATGTTTAAATAGAGGATGCATTCCTACAAAGGCGCTATATAGAAATGCTGAAATTTTAAATACTTTAAAGAATATTAATGAATTTGGAATAGTGGTTGATAGTTATAGTTTTAGCGTAGAAGAAATTCAAAATAGAAAAGACAAAATAGTTAACCAGCTAGTAAACGGTGTAGAACAATTATTAAAGTCAAATAATATAGATGTAATTTTAGGTACAGCTTTTATAAAAGATAAAAATACAATTTCTATCTCTCTTAAAAATGGAGAATTAAGAGAAGTAACAACGAAAAATATAATTATAGCAACTGGGTCTATTCCATTAATACCTAATATACCGGGTATAGATCTACCGGGAGTATTTACTAGTGAAAATATATTAGAATTTAAAGAAGTGCCTAATAAATTAGCCATTATAGGTGGCGGAGTTATAGGTGTTGAGTTTGCAGGTATATTTAATGCATTGGGATCAAAGGTAACCGTTATAGAGTTTTTGCCAAGTATTCTTGCTCAAGTTGATACTGATTTAACAAAGAGATTGAGTGTTTCACTTAAAAGAAAAGGTATAGACATTAATAGCAATACAAAGGTAATTAGTATTGAAAAATCTAATGAACAGCTAAATGTAACTACCGACGGCAAAAAAGGAGAAATTGTGTTTACGGCAGATAATGTACTGCTATCTGTTGGTAGAACGCCTATGACTGAAGGGCTTAATATTGAGAATTTGGGTATATCGCTTAATAGAAGAGCTATTGTGGTAGATGAAAATTATGAAACTAATATTCCAGGTATTTATGCTATTGGTGATGTGAATGGAATAAGTATGCTTGCTCATGCAGCAACGCATCAAGGTAAAAAAGTGGTTGAAAGGATTATGGGTTATATTGCTCCTTATTCTAGTGAAATAATACCAAGTTGCATTTTTGCATTCCCAGAGATAGCTTGCGTAGGAATAACAGAAAACGAAGCCAAAGAAAAGGGAATAGAGTATAAAACAAGTAAGTTTTTATTTGGAGCTAATGGCAAGGCGTTAGCACTAGGTGAAGGAGAAGGATTAGTAAAGGTTATAGCAACGCTTGAGGATACAATCATTGGAGTGCATATAATGGGACCTCATGCATCGGATTTAATTCATGAAGGGGCTATGGCTATAAATAATAATATGAATGTTTCAAATATCGCTAGCATGATACATGCTCATCCAACACTATCTGAAGCTTTTGAGGAAGCAGTATTAGGGTTAAAAGGTGAAGCTATTCATATGGTACCTACTAAAAAAAGATAAAAGTAATAAAAAGATTCAAGGGAGTAATTTTAATTAGTCCCTTGAATCTTTTTATTTATAAATTACAGCATACTATTTCAAAATTTTGGGAAATTACCATTATATTTGGACGTGTTGTATCCTGTTGCGCTATATTTTGCTATAATATAGATAATTAAAAATTATTATCTAATTTAGTTAATTATAGGAGGAGAAATGAAAATGAGATTATTGCTTACAAACGATGATGGTATAAATGCAAAGGGGTTATATGCTTTAGCTAAAGAACTCGAAAAAAATCATGAAGTAATTATTGTAGCACCATATAATGAAAAAAGCGCTTGCGGACATTCCATAACCCTTACAAGGCCACTTATTGTTAGAGAAACAAAAATTGAAGGGTTAAAATCAAAAGCTTTTAGCGTAGATGGGACGCCAGCAGATTGTGTAAAAATAGCAATTAATAAGCTCATTGATAGTAAAATTGATATGGTAGTATCGGGAATTAATAAAGGATTAAATTTAGGTACAGATGTATTATATTCTGGTACAGTTTCTGCAGCTATAGAAGCGACTATTTATAAAATACCAGCTATGGCGGTTTCCATGGAAATTAAGCGAAATATTGAAACTTATGAAATGGCAGCTAAATATGCTGGAGAGATATTGCTTAAGGCTAAAGAGAATAATATTAAGAATGATATTGTGTTAAATGTGAATATTCCTATGCTAAAGGAGAATGAAATAAAAGGAATTAAAGTATGTAAAATTGGAAGTAGATTGTATAACAATCGTTATATAGAAACTATTGGAGAAAATAATGAAACTCAATATGAAATTAAGGGTGAAGTAATAGATATTCATGAGGATGATTCCGACACAATATATTTTAAAGAGGGGTATGTTACTGTAACTCCACTTCATTATGATTTAACTAATTTTAAAATGTTAAATGAAACACGTAAATGGTTTTAACGACATTTCAGAAGGAAAGTATCCAACTTATATAAGTGAGAGTTCTATACTATAATAAATAGAAAACTTCAGTGGGAGTATAAATATCCTTCTGAAGTCGTTAATACTGCAGCTCCGCAGGAGATGATTTAACGACATTTCAGAAGGAAAGTATCCAACTTATATAAGTGAGAGTTCTATACTATAATAAATAGAAAACTTCAGTGGGGGAATATATGAATATTAATGAAAAACCGTTAATTTTTGATGGCGCAATGGGGACATATTATGCAAGTGTTTGTGAAAATCCATTATCCAAATGTGAACTTGCAAATATTTATGATAAAAATACCATACTAAATATACATAAGGAATATATAAATGCTGGTTGCAAGGCAATTAAAACCAATACATTTGGAGCAAATAAAATTAGCCTTGAAAGTGATTTTGATACAGTTAAAGAGGTTATTGTAAAAGGTTATGAGATAGCAAGAGAAGCCACAAAGGGTACTGAGGTTTTAGTTTTTGCTGATATTGGGCCAATACCATTTTTAGAAATGATGGATTTATGGGAGGCATACAAAGAAATAGTAGATTTGTTTTTAGATCTCGGTGCAACATATTTTATATTTGAAACTTTTAGCAGTGATGAATATCTTGCTGAGATTTCCAAGTATATTAAGGAAAAAAATCCAAATACATATATTTTGATGGAACTTGCGGTTTCGCCAGAAGGGTTTACGAGACTTGGCATATCGGGTGAAAAATTCATAGAGAGAGTTTCGAAAATACCAACTATTGATGCCTGTGGATTCAACTGCTTTTCAGGGCCATATCATTTACTTCAATATATTAAAACTCTTAATATAGAAAATAAAACTATTTCTGTTATGCCAAACTCGGGGTATCCAACAATAATAAATAATCGTACATTTTTTAATAATACCAAAGAATATTTTGCTGTGCAAATGCTAGAAATAGCAAAACAAGGTGTGGCTATTGTAGGTGGTTGTTGCGGTACAACTCCAGAATTTATAAGGGAAACTGTTGCAAAAATAAAAGGTTTATCAACACGCGAAATTGTTCCGAGTAAAACTGGAAAAGTTAAAATTGAGAAATTAATCGTTAAAAACCTTCTCCTGGAAAAAATCAGAATTGGGAAAAAAATTATTGCGGTAGAATTAGACCCACCACTTGATACAGGAATTGAATTTTTTATGAATAGTGCTAAGAGTCTTAAAGAGAATGGCGTTGATGCAATAACCATTGCAGATTGTCCTATTGCAAGAGTAAGGGTAGATAGTAGTCTACTCGCTTGTAAGTTGAAAAGAGAACTGGACATAACAACTATTCCACATATGACATGTCGCGATAGAAATATTAATGCTACAAAGGCATTACTTCTAGGTTTAAGTATTGAGGGGGTAAATAACGTTTTAGTGGTAACAGGAGACCCTATACCCTCAGCAGAGCGTGACGAGGTTAAGGGGATGTTTAGTTTTAATTCTGCAATACTTGCTAACTATATAACTAATTTAAATGATATAACATTTTCATCACCTTTTAACATTTGCGGTGCTTTAAATGTAAATGCTATTAATTTTAGTAGCCAACTATTACACGCAAAAAAGAAAATTGAAAGTGGAGTAACTATGTTTTTAACACAGCCAATTTTAACAAAGCAGGCTGTAGAAAATTTAAAACAGGCACGTAGTGAATTACCTGCTAAGATATTAGGTGGAATTATTCCGATTGTAAGCTATAAGAATGCTTGCTTTATGAATAATGAAATTTCTGGAATAAGTGTTTCTGAGGAAATTATGGAACTATACAAGGATATTTCAAAAGAAGAAGCTAGGATTCTTGCAATTAAAATATCTACTGAAATTGCAGAAGAAATCTACCCTTATGTAGATGGATACTATCTTATGACACCGTTTAAAAGAATCGATATTATTTCTGAGATTATCAAGAACATAAGCACTATTAATAATTAATAATTAAAAACTCCAATCATTAATAAATACATGATTGGAGTTTTAATTTTTTTGATTACAAGTTTTATTAAACTAATGAACTATCCACAATTATTTCCCAGGAATGTTGACAAGTGTAAATGTGTGACATATAATGAACATATGAACAACAATTCATGTGTTCATATGAAGGGAGTGAAATAAATGGGAAAAAATATAGAGGTTTGTACCTGTTCTAATATACATGAAGATGTAGTAGAAAAAGTAAGAAAATCAATACCACGTGAGGAAACGTTATATGACTTAGCAGAGCTTTTTAAAGTCTTTGGAGATGGTACGAGAATTAAAATTCTTTGTGTGTTATTTGAAACTGAAATGTGTGTTTGTGATATAGCTGCTCTTCTTAATATGACTCAATCAGCTATTTCTCATCAACTTCGTGTGCTTAAAAATGCTAGACTTGTTAAGTATAGACGTGAGGGGAAGGTTGTCTACTATTCTTTAGATGATCAGCATGTTAAACAAATTTTTGATCAAGGACTTATACACATAAAGGAACTTAGATAATACTCTATTACATAAAGAAAAATTCATGATATAAAAGTAGATAAAAAACTTTGAAAGCGGGGGAGAAAATGGAGACTATAATAAAAAGAGAATTCATTTTAGAAGGTCTAGGTTGTGCTAATTGTGCAAACAAAATTGAAGCTCAATGTAAAAAAATAGATGGAGTATTAGATGCAAATATAAATTTTGTCACTAAAAGCTTAGTAATTCAATTTCAAAGTGAAGAAAAAATAACAAGTGTTATAGATGATGCAAAAAAAATAGTTAAAAGAATAGAACCTGGTGTTAAATTTATAGTAAAACAAGTAAAAACATTTAAACATGAGGAAAAGGGTCATAACCATGGTCATGATCACGGTCATGATCACAGCCATGCACACGAGGAAGAAGGAAATAATAAAAGCAAAGTTATACGTTTCTCTGTAGGTGTAGTAATTTTCATCATAGCAGTTATATTTAAATTAGACTATTGGATCGAATTTGCATTATTCCTCATAAGTTATTTATTAATTGGTGGAGACGTCCTAATAGTTGCAGTGAAAAATATATTAAGGGGAGAAGTCTTTGATGAAAATTTCTTAATGGCACTCGCTACAGTAGGAGCCTTTTCTATTGGACAATTTTCAGAAGGCGTTGGGGTTATGCTTTTTTATCAAGTAGGAGAATTTTTCCAAGACATCGCTGTGAATAAATCAAGAAAATCTATATCTGCGCTTATGGATATAAGGCCAGATTATGCAAATAAAAAAATTAAAGATGAAATTGTAAAAGTAGATCCGCAGGAAGTACACATTGGGGATATTATAATAGTAAAGCCAGGAGAAAAAGTACCATTAGATGGTATTGTTATAGAAGGAAAATCATTAGTAGATACAGCTGCATTAACTGGTGAATCAGTTCCAAGAGAAGTTAAAAGCGGAGACGAAATTTTGGCAGGGTGCATAAATAAAAATGGGTTATTAACTATAGAGGTTGCGAAAGAATTTGAAGAATCAACCCTTGCAAAAATTTTAGATTTAGTGCAAAATGCTAGCAGCAAAAAAGCACCAACTGAAAATTTTATAACTAAATTTGCAAGGTATTACACACCGATTGTAGTTATAAGTGCAATAGTACTCGCAATAATTCCACCACTTTTAATACCTGGGGCTACTTTCACGCAGTGGATATATAAAGCGTTGGTATTTTTAGTAGTATCTTGCCCTTGTGCACTCGTAATATCTATTCCACTTGGATTTTTTGGAGGAATAGGTGGTGCATCTAAAAATGGTATTTTGGTTAAAGGTGGCAACTACTTGGAGGCATTAAATAGCGTTGAAGTAGTGATTTTTGATAAGACAGGAACACTAACTAAAGGAGTATTTGTGGTTACGCAGATGCATACAGAAGGTGAAATAAGTAGTGATGAATTATTAGAGTATGCAGCATGTGCGGAAAGCAATTCTAATCATCCCATTGCTACATCTATAATAAAAGCTTATGGTAAAGATATACGTAGCGAAGATATTGAAGGCGTCGAAGAAATAGCTGGGAAAGGTATTAGAGCTAAAGTTAAAGGGAAATATGTGTTAGCTGGTAATTCAAAGTTAATGGATAGTGAGAAAATTTCCTATAATAAAGCTGAAAATGTAGGCACAATAATATATGTAGCTATAGACAAGAAATATGCAGGTAGTATTATAATTTCAGATGAGATAAAAGAAGACTCTATTCAAGCAATAGTCGATTTGAAATCTATGGGCGTTAAAAAAATAGTAATGCTTACTGGCGACAATAAAGATATAGCGGCGAGTATTGGAAAAATCCTTGGTGCAGATGAAGTTTATTCAGAACTTCTTCCACACGATAAGGTAGAAAAGTTAGAATTGCTTCAAAAAGAAAAATCACCTAAAGGAAAAATAGTATTTGTAGGAGATGGAATTAATGATGCACCGGTGCTCGCAAGAGCAGATATTGGGATTGCAATGGGCGGGGTAGGTTCTGATGCTGCTATAGAAGCTGCAGATATAGTAATAATGACAGATGAACCATCAAAAATTGCTGAAGCTATAAAAATTGCTAGAAGAACAAAAAGAATTGTTATGCAAAATATTATTTTTGCACTAAGTGTAAAAATAGTTATCTTAACATTGGCTGTTTTTGGAATTTCAACCATGTGGGAAGCTGTTTTTGGTGATGTAGGAGTTGCTTTAATTGCAGTGTTAAATTCAATGAGAGCTATGAAAGTTAGTAGCTAAAAATAGTAAAAGGTTAACAAGAACGAAAAGTTCTTGTTAACCTTTTTTAAAAAAATAGGTTGTAAAAAAAATGGATTTGAAATATAATTGGTATATACAACATAACAACATGATAACGCATAAACTATGTTTGTGTACATAAAAATTTGCATTAAAATTTATTGCTAATTGAGGAGGGGAAAATTTGAAAAAGATTTCTAAGGATAATCCTATACCACTTCATTATCAGATAAAAGAAATACTACAAGAAATGATAGAAAATGAAGATTTAAAGCCCGGGGAATCAATTCCAACAGAAAGAGAACTTTGCGAAATTCAAGGTGTCAGCAGAATGACCGTAAATAAGGCTATTATGTCCTTAGTGAATGAGGGGTTAATTTATAGAGAACAGGGAAAAGGTACTTTTGTGTCTACTGCAAAAGTTAATAGCGAAATATCACGCCTCAAAGGTTTTACTGAGCAAATGCAAGAAAATGGAGTGGTATCAAAAACTAAAATATTATCTTTTAAGGTAATGGACGCAACAAAGAAATGCAGGCTTGAGCTGGAAATGCCTGAAGATGAAAATAAAATTATTGAAATTAAAAGACTGAGATTTAGTGATGAACAACCAGTAGCAATTGAAACAGCATGGCTTCCATATTATCTATTTAATGGAATGACTAGAGAAATTATTGAAGATAAATCACTATATGAAATATTTCGTGAAAAATATGGATATAATTTGGATAAAGCAAAACAAATCATTGAACCTACAATGCTTAACTTATATGAGGGTAAGCTTCTAAATCAAGAAAATGATGCTTTGGCATTAATATTCAGGCGAACCACCTATTTAGAAAATGAAACTCCAATTGAATATACCAAAGCCATATATAGAAGTGATAAATATAAATATCAAATAAACTTAAAATAAGAGAAAAACAATCCAGAATTGTTATATATCCCAGCAACAAATAAGGAGGTTTTTTATGAAGGGAAATAATGAAAACAAATTTAATTTAGATACAATGAGCACCTTTGAAATTCTTAAGAAAGTGAATGATGAGGATAAAAAAGTAGCTACAGCTATTGAAAATGAGTTAAGTAATATAGAAAAAGCTGTGGAACTAATAGTTGAAAGCTTTGAAGATGGTGGGAGGCTTTTTTATATTGGTAGTGGCACAAGTGGAAAATTAGGAGTAATGGATGCATCGGAATGTCCTCCTACCTTTGGTACCGATGATTCTATGGTTCAAGGAATTATTTCTGGTGGAAAAGAGGCAATAAGTGGATGGCTTGAACATACAGAGGATGATCCAGAACTGGCGATTCTAGATTTAGAAAAGGTAAATATAAATAAAAAAGATGTAATAGTCGGTGTAACAGCTAGTGGAAATACACCTTATGTTGCAGCTGCTATGGAATACGCTAAAGAAATGGGTTGCAAAACTATAGGACTTATATGTAATTCAAATGGTAAAATCAAAGGCATTTGCGAAGTTACTATAGCTCTAGAGGTTGGACCAGAAATAATACTAGGGTCCACTAGAATGAAGGCGGGCACCGCACAAAAAATGGTTTTAAATATGTTAAGCACTGTGCCTATGATAAAACTTGGCAAAACTTATACTAACTTGATGGTTAATGTACGACCTATTAATAAAAAGCTAAAGCAACGTGTACGTGAAATAGTAAAGATTGCAACAGGTGTAGATGATGTCCTAGTAAATAAAAATTTAGAAATCTGTGAATATGACCCTAAAGTGTGCATTGTTAAAATTAAAAAAGATGTAACCCTTAAAAAAGCAAAAGAAGCCTTGGATAAGAGCAAGGGAAATGTAGCAAAGGCATTAGCAATATTATAATAATTATATTCAAATATTTGATGAGGTGATGGATATTAAAGCTATAGTTAATGGAAAACTTATTATGATAGATAGGATAGTTTATGACAGCGTAATAATCTTTGATACAAAGATTATAGATATTATAAATAACGATGACTTCCTTCAGTATAAAAAAGAGTATAAAGAAGAGTATAAAGAAGAAATACAAGTAGTAGATGCTAAGGGTAAATATGTATCCCCTGGTTTTATTGATATTCATATCCATGGGTCTGGGGGCTGTGACACTATGGATGCGACGCCGGAAGCATTAAGAATTATAAGTACTACAATAGCAGCAAATGGAGTAACAGCATATTTACCTACTACAATGACAATGGATACTATTAGTATATATAAAGCACTAGACACTATAAGAGAAGCAATGAAGCTAAAAGTTGAAGGGGCAAAGATTTTAGGGGTACACATGGAGGGACCTTTCATAAATGAAAAGTACAAAGGGGCTCAGAAGGCAGATAATATTATAAAGCCCAATTATGATATTATAAAGGATTATTTAGATATTATTAAAATTATAACCCTTGCGCCAGAAAAGGATGAAAATCATAGTTTTATAAAAAAAGTAAAAAGTAATTCTAAAATTACATTATCGGTAGGTCATTCAGATGCAAGTTATGAAGAGGCTGTGCGAGCTATTGAGGATGGAGTAACGCATGCGACACATACATTCAATGCTATGACTCCCTTGAATCATAGAAAACCAGGAATTGTAGGTGCAATTTTTACAAATGATATAACATGCGAGCTAATAGCGGATCTAATACATGTTCATCCAGCCATTTTTAAGATGCTCATAAATATCAAACATAAAGATAAAATGGTACTTATAACAGATTCTATGAGGGCTGGATGCATGAAGAGTGGCAATTATGAGCTTGGTGGGCAGAAGGTAATAGTTGAAAATGGAGCTGCAAGGCTTCAAGATGGTACTTTAGCAGGCAGTGTTTTAACCTTAAATAAGGCCGTGAAAAACATGTTAAATCATAGTGATTTAGAAATCTATGAGGTAGTGGCAATGGCATCGCATGTTCCGGCAAAGGTTATTAATATGGATAATAAAAAGGGAAGGTTAGAGGGCGGATTCGACGCAGATATAGTTATTTTTAATGATGATATAGGTGTATTTTTAACGATAGTAGAAGGCAAAATAGTTTACGAAGCTCAAGAGTAAAATTTTGAGTATTATTATGAGGTGGTGCGAATATGAGAATATTAGTTTTAGACAATTATGAAGAAATGAGTAAAAAAGCTGCTTTGATGATTGCAAGCCAAGTTATGTTAAAGCCAGATAGTGTATTAGGTCTGGCTACTGGAGATACACCACTTGGAATGTATAAGGAATTAATTGAGTTGTATAACAAAAAAGAAATAGATTTTAATGAGGTCGAAACATTTAACCTGGACGAATATTATGGAATTAATAGAGAAAATCCTCAAAGTTACTATAATTATATGATTAATAATTTGTTTAATAGTATAAATGTAAACAGAAAAAATATTAATGTGCCTGATGGTATGGCAATGGATGTTGAGGCTGCATGCAGAGGCTATGAGAATAAAATAAAAGAAGCTGGTGGTATAGATATGCAAGTGCTGGGCATAGGTGGAAATGGGCATATTGGATTCAATGAACCAGATGAAAACTTCGAGGCAGAAACGCATTTGGTTAATCTTAATGAACAAACAATAGAAGCTAATTCTAGGTTTTTTAAATCAATAAAGGATGTACCAGTAAAAGCGATAAGTATGGGAATAAAGACAATAATGAACTCTAAGAAAATCATTTTACTTGCCAATGGTTTAAATAAGGCCGAAGCTATAGAAAGAGCTGTTAAAGGTAAAATAAATCCTAACATACCCGCTTCAATTCTACAGCTTCATAATGATGTAACAATAATTTTAGATAAAAAGGCTGCTAGTAGTTTATAAAAGTAAAACACCTATACTAGATATTAAGCTAGTATAGGTGTTTTATTTTAAATTATATATTTATTCTAATATGCTTTATGTTGCTATTAAATTAAAGCTTTCAATTCATTATGTTCGTATAATAAATTATAACAATAAGTTATTATATCACTTCTTTTAATTATTCCTATAAAAACACCATTATCATCTACGACGGGGACAAAGTTTTGATCCTTTGCTAGTGATATTAAACTCTCTATATCTGCACTAATTAATACTGCTTTATTAGAGATATGTCTTGGTATATCTTCAATTAAAATTTTACTTGTATCATTAAAACTTAAATTTGGAGTATTCTTTAGTTTCCATAATAAATCACCTTCTGTTAAAGTACCTACATAATTACCTGTTTCATTTACTAATGGCACAGATGTATACCTGTGGTACTCCATCCGTTCTAATGCTTGCCGCATCGTAGAACTTGGCTTTTCATAAACAACTTCATTTTTAGGCGTAAGAAAAAATGCTATGTTCATAGTTTACCCATCCTTTAAAAATTTATATTTTAATTTGTTAGATATCTTACAATATCATTATATCATGTTTAATAGGGTTATTTATTAATAATCTATTAAATCATCTAATTCTGAAATGTCATTAAACATATCTATATCTTCCAAAATGTTGTTAAATACAGTTTGGAAGATTATAATATATAAAAGAATATTTTCTATAATAGGCTATTATGGTAATGGTATGAATAGCTAAAAAAATATTAGGTATCTGAAAAAACTAAGGGGTGAGTGTATGATCAATTTTTCATCTGTTGAAGAGTATAAAAAGGCTAGCAAATTGGCTAAAGTTAAATACTACATGGACATATCAAGAGGGACTTCAGGTCATATAGCATCCCTAGATAGTATTTTAAAAAAAATGGATATAGTAGCGGAAGTGCCTTTAGGAATAAAAAGCATTCCATTAAAAAAAATAATAGGATCTTATTTTTATACAAGGAGCAGAGATTTTGCAACGAACTTTCTTCCTCTAGCTAGTATTGATAGCGAGTTTTCTATGAAATGGCAAGCGGTCTATACTCATCATATTAAGGATGGAATAATTGACCCTGTAAGAATTTATGAGTACATGAATGAATTTTACGTTATGGAGGGAAATAAGCGTGTAAGTGTATTAAAATACGTGGATGCATATGCAATAGAGGGAGATGTTACTAGGCTAGTCCCTAAAAAGGATGAAAAGGATTTAAATAACATAATATATTATGAATTTTTGAACTTCAATAATAAGACAGGGATAAATGATATTTGGTTTTCCAGGGAGGGTAGCTTTACTGAGCTTTTGAAGTATTTAGATGAGTATAATCCGAAGCTTAACTTGTTTTCAAACAAATACGAGCATTTTTTAAAAAATGTTTATTCACCTTTTAGAAACACATTCTACGAATTAGGTGGAGATAAATTAAATATTACCACTGGGGATGCGTTTTTAAAATATATAAAAATTTATGGAATATCAGACGAATTCATAGAAACAAAAAGAAAATTAAGGGTTCATAAGTTCTTAGGAGAACTTAAAATACTTTCAAAAAACAATGCAGTAGATATCCAAACAGAACCTTTTGATGTGCATAAGAAAAATGTTATTACATCATTTACAAATTTAGTAGCCCCACATAAAAAGTTAAGAGTGGCTTTTGTTTTTGAAAAGACTATCGATACATCGGGTTGGAGTTATGTTCATAATCTAGGAAGACTGTATGCGCAAAACCAATTAGAAGGCGAAATAGAAACTTTTGTTATAGATAATTTTCAAACTGATGGAGATAGTTATGAAAAATTAAGTGAGTTATGTGAAAAAGATTATGACATTATATTTACTACATGCCCATCTTATCTTAATATGACGTTGAGGGCAGCTTTAAAGTATGACAATATTAAATTTTTTAACTGCTCGCCAGTAAAGGCTTTTAGAAATGTAAGCACTTATTTTGGGCGTTCTCATGAACCTAGGTTTTTATTAGGGCTTATTGCTGGGGCTATTACAAAATCAAATATTATAGGATATATAGATATTTATAGTGAAACAGAGGTTATAACAGGTATTAATGCTTTTGCATTAGGTGTTAAAACTGTAAATCCAAATGCGAAAGTTTTGATTTCATGGCTTAATGAAACAGGGGATATTAATCATTCAAAAGAATTAATTCAAGGACTTCAAAGGCATGGTGCAGATCTTATAATGCAAAATGACCTAATTGCTTTAGGTAAGGGGTCAAGAGACTTTGGACTATATTCACTAAAATATGGTGAAAAAGAGGAGAAATGGATACCGGAAGTAAACTTTGCTTTAATTACATGGGATTGGGGACAGTTTTATGAGAAAGTACTTAGAAATATAGTAAATGGTAGTTTTAAAGGTATTTTTAGTACTGAATCTAAACGTGTAAGTTTTTGGTGGGGGATGGACTCAGGACTCGTGGATATTATATATTCAAAACATAATGTACCAATTCAAACTCAAAAGTTAGTAGATATAATGCGCGAATTAATTATTGAAAACAGATTCCACACTTTTGTTGGCCCGGTGTACGATGCACAAGGTCAACTTAGGATAAATGATGGTGACATAGGAAACTATGAGGATATGTTATATATGGAATGGTTTGTAGACAATGTTGTAGGAAAACTTCCGGTGGAGTAGTAGAATAATCAGAAGATAAGTAGGTGATTAAAGTTAAAGTTCTATTAGTGTCAGATGTAGAAGATAGTTATATTTGGGATCATTTTGATTGTGAAAGGTTTAAAGAAATTCAGATGGTAATTTCATGTGGAGATTTAAAAGCAGATTATTTAGAATATCTAGCTAATATGATTAAAGCACCTGTATTTTATGTTAACGGTAATCATGATATAGCATATTTAGAAAAACCGCCAGCTGGATGTATCCCTATTGATGATAAGATAATAGTATATAAAAATATTAGAATACTAGGCCTTGGAGGATCTATTGACTATAATAAAGGCCCTTTTCAATATTCTCAAAAGGAAATGCAAAAAAGAGTTTCGAAATTAAAATTGTGTTTATGGAAGAATAAAGGGTTTGATATATTAGTCACCCATTCACCTGCAAAAGGTATGGGGGATGGAAAGGATCTTTGTCATCAGGGATTTGAAGTATTTATCGATATTTTAAATAAATACTCTCCGAAATATTTTTTTTACGCTCATCAGCATTTGGACTATGGGAAAGGTGATAGAAAAATGATTTATAACACCACCACTCTTATAAATGCATTTAAATATCATATTATTGAAATATAAAGAACTCATGGGCAATGATTTTGCCCATGAGTTCTTTATATTTGTTTTATGGAGTAGCGGATATTTTTTTGATTTTTAAGAAATTCAATTTAGTTTCTGTTGTTATAATTGCGATAAATATAGTTAAACATCCTAAAATCATTTTTGATGTAAATATCTCATTAAGCATTACAACAGATAAAATAGAACCGAAAACAGATTCTAAACATAAGATAATAGCAGCATGAGTAGAAGTGGTATATTTCTGTGCTACATTTTGTATAATAAATGCAATCATTGTGCTAAAAATTGCTAAATAACCAATTGCAAATATTGTATCTGAATTTAATGATTGTGGCATTGGTTCATAAATTAAAGCGGCTATAATTGAAAATACTGCAGCGGCACCTAACTGTATTATTACAAGTGATATAGCATCAACTTTTTCAGTGAAAAATCCAACAGAAACTATATGAGCTGCAAAAAATACTGCACATAGTAGAGTCAAGCCGTCACCTAGCCCAATATGTATACCTCCATCTAAGGTTAGCATTCCTATCCCAACAAAACACAAAAATGCAGATATTAATGAATATGTATCTGGCTTTTTTTTGCTGATTACCCAATAGAGGAAGGGTACAATAACTACGTTAGTCCCAGTCAAAAAAGCATTTTTACCAGCAGTTGTATATTTCATACCAATAGTTTGAGCAGCGAATCCTAAAAACAAGAGAAGTCCAACCAAAGTTCCAACCTTAAGCTCATTTTTAGTAATAAGTTTAACTTTTTTTCTGAAAATTAATAGCATAATTATTGCAGAAATACTAAAACGCATTGCCATAATATAAAAAGGTGTAAGACTATCTAAAGCACCTTTTACAGCTATAAAACCACCTCCCCAAAAAATTGCAACTAAAAGCAAAGACATATCCGCGATGATACTCTTTTTTTTGTCAGTATTTTTCATGGTTATCACTCCTTTAATTTGTGTGTGTAATACTAAGGTTAAATAATTTAAATTAACGACATTTCAGAAGGAAGTCTACCATTTCTGTAAGTGAGAGTTACATACCCTAACAAACAGAAAACTTCAGTGGGGGGATAACAATTGAGAATCGTTATCTACCCCAGAGGTCTACAAAGGGGTAAATCTCCTTCTGAAGTCGTTAACA
Source organism: Clostridium sp. CM042 (assembly GCF_055080995.1). NCBI lineage: Bacteria > Bacillati > Bacillota > Clostridia > Eubacteriales > Clostridiaceae > Clostridium > Clostridium sp. CM042. Next base: position 3,312,409 of record NZ_CM143646.1, read on the forward strand.
CTTCAGCTCCGCAGGAGATGATTTAACCCATAAATTTAGTGAAATTACTCAAATGTCAGTTGATAAATTCTATTCTCCAATAAAGTTATTTTACCATAAAAGTAAGCATTAACCTATATATTATATCCAAATAAGTCAATATGCTTGTCGATTATCATCTTTTAATGACATTTCAGAGGGAGATGATTTAATGGATTATATTTATTAAAAATATTTTTATATAGTCGTCTACATTTTTTATACCATAAATTACGTGTTTTAGTAATTGTTAGTTGAGGGATATATGCTTACTTTTTTATTTATTGACATTGATTATTAACATATTTATAATTAAATAAAACAGAGCGAAATAGTAAGAATTAATGTATACATTTAGTAGATTTTTTAAAGGAAAATATAGATAGGAGAGATAAAAAATGGAAATATATTTAGATAACAGTGCAACTACCAAGCCTTATGAATTGGTTATTAAGGATGTATGTAGTACTATGAAAAATTATTATGGTAATCCATCTTCAGCACATAGTTTGGGGTTTAAGGCAGAGCAAAAACTTAGGGAGATAAGAGTAAATATTGCAAGTAGCATAAATGCTAGCAGTGAGGAAATAATATTTACATCAGGAGGAAGTGAAAGTAATAATTTTCTTATAAAGGGGTTTGCTAAAAAATCTTCAAATATAATAACTACTAAAATAGAGCATCCGAGTGTATTAAACACATTTAAGGCATTACAAGATTTAGGAATAAAGGTTACTTATATTGATGTAGATGAAAGTGGTAGAATTGATATAGAAAATCTTATAGACAGTATAGATAAGAATACTCAAATTGTTAGCGTAATGCACGTTAATAACGAAGTAGGTGTAGTGCAGGACATTGAGCTTATAGGGAAACGAATTAAAGAGAAAAGTAGTAGGGCTAAATTTCATGTGGATGCAGTACAAAGTTACGGAAAGATTCCTATTGATGTACAAAAGTGTAATATTGATTTATTATCTACTAGTGCACATAAAATACATGGACCACGCGGAATTGGATTTGCATATATAAGGAAAGGACTAATGCCTGGTAGTTTAATAAATGGTGGAGGACAAGAAAGAAATTTAAGATCTGGTACAGAAAATCTTGCTGGAATTGTGGGATTTGGAACTGCAGTACAGATTAGCTACAAAAATCAACATGAGAATTTTAATAAAGTTTTAGAGGTAAAGAAATATTTTATAGAAAAACTGTCTAAGTTAGATGATGTTATAATTAATAGCAAACTAGAAGAGCACTTTACACCGTATATATTAAGTGCTTCATTTAAAGGGGTTAAAGGAGAAGTATTACTTCATTCCTTAGAAGAAAAAGGAATATATGTGTCTACAGGATCAGCATGTTCTTCTAAAAGTCATAAAAGCAGTGAAATATTAAAGGCACTTGGAAGAAGTTTAGATGAGCAAGGTGGAACTATACGGTTTAGTTTTTCTGAATGCAATAATAAAGATGAAATAGACTATGTTATAATCGAATTAAATAAATCACTAAAGTTTTTAAGAAAGATGAACAAAAGATAATGATCACAGAAGGAGTGTCAAAAGATGAGAAAATTAATTTTAGTAAAATTTGCACCAGAAATCTTTTTAAAAGGGCTCAACAGAGGTAAATTCGAAAAAAAACTTAAAGACAATATAAAAAATGCAATAAGAGACTTAAATTACGAATTTGTTGAGGATCAAGGAAGATGGTTTATATACTCAGAAATGATGGAGGCAATTATAGAGAAGGTTAAAAATGTTTTTGGAGTAATGGAGGTTTGCGTAGTTACGCAGGTTGAAGCTTCCATGGAGAGTATTGAAAAGCAAGCACTTTTAGACATGATAGAAAGCTCCGCTAAAACTTTTAAAGTAGAAACTAACAGAGCAAACAAAAAATTTAGCCCAGGGTCTATGGACGTAAGTAGAAAAGTAGGTGGCTATATATTACAAAATAATGAAGACGTAAGTGTAGATGTGCATAACCCAGAGTGCACAATAAATGTTGAAATAAGAAATATGGCATATATTTATTCTAAAAGAATAAAGGCAGTGGGTGGATTACCTTATGGGATGAATGGTAGTACTATGCTTATGTTATCAGGTGGTATAGATTCTCCTGTTGCAGGCTATATGATGGCAAGACGTGGGGTAGAACTTCATGCGGTTTATTATCATAGCCATCCGTATACTAGTGAGAGAGCAAAGGATAAGGTAAAGCAATTAACTAATATTTTAAAAGAATATACTGGTAAATTGACTTTGTATGTTGTATCTTTTACTGAAATACAAATGCAAATTATAGAAAAGTGTAGAGAAGATGAATTAACAATAATTATGAGAAGATTTATGATGAGGCTTGCTTGTACACTCGCCGAAAAATATGGTATAAATTCAGTAACTACAGGAGAAAGCATAGGGCAGGTAGCTAGTCAAACTATGGAAGGCCTTGTAGTAAGTGATGATGTTTCAGATAGACCAGTGTTTAGACCACTGATTGCTATGGATAAAGTAGATATTATAGATGTGTCAAGAAAAATAGAAACTTATGAAACCTCTATTTTACCTTATGAAGATTGTTGTACAATTTTTGTTCCTAAACATCCAAAAACAAAACCAAGGTTAATTGAGATTATTAAATCTGAATCAGTTTTAGATATTGATAGTCTAGTTGAGAAGGCTATTTTGGATATGGAAATTTATAAATAAATATATTTATGTTAGTTAACCAATCATGTGTATTAAATTAAAGAAAGTGTAAATAATAAAATAATAAACACATATCGAAGGGGTGATTAACATAGCTAAAAAAGGTACAGAGAAAAGATCGGGTTCTAAGGACACAAAAGATAAAACTCAGAAAAAGAATCAAAAGGGTAATACAGTCAAATAAAAAGTAACATAAAAAGTAACATAAAAAACTAAAGATGTAATTGCAAAAAATAAGCTAACAAAATGATTTATAACTTTGTTAGCTTATTTTTATTCGATAGAGAAATTTGTCATTAAAAAAAATCAATTATTAAAAGCTAATAGCGTTATTAAAGATATTAAAAAAAATGTTGAAAAAAGTAATAATGCATGATATTATGTATATACAAGATGAAAATGAGTGTGAGTCTGCGTGTAAAAGTTTACAATGAAAACTAATTTAATAATTAAAATTGCGTGTTACTGATACAATCAGGCATGAGCAAAAGTTGTTATAATATTATAGCTACATTTAGGTGAAGCTATAATATTATAATGACTTTACTCATGTTTTTTGTTTTTGCTACATGCCACAAAAGAGAGGGGAATATAAATGAAAAAAGCTTTTGGTGTTTTACAAAAGGTAGGAAAAGCTTTAATGCTACCAGTAGCGCTATTACCAGCTGCAGGGTTACTACTTGGATTCGGTAATATGTTTCAAAGTGAACAATTTTTAGTGAATGCTCCGATATTTAATGCTGGTTGGTTCCAATTAGTAGCTAAAATTATGGAACAGTCTGGGGATGTTATTTTTGGTAATCTTGCATTATTATTTGCAGTAGGGGTTGCAGTAGGTCTAGCCGAGGGCGAAGGAGTTGCAGGACTTGCAGCAATAGTTGGGTTCTTAATAATGAACAAAACTTTGGGTATCGTTGCTGGTGTTACTCCAGAATTAATAGGTAAAGCACATCCAGAGTTTGCAAGCGTATTAGGAATTCCATCACTTTCAACAGGAGTATTTGGCGGTATTATAATAGGTATTGTAGCTGCACAATTATATAAAAAATATTACAACATTGAGTTACCTTCTTACCTCGGATTCTTTGCAGGTAAGAGATTTGTACCTATAGTTACAGCAGTATGTGCAATTGGAATAGGTATTGCAATGAGTTTCATATGGCCTCCAATTCAAAATGCTTTAAATGTTTTTTCAAAAAGTATGATTGAGGCGAATCCAACAGCAGCAGCGTTAATATTCGGAGTAATAGAAAGATCATTAATCCCATTTGGATTACATCACATTTTCTATAACCCATTTTGGTATCAATTTGGTGAGTACATAAACAAAGCTGGTCAAGTAGTTAACGGAGATCAAGCTATTTTTATGGCTCAGTTAAAAGATGGAGTATCATTTACAGCAGGTACATTTATGGCCGGTAAATTCCCATTTATGATGTTTGGGCTTCCAGCAGCAGCGCTTGCAATGATACATGAAGCAAAACCTGAAAAGAAGGTATTTGTAACTGGTATTATGGTGTCTGCGGCTTTAACTTCTTTCCTAACAGGTATTACAGAACCAATTGAATTCTCATTCTTATTCGTAGCACCAGTATTGTTCGGAATCCACTGTGTATTTGCAGGATTATCCTTTATGACAATGCAGCTTTTAAATGTTAAAATAGGAATGACATTTTCAGGTGGACTTATAGATTACTTGTTATTTGGTGTAATTCCAAATAGAACAGCTTGGTGGTTAGTAATCCCTGTAGGATTAGTATTAGCAGCACTTTACTACTTCGGATTCCGTTTTGCTATAAGAAAATGGAATCTTAAAACTCCAGGTCGTGAAGTAGATGAAGAAGAAAACGCAAGTACTACAAAAACTAATCTTAAAGGTCAAGAACATGCAATATTAGTATTAAAAGCATTAGGTGGAAAAGAAAATATAACAAATTTAGATGCTTGCATTACTCGTTTACGTGTAAGTGTTGTAGATGCTAAAAATGTCGATAAGGCAGAACTTAAGAAATTAGGAGCTGCGGGCGTTCTTGAAGTTGGTGACAGTATTCAAGCAATATTTGGAACAAGAGCAGAGCATATAAAAACAGAGGTTAAAGAAGTTATAGCTAAGGGTTTAGAGAAATAAAACTCTTATCCCTAATTAGAAATAAATTATAACATGAAAAAACATTAGATAAGTATAAAATGTACCCTATAGAGTAGACGATTTAAAAAAAACTACCCTATGGGGTTTTTCTATGTATAATGGAATAAAGGATTAGGGGTGAATAAATGAGCATTAAGAATTTTACAGAAAAAGAAGTGAAAGTGTTATCCAAAAATAAATATGTAACAAATGTTAGTATTAAAGGTATAACTTACACTGATGAATATAAACGCATTTTTGTAACAGAGAATGAAAAGGGCAAATCTATAAAAGAAATATTTAAAGAATATGGTTTTGATATAGACGTTCTTGGAAATGATCGAATTAGATCAGCAGCTTACAGATGGCGGACTGCATATAGAAAAAAAGGTGTAATAGGACTGAATGATACAAGGAAATCAATGTGCGGAAGATCAAGAGGGAAAGATCTTCCCATAGAAGAAAGATATAAACGTCTTAAGGTCCAAGTTAATTTACTTAAAGCTGAGAATGAATTACTAAAAAAAATCGACATCCTAGAAAGAAGGCTGGTAAAGAAAAAATAATATTAGTAGCAGAAGAAAAATATATTCTTATCAATTCACAAATTAAAAAATATAAACTCAGAAATATGCTTAGCCATTTATGCAGTGTGTCGGGGGTATCCCGTTCAGGCTACTACAACTATTTCTCAGTTAGTTCACAAGGAGTTAGGAATCAACGTGACGATCATGATCAAATAGTGCGAGATACTATCTTAAAAGCATATAACTTTAAAGGCCGCAAAAAAGGAGCTAGACAAATTAAAATGACGTTAGAAGGCGAATTTGGTATCGTTTACAATTTGAAACGTATCCGTAGGATAATGAAGAAATACCAAATTGTATGTCCTATTAGAAAAGCAAATCCTTATAAAAGGATGATGAAAGCCACCCTCGAACATGCTGTTTTACCAAATCTATTAAATAGAAACTTCAAGCAAAATATACCTGGCAAGGTATTGCTTACAGATATAACTTATTTGTTTTATGGAAAGGGTCATAGGGCGTATTTATCAACGATTAAGGATTCCTCTACAAATGAAATACTGGCATATAATGTGTCAGCTAATATTAAGATGGATATAGTCACTGATACTATACTAAAGCTAAAAAAGAATAGAAATATTAAAATATCTAAAGATGCATTTATTCACTCAGATCAAGGTTGTCATTATACAAGTCCAATCCTTCAAAATCTCGTTAAAAGTTGTGGACTAGGACAATCTATGTCAAGACGTGGAAACTGTTGGGATAACGCTCCACAGGAATCATTCTTCGGTCATTTCAAAGATGAGGCAAACATAAAAGAGTGTCAAACATTAGTAGAGTTAAAGAAAGAAATTAAAAAATATATGATCTATTATAATAGATATAGATATCAATGGGATTTGAAAAAGATGACTCCTGTTCAATACAGAAATCATCTTTATAATTCAATATAGTTTTTTCTAATTGTCCTTGACAAAGGGTACAGATTAGTATGTTACTTATCTAATGTTTTTTATGTTTATTATGAACTGTATTGCTTTTTAGTGTTAATATGAGAAAAAATATGGGAAAGTTGTATAGAATAATAAAAAAGTTATATTAAGGTAAAGCCCTAATTATTCAATTATGAATAATTAGGGCTTTATAGTATAGTAAAATTAATTAGATTTTGGTTTATGTTTAAAAATATTAAGTTTAATAGTGAAATGTTCATCTAAATATTCGTTTAGGCCTTTGTTCATACAAAACCTATAAGCTGCAAGACTAATGAAAGACCATAGTATAGCGATAAACCATCCACCAAGCACATCTGTTGGATAGTGAACACCCACATAAACCCTACTAACTCCTACAAGAATTAAATATGCGAATATAAAACAGCTAAGTAGATAGGCAATTTTTTTATTCTTCATTCGCTTAAGTATAAAGTAAATAAGAACAATACCAATAGCTGTAGAAATTGAAGAATGGCCGCTAGGAAAACTATAGCCATCAGCTTCAACTAATCTTATTCCCATGGGTCTAGATCGTTGTACCGTGTTTTTAAGTATCAAATTGGTAAAGCCAGTAATTCCAATATTAAATACACAGCAAATGGCTTCCAATTTGTTATTCAAAAGATATAATATAATAAAAACCAACAGGGTTATTAAAATCTGTAATTCAGGGTCAGAAGATTTTGAAACAGCAATATAAAATTGATTCCATCCCAAATTCATAGAAGTTGCTAAATAATAAAGCATGTTAATTTAATCATCCTTTCTATATTACATTGAACATTAATATTCATTCGATAGTTAATGTATAAAATTCCAATTAAGTCATAAGCATCAGCTAATATTATATCAAAATCTACAATTAAAAGATACATTTATATTATTTGTTAACACAGGGGTAAGATATTATTCATGGTTTACAATTTTACAATTATATAATTATATAATTATACAATTGAATAGAAATGCATATCAATATATTTTTATTGAAAAACAATAAAAATATATTGATAAATAATTCATATAGTAGTAATATAGAATTTGTAGAGAGTTGAAATGCATATCAGGGAATATATTTGAATGCAGGGTAGAACATTAAAATTACGGAGGGGTACTTATAATGGAGAAGAGGTTTGTGCAAGCTATTATTATAAAAGATGATAGGGTTCTTATGGCATATGGTCATAAAGAAAATAAAGAACCTATTAATTTTTTTGTAAAAGGAGCAATTAATGAATGGGAAAGTGCTGATAATGCAATTGGTCGCGTGATTACAGAGGAAATAAATATGCCTTATAAAGTTGTTTTTAAACTTAATACACAGTCTTGTTTAGATACAGAAACTTATTTAGTTAATATAGAAAGTGTAAATGATAAATTTGATTTTTCACCAATAAAAATTGAAAAACCTATAGATAATTTAGAGATGGAGGGTCTTAAATGGATTTCTTTATCTGAAAAAGGACAATTTCGTAGAAGTGTTATAAATTATTTGAGAATTTTAGTGGAAGAATGTATAGAGCAAGATTATAGTGAAAATTGGTTGAAATCAGTGGAAAACTTACTGTTTTCTTATCCGGATTATAAGTATAATAATATGCAATTATTAAAGAAAAAACGTATGAAAGAAATAAAAAATATAGATTCCCAAATTGGTATGAATGAAAAAATATGTACTATGGGCATCGCACTTATTTTATCAATAATTTGTGAAAGATTTTTTAATGGTAAACAAATCGGTGTGTCTATTCCTATTTTTTACATTATGTTTATGGGATTTTTTTTATGGAGTGTAAGAGAAAAGATTAGGGTTAAAAACAGTATTGGACTTATTGCCATTATTCCTACATTGCTAATAGCATTAAATTATTCTATTCATTCTAATAATATTTTGAACTTATTTAATGGGATTATGATATTGGTACTCACTGGAGTAAGTACAGTATTAATTAGGTATGAGAATATAAAATGGGATAGTACAGATGTAATAAAGAAAGCGGTTAGCATAGCTATTAAAGCTATTGTAGAGAATGCTCGTAAGCCTTTCACATTTAGTAAATGTAGTATAACTACGAGAAATAAAAAAGAAATAAGTTCTACAAAGAAAAATATATTAAGAGGAGTAATTATTTCTATCCCATTATTAATTGTTATTTTAGTTTTATTAACATCAGCAGATATGGTATTCAGGGACTATGTAACTAATTTTTCAATTGGACTTAAGGATATAAGCATAGGTAAAATCATAGGCAGTTTATTAGTTATTATCATAGCTTTCATAATTATATTTTCATATATATGGAGCTTTAAATATAGCTGTGATTGGGGCGAAAATAAAAAGAAGGATATACAATGGGAACCAGTTACTGTATTAACAATTATTTTTATGATAAATATAGTATATCTTTTATTTTCAATAGTACAGTTTTCTTATCTTTATGGTGGAGGAGATAATTTTCTTCCTCACGAATTTACTTATTCAGAATACGCACGAAAAGGGTTCTTTGAGCTTGTGGCTGTTACAATAATTAATTTTACAATATTACTAAGCAGTATGAAATTTATTAAAAAGGACAATAAGACAATAAACATGATATCCAATGTATTTTTAACCGTGCTTGTAGCATTTACATTAAACATGCTATTTTCAGCTCATTATAAGATGTCTTTATATGAGCAATTTTATGGGTTTACTTATTTAAGGATTTTCGTTCATATATTTATGCTAATGTTATTTATGTTATTTATAGTAGCTGTAATTGGCATTTGGAATAGAAGAATACCGCTTAATAAGATTTTAATAGTAATTGTTTTGAGTATGTTTATATTAGTGAACTATATTAATGTAGATAGAATAATTGCTGAAAAAAATATAGACATATATTATAAAACTCAGAAAATTGATGTACAGTATCTAAAAACTTTATCATATGACGCTATTCCAGAGATAGTAAGACTAAAAGATGATTCTAATGCTTTCATTTCTAGTGAGATAAATACTTATATAAATAATGTGAAGAAAGAGTTATTAGAAGGCGATTCCTGGTATGAATTTAATTATTCTAAATATAGAGCTAGAAAGATTATAGAGTAAGCAGGAGGAATTATAAGATGAAAAAAATAAGAGAAAATTTATTAGGTGTTTACGACTTGATGTTAGCAGTAGGGGCTATTTGCATTGGAGTAATGATGGTAAGTTCAAGTAATGGAATATTTAGTGAGTATCCAAAAGAATGGCTATCAAAAGTTCCATTTGAAAGCTGGGTTACTCCTGGTATTATTGCAATGATATTATTTGGAGTCGGAAATATTATAGCAGCAATCTTTAGTTTTAGAAAAGGAAATAGTAGGTCGTGGGTTGTGTCTGCTGTAATGGGTGGCATATTAATTATGAGCCTTATTGCTCAAGTAGTAATCCTTGGGGAATGGTACTTGGCAACTGTGGAATTTATGATATTAAGTATAATTCAGTTATGTTTATGTTGGTATGTTTTTGATGGCTATAGTAAAAATTTAATATAATATTGGGGGCTTAAAAAATATATTATTATTTCACAATCTTCTTAAAATGGGAACTAAAAACTAATAAAAATAGAAAGGATTATTCATGTTAGCCCGCTTAAAGGAAGCCGGGTTAGTAATAACTAGGATTTTTTATTGGCTTTCAAGCTTTTGGGGATGGTAAATATATGGAGAGAGAGGGCAAGGTATGACTTACAAACGTAATAGGTTATTGTATTCGGTCATGATAATAATTGTAGTTATTTTAGGATTATGTTCAAGAAAGTTGACTAATGCCATACCATCTTTTTTGAATACATATTTGGGCGATGCTCTGTGGGCGTTGATGATTTTTATTGCTTTTGGTTTTATTTTTAGAGAGATGAAAACAAAGATAATTGCATTAATCGGAATATCATTTTGCTATCTTATTGAGATGAGCCAATTATATCATGTTAACTGGATAGATAATATCAGAAAAACAACTTTAGGTGGATTGGTATTAGGATATGTATTTTCGTGGATTGACTTAATAGGGTACGCTATAGGAATTTTAGTAGGCATAATTCTTGATATTTTAGGGGGAGTAATTCAAAAACGTAATGAAAAAAATAAAATTGATTTGGATGTGAATAAAGTCGTAAAGCCTAATTGAATACACTGAAATATTTTAGTAATAAATGACACTGTGGTTACGTATACATCTATATATAAAGAAAAAATTACTTTAGGGGGAATTGTAATGAATAGAGAACATTTACGTAATAGTGGATTTGCAACTAAAGCTATACATGGTGGAAATAAGAAGGATCAATATGGTGCATTGGCAACTCCAATACATCAAACAGCCACTTTTGTTTTTGATTCAGCACAGCAAGGTGGAAATAGATTTGCAGGAACGGAAGATGGCTATATTTATACAAGACTTGGGAACCCTACTAATACAGTTTTAGAAGAAAAATTGGCAATGCTTGAAGGCGGAGAAGCATGTATGTCTATGGCATCAGGCATAGGAGCTATATCTTCAACTATGTGGACAGCATTAAAGGCTGGAGATCATATAATTGCAGCACAAACCCTTTATGGCTGTACTCATGCATTTTTGGCTCATGGTATTTCTAGATATGGTGTTGAAGTTACTTTTGTTGATGTTTCAAATCCAGAAAATGTTAGAAATGCTATGCAAGAAAATACAAAAGTTATTTTCTTAGAAACACCTGCAAATCCAACATTACTTATAACAGATATTGAGGAAATAGCAAAGATTGCTCATAAAAAAGAAAATTGTATGGTTATAGTTGACAATACATTTAGTACTCCATACATACAAAGACCATTAGAACTAGGTGCAGACGTTGTAGTACACTCTGGAACTAAATTTATAAATGGGCACGGTGATGTAATTTCTGGTTTTGCTGTTGGATCTAAAGAATTTATTGATGCAGTTAGATTATTTGGTGTTAAGGATATGACTGGAGCTAGTTTGAGTCCTTTTGATGCATTTTTGATTATAAGAGGAATGAAAACACTAGAAATAAGAATGGAAAGACACTGTAAAAATGCAATGGCTGTAGCTGAATTTTTAGAAGCTCATCCAGCAGTAGAAAACGTATATTACCCAGGACTTAAAAGTTTTCCTCAATATGAATTATCAAAAAAACAAATGGATCTTCCAGGCGGGATTATTGCTTTTGTAATAAAAGGTGGAATTGAAGAAGGTAAAAAGGTTATAAATTCTACTGAACTGTGCAGTATAGCTGTTAGTCTAGGAGATGCTGAAACTTTAATTGAACATCCTGCTTCAATGACTCATTCACCATATTCACCAGAGGAAAGATTAGAAGCTGGTATAAGTGATGGTTTAATAAGATTGGCAGTAGGCCTTGAAAATGTTGAGGATATTATTGCTGATTTAGACCAAGCTCTTAATTTAATTATTAAATGTTAAGTAGCATAATAAATAAGTGAAAGAAGGAATTATTATCTACGTGTTAACATGTAGATAATAATTCCTGTTTTTTTTATTTTCTCTTATCTGTTATTGATAATCTTATTAATACATTCCATATAACATCAGTATCCTCATTTTTATCTTATATTAATTAAACCCTCTAATCATGATTATATCGGATATTTTGATTGGGTGTTTTTGTTTGTTATTGTAGTTATTAATTTCCTTAAATGTTGATCTTCTTGAAGTTAGAGGGCCATAAAAATTTATTAGTCCCCAAGATGCCAAAAATTTATTGTATTTAGATTTAATTGAAATTGTGATCAGTAATGCTCCTTTATATATATTGATTCTAAATATTATATAATACATGTTAGAAAATTGTGATTTAATAATTAATTGATTTGTGCATTTGGACATAGAAGCCATGAAAAAAGTGTCCTTCGTATAGTTGATTTTTTATAAATTATATAAAGGGTGGATTTCATATTTTTAATTTTTATTATATAAGAAACAGCTTGCGGAAAATAATGTGGATAGCTTGAACTCATAGGCCGCAGGTCTTCTCTAGCATTGATTTTAAGAATTTATGGGTTACCGCACTTCGATTTCATTTCACCGAAGCGCAAGAGATTCTTCTTGGATGATAGATATACTGATTGCACTCTTATTTTATGCAAGGTTTAAAAATTGTTTTACTCTGGAATGGTTAGAATTAGAAAATAATGATTCTGGAGCGGAGTTATCTAGTATTTCTCCATTTTCCATGAAAATAATTCTATCTGATATTTCTCTTGCAAATTGCATTTCATGTGTAACTACTATGAGTGATATTTTATCAATGGCAAGAGATTTAATGACCTTCAACACTTCGCTTACTAGTTCAGGGTCTAATGCAGAAGTTGGTTCATCAAAAAGAATTAATTCTGGATTCATTGCAAGACATCTAGCAATTGCAATTCTCTGCTTTTGTCCACCAGAAAGAGTACAAGGATAAGAATTTATTTTATCTAATAAATCCACTTTTAAAAGTAGTTTTTCTGCAATGTCTATAGCATCTTTCTTATCTATATTATTTACTATAATAGGAGCTTCAATTATATTCTCAAGAACGGTTTTATGAGGGAATAGATTGAAGTTTTGAAAAACCATACCTATTTTTTTAGCAGCATTAATTGATTCAATATTATTAATTTTCTTTTTAGATTCTGCAATAGTTGCGCCATTAAATTCAATGAGTCCATTATCTATATGCTCAAGACGACTTATGCACCTAAGCAGAGTGCTTTTTCCAGAGCCAGAAGGACCGATAATTGATATTACTTCGCCTTTTTTTAAACTTAAAGATACATTCTTTAGAACCTGGGTTTTATCATAACTTTTATTTATTTTACATATTTTGAGTAAATCCATAGTAGCACCATCCTTCATTTAGCAGGTTTTTCTTTATTCGTAAACTGAATATTTTTTTTCTAGTTTTTTAAAAGCCAACACAATAAGAGAAGTAAAGATTAAATATATTATTGCGGCAATAAAAAAAGGAGTGATTGTAAAATCTCTAGTTACAATTTCTCTAGCAGCTCTTAGTAAATCTTGTAATCCAATTGCGGCTACTAAAGCAGTATCTTTTATTAGAGTAATTGCCTCATTACAAGTTGGTGGAATTATACGTTTAAAGGCTTGGGGAAGTATTATTTTTGACATAGTTTGTCTATAATTCATGCCTAACACTTTAGCGGCCTCATATTGGCCTTTATCTATAGATTGAATACCGGATCTGAATATTTCTGTAAAATAAGCTCCGTAATTTAAAGAAAAGGTAAGAGCTGCTGCAGTAAAAGGAGAAAATCTAATCCCAATAATAGGTAGCCCGAAATATGTAAAAAACAGTTGGAGAAGTAAGGGTGTTCCGCGAAATAACCAAGTATAGAGGTCCACAATCTTACTAAGTATTTTTAAATTTGAGACTTTAATTAGTGCGCATATTATTCCAAGTGGCATGCAAAAGATTATTGTTGCAAAATACAATTTAATTGTAAAGAGGCTCCCTTTTAAAATATAAGTTGTAATGTCTATATAATTAGCCAAATATAACACTCCTTCAGAATAAGTTCATGATTATTTGAGTAGAAATTTATTGTTTATAAATTATATCTTTTCCGAACCATTTCTTTGATATAGTATTGGCAGTTCCATCATTTTTAATTTCTACTAGTAGTTTATTTATTTCTGCAGTAAGGTTTGTATCAGTTTTTCTTATACCTACGCCATAATCTTCTACTCCTAGGTTTTCATTAAGAACTTTATAATCACCAGGTTTTTTACTAGCATAGTATCTGCCAACTACTTCATCCATTATAACAGCATCAATACGATCAGCGTTTAAATCGAGTAGTGCTTCTGTATTGTTTGAATATTTCTTGGCCTCTTTTAGTGAATTAGTAAGCAGCGAATCTTTAGTAAGTGCAGTTTCGCTGCTACTACCCATTTGCAGGCCTACAATTTTATCATTTAAATCACTTTTTTTAGAAATACTTGACTTGTTTTTTACAATTATTATTTGCTTATTTTGAAGGTATACTTTAGAAAAAGCAATTTGTTCTTTTCTCTTATCTGTCATTGTTAATCCATTCCATATAGCATCAATATCTTTATTATTTAGACTTAATATAATGCCGTCCCATTCTACTGGTTTAAAGGTTACTTTAACGCCCATTCGCTTGCCTACTTCTTTAGCCATATCAATGTCAAAACCTACAATTTCACCGCTATTATCTCTAAATCCCATTGGTGGAAAGTTATCATCAAGACCAATTATTAGTTCTTTTTTATCTTTTATATCATTTAAAGAATTATCAGCTGTGGGGGTGTTTCCGCAGCCAGTTAAAATAGAGGTTGAAAGTATTGCCACAATTAGTAAGTTAAATTTAATTTTCATTATTAACACTCCTTTATAAATCCTATAAATATAATATTACTTTATTACGTTAACTATGTAAAGTGGTAAAATAAAAATAGTTAAACATTAATTAACTTATATATAAATATAAAATCATTACAAGTAGAAATTTTATTAATTTTTTTAGAATAGATGGGAAAATCATAGTAGTATAAATCTCTTTTCCAGTGGAAAATATAAATGAATCTTCTAAAAGTGTTTATAGCTAATATTCTGATTAATTGTTTATTTTTACAGAATTTGCTTGACACTAAAATAACAAAGTGGTATTCTTAAGTTGAAAATTTAATAGATCCTTCAGGGTAGGGTTAAATTCCCAACCGGCGGTATAGCCCGCGAGCCGATAGGTAGATCTGGTTTAATTCCAGAGCCGACAGTAAAGTCTGGATGAGAGAAGGAGAATAATGATAAATATAGGAGATTTCCATTTATTAACTATGGAAGATAGTTAATACTGCTTTTGTATTTTATTGTGAATATATTTAGTAAACAGCACCAGTAGGTGATGATTTAACAGCACCGCAAGGTGATGATTTAACAGCACCGCAAGGTGATGATTTAACTAGATATGTAATTAGTTTATTAAGCCCTGAAAACTTTGTTTTCAGGGCTTTTATTATTTTAGTTAAATATATGATTTTATTTGACCAAAGTTATGCATACTAAGAAAGAAATACTTATGAAGATTGGCGCCATAATTATAGAATTAGGGGTGATAAATTGGACAATTATTATATGAGAAGAGCACTAGAATTATCTAAAAAAGCGGTGGGGTTCGTAAATCCTAATCCATTGGTTGGTGCTGTTATTGTAAAAGATAATAGGATAATCGGTGAAGGGTATCATGAATATTTTGGTGGACCACATGCAGAAGTAAATGCTTTTAAAAATGCCAAAGAAGATGTAGAAGGTGCAACCATGTACGTAACTTTGGAACCTTGTTCGCATTATGGTAAAACGCCACCTTGCGCTGATGCTATAGTGCGAAACAAAATATCTAAAGTAGTAATTGGAATGATAGATCCTAACCCGATGGTAGCAGGGAGAGGCATAGAAATTCTTAGAAACAACGGTATAGAAGTTACTACGGGCATAATGGAAACTGAAATAAAGAAAACAAATGAAATATTTATAAAATACATAACTCATAAAAAACCATTTTGTATCATGAAAACTGCTATGACAATAGACGGAAAAATAGCAACTGAGATTGGTGATTCAAAGTGGATAAGTAATGAAAAATCTAGAGCATATGTGCATGAATTAAGGCAAATGGTAATTGGAATTATGGTGGGAATTGGAACTGTATTAAAGGATGACCCAGAACTTACTACAAGAAGAGAAGGCAAAATTAGCATAAATCCCATAAGAATAATTATAGACAGCACGGCAAAAATACCCTTAGAATCAAAGGTATTAAAATGTGATGATAATACAAAAACTATTATCGTTACAACAAAACTTGCGAAAGATACTAAAATTGAAGCTATTAAACAAAAAGGTGCAGAGGTTATTGTAACTCCGAGTAAAAATAATCGGGTGAATTTAGAATATTTAATGAGAGTACTAGGTGATATGGGAATAGATAGTATTCTGCTTGAGGGTGGCAGTACTCTAAATTATTCTGCATTAGAAGAAGGCATCGTTGATAAGGTTATTACTTTTATTTCTCCGAAAATATTTGGGGGAACAACAGGTAAGACTCCAGTAGGAGGACAGGGAATAGAACATGTGAGTGATGCTATTTTGCTTACGGATACTGAAGTAACTAGATTTAACGAAGACATTATGATAGAAGGTTACGTAAAGAAAGTTGATTAATTGAAAACTATCATCTGATAGTAGTCAATGATGATAATTTATATCGCAACATAGAAAGGAGGTGAATAGATGTTTACAGGGTTAATTGAGGAAATTGGAGAAATAAAGTCTATAGAAAAAGGTGCGAGGTCTGCGAGAATTGCCATAAAAGCTGCAAAGGTTATGTGTGGAATAAAGATTGGTGACAGCGTTAGTACAAATGGAGTGTGCCTTACCGTAACAGAATTTAATAAAAATAGCTTCAGTGTAGATGTAATGGCAGAGACTATAAGAAGTAGTAATTTAGGAAAATTAAAACCTGGTTCTCATGTCAATTTGGAAAGGGCATTAATGGCTAGTGATAGGTTAGGAGGCCATATAGTAAGTGGACATATTGATGGAATAGGAATCATTGTAGAGTTGTGCATCGAAGGAAATGCCACTTGGGTGTCTGTTGAAACTACAAAGGATATATTAAAGTACATTGTACATAAAGGATCAATAGCAATTGACGGTATTAGTTTAACTGTAGCATATGTTGATGAAAACATTTTTAAAGTATCAATTATACCTCATACAAAAGGTGAAACTACTTTAATAAGTAAAAAGATAGGTGACGAGGTTAACCTTGAAAGTGATATGATGGCGAAGTATATTGAAAAACTACTTAAATATGGTGAAACTCCAAAAGAAAAGGAATCTATTGGTATGGATTTTCTCGAGAAAAATGGATTTGTATAGGGCATCAGTCGTAGACACAAGAAATAATATTACATCACCAAAAGTGATGATTATAGCACGAAAGTGATGATTACAGCACGGAAGTGATGATTAAGGGGTGGAAAAATGTATAAATTTAATACTATTGAAGAAGCTTTAGAAGATATTAAAAATGGAAAAATGGTTGTTGTGGTAGATGATGAAGATAGGGAAAATGAAGGAGATTTAATTATAGCAGCCGAGAAAGCTACTCAGGAAAACATAAATTTTATGGCTAAGTATGCACGTGGACTTATATGCATGCCTATAGTTAAAGATAGATTAGATAAGTTAAATATAAATCCAATGGTTGTAAATAATACTGATGTGCATGGAACAGCATTTTCTGTTTCTATTGATGCTGTAACTACCACTACAGGAATATCAGCTGCAGAAAGGGCAACTACTATATTAAAGGTGATAGATCCGGAGGCTTCATCAAAAGATTTCAATAGACCAGGCCATGTATTTCCTCTAGCAGCAAGAGAGGGTGGCGTACTAAATAGGGGTGGTCATACAGAAGCTGCAGTTGATTTAGCAAGACTTGCAGGATTATATCCTGCAGGTGTGATTTGTGAAATTATGAATGAAGATGGATCAATGGCTAGGGTGCCAGAGCTTATGGATTATGTGAAAAAACATGATTTGAAAATGATTACCATAGTAGATTTAATTGCTTATAGAAGAAAAACTGAATGCCTTGTAGAAATGGTTACGGAGGCACAAATGCCAACTAGATATGGAGAATTTATTATCTATGGATTTGTCAATAAGATAAATGGAGAGCATCATGTAGCATTAGTTAAAGGTGATGTAAGAAGTAGTGAATCTGTACTTGTTAGGGTGCACTCTGAATGTCTTACTGGAGATGCACTAGGCTCTATGAGATGTGATTGTGGAGAACAATATGATGCGGCCATGAAAGCAATAGCAAAAGAGAAAAATGGAATTTTGCTTTACATGAGGCAGGAAGGACGCGGAATAGGATTAATTAATAAGCTAAAGGCATATAATCTCCAAGATAAAGGAATGGATACCGCAGAAGCAAATTTAGCTTTAGGTTTCCCCGTAGATATGAGAGATTATGGCATTGGAGCTCAGATATTGGAACTCTTAGGTGCTACAAAGATAAGACTCATGACTAACAATCCTAAAAAAATAACAGGAATTTCAGGCTATGGTATTGACATAGTTGAAAGAGTACCAATAGTGATGAATCATAATGAAAAAGATAAGTTTTATTTGCAAACTAAAAAAGAAAAAATGGGACATATACTTGATTTTAAACAAGTGTAAGTGTTAATCACATTAAAGCAAACAACAAGATATTAAATTAATAGGAGGAATAGAAATGAAAACGTATGAAGGTAAATTAATAGCAGAAGGTTTAAAATTTGGAATTATAGTAGCAAGATTTAATGAATTTATAGGTGGGAAATTATTATCAGGAGCACTAGATGGTTTAAAACGTCACGGCGTTGCAGAAGAAAATATTGAAATTGCATGGGCGCCAGGTGCTTTTGAAATACCTTTAGTTGCAAAGAAAATGGCTAAGTCTGGTAAGTATGATGGTGTGATATGTTTAGGAGCAGTAATAAGAGGCGCTACATCTCATTATGAATATGTGTCTGGTGAGGTAACTAAAGGAATTGCATCTGTATCACTCGAAACAGGAGTTCCAGTTATTTTTGGAGTGCTTACTACTGAGAATATCGAGCAAGCTATTGAAAGAGCGGGTACAAAAGCAGGTAATAAAGGATATGATGCTGCAGTATCTGCAATAGAAATGGCAAATTTATTAAAAGAAATATAGGGAGAAAAGGTATGCAATTTCTCAAGTGTGTCTTCCTGGTAGTCTTACGAGGATTATAGTTGCAAAAGAAGAATTGATAAATAGAATTTAATAGTTTCTACGTTTCTTATTGCAAGTCACTTCGGAGAAATTCCATACTTACTATTTAGTTACTACCTGACACTTGCCTACATGCTTTCAACTTCATCTATACTTATGATATACTATTCTTAAAGATAAGTAGAATGGGGGTAGTCCAAATGGGTATAGGCGATAGTGTATTTACTATTATATTTATTATGATGGGTGCGTCGGCTGTTGTTTCTGGCTTGAATTTTGAGAAGAAGCAAGGTGAAAAATATAAGGGCGAAAATTTAGATGAATATATAAAATTAAATAAGGTTATTCTAATTTCAATGGGAGGAATAATCCTAATTGGTACTTTCCTCGGACAAGGGATACCTTTATTAAAAGATATAATAACAAATATAACAATTGGGATTTTGTTTCTCATATGGATTGTTTATTCGGTAGTATCCAAAAAGAAATTTCCAACCAAAAAATAATAAAGAGAATGGAAGGTTACGGACTTCCATTCTCTTTATTATTTTTTTAGATGAAAATATTATATTTCAATGTGTTCTGGTCTTAGCTTGTAAACCACATCTTTTCTTTCTAGCATTATATTGATTTTTTCTTTTAATTCATCATCGTCTAGAATCATTAGTAATAATTCTTTAGTGGGGTTTATTGTGGTAGGGTTACCAATTAGCTTTAACATGGTGTAATCTCCGGAAGTATCCCCATAAGCATAACTTTGATCCAAATCAATATTATATTTACAAACAAAATTTTCTATGGCAGTTTTCTTACTGACACTATCCCACATAGGAATAATATCACCAGTGTAAATATCATTTTCGTTTAATATATACTTTGTTCCTATATAATCATCAAAACCGTATTTTATAGACATTTCGCGTACAAGTTCAATGGGGCTACCTGAAACGGTAATAATTAAGTGACCCTGACTTTTGTGCCATTTAATTCTATCACGAGTGTATGTGTAAACTCTATCCCCTTTTTGCTTTATAACTTGCTTAGCTATAAACTCGATTTGAGACCTATGAAGTCCAATTATGGCTTCTGTATAAATATCAGCCATTTTAAGAAGGTAATTATCATAATTTCCTATTCGCTTATCCCATTTAAGGTAATAGGGTTTTACTTCTTTGTACCATTTATCATTTTCTATTATTTCACTTTTGATTAATTTTTTAAATACCTCTGTTAATAAACCTTCCCTATAGAGAGTACCATCAATATCAAACAAAGCAGCTATTCTTTTTTTCAAAGGGATCGCCTCCAACATCAGTATAATATAATTGTTTAAAAATTTATAATTGGCTATTCGGGAAATATTATTCTTTTTTCAGTGATTATGAAATCCAATGGCACATCATATTCACCAGTGGGAACTTTATCAACTATTTGATAGTCATAGGCTATGCCTATAGTAGGAGTAAGTTTCGTTTTTTTAGGTAAAAATCTATCATAATAACCAGCACCAAAACCTATCCTATTACAATGTTTATCAAATACTACGCCAGGAACTATAATTAAATCTATATCCTCAATATTAACTTTCTCTAATGAATCATGTTTTGGCTCCATAACACCGAGACTAGATTTAGTAAGATCATTTGTAAGATTATTTATTTTAAAAGGTATTATTTCCCGATTAGATTGTATACAATAGGGTGCAATTACTGTTTTGCCATTATCCAAACACCATTTGGCAAGAGGATATGTATCCACTTCTTTATTGAAACTTAGGTATAACATGATATTTTTGCAGTTTATAAATTCAGGTAACCCCATAATAGTGCCTATAATTTTATTACTAAAATCACTTATATTCTGGATATTCATGTTTTTTCTTTGATGTAGCATATTTTTTCTTAAAATATCTTTAAGATTATCTTCCATAAGTACCCTCCCCTAGAAATTATTTAACTATTATACTATAAAATTTTAATTAGTATAACATATGTTTATCATATATGCAATTTATAGAATTATATATAAGTTTATATTATTTTAGATAACCAATCTTAAGCAAAATAAACACTTTTGTAAGTCTCCAGTAATATATTAATACATTAAAAATTACAAATTGGGAAGTCTATAATTATAATATTAAAGATGCAGGAGTATTAAAAATTACTAGGTATCTTTAAGAAATATAAGGAGGAATATTCATGGACAATTCAAAAATAAGAGAAGTTAATGGAATAGACCACGTTGGAGATGTGCCAAGTGCAAAGAAAGGAATCGTAGATTTTCTTTCAGGTGAGGACAGATATAAAGACTCTATCCCACAGGATAGGCTTAATTCTTACAAAAAAGGTCGTGAAATAGCAGTAGAAATAGAGAATATTTTAAATGGGGATCAAAGGGATTATTAGAATTAAATAAATTTAATATTATTCAAAAATGGGTATAGAGTTTTAAGTCTATACCTTTATTCTTTTTAATGCAGTTTAAATTGATAAAGTTGAAAAATGATTATAGATTTCTGAAAAGTCTGATACTAATCATTATTATATCTGTAATAGTGTTTGTAAAATTACGAAGACATAAAGAACTTTTTACGTGTTTTTATGTATATTCCAAGCAATATAGAGAGGTTATTTTTAAAATATATATGCTATAATGTATATTGTATTTAAAAACAATCTAGGGGTGGTGATGTACCATAAAAGGTTCACGTAAAACATGTCATATACTATTATTATTATTGTCCATTTCAATATTTTTAACATCTTGCAAAGGTAACACAAAACCTGTTGAAAAAGAGACCTACCTGATGGGCACGATTGTTCAATTAAAGGTATATGGTGGAAACGCGGAAAAAGCAAGCGAGAAAGCATTAAAGAGGGTAAGTGATATAGAAGATAAAATGTCTGTTAATATTGAAACTTCTGAAATTACAAAATTAAATGCTAAAGCTGGGATTTCAGGTGAGAAACTTAGTGCCGATACATATTACGTAATAGAAGAAGCTATTAAATATGGTAAATTAACTGGAGGTGACCTTGATGTAACTATAGAACCAATTGTAAAGCTATGGGGTATAGGTACTGACAAGGAGAGAGTTCCATCAAAAAATGAAATTGATGAAAAATTAAAGCTAGTTGATTATAATGATATTATTCTAGATAAAAAAAATTCAACTATCAAGTTAAGGCGAGCGAGTCAAGCTATAGATTTGGGTTCTATAGCAAAGGGATATACGGCTGATGAGATAAAGAAGGTTTTAATAAATAATAAGATTAGCAGTGCGCTTATAAATTTAGGCGGTAATGTTTATGCTGTAGGAAGTAAACCAGACGGAACTAGCTGGAATATAGGAATACAAAATCCACTAGATACGCGTGGACAATACTTAGGAACTGTTAGTTTTACTGATAAATCCGTGGTTACATCAGGTAATTATGAGAGATATTTTATAAAGGATGGTGTGCGTTATCATCATATATTTGATCCTAAGACTGGATATCCAGCAAATAACGGTATTATAAGTACAACTATAGTATCAGATAAATCAATTGATGGAGATGCACTATCTACAAGTACTTATATAATGGGCCTTGAAAAAGGGATTAAATTGATAGAGTCTATTAAAGGTGTAGATGCTATTTTTATTACCGCGGATAAAAAAGTATACGTTACAGCAGGGCTAAAAGATAGTTTTAATCTAACAAACAAGGAGTTTATTTATGAAAAAGGGCGATAAGATAGTTTTCATAATGCTTTTAATTATTGTAGTAATAACTTTAAGTGTAGCTTCGATATACAAAATCGCAATCAAAGGGTCAGAAAACATTGCGGTTATTAAAAGCGCCGGCAAAGTACTTAGAACTATTGATTTAAATAAGGTAAAAGAGCCACAAGAGTTTACTATAAAAACAGAACATGGCCATTATAATACCATACTACTTACTCATGATGGTGTTAAGATGAAAGATTCTGATTGTGCACATAAAGAGTGTGTTAAAAGTGGAAGTATATCAGAGCCAGGTGGGATGATTGTATGTCTACCCAATAAACTTATGATTAGTATTGAAGGAAAAGCAAATAAAGACATTGATGGCGGGACTTTTTAAAATTAAAAAAATGTAGGTGAAAATATGGGAAAGATTAAAAGGATGGTTTTACTCAGTGTGCTAGTTGCAATAGCATTAGTTATTTATTTAATTGAGGCTCAAATTCCAGTACTATTTCCAGGAATAAAATTAGGGCTTGCTAATTCTATATCGTTAGTTGCATTAATAATACTTGGGTGGAAAGAAGCGTTTTTAATAATGATTTTAAGAACATTATTAGGTTCTATTTTTGGAGGAAGCATGTCAGCCTTTATGTTTAGCATTGCAGGTGGATTGCTAAGTAATATAGTAATGGTATTGCTTTACAAGTATCTTAAGAATTTCTTAAGTATACCTACAATAAGCGTTTGTGGATCTATTTTTCACAATGTAGGTCAGCTACTGGTAGCTGCTTTTATAATTAATGATTTAAGAATATACGTGTATTTACCGGTTTTATTAATTTCAGCTATTGTTACAGGGTATTTTATTGGAATCCTATCTAGCATTTTAAAAAGCAGATTAGAAAAAATATTATAAAAAGGATAGAAAATTTCTCCTGTGTGCCTTGAAATAAGAGTTTGAAACGTGAAATTCTATTAAGAAATTCTAATGTTTCTGCACTTCTTATTTCAAGTCACTTCCGGAGAAATTTCCTATCCTCTTATTATGCCTCGAAGGGGGAGAACACTTTTTCACAATATTATAAGTTTCATAAATCATAATTCTACGATAGTTAAACAATTGTAAGATATTGTTCATCAATATAAAATTCAAAATTAATATTTGTTTTTTAAGGAGATTTAAAGATGAAAAGATTGAGGTTACTGAATTCTATACCACTATTGATAGCAGCCCCATCAATAGTTATTGGTGTAATAGCGATGTACACCAATAAAGTTCCAATCTATATTTTCGGACAAAATATTTTTTGCTTAGTAATAGCAGGATTAATTTCTTATTTTATAATATCAAAAGAATCTAAAGTAAAAAAGAATACAAGTACTATTTCTATTCTAATAGCGGTAATGTTTTTATTTTTAACTTTTATTAATTCAGGAATAGGGGGAGTTCATAGGTGGGTATCTATTGGACCAATTAAGTTTTATGTTGCAGTTATCGTATTACCTATTATAATGATAGACTTATGGAGGGCATTACAAATCAAAAATTGGTGGTTTTCAGCCGCTATTACAATAGTTATATCAATATTACTTGTTCTACAGCCCGATGCTTCTATGTTAACTGCATTTGCTATTCCAATGATAATATTGTTATGGAGTAAGACTAATAATAATATTTTTCGTTCTTGTGTTGTAGCGTTACTTTTTGTTTTGATTATTTTTTCGTGGATGTTTTTAGATAGATTACCAACTGTATCCTACGTTGAAGGAATAGTTAGTTTGGTAGCAAATATGGGAATAATATGGCTTAATTTAGGGGTTATTTCTCTTGCAATATTGCCATTGCCATTTATATTTTTTTCACCAAAGAAATATAAACTATTATCAGTAAGTATTGGTATTTATTTTATAATTATTTTGATTTCTACTCTATTTGGGAATTTTCCAGTTCCATTGATGGGATATGGAGTTTCCCCATAGCCATCAAGCTAAGAGAATTCTATAAAAATAAAACCCCCCATTTGTAAAAATGTTATCATTTAAAAGATAATAAAAACACATCAATGGGGGTAATTTACAAATGATAGAAGAAAACTTAAAATTGGATAAAGATATGAAACATTTTGCAGCTGAAATTAAAAGATGTTTTTCAAAAGAGGAGATTGAAGAAATTGCGAGAGAAACAGGTTTTGTGAAAAGAAAAGGTAAGATTTGCGCATGGGAATTCATTTGCTTATGCTGTTTTATGGATGCAGAGGTTGCGAATAATACACTTGTTACCTTATGTACAAAACTTAGTGCAAAAATAGGAATAATTATTTCTAATCAAGCATTAGATCAACGTTTAAATGAAAAATGTGTTGAATTTTTAAAGAAGATTTTTGAGAATCTGTTGCTCCAAACAATAACGAATAATACTTGTATACCAAGTGTATGGGATGAACATTACAAACGAATAAGAATACTTGATTCTACTGCTTTTCAAGTACCGGAAAGCTATAAAGATATTTATCCTGGGTCTGGCGGCTGCTCTCAAGCTTCAGGTGTAAAAATACAACTAGAATATGAATTGAAATCTGGAAATCTTCTTAATGTACAAGTAGGAGCTGGTTCGGGAAGTGACAATACTTTTGGGAGCAAAATAAGAGATACTATCAAATCTGGTGATCTTATTTTAAGAGATCTTGGATACTTCAATTTTGAAGATTTTTTGGATATAGAAGATAGAGAAGCATTTTACATATCAAGACTCAAACCTAATATAGCAGTATATATAGAAAATAAGGATATAGAGTACTATAAGAATGGTTCCCCTAAAAAATCAAGCTTTTTTAAAAGAATCTACATTTCTGACATAATGAAACAGATGGGCGAGGGTGACCGTTATGAAATTAAGGATGTCTATGTAGGTAAGGAAAAGACGCTAAAAACAAGGCTTATTTTATATAAACTAACAAATGATCAATTAAAAAAAAGAACAGAAAAGTCTGTGAAGAATGCTAAAAAGAAGGGCATAGAAAAAAGTGATAATACTATTGAATTATTAGGAATATCTATTTATATAACCAATATTACAGAAGAAGTTTTAAGCGCAAAACAGGTTCATGAGTTTTACAGCTTAAGATGGCAGGTGGAAATAATTTTTAAAACGTGGAAATCCATATTTAGTATACATGTTGTAAAGTTAGTTAAAATAGAACGGTTTCAATGTCAGCTTTATGGAAAACTTATTTTGCTACTCATAAGTTCTGCTGTAATGTTTAAAATGAGGACTTTAGCATTAGAAAATAAAGGCCTTGAAGCCAGTGAAATTAAGACTTGTGAAATAGTTCATGAATATATTGATAGTCTATATTTTGAGTTTATCAAATTCCCTAATAAAGTTTTTAATACCTTAAAATTAATATTTGAAAATGTAGTTAGGAATGGTCTGAAATCTCATAAAAAGGATAAGAAAACTGTTTTTGATATTCTTGGAGTTTGTTATAAATTAACATCATCGCAGGCTAAAGTTGCAGCATAAACCAATTTAACAAAATTGCGAATATTCCCACTATATAGTGGTTTTTTTGGCGTGCCATGAAATTATTTGAATACTAGTATGCACTTAAAATACACCATTTAAATTCACAAATGAAAAATTAATGGTAAAATATTGTAGTTGGTGATAATCCAATATTATTTAATGTGGCTTAGCTTGATGGCTATGTTGCCGTACCCCGGTTAAGCTCGTAAGAAGATGAGAACAGGATACTATTTCTTTTACAGGTAGGTCATTAAATGGCGCCATAGCATGATCGAATAATTGTAATCTTGCAGTACCAGTCCATGCCTCATGTATAGTAATCTCCGTAATTTGTGTAGATATGAGCTCGGAAATTCTTTGAGTTCCATCATAATTAGGTACAATTTTTAGCATAAAATTAGGACGGCTGTACGTGTACGTCTATGTGAATGTTTGCGGTGACGTGTACGTGCCTGTTACCGTTTAAAATGATAGTGGATAAAGATAAAAACAAGATAAGTAATTTATTAAAATGTAACTGAAATTATTAATATAACATGAGAAGAAATTGCTCACGTTCTATTGATGTGAGCAATTTTCTCTTTTATAATATAGCTTCAGATTATTTAATAGCATTAGAAAAAGAAGGATTTCTATCATCTCAAATGGTTGGTAAGGAAAAGATTTATCTTAACAAGAGGTTATTTGAAATTGTAAAAGGATCAAATGTACAGTGAGGTATAATCAGTAATGGAGCAGAATTCAGTAGCGCCCATAAACCCGTGAGACTTGACCCTAGAAAAGACCCCGGAGAACTATCCCAGCAAATACCACTTGTGGTAAAAACCTTAGGTAACTACATAATAAAGCTCGTGTTTTCATTAAAATAGCTATTTTAAAATTTAAATATAAACCTAAAATTTACGATTAGCTATTTTATGAGAAAATCGTTAGCTGGTTCATAAAACCTCTACACCTGAGAGAACTACTAAACCATCTTTATATCAAAGGGAAGTAAAAAAGGTTGGACTATGAAAAATCAGTATACTTAGTATAGTAAATATACTAGTCATAGGAATAAAGTAAGCCTCTAATAATTATTATAAACTAACTTTAAACTTAATTTAAAATAACGTTTAACGACATTTCAAAAGGAAAGTCTCCCACTTCTATAAGTGGGGATCCCATACTGTAACAAAGAGAAAACTTTAGTGGGAGTATAAATCTCCTTTTGAAGTCGTTAATATTTCAGCACCGCAGGTGATGATTTAATAAAGATATAAGATTAATCTTTTAGTATTAATTAAGTTTAAATCATAGCTAAGGACATTGTACCTATCAAAAATGCAGATTGGATCTATGTCAATATCTTAGACATAAAAAGTCGAACTTTTTATGAAGCCTTTTTAGCCAAATCTTCACTCTGTTGAGGAGTGATATATCCAATGCAAGCATTATCATATGGGCAACCCTTGGCACTAAATGAGTGTTTAATAATTTTAGTGCTTTCTATATATTCTTTAAAATCGGAGCTTGTATATCGGAATACTAAATCACTATGAAGTATTAGATATTTAGTTGGCTTTTGTAGCTGGTTACTATTTTTGACAGCCTGTAGAGCTAATGTAGTGTCTACAATATTATAGGCGTACTCAGTACCGGCTTGCATGATGATGTATGTTTATTTTTAATATTTCAATAATTACCACAATCCGACAAAAAAAATGAAAATTATGATGTATAATATGTTTGTCCACAAAAATATTAAATTATTAGGAGGAATTAGCATATGAAAAATAAACTTAAAAAGGGTATGGCAATGATACTAACATTGGTACTAACATTGGGGTTAGGTATAGTAAATACTAAACAAGCGAGTGCAGCATCAATAACAATAGATGGAATAGCCCCATCAAAGATTTTGGTTAATACATCTAAAACCTTTTCTGTGACAGGATCTGGACTTGATTTAGTAGATCATATTAAAGTACAAGACCATTATTATTCAATATATGAATGTGTAATAATATATCAAGATGCAGATGTAATTAATGTAAAAATACCTGGAATTAGAAACTATGGGTTAGCTACACTTAATTTATATGATGCTAGTGATAATTTATTAACAAGTTCTTCATTCGATGTAACAAGTGGTATAACAATAACATCTTGCCCAACAACTGTTACTAGGGGAACAAATTTTACAATAGGTGGAACAAACTTAAATAGTAATTTAAGTTTTAGACTACTAACTAGTAACTATGATTGGGTAGGAGATGCAACTACAATTGGAACGCCTACATCTACATCAAGAGTATTAAATATATCAAATAGCTTACCTCAAGGAACGTATAAATTAGCTATGTATGATGCACCTACAGGATATCAAATAAGCGAAAATACAATAATAGTTAAATAATAAGGGGCTAGAAATAGCCCTTTTTTAATTAAATTACTACTTTAATAACATAACATTTTAACTATATATTTTCTGTTGCCGCTTTGCTTATCGAACCGAAAATAATTTATTTTAAAATATGATTTAACTAATTATTATGAATGAATATGATTTTAAGAGTATAGACCTTGTATATAAACATGTAACTACCACTTCTATAACTGGTAGTTACATGCCCTAACAAATAAAAAATTTCAGTGGGAGTCTAAACCTCCTTCTGAAGTCATTGATATTGCAGGTCCTCAGGAAATTATTTAATATAGTTTAAAACAATAAAAACTCTAAGGAAATATTAATCCTTAGAGTTTTTTATTTTTATAAAAACAACATGCAGGTTTACAATTTACTAATTAAAGTCTTCTTAATATACGTAAATGTTAAATTTACAAATATAAAAA
This sequence comes from Clostridium sp. CM042, assembly GCF_055080995.1. Classification (NCBI taxonomy): domain Bacteria; kingdom Bacillati; phylum Bacillota; class Clostridia; order Eubacteriales; family Clostridiaceae; genus Clostridium; species Clostridium sp. CM042. The sequence continues at coordinate 3,341,683 of NZ_CM143646.1, forward strand.
TAAAAAGGAGACTTTAATATGTTATTGAGAATGGGTAGCACAGGAGATTTAGTAATAGAATTACAAAAGGCGCTTATAGCAAAAGGTTACAATTGTGGTTCATACGGAGCAGATGGAACTTTTGGACAAGGCACTTATGATGCAGTTGTTAAATTACAAAACGATCATGGATTATCAGCAGACGGTATAGTTGGTCCTGATGTTTGGAATGCTTTAGGTAATTCTACAACAGGAGGTTCTAGTTCAACTTTATTGAGAATGGGCAGCACAGGAGATTCAGTAACAAGGTTACAAAGTGCGCTTATAGCAAAAGGTTACAATTGTGGTTCATACGGAGCAGATGGAACTTTTGGACAAGGTACTTATGATGCAGTTATTAAGTTACAAAATGATCATGGATTATCTGCAGACGGTATCGCAGGTCCTGATGTTTGGAATGCTTTAGGTAATTCTACAACAGGAGGTTCTAGTTCAACTTTATTGAGAATGGGCAGCACAGGAGATTCAGTAACAAGGTTACAAAGTGCGCTTATAGCAAAAGGTTACAATTGTGGTTCATACGGAGCAGATGGAACTTTTGGACAAGGTACTTATGATGCAGTTATTAAGTTACAAAATGATCATGGATTATCTGCAGACGGTATCGCAGGTCCTGATGTTTGGAATGCTTTAGGTAATGGAGGCTCTAGTTCTAGTTCAACTTTATTGAGAATGGGTAGCACTGGAGATTCAGTAACAAGGTTACAAAGTGCGCTTATAGCGAAAGGTTACAATTGTGGTTCATACGGAGCAGATGGAACCTTTGGACAAGGTACTTATAATGCAGTTGTTAAATTACAAAACGATCATGGATTATCTGCAGACGGTATTGCAGGTCCTGATGTTTGGAATGCTTTAGGTAATTCTACAACAGGAGGTTCTAGTTCAACTTTATTGAGAATGGGCAGCACAGGAGATTCAGTAACAAGGTTACAAAGTGCGCTTATAGCAAAAGGTTACAATTGTGGTTCATACGGAGCAGATGGAACTTTTGGACAAGGTACTTATAATGCAGTTATTAAGTTACAAAATGATCACGGATTATCTGCAGACGGTATTGCAGGACCAGATGTTTGGAATGCTTTAGGTAATGGAGGTTCTGACTCTAGTTCTGGTTCATGTTTTGTACCAGGAGCACCTGGAATTAATAAATTTATTGCGGTTGCAAAGCAAGAATTGTCAAAAGGATTTAGTGAACATATTATATCTAGTAATGGAGAAGGTGACAATATGACTCCATATGGTGCATGGTATGGAATGAATGGCGAACCTTGGTGTGCTATGTTTGTATCTTGGTGTGCAAATCAAGCAGGAATACTTGGAAATGTCGTACCTATGTATGCTTATTGTCCTTATGGTAAAAACTGGTATGCCGACAAAGGAAGGTACCGTTTTCCAATAATGGGCTATACACCAAAGGAGGGCGATGTAGTATTTTACCAGTCAAATGGTGTAAGTTGTCATACTGGTATTGTTATAGGTTGTAATGCAAGTACACATATGATAACTACAATAGAAGGAAATGAAGCACAAGCTGTTCGCAAAGTAGAACGTTCTTATTTAAACAATTCCTATGTAGACGGATTTGGAGATAATGGAGGCCCAACTGCTACTATAAAACCTACTCCTATGCCAGACATAACGAGTAATGCTGAATATGATAAAGCAAAAGTTAAGCTATGGGATGTAGTTTATCAACAGTACCCAGCAGCACGCATAAGATTCAATCAAAAAAATAAAATTGAAGATGTTCTAAAAGACTATAAGGATGAAATAAATAAAGCGGCTAAAAAATATGGTGTTCCTCCTGCATTAATAGCTGGTATAATTGTTAAAGAACAAATTACACAATCTATTCCTGATGAAGTCGCGCTAATAGATTCTGTCATTAGAGAGAACCTACATTCTACGGGGTTAGGAGCTATTTTCGCATCGACAGCACAAAAGGCTTGGTACACTGTTGATCCTCGTGTGGCTTATATAAATAGTATGGATCATTCTGCTATTGAAATCGAATTAATTCTTGCATCTAATAATATAATTAGTATTAATACAATTGCTGTTGTGTTAACATATTATGCAAGGGAAAAATATATTACAAAGGATACATCAAGTCTAACAATGGAGCAATGGAGGATTGTGGTTGGAAGATATAACGCTAATTATGATAATCCTAACGCTCAAAAAAAATATTCGAATAATGTTTATGGTTATCTAGACTCATTAAATACAATGTTAAAGTAAGGAGGAAAGTATATTGAGGTTAAAGGTAATATCGATTATTACTATAATAGTTTCTGTTTCGTTAATTTTTGGAACAATTTATTATGTGAAAAGTGGTCCTAAAATTATTAACGAAAGTATTCCTGATAATAAATTTTCGGCAAAGGAACTTGTAAAAATATCAAAAATATATGTAGATAAGTTCTGGAGTAAAAAAAACTATCATATTAGTAAAATAAATATGGAATTGGATAAAGATCAGCGGGGTAACGTTGAAATATGGTACGAGGATGATAATGAAAATAAAAATGGTGTGCCTAATATAATAACAGTAGAAATAAATACTAAAAGCAAGAAAATTCTTAAAATAGCTACTCAACCCAGAGACTCAAAAATTGCAACTGGTGATGACCTAAATATTGAAAAATGGTCTATAGATAGTAATGAGGCAATTAACATAGCAAAAGAAAGGTTTAAGAGCAAAGGTAACTTTGAACTCGCTTATATTTCAGGTGAAAAGCAGTGCAACACCGGTAAAGAAACATGGGATATTATTCTTTGGAATGAAGTGGTATGTCATATTAAAATTGACGTTTATACAGGGGAAATTTACACAAGTGAGGAACAATAAATACAAAAGTTATATTAGTATTATGTAACATTCAATTTATGCTTTTAATATAAAATATTCAAAATCATTGTTAAATAAGGGGTAGTGCTCGCAATTTGTGCAAAAGTCCCATTAATAAAAAACAGTTACCATAAATTCAATTTAATTGAAAAAGGAATTCAAATATATAACACCCTTCATAAATAATAAAATAACTAGTGTAATTTTTAAAATTACACTAGTTATTTTATTTGAAGTTGGATTTTACAATTTTAAATCCCCTCTCCCCTATATCAATTAATAACGTTTATGATTTGTCATTGACATTGAGCCTCTATGTATATATTTTTCTGACATAAAGAAACTACCATAAATAATGTGATAGCCATGTATATAGGCTATCATATAAGTCCTCAATTACTTTTATGTTATATTCAGAATAGTAATATAGCAAAAACCCATATCTATAATTGATATGGGTTTTACTTACGACGACCTGTATGAGACTGTGAACTATTTTTTTATTGCTTATAATCATCTTTCATTCGGACATCATAAGCTACTCGGAGTACAGTGCCAATTATACTTGCCATTACTACACTTATATACACGCACGCTATCATCCCTAGACCCAAAAGCCCAGCGCCAAAATCATTTGGATGGGTATGAGTGTTGAAAAAATTTGGTACTTCAAATGTGATTTTAGGAGAATAAACTAAATAATAAGGAACAGAAATTAATGGTATATTTATCCAATTTGCTTTTAAAAAAAATGTTATTATAATTATATAAAATAATGTTAATAAACTAATCCCCAACACTAGTATTATACCATTCTTAAACATCAAATCGCATTGTAAATATACTCCTCCAGTAATAGCAAAAATAATACTTATTATTTGAGTTATAATAATCTGTTTTAAAACTTTTGAAATATTTCTTTTAATATAATTCACCTTCTTCATTTAATACTTCAGCTGCGCAGGAGATGATTTAACAATCACTTTGCCAGTCGTATCAATAAATTTTGCTGTAGAACTATCAGTTTTAAAAACAATATGTACTTTAGAATGTATTGATATAATAAAAATTAGTTTATACTTTCAATAGTACTTACAACCGATGAGAGTTCTTTAGAAAGTTTTCTATAATTAACGTACTCAGGGTGGTCGGGTGGAAAACCTACATCCTGAGGACCACCTATAATATAAGTAACTCCCTTTGCAGTAATATATCTTTTACCTATATCATCCGACATACCTTCATTAAAATCGGGGGATTTCTTTACAATTTCAAAGAGCATACCCCCATCTATAGGATTACTAGCTGGTTTAAATTTTATAACTAACCCATTATTATCTTCTTCAACCGTATACTTATTTTCCCAAGATGCTGGGAAAGTAACAGAAAAGCCCAAATTATTACTGACATATTCTTGCGGTGATGCTGAGATAACTTTTTTTTGTGAAGTCACTGTTTTTGCTGAAGGAACCGTTTGTTTTGAAGAAACAATTTTTTCAGAAGGCGCTGTTTTTTCTGGAGAAACTGTTTTTTCAGAAGGCACTGTTTGTTTTGGGGAAACTGTTTTTTCAGAAGGCGTTGTTTTTTCTGGAGAAACAGTTTCTTCAGAAGAAGGCTGTGCCTTCGAATCTTGTACTGCTTCCGATTGCTGTGGTGATGCAGCCTGTGAAGTAACTGATGGTTTTGTATTTGCAGTTTTTTCACTAGATGATGACTTTGAACTAGGTGCAGTATTACTAGCAATCTTTGTGCCCGTGGTGTTTTTATTTGTGGTAGTAGTATCTTTATTTGGTTGTTTTCTACCTGTTATACAAAAAGTTCCAACTAAAATAATGAATACAATAACTATTATAGACCATCTAGCTGATTTTTTTTTAAATAAGGCAATCATATTTATTCTCCTTTTAATGTTAGATTTATTATTAAACAAAGTGGTTATACCTAAAAGATTTCTTTGTGAGGATGTTAATTTATATAGGGAAATAAGAACATTCCCATATTGAGATTTTTTTTCAGGGGTTATATGTCTTAATACCATTGTGTCACAAGCAATCTCACAATCTTCACTCATTATATAAAACCCATACCAAATAAGCGGATTAAACCAATTTATGATTTTTAGAAAAGTTATTAATAAATTTATTATATTATCTTTTCTTTTATAGTGAGAAAGTTCATGCATAATTATATATTTTAAATCTTCATCAGTTAATCTATTTTCTAAAGATATAGGTATTAAAATCTTTGGTTTTAAAACTCCAAGCAATGATGGAACATTAGGACATTTAGCTGTAGTATAAATAGGTATAGCTGATTTTATTTTCATTTTATATTTACAGTGTTGAAGAATTTTTTCCAATCTTTCATTTTTATATAATGGATCTATTTTTAGATTCCTATATGATAGTATATTTATTATTAAAACATAAATTAATATAGCTATTGATCCAACAGCCCAAATAATTGATAATATCGATATAGGTGTTAAATAAATACTATTATTTGATTTAATAATAGGTTTTTGCGTTTTAGAAGTTTCTGAAATAGACCTAAATGATGTATTGTGAATAACTTCAGCATTGCTTATGGTATATTCCGGTAAAAATCTTTGTGCAATATTTAGCCTGGTAATATTACTATGATTATATAAACTTAAATCTGCTTGTATATTATAAGGAATAAGCAATTTTAATAAGAGTAGCATCCAAATATAATAATTCCATTCTCCCGTTAAGTGTTTTTTTAGTAATAATTTTGCAAATAAAATTAACAAAACAACTAAACTTGCCATTAAAGATCCTAAAAAAACGTGATTATATACTATAGAATGAAACATATCTACTCCTCACTTTCGTGTATATTTTCATCTAATATATCCTTTAGTTCTTTCACTTCGGTTTCACTTAAATTTCTAGCTTTTAAAAAATTTGACATCATTAAATTAAATGATCCTCCATACACTTTGTTTATGAATGAATCATTTTCTAATCTACAACAATCTTCTTCTTTCACAATAGGATAATATAAATAACAATTACCATCTTGATTAAAAGCTACCGCATTCTTTTTTATTAGTCTTCTAATAAGAGTTTTTATAGTTTTAGGTTGCCAGTTGGCTATATTGTCAAGTCTCTTAATTACTTCAATTGCCTTTAGTGGGCTCTCTTTCCAAAGAACTTTCATTACCAGCCATTCTGAATCTGATATTTTAGGTAAATCTTTCATTGCCAACACCACCTATAAGAATTTAAAATCATAATTGACTACACTTGTATTCCATATGTTTAGTGTAACAGAAAAATTTGTAAAGTCAATATTTTCTTTAGCCATATCAAATTTATTTTTAACAAAATTTCAGTTCCGCAGGAGATGATTTAATAACCGATTTACTCAAAATTATATACTAAGTTTAAAACGCAAAACAATCGTAACCCTTATAAATTAAAGATTCACGATTGCTTCATCAATTCAACACAATTTCCATTGTGTTGAATCACATTTATGTTATAAGATTAAATCTAGTTATCTAAAAGCATTCCAAGTATCAGATCCTACTATGCCGTCTGCAGATAATCCATGATCTTTCTGAAGCTTAACAACTGCATCATAAGTACCTTGTCCAAAATCTCCATCTGCTCCAGTCGAACCACAATTGTAGCCATGAGCAATAAGTGCATTTTGTAATGTTTTAACAGCATCACCTTTACTACCCACTCTAAGCAATGAAGATTTATTAGTAGTGTTATTTAAAGCATTCCAAGTACCAGGACCTACTATGCCGTCTGCGGATAATCCATGATCTTTCTGAAATTTAACAACTGCATTATAAGCACCTTGTCCAAAATCTCCATCTGCTCCGTACGAACCACAACTATATCCACGTGCAATAAGCGCATTTTGTAAATTTCTCACTAAATCTCCCTTACTACCCATTTTCAATAAAGTTGAGTTAGAACCTGCTGAATTACTTAAAGCATTCCAAGTAGCAGGTCCCACTATACCATCTGCGGATAATCCATGGTCGTTCTGAATCTTAACAACTGCATTATAAGTACCTTGTCCAAAATCTCCATCTGCTCCAGTCGAACCACAACTATACCCATGAGCAATAAGCGCATTTTGTAATGTTTTAACATCGCTGCTTTTGCTACCCATTCTCAATAATGTTGAATAGTTATTTATAGAATTATTTAATAAAGCATTCCAAGTATCAGATCCTACTATGCCATCTGCGGATAATCCATGATCTTTCTGAAACTTAACAACTGCATTATAAGCACCTTGTCCAAAATCTCCATCTGCTCCGTACGAACCACAACTATATCCACGTGCAATAAGCGCATTTTGTAAATTTTTAACCGAAGTACCCCTACTGCCTATTTTTAATAATGCGGAGCTATTGCTACTTGAGGAATTGTTTATTAAAGCATTCCAAGTGTCAGATCCAACTATACCATCTGCAGATAATCCATGATCTTTTTGAAGCTGAAGAACCGCATTATAAGTGCCTTGTCCAAAAGTTCCATCTGCTCCATATGAACCACAATTGTAGCCATGGGAAATAAGCGTATTTTGTAATGATTTAACATCGCTACCTGCACTACCCATTCTCAACAACGTTGAATGGTTATTTGCAGAATTATTTAATAAAGCATTCCAAGTGTCAGATCCGGCTATACCATCTGCAGATAATCCATGATCTTTTTGAAGTTGAAGAACCGCATTATAAGTACCTTGTCCAAAAGTTCCATCTGCTCCGTACGAACCACAATTGTAGCCTTTTGCTATAAGTTTTGTCTGTAAATTTCTAACAGCATCACCTGCACTACCCATTCTTAATAAAGTAGAACTATCAACTGTTGATCCACTTGCGGACCCATCGCTTACTCCATATCCATGTATATATGTGTTATTTATATTATATTGATGTGTTACAACAGCATCTCCAGAATTACCCTCAATCGTAGTTACAGTATTTGAACCATAATTTGTAACAATACCTGTATGCGAAACAACTCCACCACTTTGAAACATAATAACATCTCCAGGATTAGGAGCATATCCTGATGATCTCCTTCGATATTTACCACGGCCTTCATACCAATTTACCCCATAAGGACAATAAGCATACATAGGTATATTACTTCCAATTATTCCCGCTTTATTTGCACACCAAGATACAAACATAGCGCACCAAGGTTCTCCATTCAATCCATACCATGCTCCATAAGGAGTTATATTGTTACCATTATTTTCTTTAAATCCTTTTTTTAGTTCCTCTTTTGCTACAGCGATGAATTTATCAATTCCTGCTTCACCTAAAGTGGTTGGTTTACCAGCCCATTCAATTGTTTTTACAATTATTTTAAATTCTTTAATTATACCCGAATCTAGCAATATTTTACCATAATCATTTGCTGCATTTGGAGCAGTCTTATTTTTGAAAAATCTAAAGTTATCAAAATCATAATCATCATTTATTTCAACATATAAATTACCATCATCGCGTATTTCTCCCTTCATTTCTACGGCACCAAATGAAACATATAAATCTTTTATAATACAATTACTTTTGAATTCAACTTCCCTGGTATTCCTATTAGTAATAAAAGTTCTTTTTCCATTACTTTTATAAGTTTTTATCCATTCTGCGATTTTAGTCTTATACTCAGATGATTTTCTGATTGTTTTTGAGACATCAGAATCATTGTTAAATGTTAGTGCAGACCCTCCTCCATAGAGCGCGTGTGACATTAATGTCGCAGTAATATCCCAATTTTCTAGTTTACAAGTAGCAATTCCAGCTATCCAAATAGCTTTTTCCGTAAAATGTGGATCAATCATACCCATAATATTATCCATCTCCTCAATATTTTTAATTTGCAATAAAGCTTGATTGTTTTGTATACATCTATAAAGAGGGTTTTAATAGGGAATTTGTAAACCTTAAGTAAAAACATTTTTTAATTCGCAAACTGAATAGTATGACAATAGTATCTAACTTTATAAAAAATTGACTTACTAGGATTATTCAATTAAACTAATTAAGAATAATCAATTTTAGGAGGAATTTTATGACAAAATCTAAAAAGTTATCTACTATATTTATAGCTATATTGTTGATTGCATTGTTTACCGGTTGTGCTAAATCAAAGGAAAGAAAATATTCTTCTAGCGATGATTGGGGAAAAGATACCGTAATTTCTTTTGGTGATACCGATGGTCGTTTTGCCATTTTAGATGTCACTCATTCAACAGACATTCCAACTATATTGAATTTATTCGACATGAAATACGACTCATCAATTGCCATTGAAGAATATATTACTAATTATAAAGAGGTTAATCCTTATGCCTATACAATAGGAAAAAAAGGGTATACAAAATTAAATTACAATGATGGAAAAATTATACAGTCGAAGAATTTAAAAGATTTCACTGATGTTGATATAGAAATTTTCAAGAAATTAAAATTAAAAGATCTGACCAAATGAAATAAATTTTAATAGGCCTCTCATAAACATCGCAGGCAAAAAACACATTATTACATATATGTACACTATTTAAAAATCTCAAAATAACCTAAACCGCACGTTTATAGAATTTCATTCATTAATGTGCGGTTTGTCGATTCAGTTGTTTGAACCCCTATTATGAAGGACAAAAAATCATTTTGGTTAGAAACTTAAATAATTAAATACATTATTTTTTAAATATATACTCTTTAATTTCTACAATATCCTTTTTTACATTTTCAACAATATTAAATTTTTCTGTTAATTTCGATATAATATCCTGATAATTTTTTTCCCTTTGGTCTTGTTTGTCATCTCTTTTTTCTTGAGTTTTTAATATGTAAAAAACAAGAACAACTGATAATGCAGCCCATATTCCTTGGGTGGATGCAATTTTTAATAATTCATTTTCCAAAAAAAACACTTCCTTTGATTTATCCTATATATTTTTTTAAATTTTTTAATGCACGTCTTTTAGTGCTATTAACAGCTTGTCTAGAAATATTTAAAGATTTTGCCAGTTCTACTTCTTTAATATTTAACAAGAATATACCACTTAGTATTTCTCTTTGAAGTTTTGGCAATTCTTTTAACAAATCTTCTATTATAAAATCATAAATATCATCATGCCCCTGTAAATTATTTATTATATCATCTTTACAATATATTTCAGTTTGAAAAATTCTACCATATTTTTGAGATAATCTAATATATTCATTTTTAATAGAAACAAATATATATGAAACTATTGCTTTATCTTCCTGCAATAATTCACTTTTATCAATAGAAAAATTTTTTATGAGTTTTATAAGAGAAATTTTCAGGTCTGTATCTGCACCATCATAGTTTAATTTTCTAGTGTATTTATTTATTAAAGGCTTGAATTTTTCTATAATTTTCATTGTAGCATCTTTATTTTTGTTTTGAGATTCCTTTATTAATATTAATAGTTCGTCCTTCATAATTATTTACTCCTTATGACAATATTTTAATATATCGTCAATTAAAGAGTGTTTTTTATATAAAATGTAAACCATGGATTTAAAAAAACGAACTAAAAAGAATTTGATTCTTAACAAAAAAAGCACTATTACTAGTGCCTTTCATTTTTCTTATTCTAATCTATTAAATTTAATTCTAACAGTTCTCCTTGTTCATGTGATTGCTTCAAAAGATCATTGTAAGTCTCTTTGTATTCTTTTGGAGATATAATCCCTATTCTTTCGTTGTTGTTTTTATGATTTTCAAAATATTGTTTTGCACTAATGAATTCTCCAAAAAGAGCTTTTAAAATAATAAGCATATCATCTTCATTAATTTTTATGTCCATGGTTCATCACCTCTACAATACATTAAATTCAATTAATTCAATAAAATACCTCTTTTTTCTTAAAACAAATATTACCATAGATATGTTATCTGGCAAACTATTATCTTAAAATAAAATTAACAGAGTTTTTTTCAATCAGAATGATGAGATTTACAATTTTTCTAATCAGCAATGGTATATTCTTAGAACTTAATACTATTATGGCCTCCGCAGTAACCAATATACATTTATTAAGACATCAGTCCAGCATTTTATGGATTAATCAACATATTTCATATTATATGGAGTATCATATACATTACTATATTCTACATTATCATCATCTTCAATTTGAGTAAATAGCATATCTAAAATATCATTTTGCCTTGATGTTAAAGCAAACCTAGCTTCTATAATCTTCTCAGGTCCTACTGCTATTAATTCACCTTTATAACACCGGTCATTTACTCACCTCTCAATCTGTTTTTCTTTTTGGATGTATATTAAATAAGAGCTTCTATTTTTAATTATTCACAAAAATATTCCACTAAAGATTAATTTAGTGGAATATTTTTGCTATGGTCATTGAACTAATTTAATATAACTTGCGCTAACAAATCCACCATGATTACCATAAAATATAGAATACCACACTGTTATTCCAGTTCTAAGTCCGGGCAGTGTTTCTCTTTTAAGCAGTTTCATATGTTACTCTCCTTCCTTCCTCCGGAATTACCCGTTATCTTCAGTACTATGAAAGTATCCGACTTCCTACTGGCATTTGTTTTCCTTACTTCTTCAGTTTGTACTGCATACTTTTCATTTGGAAAGACCAAATAGGACCTCCCCGAGTTTACGTATATTCTCAATGTTTAGCTAGGTAGGGCCTCTGACTACGGATGTGTTTATTTGCACTCGCTTTAACGCACAAATAAATATTGCTTTCCACGTACGTGAGCGTTTCTGCCACATCATCGACCAACTTTTCAAAGCTCAATACCATTCACTGCTGGGTTACCACCCAGTCAATTCTACCTCGCTAACTTTCTGTCTACGCTTAAAATGTTACGTTACCGCAACAGCTCTAAGAGTCTATACAAAGCGATTTGCTAAATCTTACCTTGACAGGATTCCCACCTGCTAGAATATACGCCCTGTCGGGACGCACCACGAATGGTTGCCGTATGCCTAAGTAAGTAAATATTGGGTTTTATAAATACGTCCAAATTCTCCTATTGCCTTCCCTAACATTATTTGAAAGATAATAAAAACACATCAATGGGGGTAATTTATAAATGATATAAGAAAACTTAAAATTTGATAAAGATATGAAACATTTTGCAGCTGAAATTAAAAGCTGTTTTTCAAAAGGGGAGATTGAAAAAATAGCGAGAGTAACAGGTTTTGTGAAAAGAAAAGGTAAAATAAAAGCATGGAAATTCGTTTGCTTATGCTGCTTTATGGATGCAGAGGTTGCGAATAACTGGCACTATTATTCATAAAAGATTCCCAAATGCCCGGACAATTAATCTAAAGATTCGTTGATTTTGAACTTTAACAAGTAACCTGTCCATTTTCCACCCGGGCGAAGCGAGGTTCTATATTTGAAATATGTGGATTTTTTTAAAATACTAGTAGAAAAACTTCTTCTAAATTGGGGTCTAGCTTTGCCCTACCCCCAGTTGCTGAAAAGGAGTCGAAAATTAATTTTCGACTCCTTTTCTATCAAATAAAGTTACGTCCAGAGCGCTCATAGGGTGACTTCTTTAGATGTTTAATTCACAACAATTGAAACCTGTATAGTATATAAATATATACTATACAGGTTTACACTTACAATTTTTTTCTCTTTATATTGTATGTAACTAAAAATAAGAAAAGAGGTTGTATAAAATGGATTTAATGGTTTTAAGTGTTCAAGCATGGGTAAATAGTAAATATACAGGTAAATCAGGCTACACACCTGTAACAGAAGATGGAATAACAGGAGGTACAACTGAAGCAGCCTTAATAACAGCTCTTCAAATTGAAATAGGGATTCCATCACCAAATGGTTTCTTTGGACCAGCTACAGAGTCAGCATGTCCAACAATACCAAGTGCAAGTGCTTCAAAGAATGAAATTTATATACTACAAGGAGCATTATATTGTAAAGGATATAATCCAAATGGACTTGACGGTGGGTATGGCAATGGTATTATGACTGCCATTAAAAAATTCCAGTCAGACGCTGGACTTACAACTCAAGATGGAATCACGACTCCTATGATTTTTAAGGCACTATTAAATACAGATGCATTTGTATTAATTTCAGGGGGAGATTCAAAAATTCGAACTATTCAGCAAAATCTTAATCGAGATTATAATAGTGTAATTGGATTAATGCCTTGTGAGGGCATATATTCACGTTCAACCAATGTAGCTTTAATAAAGGCACTACAACATGAACAAGGAAATTCGCCTGATGGTTTTTGGGGAGCAAATACCATGAAAGCATGTCCAACGATTCCTGGAAGTAATTCCACTCAAAAATTCATGTTATTACTTCAATATGCTTTATATTGTAACGGTTATGACCCTAAAGGGTTTGATGGATTATTTGGTCAAGGATTTCAAACAGCAATAATCGATTTTCAAAAGTTTTCATGTCTAACTGCGGATGGTTATGCAGGTGGTCAAACCTGGGCATCACTTTTAGTTAGTACTGGTGATCCGAGTAGAAAAGGTACAGCATGTGATTGTTCAACAACTATCACAGTAGAAAAAGCACAATCAATTAAAGCAAACGGTTATAAAATGGTAGGAAGATATCTTACAGGAATGTTTAAGATGACATATTCAGAAGTAAATACTATATTAAATGCTGGTCTTAATATTTTTCCTATATATGAAACTGGAGGAAATAAGTTAACCTATTTTACCAAAAGTCAAGGAACCACTGATGCATATAAAGCAACAAAAGTAGCTAAAAATTTGGGGTTCCAAGATAATACAATAATTTACTTCACCGTAGATTTTGATGCTCTGGCTGGAGATGTTGAAAGATCTATACTGCCTTACTTTAAAGCAGTACATGATGCAATGACAGGTATATCTCCATATAGAATTGGAATTTATGCACCAAGAAATGTTTGTAGTAGTGTTGCAGCTAAAGGATATTCTTGTAGTAGTTATGTATGTGATATGTCTAGTGGATTTAGTGGAAACTTAGGTTATTCACTTCCAAAAGATTGGGCAATTGATCAAATTTCTACTATTACTATTGGAAGCGGAGAAGGCTTAATAGAAATTGATAACAATATATGCTCTGGTAAAGATAATGGCGTAAGCTATATTAATCCCATTGTTTTAAAAGAAGGTTCTATTGGTGATGATGTTAAAAATCTTCAAGACGATTTGCGAAAAATAGGTCTTTTTAAAGGTGTATCTAGTGGATATTATGATAGTCTTACTGCAATTGCAGTAAGTCAATTTCAAATGAAGTATAATATAGTAGGAGAAACGGGTACAGCAGGCCATAATACATTATCAACCTTACTTAATCTTTTACTTAATAATGAAGAAATGATAGTAGTAACTGGTAGTGAATACCAAAAGTGGTATCAAGCTGTACCTTTAATAGGAGAGCTTATTGGACACTTCTTTGGAGGTAGGTATAAGTATACATTTGTTGAGCCTTCAATCAAGCACATTATTGAATTAAAGAATCATTATCCTAACAATATAATAACGTGGCTAGTATCGGCGACAGGTTATTCAGATACTGATATTACTAATTTTTATGATACTGCTCAGAATCTTCAAGTTAATATTAAATTTTTTGGTAATGATACTCAATTTATAAATCACTTTAATGAAAGACTATATTTACCAATTTCAAAAGTAACGATTTTTTCACATGGACTGGTAGGAATTCTGGCTTTGGGATATAAACAAGGTGATGAAGGGGCTATTGATGTGAGTGAAAATGAATTATATAAAATAAATAAAAACATTTTTAGCTCTGATGTTTATACTATGTTTTATAGTTGTAATACAGCAACACCTACTGAAAATAATGGTATAAGCTTTGCAGAACATTGGTTCAATATAACAGGCGGAAAAGTAAAAGCCGCTATTGGTAGAACTGATTATGTACCAACTGTAGGTAATTGGGATGAAAATGAAACCGTCATAAAAGAAAAAAGGAAAATAAAAGGTTATATGGAAAGTGGCTCTTATGAATATCCAGGATTGGGTGATGATGCTAGTTGGAAAGAATTTAGTTAAAATAATATGATAATATATTATATTGAAATTTAAGTGGAGGGTCTTAAAGTAGAAATTACTTTCTATTTTAAGACCCTCCACTTTTTCTGTTATAAAAATGAGATTCAAAGAATCTGTTTTTAGTGAAGGTCATAGAAATGAATCATCTATACGTGAAAATATTTTACAAAGCCTTTTTTTATTTGAATTCCTATGAAAAACATTGTTGATGGATAAATTCCACTAAGCACAATTAAAAATCTACTTAACTTATTAGGTTGTGCAAATAGTATAAACCATGATTCTGGTCTGCTCCATGGTTCAATAGTATCCAATATAAAAAACGGAAAAAAAGTTGGATCCGGTGTACTTTGATGTAAATTTGCATCAATATAAGAAAAATCTACTGCTAATATAAATAAAAATAATGACATTATTGCCCCTATTCCTATAACTGAAATAAAATCAGTAGTTTTATTCTCTTGAATTTTCAACAGCATTCCTAAACCAACAAGAAGTATAGATGCAAATATTGTTATTATATAACTCTTACCGAATATAAGCATTGAAATTGAAAATGATGGACTGTAAATTTCCATTAATAAACCACATGCCATTACTACTATAAAATACATGAAAATAGCTTTAACATTATTCGTTAGTATATAATTTTTTTTCATTTCTAACCCTCTTCTAATCAAGTAATTGTAAATTATATAGACAAGTATACAATTAAATTCTATCCAGTGCAACGATTTACATAATTAGGTGTAAAAGTAGGCTACATGATAGAATCAACATATAAATTATGGATGAATCATTATATCCCTAACGAACTTACGATAATTTTGCAGCAAAAAACAATTGAATATTGATACTGATATTGGTAGCTCTATGGAAGAGATTCTTAGAGAAAAATTTGCATGGTTATTCCAGGAGGCATTTGGTGAGGTGATAGTGTATTGGTGTTTGTTGTATATAATACAGATAACTATATTTATATTGCTTTTACAATCATTCATTTTTTACTTCTTACATATACATTATATTTTTTTAATAAAATTAATCTTTATGTTGGGTATTATAATAAATTATATGACATATAAACATTCTCAATATCTTGGATATGATGGTGATTTTTTAGATATAACTTCAGTGGGATCTCTTTATAGCGTATGGCCTGTATTTTTAATTTATTTAGCTACCGCACTAGATTACTTTACTTGTAAAAAATACGGTAATCCTCAGCAAGATTAAAAACGCAATACTTTCATACTATGATGAATACTTTAATGCTGATTTATTTGAAACTTATAAATTCAAAAAAAATTTATAATAAGACAATACATATATTAATTAGCTAAAGTATATGACTATAAGTATATTCAATATAATAAGTCGCAGTCAAAGGCTGGTTCACATCAAATTTTCTCCTTCATGCTTCATACGAAAACCTGATGTGGTACAAGCTCTTTTACTGCCCCTAGTTTTCGGGATCCCTATAGTATCGTATAAAGAGGCTTTGGACAAGTTTACTCACTGTATCTTAATATTGTTTAAATAAAGTATAATTAGCAGTCAGTAAACTTGTCCAAAGCAAAAAAAGCAATTATTCACCATTTTTAAAAAACATCCATAGATTTGTGTAAATCAAATCTATGGATGTTCTTTTTTGAATAAGCAACTGGTATTTATTGTAATCATTTCTAGTACGTGATCACTTATTGTAAGAATTATTACAACATGTAAGAGATAAAAAATAAAATTAATTAAATGTTAGGTTTACAAAATACAATTTTTTAGCTTTATAGTTTATGTAAGTTATTTAACAGCGCTGTTACTTATTTAATACCAATTAAAATTTTAAGGAGGACTAATTTATGTCAAATAAATTTATAAATGTGGAAAAAGAG
Organism: Clostridium sp. CM042; assembly: GCF_055080995.1. Lineage (NCBI taxonomy): Bacteria > Bacillati > Bacillota > Clostridia > Eubacteriales > Clostridiaceae > Clostridium > Clostridium sp. CM042. The sequence goes on from NZ_CM143646.1 coordinate 3,358,561, forward strand.
GAATTGGACAATTTTGTTAAGAAAGTAAAAAATACAGAAGAGTTTAAAATGATTATTTCAGAATTAATATACAAAAATAAAATTGCTTCAGAAAAATTTGAAGTGGTGGAAGCTAGCAGATTAGAAAATAGCGAGTTTAAAATAGCAATGTTAATTTTGGTTCAAGATAACATTAAAGTAGTATTTATTGATTATGGAACAGAATATAAATTTACACTAAGAATCATTGAAAAAAATGATGGAATAGAGATGGCTTACTTATATGAAATTTTAGATAAGGATTTGGTTTTAACTAATAAAAATAAATATGAAGATATACTATATGGGGTAGAGCCACATAGCCATCAAGCTAAGAAAATCCTATAAAAATAAAGCCCCCCATTTGTAAAAATGTTATTATTTGAAAGATAATAAAAACACATCAATGGGGGTAAATTACAAATGATAAAAGAAAACTTAAAATTGGATAAAGATATAAAGCTTTTTGCAGATGAACTTAAAAGATGCTTTTCAAAAGAGGAGCTTGAAGAAATAGCGAGAGAAACGGGGTTTGTGAAAAGAAAAGGTAAAATTGAAGCATGGGAATTCGTTTGCTTATGCTGTTTTATGGATGCAGAGGTTGCAAATAACACACTTGTTACCTTATGTACAAAACTTAGTGCAAAAATAGGAATAGTTATTTCTAATCAAGCATTAGATCAACGTTTAAATGAAAGATGTGTAGAATTTTTAAAGAAGATTTTTGAGAACCTATTGCGCCAAACAATAACAAATAATACTTGTATACCAAGTGTATGGGATGAACATTTCAAACGAATAAGAATACTTGATTCTACTGCTTTTCAAGTGCCAGAAAGCTATAAAGATATTTATCCTGGATCTGGTGGCTGTTCTCAAGCTTCTGGTGTAAAAATACAACTAGAATATGAATTGAAATCTGGAAATCTGCTTAATATACAAGTAGGAGCGGGATCAGGAAGTGACAATACTTTTGGGAGCAAAATAAGAGATACTGTCAAAGCTGGCGATCTTATTTTAAGAGATCTTGGGTATTTCAACTTTGAAGATTTTTTGGATATAGAAGATAGAGAAGCTTTTTTCATATCAAGACTCAAACCTAATATAGCAGTATATATAGAAAATAAGGATATAGAGTACTATAAGAATGGCTCTCCTAAAAAATCAAGCCTTTTTAAAAGAATCTATATTTCTGACATAATGAAACAGATGGGCGAGGGAGACCGTTATGAAATTAAGGATGTTTATGTAGGTAAGGAAAAGAGCCTAAATACAAGGCTTATTTTGTATAAACTAACAAATGAGCAATTGAAAAAAAGAACAGAAAAATCTGTGAAGACTGCTAAAAAGAAGGGTATAGAAAAAAGTGATAATACTATTGAATTATTAGGGATATCTATTTATATAACGAATATTACAGAAGAAGTTTTAAGTGCAAAGCAGGTTCATGAGTTTTACAGTTTAAGGTGGCAGATCGAAATAATATTTAAAACTTGGAAATCCATATTTAGTATACAAGTTGTAAAGTTAGTTAAAATAGAACGGTTTCAATGTCAGCTTTATGGAAAACTTATTTTGCTACTCATAAGCTCTGCTGTAATGTTTAAAATGAGGACTTTATCTTTAGAAAATAACGGGCTTGAAGCTAGTGAAATTAAAACTTGTGAAATAGTTCATGAATATATTGATAGTCTATACTTTGAGCTTATCAAATTCCCTAATAAAATTTTCAACACCTTAAAATTCATATTTGAAAATGTAGTTAGGAATGGTATGAAATCTCATAAAAAAGATAAGAAAACCGTTTTTGATATCCTTGGAATTTGTTATAAACGAACATCAGCGCAGGCTAAAGTTGCAGCATAAACCAACTTAAAAAAATTGCGAATATTCCCACTATATAGTGGTTTTTTTGGCATGCCATGAAATTATTTGAATACTAATATGAACTTAAAATACACCATTCAAATTCACGAAAGAAAAATTAATGGTAAAATATTGTAGCTGGTGATAGTCCGATATTATTTAATGTGGCTTAGCTTGATGGCTATGGGGTAGAGCCAACATTTCCGACAAAACCCACGCTAAGACATAAAATGGATAAAAAATTTACAATTTACTTCAGAATAGTATTTAAGAACTAAGTAAATATTATTCATAAATAGCGTATATGAATTAGGGAGAGTGAAGATTGTGCTTTCTCTTTTTGGGTTGACACATAATTTAATAAAAAGTATAATAAGTTATACAAGTTATATAAGTTATACAAATAAAACAAATCATACATAAAGGAATGATAAGTTATGACAGTACAGATACCAGAAGGAAAATTTATGAGTACGGTGAAAGTTGGAGAAAAGGGCCAGATTGTGATTCCCAAAGGTGCAAGGGATATATTTGGTATAAAACCAGGGGACACTTTACTTTTACTAGCAGATAAAGATAAGGGAATTGCTATTGTACAGAATGATGGATATCAACAGTTTGCAAAAGAAATTTTTGCAGCACAGGAAAAACCGGAAGAGGCAGAATAGCAGCGCAGTTAAGGAAATCAAATGGAGGGGGATTGCATATGGACGTATTATCAATACAAAATTTAAATAAGAGATATGAGAAATTTGAATTGAAGAATGTTTCATTTTCTATGGAACAGGGGACAATTATGGGTTTTATCGGACGTAATGGAGCGGGTAAGACTACCACATTAAAAGCTTTGCTTAATTATGTTCATGCAGATAGTGGAACTATTAAAGTTTTTGGGGAGAATTTTTCCGATAACGAGTTTTTAATCAAGCAAAAACTTGGTTTTGTATCGGGGGGAGTAAATTACTATCCGAAGAAAAAATTAAAAACCATCACAGAAGTTACCAAAAGGTTTTATAAAAAGTGGGATGAGGCGGCTTATGAAGCATACTTAGAGCGGTTTCATCTGGATCCTGAGAAAAAGGCGGATGAGTTATCTGAAGGAATGAAAGTAAAATACCAGCTGACATTAGCCTTGTCTCATCATGCCAAATTATTGATTTTTGATGAACCTACCAGCGGACTTGATCCTGTTTCAAGAGATGACCTGCTTGACTTATTTATCACCCTGGTAGAAGAAGAACGGGTAAGTATCCTGTTTTCTACCCATATTACATCGGATTTGGAAAAATGCGCAAAGTATGTTACCTATATTAAAAATGGCGAGATTCTTGCAAGTACAGATAAGAAGTCGTTTTTGGATGCTTATAAGATTGTAAAAGGAAGCCCTGATCAGCTTACGGAGGTAATCAGTAAAAAACTGATAAGCTTTAAAAAACATGCGGATGGTTTTTGCGGACTGGTTCATACTGAAAATCTGCCAATTGATGGAGATGTAGAGATTTTACCAGCTGATTTGGAATCCATCATGATTTATATTGAGAAGGAGTGAACACAATGAAAGATTTAATGTATAAAGAGTTTAAACTTTCTATGCATCCTGTTCCATATATTTTCTTAAGTTTAAGTACACTTTTATGTATTCCAAATTACCCGTATTACGTCACATTTTTCTACACTTGTCTGGGAATTTTCTTTGTATTCCAATCAAACCGTGAAAATCGTGATGTATATTATATGATGGCCTTGCCAATTCGGAAAAGGGATATCGTAAAGGCGAGATTTTATTTAGTGGTATGTATTGAACTGGCACAGGTCATCACCTGTATTCCATTTGCTTTTATCCGCGATAAATTCATTCCGTTGAATAATCAGGTGGGTATTGAAGCAAATGTTGCATTCATTGGCTTGTCATTTATCATGCTTGGTTTGTTCAATTTTATTTTCCTTACGCAATATTATAAGAGCGGGTATAATATCGGAGTGCCTTTTTTCCAGTCAAGCATTATGATGGTTATTTATATCGTGGTAGCGGAGGTTATGCTTCGTGTCATCCCGTATATGCGAGATTATTGTGACAGCATTAGTATCGAAGACCAGATAAAGCAGATACCTATACTTCTTCTGGGCGTTATCATATATACAGCAATAACCTTGCTAGCTTATAAAAAGTCAGCTGACAGTTTTGATAAATTGGATCTTTGATGGTGACTTGTATTTTGGAAAATTTTCTATCTTTATATATTGTGAAATATCAAGGGCAGAAATGCTCTTTTTATTTTTTTATAAAAGCCCCATAAACGGTCGTTTTTGGAACTAAAAGGGTTAGATCCTTTTTTAGTTCTTATTTTTATACTTTTCAGCCCCAAAACTATTACCAAAAACAAAGTTTCAAAATTGACTATCACCTAACGTTTTTGGTACTATTTAAGTGAGGTGATATCATGAATTTAGGTTATGCAAGGGTAAGTACTGAAGAACAAAACTTATATAGACAAATAGATATACTAGAACAGGTTGGTTGTGGCAGAATTTATGAAGAAAAAGTGTCCGGTGTAACGAAGAACCGTCCTGAACTTAATAAAATGTTAGATCAAATTCGTACTGGTGATGTAATAATAATATCGGACCTTACAAGATTGAGTAGAAGTGTTAAAGACCTTTTTAGTATTGTAGAGCAGATTGAAGAAAAAGGAGCTAATATTAAATCAATTAAGGAGTCTTGGTGTATTTGTCAAGTGAAAACTCCCCCATATTCTAACCCAAAACTCCTCCACCAAAAATTGTAAAAAATAATATTCCCTCCAAATTAATTATATAGTGAAGAGAAATTTTATTATTGTTTTGCGAGCCATTCTTTAGTTTCCTTTAATCTGTAGGAGGTACCATTCATATTTACTATATATGCCTTATGCGTAAGTCTATCGATCATTGCAGCGGTCATAATAGGGTCTTTAAATATCTCATTCCACCTTTCAAAGGATAAATTTGTGGTTACTATAGTTGATTTTCTACCTGCTCTTAATGATAAGTGACTAAATAAAAGTTCTGAACCTTCTTTATCATAAGAAATATATCCCAATTCATCAGCAATAATTAAATCATACTTATCAAATTTATTTTCAAATGCTCTTAATACTTTCTGAGAACGACTTTCTTTTAATTGGGTGATAAGCGATGATACCGTAATAAAAAGAACTTTATAGCCAGCTAAACAAGCTTTTATTCCAAGGCCAATACTCATGTGGGTCTTGCCTGTCCCAGGATTTCCAGCTAAAATTACATTTTGTCCTGTACTAATAAATTCAAGTGAACTTAACGTCTTTAATTTCTTTTTAGCATCAACTGGTAAATCTTCAACTACAAGATCTTCGATATATTTTTTATAAGGAAACTTTGCTATTCTAATTCTATTTTGTTTACTACTTTCACTTCTTAAAACAGATTCTTTTTCCAATAATTTGTAAAGAAATTCTTCATAGCTTATGTCATTAATGCAAGCATCTTTCGCACCCACCTCAAAGTTATTTTTTATACCTGCAAGTTTAAGATCTATTGCTAATTCTTCAATATCTTTATATAATTTCTTCTTATTTATCATATTATAGCCACCTCATTATTAAAATCTTCCGTTGATATTGGGATTAAAGCTTTATACACATCTAGTAAACCGTTAGGTTCAAATTCAACAGTTGAATTTAGTTGGATAACATTATTTTCGATAAAATTAGTATAATCTCTATTACAAATAGACTTTATTTTTTCGGTTGTTATATCCGTAGGATTTATTTTATTTAATAAATTTATTGCATTTAGGACCTTAGAGATATTACTTTTACCTATAAATAAAAGTAATTCTATAAAATCTTTCTCTTTTTTGTTATAATAGGTATCATAGATGTTTTGAATCCTAGGGTCTGCTTGTAGCATTGCAGTGCTTGAAGCTAATGATCCTGGCTTTCTTTTAAAGGTATTAAGATAATGTTCAAGCTTAATAGACCATTCATGAAATCCTAACTTCTTTTCATGGGAAGCTATTTTTTTACCCTCACTAAAGCAAACAATGTCATTGGAATATATTTTTATGAATATTCTTTTTCCAACATACATATCAGGTACAGAATACCGACAGGTATTCACTGAGAATGTCGAATATTTATCCACTCTAGGTTCTTCTATCCTAGCAGTGTCAAGTTTTGCAATATAAGGCCCCATATGTTGTCTTTCCTCATTAAGAATTTCTTTTGCAGTTTTCATATTTTTTATTTTTTGTGGTTGGCTATTCAATTTATCGCATGTTTCCATCAGATATTTATTAGCTTCTTCTAATGATTTAAAACTATCATTTTTACAAAAAGACTTACGTCGTACTACCTCTACACTTCGCTCGACATGACCTTTTTCATTTCCAGCTCGAGTATTGCAAAACCTAAAGTCAAAGCCATAATACATGGACATTTTAAGCAATGCATCCGTAGGTTCTTTCTCAGTAGGTCCTACAAATTTTTTAACTGCAACTCTCATGTTATCATAAACGATTGTTCTATATACTTGTCCTATATGTTCAAAAAACAAAGCATGAGCTTCTTGAAAACACTCTGAATTTTGTTTAGCAAATAACTGTGCATATCTATAATTCCCTTTTGCAGATGTAAATACAGCCATTTGAAATGTTCTATCCAGAGCATTAATAGTTAACTTTACTTCCCCCCAATCAAATTCACAAATATCCCCAAGCTCATATTCTGATTTTATAAATGCCTCGGCTCCATTCTCAAGTAATTTATTTATATAGTTACTCACAGTTGGATAACTTATATCGTAATCGTCTTCTTTTAACGCTTCATATATATCAATTTTCTTTTTTTGCTGCTTATGCCTCCCGGCATGCCGTTTTTGCTGGTTTTCTTCAATATACCCCTTTATCTTATTTATAATTTCTTCGGTTAATTTTTTCTTTTTTCTATTTATGCAATAGTATTTAGGTTTCTCAACAATACTGTCCTGAAGTTCTCTTATATCATCAATTCCTCCATTAAAATTCAAAATTTCTTGTCTTGCCACTTCGTATTCTTTAACATATTTACTAATAGTTTTTCTATCAATTCCAGTCTCTCTAGCTATGGACCTTTGAGACTTTCCGTTTAGATGTGCCGATATTATGATGTGTTGTTTTTCACTCAATTTAATCATCTCCATTTCCCCCTCTTATGATGCCTCTCATAAGAAAGTTTACTGTAAGGTGGGGGATATTTCAATTAGAATTGTGGGGTAGTTTTAGATTAACATATACAACATTAACATACTAACATACCTTTTCGGGGGGATAGGCAAAAACACCCAATAAAAAAGTAAAATTTAGTGATATAAAGGTTAGTACTGTACCCACTTTTGAATCCAAACATATTCAAAAAAAGAAGGTGTAAACGATTGACAAATTAAACATAACATGTATAATTATTGTAAGGGATGGTTAATATTACCTGGTGTTGATTGTTTCAAGGATAATCTCCACAGGGAGAGGCACCTATTCCAAAATAAAAAAAAGGGGGTAGTAATATTATGACTAGTATATTAGAATTACAAGCTATTGAGGAAGAAAAAGTTACTCAGTACGAAGCCGGCTGGAGTATGATAAGCGGTATTTGCAATAATTAGAAAATGTTTAAGATAAAACGAAAATGAGGCGTATATAACTAATTATTTAATTACATACGACTCATTTTTGTTTTTATTTATATTAAAATAAAATATATGCTTGTTTTACAAGCTAATAATTTTAATATAAACAAAAAATAATTCGAATAGTTAACAAATTTAATATTATGTATAATTATGTTGAAAAGTATTTGATTTGAAAGGGGTAGTAATCTATGAAAAAAAATATTTTTTTGTATAATTTAACTAATAAATATTATTGTGAAAACATTGAAAATAGAAAGAATTCTGATGAGTTTTATGAGATAGTTAAAAATTTATTGCCTAGTGAATGGGATATAAATAGATATGGTATATATTTTACATGTACAAATGTAAAACACAAAATTCCATTTCAAGGTTGGAAAATTCATGTTTCTGCTACTTTAACTAATCCAAAAGAAATACTGTATATTGTAACTAAAATAGCTATAGATAATAATGTTTCCTTTAAGTTTATGATGGACACTGACATACTAAAACTAACAAGTCAAAAAATGTACCCTAGAGGTTCTTCAGGAAAATTCATAACAATTTATCCCCAAAATACTGATGAATTTTTAAAATTACTTGATATTCTATATTGTATGCTTAACCCTTTTAAAGGTCCATATATTTTATCAGATAAAAGATATAAAGATTGTGAAGTTTTATATTATCGTTATGGTGGAATGATTGGACAGTTTAGAGTAGAAAAAGATGGGGAGCTTACTCCGGTGATTTCGGATGAAAATGGTTTTTGGGTTGATGATTGTAGAATGCCATATTTTCAAATACCTATTAATATACCAAATCCAGTAACTGAACATTTAGAGGATGAGGAAGCATCATACCTGAAAAAAAATTATAAAATTAATAAAGCCATTCACTTTACAAATAGTGGTGGAGTTTATGAAGCTATTAATCTGGATGATAATAAAAAAGTGGTTATTAAGGAAGCGAGACCTTATACATGTTTTATAAATTCTAAAAAAGATTCAATATATCTAAGAAAAAAAGAATTTGAATTTCTACAAAGGTTAGAAGAATACAATATGACACCTAAACCTGTTAAAATATTCAAGGAGTGGGAACATGTTTTTTTAGTCGAAGAATTTATCGAAGGTCTTACTTTGGAAAGGTTTTGTGTTGAAAATAATCCGTTTTATAAGACATTCAGAAATAGTGATCAAATAAGTGCCTATATTGATAACTTAATCAATATATTTATTGAGATAGTTATATTTCTTAAAATTGTTCATGAAAATGGGTTAATACTTTCAGATCTATCACCCAACAATATAATGATTACAAAAAAAACAGATGTTAAATTTATAGATCTAGAGGCTTGCTTAGAAAAAAGCGATAAATCTTTTTCCCAACTGTCTACAGCTGGATTTAGTGAAAAAATAGGACAAGATAATTTTATAGAATCAGATTCATATGCTCTTGGATGCATTTTTTTTAGTTGTTTATTAAGAAGAAATGAAATGATTTCTATTGATCAAAATATTATTAAAAGATTTTTAGATAGTCTATTTAAAGATTATTGCTTGCCCAAAGATTTAAAACATATTATACTTGATTTAACTCAAAATGAAGTTAAAAAAAGACCACAATTAGACGAAGTAAAATGCAGATTGAATAGAATTCAAACAACAACATATTCTTGTTTAAAGATAAAAGTAAACCATAATTACAATGAGCTAAATTTTAAATATAGTAAAACAATAAATGAATGTTTAATGGCTATAGAGAAAACGGCCGATATACAAAGAATTGATAGACTTTTCCCTAATACACCATTTATAAACACTCCATTGAATATAACATGTGGAGCATTAGGAAATATATATGCCTTCAGCTGGTTGAAACAGGAAGAAATGATTAAAAAATATATACCTTGGATTATGGAAAGAACTTCTAAATTGGATGTATATCCTCCAGGATTGTATGTTGGTCTTGCAGGAGTTGCATGGGTACTTCTTGAAATTGGGCAAAAAGAGAAAGCAATAGAAATATTAAAAAATTGTGATGAAAATCAATTGTTTAAGAATAATTTTGGAATTCGATGTGGATTGTCAGGATATGGATTAACAATGCTAAAATTTTGGATAGAAACGAAAAATAAAGAATTTTTAGAAAAATCGATAGCTATTGGTGATGAATTAATTTGCCAGGCCAAGATAGATCATTCAAAAGGATTCGCATACTGGCAAGAAGGAAAGGATCCGATTAACATAGGATATGGAGATGGGGCAAGTGGAATTTCTTTGTTTTTCTTATATTTAAATTTAGTAACTAATGAACAGAAATATTTAGAAATTGGACAATTAGCTTTAAAATATGACTTATCGCATAAAATAAAAATAGGAGATAGTGATTTTTATGCGTTTTCTTCAGATGATGTAAATGTTGAGACACTTTATCCATATTTTTTGGAAGGAAGCGCTGGAATAATTTCCGTTTTAGTGAGATATTATAAAGTTACGAAACAGGATTATTATTTAGAAGAAATTAACAATATCTTGCCGGGTATATATGTAAAATATGCTATTAATCCAGGTCTATTTTGTGGAATGGCAGGACTAGGTAACACATTGTTGGATTGTTATCAATTTTTGGATGATACCAGTTATAAAGATAGGGCATATGATATGGCAGAAGGTCTTGATTTATATAAAGTAATGTCTCCGGATGGAGTTCTCTTTCCAGGGGATTATATAACTAAGTTATCAACAGATTTGGGAAGTGGAACATCAGGTATTATTCTTTTTTTCAACCGATTACTAAACAATGAAATGAATTTTTGTTTCTTTTTAGATGAATTATTTATAAATGGTTCAAAAGGAGTATAGGCTCATTAGGATGGGGGGAAATATGAAAAAGGTTATTAGGCAAAATAAAAAAATAGTGGTAATTGCAAGCATTTTGAATATATTGTCATCGTTGTTATTGGTATTAACAGCGTTAATGTTAGCAAATCTCTTGAATGTTATTATTGCAGGTGATGTTCATGCCTTAATAAAACAAAGTATTTTTATGATTTTGATGTGGACTATATCTATCATTATGAATTATGAAAGTAAAATAAATACAGCAAAAGCCGTTGCAAAAATGAATTTTACTTTAAGATATCAAATTACAGATAAATTAACCCAAATGGACTATGAGCAATTTTATAAAAATGAGACCGGAAGCTATGTTTCTTGGTTAACTAATGATGTAACTCAGATTGAAAGTACAACATTCAACCAATTTTTCGTATTAATTTCACAATTATCTATGATTATATTTTCATTATGTGGACTAGTATATATTCACTTGTGGGTCGCAATGCTTGCAATTATTTTATGTGTTTTAATGTTAATTCCCCCAAAGTTGATGAACAAAACTGTTGAAAAAGATTCAAAAGCTATGTCTGATCAACAAGAAGAATTTGTAAAAGTTACAAAAGAAACTATGATGGGACATGAGGTATTATATAGTTATAATTTATTGTCACGATTTAAATCCAGTATTTTAGAAAATTCTAAGATTTTAGAATTTACGAAGTACACATTTAAGAAGACACAGACAGTAGTTAACACCTTAATTAGTTTATCAAATATAATTTCTCAAATTGCAATGACTTTTATTACTGGATATTTGTCAATTAAGGGATTAACATCTGTAGGTTCAATTTTACCAGCTGCAAATTTAGCTGGTTCATTTTTCGGTTCATTTGCTACTTTATTAAATTGTGTTACAACAATAAGATCTTCTAAACCTGTTTTGGAGAAATTTGATACCGATCCTAATGAATTTACAACTTTAGAAATGTGCCCACCTTTTTCTAACTCCATTGAACTTAGAAATGTAAGTTTCGGTTATAAAAATGAAGATGTTTTTAAAAATCTTTCACTTATCTTTGAAAACGGAAAAAAATATGCAATCATTGGTAAAAGTGGAAGTGGTAAAACCACATTGATTAAATTGATTTTAGGTCATTTAAATAATTATGAAGGAAACATATATATTGATAATGTTGATATAAAACAATATAGTCAAGAAAGCATTAGGGACAATATTGCATATATTAGTCAAAATGTATATATATTTAGTGGGACTATAAAAGATAATATAACATTATGCGAAAACTTTACTGAAGAGGAATTAGATAATTCATTAAAAGAAAGCTGTCTAAGTGATTTTGTTTTATCTTTAGATCAAAATTTAAATACTTTTTTAGGAGAAGAAGGGAATAACATTTCAGGTGGCCAAAAACAACGCCTTTCTATAGCCAGAGCTTTGATTCGTCATAAACCAATCATCATTATTGATGAAGGAACCTCGGCATTAGATAAAAAAAATGCATTTGAAGTTGAATCCATATTATTAAAAAATTCTAATTTCACTATTATTCTCGTCACACATCATTTAAACGAAGAATTGATAGATAATTTTGACAAAATAATTGAGCTATAACCACTTAAAAGATTGGCTATGTTTAAGAAATTCGCTAATAATAGGGGAGACACCGAAAAATAATAAAGTATAAGGGGTTCTACGCCCAAAACCCCGCATTTTTTGAAATTTGAATATATGAAAATACAGGTTTTAAAGGTCTTAATCATATAATATCCAACCATCATTTATGGGAAAGTTGATATAAAATCAATATTTTGATGAAGTCGAGGTCGTCAATAACCGACCAATGAATATATGGCTTTATGCCAAGTGCAGAAAATATATTGACCCAGATGACCCTGAAAAAGATGAAGCATTGCATGAGGCAGAGGTGGAAATAGATGGTGACTATGACGGGAATCCTACATAATATTTATACCAGGATGTTTTGCTTATTCCACCTTTTCGGGGGGATGGGCAAAAACACCCTATTAAGTAACATTCAAATTGATATTCTATATCAAAACACAAAAAATCGTTGGTAACTAAGGAAAGTACCCACTTTTGCTCAAACTTTTTTACTAAGCTACAATTGAACCTTTTTATGCTTCTTGTAACGCTCCATATATTCAACTAGGGACATACTTATTAAATCCATAGACTTAAACTCGCTGTATCCACTCATAAACTCTCTGAATTGTTCCCAGACCTCCTTATACAGCCTCACAGTAGTAGAGTTTTTATATCCCCCTGTAATTTATCACTATCAATCTTTAACTCGCTTACATCCACTTCTATGACATTTTTTTGATTATTATACCACTCTAGCATTTCCTTAATATTATCATGTTTTTCTATTATATCTAATATCTTAGTTGTAGCTTCTTTTGAGTTGAATATATTTGTATTAGTTTTATATTCATGCTTTGCAATCGCTTTGATTTCAATAGGTTTGACTATGGGTAATATGTTTATATTAGATTTATATTCACTTGATTTTATAAACATTTTTTCTTGTTTGCTGAACGTATACCCTACAGATTTTAATTTTTTTGCTATAGTTTTTCTACTAATTTTAATTTCCTCACTTATAGTGGTTAAGGTTAATCCTTCTTTTAATTTATCATTCATAAAATTAATTTTTCCCTGTGGAGCAAGTTCTTCAAATTTAATTTTATCCATTTCAGCCCCCTCTAATATGTTTGTATTGTAAATATAAGTATAGCATTAATATATTTGTATTATAAATATATTTTATTAATTTTTCTTTGGGTGTCTGGGCAGGCTTTCCGTTCCAATTAAGAAACTTTAAATAAAATTAATTATATTTTATGAGTCTCATTTAACTATAGTTATATGATGCGTTAAAAAAGGAAGACAATAACCTATATGAACCCATTGAACAGGTCGTAAAAGTGTTTCATATTTTTTGATACAGATTACAATAAAACCATAAGTTGTTGCGCACTTTTATCCAACTACGCAACAAATTTTTTTTAAAAAATGCTTAATTTATGAGTGTAACAGTTGGTATATCTAAATCAGAGTTTATAATTTCTGTTATTTTTAAGGTTAGTTGTTACGCAGTTTCAGCCAAATGCGGGGGAAGTGCTCGCAAAACGCGGAAAACATACGTTAAGACAGTTATTACCCAAAAAGTCTTTTATCAAAACATTCTGACTCAAAAAAGTGTATAACATCAGTTTAAATCATTGATATATCTAGGGTTTAATCACTAAATGATAAAGCTCTTGTTTTTTTGCTCGAAACAATTTAGTTAAAGTACAATTATAGTATTGATAGGGGTAGAGCCACATAGCCATCAAGCTAAGAGAATTCTATAAAAATAAAACCCCCCATTTGTAAAAATGTTATCATTTAAAAGATAATAAAAACACATCAATGGGGGTAATTTACAAATGATAGAAGAAAACTTAAAATTGGATAAAGATATGAAACATTTTGCAGCTGAAATTAAAAGATGTTTTTCAAAAGAGGAGATTGAAGAAATTGCGAGAGAAACAGGTTTTGTGAAAAGAAAAGGTAAGATTTGCGCATGGGAATTCATTTGCTTATGCTGTTTTATGGATGCAGAGGTTGCGAATAATACACTTGTTACCTTATGTACAAAACTTAGTGCAAAAATAGGAATAATTATTTCTAATCAAGCATTAGATCAACGTTTAAATGAAAAATGTGTTGAATTTTTAAAGAAGATTTTTGAGAATCTGTTGCTCCAAACAATAACGAATAATACTTGTATACCAAGTGTATGGGATGAACATTACAAACGAATAAGAATACTTGATTCTACTGCTTTTCAAGTACCGGAAAGCTATAAAGATATTTATCCTGGGTCTGGCGGCTGCTCTCAAGCTTCAGGTGTAAAAATACAACTAGAATATGAATTGAAATCTGGAAATCTTCTTAATGTACAAGTAGGAGCTGGTTCGGGAAGTGACAATACTTTTGGGAGCAAAATAAGAGATACTATCAAATCTGGTGATCTTATTTTAAGAGATCTTGGATACTTCAATTTTGAAGATTTTTTGGATATAGAAGATAGAGAAGCATTTTACATATCAAGACTCAAACCTAATATAGCAGTATATATAGAAAATAAGGATATAGAGTACTATAAGAATGGTTCCCCTAAAAAATCAAGCTTTTTTAAAAGAATCTACATTTCTGACATAATGAAACAGATGGGCGAGGGTGACCGTTATGAAATTAAGGATGTCTATGTAGGTAAGGAAAAGACGCTAAAAACAAGGCTTATTTTATATAAACTAACAAATGATCAATTAAAAAAAAGAACAGAAAAGTCTGTGAAGAATGCTAAAAAGAAGGGCATAGAAAAAAGTGATAATACTATTGAATTATTAGGAATATCTATTTATATAACCAATATTACAGAAGAAGTTTTAAGCGCAAAACAGGTTCATGAGTTTTACAGCTTAAGATGGCAGGTGGAAATAATTTTTAAAACGTGGAAATCCATATTTAGTATACATGTTGTAAAGTTAGTTAAAATAGAACGGTTTCAATGTCAGCTTTATGGAAAACTTATTTTGCTACTCATAAGTTCTGCTGTAATGTTTAAAATGAGGACTTTAGCATTAGAAAATAAAGGCCTTGAAGCCAGTGAAATTAAGACTTGTGAAATAGTTCATGAATATATTGATAGTCTATATTTTGAGTTTATCAAATTCCCTAATAAAGTTTTTAATACCTTAAAATTAATATTTGAAAATGTAGTTAGGAATGGTCTGAAATCTCATAAAAAGGATAAGAAAACTGTTTTTGATATTCTTGGAGTTTGTTATAAATTAACATCATCGCAGGCTAAAGTTGCAGCATAAACCAATTTAACAAAATTGCGAATATTCCCACTATATAGTGGTTTTTTTGGCGTGCCATGAAATTATTTGAATACTAGTATGCACTTAAAATACACCATTTAAATTCACAAATGAAAAATTAATGGTAAAATATTGTAGTTGGTGATAATCCAATATTATTTAATGTGGCTTAGCTTGATGGCTATGTGGAGTTTCCCCTATAATAGGTTATTTTATATCTATAACTTGGTTCGTGAAATCTACAATCAATTCACAATATTCGTAAATAGTGCATCAATCATGAATTCATGATTGATGCACTAACGTAAGATATTATGGTTTAATAAGTAGTAAAGGAGAGTAATAATTATGGTTACACAAGGTTCATTTACCATAATACTTAATTAAAATGAACGTAAAGTTTTACTTGTTAAAAGAAAAGATATTCCAATATGGGATTTGACAGGGGGAAGTTTAAATGTCTTCCAGTAAATAAAAAAGATAAGGAGAGGGTTATGTTAAACCTTCTCCTTATCTTTTCTAACTTTCTAACTATTTAATTACTACACTCTCGTCTTTAGGAGTGTCTTTACTCATGTTTACACGATCTTTTAATGGTTTTGAAATAACCTTTGTAGGACACTTAGTAGAACATAGTCCACACTGTGTACATTTTTCAAAGTCTATTATAGGTAAGTTATTAACCATAACAATTGCCTCAGATGGGCAAACTCTTGCGCACATTCCGCAAGCAATACATCCAACGCCGCAATTATCTTTTACTGTTTTACCCTTTGATTTTGAGTTACATTCAATAAGTACTTCTTGAGTAGCGGGAACGAGCTCTATTAAATCCTTAGGGCATACTGCAATGCATGCGCCACAAGCTACACAATTATCCTTATATACTACAGCGATGCCATCAATTATATGAAGGGCATTGAACTCGCAGGCCCTTACACAACTTGCAAAACCTAAACAACCATCGGCGCAAGCTTTAGGACCACCACCAGGAGCAATAACTGCTTGGCGGCAATCTTTGATTCCATCATACTCATATTTTTCTTTAGCAACCGTGCAAGTTCCTTTACATTTAACAAAGGCAACTTTAGGATTTGCGGTTTCAACGGATACGCCCATTATTTCTCCGATTTTTTGAGCAACAGAACTTCCACCTACGCTGCATGCATTTAGGAGTGCACCTCCCTCAACTACAGCTGTAGCATAAGCATCACAGCCAGCATATCCGCATGCACCACAATTAGCGCTAGGTAATGCTTCTCTAACTAGTGGTATTTTAGGATCAACCGCTACGAAGAATTTCTTGTTAGCATAACCAAGTACAACTCCAAATACAAGCCCCATACCGCCAATGCTTAATACTGGGTAAATTAAATTATTTATATCCATTTAGATACCTCCCAATTTTAAACCGCTAAAGCCTAAAAATGCTATAGCCATTAATCCAGCTGTAATTAATGATATAGGTAGACCTCTAAATGCTAGTGGCATATTATCGTTCTCTTCCATTCTTTCTCTTAAACCTGAAAGAAGTACAATGGCAAGCATATAGCCAGCCGCTGCTCCGAGAGCATTAACCATGGATTCTAATAATGTATATTTCTCACCTATGTTGATAACAGCCATACCAAGAACAGCACAATTAGTTGTTATTAATGGAAGAAATATTCCAAGTGCTTTATAGAGACCTGGCTGAGTTTTTTTGATAACCATCTCAACAAATTGCACGAGTGCTGCAATAACTAGCACGAATGATAGTGTTGATAAATAAGTTATGTTCAAAGGAACTAAAATCCAGTTATAGACTCCATAAGTCATGAATGAGGCTAGGAACATAACAAATACTACTGCTAGTCCCATACCTTTTGCAGTTTCGGTTTTTTTAGAAACTCCAAGAAAAGAACATACTCCAAGGAATTTAACTAATAAGAAGTTATTTACCAAAAATGCACTTATAAAAATTGAAAAAAGTCTCATTTCCATCCACCTTTCTTAAAAAAATTATTTTTTACAACTATGAGCACAAGACCCACATCCAGTACACTCACCAGTCACTGGATCAATTTCATGAAAATGTGCAATTTTATCATTAACTTTATTTGTTTGATTAATTGATTTTTGATTTAATAGAGCCATTAAAATTCCTAGAGTAATAAAAGCTCCAGGTGCTAAAACCATAATTATAGCAGGTTCAAAAGAGGCTCCAAATATATTTTTTCCATATATTGAACCAGATCCTAATAATTCTCTTATAGCACCAAGAATTGCTAAAGCTACTGTAAACCCAAGTCCCATTCCGATAGCATCAAAAATTGAAGGAAGTGCTTTGTGTTTTGATGCATATGATTCAGCTCTTCCAAGAATTACACAGTTTACAACTATAAGTGGAATAAAAATTCCGAGGGACTTATATAGAGATGGAACAAAACCTTGTAATAAAAACTGTATTAACGTAACAAAAGCAGCTATTATTGTAATATAAGCAGGTATACGAACCTTATCAGGGATTGCTTTTCTTAATATGGATATAAAAAGATTAGATCCAATTAACACTGCTGTAGATGCTAGGCCCATACCTATAGCATTTTCTACGCTGGTGGTAACAGCCAGCGTAGGGCACATAGCTAGAACTTGCACAAATATTGGATTTTCGGTTACAATACCATTTTTTAATCTTTCAGAAAATATGCTCATTATTTTTTAGCTCCTTTCAATGAAGAGTTGTAAAAATCAATAGCATCGCTAACACCAAGAGTTACTGCTTTAGATGTAATAGTTGCACCTGTAATAGCTTGTATTTGATTGTCCTTTGAAGGGGCTACTTTTACAACTTCTAATTTTTCGTTTATAGGTTTATTCTTAAATTGATCTGAAAACTTTGGGTCTGGAGCATTAGCACCAAGACCAGGAGTTTCAGTGTGGGCTAAAATTTTTATTCCAGTAACTTTTCCTTCGCTTGATATTCCAACCATGATTTCTACTGGGCCACCGTATCCTTTTGGAGCAACTTTTATAGCATATCCAGTTATTTCAGTACCCTTTAGTCCAGAATTAACCTCAGAAATTTTTTCATTAGTCTTTACATCTGTCTTTTCAAATTTATCAGCTGTGGGTAATATTGCTTTCATAGCAGCTTGTTTATCAGCAGTTATGGAAGTTGCGATAGGTGCTTTTGTTATTTCATAGGCACCACCTAGTAAAAATCCTGCAATTCCTGTAATTAAAAGCAAAATCATACCTAATTTAATATTTTCTTTCAATTATTTCACCTCCCCAAAAATACGTGGAGCAGTAAACTTATCAATAAATGGAACAAATAGGCTCATTATTAATATAGAGTAAGATACTCCTTCAGCATAACCACCATATAAACGTATAATTGTGGTTAAAATTCCACAGCCAAGTCCAAAGATAAGTTGTCCTTTTTTAGTCATTGGCGAAGTTGAATAATCTGTTGCCATAAAGAAAGCACCAATCATTAAGCCTCCAGCGCAAATTTCATATAATGCATTTCCAGTCATTAAACCATCTCTGCCTAATATTGAAGTTAAAACAAATACAGTACCAATAAATGCTACTGGAGTATGCCAGCTTATTATTTTCTTATATAATAGATAAGCTGCACCAATTAGTAATGCAAATACAGAAGTTTCACCAATGCAACCACCGACATTACCAATAAAAACGTTCATTAGACTAGGCAAATTGTCACCACCAGTTTTAAGTATTCCAAGTGCCGTAGCAGCGGAAGTACCATCAACGGTAAAATTAGTCATGTGAACTGGCCAAGAAGCAAGTAAAAATGCTCTAGCGGCTAAAGCGGGATTCATTACATTTTGTCCAATTCCGCCGAAAAATTGTTTTACAATAATTATTGCGAAAAACCCTCCAATTGCAGGAAGCCAAAGTGGAACAGCAGCTGGCAAATTAAAAGCAAGTAATAAACCAGTTACCACAGCACTAAGATCTCCTATTGTGATTTTTCTATGAGTAAGTTTCTGCCATAAAGCCTCTGCTACAATACATGATAGCACAGATACCAATGTAACTAAAAATGCTTGCATTCCGAAAAAATATATGCCGGCAAAGGTAGCAGGTATTAATGCTATTATTACGTCTCTCATTATGCCCTGCACAGAATCATTTGATTTTACGTGTGGGGATGAAGATACTGTATACATATAAGTCACCTCTATCTATTTTTTTCTTCTATTGATATTTACTGTTCGTTTACCTTCACGGCAAGTTTGAGTTAAATGACGTTTTGCTGGGCATACATAAGAGCAACAAGCACACTCAATGCAATCCATACCATGATATTCTTCAAATTCATCGTACTTACCTCTTAAAACTAAAGAGTTAAGTTTTGTAGGGTTTAAAAACATAGGACAAGCATTCATGCATTTTCCACATCTTATGCAGCTAGATTCTTGTTCTAATTTAGCTTGCTGTTTTGTTAAACAAAGTATCCCTGAGGTTCCTTTAATAACGGGAGTTTTTAATGAACTTAAAGCCATTCCCATCATAGGTCCACCTGATATTACTTTAACTGGGTCTTCTTTAAATCCACCAGCAGCCTCGATAACTTCTTCCATAGAAGTTCCAAATTTTACTCTTAAATTAAGAGGTTCTTTAATTGCTTCTCCGGTTACGGTTAGTACTCGCTCCATAAGTGGTCTACCATTTACTACAGCGTTGTATATCTCAAATACAGAATCAACATTTTGAACTATGCATCCAACATCTGCAGGGAGCTTACCAGAAGGTAATTCTCTACCAGTAATTGCATAAATTAATTGTTTTTCTGCACCTTGAGGATATTTTGTAATAAGTGGAGTAACTTGCACATTATCCAGGCTTTTACAAGCTTTTTTCATAGCTTCAATTGCATCAGGCTTATTATCTTCTACTCCAACATATCCCTTTACACCAGGGAACATTTGAAGAATAATTTTTAAGCCGAGAGCTATTTCATTGGATTTTTCGAGCATCATTCTGTAATCGCAAGTTAAATATGGTTCACACTCTGCAGCATTTATTATAATGCTGTCGATAATTTTTCCCTCTGGAGGGGTAAGCTTAATATGTGTTGGAAAGCCTGCCCCACCCATACCTACTATACCAGCTTCTTTAATGATAGCTACTAGTTCATTTTTTGATAGCTTTTCATAATCCGTGTGAGGAATCATAGTAAGTACTTCTTCGTAAGTGTTATCGTTTTCGATAATGACTGACAACGCCATTGTTCCATTACTATGTAGCCACGGTGCTACATCTTTTACAGTTCCAGATACGCTTGAATATATTGGCGCAGATACAAAAGCTTTGGATTCACCTATTTTTTGCCCCACCAATACTTTATCACCTTTTTTTACTAAAGGTTCGCAAGGCGCGCCTATATGTTGTTGCATAGGAAATACTAAGTTGCCCTTTGGAAGCAAATCTTGAATTGCTTTGTGCATACTTAAGTCTTTACTACCGCTCGGGTGAATACCTTTTTTAAAAGTCAAAAGTCCCATAATAAACCTCCTTGTAGTTCTCTGAGAGGCATAACAATTATCAATTGCTACCCCCCCTTAGTGTTTTTATAGGGTGGATAACAATAATTAATTGTTATTTACTCTATAAAAATTATAGCTAAGATTATTAAAAATGTAAAAAAAATGTAAAAGCTTGGACGCAGTTACAATTAGAATCCACTATACCATATATATTACACCTTTTGCGTATATAAAAGAATACCTTTTATGAAAAAAAACCTATTATGAAAAAGTGAGATTATTCTAATAATTCTATCAGTATAAATTATTTTTTTTAGGAACATTACAATGAAAAATATAAGATTAATATGATATACTTAATATGGATAATAAACTATATTTACGAGAAAATATAATTGAAAAGGTAAGGCGAATATGGAAAATAATAGTTTGAATAATTTGGAGATTCAAAGTGTGAATTTAGACATTAATGAGGATATCATAAATAGTTTAAAAACAGAGATTTATAAAAGAAGCAAATTTGAATATAATTCTAATGTTGTTACTATTCCCAAATATTTTTATAGGTTTATAGGTATAAAAAACAATGAGAAAGATTACTATGAAAATTTACATAGTTTAGACAATGAATTAAAGAAAATAGGGTCATGTTACATGCGGTTTGGTGAAGGATTAGATAAAGACATTAGCATAAGACTTCAAAATGTATTAAATGATATTTTGATAAAAGTATTCAAAAAAGAAGTTCTAGATGTATCCTTAATTATAAATTTAATAAGTGATAATGGACTTTTTCCGAATTTATCTAATAAAGTTTTACTCAGGCAAATTAAAAATAATTTAAAGGGACTAATAGAGTATTATATTAAGAGCAATGAAACAATTGATAATCATAAAATTAAAGTTATTATCAATTATGTGATTCATTGGATAAATATTTATTCTAAAGAATTATTCGAAAAATTTGATTATATGAAAATTAATCCTAAGATAGTTTTTTATGGAGACATTTCAAAAGAAGAAGTTTTTTATTTAATATTATTATCAACCTTGGGTTGCGATATTTTATACTTTAATCCGAAAAACGCTGGAGCTTTTCATGAAATTGATAAATATAATGCTTTTTCAAATGAAATTGTTTATAATTGTAACTATGAAATAAAAACTTTCCCTACTAATATTGAGGAAAGAGTTAAGACCACTGCATACAACGCTAAAGAAGAGCTTGATAAGACATTGTATATGGATGATTCTGGGTTTTATAGACCTTGGCAGTTTTCAGATTATAATGTAGAGGCAGTAACCCTTAATACTACATATGAGGAAATATACATATGGATTAGGGAAAAGGCATATATAAGGGAAGGTTTTAAGGTTAAAGACTCAACTGTAGTCGTGCCCAACATGTTCTCAAAAATTTGTGGTACTCATGAAAACATTGATATTTACTGGAAGGAAATTAATGAGGTATCAACTGGAAAATTTACTAGGTTTTATAATGAGCTACCTATAATGGATGTAGTTCATTTGGAATATGGGAAATTTAATAAAATATACCCGAGTAATGTTTTTTCAGAGTTTAATATTGATGAAATGCTTAATTCATCTTGGTGGAAATACAAGGAACTTCGATCCGGACTTCAAAACACTATGGCTGAGAAAATTAAAGACTTATGCCTTAATCCTGTAATAATAAACGTTGAACAGGAAGAGTTAAGGGATTTACAAGTGGATATTTTCTCAGTGCTAATAAATTTAGATACAACATTACTTGAATTACTGCAAGCATATGATTATCCAGAAGAAGTTCCTAAAATTGTAGTTTACAATAATGAAGAAAATGGGAACTTATCTTTTGAAGATTGTATAATGCTTGCCTTTATGAATTCTATGGGAATAGATATAATTATATATAATCCTTCAGGGTATAACGACATAGAAAATTTTATATTTCCTGAGCAATATGACATTCATAGACTAGAAAATGTAAGTTTTAAGTTGCATTTTAAAAAACACGTGGAGAAGAAAAAAGGTTTTTTTGAAAATTTGTTCCGGAGTTAATATTTTGATAGTTGAGAAGTGAAGTTGATTTTTATGCTATAGCACAAAAATTTTAAAAATAAGTTAGAAAAACATAGGTGCACGAGATATTAGGAGGAGTGAAAAACATGGAAAAAAATAATCAAATACTTAAAATTGAAGATGAAAACATTGAAGATAAGGCTATAGAGCAAAAAGCCATAAGCATAAGTCGGCAGCTTAAAGTCTCACCACAAGTGATGCAACTTGCAGCCAATATAAATATTAAAGATGCAAATGCAATATTAGAATTTGGAAATGAACCGGCTCAGCAAATATCAAAATTTGCCGATCAAATATTAAATTCTATTAAAAGCAGTAGTGTTGAAGACTCAGGTGTTATGATAAAGGAACTTACAAGTATAATGAAGAAGTTTGATAAGCAAGATTTTGAGGAGAACAAAACTGGTTTTCTTGCAAAGCTATTTAGTAAACCAGGTAAGGCAATTGACAAAATGATGGGTAAGTATAAAACCATTGGAGGAGAAATAGACAAAATTTACACGGGGCTTAGTGGTTATAAGGCGGAAATAAATAGTTCTAATTTATCACTTGAAAACCTATATAATCAGAATTTTGAGTATTATGGAGAATTAGAAAAATACATTGCAGCAGGAAATATGGTTGTTGAAAAAAATGAAAATGGAGAGATTCCTAAACTTGAGGCGTTAGCAGCGAGTGGTGAACAAATAAATATGATAAATTACGAGAATGCTAAAGCCACTGTTGAAATGTTAAAACAGAGAATTTATGATTTGGAAATGGCTAAGATGGTATCATTACAAACTGCCCCTCAAATTAAAATGATCCAAAGGGGAAATTATAAGTTGATATCTAAAGTTCATTCTGCTTTTATAATAACTATACCTGTATTCAAAAATGGAATAATTCAAGCTATTGCTTTAAAAAAGCAAAAGTTAGTATCGGATTCTTTAGCAGAACTCGACAGGACTACTAATGAATTATTAATGAAAAATGCTGAAAATATAAGAGGTCAAAGTGTCGACATAGCAAAACTCGCTGGAGGAACAAGTGTAAAAATAGAAACTCTAGAGAAAACTTGGAATACTATTATGCAAGGGATAGAGGAAACAAAGAACATTGAAGATGAGAACAAAAGATTAAGAGAAGCTGGAATAGTTAAATTACATGATATGACAGAAAAACTAAAACAAAAATCTTTAAGCTAATTAATTACAATAGGGCAGAATAAACTAAACGAAAGATTTAAAGGTGATTATATGGATCTATTTGAATTACAAGCACAAAAGAACTTACAAAAAGAAGCGCCACTCGCTGAGAGATTAAAACCTGAAAAATTAGAATACTATGTAGGGCAAGAGCATATTTTAAGCAAGGGAAAGCTTTTGCACCGAGCTATAAAAGCAGATAAGATAACATCTTTAATACTTTATGGTCCACCAGGTACAGGTAAAACTAGCTTGGCTAAAGTTATTGCAAATACAACGAAATCTAATTTTGTTAGACTTAATGCTGTAACAGACGGGCTAAAAGAATTAAGAGAAGTGGTAGCGTCCGCTAAGAATAATCTAGGAATGTACAATATTAAAACCATATTATTTATAGATGAAATTCATAGATTTAATAAAGCTCAACAGGATGCATTGTTACCATTTGTAGAAAAGGGCACAATAATTTTAATTGGGGCAACCACAGAAAATCCATATTTTGAAGTTAATAATGCATTACTATCTAGGTCTATGTTATTTAAATTGGAACCGTTAGAGAAAAAACATATTGAAAAGATTATTGCACGTGCACTCGACGATAAAGAAGTAGGGTTTGGAAATACTAATATTTGTATGGAAAGTGAAGCTATGAGTTATCTTGCAAATATGGCAAATGGAGATGCACGGCGTGCACTTAATGCTTTGGAATTATCAGTACTCACTACGGATAGAGATGAGGATGGTAAAATAAATATAACCCTTGCGGTTGCCCAGGAATGTCTTCAAAAAAAGCATATAAAGTATGATAAAAATAGAGACGAGCATTATGACGTAATTTCTGCTTTTATTAAAAGTATGCGAGGATCTAACCCTGATGCTACAGTACATTACCTTGCTAGAATGATATATGCTGGGGAGGATCCCAAATTTATTGCTAGGAGAATTGTAATAGCGGCATCCGAGGATGTGGGAAATGCTGATCCTATTGCGCTACTCGTAGCAAATAATGCAGCACAGGCGGTTCAGTTTATAGGTATGCCAGAAGCAAGAATTATTTTAGCACAGGCTGCAATTTATGTAGCTTCAGCTCCTAAAAGTAATGCATCTTATATGGCTATAAATAATGCACTTAAAGATGTAGAAGAAAAGAACATAGGGGAAATACCTGTACATTTAAGGGATCAAAGTTATAGTGGTGCAAAGAAACTAGGACATGGAGTAGGATATTTGTACCCGCACGCTTATGAAGGAAATTATGTAAAGCAGCAATATTTGCCTGATGAGCTAATTGGGAAAGTATATTATGAAGCCCTCGACAATGGATATGAGAAAAAAATCAAGGAGCGACTTAAGGCACATTCAAAATGAAGCAGATAACATAAACTTAAGTTTATGTTATCTGCTTCATTGCTGTAAAAGTATGTGTATATTTCATTTATTTTTTATTTGAAAATATCTTTTTTATAATAGTTAAAATATCTACTATATATACTAAATATTTTTCAAAGTATTCTGTTGTACCAAGGGCAGAGGCAGTTGTTTGAACCACTACTTCAGTAACATCTTTTATATTGTCTGTTACCTCATACAAATTTTTAAATGTTTTTGGTAAAACAGATAATACTTCATCAATACTATCTTTATTATTTTTGATAATTGAATTTACACTTGATATAGTTTTAATAAGTTTTAACAACCCTATTATAAGTATAATTAAAATGACTATACCAAGAAAGATCAATAAGCCTTGTCCTAATTTAAAAAAGTTTACATACATTAATAACACCACTATTCTATAAAATTTTGTTTATTTATTAGTTTCTTTCTCAACTATAACAGTTTGCCCTGCGACATCATCTAAATCGTCATTGTTAGTTAAAGCTATGTTATCCTTTGTTTCAGAAAGTACTTTCGAAGTTTTTTTTTCATTTAAATATTGGGAAACTTTAACTTTAGCGTCTGTTACATTATCTTTGGCATCAGAGACTTTATTGTTAATAGATGCCTTAAGTTTTGTACTTTTTTGTTTGATTTTAACTTTAGCGTCTGTTACACTATCTTTAGCATCAGAGACTTTATTATCAATGGTTCCCTTAAGCTCTTTTGAGGAGTTAGCAATATCTTCTCTAGTTTCTTTGCCGGATTTTGGTGAAAAAAGTAAACCACCTAATAACCCGCTAAGACTTCCAGCTGCGGTACCGATAAGTATTTTTTTCGCAGTTTTAATTCTTAATTTTCTTTCTTTTTCTTTTTTTTGTTTTTTATACCAATTTGAAAATATCATAATTTTTTCCTCCTTCAAAGATAAAAACATTATATGGTATGTATATTATACAATATGCAGGTTTTTGTCAATAGATGGAACTTATAATGTATTAGAAATAGGTAAAGAAATAAAAGATTAGGACTTAGTTTTATACTAGGTCCTAATCTTTTTTATTTTCATATGATTAATTAGAGCTTACAACCATTTGTGCAATATTATTTGAATGGTCTCCAACTCTTTCAAGATTGGTTAATAGCTCTAGATACACAGAGCTGCCAGCGGGAGTACATTCAAGGCTACTCAACCTAGCTATATGTTCCTTTTTAAGCTGTCTTTCCATGGTATCTATCTTTTTTTCTACGTTCATAGCTTTGCGAGCAGAATCTAAGTCAGAATTTTCTAAAGCTACTATTGCGTTATCAACACAGTATTTTACAGTTTCAAACATATATGTAACATCAGAAAGTGATTTTTCTGAAAAAATGAGCTTATTAACCATTCTGCTTTTAGCAAGCTCGCCTAAGTTGTCAGCATGATCTCCAATTCTCTCTATATCATTTACAACATTATATAGAGAAGTAATAATCTCAGATTGATGTTCGGATAGAGGTGTATTTGAAAGTGACACCATATAACTAGTTATTTCTCTTTCAAGATAGTTTATTGTAACCTCATGATCAATAACTGAGCTCATCATATTTTCATCACAATTGAGGAAAGCTTGCATTGCATTAGAAAGATTTACTGAGGCTAATTTTCCCATTCTAGTAACTTCCTTAATAAGCTGTCCAACAGCGATAGAAGGAGTTTCGAGTAGTCTGCGATCTAAGTATTCCAATACAAGAGCAGATGATTTTCCATCATCTCCAGGTACTAATTTATTAACGATTTTAACTAAAACATCTATAAACCAAACTTGGATAAATACATTAGATATATTAAAGAGTGTGTGTGCATTTGCAATTTGTCTTTGAACATTTCCACCAAACATTGGAACAACTTTTAACACTAACCTGAAAGCTATCATAAACATTATTGTGCCTGTAAAGTTAAAAATCAAATGTAGTAACGCAGCCCTTTTAGCATTTTTAGTTGTTCCTATACTTGCTAGCAGTGCAGTAGCACAGGTTCCAATATTATCCCCAAAAAGTATAGGAAGCGCAATAGCAAGTGAGATACTGCTATTTGCAGCAAGTGCCATTAGTATTCCAATAGTAGCACTACTACTTTGAATTGTTGCTGTCATACAAAGACCAACAATAACTCCCATGAATGGGTGTTTTCCTAAAACTAAAATAAGGTTTTTGAAGCCATCTAGTTCACTTAAAGGCCTCATAGAAGTTTCCATCATTGCCATACCAACAAATAATATACCAAAACCCAAAACAATCTCGCCAACGTCTTTAGTTTTCTTTTTTTTGCTGAACATAACTAAACCAGCACCTATTGCAAGAATAAATGGTGCGATATCTGTAAGTTTAAAGGCTATAAGTTGAGCTGTCATTGTAGTACCAACATTTGCTCCCATAATAACCCCAGCAGCTTGGAATAAATTCATAAGCCCTGCATTTACAAAGCCTATAGTCATTACTGTAGTTGCACTACTACTTTGAATAATTGCAGTGACCCCTGCACCAACGAGTACAGCGAAAAACCTATTGCTAGTTAGAATCTCTAGCATTCGTTTTAACTTTTCGCCGGCAGTCTTCTGGAGGCCATCCCCCATAAGTTTCATTCCGTAGACAAAAAGCCCTAAACCACCTAAAAGTTGAAAAATCATCTTATAATCCATATTAACACTCCTCTTAAAAGAATATTCCGATGAAATTTTATCACAACAATGTTAAGTTAGTGTTAAGTTTCGATAATTTATGTTAAATATTTTAAAAGTTTGTACATTATTTCAACAAATATTGCAAAATATTAAGCTGCGGCTAACTTAAAACTTATAATTGTTATGAATTATGACAAAAAAAGGTCTATAAGACCCTTCTTTTAGTTAAAATATCAATTAGTATTAATGCAAAAACTCCTCCAACGAGTGCAGTTATAAGTTGAGGTGACCCCATAGTAATAACTATTTTATTAACTATTTTTGGAGGCATATTTAGATTGAATAAGGGGATAAGCTTTGACGAGGAAATTGATAGAAATATATATTTTATAAAAGCTCCAATTATAACTCCTGAATATCTACCATATTTTCCACGTTTATTTAAAATTACAAAACTAAGAACAAATATTATGTTGCCAATAATTATAAAGGGGAGGAAGGGTCCTAAAACGCTAGCAAGTTGCCCGGTTAAGTAGGCGAGTAGGGGAGTTAGACAACCTACTAATACTCCGTAAACACCTCCGCAAATTACAGCTGTAAGTATAAGAATAGCATTAACAGCTGGTCCAACAAAAAATTGACTTATTCCAGGCAAAGTCTTTCCTACTACCTGAAAAACTATAGCCAGAGCAAGAAAAAGACTTGCTTTTACCAGAGCATTAACATTCCTATTTTTCATATTGCTCACTCCTAAACATTTTTTTTACATACTAATAATACCATAATAATAATAATAAATATTGAAAGAACATTATTGCCGTAACATTTGTTACCGACTTTCAATTGGTGTGAAGATATAATAAAGGTAGTTCAACAATAAATGTTAAATTATTTATGTCTATATTAATTATTCAAAACAATAAATTTTAATGTATGGAAGGCGACTAAGTAAAATTGTTGTCTATCCAGAAAAATAATAGGAGGAATTTTTAATGAGTATGTTTTGTTATCAATGTCAAGAAGCTTCAAAGGGCACGGGATGTACCTCGCGAGGAGTTTGCGGTAAAACAGATGATTTAGCTAATATGCAGGATTTATTAATTTATGTTTTAAAAGGAATATCAATTTATGCCACAAGAGCAAGAGAACTAGGGGTAGAAAATGAAGAAGTGAATAAAATTGTAGTAAATGGATTATTCATGACTATAACAAATGCAAATTTTGATAAAGCTAGATTTATAGAAACAATAACAAAAGCATTAGAATTACGTGAAGTAATTAAGAATGAATTAGTAAATGCTGGCGGAGTAATAGAAGGCGATTTACCAGAATGTGCAACATGGACAGGTACTACTGAGGAATTTGAGAGTAAATCTATGAATGTAGGAGTTCTTAAAACAGAAAATGAAGACGTAAGATCTTTAAGAGAACTTGTAACTTATGGTATCAAAGGAATGGCAGCTTATGCTGACCATGCATTTAACTTAGGATATGAAAACAATGACCTATATGCATTTATGCAGAAAGGACTTGCACAAACTACTAATGATAGTTTATCTGTTGATGAATTAGTTGCATTAGTACTTGAGTGTGGTAAATATGGAGTAGATGCTATGGCACTACTTGATGGAGCTAATACTACTACTTACGGAAATCCAGAAATCACAAAGGTAAACATCGGAGCTCGAAATAACCCAGGAATATTAATTAGTGGACATGATTTAAAGGATATGGAAGAATTATTAAAACAAACAGAAGGCACAGGCGTAGATGTATATACTCATAGTGAAATGTTACCAGCGAACTATTATCCAGCTTTTAAAAAATATGATCACCTTGTAGGTAACTATGGAAATGCGTGGTGGAAACAAAATTCAGAGTTTGAAAGCTTTAATGGACCAATACTCATGACAACAAACTGTATTACTCCTCCAAATGATTCTTATAAAGAGCGGGTTTATACTACTGGAGCATCTGGATTTGCTTCCATGAACCATATAGCTGATAGAGAAGGCGGAACTGCAAAAGATTTCTCAGCTATAATTGAGCATGCAAAAAAATGTAGTGCACCAATTGAAATTGAAAGAGGAGAAATAGTTGGAGGATTTGCTCACAATCAAGTAATAGCATTAGCTGATAAAGTTGTGGATGCTGTTAAAACAGGAGCAATTAAAAGATTCTTTGTAATGGCTGGTTGTGATGGAAGAATGAAAGGCCGCGAATACTATACTGATTTTGCAAAAGAATTACCGACAGATACAGTTATTTTAACTGCAGGTTGTGCAAAATATAGATACAATAAATTAGAACTTGGACATATTGGTGGAATTCCTAGAGTACTAGATGCAGGACAATGTAATGATT
This sequence comes from Clostridium sp. CM042, assembly GCF_055080995.1. NCBI lineage: Bacteria > Bacillati > Bacillota > Clostridia > Eubacteriales > Clostridiaceae > Clostridium > Clostridium sp. CM042. Next base: position 3,389,043 of record NZ_CM143646.1, read on the forward strand.
CATATTCATTAGTTGTTATTGCAATGAAGCTACAAGAAGTATTTGGACTTGATGATATCAATAAATTACCAATAACATACAATATTGCATGGTATGAGCAAAAAGCTGTAATAGTGTTATTAGCATTACTTCACCTAGGCGTTAAAAATATTCACTTAGGACCAACATTACCAGCATTCTTATCCAAAAATGTTGTCAATGTATTAGTAGAGAACTTTGGAATAGCTGGAACTTCCAGCGTAGAAGACGATATAAAAATGTTTATGGCTTAAAAATTTGAAGCACCCTAAAAAGGGTGCTTGTACTTATTTAACGACATTTCAGAAGAGAAGTCTTAAGCTTCTGTAAGTGGGAGTTAACTGTCCTAGCAAAAATAAAACTTCAGTGGGAGTATAAATTTACTTCTGAAGTCGTTAATATACAGCTCCACAGGAGATGATTTAATGACATTGCATAATAAGTTTACATTAATTTAAGAATTAAGGGCAAAATAATTATGTTATAATATATGTAAAGAAACTAAAGGGCAATCTTTATAGTAAGCAAAAACCGACAAATTAGGTGGCAATATTTAAATTTCCAAGAATATATTTTAAAAAACCCTTGAATAATTTCAAAATCTATTTTAAACTATAGAAGAGGTAATGTTAACATGAATATTGATTATAAGGTATTAAAATCTCTTAGTAGTAATGTTGTTGTTTCAGAGAAAGACGATAATGTCTATGTTCTTTTTGGTAAAGGTATAGGATTTGGTAAAAAACCTGGTGAACTTATAGCTAAAGGGAGTGCCATAGACCAGAAATTCATTAAAATAGATGATAGTGAAAAAGCTAACTATGTGGAAATCATTAAAAATGTAGAAGATAAAGTATTGGCAGTAGCAGAAGAAATAATTTCTTTTGCAGAAGATAGGTTACAAGAAAAATTAAATTCACATATACATGTTGGTCTAAGTGACCATATTAGTTTTGCAATTAAAAGAATGGAACTTGGAATTAATATAGTTAATCCGTTTCTAAATGAAATACAAACATTATACCCTAATGAATATAGCATAGCAGAAAATGGAACAAAATTTATCAAAGAAAAATTAAATGTGGCTTTACCGGAAAGTGAAATCGGTTTTATTACTATTCATATATATTCTGCTAGAGTTAACGAGGAAGTGTCTCAAAGTCTTAAATATACTAGAATTGTTAAAGAAGTAATGGAATATATTCAAGAGTTAATTGGAATAAACACTAGTGAAAAATCAATGGAATATGGGAGATTAGTATCTCATTTAAGGTATGCTTTAGATAGAATAGACAATGATAAGGTTCTAAAAAATGTAATGCTAGGATCCATTAAAGCTGAGATGAGTGAAGACTTTGAAATTTCTAAGAAAGTGTGTAAATTTATATCAGAAAAACTTTCAAAAGAAGTTTGTGAAGATGAAGCTTCATATATTTGTATGCATATACATAGATTAAAACAATCAAATTAAAAAACAAAGTTTATAATGTTAGGTGTGTTACTGATTAGATCAGGCATGAACCATATAAAATGCTAATGAGCATCTTATTAGTTTATGTCTTTTTTTAGGACGTTTTAAAAAAGAAGGTATTAAAGTACTTTAGTGAATTTTTAATAAATGTATTTAAAATTCGAAAGACTGCACAAACTAATGTTTATATAATTGGTTAAAATTTAAAGTAAAATTTCAAAATAAAGAAATTTTATGTAGATATCAATTAATAATTGTTATCTATCTTAGAGAAAGGCGAGGATGATAAAAATGTTTAGTTTTTTTAAAAAAAGCAAAGATGGAAAGAGTTTGATTTTAAAATCTCCAGTTGTGGGAAGATGTTTTGACATATCAGAAATACCTGATGAAGTTTTTTCGTCTAAAATGTTAGGTAATGGGATAGGATTTGAATCTACAGAAGGAGTATTATATGCACCAGTTGATGGTGAAATTCTTCAAGTATTCCCTACAAAACATGCCTTAATTTTAAAGAGCAAAGAGGGTATAGAGATACTACTTCACATAGGTATTGATACTGTAGAGATGAAGGGTGAGGGCTTCGAAGCTTTCGTTGAAAAGGGACAACAAGTTAAAGCTGGAGATAAATTATTAACTTTTAATAATGAATTAATAAAATCTAAAGCTAAAACTAATTTAAGTGTTCTAGTTCTTACAGATAATGAAATAATGGAATCCGTAGAATTTAAGTTAGGTACTGTAGATAAAAATGATGAAGTAATAACAATAAAAATAAAAAAATAGGGAGCGTATATTATGATGGAAAAAAAAGCAATAGTTAAAAGTGAAAGTGGAATACATGCTAGACCAGCATTAACAGTAGTTAAAGAGGCTTCTAAGTTTAAATCAGAAGTTCTTATAGTAAAAGATGGCAATGAGTATAATGCAAAAAGTATAGTTGCTATAATGTGTATGGCGGCTGTTAAAGATGATGAAATAACAATAAAAACTACTGGTGATGATGAAGAAGCCGCTGCAGTAGCTATGGTAAAACTTATAGAAGAAGGACTTGTAAAATAGGAGGAATAAGCTATGTTAAAGGCAATAGGTGTATCATCCGGAATAGCTATAGGTAGAGCATTAGTTATTAGAGAAGAAATCGTAGAAGTAAATAAATGCAAGATTGAGGATTCTAATTGCGAGCTAACTAGGTTTAATGATGCCTTGCAAGAAGCGGTTACGGAGCTTGAGAAAATAGTTGAAAATGTAAAAGAAAAGCTAGGCAGTGAGAAAGCAGAAATATTTGAAGCTCATTTATGTATGCTTGAGGATCCAGAATTTATAGGATCTATTCAAAAGAAAATAGCGAGCGATAAAGAAAGTGCTGAATACGCTTTGCAAACTGTAGCAGCGGAAACAGCAGCTATTTTTGAAAATATGGATAATGAATATATGACTGAGAGAGCAGCGGACATTAGAGATGTAAGCAAAAGAGTGTTAAATATTCTAATGGGGATAAAAGTAGTTTCAATTGCAGAAATTGAAGAAGAATGTATACTAATAGCAAAGGATCTGACTCCATCAGATACAGCACAAATTGATAAAGATAAAGTATTGGCATTTGTAACTGAAGTAGGTGGAAAAACTGCACATACATCAATTATTGCACGTTCTTTAGAGTTACCAGCAGTTGTAGGTGCAGGTAATGGTATAAGTAAAATTAAAGATGGAGATTTAATTATTGTAGATGGAGAAGAAGGTATAGTTATAATTAATCCAGATGAGAAAACTTTGAAAAACTATCAAGAAAAAAGAAAAGAATTCATTGAAACTAAACATCAGCTACTTAAATATGCCAATATGAAATCAACTACAGTAGATGGCAAAACAGTTGAATTAGCTGCAAATATAGGATCATCGGAAGACTTAGAAGCGGTTTTGAAAAATGGTGCAGAAGCTATAGGATTATTTAGAACAGAGTTTTTATATATGTCAAAAGATGCGCTTCCAACTGAGGAAGAACAATTTGAGGAATACAAGTCAGTTGTTGAAAAGATGAATGGAAAACCTGTTATTATAAGAACCTTAGATATTGGTGGAGACAAGAAATTGAATTACTTACCTATGGACGAGGAAATGAATCCATTTTTAGGATATAGAGCTATAAGACTTTGCCTTGATAGAACAGATGTATTTACAACTCAATTGAGAGCTTTAGTAAGGGCATCTGCATATGGCAAGCTTAAAATCATGTTTCCTATGATATGTAATCTTCAGGAACTGAGAATGGCCAAAAAAATACTTGCGCAGTGTAAAAATGAACTTAAGTCAGAGGGCGTAGTATTTGATGAGAATATTGAAGTTGGTATTATGATAGAAATACCATCAGCTGCAATAATGTCAGATGTATTAGCTAAAGAAGTAGACTTCTTTAGTATAGGTACTAATGATTTAATTCAATATACGTTGGCAGTTGATAGAATGAATGAGAAAATATCATATTTGTATGATTTTTATCATCCAGCGGTTTTAAGACTTATTAAAATCGTAATAGATAATGGTCACAAGGCAGGAATAAAGGTAAACATGTGTGGCGAAATGGCAGGGGACATAAATCTTATTCCTATACTACTTGGATTTGGATTAGATGAATTTAGTATGAGTGCCTCTTCAATATTGAGAGCACGTAAAACTGTTACAAATTCTAACTATGAAGAATGCATAAAGTTATCAGAGCCAGTATTATCATTTGGAGATTCAGATGAAATAAAGGAATATATAAAAGTTAGTGTTAAAGCATAACTCTTATGCTAACGGATAAGTTATAATTAAAAGCAATCTATTCTTAATTAAGGATAGATTGCTTTTTTGTATTAAAATTCTGTATACTATATTTATATGTAAAATATTTATTAATCATATGACGCAAAATAATAAGTTAAAGTTTCTAAAGATATTTTTTTGAATATGCATTATATAAAGGGTGAGATTAGATGATTAAATTTAACAAGAAACTTATATTTCATATAGATGTTAATTCAGCATTTCTTTCTTGGAGCGCTACGGATAAACTTAGGCAAGGCTCGGATATTGACTTAAGGGATATAGCATCAGTAATAGGCGGAGACGCGGAATCGAGAAGAGGAGTAGTACTCGCAAAATCTATGATAGCTAAAAAAAGTGGAATAATAACAGGAGAGAGTTTATTTACTGCAAGAAATAAATGTAAAAATCTGGTAGTTATATCGCCTGACTTTAGGTTATATGAAAGAAGTAGTATTAGTATGAGAGAAATTTTTGGCGATTATACACCTTATGTGGAGAAGGTTTCTATAGATGAGTGCTTTTTAGATATGACAAGTTATAATACTTCAAGACAAGCAGCACTCAAGATAGCTTGTGATATTAAGGATAGAATAAAAAAGGAACTTGGGTTTACAGTAAATGTAGGTATGTCAGAGGTTAAGCTTCTAGCTAAGATGGCATCTGATTTTGAGAAACCTGATAAAGTGCATACGCTTTTTAAAAACGAAATAGAAAAAAAATTATGGAACCTTCCAGTTGGTGAGCTTTTCATGGTTGGAAAGAAAACTGTTCCAAGGCTTAATAATTTAAATATATTTACTATAGGAGATTTAGCTCAGTATGATGTTGAATTTTTGAAATACAACTTTAAAAGCAGTGGGATTATGATGTGGAAATATGCTAATGGTATAGATAATAGAGAGGTAAAGGCAAACAAATATGAGCTAAAAGGAATAAGCAATTCAACTACACTGCCTGATGATATTAAAAGTAAAGATGAAGCCTATAAAGCATTATTAGCATTGGTAGAGCACACATCTACTAGGTTAAGAAATATAAAAAAGTGCTGTTACTGTATTTGCGTAACTATAAGAAATCATGAATTTATTGATTATTCGCGTAGCACGACTTTAAAAAGCGCTACGGATTCAACGCAGGATATACTAAAAACAGTAAAAAAACTTTTTGATGAGTTATGGAAGGGAGAGCCAATAAGACTACTAGGAGTTTCTCTTAATAATTTAAGTGAGGATAATTTTAAACAAATATCAATTTTTGATCTTGATAATGCTAGTGATGAAAAGAAAAGGGCAATAGACAAGACTATAGATAGTTTGAGGCAGAGGTATGGTGAAAATTCAGTAATGAAATCAATATTGATAAAAAATAATGTAATTAAGTAGCAAAAATAATAAATATACATTATACGTTGTTGTTCTAAATAATAAAAAAATGTTATAGACTAGGTAAGAAGTATTATTTGAGAAAATGTAACGGAGGTATATGTAAATATGGATAATCGAGCACTTATACCCTTATACCTTAATGAGAATATGATAAATAATTTATATACAATTGTAATACAAGAATTTGCCGAAATCAAAAGTGAAAGTACTAGAAAGCAGTTAACTATTTGTACCAATACACCTTTATATGAACTTACTTGTGGTAAAATAAGGCAAGGTGACTTAAATGTTCAACTTCTCAATGAATTCTCGTCACAGAAAATTGAAGAAAGAGTTTCAATTGTAATAACAATATTGTCAAGAATAAAAAACATACTAAATGATCAAAGTATGTTAAAAGTTATAAATAGTGAGAGTGATGTAGCAAATATGAAGGAATTTGATTTTGTTCAGTTTACTAGTGAATTGTATAAAAATCCAGTTATAGAATATATAGAAGATATGATTAGGGTTATGGAAATGCAATTGGCTTTTTCACCGGAAAGTGTAGAGAACGGGGGTGAAAGCCAAGAGCAAAAAGTTAAGAGGCAAGTTTTAAAGGTCTTGAAAGATGATATGGAAAATTGTAAAAGAGAAAAATGTTTAAAATTCATTAGTAGTAATATAGGAACGGGCAATACAAAAGTTGTAGTGCCCTTAGAGATAAAAAATATGGCGGACAATTTAGATTATATTGAAGGTGCTAAAATCACTGTCCTTGGCAAGGTGGTAAGAATTCCAAAGGAAAATGAAATTGATAACAACTATAGTTTACTAAGTGGTACATACTTTGATTATTTGAATGAAGAGTATTTTAAAGAATTTAAAAATAGATTTCTAAAAGATACAAGTTTAATTAGTGATTATGATAAAAAACAAATAGAAATTAGCGGGTCTGTGATTGAAATTATACCTATAGCAATGTATATTTAGAATTAAGATTACAGAAAATAAAGGGTGAGTTAATGAGTAAAGATAATACAATGTTTGGAGGAGTTATGTTTATACCAAATGATGTAAAAATAATTTTAGATACTTTAAAAAATAATGGATATGAATCTTATATAGTGGGAGGAAGTATACGTGATTCCAAAATTGGGACATTCATGCCCAAGGACTATGATGTAACTACAAATGCCCTACCAGAAGAGGTTATTAAACTCTTTGACAAAACCGCGCCTACAGGTTTAGAACACGGAACTGTTACTGTTATGATAAATGGAGAGGGATATGAAGTTACAACTTACAGAATAGATGGTGAATACCTGGACAATAGAAGACCTGATGGTGTTACTTTTGTTTCAAATTTAAAAGAAGACTTAGCAAGACGTGATTTCACTATAAATGCTTTAGCTTTTAATGAGGAAGATGGGCTTATAGATTATTTTGGTGGCACCGAAGATTTAGATGACAAAATAATTAGAGCAGTAGGAGAGCCCAATAAAAGGTTTCAAGAAGATGCGCTAAGAATGCTTAGAGCTATCCGTTTTTCGGCCAGGTTACATTTTGAAATAGAAGAAAAAACTTTAGAGGCTATAAAAGCAAATTCGTTGCTTATATTAAATGTAAGTAATGAAAGAATTAGAGATGAATTATGCAAAATACTAGTATCTAATAATACAACAAAAGCTTTAAGATTACTTGTAGAGACTAAACTATTAGAGTTTATACTACCAGAACTTCAAGTAGCTGTAGGATTTAATCAGCAAAATCCTCACCATGACAAAGATGTATTTGAACACACTTTAGCCGTTGTAGAAAAATGCCCACATTCGCTTAATGTGAGAATAGCAGCATTATTACATGATATAGCTAAACCGGATTGTTTTACTCTAGATGCGGAAGGGATAGGTCATTTTTATGGACATGATAAAAAAGGTGTTATATTATCTGAGAAAATACTTAGACGACTTAAATTTGATAATCAAAGTATAAATGAAATTGAAATTTTAGTAAAAGAACATATGAATATACTTACAAAGCCAACAGATGCTTCTGTAAAACGCCTTATTAATAGAGTTTCTGTAGATTTAGTACGTGACCTCTTCGCCTTGCAAAGAGCAGATGCATTAGGTTCACGTTCTCCCAAAATACGATTAGAACAAATTGATAGAGTGGAAGAAAAAACATTTGCTATTTTAGAATCCAAAGTTCCACTATCTATAAAAGAACTTGCAGTAAATGGTGGAGATTTAATGAATGAATTTTCTATTAAACCAGGAGAAGAAATAGGTAATATGCTTAAATTTCTTTTAGATAAAGTATTAGAAAATCCGCAGTTTAATACAAAAGAGAAACTTTTAGCTATAATTTATGATGAATATGTAAAATAAAAAATTAAAAATGAAGGCTTCAGAAAGGAGATTTAAACTCCCACTGAAGTCTTTAAGTTTAGTTATTATGAAAACTTGGTATAAAACATTTACTTAGGCACAAAATAATAAGGCGCATCAAAATAAATAAAAAGTTAAAATAAACTAGCATACTAATTTGTTATTTATTTGAATGTTCCTACGTGAAAGGAGATATGTGTATGAAAACTAATGAAATAATTACTGTGCTAAATGGAAATGGTGAGAAAGTTGACTTAGAACTGATTGATGCTATTAAAATGGATGGAAATGAATATGTGATAGTTGGTCCTAAGGATTCGGATGAGGCATATGCTTACAAGTCAGTGGTAGTTAATGGAGAAACAGAATATTTGTCCATAGGCCAGGGTGAAGAGTTTAAAAAAGTATTACAGAAGTATACCGAGCATTAAAAAAATATAAATAATAGGTAGATAGGAGGGTTTTATATGAAGGATATGAAGGAAGCTAAGAAGGAAAATCTACGTGATTATATTAAGAAAGACATAAAAACAAAAAATGGACATTCTAAAAATCAAATAATTCAAACTATTGAAGAAAGTGCATATAATGAAAGTGTCTTTGAAACCAAGAAAAATGGATATTAGGTACATGAAAATAAAATAACTAATAAAAGATACATTAACAAAAAGAGCAGGTGTTTGTTAACTAAACTATAATAATATATAGTTTAGTTAAGTTTAGCTTGCTCTTTTGTTATGGTAACAAAATATGGTTGAAATAAAAATAGTAAATAGAAGGGAATTGACATATGATAAAAATGTTTGAAGAATTTGAAAGTCATTTAATGGAAGATGAGAAGCCATCTGAATATTTTAAGAAAATAATAAATAATCAGGATATATTTGAGAATTATCCGTATATATTATTAGGCGGCTTAGTAGATACTCCGCAATCTCCACAACATCACCCAGAAGGAAATGTGTGGAATCATACAATGTTAGTTGTAGATAATGCAGCAAAAGTAAAAGATATAAGTGAAAATCCTAGAGCATTTATGTGGAGTGCACTATTACATGATTTAGGAAAAGTACCTACCACAAAAATCAGAAAAGGAAAAATAACATCTTATGACCACGATAAGGTTGGTGCAGAACTTAGCAGAAAATTTCTTGAAGCATTTACAGAGGAGGAGGCATTTATTAAACAAGTTACAGCTTTAGTTAGGTGGCATATGCAAACTCTCTTTATAATAAAAAATTTACCTTTTGGGGATGTTAAAAGCATGTCGCAAGAAATATCCATCAAAGAAATTGCTTTGTTATCGCAGTGTGATAGGCTTGGCAGAGGTGAAATCAGTGAGGATAAAATTAAAGAGGAGAAGAAAAATATTAAATCTTTTATTCGTACTTGTGAAGAGTATTTATCAAGTTCCAAAAAAATCACATAGAATTGTAGGCCTAAATTTTTTTGTAAATTTAATAATTATAGTATAAAAAGGATTTATTTTTATATAAAAACTTATGTTATACTTATAAAGTATGTAACGAATAACATTCATTAAATTTACGAAGTTTGGAGATGATTACAGTGAGATATGAAGGAACAGTATACAGACCACCCAGTGAGGCCTACAGTCTTATACTGCAAGTTACAATCGGATGTTCACATAATGCGTGTAGCTTTTGCAATATGTACAAAGATAAGAAGTTTAGAATACGTGATTTAAAAGATATTATGGCAGATTTACAGCATGCTAAAGCAACCTATGGGGTAGTTAAAAAGATATTTTTAGCAGATGGAGATGCTTTAGTTATTGAGACTAATAAATTGAAATTGATTTTATTAAAAATAAGGGAATTATTTCCTGAATGTGATAGAGTGGGGATTTATGCTACTCCGAATGATATTTTAAGAAAATCTTTAGAGGAGCTTAGGCAACTTAAGGATCTTGGCGTTGGAATTGTGTATCTAGGCGTTGAATCTGGAGGTAATGAAATATTAAAAAGTATAAATAAGGGCGTAACTGCTGAGAAAATGATTATTGCAGGCTGCAAGGTTAAAGAAAGTGGAATAAAGTTATCCACCACCTTGATTTCAGGAATAGGTGGCACAGAAAAAATCAGTGAACATGCAATAGAATCGGCTAAACTTATAAGTGCTATAAACCCAGATTATGTAGGATTTTTGACTTTAATGTTAGAGAGGAAAGCTCCTATATATGAGGATGTACAGAATGGGACTTTTCATATATTAACGCCAGAACAAATAATGTATGAGATGAGAGAGTTCCTTAAAAATGTAGAAGTTACTAACTGTATTTTCAGAAGCAATCATGCTTCAAATTACATGGCACTTTCTGGAACGTTGCCTCAAGATAAAAATCAGTTAGTAGGAGACATTGACCTTGCACTGAAAGGCAAACATAGGTATAAGCAAGAGGAATACAGAAGATTATAAGACGACTTTCCTCAGAATTTGGTAAAACAAAAAAGGGCGTGGATGTTATGAAGGAAAAAATTATTAAGCTACTTAAGGGCAGTGGGAATAATTTTGTGTCTGGTCAAAAAATCAGTGAAGATTTAGGCGTTAGTCGTGCAGCTATTTGGAAACATATAAATATGATTAAAGAGGATGGCTACGAAATTGAAGCAATTTCAAGAAAGGGTTATAGAATAATCTCCTCACCGGATATACTTACATTTGAGGAGATTGAAAACTTTCTAAGCACAGAATACATAGGTAGGAATATTATTCACTACGATTCTATAGGGTCAACAAACTCTAAAGCTAAAGAATTAGCAGAGATGGGGAAAGACCACGGCACAGTTATAATAAGTGAAGAACAAACATTAGGACGTGGAAGGCTTGGACGAAATTGGGTATCTCCAAAACATAAGGGCATATGGATGTCCATAATACTTAGACCAAATATTAACACAGAAAATATATCACAAATAACCCTACTTGGAGCAGCAGCTGTTCAAAAAGCTATTATGAAAATTGGAATTAAAGCCGGCATTAAGTGGCCTAATGATATAGTACTTAATGGTAAAAAAGTATGTGGTATATTAACAGAAATGAGTGGGGAAGTAGATCATATTAATTATCTAGTTATGGGAATTGGTATAAATGTAAATTTGGAAAAAGAAGATATACCAATTGATCTAAAAGATGTGGCTACGTCTATTAAGCTTGCGAGTGGTAAATGTATGGAGAGGAAGCTTTTGCTTGCCAATATATTAAACATTTTTGAGGAGCTATATAGTGATTTTGTCTTAAATGGAAATATAAAAGAAACTATAGAGATTTGTAGAAAAAATTCCATGCTTATAGGTAAAGAGATCCAATTGATTAATAGAGGAAAAGTAACAACAGCTAAAGCAATAGATATAAGTGATCAAGGAGAATTGGTTATTGAAAATTACAAAGGGATAGTAGAACATATTGTTTCAGGAGAAGTTTCTATAAGAGGAATTTCCGGATATAGTAAATAAACTTATGTTTCATATGCTTAAGGTATAATGTAGGATAATTTCCTTGTGAAATGTTGTTAAATCTATATTTTTATATAGACAGTATAGCTAGATTAACGGTATAATGTGGTTATTAAGATTGAAAGGAGAATAGAAATGGAAGAGAACAAAATTATAACAATGATAGATGAAGATGGAGAAAAGGTTGATTTTGAATTAATCGAAATCATTGAATTAGATGAAAATAAATATGCTTTATTAGCTCCTATAGGAGAAGAAGATGATGCTTTTGTCTATAAAATAGAAATGGTAGATGATAAAGAGCAATATATTGCAGTAGAAGATGAAGAAGAATTCGAAAGAGTTTTAGAAGAATATGATTCAACTTTTGAGGAATAAATAGTATACCAAAAACCCAATAAATCGGTAAGGTTTATTGGGTTTTACTATAAATATTATAATTTTTTTTAGATATCAAAAATTGTTGTAGTAAGTAGAGGAGGTGAAATTTTGAATTTAGTAGAAATTAATATGGAAGCACTTATAGAAACAATTTCGCATGTTGATGACAATTTAGGGAAAAGTTTTCTAGATACAACTACTGGTGAGGTTATATATATTCCTACAGAAGTAAGTCTAGCATTAGAAAATGGGACTTTAAAAGAAGATACATTTGATAAGTGGTTAAAAGAATTTGTCAGCACCGCTATACTTATTAGCGAAGATGATGTTAATAGGTATTTGAGCACGCCTCTAATAGATGAAGACTTTTATATAAGTGCAATGAAAAAATATGTTAATAGTATAACTAGTAATTCTGATTTAAAACTAGAATTTAAAAAGGCACTAATTAGTGAAGAACCTATAAAAAGGTTTAAACATATTCTAATGGATAGACCAGATGCAACAGATGGATGGTATGAATATGAAGACAAATGCATAGAAGAATTTGTTAGAGCATGGTTAAAGTCAATCGGCATTGAGTTAAGTCAATGAGAATTCAGATAAGGAGCAGTGGGATGCAAAAATTATGTGCTTTTGAAGAAATATACAAAGCCACTATATTATAAAAGAAAAATAAGAATTCAGAAGTGTACTTATTTATAAACTACATATATTAGGGAAATCTCAATTAACAAGATAAAAATTAATGTGTAAATCAGTTTTTTAAATTTATTCATTATTATCACCCCCTTTATATTGTATGTTAAAAAAGACGATAACATAATCAAATCATCCCCTGCGGAGCGAAAATATTAATGACTTGAAGAAAAGTCGTTAATAGTAAATAAAAATACGCGAAAAAGAGCACTTATTAATAAGTGCTCTTTTGATTTAACAAATCTATCTTCTAGATTTAGCTACCTCAATATTTACTTTTCTACTATTTAATTTCTTACCTGAACTATTGTTTAAAATAGAATCTACTAAGTTCGCAGGAACATCTAAGAAAGAAAATTTATCTAAAATATCGATACGTCCAAGTTCATTTTTATTAATATTAGCAGTCTCGCATAGGAAAGATATAATATCTTTAGTCATAACTTCATCCATTCTTCCTATAGATAAGAATAGTCTAACACTATCTGTCGTTGTTGTTGTTGTATCGTCTGCATAGTTATAGTTAACTTCTTTATCAAAAATAATTTTTATTAGAGAAGCAGCTACATCTTCAGCACCATATTCTTTTATAAGATCGTTTCCGAGTGGAAGAAAGTTTTCATATAAATTTTCTTTTAGAACTAATTTTATAGAATCTAAAATAGTTTCTGATTTTGCAGCAAAGATATCTGTTATAGTAGGTACAGTTTTTTTAGCGATTACACTTTTAGTATCACGTTCAATTTGTCTTATGGAAGATGCTTCTCGTCTTGTAATAAGACTATAAGCTGTACCTTCTTTACCAGCTCTACCTGTTCTACCAATTCTATGTATATATGATTCACTATCTTGTGGTAAATCATAGTTTATTACATGAGTAACATTTTCAACGTCGATTCCTCTTGCAGCTACATCTGTCGCAATTAAGAAATTCAGATTACCATCTTTGAATTTTTTTAGAGTATTCATTCTTTGACTTTGTTTCATGTCTCCGTGCATACCTTCTACAGTATAACCTCTAGGTTGTAATGCATCAACTAAATCATCTACACCCTTCTTAGTTTTACAGAATAGTATACAAGTTTTAGGAGCATCAACATCAAGAATTCTACATAATGATTCAAATTTATTTTTTTGGTTCACTTCATAATAATATTGTTTAATCTTAGAAACAGTTAAAGATTTCTTTTCTATTGCAATAATCTTTGTTTGAGGATGCATATATTTTTTTGACAATATTTTAATAGCTCTTGGCATAGTAGCTGAGAAAAGTAAAGTCTGTCTATCTTCACTTAAATTACTTATAATACTTTCAATATCTTCAATAAAGCCCATGTTTAACATTTCGTCAGCTTCATCTAAAACAAGAAACTTAGCATTTGCTAATTTCAAAGTGCCTTTTCTAATATGATCTAATAATCTTCCTGGAGTTCCAACTACAATATCTACTCCTCTTTTTAAAGCGGATATTTGTCTATCAATAGATTGGCCACCATAGATTGGTAATATCTTAATTCTTTCATGTTTTGCAATACGTGAAAGTTCTTCAGCAACTTGGACAGCAAGTTCTCTTGTTGGTGACATTATTATTGCTTGAACTTTTCCATTTGATCTTTCCATTAGGCTTAAAATAGGTGCACCAAAGGCTAATGTTTTACCAGTTCCTGTTTGAGCCTGACCTATAATATCAAAGCCATCTAGTACAACTGGAATAGCGTTTGCTTGAATATCAGATGGATATTCAAATTTTAAATCTTGTATAGCGTGGAGCACGGATTCGCTTAGTCCTAGTTCATCGAATTTAAGTTTGTCAATTTTGTTCATTAAAATTCCTCTTTCTTCTCATAAAGTATCAAATACATCTTATTATTACAAAATATATACAAAATAATAAATATTAAATCAAAAAAGCAAATTTAAATTGCTTTTTCATAATTATTTTAAAAAACCCCTCAAAATTGAGTTTTTCTCAATAATATAAATAAGAGGTAATCCAATTCCATAACAGCAGACTAATTCTCCCCATGCAACTTGCAGCATACAAACTAAAAGGGGCATGTCTTTAACATATAAAAGCTTTAACAGTATGCCTATAATAATGGCATTAACTACTACAGCCGGTAATGGAGCAAGTATTCTTTTGAACTTCAGTTTGCTTTTACCAATATAGTAAGTTGAAATCGCGGCTATAAGTGTTGCAAGGGAACCGAAAACCATATCCATAATACCTAGTGGACTTATGATATTAGAAACTACACAACCAATTAGCAGTCCTGGAATAGAAAAGGATGCAAAGTAAGGTAAGATAGTAAGTCCTTCAGCAATACGATATTGAACAACTCCAAAGCTGAAAAACGATAAGCTTAGAGTTAAAGCTACATAAATAGCAGCCACCATTGCTGCAAAAACAATTCTTCTTATTTTTACAGACATAGTTCCTTCATTTAATTTAATATTCATTTTTGCGCCTCCATAGTTTTATTTTAAGACAGGATGGTTGCGAACTGTCTATGAGTATTTGACTCGAACTTTTATTCTACTCCATTTTTCGTAATTAGTCAATGGGGATTCGCAATTTTATAGGGAATTAACTATAGTTTTAAATACGTTGAAATTATGGTCTAAAATAGTTAAAAGTGTGATATAGTTAAAATATATATGCATTTGTTTTTTGAAGTTCATAAATTATTTAACGACAGTTCAGAAGTAAAGTCTCCCACTTCTATAAGTGAGAGTATAAATCTCTTCTGAAGTCGTTAATATTACAGCGCCGCAGGTGATGATTTAACAACATAGTTTTTGGCTAAAGGAGAATATGATGAGTAAAGAAATTTTTAATACAAAACAAACACAATTAAGTAATGGTATTAGGCTTATTACTATTAAAAAGGATAGTCAAATTGCAGCAGTTCATGCTGGAGTAAACATAGGTTCTCTTTTTGAAGAAAAAAATGAAAAGGGAATAGCACATTTTATAGAACACATGCTTTTTAAAGGAACTGAGGGCAGAACTAATGAAGAGCTGAACAGCAATCTAGAAAATTTAGGTGGAGAATATAATGCATACACGGATTTTAATTGTACAGTATATACCGCTACAATTTTAAATGAAGAATTAGAGAACTCGTTAACACTTCTCGGAGATATGCTATTAAATTCGACCTTTCCAATTGATGAAATTGAAAAGGAAAGGGGAGTAATACTCGCTGAAATTAGAACAATCAATGATGACATTGAAGATTTAAGCTTTAAGAGGGTTAATGAGATTGCGTTTAAATATAGTCCACTTAGAGAAGATACTATTGGTAGCGAAAATATAATAAAAAAAGTTACAAGAAAGCAACTTGTTGATTTTTATGAAAAATATTACTTGCCTAATAACTGTTTCATAACTATTGTATCACCGTTTGAACATGAGGATATAATAAACATGGTTAACAAATATTTTGGTGATTGGATAGAGAAAAAATTTGAAAAGAAAAAAATAACTTTTGAACATCATCAATTCATAAAAAAAATCTCATATAAAAAAGAAATTGAGCAATGCACTATACTCTATTTATATACCTTTAATGGACTATCTAAAGATGAGGAATTAGCACTTAGAATATTAAATTATAAATTTGGAGAAAGTTCTAATTCTATATTATTTAGAGAACTTCGAGAAGAAAGAGGATTGTCATATGATGTTTACACTCATTTAGATACTTCAAATAATGTTAAAACATTATATATTTATACATCAGTGTCTGAAAAAAATGTAGATGTAGCAATCAATGTAATAGATACTGCTATTAAAGATATTGGAAGTGAAAAAATAGTTTTTGATGATAATACGATAGCACTAATGAAAAAAATAATGAAAACTGCTATAGCTTCAACCTTAGAGGACTCTACAGACCTCGGAAGTTATGTAATACATCAGGCTATGGATAATGAAGATATATATCAGTTTACCGATGATATGGATAATATGGAAAATATTAAAAGCGAAGACCTATATAATATTTCAAGAAAAGTATTGCAGAAGCCAACAATTCACATATTTTTACCGGAAAAGAGAGTGTAAAATTGAGTAGCATTATAACAAAAATTGAAATACAAAAAAAAAATAAACATAGAGTTAACATCTATATGGATGACGAATATGCATTTGCTTGTGATGCAGAACTTATATATATCCATAATATTAAAAAAGGCAAAATCATGGACAAACAGAATTTAAAAGATATAGCTAATGAAGATAATTATATAAAAGGGAAAACCTGCGCACTTCACTTTTTGGAGAGAAGCAATAAATCAGCTAAACAAGTAGTTGATAAATTAACGATAAAGGAATTTGATATTAAAACTATAGATAGAGTACTGGAGTTTTTAAAGCAGTATGATTTTATTGATGATAAGCGTTTTGTTGAATTATTTATAAAAGAAAAAATTAAGTCAAGTGGTAAAAATAAAATTAAGTTTGCTTTATTAAAAAAATCTCTTCCAAAAGAATTAATTAAAGAAGAACTTAATAAGATAACTAATGAGCAGCAGCTCGAAACAGCTTTGAAATTAGGCGAAAAAAAAATTGTTACAATATCTAAGAGTGAGAATGATACAAAAAAACTTTATAAAAAAATATCAGACTATTTAGCTCGCAGTGGATATGATTACGAAATAATTAAACAGGTTTTGGATAAAATCACTGAAAATGACAAAGAAGAGGAATCATGCGATAAGGCGCCCTCTGAAGATACTTGTCAAGAAGATTATGATAAATTATACGAGTTAGCTAGTAAAAGATACAACATATTAATTAAGTCGGAATCCCACAAAATAAAGCTATATAAAAAGCTAGGAGACTATCTTTTAAGAAGAGGATTTCAGTGGGAACAAATTAAAAAAGTATTAAAAGATTTAATTAATGGCGTGGAAGATATTGTTAATGAAAGCGGTGATAGGAGTGTTTAAAGAGCCTGTAAGTTTAATTTTACTGTTATTGTTTATATACCCAATAATTAAAGGATTTATATATAAATTCTCATCTGAACATTTAAAAGGGGGCATTGAGGGAGTTTTTCAAAGTATATCTTTTTTGCTTTCTTTATGTCTAGGTATTTATTATACGAAAAAAGTTCTTATTCAGCGTGATGAAGGTATGTATGAGAAAATATATAAAAGTATACCAATAAATGTTATAGAGTTTATTAATAGCAAACCATTAGTGATTTATGTATTAATGATGCCAATAGTGATACTAATAATTTATAGTGTTATAAATTTTGTAATTAATATTATATCTCGCATTACTTTTTATCCTTTGTTTGATAGCATAGAGCGCAAAGTAAAGCAAAAAAGTGTTTTATTTAATAGAATTATAGGTGCAGTATTTCAGTTGCCTAAAGCAACATGTTATGTAATTGTTATTACTTTCATATTGAATTTCCTGTCACTTCTTAATATAACTGATACATATAATAAGTATTTGGAAGAATCACAAATATATAATTATATATCTAAAGAGGTAGTTATTCCACTTACTAATTCAAAGCTTGCAAAAAAGCTTCCGAATGTTGTTGATAACTCTTTTAAAATCGTAGTAAAAGAGGCCTCTACTTTAGAACCTGATTTACAAAACAAGCCAAAAGGTATAATTTATTACAACGGCATTACTCTGGATCAAGGGGTTAAGTCTAATGATGAAATTAATAAGTTTGCAATTAACCTGGCTGAAGGTAAAAATGGAACAAGGGATAGAGCAAGGGCTATTTATAAATGGGTAGGTAGAGAAATAGGTTATAGCGATGATAAAGCAAATAGAGTATTAAATAACGATTTAGAAGTAAAATCTGGTGCCATCCCAACCTTTAACTCGAAAAGCGGTATATGTTTTGATTATGCATGTCTATATGTAGCTATGTGCAGAGCTAATAATATAAAGGTGAGAATTATAACTGGCCAAGGATTCAACGGAAGTAATTGGGTTAGCCATGCTTGGAATCAAGTATATATAGAGGAAGAAAACACCTGGATTAATGTAGATCCAACATTTTTAATTGGTGGGGATTATTATGATAGTAAAAGATTTGATATAGACCATAAAGGAGAGAATATAGCTGGAGAATGGTAATAGAATAGCTCCCTAAGTTTTAGGGAGCTATTCTATAGCTTTTTAATAATAAATTAATGGCTTTTTCGCAATCTGTATCTTCATTATTTAATGACCAAGCGGTATTGAAATAATATAACGCTTTTTGCTTGTTAACACACATAGCATAGCAGTAAGCTAAGTTGAAAAAATATTTGCTTTCACGGCGCAGGCTTATAGCAGCATGAAATAAAGGTATTGCATTTTTGTATTTTTTTAAGTGAATAAAACATACTGCGGTATTATAAAGTGAACCAGCCTCATTATCTTTCATTTCTGCGGATTTTTTATAGAGAATTATTGCTCTATTATAATCTTTAGTATTGTATATTTCGTTAGCTTTTTGGAAGTATTCCATTATTATCCTCCTTGTAATTCTCCGAAGAATTATAAATTTGTTATTCTAAATACTGTCCAAGGGTTTTAAAATGTATTCATTTAAGTGGAATTTTATTTGTTTTTATTAACCACTTTTTTTTCGAAAAGTGCAACCATTTCATACATAAGATAAGCTAATATAGAAAGTATCACTATGCTCATCATTACCATATCTAGTTGGGAAACTTGACCACCATAGATTATTAAAAATCCTAAACCCTCTTTAGCCACTAAGAACTCACCCATAATTACGCCCACCCATGAGAGACCTACGTTGATTTTAAGTGCAGAAATAAAAGCTCCAATAGATGCAGGAATAATTAGATTGATTAGTATTTGGTATTTAGAAGCTCCAAAGGTTTTTAAAAGTTTAATTTTATCTTCATCCACTTCACTAAAACCGCTTAGTATGCTAATTATGGTAACAACTATTGATATTAAAAGAGCGATTACTATTATTGCCTTTACTCCGTTGCCTACCCAAAATATAATAATAGGTGCAAGGGCTACTTTAGGCAAAGCATTTAATACTATTAAGTAGGGATCCAAAACTTTTGAAACAAAATCAGACCACCACAATAAGACTGCAATTAAGGCACCTAAAATGGTTCCAAGTAAAAACCCTGTTACCGTTTCAAAACATGTTACTGATATATGAGTTAGCAGTGTGCCTTCATTATATATTTGTATAAATGAATTAAACATTTTTGTTGGTGTGCTTGTCAAAAAAGGATCAATCCATTTAAGTCTTCCAGCTATTTCCCAAAGGCTAAAAAAAACAATTAGTATTAGTATTCTTGTAAAAATAATGGTATATTTCTCCCTTTTTACATTTTTGATATAATTCTTTTGTTCATCACTTTGAATCAACATTGCCATTCAACTCCTTCCAAATTTCATTGAAGTAAACTCTGAAATTTGGAGCTTCTCGACGTTTGAGAGGACAAGAAAAATTTTCTCCAAATTCAATATCTATCTTTTTGACGATTACAGCAGGTCGATTTGAAAGGATAATAATTTCATCTGACATAGCGATGGCTTCAGAAATATCATGAGTCACCATTATAGTAGTCTTTTTTTCTTTTTTTATAATTTCATAAACTTCATCACTAATGTTTAATCTAGTTTGGTAGTCTAAAGCTGAGAAAGGCTCATCTAAAAGAAGGACTTCAGGGCTTAAAGCTAGGGTGCGAATTAGAGCAACTCTTTGGCGCATGCCTCCGGATAATTCTCTAGGATGATGATTTCTAAATTCCCAGAGATTATAGCTTATTAAAATATTTTTTACCATTTCCTTATTGTCATCTGTAATACGGTGGTTAATTTTAAGACCCAAAAGTACATTATCCCATATGGTTAACCAGTCGAATAATTGATCCTTTTGAAACATATATCCAATTTTTGAAAAGCTTGAGCTACCATCATGACTTTTAATTACTATTTCGCCATATGACGGAGTAATTAAGCCTGCTATTATATTTAATAGCGTAGATTTTCCACAGCCAGAAGGGCCTACAATACTTAAAAAGTGACCTTCTTCTACACTAAATGAGATATGCTTTAAAGCAGGAGTTTCTGCAGTTAAAGAGTGATAATTCATGCATATATTATTAATTTCTACTTTATTCACTTTATCAGCCCCTTGAGAGTTATAGTTTAGTATATGAGGTTAGATAATGTATTGTTAACGACATTTCAGAAGGAAAGTTACCCATTATATAAATATGGACATAAACACCATAATAAAAAGAAAACTTCGATGGGAATATAAAACTCCTTCTGAAGTCGTTAATATTGCAGCTCCGCAGGAGATGATTAACGACATTTCAGAAGGAAAGTTACCCATTATATAAATATGGACATAAACACCATAATAAAAAGAAAACTTCGATGGGAATATAAAACTCCTTCTGAAGTCGTTAATATTGCAGCTCCGCAGGAGATGATTAACGACATTTCAGAAGGATCACCTACTTATTTAAATAGGGATATACATACTATAATAAAGAAAAAATAGGTTGAAAATATTATGGTTATTGAGTTATAATCTTATATACTTATGTTTTAATATTATACAAATACAATTAATAATTACAAATTTTATCAATAATGATATGTAATTAATAGAAAAAATATTATAAGTATTTGTAGTAGAGGGAATAAATTCAGTTTTTGAAGAATAAAGATATATAATAAATAGGCTATTTACTGAAATATTAGGTTATTTAAAAAATGGAGATTGAATCCAACTGCATTAACATATATAATAAAATATTAGGGTCAAAAAACACAAATAAATCCAGACTTGCGGGGAAAGAGAAGATAATTATGAAAAAAATATTACATGTTGGATTAGATGTAGGATCTACCACTGTTAAAATAGTAGTGTTAAATAATCAAGAAAAAGTAATCTATAGTAAGTATCAAAGGCACTTTTCTGATATAAAAAGTACAATAGCCGAGCTTTTATATGAGGCTTATATTAATTTCCGTGAATGCGATATTACTATAGTGGTAACGGGATCTGGTGGACTAGCCTTATCTAAATGGCTCAATATTACATTTATTCAAGAAGTAGTTGCAAGTACGTATGCAATAGAAACTATTATCCCAAGAGCTAATGTGGCTATTGAACTAGGTGGAGAAGATGCAAAGATTATCTATTTTGATGGAGGGATAGACCAAAGAATGAATGGTACTTGCGCTGGGGGTACTGGCGCATTTATTGATCAGATGGCATCACTTCTTCAAACAGATGCAGCGGGACTTAATAAACTTGCAAAGACCTATAAAACTATATATCCAATTGCAGCTAGATGCGGAGTTTTTGCTAAAACTGATATTCAACCCTTATTAAATGAAGGTGCTGCAAAAGAAGATATCGCTGCATCAGTCTTTCAATCAGTAGTTAATCAAACTATTAGTGGTCTTGCCTGTGGCAGACCTATTAAGGGGAATGTTGCATTTTTAGGAGGACCATTATATTTCTTGTCTGAACTACGACAAAGGTTCATTGAAACGTTAAAATTAACAGAGAATCAAGTTATTTTTCCAGAAGATTCTCAATTATTTGTGGCGATTGGCGCTGCTATGTCATCAAAGGATGAGGACATTATTTCTTTTGAAGAATTAAAGAAACAGCTTCCAAAGTTAAAGGAAACATCAAGCCAAGAGGTTCGGAGACTTAAACCACTATTTATAGATGATGAGGAGCTACAAGTCTTTAACAAAAGGCAGAGCGAATATAAGGCAGCAAGAAGAGAATTAGGGGATTACATGGGAAATTGTTTTTTGGGAATAGATGCGGGGTCTACAACTACCAAAGTTACACTTATAGATGAGGAAGGCGCGCTTTTATATTCTTACTATGGAAGCAATGAAGGTAATCCATTGAATGTAGTTAGAAAAATATTAAAACATATATACACTATTTTACCGAGTGAAGTAACTATTTCAAATTCAGCGGTGACTGGTTATGGTGAAGGTTTAATAATGGCAGCTTTAAAAGTGGACATTGGAGAAATTGAAACTATAGCTCATTACAAGGCAGCAAAATTCTTTTTACCAGGGGTAGACTTTATATTAGACATTGGTGGACAAGATATGAAGTGCTTAAAAATAAAAGATGGTGTGATTGATAGCATAATGTTAAATGAAGCTTGTTCCTCTGGTTGTGGTTCTTTTATAGAAACATTTGCTCATTCTTTAGATATGCAAATATCAGATTTTGCAAATGTAGCCTTATGCGCTAAAAGTCCAGTGGACTTAGGTTCAAGATGCACTGTATTTATGAATTCAAGAGTTAAGCAGGCTCAGAAGGAAGGCGCATCTGTTGGGGATATATCAGCAGGACTTTCTTATTCTGTAATAAAAAATGCACTGCTTAAAGTTATTAAGATAAGAGATCCGAAGGATATGGGTAAAAAAATAATAGTTCAAGGCGGAACATTTTATAATAATGCAGTACTTAGGGCTTTTGAGATTATTTCAGGACGAGAGGCGGTTAGACCGGATATTGCAGGGCTAATGGGAGCATTTGGCGCCGCACTTATTGCAAAGGAAAGAGCTGAGGATGGCCAAATTTCTACACTATTATCATTAGATCAATTGGATAATTTTAATGTAGAAACTTCAATGGGAAGATGCAAGCAATGCGCAAATCAATGTGTTCTTACAATTAATAAATTTGATAATGAAAGGGAATTTATATCTGGTAATCGCTGTGAAAAAGCATTGGGAAAAAGCAGTGGAAAAGAAGAGGTTCCTAATCTCTATGACTATAAATATAAAAGAATATTTGATTATACTCCATTAAAGAAAGAAGAGGCAATTAGGGGCGTAATAGGTATTCCAAGAGTACTTAACATATATGAAAATTATCCATTTTGGTTTACATTCTTTACAAATTTAGGATTCAGGGTAGAAGTGTCCCAAAGATCTTCTAAACAGGTATATGAAATGGGAATTGCGACTATTTCCTCAGAATCTGCTTGTTATCCGGCTAAAATAGCACATGGGCATATAATGAGCCTTATAAATAAGGGGGTAGACACTATATTCTATCCTTGTATTCCATATGAGAAAAAGGAGCAAGCGGGCGCGGATAATCATTTTAACTGTCCTATAGTAACTTCATATCCTGAGGTAATAAAAAATAATATGGATATTTTGAAGGACCGAGATATTAAGTTCTTAAATCCTTTTATTTCTTTAGACAATAAGAAAAAATTAATTAATAGATTAGCTGATGAGTTGGCGAGTTTTGGAATTGATAAAAGAGAAGTTTCTATGGCGGTTAAAAAGGCATGGACCGAGACTGAAAAGGTTAAATTGGATATTCAAAGTAAAGGCACGGAAGTTGTAGAATATATTAGGCGGACCGGAAAGAGGGGTATTGTTTTAGCAGGGAGACCCTACCATATAGACCCAGAAATTAATCATGGAATTCCAAGCTTAATTGCGGGGTTTGATATGCCCGTGCTTACAGAGGATTCTGTAGCTCATCTAGGTATTGTTGAAAGACCTTTAAAAATAGTAGATCAATGGGTATATCACTCTAGGTTATATGCAGCGGCGAGTTTTGTAGCAAAAGAGCCTAATATTGAGCTTATTCAGCTAAATTCTTTTGGGTGTGGACTTGATGCAGTTACCACGGATCAAGTTGGAGAAATTTTAGAAAATAATGGTAAGATATATACAAGTTTAAAAATTGATGAAGGAAATAACTTGGGAGCTGCTAGAATTAGAATTAGATCCTTAAAAGCTGCCCTCGATGAAAGGGACAAGAACGGGATTTTTCCTAAAAAAACTGAGAAGATCAACAGTAGAATTATTTTCACTAAGGAAATGAGAAAAAATCACACGATTTTATGTCCACAAATGTCTCCGGTGCATTTTCAATTTGTTCAGGAAGCTTTTAATTCATCAGGATACAATTTAGAAATTTTACCTTCGGTAGATACTAAAGCTGTGGATGAAGGCTTAAAATATGTAAATAATGATGCTTGTTATCCCACAATAATTGTAGTAGGACAAATAATTGCTGCTTTAAAATCAGGTAGATATGAAATAGATAATACTTCTGTTATAATTTCTCAAACATGTGGAGGATGTAGAGCTACAAATTACATTGGATTCCTTAGGAAAGCCTTGAAGGAAGCAGGATTTCCAAAAGTTCCAGTGGTATCCTTAAATGCGGCTGGTCTTGAGAAAAATCCGGGTTTTAAATTAACATATCCAATTCTTAAAAAATCTATAATGGCATTAGTGTATGGAGATTTGATTATGAGGGTCCTATACAAGGTTAGACCTTATGAGAAGATACTAGGCTCAGCTAATTTACTTTATGAAAAATGGGTGAAAATATGCAAAGAAGCTGTGACAAAAGGTAATAGTCGCGAGTTTAATAATAATATATCTTCTATAGTAGCTGATTTTGACAATATAGAAATCAAAAACATTTCGAAACCTCAGATAGGTCTAGTAGGAGAGATTTTAGTTAAGTTCCATCCTATAGCTAACAATAACATTATAGATGTTATTGAAAATGAAGGTGGGGAGGCTGTTATGCCGGATCTAACGGACTTTTTCTTATACTGTGCATATGATGATGACTTTAAATATAAGTATTTGGGTAAGAGTAGGACTGATAAAGTATTAAGTAATATGGCGATTCGATATATAGAAGGTTTCAGAAAACGTATGAAATCAGTTTTAGAAAGTAGTAAAAGATTTCACGCACCTAAAACTATACAGGAATTAGCAGAAGGAGCATCGCCTATTTTATCACTAGGTAATCAAGCAGGCGAAGGATGGTTTCTCACTGCTGAAATGGTTGAGCTTATCGAAAGCGGAACAAGAAACATAGTGTGTATGCAACCTTTTGCTTGTCTTCCAAATCATGTAACAGGTAAAGGAATGATTAAAGAATTAAAGAGAAGGTATCCAGGAGCTAATATAACTGCTATAGATTATGACCCAGGTGCAAGTGAAGTAAATCAAATTAATAGAATAAAGCTTATGATGTCCATTGCTTTTAAAAACCTTAAGAGTGAGGAAGAAGTTAAAATTGCGCATCAAGAAGTAGCTAGTGATAAAAAAGTATGAAATTTCTCCTGCGTGCCTTGCAACCGAACTCAAAACAAGAAATTCCATTAAGAAATTCTAATCTCTTGCGAATATAAAATTCTCTGGCGCTCACATTCGGCCTCCTGCCTCAGGTTCGCTAGCCTGACGTCCTGGCAGGCTCACGAGGATTTTATATTCGCAAAAGAAGAATTTCTAAATGAAATTTCAATACTTTTGTCGTCTCTTATTGCAAGTCACTTCGGAGAAACTTCATACCTTATTAGTAGTCAAAATAAGCAATGAAGTAAGATTAAAAAGTATAAATTTTCTTGTTATATAGACATATAAAAGAATATGGAATATAAAAGAGGGTTAATACCTTCTTTTTTTATTCCACTTATATAAAATCAAAGTTATGACACTTCCTAATGCTAACCCACCTATAATAGGCATAACATGTTCAATAGGGTCTTCACCAAAAATATACATACCCCAAAAACCACCTACCATCATACATAACATGATAAACACCCAACCAAAGATTTGTAACTTTTTCTTTTTCATAATTATTTCACCTAAATTTTTCCAAATAAAACAATTCCTCAATTGGCACATCAAAATACTGAGTGTAAAGATATATTTACACTAAATATAATATACTATTACCTTGAATGATTTTTAAATAGCGTATGTTGTTTCAATATAGAATTATGGTTATAATAAAGAATATAGGAAGTAAAGATTATATGTACGTGTAGTGAAGAGTGAGGTGAAAGAAAAAGTGGAAATCGAAAATATAAGGAATTTTATAAATAGTTCATCGCTTGGTGTTTATGAAAAATACATTATAATTAGAGGGAATCATAAGTATTTGGTGAAGTCAGGAAGAGGAAGCGCAGAAAAAGAAAGCTCAATATTGGAACCAGTAACAGAATGTATTTGCTATGAATTGGCAAAATTAATGGGGATAGATTGTGCAGAATATACATTAGAAAAAAGAAATGGTAGATTGGTTTCAGTTTCTAAATGGTTTTACAATGAAGAAGAAGAACGATTTTATAGTGCCAACAGACTGATGAGAATACTTGGTATAGCTAGAGAAAATTTATATAATAAATTAGTTGAAACTTTTCCTGGAATAAAGATAAATTTAAATAATATGATTATTTTTGATTATATTGTAAATAATACAGACCGGCATTTGAAAAATTTTGCTTTTCTTGAAAAGGATGATGAATTAAGATTCGCACCTATTTATGACAATGGATTATCTTTAGGTTCACATTTAGATGAAGATGATTTAATAAATGAAGACATAGATGATTTATTATTAGACGCGGACTATGCTAAATGTTTTGAAAGTAGCAATAAAAAACAATTAAGACTAGTAGATAAACATAGTTTAAATATTGATATTGATTTTGAGCAAATAATAGATAAGTACAAAGAGCATTTTAGTGAAAAACGAGTGGATTTTATTTTGCAATTGTTGAGAGAAAGAATAAAGGAGGTTAAAATATGCTTCCCAAATCAGTAATTGAAACAGTAGATCTTATGAATAAAGATTATTTTTTAGGACAATTGTCCTATGACATAGTGTCAGAAGAATATAGTTTTAAGCGAAATAAAGAAATTAGTGATTTAAAGTTATATCCAGCAGAATTTTATGGATTGTTTGAGCTTAAAGAAATAAAAGTACAAAGTGATGTTATTAGAGAATTTATAGTTAATAGAATAATACCATATAATCGGATGAACTTGAGTAAATATCTAAAATATTATGATATGGAATTTTGGGATGAATGGGAATTGTTTTTAAAAGCAAAGGGAATGTGTTTTTTGGATACTTTTTGGGTAAGAAGAAATAGTAAAGAAACTTATAAAGAATGTCATATTAAATTTACTAATTCGGTTAGAGATGATTTATTAACAGAGGAATATTTTTTGAAAAATTAAGGTGAGGTTCATATTTTTATATTGGTATATGATGGTTCAAGTGGATTTAAATCTTCTTGTGCCTTTTTATTTTTTTGAATGTGCATTAGAGTATCCTTAAATCTAAATATATCTCTATATCTTAAAAAAATGGTACAATTAGCATTATAAATATAAACTTAGGAGATTTACTATGAATAAAATTTTAATAATAGAAGATGAAAGTGTTGTGAGGATTTTTAGAAAATAAGGATGATTGCCATTGGAATTGTTCATTTGATAAAATAGAAAACGAACAAATTATTAAAATAGATGAATCTAGATCTTACATGATTGAATGTTTTAATAATATACTAAATAATTACAATTTTAAAAACAAAATAAACAAAATAGATGATGAAAAATTTAATTATTTATCACAAGATTAAATTTATGAAGGGAATTGAGATTTACAATTATTTTTTTATCTGTCAGCTCTATTAGATACATCTTAATGTAGATATGTATAATAGTATGAAATTTCTCCAGAGTGACTTGAAATAAGAAGAGCAGAAACACTAGAATTATTTAATAGAATTTCACGTTTCAATCTCTTGTTTCAAGGCACGTCGGAGAAAGTTCATACTTGATATTTATTTTAGATTTTTTACCGCTTTGTCGCTAAAGCTATTGTTAACAATTTTATTAAAGGATGGTCTTTCAGGAATTAACGCTGCGTTATAAGATTGTATTATATCCATAAGCTTTGTTAAGTCATCTGATTTTAATATTGGATTTGGCGCAAAAGCATTTATATCTCTATAGTTTTTAATAGATGAAGTAAGAATAGCTTCATCTGCGCCAGGGAAATAAGATTTAATTGAAGTCATTACTTCTTTATCGGAATGACTACTTACCCATTTTTGACCTTTATATATTGCATTAGTAAATTTTTGCACCATTTCTGGATTTTTTTCTATATAAGATTTTGTAGTAAAAAAGCATGTATAAGGTATGGTTCCAGCGGACTCTCCGACGGAGGCTACAATATGTCCAGAATTATCTTTTTTCATCATACTAGCACTAGGTTCAAAAAGAGTAACATAATTACCTGTTCCGCCCTTGAAAGCACCAGACGTAGCTGTGAAAGCGAGGTTCGTAACAAGCTTTATATCAACGCCTGGTTTAATACCATGATTTTTTAAAACATATTCAAAAGCCATTTCAGGTACGCCGCCAGGTCTTCCTCCTATTATAGTTTTACCCTTTAAGGATTCCCATTTGAAATTCGCTTCAGCATTTCTACCTACTAAGAAAGATCCATCTTTTTGTGTTAATTGTGCAAAAATAACAGGATAGTCTTCTCGGTGTTGATTATAGATGTAAATAACTTGCTCAGGTCCACAGAAACCTATATCTACAGATTTACTTAATACTTGCTGCATAGTTTTGTCTGCTCCTTGCCCAGTTGAAAGGTCGATTTCAATACCCTCTTCTTTAAAGAAGCCTTGAGAAATAGCTGCATACATAGGGGCATAGAAAATAGAACGAACTACTTCATTTAATTTTACTTTTACTAAAGCATCGGTGGTGTTTTTTTTACATCCAGAAAATAAGGTGGTTATTAAGGCAAGAGAGAGAAAAATGGGAATCGAAAATTTTTTAATCTTCATAGATACCTCCATATATAGTTGTTATCATTATATAATATGAAAGATTGTGTAGAGGTGACAATTTAAACTGAAAGATGAAATATCTTGACATATACAAATTAAGAGGTATAATAAAAATAAATTACAATTAAACAATAATATTATAAAATTACAAATAAACAATAATATTATAAAATATTCAAAAGCTTAGATGAAGAGGAGTAGGGGAAAATTAATATTAAGAGAGGAAGATCCAGAGGCTGTAAGATCTTCTATATGAAAAACCTTGAAGGTAGCTTCGGAGTTTCTTTGCCAATTCATATAATTATGAGTAGATGGCAAAGACGGTTTTCTTAATCGTTAAATTTTAAAGAGCCTGCAAAATTGCAGGAAAAAAGGTGGTACCGCGAGCTTTTCGTCCTTTTATAGACGAAGGCTCTTTTTTTATTGTTTTAGAAATTCATTGCCAAAATAAATTGACATACTAATTATTGTTTAGGAGGAATTAATAATGGAAGAAGATAACAATATAGCTAAGAATTACGATCCCAAAGAATTTGAAGAACGACTTTACGCGTGGTGGGAAGAAAAAGGATTTTTTACTCCAACCGTTGATAAAGATAAAAAACCTTTTACAATAGTAATGCCACCACCAAACATTACAGGAAAATTACATTTAGGTCATGCTCTTGATAATACTCTTCAAGATATTCTAATAAGAACTAAAAGAATGCAGGGCTACAACACCTTGTGGCTTCCTGGTGAGGACCATGCTAGTATTGCAACAGAAGTAAAGGTTGAAAATGAACTTTTAAAAAAAGGGCTTAAGAAAAAAGAAATGGGAAGAGAAGCCTTCCTTGAAAAAGTTTGGGAGTGGACTAATGAATATAGAGAAAAAATAAGAGGTCAAATAAGAAAAATGGGATGTTCTGTTGATTTTACCCGTGAAAGCTTTACTATGGATGAAAATTTAAATCATGCTGTAAGAGAAGTTTTCGTTAAATTATATAATGATGGACTTATTTATAAGGGAAATAGGATAACAAACTGGTGCCCAAAATGCAATACGGCAATATCTGATGCTGAAATAGAGTTTGAAGAACAAGAGGGTCACTTTTGGCATATAAAATATCCAATAGTAGGTAGTGATGAATTCTTAGAAATAGCTACCACAAGGCCAGAAACCATGCTTGGAGACACGGCAGTAGCGGTAAATTCTAAAGATACACGTTATACACATTTAGTAGGAAAAAAAATAATGTTACCACTAGTAAATAGAGAAATACCAATAGTTGCAGATGATTACGTTGATATAGAGTTTGGAACAGGCGCAGTTAAAATTACTCCAGCACATGATCCTAATGATTATCAAATAGGAAAGAGACATAATCTACCGCAAATAGTAGTTTTAAATGAAAATGCAGCTATATGTGAAGGTTATGGAAAATATTCAGGTCTTGATAGATATGACGCAAGAAAGGTCATGGTAGAAGATTTAGATAGTGCAGGACTACTTGTTAAAATAAAAGACCATGCTCATAATGTAGGTACTCACGATAGGTGTAAAACTACAGTAGAGCCAATGCTTTCAGAGCAATGGTACGTTAAAATGGAATCTCTTGCAAAGCCAGCAATTGACGCCGTAAGGGAAAACAAAACTAAATTTGTCCCTGAAAGATTTGAAAAAACATACTTTAATTGGATGGAGAATATTCAAGATTGGTGTATATCAAGACAGTTATGGTGGGGACATAGAATACCAGTATGGTACTGCAAGGACTGTGGGGAAATGATAGTTAAAGTTAAGGACCCAACAAACTGTACTAAATGTAATGGTACAAATCTTAATCAAGATAAAGATGTGCTTGATACTTGGTTTAGTTCAGCATTGTGGCCTTTCTCAACACTTGGCTTCCCAAACAACACAGAGGATTTAAAACAGTTCTATCCAACAAGTGTTTTAGTAACGGGATATGATATTATATTCTTCTGGGTAGCAAGAATGATTTTTTCAGGAATTTATAATTTAGGGGAAGTGCCATTTGAAACAGTAGTAATACATGGAATGGTTAGAGACGAGCAAGGAAGAAAAATGTCTAAGTCCCTGGGAAATGGTATTGATCCATTAGACGTAATAGACCAATACGGTTCAGATGCGCTAAGGTTTTCGCTCGCAACAGGAAATTCACCAGGTAGTGATATAAGGTTTTATGAGTCAAGAGTTGAAGCAGCTAGAAACTTTGCTAATAAAATTTGGAATGCTTCTAGATTTGTTATGATGAACAATAATTGCGAATTAATGGAGAAATATAAAGACAATAAAAATTACACTGCCCCTGATAAGTGGATATTATCAAGAATGAACACTGTAGTACAAGAAGTTACAGAAAATATTGAGAAATATGAAATAGGGATAGCGCTTCAAAAGACTCACGACTTTATGTGGACAGAATTCTGTGATTGGTATATTGAACTTGTTAAACCAGTATTATATGCAGAAGATGGTGAGGCCAAAGGCATCGCATTAAATGTATTAAACAATGTATTAAAAACTGGGCTTAAATTACTTCATCCTGTTATGCCATTTATAACAGAAGAAATTTATACTCACTTAGATAATGAGTATGAATCTATAACGATTTCTAAGTGGCCAGAGTATGACGATGCCCTTAAAGATGAAAAAGCTGAAGAAAATATGAATTATATTATAGAAGCGATAAAAGACGTAAGAAATGCTAGATCAGATATGAATGTAGCACCTTCAAGAAAAGCTAAAGTATTTATATATGCAACCCAGGCGAAAGAAGCATTTGAGGAAGGTATGGTTTATTTTCAAAAACTTGCATCAGCTAGTGAGGTAAAGTTTCTAGCTACAAAAGCCGAAGCACCAGAAAATGTAGTTACAGTAGTAACTAAGGGCGCGCAGGTATATATGCCACTACTTGAGCTTGTAGACTTAGAAAAAGAATTAGAAAGATTAAATAAAGAAAAAGAAAAACTAAAAAAAGAAATAGATAGAGTCGAGAAAAAGCTTTGTAATGAAAAATTCACAGCTAAAGCTCCAACTGAAGTGGTTGATGAGGAAAAAGCTAAGGGCGAAAAATATAAAGAAATGTATGATTTAGTAATTAAAAGTATAGAAAACTTGAAATGATTTAATTGAAGCTTATGTAACTGCTGCTAAATAATATAGCTTAGCAAAACAAACGCAACATTGAATTATAAAAATCCCCTATAGAGTAGATAAAAGTCTATCCTATAGGGGATTTTTATGAAAACTAAAGGGGAAGGTTAACAGAGCTAATGGGGGACTAGATGTTAACCGTCTCCAATATTTTCTCACGTATTAGTGGCGGTATCTATACATAAAATAATCCCTAAAAAGAATTACTTAGAATATTTTATTTGAGTAATGATTAAAGTGTTACAAAGTTTTTTGAATTTTTATAATAAAAGGTTGTTAACTGTCCCTAAGTTGGTATAAAATTTAACTGTACCTAGTTATTTATTTTGAAAGGAAGGATAAGCATGAATTATGATGAAGCTATAGCTTATATAAAAAATACAGCAAAGTTTGGTAGCAAACTTGGGCTTGAGAGAACTGAAAAAATATTAGAGCTTTTAGGAAACCCACATAAAAAAATAAAGTGTATACATATTGCAGGAACTAATGGGAAAGGTTCAACTACTGCTATGGTGACTACGATTTTGGTCGAAGCTGGATATAAGGTAGGCTCATATATTTCGCCATTTATTGAAGAGTTTGAAGAACGAATGCAAATAAGTAATAAAAATATCTCTAAAGGAGATTTAAGTGATGTTGTAACAGAGGTTTCTAAAGCGGTAGAAAAGGTAGTGGAACTAGGGTATAGCAATCCAACAGAGTTTGAAATCATTACCTGCGCGGGTTTTTTATATTTTTATAAAAATAATGTAGATTTTGCAGTGGTTGAAGTAGGGATGGGTGGAAGGCTTGACTCGACAAATGTAATTACACCTATTTTAAGTATTATTGCGTCTATTAGTTTGGATCATACGCTAATACTCGGAGATACCATCGCTAAAATTGCTTGTGAAAAAGCAGGTATTATTAAAGAGGGGATTCCCGTAGTTATATTTCCACAACAAAAACAAAGCGAGGAAGTAATAGAAAGAATATGTAGAGAAAAAAAATGCAAATTAACAAAGGTATCACAGGATTCAGCTGTATATTTAGGCAAGGAAAATTTACAATATACCGCAATTACTTCAATGAAAGAAGCAATGTGTACTAGCAATAATGCTATAACTCAAAAAATGAAAGTGCAAACTTCAAACAATGATTATATTATTGATTTATCACTTTTAGGAAAACATCAATTACTAAACTGTTCTGTAGCGGTTCATGCTATAGAGGAGATTATAGAGCAAGGCGCAATGATTAATAGAGATGATATAATAACAGGGCTTGGGAATGTAGTGTGGCCAGCGAGGCTTGAGGTGATGCATAAAAAGCCTTTAGTAGTTATAGATGGTGCACATAATATAGACGGTATAGAAAAACTTACGCAGAGTATTGATATGTATTTTAGCTACAAAAAAATCATATTAATTTTAGGAATCCTTGCGGATAAGCAAGTGGAAGAGATGATAAAAACTATAGTTCCAAAGGTAAGTAGGGTTATTACTGTTACGCCTCATAGCGATAGGGCAGAACTCTGCGAAGAATTAAAAATCCAAGTAGAAAAATATACTATGAGTTGCGAGGCGATTGAAGAATATGAGGAGGCATATAAAAAAGCTTTGAGCTACTGCGATGAAGATGATTTACTGTTAGTGTCAGGTTCTTTATACATGGTGGGAGATATGAGAAAAATAATACGAAATGTTCACGGCTATTAATAGCATTAAAAAGAGAAAAAGTATATATTACGTATAATGCATTAATAGTAATATATACTTTTTTCTTTTTTATTTGGTTAAGCATTCACAACTAATTCTTCCAGCGCCAAAGCTAATTGGTCCGGGCAAGAAGTGCTTTTACCACCACAGCCAATACCTTTAAGTTTTTTTATAACTTCGGAAACTTCCATCCCTTTTACTAAGGTTGAAATTCCACTTAAATTGCCAGAGCATCCTCCTGTAAAAACAATCTCCGTTATTTTATCGTCAACAACTTCAAAAGTTATTTTTTTTGAACAAACGCCTTTTGGTTCATAACTATACATAATTTACCCCTCCGTGTTCTGTAATTTTAATAATCACATTAATTATTATATACTATTAAGTATCCTCATTTCAAGAATTTAATTTTAATGAAAACATTGTTAGCATATTAGCGCTATTTTCATATTATGGTTATGGGGAGGTGAGGGATTTGAGAAAGTTATATGCGTGTAGTACTTCAGCAGATTGCATATCAAAAGTTAACTTGGAGTTGTTTATAGAAGAAAAAAAAATATATTTGGATAAAAAAAATCTCAAAAGAATTGGTCCTCATGGTATATATGTCTATAAAAATAAAATCTTAACAGCTAATAGTTATGATAATAGTATTTCTGTGGTCGATATTGATAATTATGAAACGGAAAGTTATTTTATAGGTATGCATTGTAATGATTTGTCAGTTTATGATAATAGGGCTTATGTTATTTGTGGAGATTCTGATGATATAATAGTTTTTGATTTAGATAAAAAAAACATTGTAGAAGTAATTCCCTGTGGTAATTCACCACATAGTATTTATATTTGTAAAAGAAAGAACCTTATTATAGTAGCAAATATGAATAGTGACAGCATAACAATAATAGATTGTGCTCAGAGTGCAAATATTAAAAACATTAGGGTGGGGGCATATCCTACTAAAGCTCTAATTACCCCGGATGGAAATTATATTTTAGTTTGCGAGAGCAATATAGGTATGGACAATAAGGGAAGTATAAGCATTATTTCATTAAAAAACTATAACGTATTATACAAGATACCTGTTGGTAATTCGCCTGTGGACATGTATTGTAATGAAAGATACTGTTATGTATCAAATTTTGGAGATGGCACGGTGAGCATATTAGACATAAATAATTACAAAGAGATAAAAAAAATTAAAATTGGAGGTATGCCTAGGGGAATACTAGAAGATGAAAAATATTTGTATGTAGGTGATAATTATAACAATTTGCTTTTTAGAATTGATAAAATTACTGAAAATAAAAAAGCCATCTCTATTGGCGGGGAGCCTACAGGAATGGCGCTTTTATAAAAATCAGCTTCTATAAGAAGATTAGTAGCTTCTATAAGAAGATTAGTCATCTATGAGGAGATTAATTATTTTAGCATAAAGTTCAGAAGGCTTTTTTCTCCAGTTGCTGCATAAATTTCGTGCTTGCTTGTTTGACGCAACACTAAGTTTAATATCTATAAGCGTAAAATTATCTTCTGAAGCGGTTAGGTTAACTAAATAATTATTATTGTCTTCTATTGTGTAATCAGCACTAACCGTTAGTTCTTTTTTGATATTTTCAATATGAACTTTCAAATAGCTATCAATAAGTTGTATCTTGCTTTCAGAAATTCTTCCTTTGAATAAGGATAGAACATTGTCACCCTTTTGTGAAATGACTAATCTATCTTTACCTTTCTGATCAGTATGCTTAAGTAGGTTAGATGCAATAAGTTCCGTAATATATTGTTGCAAAGTAAAATAATTTATAAAATTATTCTCTAAAATAATTTGTGTTATTTGAATGTTAGAAATAGGGAGCTTTATTTTATAAAATATATAAAGCAAAAGAAGCTTATTTTCAGCTAAGTCTAAAGCATCTTCAAACATATCTGTTCCTCCTTGTAGTCTGCTTAATCCAAAACAATAATGAACTGTCTTGTTTCATGTAAAATTAACTATAAACATTATAACATAAAAAGCACCGAAATGATTCGGTGCTTTTAATTTTTAGTACTATATAATGGTTTATCTGAATTTTCAAAAGAAATAAACTTTATAAATTAAATTATACACATATATATTAACTTTTAGAATATAAATTTAAAGTATAAGTGCGCGAGGAGACAACAGGTGATATCTATTACTTTGGTACAAAGTGATTATAAGGAGGGTATAAGAGAACATGAATTACATAAAAAAAAATCTAATAATATTTTGTGCGATTTTCATTGGAGTTTTATCAACTATATGCGTTTATAACTTAAAAACTAAGGGGGTGTTTTTGGGTGAAGAACGTAAATTACCAATTTACTCCGTAGATACTAAAGAGAAAAAGATTGCAATCTCTTTTGATGCAAACTGGGGTGATGATAGAACAGATGATATATTAAAAATATTAGATAAGTACAATGCTAAAGCAACATTTTTTATAGTGGGAGCGTGGATAGATCAGTATCCGGATAAGGTAAAGACGATGCATCAAAAAGGCCATGAAATAGGAAATCATTCTAATAATCATCCTATAATGACTACAATATCTAAAGAGAGAATGAACAAAGAAATAACCACCACAGATGCTAAGATAATGGCTGTAACAGGGAAAGAAACAACTCTTTTTAGATGCCCATCTGGAGAATATAATAATTTAGTAATTGAAACCGTAGAATCAACAAATCATTATTGCATTCAATGGGATGCAGATAGTATTGATTGGAAAGAGCAGGGGGCAGAAATTGAGTATAATAGAATAATTAAAAAGACTAAGCCGGGCTCCATACTTTTATTTCACAATAATGCAAAATATACCCCTGAAAATTTGGATAAAATTTTAAAACATTTTAAGGCTCAAGGCTATGAATTTGTAAAAATATCAGACCTTATATACAAAAAAAATTATTATATAAATGAATCAGGAAAACAAATACAAAAATAAAAATTAAATGTATTGAAATTTAGAGTGTATTTGTATTATAATGGAAATGACAATTAGTTATAATTTTGGGAAAATAGATATAAACAAAATTCTCTTAATATTAGGTATATTACATTGAAAAACTGAATATTTATATTCTAAAGAAAGTTTATTAAAAAAACTAAGGGAAAGAGGGATTATGATGGATAATGTTATGTTAAATAACAAGATTTATTTAGAAGGAAAGGTAGTATCTGAATTAAAATTCAGTCATGAAATGTATGGAGAAGGCTTTTATGTATTTGATTTTGAGGTTTGGAGACTTAGCGAAACAACAGATATTTTAACTATAACAATTTCTGAAAGATTAATTGCAGGTATGAATATTACAATAGGAAATGAGTTTATAGTTGAAGGCCAACTTAGATCTTACAATAAATTTGTAGACGGATCTAACCGATTGATATTAACAGTATTTGCTAGAGATATTAAAATTTGTGAAGAACACAGTAAGAACCCAAATCAAATATTTTTAGATGGATATATTTGTAAGAATCCGGTGTACAGGACAACTCCATTTGGGAGAGAGATTGCAGACATGCTTTTAGCAGTTAACAGATTGTATAATAAATCTGATTATATACCTACAATTGCTTGGGGACGAAATTCTAGATTTTGTAAAAGTCTTGAAGTAGGAGATAATATAAGAATTTGGGGAAGACTTCAGAGTAGAGAATATCAAAAGAAATTGTCAGATGACGAGGTTATAAAGAAAGTGGCATATGAAGTCTCTATATCAAAAATGGAAAAGGTTGCTAAAGATGGTAAGGAAACAGTGGAAGCGGATATAATTGCTGAAGAGCAGGACTTTGAAGCTCTAGACGTTATATAGTTATATATAGCATAATTTTCTTCTTTTAATGGGGTTGAAAAGAGCATATATTACGTAAAATACATTCGAACAAGCTTTAGTAATTCAAACTAATTTTAATGATTGATACGTTAAGAACAGTATATGTTTGAGCTTTCGCGAGTTTGTACTGTTTAGTATCTTTCAATAAAATTAATTTAGAATTACTTAGCGAAGTAAGATGAATTTGTAGTAATATATGCTCTTTAAATTTTTCTTATTTTCTTAAATCATCAAGTAGTTTAGTTTTTTCTTTAGTGCCACTATCCACATTTTTTATTATTTTTGCTGGTGATCCAGCAACTACAACATTTTCAGGAACATCATTTACAACTACAGAGCCTGCTGCCACTATAGAGTTATTTCCAATTTTCACTCCTTCTAAAATTACAGCATTGGCTCCAATTAGTACATTGTCTCCAATTTCACAAGGACTTTTGCTTGGCGGTTCTAACACGCCTGCTATTACTGCACCTGCACCTAAATGAACTCTTTTACCAAGTTTACCTCTTGCGCCTACCACAGCATTCATATCTACCATAGTTTCATCGCCAATTTCAGCACCTATGTTAATTACGGCACCCATCATTATAACGGCATTTTTACCTATGGTGACCTTATCGCGTATAATTGCACCTGGTTCAATTCTTGCATCAATATTTTTTAAATCTATCAAAGGAATAGCAGAGTTTCGTCTGTCTTGTTCAAGTTTGGATTTTTTGATTTTGTCTTTATACTTTATTAGAAAATCTGATACCTCATTACTTTCTCCAAAAAGGATATAAAAGTTCCCGCTACCGAAATTCTCTATATTTCCAAATTCGCATTGTGATAAATCTCCATCAATATAGAGTTTAAGTGGAGTTGCCTTTTTAGCTTCTTTTATGTACCTTGCAATTTCATAAGGGTCGGTTAAATCATAGTTCATAGTTAATCTCCTTTCGTATTATAAGTATTAAGCCAAAATTTCATTTTTATGCATTTAATTTCGATTACACTATAAATATCATTAGAATATGAATGAAATTAAAAATGTAATTTTAACATAAAACTATATATTATAAATAATATAACAAAATCTACAGTAATTAAACAAAATATTACTATTATTCTAGAACAATTTAAAAAATACTGATTTTTATTCTATTATATAGTAAAATACTTATAATGCAAATGATTGAAAAGTACAAACACATGAAAACTAAGACACTTGAAAAGGATGATGTTATGAATAATTTATTTTCAAATAATGTAAGTAATGTAGAGATTTCTGGAATTAGAAAATTTTTTAATAAGGTTTCACAAGTTGAAGGGGCGATTTCACTGACTCTTGGTCAACCTGATTTTCCAGTGCCTAAAAATATTAAGAAGGCCATGATTCAAGCTATTAATGAAAATAAAACTGAATATACAACTAATGCAGGTATCGCGGAGCTTAGAAATGAGATTTCTAATTTTTTATACGGCACAGGCATCAACTATTCAGCTGATGAAATAACTGTGACTGTTGGTGGAAGTGAGGCACTGCTATGCACATTTGCAGCATTTTTAAATGTTGGAGACAAAGTGCTTATACCAACACCAGCTTATCCAGCTTATGAGAGCTGTGTAAAGATTTTTGGAGCAGAAGTAGTTAATTATGAGCTTAACAGTGATTTTACTATTAATTTTGAAACATTAAATAAACTTATTAATGAAGAAAACCCTAAGATTTTAGTGATGTCACATCCGTCTAACCCTACTGGAGCAGCATTATCATTAGTCGAGCGAGATAAACTTTTTCAAATTCTAAAAGAAAAAAATATTTACATAATAAGTGATGAAATTTATAGCTCATTATGTTATGAAAAATACTATTCATTAGCTCAAATTGATGAATTAAGGAATAAAGTAATTTTGGTGGGTGGGTTTTCTAAAATATTTTCAATGACAGGCCTTAGAGTTGGATATGTTTGTGCTAGTAAATATATCATGGATAATATAATGAAAGTACATCAGTATAATGTTTCTTGTGCAGCATCAATATCCCAATGGGGTGCATACGAGGGATTGCTTTCCAGCATGAATGATGTAAATAATATGAAAATGGAGTTTGAGAGGAGAAAAGATTATGTATATAAAAGGTTGAAGCAAATGGGAATGGATACAACTCTTCCTAAAGGTGCCTTTTATATATTCCCCTCTATAACAAAATTTTCTATGAGCAGCGAAGAGTTTTGCAACAGACTGTTGAATGAAGGTAAGGTCGCTGTTGTGCCTGGTTCGGCTTTTGGCACCGGAGGAGAAGGTTTCATAAGGATATCATATTCTTATAGTATGGAAGTGTTAAAAGAGGGTTTAGATAGAATGGAAAAGTGGATTAAATCATTACCATAGTGATTTTTCGCCAGAGTGATTTGAAATAAGAGTTTGAAACGCACCTAGGTGCAAACTCACTTCATACTATATATCATATCTATATTCAAATGAGGAAATATTGCGCGATCGTGAAACGAAATGGTCGCGCATGTAAACTCACAACTGTAAAAAAATTATTTTGGGCTTATCTTAGATCGGACTTAAGAATGTTCCGAAGCAACATCCTTAATCAATGCCTAAAATTAATACGGAAGTCAACCTTTATTAAAAACCAAGCAATGATTGATATCAAGCAACAACCAAGCAAGACAATCGATGACCTACCTATGTTTCGTATATAACTTGGGGGAACGTCTTCATTACTCAAACCTATCATTACATTTTTGCTACCTTTCTCTGTGGTAATCTGCATGCCCACAGTGCTACCTTTATCTTCTCCAAATTGAAAATCACTTGGGTATATATATTCTATATTTTCCATCTGACCATAACTATTAAGTGAACGAGACATTCCTACATATCTAATTTTCCCTTTAGATTTATTAAATACTGTATTAATATCTTTATTTATAGAATCTATGTTAACTTTACTATATGAACTCATTATATTATAAATTTCATTATTTCTTGTCTCAATCTGTTTCCAATAAATGTCATTGCTGAATTTAGAAACAGAACAAGATATTATGGTTATTAAGAGAAAGGCTACTGATATTATTAATGCTTTCTTTGCTTTATTGTTCACAAAATTAAATACACCAATTAATTCATTTTCAATTTGATTTTCTTCACCAAATCTATTAATTGCAATGGAAATACTTTCTTCTTCAGATTTTCCTTCAGATTTTAACTCTTCTATCAATTGCAATAAATGATTTTTCATCTCATATTTTAATGCTTCAATTTCTTCTTTATTGCCACCGACATGTTTGTAAACTGAATTAACATACTTATCAATCTGTTTCATAAATTATGCCCCCTTGTAAAATGTATCAATAATATTTTTAAAAAATATCCATTCAGTTTTCTTACTGTTTAAATAATTAATGCCTTCATATGTAATCTTGTAATATCTACGCCTTCCTCCACCACTTTTTGTATCATCCCAATATGGGGAAATTAACTCATTTTGTTCAAGCCTTTTTAATACTACATATAAAGTGCCTTCTTTAACCTCAAATGTTTCTTGACTTGTATTTCTTATCTTTTTTGCAATGTCATATCCATATAAATCTTCATCTACTAATAGGCTTAATATTATACTTTCAATGTATCCTTTTATCATCTCTTTATTTATTTCCAAATATTATCACCTCCATAAATATAGTAGCATAGATTACTATATAGTGTAAAGTAGTTTATGATATCATCTACCAAATAATCGAGTAACTGAAAGTAGGAAATAAAAAAGATTATGGTAGAGTTGCTTGGCTACTTAGTTTGTGGTGCTTTTACAAAAAATAAAAAGAGCATTTCTGCTCTTTATGTTTCACACTATCTAACGATAGTACATCAATAGTCATTTTTAACCCTCTCATTTGTATTATGCTACTTTTCTGACTATCCCATTATTACAATACATTTCTTCATAGAATCACTCCTTAAATATTCTGTATTTTTAAATAACAGTAACATACCTTACCTTAATAATATAGTGTATATGTTATTCACCATACATCTTAGGTACAGCTTAATGAAATGCGCAACAGCATGAACTTTCTACGGAAGTGTCCTTCTTATTTTAAGTCACGCAGGAGAAAGTTCATATGGATGCACTTATATTCTTTATTAAAGGCTAAATTGACATATTAACTACATCATCCATACTATATAGACCTTTCTCTTTTCCGTATATATATTCGCAGGCTTTAAGTGCACCTATTGCAAAAACATCTCTTGATATTGCGGTATGCTTAATTTCAATACATTCTCCTTTTCCTGCAAATATGACTTCATGATCACCTATAATATTTCCACCTCGAACAGCGTGAATCCCTATTTCATTAGGTTGTCTTTTACTTAAACCGTCACGTCCTTTGACAAAAGTGGTTTCTTCATTAATGGAATTCTTAATTGTATTTGCAAGAAGTAGAGCGGTGCCACTAGGGGCATCGACTTTTTGATTATGATGCTTTTCAATTATCTCAATGTCAAAATCCTTGTAAAGCATATTGCTTATATTTTTTAGCATATTATTAACAACATTTATACCTATAGACATATTTGCAGAGTGAAATACTGGGATTTCGGTGCTAAGGGAATTAATTTTAGATAATTGCTCAGGAGTGTAACCAGTAGTGCAGAACACAATAGGGATATTTTTCTCACTAGAATACTTACATAAAGAATCTAGTGCATTTGGCCTTGAAAAATCTAAAATTACATCTATATCATTTTCACATTCAAGTATACTGTCATAGCATGGATAGCTTAAATTAGAAGAATTTTTATCAATACCTGCAACAATTGAAATCGTTGTAGATGCTTTAGCCATTTCAGAAATAACTTTGCCCATCTTTCCATTGCAACCATTTAGAAGCATTCTAATCATTTGATTTCCTCCTTTAAAGGGATATTATACGCTTTTAATTCTTTTTTTAGAATCTGTAAATTATTTTCATCCATTTCACATAGTGGTAGTCTTAAAGGACCAACATCCATTCCCATAAGATTCATAGCTGTTTTTACAGGGATAGGATTAGTTTCTAAGAATACAGAGTTGTTAAGAGGAAGATACCCCAATTGAATTTTTAGAGCCTTTGCATGCTCACCCTTTAAATATAATTCGCACATGTTATGAATGTCTTTAGGAATTATATTTGCAAGAACAGATATAACTCCGATACCTCCTAAGGAAAGTATAGGTATAACTTGGTCGTCATTACCTGAATAGACATCTAATCTATCTCCGCAGAGTGATTTAATCTGTGCTATCTGACTTATATCGCCACTTGCTTCTTTAATTGCTACAATGTTTTGTACTTCGCATAAATTTAGAAGTGTGCGTGGAGTAATATTAAGACCTGTTCTCGAAGGAACGTTGTATATTATTATTGGTGAAGTTACACTATTTGCAATTGCCTTGAAATGCTCAACTAAGCCTTTCTGAGTAGTTTTATTATAGTAAGGCGTAATTACAAGTAATCCGTCTACTCCAATTTTTTCTGCCCATTTACTCATGCTTATTGCAGCGGCAGTGTTGTTACTTCCAGTGCCCGCGATTACTGGAATTCTCTTATTAACTAGACCAACTACAAATTTTATAGTCTCTTTTCTTTCTTGCTCTGTCATAGTGGAACCTTCACCCGTAGTACCACATACTACAATGGCATCTGTCTTACTTTTAATATGCCATTCTATTAATTCTTCGAGTTTTTTTAAATCTACGCCTCTTTCATTAAATGGAGTAACTATTGCAACACCAGAACCTTTAAAAATACTCATAAGATTACCTCCTAGTAGTTTATACTATATAGTTATTAATTTAGATTGCTTTTA
The DNA here is from genome assembly GCF_055080995.1 of Clostridium sp. CM042. NCBI lineage: Bacteria > Bacillati > Bacillota > Clostridia > Eubacteriales > Clostridiaceae > Clostridium > Clostridium sp. CM042. The sequence goes on from NZ_CM143646.1 coordinate 3,432,892, forward strand.
GTGAAGCATTTCGTAATATTAGTGATAATAAATTGGAAAACACATAAATTATCACTAAAATATTTTTCTTCATTAGATTATATTATATAGCCCATATATGAAAATATATATACTTTTTTAAAAAAAACTGAAAATCAGCAAGGCATAATTTCTAGGTAAATATTTACAAAGTCGTAATTTAAATCATATCATAATTAAATCATCTCCTGCGGAGCTGCAATATTAATGACTTCAAAAGGAGATTTACCCCTTTGTAGACCTCTGGAGTAGATAACAATTCTCAATTGTTATCCCCCCGCTGAAGTTTTCTATTTGTTAGGGTATGTAACTCCCACTTATAGAAGTGGGATACTTTCCTTCTGAAATGTCATTAAATAACGGGTAATGTTTATTTTTTTATTATGAATAAAAAACCTCGAATTGTAAAAAATATAAGATATTACAATTATAATCGGGAGGTATATGATGGGTAAAACACCTTTGAAAAAAGTTATAAAAGCTAAATTAAGAACAAATAAAGAGTTAACTAAAAACGAAATGCTAAGAGAATCGTTAAAATATGAAATAGCAGAAGAATTAGGATTAACAGAAAAGATAGATGCTGATGGTTGGAGTGGACTAACAGCAGAAGAAACAGGAAGAATTGGAGGCTTAATGACAAAAAGAAAGAAAGCCATAAATCTTCCTAAAAACAAAGATTTTTAAAGATATTAAGCAAATTACTTTGGACAATATTTGGTGTATAGGTTAGAATATTATATACCATTCTTTGAAAAAGGAGAAATGTAATATGAACTGTTACAAAGAGTTTGCTTGTATATATGATGAATTAATCAATTCTGATATTGATTATAAAACATGGGCTTCCAAAATATTATGTATTTGCAAAGAGTATCACTTAGATATGGAGAGTTATTTAGATTTAGCCTGTGGTACGGGAAATCTTACTATAGAAATTGCAAAGGAGTTTAAGCATACGTGGGCAGTTGATTTATCTTGTGATATGTTAAGTCAAGCAGAGAAAAAGGTGAGGGAGGCTCGCGTAGGAGCAAAATTTGTATGTCAAGATATTTGTGAATTGAATCTAGACAATACTTTTAACCTTATAACTTGTTGCTTAGATTCTAGCAACTATATATTAAAAAAAGAAAATTTTAAAAAATATTTATTAGGTGCTTACGATTTATTAAAAGATGATGGTTTATTCATCTTTGATATTAACTCTTATTATAAACTTACCAATGTACTTGGTAATAATATTTATAATTACGATAGTGATGATGTAGTGTACATTTGGGAAAATTATTTAGAAAATGATATAGTGGAAATGAATTTAACTTTTTTTGTGAAAGAAGGACAAGTATATAGACGTTTTGATGAGCAACACTCTGAAAGGGCTTATAAAGAAGAATATGTGGAAAGTCTTATAAAAGAAATTGGGTTCAAAATAATTAAAAAGATGGATAACTATGAAGATAAAGTAGTAAGCAAAATCACAGAGCGAATATGTTATGTGCTTAAGAAGTAAAAAACAAGAATAGTTTACAGGAGGCTAGTATATGGATAAATTGGTTAGAGCTACTGCAAAGAAAGGCCAGGTTAGAATAGTTGCAGCAATAACTACGGATTTAGTAAATGATGGAGTTTCTATGCATTTATGTGCACCCACGGCAGCAGCTGCTTTTGGTAGGATGCTAACGGCTGGTACTCTTATGGGAAGCATGTTAAAGTCACATCAAGATAGTTTAACACTGCAAATTGATGGCGGAGGAGAAGCAAGAGGAGTGGTAGTAACTGCTCATGCTGATGTAAGTGTAAAAGGGTACATAGGAAATCCTAATGTAGATTTGCCTGCAAACAAACAGGGGAAACTTGATGTAAGTGGTGCCATTGGTACGGATGGTTATTTAAGAGTTTTAAGAGATTTGGGACTAAAGGAACCGTATTTAGGTCAAGTACCAATCTCCACAGGTGAAATTGGGGACGATTTAGCTTATTACTTTACTGTTTCAGAGCAAACGCCGTCTGCTGTTGGACTCGGAGTTTTAGTTGACACAGACATGAGTATTAAAGCTTCAGGAGGGTTTATAATCCAGATGATGCCTGGTGCAGATGAATTTTTAGCTGATATAATAACGTATAGACTTGAAGAAATTCCATCTATAACTGAATTAATAGCAAAAGGGATGAACATCGAAGAAATTTTAGAATTTATTTTTGAAGATATGGAACTTAAAATACATGAAGAGGTTAAGCCGACTTATAAATGTGATTGTTGCAGGGAAAGAGTTGAGAGGGCCTTAATAAGTATAGGCAAAAAGGATTTACAAGAATTATATAATGATGGTAAAACAGAAGAGCTTAAATGCCATTTTTGTAATGAAAATTATGAATTTAATCATGAAGAAATTGGGCAATTACTTAAAGAAGCTAATTCGTAGATAAAAATGCAGCTTTGGATAAAGAGAATATAGTATATGTGGTATTGCTTTTTATAGTGAGCAAGACACAAACTATATTCTATAGTAATATATGTTTCAAATTGTAGTAAAGTGGAGTAAATTCGATAAATAGGGAGCATAATTTAAATATACATGAATAATAACTATATTCATGGTTGACAGCCGTAAGAAAATCTTATAATATATTAAAGTACTCACAAAGTACACATGGACGAGGAAGTTAACAATAAAGTAAAAAAACAGTTAACACATAAAGTTGTTGACAAGTTTTATGAAATGATGTAAACTGTACTAGTCTGATAAAGACATGTGGGAGCATAGCTCAGCTGGGAGAGCATCTGCCTTACAAGCAGAGGGTCACAGGTTCGAACCCTGTTGTTCCCACCACATATGGCTCAATAGCTCAGTTGGTTAGAGTGCCGCCCTGTCACGGCGGAGGTCGAGGGTCCGAGTCCCTTTTGAGTCGCCATTTGAATTTAGTAAATTTGAAGAATTATTAAGGCTGGATAGCTCAGTCGGTAGAGCAGAGGACTGAAAATCCTCGTGTCCCTGGTTCGATTCCTGGTCTAGCCACCAATGGTGCGGAAGTGGCTCAGTGGTAGAGCGTCACCTTGCCAAGGTGAACGTCGCGAGTTCGAATCTCGTCTTCCGCTCCAACTATAATTATGAATAATGGCGCTATAGCCAAGCGGTAAGGTCAAGGTCTGCAAAACCTTTATTCCCCGGTTCAAATCCGGGTGGCGCCTCCAAAACAATAAAAAGTAGTCTAAATGCTGATATTCCAGCAGTTAGGCTACTTTTTTATTTCTGTATATTTTGGATTTTTTAGACCCTAAAAATACTACCTCTATCGATTAGTTTTCCATTTCTCAAAAATACGGGTTCTACCTTATGCTTATTTAAAAATTTTAATACTTCTTTCCCATACAAATAATGATCTAAGTGACCATAAAAAGCTAAGACATTGTCTTCGATAAGGCCTGTTGCACCACCTATAAAACCGTAGTTAAGCCCAGGAAGGATAATATCACCAGGTGGGATTAATAAAATATCTATTTTTTCAAGGCTTAAAGCCTTAGCAATAGAAACATCACTAGTTATGATTGCGTGATCATTTACTATGCAAGTAGAACATTTTGTATAACCTTGCTTAACATTTATTAATTTTCTGTTTTTTAATAGTGACAAAAGATTAGTGTCAGTAAAATTAACTGAGTGCACAAAAAGATTGCCTAGGCTTAATGAATTGAGACATATATTATAAGGGTATTTATCATTTAAAGGTGAATTTGATTTATAAACTTTATAATTTAGCAAAACTAAGCTCTGTATAAATTCATTATCCATATCTTTATGAACTATAATATCATTGCCTAAAATATGTATAAGCATATCAGGGTGACCACATACAGCCTCGTATAAAAGGTTACTAGGAGGGCAAATAAGCAAGTTATATCCTCTAGAAACTAAATATTCCTTTTCTTCATTATGAATTCTAAAATCAACAATAATATTTTTCATTACAATACTCCTATTTAATATTTATTTTCTTATGTTTATTTTATAACACAAAGCTATCACAAATTGCAATATGTCGATAATTGTTTAATCTATTTTGCATATACATTAATATTACACACATACTATCTTAGTGAGAAAGGAGTGTGCGAAATGCTTTTATTAACTATTGTATATAATAGGAGTATGGAATGCATTATTGATGAAATTAAAGATATTAAGAAGCGTTTTGAAGATAAAAAAGTAATTTCAGGCATAGCGGAAAATATAATAGAGGATACTCACATAGTAAAGTTTTTTTGCAGTGATGACAACTTAAGCGATAGTAGCATCAAAACATTTAATTTGCAGGTTGCAAACATGTTATATAAAATAGTTGTAATGGAATTTTGTAAAAAAGGACTCAAAAATTTTTTAGATGAATCTTATTTTTTTCTGCAATATGATGAAATAGAACAAGTTAAACCTAGGATACAAGAATACTTGATTAGTGAAGGGACTATATCTGGGCCTAATGGGGTATATTGTATGAATAGGAAAAATGGTATTCTTGATAAGATAACTAAATGTATAGAAGATAATAATCAAATTAATATAAGTGGATTTTTAACCTTCAGGACAAAAGAACTAAAGGGAGATTTAGAGTGCATAGTAGATAAAGTTGTGGAAGAGTATATGGTAGAGAAAGAATATAATGAGTTTATAAAATTGCTTAAATACTTTGTTGATGTTCAGGATAGTAAGGTAGATGAAATTAACATTCTAATTGAAAAAAACGGAAATTATCGTTTAACGGATGAAGGAGGTAATGATTTACTAGGAAATATGATGATGGAGTTACCGGATGTTAAATTTGATTCAAAAGAAAACCGAGAAGAACTTATAATTAGCACTATGATAACTAATGCTCCTAAAAAAGTAATTATACACTGTGTAGAACATTGTAAAAATAAAGAACTAATACAAACAATAAGTAAGGTTTTTGCAGATAGAGTTCATTATTGTGATAAATGTGTTAAATGTGAAGAGATAAAAAAAGAAACTCTTGTATGGTAGTAAGGCATATTGATTTGTTGTCTATTTGAAGAAGCTTATATATTTATATGTGAATAAAACAAATAAAAAAGTATTGACAAACAAATACTTAGATAGTATACTTTAAATTGTTGTGAATGAAAATATAAAAAATATTTTAATATAATAGAATTATCTTTTACAAGAAGAAACAGCCGTTTCTCACCTAACAGTAATGCTAGTTAGGTTAATTAGTAATTTAAATTTGTTACTATTAGGGACGGCATTTTGCCGTCCTTTTAATTGTTTAAATATCGTAAAATCATCTAAATGCACTTAGGAGGTGAAAATTATTAGTAAAAGCAAAGATTTCATGATGAATGAAGAAATAAGAGTTAGAGAAATAAGAGTTATTGGAGCTGATGGTTCTGCATTAGGTATTTTGAATACTAAAGATGCGTTGAATCTTGCGGAAGAGAAAGATTTAGATTTAGTTATGATGTCTCCTACTGCAAAACCACCAGTATGTAGAATAATGGATTTTGGTAAGTTTATCTATGAACAACAGAAAAAAGAAAAAGAAGCTAAAAAGAAACAAAAAGTTGTTAATCTTAAGGAAATACGATTAAGTGCAACAATAGAAGATCATGACATTGCAATTAAGGCTAGTAATGCTAAAAAGTTCTTGTTAGATGAAGATAAGGTAAAGATAACCGTAAGATTTAGAGGTAGAGAAATTGAAAACTCAAAAGTAGGACATAAGATATTAAAATCTTTTGTAGAAAAAATCGGTGATGTTTATATTGTTGAAAAACCAGCGAGACAAGAGGGAAGAAATATGATAATGATTTTAGCTCCCAAAAAAGCATAACCGAGAGGAGGAATTTTATTATGCCTAAAATGAAAACACATAGAGGCGCAGCAAAAAGATTTAAGAAAACAGGAACAGGTAAGTTAAAAAGAGCTAAAGCTTTTACAAGCCACATATTAACAAAGAAAAGTCCAAAAAGAAAAAGAAACCTTAGAAAAACAGCATACGTTTCAACAACTCAAATAAAAGCGATGAAGAAATTGTTACCATACTTATAATTGAATGGTGATTAGGAGGTATATTAAATGGCAAGAATTAAGAGGGCAGTTAACTCTCGTAAAAACCATAAAAAAGTATTAAAGCTTGCAAAAGGCTACTATGGTGGTAGAAGTAAGTTATTTAAAACAGCTAATGAAGCAGTAATGAGAGCACTTAGAAATGGTTATATTGGAAGAAAATTAAAGAAAAGAGATTTCAGAAAACTTTGGATAGCTAGAATCAATGCTGCTACAAGGTTAAATGACCTTTCATATTCAAGATTCATGAATGGAATGAAACTTTCAGGCATAGATATTAACAGAAAGATGCTTTCCGAAATTGCTATAAATGATCCAAAAGCTTTTGCTGAATTAGTAGAAGTTGCAAAAAAACAATTACAAGCATAAAAATTATTTATTCAAAAATGTAGCCATACGGCTGCATTTTTTATTGCATTTTTGACAAAGATATGTAAAGTGATATAATTAGTAAAACATCATAGTTGAAAATTTAGAGGTGAATAATTTGAAATTAGATATTGAAAATCTTAAAAAGAAAAGCATATATACTCCTGTTCGGATACTTGCATTAGGGTTTGCTATAGTCATAGTCATAGGGGCTATACTACTAAGTCTACCTATAGCTTCTCAAAGTGGTGAAATTACGCCTTTTATAGATTGTATATTTACCTCTACATCTGCTGTGTGTGTTACGGGACTTGTAGTACTAGACACGGGAACATATTGGACATATTTTGGGAAAACAGTGATAATGTTACTTATAGAAACAGGTGGACTTGGATTTATGTCTGTAGCTACTTTAGTTTTTTTAGTTTTAGGTAAAAGAATAACATTAAAGGAAAGACTAGTGATGCAGGAAGCTATGAATGTAAACTCATTACAAGGGTTAGTGAAAATGGTCAGATATGTATTGATATTTACAATTTATGTTCAGACAGCAGGTGCGGTGTTATTCTCAACGCAATTTATTCCTAAATTTGGAATCGCCAAAGGAATTTATTATAGTGTGTTTCATTCGGTGTCTGCGTTCTGCAATGCTGGGTTTGATTTGATGGGAAACTTTAATAGTGTTACTGCTTATGCTAATAATTCTGTAGTAATATTAACAATTGCAGCATTAATAATAATAGGTGGGTTAGGATTTTATGTTTGGGTAGAAATTTATAATTGCAAGGGAATAAAAAGATTGTCACTCCATTCTAGAATAGTTATTTATTCGACGATAGCCTTGGTTGTTTTAGGGGCAATATTTATGTATATTTTTGAGATGAATAATGCTGACACTATGCAAGGAATGTCTATTAAGGGTAAGTTTTTATCTTCAGTTTTTGCATCAGTTTCTCCAAGAACAGCTGGGTTTAATTCTATACCACTCGATAAAATGACCACAGCGGGAAAGTTTTTGACAATAATTTTAATGTTTATTGGAGGATCGCCTGGATCAACGGCTGGCGGAATAAAAACGGCTACTGCCATTGTGATTTTTATGACTATAGTGTCTGTGGTTTGTGGACGAGAAGACACTGAAATATTTCAAAAGCGCATAAGCAAAGAAGTTGTGTATAAAGCGTTTGCAGTATCTCTTATTTCACTAACCATTGTTATAGCAGTTACTATGATATTATCTATTACAGAGCATCCGAATATTCCTTTTGAGTACTTTTTGTATGAGGCTACTTCAGCATTTGCTACAGTTGGCTTAACATTAGGGTTAACTACAAAATTAACATTTGTAGGAAAGATAATAATATTACTTACCATGTATGCTGGGAGAGTTGGACCACTTACTATAATACTAGCATTAGCTAAAAATAAAAAAGGTAAATCGGGAAATATAAAATACCCAGAAGGCAAAATTTTAATTGGATAGGGGTGGGGTTAATGAGTAAAAAACAGTTTATTGTTATAGGTCTCGGAAGATTTGGAGAGTCCGTTGCTGAAACATTATATTCTTTGGGAAATGATGTATTAGCAGTTGATTTTGATGAAGATGTAGTTCAAAATATTTCGGATAATGTAACTCATGCAGTTCAAGCTGATGCGAATGATGAAAATAGCTTAAGGGCTCTTGGAATTCGTAATTTTGATTGTGCAGTTATTAGTATCGGTTCTAATATCCAATCTAGCATTTTGGCAACACTCTTAGTCAAAGAATTAGGAGTAAAATATGTGATAACAAAAGCGACTAATGCCCTGCATGCTAAAGTATTATATAAAATAGGTGCAGACAGAGTAGTTTTTCCAGAAAGAGATATGGGTGTACGCGTTGCTCATAATTTAGTATCATCAAATATATTAGATTATATTGAATTATCTCCTGATTATAGTATAGCTGAAGTTATTAGCCCCGAAGAATGGCATAATAAAACCTTGGGAGAATTAAATATAAGAGCTCAATATGGTATAAATGTAATGGCTATAAAAAGAAACAATGATATTGATGTTGCTCCGGCAGCTGATAATATTGTTGAACCAGGTGATATTATTGTTGCCATAGGTAATATTGAAGAATTAAATAAGTTGGAAAATCTAGTTAAATAAGGGGCATTCAGTTTGGAACATATTCAAGGCAAGGATAATTTATTGATTAAAGATACCAAAAAGTTAAAAGAAAAGAAATATAGAAAAGACAGTAATATGTTTTTAGTTGAAGGTTTCAGATTTGTAGAAGAAGCTTTGGATTCTGGTTTTGAAGTGGTGCATATTTTTATAAGTGCTAGAGGAGAGTTAAAATATGAAAACTCTTGTATGAAGAACAAGCTACAGAAGAATACTAAAGTTTATAGTGTTAGTGACAGTTTATTTAAAAGTATTTGCGATACGGATAATCCGCAAGGTATTATTGCTACAGTTAGAAATAAACCGGTAGAGATTAAATATGATCATGGCTTCTATATGTTAGCTGATAAAATTCAAGACCCAGGCAATATGGGAACTATAATTAGAACTGCTCATGCGGCGGGAGCACTAGGAGTTATAATTACAAAAGGAACTGTAGATATTTATAATGAAAAAACTTTAAGATCCACAATGGGTTCTATTTTTAAAATACCCGTTATTTACGATAGTGATTTATCAGTGGTGCAAAAGCTTAGAAGTGCTGGATTTAAGCTAGTTACTAGTTCATTGGATACTGATAAAAACTTCTATAATGTAGATCTTAGAGAAAAAGTTATTATATCAGTTGGAAATGAAGGGAATGGAATAAGTGCCGAAGTTTATGAGATATGTGATTTGAAAATTAAAATTCCTATGCCTGGTGGTGCAGAATCTTTAAATGCAGCTGTAGCTGCATCAATTATGATGTATGAAGTCGTAAGACAGAAAAATAATTTATGATTTTAAAATTCATAGTTGAATTTTTTTGTAGTTGTGGTTATAATATTTTATATACTTCCATAAATTAATAATAAACTGTGACGGAGAAAGTAAATATAAAAATACTTACAGGGATAAGAAGCCTTAGACTGAGAGCTTCATTAAGAAATTTTTATATCCAAGTTCACTCCGGAGTTCTAATGGTGAAAAAAAGTAGCTGTTGGCGGGTAGAATCGATAAATTTATCTAAGAGGACTATTTTTAGTCAATTAGGGTGGTAACGCGGATTTTCCGTCCCTTCATTAGGGACGGTTTTTTTTGTTTTATAAAGAATTATCAAAATATGAAAGGAGCATTCATTATGAAAGAAAAGTTAGAAACGATAAAAGCTGCAGTTTTAGAAGAATTAAAAGGAGCTGATATTAAAACAGAATTAGAAAATATCAGAGTTAAATATTTGGGAAAAAAAGGTGAATTGACACAAATATTAAGAGGCATGGGACAGTTATCAAATGAAGAAAGACCAATTGTTGGTAAATTAGCAAATAAAGTTAGAGAGGACATAGAGACGCTTATAGATAAAGCCTCAGATACATTAAAAAACAATGAAAAAGAAATGAAGCTGAAAAGTGAAGTTATAGATATATCTATGCCAGGGAAAAAACAAACAGTAGGTAAAAGACATCCGTTGGAGTTAACACTTGAAAAAGTTAATGAAATATTTTTATCTATGGGATTTGTTATTGAAGAGGGCCCTGAGGTAGAAAGGGATTATTATAACTTTGAGGCATTAAACATACCTGAAAATCATCCGGCAAGAGGTGAACAAGATACTTTTTACATAAATGATAGTATAGTTTTAAGAACCCAAACTTCACCAATACAAATAAGAACTATGGAACTTCAAAAACCGCCTATAAAAATGATAGCGCCAGGTAAAGTTTATAGATCGGATGCAGCAGATGCTACTCATTCACCAATATTTTATCAAATTGAGGGGCTTATAGTAGATAAGGGAATTACTTTTGCTGATTTAAAAGGGACGCTAGAATTGTTTACGCAAAAAATGTTCGGAGACGAAATGGAAACAAAGTTTAGACCACATCATTTTCCGTTTACAGAACCATCAGCTGAGATGGATGCCACTTGTTTTGTGTGCAATGGTAAAGGTTGCAAGGTTTGCGGCGGTAGCGGCTGGATAGAACTTTTAGGTTGTGGCATGGTTCATCCGGACGTTTTAAGAAATTGTGGGATTGATCCAGAAGTTTATAGCGGATTTGCTTTCGGATTTGGCCTTGATAGAATTACAATGTTAAAATACGGAATAGATGATATTAGGGCACTTTATGAAAGTGATATGAGATTTTTAAAACAATTCTAAAATACAAATAATAATGCAGCTTCGCAGAAGATGATTTAATACTATACAAATTCTAGGAGGATATAAAATGAAAGTTCCAGTTAAATGGCTTAAAGATTATGTAGATATAGATATTTCACCAAAGGTGCTTGGAGATAAGTTAACCATGTCTGGTTCAAAAGTAGAAGAGGTTATTATATCAGGTGCTGAAATTGAGAAGGTTGTTACAGGGAAAATAATAAAAATAGAAAAACATCCGGATGCTGAGAAATTAGTTATATGTCAAGTGAATATAGGATTAGACGAACCAATACAAATCGTTACAGCAGCTACTAATATGAAAGAACAGGATATAGTACCAGTAGCACTTCACGGATCAACGCTACATGGAGGATTAAAAATAAAAAAAGGTAAACTCCGTGGAATAGTTTCAAATGGTATGTTCTGCTCTGCGGAAGAACTTGGAATTGCAGTTGATGAACCAGTTGATGGACTAATGATACTTCCAAGCGATACGATCGTTGGAAAAGACATAAAAGAAGTATTAAATCTTCAAAGTGTACTAATAGATTTTGAAATAACTTCAAACAGAGCAGATTGCTTAAGCATTCTAGGAATAGCTAGAGAAACGGCTGCAACTTTAGGCACGCAGTATAGAAAACCAGCGCTGGATTATAAAGCTACCTGCAAGGATAATGTGGAAGACATTTATAAGGTTCATATTAATGATGAGCTTTGCAGAAGATATATGTTAAAGGGTATAAAAAATGTAAAAATTGAGCCTTCTCCACAATGGATGCAGGAAAGACTTATAGAAGCAGAAATTAGACCTATAAATAATATAGTGGATATCACAAACTTTGTTATGGTAGAGCTTGGTCAACCTATGCATGCATTTGATGCTAGGCAAATTACGACTAATGATATAGTGATAGAAAGAGCAAGTAACGGAGAAAAATTTATTACTTTGGATGAGATAGAAAGAGATCTAGATGAAAGCATTTTAACTATTAAAGATGGAGATAGAACTATAGCCATTGCAGGCATTATGGGAGGCTTAAATTCAGAAATTAAAGATGACAGCACAAGCATAATAATTGAGAGTGCAAACTTTAATGGCGTTAATATAAGACTCGCTTCTAAGAAATTATCTTTAAGAACTGATGCATCTTCTAAATTTGAAAAAGATTTAGATCCTAATATGGCTGAAATGGCAATGGATAGAGCTTGTCATTTAATAGAAGAATTAGGTGCGGGTGAAATAATGGACGGATGCACTGAGGTATATCCGAGTAAAATTAAATCTCATACTTTAGAAGTAGATGCAAATTGGATTAATAAATTTTTAGGAACTAATATATCTATGATAGATATGAAAATATACCTTGATAGATTAGAACTTGCTACAGAAATAATAGGTGATTTTTTAATTATAAAGGTACCTACGTTTAGGTCTGATATTAACATTAGAGAAGATGTCGCAGAGGAAATAGCTAGAATGTATGGGTATGATAATATACCATCAACTATGCCTAAGTGTGAAACCTCAAGGAGTGGAAAAAGTGAAAAGCAAAAATTAGAAGATAAAGTAGTGCTTTCTTTAATTGGCAGTGCACTTAATCAATCTATAAGTTATTCTTTTGTAAGTCCTAAAATATTCAATAAAATTTTAGTTCCTGGCGATAGTGAATTAAGAAAAGTAGTTACTATAAAAAATCCTTTAGGAGAAGATTATAGTATAATGAGAACTACAACTATAGCATCTATGATGGAATGTTTATCAAGGAATTATTCAAGGAATAATGAAGAAGCTAGGTTATTCGAAATAGGTAAGGTGTATATACCAAATGAAGATGTAGATAAGCTTCCAGAGGAAAGAAATATATTAACTATAGGAATGTACGGAAATGCTGATTATTTAGATTTAAAAGGTGTAGTAGAAAATGTGTTAGATATTTTGGGAATGAAAAATACATCATTTAAAAGAGAAAGTGAAAATCCAACTTATCACCCAGGAAAAACATCAAACCTATATGTAAAGAGAGAATTTATAGGTGTGGTTGGAGAAATTCATCCGAGTGTTTCGGAGAACTATGAAGTGCAGCCAAGATGTTATATAGCAGAATTAAACTTAGATATGTTATATAAATATGCTGACTTAAATAAGAAATATAAAGCACTTCCCAAATTTCCAGCTGTAACAAGGGATATTGCACTTATAGTTGATGAGAGGGTTTTAGTTCAAGACATTGATGATATAATTGTAAAGCAAGGTGGAAATATTCTAGAAAGTGTTAAATTATTTGACGTGTATAAGGGTAAACAAATAGCAGAAGGAAAGAAAAGTATAGCCTATGCTATAGTATATAGACGCTCGGACAAGACATTAACAGATGAAGAAGTAAACAAGGTGCATGAAAAAATATTAAGATCTTTAGAGCATAAATTAGGTGCTGAACTTAGATAATGTAAATAAATTGAAACTCCCTTAGAAATAAGGGGGTTTTATCATTTCATGCAATCTCAAGAAATAAGTGGACATTATATTAATTGTTTTATTTGTATGCATAATTTGAAAAAATTGGTTTTATTAACAGTTATATTGTGGTACAATAAGCTTAACTAATCTGTCTAAGAGGGTGTTTTAGATGAACGTTGTGACAATAAAGATAAATGGTGTTGAATATAATTTAAAAGGTGATGAAAGAGAAGAATATTTACATATGGTAGCTAGCTATGTTGATAAAAAGATAAAAAATATAATGGGTAATAATGAAAAGCTTAGCACTTCCTCAGCAGCGATTTTAACTGCTTTAAATTTAGGTGATGATATGTTTAAAAGTAAGTTACTTTGCAAGGAACTTTCGAGTAAGGGTGAATCTTTAGAAAAACATGATAAGGAAATGAATGATCAATTAGAAGGTTTAAAAAAACAGTTAAATCATATGGAAGACTATAACCAGGAATTACTTAATAGATGTAAAAATACGGAAAAAACTGAATATGTAAAAACCTTAGAGCAAGAAAATATAGAGATGCAACAACAATTAGATGTGATGCAAGAGACTAGTAAAAGTTATAGTGAAGAAAATAGAAGAACAAAAACAGAAAATAAAGAAATGAGATTTAAGCTTCAATCTTATAAGTACAAAATAATTGATTCACAAAATAAGTTGATAGAATACCAAATTAGTTTAGCTAAACAAAAGAAAATAAACAATCCACTTTTAACTTCACGTAAAAAATAAAAAATATTTAATAAATATGTTTAGATTGTCACCGAAAGGCGATTTTTTTAATGCCGAAGGATATATTGGATATATTCATGAAAGCCTCACAATTTTTAAAAAAAATTGTGAGGCTTTTTTTATATTAAATCATTACCTGCGGTACTGCAATATTAACGAATTCAGAAGGAGATTTATATTCCCACTGAAGTTTCCTCTTTGCTATAGTATGGAACTTCTACTTATATAAGTGGGAGACTTTCCTTCTGAAATGTTGTTAAAGATATCATAATAACTTTAATTTGATAAAGTGTAATATTAAAATACTTATAAATCATATAATTATATTGATAGCGAAATTAAAGCCTAATAGCTTAACAACATTTATTAGGTCGCTAAGATTATAGCACCAAGGGTAATAATTTAATGATATTCATTAAATTATATCAAAATCTTAAAGGTATTTATAAAATAAAAAAGGGGGGAAAGCAATGAAAAGAAGAATTGCTGGATGTTTAAGTTTAGCAATGTCAATGACTCTAGTATTATCGGGTTGTGGTAAAAGTGATGTTGGGGGAGCGGCGAAGGATTTAAAAGGATCAGAAGTTATAGCGGCTTCAAATCCAGAAAAAGTGACACAAACAGCAAAAAACAGAAAAGATACTTTAATTGTTGGATTTACAGCACCAGAAGGAAAATTTAATCCCATATATGAAAGTTCAGTAGATGATGGTTATGTTGCTCAATTAGTTTTTGAAGGGTTATTGACAAATGATGCGAAAGGAAATCCTGTAGAAAAAGTAGCTAAGAAATGGGAGATTTCAAAGGATAGCAAAACCTATACCTTCCATTTAAACAAAGGCATTAAATTTAGCAATGGAGAAGAATTAACTGCAAAGGACGTGGAATTTACTTATACAGCTATTTGTGACCCAAAGTATGACGGACCGAGAACAGACGCTGTAGATAAATTGGTTGGGTATAAGGAATACAATAAAGGTGATGCTAAAACTGTTAAAGGCATAAAGGTTATAGATGACAATACAATTTCATTTACATTAACAGATGTTAAAGCACCAGCGCTAAGTTCTGATTTTATTTATGGAATTATGTGTAAGAACTATTATACATTTGAAAAGGGTAATGTAGAGAAATTAAAAAAAACATTCTTAAAACCAATGGGTAGTGGTCCATATATTTTAAAATCATATAAAGCAGGTCAAGAAGCTGATTTTGAGAAAAACCCTGATTATTGGAAGGGTGAGGCTAAGATTAATAAGTTAATATTAAAAGTTACCAATGCTCAAACCAATATTCAATCACTATCCGCTGGCGAAGTAGATATTGATAGAATTGCAACTGCACCAGAAAATATCCAAATGCTTAAGAGTGCAGGATTCTTAGATATGCAACTTTTTCCGGATAATGGATATGGATTTATAGGTTTAAACCTTAAAAATGAAAAATTAAAAGATAAGAGAGTACGTCAAGCACTTACCTATGGGTTAGATAGAAAAGGATTTATAGATGCTAGATATAAAGGTTATGCTGATGTTTGTAATGCACCAGTATCGCAAGTCTCTTGGGCATATACTGATGATATAAAGAAGTATGAATATAATCCTGAAAAAGCAAATAAATTATTAGAAGAATCTGGTTGGATTAAAAAGGAAGATGGCTTTAGATATAAGGATGGTAAAAAGTTTCAAATCCATTGGATGACTTATCAAGGAAGTAAATACGTTGAAATGTTAATTCCAATAGTAAAAGAGAATTGGAAGGCTATAGGAATAGATGTTATTCCTGAATTAATGGAATTTAACACTTTGTGTACAAAGGTTTTTGATGAACAAAAATTTGAAATGTATAATATGTCTTGGACTTTAAGTATTGATCCAGATCCATCAGGATTATTCTCAGAAAAGCAAGCAGAGCTCGGTGGATACAATCCAGGAAATTGGGTAAATAAAGAAAGTGAAAAATTAATGGCAGATGCTCGTAATACTACGGATATAAAAGAAAGAAAGGTATTATATCAAAAGTGGTTAAAACTTTTCACGGAGGAAGCTCCATATGTTTTGTTAGATCAATGTAAAATGATGTGGGCTGTAAGTTCAAGAGTTAAAGGCATAAGTATCTCTCCATATATTAATTTTACTTATCAAATTGCAGATGCAGAATTAATTGAACCTAAAGCTAAATAGGTAAATGATGCTTTAATTATATTTTACTATGCTTGGGTATGCCAAGCATAGTTTATAAAGGAGGATTGTCATGAGGCAGTATATAACTAGAAGATTACTGCAAATGATACCAGTTTTAATAGGGGTATCTATAGTAATATTTTTAATATTACAGTTGGCACCAGGTGATGCATTAACAGGTAAAATGGATCCACATTTAACACCAGAAAGAAAACAAGAATTAAGACAGCAAATGGGACTAGATCTACCAGCATATAAGCAATATCTTAGGTGGGCTGGAGGAGTACTTCATAGGGATTTTGGCGAATCTACTAACTTTAAACAGCCAGTAGGAAAGGTTATGAACACATATATTTGGAATACATTTTACCTAGCTATACTCTCATTAATACTAAGTGTATTAATTTCAATTCCAATCGGAGTAGTTTCTGCAACTAAGCAGTACTCAAAATTTGATGGATTTTTCACCGTGTTTGCCCTGATAGGTATTTCTATGCCCTCCTTCTTTTTTGGTATGCTTCTTATAAAAGTTTTCGCTGTAGACCTTAAAATACTTCCGGTTTCTGGAATGAGCACGGCTGGAAGTACAGTAGCAGGTATTTCCTATGGGTTGGATGTAGCTCGTCATATGATACTACCGCTAATTGTACTTACTTTAAGTAGTGTAGCAGGTCTTATGAGATATACAAGATCAAGTATGCTAGAGGTAATAAGGCAAGATTATATAAGAACTGCTAGAGCTAAAGGACTTAAAGAAAAAGTGGTTATATATAAACATGCCCTTAGAAATGGAATGATTCCTGTTATTACTTTACTTGGATTTTGGCTTCCTGCATTATTTTCTGGAGCATTTATTACAGAAAGCATTTTTGGCTGGCCTGGCATCGGACCTATAGAAATTGCTGCAGTAAGTGGACGTGATTATCCATTGCTCATGGGAATAAATATCTTATTTGCAGTGTTAACTTTGTTTGGAAATTTAATTGCAGATGTTACTTATGCCGTAGTTGATCCGAGAATAAGGCTTAAATAGGAGGTGCTAAAATGCAAGCAGAAGTAAACCCAAAAATTAATGAAATCAAAAAAGAAGAAATTTTAAGCCCTTGGAAGATAATAAGAAAACGATTAAAAAAGAATAAACTAGCTATATTTGGAATGTATATACTCTTGTTTATGGTGCTTATGGCGTTAATTGGTCCATTAATATCACCTTATAAAATGGAAACTATAGATTTATACAATGTATCAGCTTCACCATCTTTTAAACATCTTTTGGGTACCGATGATGTGGGAAGGGATGTTTTAGTAAGAGTGATGTATGGAGGTAGAATATCTCTTTCAGTAGGAGTACTCGCTGTATTTGTTGAAGTACTAATTGGGAGTATGTTAGGAGGAATAGCAGGCTTTTATGGTGGAATAGTGGATAGTATAATAATGAGAATAGTTGATATATTCTTATGCTTTCCAGGTTTGCCACTACTTATAATGCTGGCAGCTGTAATGTCAGATTTAAAAGTTGCCCCACAGTATAGGATGTACGTAGTTATGTTTATTATAGGATTACTTGGATGGCCAGGTCTTTGTCGTATTGTTCGTGGTCAAATACTATCCCTTAGGGAACAGGAATTTATGCAGGCAGCAGAAGCTTTAGGACTTAAGGATAGGAGAAAAATATTTAGTCATCTACTACCCAATACTTATGCGTCTATTATAGTTTCAGCTACTTTAGGTATAGGTGGTGCAATTCTAACGGAATCAGCATTAAGTTTTTTAGGACTTGGAGTTACTCCTCCAACGCCGTCTTGGGGTCAAATGGTTCAGGCAGTTAACAATGCATATATATTACAATTCGAACCTTGGATTTGGGCGCCTCCTGGTATATGCATCTTCTTAACGGTAATGGGTATAAATTTATTTGGAGATGGACTTCGCGACGCTATCGATCCAAAACTAAAGGTTTAGGAGGTGTATTATGAGTAAGAATTTAGTAGAGATAAAAAATTTGAAAACGTATTTTTACACCGAAGATGGAATTGTGAAAGCTGTTGATGATGTTAGTTTTAATATTAGAGAAGGTGAAATAATAGGTGTAGTTGGAGAATCAGGTTGTGGTAAAAGCGTTACGGCAATGTCAATAATGAGATTAATTCCGTCACCACCCGGAAAAATAGTTGGTGGTGAAATTCTGTTTGAAGATAAAAATATTTTAGAACTTAAAGGCGATGAAATAAGAAAAATAAGGGGGAATGACATAGCAGTAATATTTCAAGAGCCTATGACTTCATTAAATCCTATATTCACTATAGGGTATCAAATAGAAGAAGTAATAATGCTCCACCAAAAGTTAAATAAAGCTAAGGCTAGGGAAAAAGCAGTAGAAATGTTAAAGCTAGTTGGAGTGCCAAGAGCAGAGGACATAGTGGAGTGCTATCCTCATGAGCTTAGTGGAGGTATGCGCCAAAGGGCAATGATTGCAATGGCCGTGTCTTGTAATCCAAAGCTCTTAATAGCAGATGAGCCAACTACTGCATTAGATGTAACAATTCAAGCGCAAATACTGGATATTATGAAAGATTTAAAGAAAAAACTTAATACTTCAATAATGTTAATCACCCATGATCTTGGAGTAATTGCTGAAATGGCAGAATATGTAGTAGTAATGTATGCTGGTAAGGTTATTGAAGAAGCACCCGTAATTGAGTTATTTAAAAATCCAATGCATCCATATACTGATGGATTAATGAAATCTAAACCTTCACTGGATAAAGATGTAGATAGATTATACTCAATACCCGGACAAGTTCCAAACCCAATTAATATGCCAGAAGAATGTTATTTTTGTGCAAGATGCCCGAAAGCTATGGATATTTGTAGAAAGAAGCAACCACCTACTTACGAGATAAGGCAAGGACATAAGGTAGCCTGCTTTTTATATGATGAGCAAAACAACTAATAACTGTTTTGTACTACGGATAATACAAGTAGTGCAAGGAATGTAAGGGGGGGAAGTAAGTGTGTGATGAAATAGTTAGAGTAGAGAATTTAAAAACATATTTTCCTATTAGGGGGGGAATACTTCAAAAGACTGTAGGTTATGTTAAAGCTGTAGATGGGGTGTCACTATATATAAATAAAGGAGAAACCTTGGGTTTGGTTGGGGAATCAGGATGTGGTAAAACTACAGTAGGTAGAACTATGTTAAGGCTTATAAACAAAACAGATGGCGATGTATATTTTCAAAATCAAGATATATTTGATTTATCAAAAAAAGACTTAAGAAAGATAAGACCTAAGATGCAAATAATCTTCCAAGACCCATATAGTTCTCTTAATCCAAGACTTACAGTAGGACAAATAGTTGGAGAAGCACTATTAGACCATGGTTTATTGCCTAAAAGTGAAATTGCTGGTAGAGTTCAAGAGGTGCTTGAGATTTGTGGGCTTGCACCTTATCACATAAGAAGATACCCACATGAATTTTCAGGTGGTCAAAGGCAGAGAATAGGAATAGCAAGAGCTCTTATATTAAATCCTGAATTTATAGTTGCGGATGAACCTGTATCAGCACTAGATGTGTCCATTCAATCTCAAATAGTTAATTTAATGTGTGATCTTCAAGAAAAAATGGGATTTTCATATTTATTTATTTCGCATGATTTAAGTGTAGTAAAACATATTAGTCATAGAATAGGGGTTATGTACCTAGGATCTTTGGTGGAATTAGCATCAAAAAATGAATTGTATAATAATCCTCTTCATCCATATACAAAGGCATTGTTATCCGCAGTGCCTCTACCAGATCCAACATTAAAGAGAGAAAGAATTATTCTTAAGGGAGACATACCAAGTCCGGCAAACCCACCCTCTGGCTGTAAATTTCATACCCGATGTCAATATGCTATGGAAAGGTGCAAAAATGAATGTCCACAGTATAAAGATGTAGGCGGAAAACATTTTGTAGCTTGTCATCTACTGTAAGGTAATGATTGGGAGCATATAAGGCTAGTATATTGAATTACCAAAGTAAGGGAGAGGGATATATGAGACAGGAAAGAATAAGGGATAGTGATATGCATTGTGATGAAGGCGTGGGCTGGAAGGATATTGTAGCCATTGTTATAGCACAATTTCAGATATTGATGCCAATAGTGATGGGAGCTGCATTAGTCATGAGTTTGTTGTTATTTATTGTAATGAAAGTATGGATTAGAAGTTAATAATAGTTAATTAATATATATAAAAAACTGTATAATTTCAGGGAATACACCCTAGAGATAATGAAAAATTTGTCGAAGATGAATTTACACTATCACTTGGGTGCTTATTTGGGTATAATTAAAGTATAATGTTAGAACATGAAAAGGATGGTATGTATATGAATTTATTAACAATAGAAGAGATGAGTAAAAGTTATAGTGAAAAAATACTCATTAATAAAGTGTCATTAGGTATAAGTGATGGCGATAAAATTGGATTAATAGGAGTAAATGGGACAGGGAAATCAACTTTTTTAAAAATAATAGCTGGCTTTGAAGTTCCTGATGAGGGAAGAATTTTAAAGGGAAACAAAGTGAATATAGAATATTTATCTCAAAATCCTAAATTTGACCCAGAAGCTACAGTGCTTGAGCAAATTTTTAAAAGTGACACGGATGTTATGCACGTTATAAGAGAATATGAAGTAGCTATGGAGAAAATGGAGGAAAATCCAGAAGATGAGTCCGTTCAAAATACTTTAATGAACCTTAACACTAAGATGGACGCATGTAACGGATGGGAAGTTCAAAATGAAGCTAAAATAATACTTACAAAGCTTGGAATAACAAATTTTAAGCAGCGAATAGGAAACCTTTCAGGTGGTCAAAGAAAAAGAGTGGCTTTGTGTAGTGCTCTAATTACGCCCTCAGATTTATTAATTTTGGATGAGCCTACAAATCATATGGACAATAAAATAATAGATTGGCTTGAGAAATTTTTAAATAGTAGAAAAGGTGCACTACTTATGATTACTCATGATAGGTATTTTTTAGATAGAATAACAAATAAAATTATTGAACTGGATAAGGGTAATCTATATAGTTATCAGGGGAATTATAGTGTGTTTTTGGAAAAGAAAGTTGAAAGAATGGCTTTAATGGAAACGATAGAGAAAAAAAGAGAGAGTTTATTTAAAAAGGAACTAGCTTGGATAAGACGTGGGGCTAAAGCTAGAAGTACTAAGCAAAAGGCAAGAATTGACCGTTTTGGTGAGCTTCGCGATGGAAAAGTTGATGTAACAAACGAAAAGTTAGAATTATCCTCAGCATCGACTAGACTTGGTAAAAAGATTATGAATATAGAACATATTTATAAAGCATATGGTGAAAAGAAATTAATTAGTGATTTTAGTCATACTTTTACTAGGAGAGATAAAGTAGGTATTATAGGGCCGAATGGTATGGGGAAATCTACGCTTATGAATATTTTAAGTGGAGTATTAAGCCCGGATTCAGGGGTAATAGATTGGGGAGAAACATTGAAAATTGGTTTTTTCCATCAAGAAAATGGTGAGATGAACGAAAAGCTACGTGCTATAGAGTACATTCGCGAAGGTGCAGAGTATATAACTACAGGCGATGGAGAACAGATTACAGCTTCTCAAATGCTTGAGAGATTCTTATTTGATGGAACTACAAAGCATTCCTTTATTTCTAGTTTATCCGGTGGAGAAAAACGAAGACTATATTTATTAAGAATTCTTATGGAAGCTCCAAATGTGCTATTCTTAGATGAGCCAACTAATGACTTCGATATTCAAACTCTAGCAGTTCTCGAAGATTATTTAGATGGGTTTAATGGTGTGGTTATTACTGTATCTCATGATAGATACTTTTTAGATAGAGTCTCTGACAAAATATTCAGTTTTGAAGGAAATGAAAAGATAATTCAATTTGTAGGTAATTATTCTGAGTATAAAGAATATATAGAAAAAAATCCAAATTTACTAGATGAAGATAAAGATGTGATTAAGGAAGATAAAAAAGGTGGAAATGAAGAGGTTGCAAGCAGTAAAGATGAGGCAATTAAAGAAGAGAAGCTTTTGAAAATCACATTTAAAGAGCAGAAAGAATTTGATGAAATTGACAGCAAAATTGAGCAAAAAGAAACAGAACTTGTGAATGTTAATAAAAAAATCAATGCTGGAAGTAGTGACTTTGAATATTTGCAGGAACTAGTGAAGCAGCAAAAGAATATTGGAGTTGAAGCTGAACAGCTAATGGTGCGATGGACATATTTAAATGAATTAGTTGAGAAAATAGAGCAGCAGAAAAACAACTAAATCATCACCCGCTTATACAAGTGGGTGATTTTATTTCTGAAATGTAATTGAGAATTTATGGGTGATAAGTTTATTTAATAAAGAAGGTATAGTCTGTGGATAAAAATAGAGATATAAAAATATCTGTGCGTAACTTAGTGGAGTTTGTACTAAGGTCTGGCGATTTAGATATGAGGTTTATGGGGAGTAGCAGAGCTGTAGAGGGAACCAAAGCACATCAAAAAATTCAAAGTGAGAATAAAGAAAAGTATTCTGTATTACTTGGAGAAGAATATTTGGCGGAGGTAAGTTTAAAACACAGCATACTATATAATGGAGCCTCAATTGTAATTGAAGGGCGTGCTGATGGTATTCTAATCAAAAATAATAAGGTTACCATAGATGAAATCAAAACAGTTGCTAAGGATATAGAACTTATTAAGGAGGATTATAATAGTCTTCACTGGGCTCAAGCCAAATGTTATGCATATATATATGCGATTCAAAATAATCTTGGGCTTATTAATGTTCAATTAACCTATTATGAAATAGATACGCAGAAAACTAAGCAATTTGTCAAGGCTTTTTCAATTGAAAAATTAAAAGAATTTTTTGATGAAATTATTTCTAGCTATTTTGTATGGGCAAATATTGCTAGTGAGTGGAATAAGGAAAGAGATAGTACTATAAAAGAGTTGTTGTTTCCGTTTGAAAATTATAGGGACGGTCAAAGGGAACTAGCTGTCTGTGTATATAAAACAGTAGTAGAGAAAAAGAAAATGTTTGTGCAAGCCCCCACAGGAATAGGTAAAACTATATCTACTTTGTTTCCAGTGGTTAAAGCTATGGGAGAAGGGCATACCACAAAGATTTTTTACCTAACAGCCAAAACTATAACAAGACGGGTTGCAGAGGATGCCTTTGATAAAATGAAAGCAAATGGACTTAAATTTAAGACGATTACTCTAACAGCAAAGGATAAAGTATGTCTTAGTAAAGGTAGTGCATGTAATCCGCAACAATGTAAATTTGCAAAAGGACATTTTGATAGAGTTAATGAAGCGCTACTTGATATTCTGAAAAATGAAAATACATTTAGCAGAGAAATAATTGAGATATACTCAAATAAATATAACGTATGTCCTTTTGAGTTTTCATTGGATTTAACTGTGTGGGCTGACAGCGTTATATGCGATTATAACTATGTGTTTGATCCTAGGGTTTACTTAAAAAGATTCTTTACTGATAACGCTTGCGAATATACTTTTTTGGTTGATGAGGCTCATAACTTAGTGGATAGAGCTAGAGAAATGTTTTCGGCGCAAATTAGTAAAAAATTGATTATGCAATTGAAAAAAGATATAAAAGGTATTGACGATCCAATGTACAAAGTTTTGAATAAGTTAAATGCTCTTATGAACAGAATGAAGAAAATGTGTAATGAAGAGGGATATTACAAACAAAATTCTGAACCAGTGGATATATATAACCTTCTTATGAGGCTTACTAAAATATTAGAAAAATGGCTTACGAAAAATGAAAAATCTGAAACATATGATAGTTTTTTAGAACTGTATTTTAACTCTTTGAGTTTTATTCGGGTAGCTGAACTTTATGATGATAAATATATAACCTATGTAGAAAGTGGGTTAGATGACGTAGTATTAAAAATGTTTTGCTTGGATCCATCTAAGCTTTTAAGAGAAGCGTCAAAAAGAGGGCAATCAGTGATATACTTCTCTGCAACCCTACTACCATTAGTATACTTTAAAGAGATTTTGGGTGGAGAAAGCAAGGATTACCATTTAACGCTGAATTCTCCTTTTGACAAAAGTAAGCTTAAAGTAATGGTAGCTAAGGACATTTCTACTAAATATAAATATAGAGAAAATAGTTACCTAAAGATAGTAGAGTACATATATTCTGTAATAAGTGCTAAAAATGGAAATTATATGGTGTTTTTTCCTTCATATAAGTATATGGAGGAAGTGTGTAATAGTTTTACGCAAAAGTATCCACATATTAAAGTAAGTATCCAAACCAATTCTATGACGGAAGATGCCAGGGAAGAATTTTTGCAAAACTTTAGTATTTCGAGTGGTGATAATATTTTAGGCTTTGGAGTTTTAGGTGGTATATTTTCTGAAGGTATTGATTTAAAAGGTGACTCCTTAATTGGTGTTATAATCATCGGTGTAGGGCATCCTATGATTTGCTTTGAACGGGAAATTATTAAAGAATACTTTAATAATAAAAGCAATTGTGGTTATGAATATTCTTATATGTACCCAGGTATGAATAAAGTACTACAGGCAGCGGGAAGGGTAATTAGAACAGAAGAAGATAGAGGAACTGTGCTTTTAATAGATGATAGATTCCTTCATCAAAGGTATAGACGACTTTTTCCAAAGGAATGGGATAATTATCATATAATAAATAATAACACTCATGCTAAAAAAGAGGTTTGTGAATTTTGGGAATAAAGAATTGTAAGAATAACATTATCTAAGAAAGAAAAAAACTTGAGCATTTGCTCAATTTTTTTTTATATATAAATAATTAAAATCTATTTATAAGATACTTTGGGGTATTTTAATTTTAAAGGGATTATATCAAAATAGGCTTTCTGTATTGTAAACAGTGAAATTCGACTTATTTCTTACTTTGAGATTAACATGTATAACACGTATAGTCAAAGGGATTTTTAAAAGTTTAATATGAGCAAATTTACATCTTTCATTTAGTGATTTATCAATGATATTGTAACATTTTTGTAAAATCTTAACTCTAACTAATTTTATATTTTTGTTATATCGTATTATCTCTATCGGTTGAGTTAGCTCTATAAGTTGACGATTTCCTATTCTATTAATTAAATCAGTAATAGTAGCAGGAGCTTAAAACGGTTTTTTCGGTTATTTTTTACAGAAAATTAATAATAATTTAGCATTTATAGTGCTAAAATATAATATAAGAACAACAATGGGGAAAGTGGTAAATTAAAATAATGATATTTAGTTTACTGCTTACACATGTTGAAGTAGATAACAATTACTAATTGTTATCTACTTCAGAAAATGATAGGGGGAATAGTATAAATGTTTGTTAAATCTTCTAGAGAAGTTTATGGCTGGGATAGATTTTCAACAGCGACCTTATTGGTAGGAATATTTTTGTTATTAGCTAGGTATTCATGGATTTTAGGAACAGCACTTATTATATATTCAATTTGGAGAAGTAGGTCAACTAATGTACATGGGAGAAATAATGAAAAATTTGTTTTTGAAAATATAGAAAGACATTTTTATCGCAAAATCAATAATTTAAAACAAAATATTAAATTAATTAATATTAAAATTAAAAATTATAAACCTTTAGAGAGATTAAAGGAAAAAAAGAAGTATATAATAACTAGCTGTCCTAAATGTGAACAAAAATTAAGATTACCAAGGGGAAAGGGTAAAATTATTATAACTTGCTCAAAGTGCTGTAGCGAGTTTAGGTTGAAAACATAAAAAAAGATATCCTTTAAAGGATATCTTTTTTTATGTTTAGGCTTGCATGCCCTACTTTATTTAATAAAAAATTATCTTATATTATTTGCCTGAACCTAACTCAGAAAGACAGTCTTTACAAATGTTTTTACCTTTGTAGTTTACAACGTCTCTTGCATTTTGACAGAAAATACAAGCTGGCTCATATTTTTTAAGAATAATTTGATCACCATCTACATAGATTTCTAATGCGTCTTTGATATCTATATCCAAAGTTCTTCTCAATTCTATAGGAATAACAATTCTTCCAAGTTCGTCCACTTTTCTTACAATACCTGTTGATTTCATATAATTTCCTCCTCAAACATCTTTCGACTTATTTATAATTAAATTGTAGCAAATATAACATAAAACGTCAATAGGTTTATGAAAATATTTAAGAATAATAATAAAAATTAACAAACTTTTACGTATTATGCAAAAAAAATATAATGGCCTGTCATTTTAAACAATATTATAATATCTTATACAATATACATAAAATTTTAATTATTATAATATTCATAATAGATTGTAATTGGTGTAAATTATGATAGAAAATAAAAAAAGGTTAGTACAGTAGTACTAACCTTTAAAAATGTAACACTATCTATAATTAGTGAATTGTAGGGGGATATCAAAATCTTTTGATTTTATTAAAGCCATTACTTGCTGTAAATCGTCAAGGTCCTTACCGGTAACCCTTAGCTGATTATCCATAATTTGAGCTTGAACTTTAATTTTGCTGGATTTAATTTCTGCAATTATTTTTTTCGATTTTTCAGTAGAAATACCTTTTACAATTTTGGCTGTTTGCCTTGCAGAACCTAATGTAGCTGGTTCTTGTGTACCTAGATCTAATGCTTTCCCAGATATACCTCTTTTAATTAACTTACTTACAAGAACGTCTATAACTGATTTTAATTTAAAATCATCATCAGATATTATTTTAATATCTTCTTTTCCTAGGTTAATTTCAGTAATAGTATTTTTAAAGTCATATCTTTGTTTAATTTCTTTCAATGCTTGGTTTATTGCATTGTCTACTTCTTGCATATCGACATCTGATACTATGTCAAACGAATGTGCTGTTGCCATAATTAAAAACCTCCTCTATATTTTCATGTTAATTAATAGAATCTTATTAATTAATAGTAGATTAATAATTTGAAAATGTCCAGTAGTTAATGAGTAATAATTATAAAAACTATAAACTACTTAAAGTTTTGATAGCGATTTGTTTATTTATTTATGAAATGTCATTAAATCATGAAAATCAAATGTTTGATATGTTTTAAATATCATAAACTTGACGAAAATAGATAAGAATAGATTTTTTGATTAGAACAAATACAAAGTTCGTCACCATAAAGGTACAAATTTTTTAAAATAATGTTATACTATTGTAAGAAATTATTACGTATGAGAGGAAGAAATATATGTTGCGTGAAGCACAAGAAAAATTAAAAAAGTATTATGGATATGATAATTTTAGAAAAGGACAAGAAAATGTAATAGAGAGTATAATAAGCGGAAAAGATACCTTTGCTGTAATGCCTACTGGTGCAGGAAAGTCGGTGTGTTACCAGATACCTGCTCTAATGCTAAAAGGAGTAACGCTCGTAATATCACCACTTATATCACTTATGAAGGATCAAGTAGATACCTTGAATAGTATAGGGATAGCTGCAACATATATAAATAGCTCATTAAGTATTAATGAAGTTAATGAAAGAATTGATAAGGTAGCGCTTGGGGAGTTTAAGCTTCTTTATGTTGCCCCAGAAAGGCTAGAATCAGACTTCTTCTGCAATATGTTAAATAGATTAACAATATCGCTTTTAGCAGTGGATGAAGCTCATTGTGTATCTCAATGGGGACATGATTTTAGACCCAGTTATGCAGCAATTTCTAGTTTAATAGAAAAATTGCAAGAAAGACCAATTATAGCAGCATTTACGGCGACTGCAACGAAGGAAGTAAGAAATGACGTTATAAAGTTATTAAAATTAAGAGAGCCAGATGTTTATGTAACTGGTTTTAATAGAGAAAATTTGAGCTTTACTGTTATTCGTGGAGAAAACAAAAGAGATTTTGTATTAAAATACATTCAAGATAATAAAGATCAAGTAGGGATAATATACACTTCTACAAGGAAGGAAACGAATAATCTCTATGAACTTTTGAATAAAAAAGGATATAGTGTTGGAAGATACCATGCTGGGCTAGGAGATGAGGAGCGAAAACAAAACCAAGAAAAGTTTTTGTATGACGATATCAACATTATTATAGCTACAAATGCTTTTGGAATGGGAATAGATAAATCAAACGTTCGATATGTAATTCATTATAATTTGCCGAAGAGTATGGAAGCTTATTATCAAGAAGCGGGACGTGGAGGCAGAGATGGAGATCCTAGCGAATGTATACTGTTATTTTCTGCTGCGGATGTGTTACTTCAAAAATTTTTTATAGAACAAAGTGTCGTATCACCTCAAAGGAAGGTAAATGAATATAAGAAACTTCAAGCTATGGTGGATTATTCACATACTTCAAGATGTTTACGACAGTTTATTTTGGAATATTTTGGTGAGGGAAATGTTCAAGACAAATGTGACAATTGCAGTACATGCAATGATGAAAGTGAACTGGTAGATATAACTATAGAGGCACAAAAAATATTTTCTTGCATCTTTCGGATGAAGGAGAGGTATGGTACTTCATTAATTGCAGAAGTACTTCGTGGCTCAAAGAATAAAAAAGTTTTAGACCTTGGATTTGATAAGTTATCTACCTATGGAATAATAAAGCAATATACTGTTAAAGAGATAAGAGACCTTATAAATGTGCTTACGGCAGAAGAATATCTTTCGCTTGCAGATGGTCAATTTCCAGTGGTTCATTTGAAAGATAAAGCAGTGGCAGTACTTAAAAATGAAGAAAAAGTGTATCAAAAGGTTGAAAAAAAGAAAGCTAAGGTAGCTCGCGATACTGGCTTGTTTGAAATATTGCGAAGTCTTCGAAAAGAGATTTCAGAACGGGAAAAAGTCCCACCATATATTGTTTTTGCAGATAGTGCGTTAAGAGAGATGAGCGAATATTTCCCAGTAAATAAAAAAGAAATGCTAAACATTAAAGGGGTAGGGGAATCTAAGCTTAAGAAGTATGGTGAGGAATTCATTCAGGTTATAAAAAAATATATGCAGGAAAACAATATAGAACTAAAGGCAGAAATACTATATAATGAAAATGATGAGAATGTTCAAACGGAATGTGCGGTAGAAAAGGCTTGCGAAAATGAAGGCAAGATCCCTAGCTATGTTATTACTTATAATATGTATAAAGAGGGTAAAAGCATAGAGGATATAATTTGCGAGAGAAAATTAAAAAGCCTCACAGTACAAGAACATATATTTAAATGTGCTTATGAGGGTTTTGATGTTAATTTAGATGATTTTATTCCAAAACATCATGAAGCACTTATTATTGAGGTTATAGAAAAAATTGGAGCTTCAAAGCTCAGACCTATTAAAGAAGCATTACCAGAAGAAATAGATTATTTAGCTATAAAAGCAACAATATTTAAATATGCTAACAATAAAATTTCTTAGAAAAAAGGAGAAAATATGGATAAATTATTTAATGAACTAGGATTACAAGAAAACCTTATAGAGGGGCTTGCTAAGCAAGGGATTGAAAGCCCTACAGAAATTCAAGTAAAGGCTATACCAATTGGACTTGAGGGCAAAGATATTATAGGAGAATCAGAAACAGGTACAGGTAAAACACTGGCTTACTTATTACCTATATTTCAAAAAATAGACATAACATCAAAGGATATTCAAGCGATTGTACTTGCACCTACTCATGAACTTGCAATGCAAATACATAAGCAAATAGAATTGTTATCAGAGAACTCAAATAGCAACGTAAAATCAACTACCATAATAGGTAATGTTAACATTAAAAGACAGCTAGAAGCTCTTAAGGAAAAACCACATATAATAGTTGGCTCTGCAGGAAGAATTTTAGAACTTATAACTATGAAGAAACTAAAATCACACTTCGTTAAGACTATAGTAATAGATGAAGGCGATAGAATGATAGATGAAGATAACATAGATGGGGTAAAGGCCATAATAAAAACTACGCTTAGGGATAGACAAATTATGATATTTTCAGCTACGATTTCACTTAAAGTTGTAGAGAGTGCTAAAACTTTGATGAAGGACCCAGAAGTAATTAAAGTGGGTGATAAAAGTCAGGTAAATCCTAATATAGAGCACATGTATTTTGTAGTGGAAAAGAGAGAGAAACTGATTCTACTCAGAAAACTCATAAGTGCTACTAAACCTGAAAAAGCAATAATATTTATAAACAAAAGTGACGAGGTAGAAATTACAACTTCAAAGCTTAGCTATCATGGATTAAAGGTAGAAGGTATTCATGGAACCTCTGATAAAACTAATAGAAAGAAGGCTATTGAGGATTTTAATTCAGGGAAAATCCAACTTTTAGTGGCTTCTGATCTAGCAGCTAGAGGGCTTGATATAGGAGGAGTAACACATATATTTAACCTTGATATACCAGAGAATTCTAAGGATTATTTACATAGAGTAGGTAGAACAGCAAGAATGGGCGAGCATGGGTTTGCATTATCCATAACAGAAGAGAGAGAGCTTAATCTAATTAAAAACTATGAAAAAGATTTTAATATAGAAATTCTGCCTAAAGATATCCGCATGGGAACAATTATTGATTTGAAAAATGCACCTAAAGCAAAATTTATAGAACATAAATTTAAATCTGATAGCAAAACATCAAACACTGATAAAACTAGATAAGAAAGAAATAAATTACATTGGTCTAGTTTCTTTCCGTATGGTATAATGAGTCAATGGTTTCGACTAGAATGAAATTACTTAATGTATGGAGGTATTTATAAATATATGATTAGTACAAATAACGTAAGTTTAAGATATGGTGCACGTAAATTATTTGATAATGTTAATATAAAATTTACTCCGGGTAATTGTTATGGTTTAATTGGTGCTAATGGTGCTGGTAAATCAACGTTTCTTAACATATTATCAGGTCAAATTGAACCTAATACAGGAGAAGTTAATATCACAACAGGAGAAAGATTAGCTTTTTTAAAGCAGGACCATTTTGAATTTGATGAATATGAAGTTGTCAAAACTGTAATGATGGGACATGTAAGACTGTTTGAAATAATGAATGAAAAAGATGAATTATATGCAAAACCAGATTTTACTGATGAAGACGGAATTAGAGCGTCAGTACTAGAAGGCGAATTTGCAGAACTTAATGGATGGGAAGCTGAATCAGAAGCTTCAACTCTATTAATGGGACTTGGAATAACTGAAGAACTTCAAAGCAAAAAAATGAAGGAATTAACAGGAGCTGAAAAGGTTAAGGTACTTCTTGCTCAAACACTATTTGGAAAACCAGACATTCTATTACTAGATGAGCCTACAAACAATTTAGATGTAAAATCTAAAAATTGGCTTGAAAGTTTCTTGCTGAATTTTGATAGTACGGTTATAGTTGTTTCACATGATAGACATTTTTTAAATAAAATATGTACTCATGTTGCAGATATAGACTTTGGTAAAATTCAATTATTCGTTGGAAATTATGATTTTTGGTATGAGTCTAGTCAGTTGGCCCTTCAAATGGCTAAAGATCAAAATAAGAAAAAAGAAGAAAAAATTGTTGAATTACAAAATTTTATTGCTAGATTTAGCTCTAATGCTTCTAAAGCAAAACAGGCTACGTCACGTAAAAAGCAATTAGATAAATTGACTTTAGATGATATAAAACCATCTTCTCGTAAATATCCTTTTGTTGGATTTAAGCCAGAAAGAGAAGCTGGAAATGATTTATTGACAGTTGAAAATCTAAGTAAAACTGTGGATGGAGAAATACTTCTTGATAATGTATCTTTTATAGTTAGCAAGGGAGATAAGATTGCTTTTACAGGTGCAGATGAAATAGCTAAAACTACATTATTTAAGATAGTAATGGGCGAAATGGAGCCAGATAGTGGTGAGGTTAAGTGGGGGATTACTACGTCTCAAGCTTATTTACCAAAGGATAACACAGAATATTTTAATGGTGTAGATTGTACCTTAGTTGATTGGCTTCGCCAATACTCAGATGAAAAGGCTGAAAGCTTTATTAGAGGCTTTTTAGGCAGAATGCTTTTCTCTGGAGAAGAAGCTCTTAAAAAAGCGAGCGTATTGTCCGGTGGAGAAAAGGTTAGATGTATGCTTTCTAAAATGATGCTTAGTAATGCTAATGTATTAATTTTTGATGAGCCTACTAATCATTTAGACTTAGAGTCTATTACTGCTTTAAACAATGGGTTAACTAGCTATACTGGAACAATGTTACTTACATCACATGACTCTCAGCTAGTAGCAACAGTTGCAAACAGAATAATAGAAATTACTCCTAAAGGAATAATGGATAAACAAATGACTTATGATGAATTCATAGAAAATGATGAACTTCAAAAAGAACTAGAACTTATGTATAAATAAAAAAGAAGCACCTCTAATAATAATATTATTAGAAGTGCTTCTTTTAATTAACTAACAGCCAAAGCCACCAAAGCCACCGAAGCCGCCGAAGCCACCACGGCCACCAATACCACCACAGCCTAATAGTAAAAGAATTATCAAGATACTGCCATTTCCGCAGCCAAAGCCACTTCCAAAGCCACTTCCCCA
Source organism: Clostridium sp. CM042 (assembly GCF_055080995.1). Taxonomy (NCBI): domain Bacteria; kingdom Bacillati; phylum Bacillota; class Clostridia; order Eubacteriales; family Clostridiaceae; genus Clostridium; species Clostridium sp. CM042. The sequence goes on from NZ_CM143646.1 coordinate 3,465,670, forward strand.
GTTATTTTCACAGCAGCAAGTAGGTTGACAACAACTAACAGGCTTACAACAACTAACAGGCTTACAACAACTAACAGGTTCACAGCAACAACAATTTTTATGTCTATGACTCATATAAATAACCTCCTTATTTTTAATAAGTAAAAGTTTAAAAATCAACGTAAGTGACTAAATTAGCAACTTAAGAAGGAATTTTACACTTAAACTTAAGTAATGGAGTTGCTTTGGTATTAATGCCACCATAAATAGGTGATGGACTTATTTTTGTAAGAGTGTTAAATGAATGAAGTTGTAGCTGTACTTTAATATATTCCGCATTTTATTAAGTGTGAATATAAAATTGCAGTAAAGCTTTAAAAAAAATTAATTAGTTCTTTGATATCTTCATAAAATCTTCATAAGAGTTATTGACCATACATAATATAAACCAAAGGTTACAGATATAGTTGTTACAAATAATATAAGGTAAAAAGAGCAGTGTCATTTTAATAAAGAAAGCATAATTATGTATTTAATAACAAAAATAGTATTTGATTGCAATTTATGATATGATAGAGTACATAATTAAAAAACAAAACTAATATTAAGTTTCAATTATCAAATATGGCTTACTGTAAGTCACCTAAAAAAAGGTTTTTTTCTAAAAATATCGAATATAAGTAATAAGGATGAAAATTGGTTAAAAATGGGGGGTACATGATATGATAAAAGATAATACGTTAACTTCGGCTAAGGAAGCTGGCGGATCAACAGAAGAGGCAATAACAATAGTTTCTGATGTTACAAAAGAAAATGTTGATAAGACTATTAATGCGGTGAAGGATATTGCTAAAAATGTTAAATCAAAAGCTAGCAGGGCAACTACTGCTACAAAAAGAACAGCTAAGAAAACAATAGCTAAGAAAATTAATGTTGGATTCTATGTTCAATATAAGGGAAAAGAGGTTTCCAAAAAAACAATACTAGAAAAAGTTTATGAAGAATGGATAAAATCTCATAAAATTACAGAACTTAAAACCTTAGATGTATATATAAAGGTTGAAGAAGATATAGCCTATTGTTTGGTAAATGGAGAAATTAAAATAAACTTGAAATTATCCTAACATAATTCAATAAAGAATAAAGAGGCTTACTGGCTTTTTTTATTTTTTTTTAAAATTAAGGTTCTAGCAGAAAAAAGTTAAATAGTTAGTTTGCATTTAAAGCATTAAAAAATTATAATGAATACAAAGAAGCTAAGTTTAATTAAAAGCTAAGTCAATAATATTTTAGGAGGGGATTTTAATGTTGCAAGAAAGACTTAATAAGGTTCGAAAGGTCATGGCTCTAAAGAAAACACCTCAAATGATAGTTTCTGACCCAGCGGCTATATTCTATCTTACAGGGAAGTGGATTTTATCTGGAGAAAGAATGATTGTACTCTATATTAACTTAGATGGACATAACAAATTATTTATAAATGAGTTATTCCCTATAAATGAAGATTTAGGGGTAGAAAAGATATGGTTTAACGATACTCAGAGTCCAGTGGAGATTCTTGCAAGAAACATTGATAAAGATAAGCCAATGGGTATAGATAAAAATTGGCCAGCTCATTTCTTAATAAAATTAATGAAGCTTAAAGGTGGCAGTACATTTGTTAATGGATCTGAAATTCTTGACAGAGTAAGGATGTGTAAGGATGAAGGTGAAAAAGATCTAATGAGAGCGGCTTCAAAATTAAATGATACCGCTGTGGATAAAATGATAAAGCTTATCCCTAAAAAATATTCAGAAAAGAAAATGGGAAAGTTACTTGGTGATATATGGGAAGGAATGGACACCCAAGGACATTCATTTGATCCAATTATAGGTTATGGGGCAAATGCTGCTGACCCTCATCATGAACTGGATGGATCAATAGTTAAAGAAGGCGACAGCGTAGTTATTGATATCGGATGTAAGATGAATTCATACTGCTCAGACATGACTAGAACTGTTTTCTATAAAAGTGTATCAGATCATAGTAGAGAAGTTTATAATATTGTTAAAGAAGCAAATAAAAGGGGAATTGAAAAAGTTAAAGCAGGCGTTAGATTTTGTGATATTGATGCTGCAGCTAGAGACTATATCTCGGAAAAAGGATATGGAAAATATTTTACTCATAGATTAGGGCATTCAATAGGAATAGAAGTTCATGATTTCGGTGATGTTTCGTCTGCTAATACTGATAAAGTTCAGCCAGGACAAATTTTCTCCATTGAGCCAGGCATTTATCTCCCAGGTGACGTGGGCGTTCGTATAGAAGATTTAGTAATAGTTACGCAAGATGGTTGTGAGGTATTAAATCATTATACAAAAGACTTAATTATTGTAGAATAGCATAAAAATACCCTATAAAAAAAGAGCTTTGATAAATAAAATTATCGAAGCTCTTTTATATTATGGTGAGGGTATAAATAATTTTCATTAATATATATAATGTATAAGATGAGGATATAATAAGAATATAATTTTTTATTGGAGGGATAATCATGTTAAATATAGGTTGTCATTTATCAGTATCAAAAGGTTATAAAGCTATGGGACAAGACGCTCTTAGCATAGGAGCAAATACATTTCAGTTTTTTACTCGTAATCCTAGAGGTAGTAAAGCAAAAGAAATTGACCCCAGTGATGTAGAGGCTTTATTAGAAATATTAAAAGAAAATAAATTTGCGACAATCTTAGCGCACGCGCCATACACACTTAATGCTTGTTCTGCTGATGAAAAAACAAGAGAATTTGCAATGATGATTATGGAAGATGATTTATCTAGAATGGAATACTTCCCAAATAGTTTTTATAACTTCCATCCGGGTAGCCATATAAAACAGGGTGTTGAGAAGGGCATAGAATATATTACAAATATGCTTAACTCTATATTGAAACCAGAACAAACAACCACTGTACTTCTTGAAACAATGGCTGGTAAAGGAACAGAAGTAGGCCGAACATTTGAAGAATTAAAACAAATTCTTGATGGTGTTACTCTTTCAGGCAAAATGGGTGTATGTCTTGATACTTGTCATATATACGATGCTGGTTATGACATCGTTAATAATTTGGATGGCGTAATAGATGAATTTGATAGAATTATTGGTCTTGATAAGCTTTATGCAATTCACTTAAATGATAGTAAAAATCCATTTGAAAGTCATAAAGACAGACATGAAAGAATTGGGGAAGGTTCAATTGGAATAGAAGCGATTAGTAGAATTATTAATCACCCCAAGTTACGTCACTTACCATTCTATTTAGAAACACCAAATGATTTAGCTGGTCATGCTGAGGAAATTAAGATATTAAGAGAAGCATATAAAAACTAATAAAATACTATTGATAAGTTAGGTTTTCTTTGTTAAAATAGAATCGAAGACATATTTCAATTATTGACCCAGTGGGACATTTTAATGCCCACTGATTATAAAGCGTATTAAATTACCATATACATATGGAAGGAGATAATATTATGATTTATTCAACAGAAGTTTCAGAAATGATGTGTGTTGCAAAAGGACCTAATCATGGATCGGCACCAATTCCTGAAGAAGGAAAATGGGTACAAAGTAAAGAAATTAAAGATATCTCAGGTTTAACACACGGAATTGGCTGGTGTGCTCCTCAACAGGGTGCATGTAAGCTTACTTTAAATGTAAAAGAGGGTATAATACAAGAAGCATTAGTTGAGGTAATAGGATGCTCTGGTAGTACTCACTCAGCTGCAATGGCATCAGAAATACTTCCAGGAAAAACTATTTTAGAAGCGTTAAACACAGATTTAGTGTGTGATGCAATAAATACAGCTATGAGAGAGTTATTCCTTCAAATTGTTTACGGAAGAACTCAAACAGCATTTTCAGAAGGTGGACTACCTATAGGAGCTGGACTTGAAGACTTAGGTAAAGGTCTTAGAAGTCAAGTTGGTACAATGTATGGAACACTTGCTAAGGGCCCAAGATATTTAGAAATGGCTGAAGGTTATGTTACTAATATTGCATTAGATAAAAATAACGAGATAATAGGTTATAAATTTGTTCAACTTGGAAAAATGATGGAAATGATCAAAAAAGGTATGGATGCTAATGAAGCTATGGAAAAAGCTACTGGAAGTTATGGTAGATTTGCAGAAGCAACAACAGTAATCGACCCAAGAAACAAATAATATAAGAAGGAGGAATAATTAAATGGCTTTATTTGAAAGTTATGAAAGAAGAATAGATCAAATATTACCTGTGTTAAGTAAGCACGGTATAAACTCACTAGAAGAAGCAAGAACAATTTGCGAAGAAAAAGGTATCGATGTTTTTGGTATAGTTAAAGGAATCCAACCTATAGCATTTGAAAATGCTTGCTGGGCATATGCAGTAGGTGCTGCTATAGCAATTAAAAATGGTTGTACTAAGGCAGCTGATGCAGCAGTATATATTGGAGAAGGTCTTCAATCATTTTGTATACCTGGTTCTGTTGCTGATGACAGAAAAGTTGGAATTGGACATGGTAACTTAGCAGCTATGCTTCTACGCGAAGAAACTAAATGCTTTGCATTTTTAGCTGGACATGAATCATTTGCTGCTGCTGAGGGCGCAATTGGCCTTGCAAGAGCTGCAAACAAAGTAAGAACAGAACCTTTAAAAGTAATACTTAATGGTCTTGGAAAAGATGCTGCTTATATAATTTCAAGAATTAATGGATTTACTTATGTTCAAACTAAATTTGATTACTATACTAGTAAATTAACAGTAGTTAAAGAAACAGCTTATTCTGATGGAGAAAAAGCTAAAGTAAGATGTTACGGAGCAGATGATGTACGCGAAGGCGTTTCAATAATGCATTCTGAGGGAGTAGACGTTTCAATTACAGGAAACTCTACAAATCCAACAAGATTCCAACATCCAGTTGCTGGTACTTATAAAAAAGAATGCTATGAACAAGGTAAGAAATACTTCTCAGTTGCATCAGGTGGTGGTACTGGAAGAACTCTTCACCCAGATAATATGGGAGCAGGTCCTGCTTCATACGGAATGACTGATACTATGGGAAGAATGCATTCAGATGCACAATTCGCAGGTTCTTCATCAGTTCCAGCTCACGTTGAAATGATGGGACTTATCGGAATGGGTAACAACCCTATGGTTGGAGCTTCAGTTGCAGTTGCGGTTGCAGTGGAAGAAACAATGAGTAAATAAAATTTAAAAAAATCAGATAGGTACAAGCTTCGCATTTAGTCATAATCGGCTAAATGTGGGGCTTTTATTTTCGCCCACTAATATCAAACCATTGGTGTTAGTATAGTATTGTAGACGTGAAAACTCGAATGATATAAAATAAGAGTGGAGTAGATAAAAAATAGGCATGAGAGGAATATCATGTCTATTTTGTGTTAATGAAAACTAGTAGTCCTTGCTACCAGATGATTTACCTACATAAAGGTTATATCCTATGAAAACCGAGACAATGCTTATTATAACTGCAGCAATAGCTACACAAATCAGAATTGTATTTTCTTGAGGCATGATAGAAAAACTTTCAAGAAATTCTACTTCGCCAGTGTATGATGATATTGGCATGTTAAGTTTTAGAAAAGCTAAAAGTCCATAACCGATAGTAGCAAACCCAGCAAAGCTTAATAGTCTAAGTTTTTTACTTTTTATAAGAGTAATTGCAACTCCCACAAAAACAATTATTACTAATATGCATAACATTAATAGATCTCCTTTTGTTGTGTCTATTACTTGATTCATAGCAGAGGCTGGAGGAGCGTTACTAAAGCCTTGGGAATCCGTAAGGTATAAAAATCCCAATATACTGCCCAGTAACACAGTGCCAGAAATATAGACCATGATGTACATTATAAATATCATTACTATTGGAAGTAAGAATATATTTAACGCTGTATATTTTCGGCTTACAGGAACAGTTTCAAAAAGCTTGTGATCACCATGAAGTATCCCATTAATCATCCATACAGCTATTATAGGTAAATTAAAAGATAAAAAAGAATTTAAACTCATTGTATTTCCGAAAAATATAGATATATTTATAAAAGCCATCACAGCAAAAGCAAAAACATAAAGTAATATCTTTAAAGGATTTGGTGAGTTAATATCAATTGGAGGATATGAATTTAGCATTAGCTTTTGATAAGCAATAAATTTTTTTAACATAATGAGCACCTCTTTCCTTTTTTTGAACCCATGTAAACCATAATATCTTCAATTGTAGGTCTGGCAGTTTTAACCCCTTCTAAATTTTGAAGTTTTAGATTTTTGCTGCATAATCCCTCATATCCGAAAGTTGTTTCCTTTATTCCTATAAGTCCAGATTTAATTTCATCCGTTATAGATTCTCTTTCAATATGTGCAAGGAGATAGGTATCAAGCATTTCGTCCTTACCCTTAGAAAAAACAATTTTACCGTTATCAATCATTGTTATATAATCAGCAATTTTTTCAAGATCACTTGTAATGTGTGTTGAAAACAGTATGGACCTTTGCTCATTTTGCATAAGTTCTAAGAGTAAATCAATTACGTCAGCTCTTGCGATTGGGTCGAGTCCCGCTGTGGGTTCGTCAAGTATAATTAATTCTGGATTATGACATAGTGCCATTACAACTCCAAATTTCATCTGCATACCTTTTGAATAGGCTGACAGCTTTTTACTTGGATTAAGTTCAAAGCGTTTCATGAGTTCGTCAAATTTTTTATCATCAAAGGTTTTATAAAAGGGTGATATCATTTTTTTTATTTTAATAGGTTTGAGGTTAAGGGGATAGATTAGACTGTCAAACACAACTCCTATTTTTGCTTTAACAGTTTCTTCGTTTCCGAACATAGGAGTACCATCGAAGAATACTTGTCCCGTTGTTTTTGGAATCATACTAAGTATTGTTTTAATAAGGGTGGTTTTACCTGAACCGTTCTTCCCTATAAACCCCATAATAGTTCCTTTTTCAATTGAAAAATTTATATCATCCAAAGAGAAATCTCCTATACTTCCATTCAAGTTTCTGATTTCCAAAGCCTTATTAGTCATTTTTACTACCTCCGTATATTTCATTTATAACTTTAAGCATTTCCTCAGGGGATATGCCACAAGCGTCTGTAAATTCTTTAATTTCAAGAAGTCGTTCATGAAGCATGTCAATGTGTATTGCCTTAACTTTTTTTCGGTCAATCTCTGCCACAAAGCATCCTCGTCCTTGTAAATTGATGACAATACCCTCTTTTCCAAGTTCTTCATAAGCACGTTTTACTGTTATGATTCCAACCTTCAAATCTTTTGCCATAAGCCTTATTGACGGCAATTGCTCCTTGGATTTTAGCTTTCCGCTGAGTACCATTTCTTTTATTTGATTTTGTATTTGCTCATATATGGGCGTTTGCGAAAGGGATGATATAAGAATATTCAAGCACACTACCTCCTTGTCTACTGTTATTATATGATAGATACAGATAATTGTCAATAATTTCTTTTAATTACAATTTATCGATTAGAAGCTTTCCTTGACATGTTTTTTAAAAAGAATTAACATTATAGTAATTAAATCATCTCCTGCGGAGCTGAAATATTAACGACTTCAGAATGAGATTTATACTCCCACTGAAGTTTTATTTTTGCTAGGGTAGTTAACCCCCACTTGTAGAAGTGGGAGACTTTCCTTCTGAACTGTCGTTAAAACTTAAGAGGGTGAGTCCTATAAAAAAAAGAATAGCTGTTGTAGCACTAGATTATAAGGCTGCAAAATTTTACGAAAATCAGATTAAAGAGCTTTTTGGTGAGCTAGTAACCACAAGTGCTTATAATGTATTAAATGGATCAGTTAAAGAAATAAAGGAAGCTGATTTATTTGTAGTTTCGACCGATGCTTTCGAAAACATTACGGATTTTCAGGAGTGCATCCCCATTGATGTTCCTAAAGTAGAAATTGCAGTAGCTTTTACTAATAAATCTCTTGATACTTTAAGGGGTATTCCAAATGGAAGCAAAGCTTTGTTTGTAAATCTCAGTGAAAAAATGGTGCGTGAGGCTATAACTAGACTCAGTCAACTTGGCATTAATCACATAGATTTTACTCCCTATTATCCCGGAGCTAAGCCAGTTAGCGGCTTCGAGTTGTCAGTAACACCTGGTGAATTTCGTTATGTACCAAAAGATGTAAAGACAATTATTGATCTTGGGCAACGTGTGCTAGATTCCACCACAATGGTGGAAATAGCACTGAGGCTAAAATTTGATTACCTATTAGAGAGGGAAAAATTCAAGGAATATTTTCGTTCTTTAGCTGTCAATAATTATAGCTTTAATCAACTGTTTGGAAGGTCTCTTCAAATGGAAAGTCAATTTGAAATTTTGATGGAAATCATGGATGAAGGGATTATTGGTGTGAATGAGAATGATGTTGTTTTTGCTTGTAATTCAAGAGCAGTAGAAATTACAGGTGTTACGAAAGAACAATCCATCGATCATCCTGCTGCGTTAATTTTCTCGTTTTTACCTTTTGAGGAGTGTAGGAGTACGCGAAAAAAGATAAATAATCGGTTGATTAGAGTAAGTGGTGTGGATATTACTGTAACTGTTACTCCTGTAATACGTGGAGATGAATATCTCGGTTCCTTTGCTACTATACAAAAATTTACCGAAGAAGAGTATAAACAACATAACTTACGTATTCAATTGCTTAATAAAGGACACAAAGCTAAATATACCTTTGATGATATCATCGGGGAGAGCGATGTAATCAAAAAAGCCTGTACCATTGCTAAAAAAATGGCGAAAACCAATTCTACTGTATTAATTACAGGTGAGAGCGGAACGGGAAAGGAACTTTTTGCACATGCTATACATAACGAATCAGAGCGTCATAACTATCCTTTTATTGCCATAAATTGCGCAGCTATACCAGATAATCTGCTAGAAAGTGAACTATTTGGTTACGATGAAGGAGCTTTTACTGGTGCTAAAAGGGGAGGAAAATTGGGACTTTTTGAATATGCTCATAGGGGAACAATATTTTTAGATGAAGTAGAGGGAATGAGCCCGGCCCTCCAAATAAAACTGCTTCGTGTTATTCAGGAAAGAGAGATTATGCGGATCGGCGGCAATAAAATTATTAGTATTGATGTACGAATAATAGCTGCAGCCAATGAAAATCTTGAAGAGCTGGTGTCTAACGGGAGTTTTCGGAATGACCTCTACTTCCGTCTAAACACCTTGCCAATTCAGCTTCCTCCATTGCGAGAGCGCGGTGAAGACATTATGCTGTTGTTTGACTACTTTAAACATAAATTAGGAGGAAAATTCATCCTATCTATACAAGTAATTAATGCATTGCTCTCTCATAATTGGAATGGAAATATTCGTGAACTACACAACTATGTAGAATATCTCACCTATATAGATAAAGATATGGTGTATTACGACGATTTACCACCTGGGTTCTACAATAATGCTATGTCAACATTAAAATGCAAGTCTGACACTAGCACTAATCTAGATGCTAAACTTTTGGAGCAATTAGCAGGTAATCGAGTAGATGATTATTTTTTTGTACTAGACAGATTGCATGTGGGATTTGTTCAACAAATTTCCATGGGTAGGTTATCAATTTCTGAGCAAGCAGAAAAAACGGGACGCTACCTAACTCAACAAGAAGTTCGCGGTATTTTAAACGATTTAAATAATTTAGGTTTAATTAAAATGTCGCGAGGTAGAGGTGGTAGTAAAATAAATGACCGAGGCATAAAGGTTTTCAACAAACTGCAATCTCAACTTAAATAGACATTATTTTTCATTAAATTGGCACCATATTTGTTGTATTTATGTTATAGCAAATATTTCTTGCATAAATAAATATAAGAAGGGTGTAAATATGAAGTAATAGAATCTTGTTCTAATAATTGAAAATCAATTGTTAGAACAAGATGGAGTCTATTCAATAGATTTTAAGGACTTTGAAAAAAATTAAAACAGAAAACAACTAATTAAAAGGCAATGTAAAATTATTCTTCAATGAGATTAAAAGACCAAGTGATATCTGATTTATAAGTATTTGCAACACCACTTTCAACTTCAAAGGCAGTTTTAAGCACATATTCTATCATTTCAGGGGTCATACCTTTTCCTTTTATATTATATGAAAGATCGATTTTTTCGATAGGTTTTGGAGCCACTGCTCCTCTTTCTCCATTCACAATCACTTCGTATTCTGAAATTTGAGCCCCTCTAGCCTTAAGCATTGTAACTATATCTACACTTGTGCATGCTGCAACCGCATGAAGAAGTATTTCAATTGGCTTTGGACCTAAAACTTTTCCGTTATTCATTTCTGCTGGACCAGCCAGCACGAATTTTGCTCCCTCTGGAGTTGTACATTCAAATGCCGCTCCGTCTCCAAGCCAGTTTACTACTGCGTTCATCATAATAATTAATTCCTCCTATATTCATAATATGGTATGTGTTTAAGTTAATAATAACTCATAGACTTCAAAAAGAAAAATTGATATAATAAATCATAATCATATAAAAAATTTATGGATGAAGAAAGGATAATAACATGGAATTTCGCCAAATTAATACATTCATTACTGTAGCGGATCTTAATAGTTTTACTCGAGCGGCATATACGCTTGGATACACTCAGCCTACTGTCACATCTCAGATACAGTTGCTAGAGAGTGACCTAGGAGTTCGTCTATTTGAACGTATTAGGAAGAATATTTCACTTACTCATGAGGGGGAAAAATTTCTTGTTTATGCAAGACAAATTGTTGATCTGTGTGAAGAGGCAAAAAATGCAGTAAAAGATCATCCTGTTCCAAAAGGAGTTCTGACGATAGGAGCATGGGAGTCATTATGTACAACACGGATAGATAACCTTCTCAAAAAGTTCCATTATAAGTTTCCTGACATTGAAATCATATTAAAAACTATCAAATCTACGGAGTATCAAGAACTTTTACTGGATAACCAGATTGATGTGGCCTTTTGTTTGGAGCGTATGATAACAAATTCGGATTTCATTGTTGAATTGGCAATACCCGAGCCTTTAGTATTACTTGCAGTACCTAACCATCCTCTTGCAAAGTCCCTTGGTGTATATCCTGAAAACATCGTTGACTATACCCTTATTTTAGCAGAGGAAGGCTGCAGTTATCGGAGAACGCTGATGACAATATTTAGCGATTGTGGTTTGACGCCCAAATCAATTATGGAAATCGGTAGTATCCAATCTATGAAACAGCTTGCAATCAGCGGTTTAGGAATTATAGTTCTGCCTAAAATTACAGTTGAAGAAGAACTTGCAAAAGGGCAGCTTGTTGAATTGAAATGGTGTGGTCCTTATTTTGAATTCTTGACTCAAGTAATTTATCACAAAGACAAGTGGATGTCGCCTGCTTTACAGACTCTGCTGAATATGACGAAGATAATCCTTCCAATGCAGTATTGTCAGAAGTGATATTAAACTGCTGGCCAGATCTCATAGGAGGTAAAATAGTGATTTTATCAAAAAAAGGTATAGCAAAATTTTGCTATACCTTTTTTTTGAACTTTTTATATAAGTTTATTATTTTTTAAAACTCAAATAGGTCTTTTTGTGGGAATAATCCAAATGCTCCGCCGGTATGAATAAATAGAATATTTTCGCAGTTTTTAAAGGTTCCATTTTTAATTTCTTGTACTAATCCATACATTGCTTTACCAGTATACACAGGATCTAAAATAATTCCCTCTAGTTTTGCAAAGTCGTGAATAAAGTGAAGCTCCTCTGGTCTGCTTAGTGCATATCCTCTTCCTACATATCCATCTATAATATGAATTTCATCTTTTGAAATATGTAAATTCACATCGATGTATTGCATACTTTCATGAGCTATTTTGTAAATCTCATTTTTGAAGTGTTCAGCATCATCACAAACGTTGACACCATAGATTCCACCAGTATACTCTAGTGTTTTGCTTGCTAGAAATAGTCCGGAATGAGTTCCACCAGATCCTACTGCTAGTACAATTCTATCAAAATGCACACCTAGCTCTTTTTCCTGGCAAATAATTTCCTTCATGGCATTATAGTATCCAAATCCACCAATTCCATTAGATGCACCTTCTGGTATAATATAAGGGTTACAACCCTTTTCCTCTAATTCTGCCTTGATTTGTTCCATAATTTCAGCTTTATTATTTTTATATTCTTCTGGAGTAACAAAACGAATATCCGCTCCTAAAAGCTTATCTATAAACAAATTACCATCTGATTCTGTTTCTGAGTCCCCTCTTAAAACAAGGACTGATTTCATTCCAAGTCTTGCAGCGACTGCTGCCGTAGATCTACAATGATTAGATTGGATTCCTCCGCAGGTAATAAGTACATCACATTTTTGATCAAGAGCTTCCTTTACAGAAAATTCAAGTTTCCTTATTTTATTACCAGAGACTTCGGTTCCTGTTTGGTCATCTCTTTTTATATAGATATTAGGTCCGCCCAGTTTTTGAGAAAGTCTTTCTAGTTTTTCTATCCGTGTTGGTAAGTTTGCAAACATTATTTTTTCAGGAATTTTAACCATTGATTACTCCTCCTTTTTTATACAAATGCTACAGCTTCTATTTCAAGTATTCCATCTTTAGGCAGTTTTGCCACCTGGACACATGAACGTGCTGGTTGATTTGAAGTAAAATAGCTTTCGTAAACTTCATTTACTATTGCAAAATCATTCATATCTCTAAGAAAAATTACCGTTTTTACGACTTTATCAAGAGATGATCCTGATTCTTCTAATATTGCTTTTAAATTTTCAATAGATCTTTCTGTAGCTTTTCTTACGTCGCTACTTATGAGTTCACCGGTTTCTGGTATAAATGGTAGTTGACCAGATGTAAATAATAAATTTCCTACCTTAATTGCCTGTGAGTATGGTCCAATTGCTGCAGGTGCTTTTTTAGTTGAAATAATTTCTTTTATCATTATTATTCTCCTTCTTTATGAAACTATATTTTAATTTTAAAATCTTTTTATCTTTTATCTTTTATCTTTTATCTTTTATCTTACAATAATAATATACAAGTAAACCTAATAATGCAAGTTCTAATCCTAGCATAGTACTAGTAGGTGAATCATTAATAGTAGAAAACATTAAATATATATCTTCTAATAGTACTATGATTAAAGTTTAATTTTAATTATAACCCGTATTTGCAAATACACTTATATTACAAGCAATAACTATGCCAATGTTATTGAACCCTTTTCTATATTATTAAGAATTTTTAGAACTAAATCGGTTATTTAAGAGTAGAATATTCAACCCTTAAATATAGATTCAACTAATCGGATTTAACATCTATAAGTCATTACCCTTTGATAGAAGATTGAACATTCTTCTTCATCCAGTCTTTACCTTCTACCAAGCGAGTAACCATCATAGATGTTACAGCATCACCAGTGCAGTTTATCCATGTTGCAGCAGGATCTACAAGGAAACCAAGAGTTGCAATAATTGGAAATGCTTCTGGTGGAAATCCAAATAAGTTTACAATCAACATTTCACCGATGAGTCCTCCACCTGGAACACCAGACATAACTACGCCGCCCATAACTGAAATTGCTAGTGCGGCAATATAGGTTCCAATTCCAGAGAATCCTTGTCCGAATATTCCAAATAAAAATGAAATTTTCAATATAGAAGAAATAACAGTACCGTCCATATGCATGGTCGCACCGATTGGCAATACAATTTCACGGATATCCTTTGGAACACCCATATTTTTAGTAGCCTTTAGGTTAACGGGTAGAGTTGCAATAGAGCTCTGCGTTGCAAGAGATGTAATCGCCGGTTCTAAAATATTTTTGAAGAAAATTTTTATGCCTTGAGTACCGCCAGCAAAATATGAATATCCAGAAAATGCAGCAAAGAAATATATAATACATAGTGGATAATATATAAGCATAGCTCTTGCATAAGCGCCCAAGAGCTGAGGCCCAAATTCACCAATGAGGCTTGCAAAATAAGCACCTAAACCGATTGGAGCATACAGCATAATAATGCTAATAAATTTCATCATAACCTTGGACAGAGCATCTAGACCATTAGCTATAATGTTGTTTTCAGCGCCAAGGGAACTAACACATAAACCAAAGAAAATAGAGAATATAATAAGAGGCATCATATTTGAGCGAGAAAATAAACCGCCAAAATCAGTTACAGTTAGCGTCTTAACAATTTGGTCAGAAAGCTTGATCGATTCTAACGCTTTAGCAGATTCAAATGTGAGGTTAACACCAGCAGCAGGTGGAAAAAACTTGACAACAGTAATAACGATAACGCCAGCAATAAATCCTGTAGTAACGAATGTTAAAAACATGTTACTTATAATTTTCCCCAATCTTTTCATATTGACCATATTTCCTACTGCACCAGCTATGGTAACAAATACTAGTGGGGTTACAACAGTGAACATTAAGTTAAGAAATACATCGCCAAATGGCTTAAGTACTGTTGCTTTTTCACCGAAAATAATGCCAATGATACTGCCTATTATAATAGATAGCATTAAAATAATTGGGAAACGATAGTTTTTCCATGTACTTTGTTTTTTTGTGTTCATTTTAATATCTCCTTTACATTGGTTGGTATTGTTAAGAAATTAAAAGACATTTCAAACAACCCTTGACTTTATACCTTTTTATAATTAATAATGAGCAATTACCTATTTTACAATCTGTGGACAAATAATAACATTGTTGATTAATCACGATTTATAAGTACGGTATCGTTTACTTTGGTGAAAATGATATTTGAGTAAATATTGAAAATGGTTGTGATGTTTATTACATTAGCAACTTAATAATTCCATTTTTGTAATCAGAGTTTTTATCCTTTCACTTTTTAAATCAAGCTTGCTATAATGATAATTAGCAAATTTTATGCCAATAAATGAATTTTTTGCTTTTTTCTACATAATTCATTAATTAGGGATGAAGAAATTATTGGTGTAAATGAGAATGATGTAATTTTTGATTGTAATTCAAGAGAAGTAGACATTAATTTTCATTTAAATGGTTAAACTTTAATAAGTTGAACCATTTAATTCACCTAAAACCTTTTTTTAAAAATAAAAACGTTATATATAATAGATACCTATATAAAAACCAATCCAAAAGTTCAACATAAAGTTGGCATCATTTTTGCTATATTTATGTTATAGCAAGTATTTTTTGCACAAATAAATATAAGAAGGGTGTAAAGTATGAAGTATAATTTTGATAAAATAATTGACCGAAGTAACAACTTTGCTGCAAAATATGATGAGAGAGAAAAAAAATTTGGAACTTCTAATGTAATACCATTATGGATAGCGGATATGGAATTCGAGGTAGCTAAGCCTATTAATGATGCTTTACTCAAAAGAGCTGAGCAAGGAATCTATGGATATACATCTCGCCATGACTCTTATTATGAAGCTTTTTGTGAATGGGAAAAAACTAGAAATAATTGGATAGTTAATAAAGATTTAATTAGTTTCAGCCCCGGTGTTGTTCCATCTCTATCGGTTATTGTTAGAGAATTTTCTAATAAAGAAGATAAAATTTTGATACAGACTCCAGTCTATCCAGAATTTTATGAAGTAATAGAATCTTGGGGCAGAGTGGTAATTGAAAATCAATTATTAGAACAAGATGGAGTCTATTCAATAGATTTTAAGGACTTTGAAGAAAAATTAAAACAGAAACCAAAGTTATTTATTATGTGTAGCCCACACAATCCGGTAGGTAGAGTGTGGAGCAGAGAGGAACTAGAACATATTACTGGACTATGCCTACGCTACAATGTAATGATTGTTTCTGATGAGATACACTCAGATTTGATATTGTGGGATAATAAACACATTCCTACTGCAAGTATATCAAAGGAGGTTTCTAGTAAAACCATCACCTGTACTTCATGTACAAAAACTTTCAACTTGGCAGGATTACAAGCTTCTGTAGTGATTTTTCCGAATGCTGAAGTTAAAGAGACATTTGATGTTTTTTGGAGAGGTATGGATATCCATCGTAATAATTGCTTTAGCCTTGTAGCTGTGGAAGCAGCTTATAGGCATGGTCAAGAGTGGCTTACGCAGCTAATTCCATATATTGAGGGAAATATTGATTTCATAGGAGAGTTTTGTAAAAACAACATACCCAAAATTAAACCTAGCAGACCTGAAAGTACTTATCTGGTTTGGCTTGACTGTCGTAAACTAGAATTGGAAAATGATGAACTGAAAGAATTTATGATAAATAAGGCCGGTCTGGGACTCAATGCTGGCAATGATTTCTGTCGTAGCCTTTCTGGATATATGCGTCTAAATATAGCATGTCCACGTTCAATGCTTGAGAAAGCTATGTTACAACTTGAAAAAGCTGTTAATTCATTGAATAAGAATCAAATAAAGTTATAAACAAGCAGTGATATACTTGGATAAAGAAATAGCTGTAGTAAAAATTAATTTTACTACAACTATTTCTTTTTTGATCTTAATTTATGTTTGTAAATTGGTAGCTAGATGTAGAATCGTTATATTGAAATTTATACACATAATTAAAAGTTTTATTAAAAGAATTATATTTCTCTCATGTTTTTAATACATAGAAATGAATATTTAAAAATGATTTAACATGTGTAGATATCCTTGAAATATATTGATTTTATGCCTAAAACATATAATGAATTGGGAAATTATGTTGAATAAAGGTGCAATTTTTAGTATAATCTAAATATTATATATAAATTTTACAATTAAAAGTGAAATTTGTAAATTTAGAATTGGCCTACTAATTACAGGAAAACAGGCTAAAATATTGTTATAGTATCAAGAGGAGTAAAAATTATGAATAGAGACAATTCTAGAGAAAGTGAAAACAATAAAATTATGGGTCAAGTTCAATATAAACATACTTGTTGTAATAATTTATTAGCGGTAAATCACACAATAATGCTTGTTATTGATCCACAAACGGGGGTAATAGTAGATGCGAATACTTCCGCTTGTTCTTTTTATCAATATGATTATGAAAATATTATAAAATTAAAAATTAGTGACATTAATGTAATTTCGATTGAAGAACTTGCTAGAGAAATGAATCTTGCAGTTATAGAGCAGAGAGAGCGCTTTTACTTTAAACATCGATTAGCAAATGGTGAAATCCGAGATGTAGAAGTTCACAGTGGAACTATAATTCAGAATAGCAGGCAACTAGTATACTCTATTATCTATGATATAACTGATCACAAGAAAGTAGAAGAGGAAATGATTAAAAAAAATAATAAACTGGAAGAAAAGATTGAAGAAAATATGAAGAAAGTAGAAAAGATGAATGCTCTTTTTGAAAAAGAGGTAGCTGAAGGTAAAAGAACTACAGAGGCTTTAAAAGCAAACAACGAACGGTTAGCCTTTGCTATTGAAGGTAGCGGTGATGGCGTTTGGGATTGGAATGCAAAGACCAATGAAATGATTACCTCAGAAAGATGGAAGGGTATGCTTGGTTATGAAAAGACCGAAATCAAAAATTTATTTAGTGAATGGGACAGACTGATTCATCCTGATGATAAGGTCGCAACTTACCTAAAATTAAACATGTATCTAGAAGGTTTAGTTCCAGCTTATGAGAGTGAACTTAGACTTATTACAAAAAATGGATCTTATAAATGGATACTAGCCAGGGGCAAAATTATAAGATGGACTACAGATGGAAAACCTTTAAGAATCATTGGTACACATACTGATATTAATTCTCGCAAGCTAATGGAAAAAGAACTAAAAGAAGCAAAAGAAAAGGCTGAAAAAGTCAGTATTAAAAAAAGTGAATTTATCGCTAATATGTCGCACGAGCTGAGAACTCCTATCAACGTAAACCTGTCAGCAATCCAGTTATTTGAGGTATATCTTAAAAATGACTTGGATTTAGGGAAAGAAAAAACTTCTAAACACATTAAATCTATGAAACAAAATTGCATGAGGCTATTAAGACTGGTAAATAATCTAATTGATACTACCAAAATCGAAGCCGGTTTTTACGAACCTATTTTTAGTAATTATAACATTGTGGATATTATTGAAAGTATTGCATTGTCAGTATCAAGTTATGCAAAACAAAAGAATATTAATCTAACATTTAATGCAGATGTGGAAGAATTATTAATAATTTGTGATATGGATATGATTGAGCGTATAATGCTAAATATAATTTCTAATGCTATAAAATTTACTGATAATTGTGTAAATATAAATATTTACAATAGAGTTGATACTGTTGTTATTGCAGTTAAATATAATGGGATCGGAATTGAAGAAGATAATCAGAATATGATATTTGAACGATACAAACAAGTTTCAAAACTGTTTACAAGGGAGAACGAAGGTAGTGGTATTGGGTTGTCTTTAACTAAATCGCTTGTTGAAATGCATGGTGGAAATATTAGCGTAAAAAGTGAATATGGAAACGGATCCGAATTTATTATTGAGCTTCCAGTTAAACATCATAAAAGTGAAGAATTCATATTGCATAATGTTAATGACACTACTGATAACGACAGATTTATTCAAAAGATGAATGTAGAATTTTCAGATATTTATAAATAAGAGACCATCCATAATTTTGGAATGGATTATGGATGGGAACAACTTGAATTATTAAATTATAATTTATCAAATAATCTTTGGAAAATTCCTTTTTTTCTATGGAGAACTTCGTCGGCTACTGCTTTAGATCTTTGTCTTTCAAGACTTTGAGTTAGATTATTAACCAATTGAATATCGTGTTCTTTAATGGTTTCGGGTAATGACAACACGATTTTATTTTTCTCTTGTTCTTGTTTAAACAGGACCTGTGTATTTTCTAATAATTTATTAATATCATAGAGTTGAGCGTCTTTAACATTTAATTGTTGTTTAATAAATTCGATATTGCTTTTAAGTATTTCAATCATATCTTCTTTTAATAGATTCACTACTGTAACTGCAACTTCTGCTTCTGCTTCTGAAGAATGATTATATTTTAGAGTTTGTTTAATTGCTTCTAAACCTTTTTCTTCTACACAGGTTTTACCATTATGGCATATTAAAAAGGGTTTTACTTCAGGTAATTTCATCTTAGCGTAAGCCGTTACTTTACTGATATTTAAATGTTTAGCAATTTTAAATGCATCATAGATCATTGTATACGCCTCCTAATTATATATAGGAAGTATTCTCCAAATATTTCCAAATACCTTCTATAATAAATTAAATTTAATTAGGATATTTTAAAATTTAATTAAACATTTAACTGTAATGTATAGTAAAGTACTGATACCAGGGACTTTATGGAGTTAAGTGTTAGTTAATGGTGCTGTTAAATTTAACAACACTATTAACTATGGAAAAGGTTATTTTTGCTTATATTCTTGCTGCAAATACTTTTGGAAGTCTTGCATAGTAATAATATTTTCTATATGGATTCTTATTTAAAAAAATTCATGAAAAATACAATCGTTGGGATACCTATAAGGTCAATTAGAAATGCCCCGACTAATGGAACTATTAAAAATGCCTTTGGAGATGGACCATATTTTTCGGTAACAGCTCCCATATTAGCTATAGCATTTGGAGTAGCGCCAAGACCATGACCTGCCATACCAGCTGCCATAACGGCTGCATCAAAATCTTTTCCAAGGAATTTGAATACAACAAATACTGTATACAATATCATAAATATTACTTGTGCAGTAACTATTATTAATAATGGTCCTGCAAGTCCTACAAGTTCCCACAACTTCAATGTCATTAATGCCATTGAGAGGAAAATCCCAAGGGACACGTTTCCCATTAAATCTATTGTGTAATAATCAAGTTTAGCAATGTGTATTTTATCATTTATATTTCTAAAAGCTACAGATACAAACATAGCACCTACATATCCTGGTAAAGAAAGGCCTGTAGCTGTTGAAAACCATCCGCTGGCAATAGATCCGATTGTCATACAAACAGTTATTATTGCCATATGAGTCATAACCATATTCGTTGTGATTTTTGTATTTCCTGTGTCGCTTACTACATTTTCAAAGGGGTCTACGGCATATTTATCTGATGTAGTGGGTTTTAATTTGTATTTGTCTATTAAATGCTTTGCAATAGGGCCCCCGATAAGCCCGCCAGATATAAGGCCAAAAGTGGCAGCAGCTATAGCTACTGTAGTAGATCCGGCAATGCCCATAGCTTCAGCAGTTTTTCCAAAAGCAGCTGCTGCACCATGTCCCTTCCATTGAAACTGAACCTGCCATAATACCAAACATAGGGTGAATTCCAGTAATTTTTGCAAATACAACACCTATAACATTTTGTGAAATAGCAAGAACTCCGCATAATAGCCAGTAGATGATTAAACATTTTCCACCTTTTTTAAGTAATTTAAAACTTGCGCCAAGCCCAATAGTTGTAAAGAAAGCTATCATAAAAGGAGATTGAAAGGTTGTATCCATACTAATTGTTATTAGACCGCTCTGTTTTAAAGTAAGTGCAAGTATTGAAAATAGCAAACCTCCAATTACAGGGGCAGGAATACAGAACTTTCTAAAAAAAGATACCTTTTTTATAAGCCAGTAACCTAATAGTAATAATAAAATTGCGGTTGCTAAGGTTGCTACCATATCAACCTTGAGAGTAAGCAAACCTTCTACTAATTCTGTTTTCACAATTGTTCCTCCTTTAATATTAAGATAGTGTAAAAGTTATCTTTACCGATTTTCATTATATCGCTTTCAAAGCTTAACAGGGCTAGACATCTATAGAAACATAAGAGTGTTTTTAATAATATATGTAGAATTAAATACTATATGTTCGATAAAAAGGTATCAGTTAATTATTTAGATAGTAATAAGGAAGGAAAGGTCAAACAACATGTATATACTTTTAATTTTAAAGAGTTGGTGGAGAAGATCCGTTGAGTTCGTTTAGATAGGATTTATAATAGATTTGAGGTAATTAGTAAATAAAAACTGTCTATTTAAATCAGTTCCAGATATTCAGGATCCACCAATCTGATACTTTAGTGGAATCCTTAATTATATATGTGAAAAACTCTAGGAAATGTGGGTTTTGGCAAATCATTAGACTTTTCAAGGCTTAAAAGAATATAAATAACTGTAAGGGGTGATTTATATGAAGTTAATATATACATTATTAGTTATAAAAGAATTGTATAGTGGAAAAGTTAATCCGAAAAAAATAGCAAAGACAATTAAAAAGGAGTCTAAGTTTTGGAGTAAATTAATTGCTGAAATTAGTAACCATTATAAGTAAGCTTGTATTTGTATTTGTATTTGTATATGAAAGCAGAACTATAAAAAAGAATATTGAAGACTGGTGATAAATAGCTTAATGAAGTAAATTACCGTATCTATATAAAGACGTTACAACTTCACTTGTGAAAACATAGGATTTCCATCTTTATCTAACAATACAGTAATTCCTCCAGCGTAATCCTCAATATTAATTAAATAGTTTGTTACTGTGTCTGTATCTACAAGTATTTTACAACGTACTGCTAATGCATCAGCATTATTGCATACAGTTTTAAATGTTTTATTTCTTCTCTTATCGTTCTTATTAAACATTTCTTCCTCCTATATTTTTTATTTCGCAATATTATTAAATATAGCCAAAAATTAAGGTTGTATACTTAATAGGGGAGACTTTTGTTATTTGACAACAGTTTCTCAAAAAAATGTTTCCATGTTGACAATACTTAGCCATGTGTATCAGGATGCGAAATATTGAATTATTTAGACTTATATGTAGAAATATGAATATAATCTAGCTAGAGTACCTATGTTGTGAAATTATGCTCTTATTTATGTGATAGAATACTCCTTGTCGTCACAAACGAGTGGCACGATAAGCTAACTGTTGATAACTATTTAATATGTTTTCAAATGAAAATAAATTAAAAAAATGTTGACAAAACAAGAAATACCTAGTAATATAGTAGAAGTCGTCACATGATGACAAAATAAATTGGTCTTTGAAAATTAAACAGAGAAATAGGTAAAGATAGCGAAATAATATTTCGTTAAACCAGTTAATTACTTTAGTATAAAGTAAAATTTAGTCGTAAGACTAAAAGTATGTAATGAGCTTGCTAACCAGCTTAACAGTTGGCGCAGATTAATCATTTCAACTAAAAAAGTGTAAACTTTTAAATTGAGAGTTTGATCCTGGCTCAGGACGAACGCTGGCGGCGTGCCTAACACATGCAAGTCGAGCGATGATTCGTCTCCTTCGGGAGACGTTGATTAGCGGCGGACGGGTGAGTAACACGTGGGTAACCTGCCTCAAAGAGGGGAATAGCCTCCCGAAAGGGAGATTAATACCGCATAATATGTTTTGGTCGCATGATCGAAACATCAAAGGATTTTTCTTCGGAAAATTCCACTTTGAGATGGACCCGCGGCGCATTAGCTAGTTGGTGAGGTAACGGCTCACCAAGGCGACGATGCGTAGCCGACCTGAGAGGGTGATCGGCCACATTGGAACTGAGACACGGTCCAGACTCCTACGGGAGGCAGCAGTGGGGAATATTGCGCAATGGGGGAAACCCTGACGCAGCAACGCCGCGTGAATGATGAAGGCCTTCGGGTTGTAAAGTTCTGTCTTCTGGGACGATAATGACGGTACCAGAGGAGGAAGCCACGGCTAACTACGTGCCAGCAGCCGCGGTAATACGTAGGTGGCAAGCGTTGTCCGGATTTACTGGGCGTAAAGGATGCGTAGGCGGACATTTAAGTCAGATGTGAAATACCCGAGCTTAACTTGGGTGCTGCATTTGAAACTGGGTGTCTAGAGTGCAGGAGAGGTAAGTGGAATTCCTAGTGTAGCGGTGAAATGCGTAGAGATTAGGAAGAACACCAGTGGCGAAGGCGACTTACTGGACTGTAACTGACGCTGAGGCATGAAAGCGTGGGGAGCAAACAGGATTAGATACCCTGGTAGTCCACGCCGTAAACGATGAATACTAGGTGTCGGGGGTCGAACCTCGGTGCCGCCGTTAACACATTAAGTATTCCGCCTGGGGAGTACGATCGCAAGATTAAAACTCAAAGGAATTGACGGGGGCCCGCACAAGCAGCGGAGCATGTGGTTTAATTCGAAGCAACGCGAAGAACCTTACCTAGACTTGACATCCCCTGCATAACCCAGAGATGGGTGAAGTCCTTCGGGACAGGGTGACAGGTGGTGCATGGTTGTCGTCAGCTCGTGTCGTGAGATGTTGGGTTAAGTCCCGCAACGAGCGCAACCCTTATCATTAGTTGCTACCATTAAGTTGAGCACTCTAGTGAGACTGCCCGGGTTAACCGGGAGGAAGGTGGGGATGACGTCAAATCATCATGCCCCTTATGTCTAGGGCTACACACGTGCTACAATGGTGAGTACAAAGAGATGCAAGACCGCAAGGTGGAGCCAAACTCAAAAACTCATCCCAGTTCGGATTGTAGGCTGCAACTCGCCTACATGAAGCCGGAGTTGCTAGTAATCGCGAATCAGCATGTCGCGGTGAATACGTTCCCGGGCCTTGTACACACCGCCCGTCACACCATGAGAGTTGGTAACACCCGAAGTCCGTGAGGTAACCGTAAGGAGCCAGCGGCCGAAGGTGGGATTGATGATTGGGGTGAAGTCGTAACAAGGTAGCCGTAGGAGAACCTGCGGCTGGATCACCTCCTTTCTAGGGAGTAGATGTATTGACTTCGGTCGATGCAATATCTATTGTAATTAATCGTACCTAGTTCTCTGTTTAATTTTGAGAGACTAATTTTAGTTAACTCTTAGGAGTTAGCTAATTAATAGTTTTTCTTAAAATGTTCTTTGAAAATTGCACAGTGAAAAAAGTTGTTTTAAAAAAATTAAAACTATGAAAATAGTTTATGAATTGATTTAATACAATTTCGCAAAATTAATATAACCGTCTATGTAAATAGACAGAATCAAGGTCAAGCTACAAAGGGCGCATGGCGAATGCCTTGGCACTAGGAGCCGAAGAAGGACGCGTTAAGCTGCGATAAGCTTTGGGTAGGCGCAAATAGCCTGTGATCCAAAGATTTCCGAATGGGGGAACCCACATAGTAACAACTATGTACTGCATACTGAATAAATAGGTATGCAGAGGTAGACCCGGGGAACTGAAACATCTAAGTACCCGGAGGAAGAGAAAGAAATATCGATTTCCTAAGTAGCGGCGAGCGAAAGGGAAAGAGCCCAAACCCAGGTCTTTGACCTGGGGGTTGAGGATAGATCATAAATACTGCAATTCCTTAATTGAAGATAGCTGGAAAGCTGCTCCGCAGAAGGTAATAGGCCTGTAAATGAAAAGGAAAAACAGTCAGATCTAATCCAGAGTACCACGAGACACGTGAAACCTTGTGGGAAGCTGGGAGGACCACCTCCCAAGGCTAAATACTACCTAGTGACCGATAGTGAAGAAGTACCGTGAGGGAAAGGTGAAAAGAACCCCGGAAGGGGAGTGAAATAGAACCTGAAACCGTGTGCCTACAACCGGTCGAAGCACTTTATATGTGTGACGGCGTGCTTTTTGTAGAACGAGCCAACGAGTTACGATATGTAGCAAGGTTAAGTACTTAAGGTACGGAGCCGAAGGGAAACCAAGTCTGAATAGGGCGTTGTGAACGCAAGTTCACGAAGTTGCATGTCGTAGACCCGAAACCGGGTGACCTATCCATGGCCAGGATGAAGCGGAAGTAAAATTCCGTGGAGGTCCGAACCACGTTGGTGTTGAAAAACCATGGGATGAGCTGTGGATAGCGGAGAAATTCCAATCGAACTCGGAGATAGCTGGTTCTCCTCGAAATAGCTTTAGGGCTAGCGTCGATTAATTGAGTAATGGAGGTAGAGCACTGAATGGGCTAGGGGCTGACAACAGTTACTGAACCCTATCAAACTCCGAATGCCATATACTTTTATTTCGGCAGTCAGACTGCGAATGATAAGATCCGTAGTCAAAAGGGAAACAGCCCAGACCATCAGCTAAGGTCCCAAAGTGTAAGTTAAGTGGAAAAGGATGTGGGATTTCTAAGACAACTAGGATGTTGGCTCAGAAGCAGCCACTCATTTAAAGAGTGCGTAATAGCTCACTAGTCAAGAGATCCTGCGCCGAAGATGTCCGGGGCTAAAACTTACCACCGAAGCTATGGGTGTACACAATTGTGTACGCGGTAGAGGAGCTTTCTGTACTGGCTGAAGTCATACCGTAAGGAGTGGTGGACGGTACAGAAGTGAGAATGTTGGCATGAGTAGCGAGAGTTAAGTGAGAATCTTAACGGTCGAAAACCTAAGGTTTCCTGAGGAAGGCTCGTCCTCTCAGGGTTAGTCGGGACCTAAGCCGAGGCCGAAAGGCGTAGGTGATGGACAATCGGTTGATATTCCGATACCACCAATGGACGTTATTAGAAATGGGATGACGCAGGAGGATAAGATGTGCACACTATTGGATGTGTGTCTAAGCATTTAGGCGGAGCAAGCAGGCAAATCCGTTTGCTCTTAACGCTGAGATGTGATGGGGAAGGGAATTTATTCCCGAAGTATCTGATTCCACGCTGCCAAGAAAAGTCTCTATCGAGGATATTGGTGCCCGTACCGCAAACCGACACAGGTAGGTGAGGAGAGAATCCTAAGACCATCGGAAGAATTGTTGTTAAGGAACTCGGCAAATTGACCCCGTAACTTCGGGAGAAGGGGTGCCTACGTAAGTAGGTCGCAGAGAATAGGCCCAAGCAACTGTTTAGCAAAAACACAGGTCTCTGCTAAAGCGAAAGCTGATGTATAGGGGCTGACGCCTGCCCGGTGCTGGAAGGTTAAGGGGATTACTTAGCGCAAGCGAAGGTATGAACTTAAGCCCCAGTAAACGGCGGCCGTAACTATAACGGTCCTAAGGTAGCGAAATTCCTTGTCGGGTAAGTTCCGACCCGCACGAATGGCGTAATGATTTGGGCACTGTCTCAACAACACATCCGGCGAAATTGTAGTGCAAGTGAAGATGCTTGCTACCCGCGATTGGACGGAAAGACCCCGTAGAGCTTTACTGTAGCTTAGCATTGAATTTCGGTATTGTCTGTACAGGATAGGTGGGAGACTGAGAAACATGGGCGTCAGCCTGTGTGGAGTCATCCTTGGGATACCACCCTGACAGTACTGAGGTTCTAACTGGAGGCCATGAATCTGGTCACAGGACATTGTTAGGTGGGCAGTTTGACTGGGGCGGTCGCCTCCAAAAAAGTAACGGAGGCGCCCAAAGGTTCCCTCAGCGCGGTTGGAAATCGCGCGAAGAGTGCAAAGGCAGAAGGGAGCCTGACTGCGACACTTACAAGTGGAGCAGGGACGAAAGTCGGGCTTAGTGATCCGGTGGTACCTCGTGGGAGGGCCATCGCTCAACGGATAAAAGCTACCTCGGGGATAACAGGCTGATCTCCCCCAAGAGTCCACATCGACGGGGAGGTTTGGCACCTCGATGTCGGCTCGTCGCATCCTGGGGCTGAAGTAGGTCCCAAGGGTTGGGCTGTTCGCCCATTAAAGCGGCACGCGAGCTGGGTTCAGAACGTCGTGAGACAGTTCGGTCCCTATCCGTCGCGGGCGTAGGAAATTTGAAGGGAGCTGTCCTTAGTACGAGAGGACCGGGATGGACAAACCTCTGGTGCACCAGTTGTCACGCCAGTGGCATCGCTGGGTAGCTATGTTTGGAAGGGATAAACGCTGAAAGCATCTAAGCGTGAAGCCCACCCTAAGATGAGATTTCCCATAACGCGTGTTTTTAACACAAGTTAGTAAGACTCCTGGAAGACCACCAGGTTGATAGGTTAGAGGTGTAAGCATGGTAACATGTTCAGCTGACTAATACTAATAAGTCGAGGGCTTGACCTAAATATATAATTAAAAGTAATGCGATATACTTCTTTCGTAAGAAAGAAGCAAGGCTTTGAGCGTGAGCGAAAAGACTAATTCACTGTGCAATTTTCAGAGAATATTTATATTCTCAATCTGGTGATTATGGCATGAAGGTAACACCCGTTCCCATACCGAACACGAAGGTTAAGCTTCAATGCGCCGATGGTACTGCAGGGGTGACCTTGTGGAAGAGTAGGTTGTCGCCAGGTAAGAAAAAACCGCTAAGTTTAACTTAGTGGTTTTTATTTGGTTAAATACAATTATATTTTTGGATTTTAGTGGCGATTTAATTTTAAGAGAATATACTGTTAGGGACAAGATCCATACTTCTAAAAAAAGGGGTATTCAGTATGAGTAAAAGATATCTATCAGGTATTGTATTTATAGTTGTGATTATGATAAGTGGATGTACTTTAGCGAATAAATCGGAGGCTGCGGTGAAATTGCCTCCTAGTGACGCAAAAATATATCAAAATAACGTTAGAGTGTCTCAAAATAGTATACAAAAAGAAAATGTACAAAATAACAGTATTAAACTTTTAGCTCAAAAAAAACAACAGCCAATTGCCCAAATAACATTCAAGCAAGGAAATAAGGGCAGTAAAGTTAAGGAAATACAGCAAAAGCTTAATAAATTTGGTTATAAACTTTATGCAGATGGAGATTTCGGACGATTAACCTATTATGCGGTTATAGACTTTCAAATGAGAAATAAGCTAATCAAAGATGGCATAGTAGGTAATTTAACACTAAAGAAACTTAATATGAAACCAACTTCACAGTCTATGTATAAACCACCAGTAATACAAAAATATACACCTAAAGTTTCAGTTTCAAACAATTCGATAGAAAAAACTATAAACAGTAAGAACATTTATAGTTCCACTGCTTATTTTATATGGATTGATTTATCTCACCAAAGGGTAAATATATTCAAAGGATCTAACAGAAAATGGAATCTTGTTAGATCAATGGCCTGTTCTTCAGGAAAATCAAGAACACCTACAGTTAAAGGTAATTTTACTGTGGGAATTAAAGGAATATACTTTATTTCAGATGGAGGCGCTAGGTGTAAATATTATACTCAAATAAGAGGTAACTATTTATTCCACAGCGTACTATACGATAGAAAGGGTAATTATGTTATAGATAACACCCTTGGAGTTCCTGTATCTCACGGATGTGTAAGGTTAGCTTTAAAAGATGCTAAATTTATATATGACAATATTCCAGCTAGAACTGCTATTTGGAGTAAATAAAAAGTAAATTATAAAAGGATATATACTCGAAAATAAGAATTCCATTTGGTATTCTTATTTTTATTGTATGGTACAATCTGTTGAGTTATTCCTTAGTTATGCTTAATAACTCTATTTTATAATTCCCATCAGGAGATTCTACCTCTACTATAGCTCCTACTGTTTTTCCAAACAATACCGTTCCTATTGGAGACTCAATACTAAACTTGCCATTTAATATATCCACTTGTAATGTTGTCACAAGTTCTATTGCTTCTATATCATTACTGCCTTCAAATTTTATCATTAATTTATCACTTATATTTGCACCTTTAGTATTATAAATAACATCATCTATAACTTCAGCAGTTCTAATCATTTTTATTAAATACCCCATTCTTCTGTAGTTTTCGTACATATTTGTTTTGGCAGCTTTATATTCAGCATTTTCACTTCTATCACCGTGAGCGGCAGCTATCATTTTTTCATGTGCAATTTCCATGGTTAAAGGACCTTTACGATAATCAAATTCTTTTTGAAGATCTTCAAGATCTTTTTTAGTAAGTTTATTATTCATTTTATCACCTTCTTTTATCTTTTTTTTACAGATTTTTTACTATGTAATTTAATATAAAACACATGATCTTGATTAGCAAATTTTATGATGTCACTGATTTGTGTTTTTCTTTAAAAGCACAGAGTGTTATTTGTATATTTTACCATTACACTTGCCGTTTTTCAAACTTTTTTAGTAAGCACCGTTATAATTCCCTATCAATGACCATCGATGATCATGAGTTAATGATAGTCTTAATAAGTTCAGCTAAGTCTATAAGTATAGTTTCTAATTCTACGGAAGTAGATTTTTCCTTTATGCAATTCATATAATCTTGTATTTCAATTAAAAAGCTATTTATGCTTACTCTTTGGATTTGATGGCATTTTAGTGATGAACTAAGTTTAGTTATATAACTAGCTAGTCTTGTTATTGAGATTTTTACTTGTTTAGCATTTGATACATTAAAGTTACTATTATTTTTTATTAGCTCGTTTATTCTTTCCTTTTCAGTTTCAATTTCAAATAATATATTAATGCTTGAAGTTGGTTTATCAAATATAATTTCGTCACTTATCATTTCAAGTGACCTAATTTCATTTTGAGGTGTAAGTGTTTTTTCTCCAGTAGCATTTATGGAGTTATTCAGCGTTTGTATTGTACTTCCCATTTGCTTTATTACGTACAATATAATTATAATGCTAATAAATACTATTGAGACTCCGCCTACAAATATATTATTTATTATCTCCTTTGTCCCCTTCATTAAGCGTTGATTCTCAATTATACCTACAACTTTCCATCCAGTAGCTAGATTGGTTCTATATGAAATATAATAGTCCGTTTTTTTATTAGAAACATGTAAGTTTCCGGAGTTTTTGCTGTATAGAGTATTTACAATACTGTTAGTGAAGACAGACGTTAATTCTTTATTTTCAAGATTATTTATTATAAAAAAGTCCTCTTTATCAGTTCTTGAAATAATAAGTATGTCACCTTCATTAACCCTTTTTAAAGAACTTATTTTCTTTGATAAATCATCAAGATAAATATCAATAGCAACAACACCTTTAAAGCTATTTTTTTTATCTATGACCATCTTAGAAACAGTAATTGTGAGTTTTTTTGTAGTACTATCAATATAGGGTTTTGTCCAAGTAATTTCACTATTTAATTTTATTGCATTTGTATACCATGGTCTTTGCGTTCCTAACCAATTGCTAATTGAAAGCTCTTTTGAGGTATCTGGCCATGAGACAAGTTTATTAATCCCAAATATCTTTTTTTTAGGCGTAAAATAAACAAAGGCAGTAGAAGAATATGATTGTTGAAAGGTTTTAAAAAGCTCAAGAGTTGAATTATAATATTTCTCAGGGTTATCAGAGACATATTGAACCATTTCATTTTTAGATAACATTTGGATAGAACTTTCAAAAGAGGATAAAAGTTCAGTTATCGAGAGGTTATGCTGATCTACAGAATAATTAAAGGCTGTAGTGTTCTTATTTCCAGATATTTTATTGTAGGTATTTATGTAAATGCTTATAACTAAAAAAACAATAATGACAATAAATAAAATTATTTTTACCGCTATGTTACTAAATATTTTCAACAAAAAAACACCTCCGAAACAAATCTTCATAGTTATTTTAGCATATGTAGAAATATGTTTAAAGTTTTTTGACCAAAACTAGAAAATAATAGGTTATAATAAAAGAAGTTATTGTAAGTAATATAAATATGTAAGTTAAGTTTAAGGAAGCGTAAGGTGCAGGGATGATATTCAAGTTTAAAAGAAAAATAGTATTACCAATATTACTATTATTGATAATGCCTACAGTAATTCTAAGTGTTTTATTTTTCAATAGAATGCAAAAAATTTCTTATGAAAACACTGTTGAAGATGTAGAAAACTCCTTAAAAACATACCCAATAAAGGATGAATTTTATTCTAAACAGGTGCTATTTAGCGAGCTTTCTTCCTTGATGAGTGTGAGGATTATAGCCTATGAAGGAAACAATATAGTTTATAACAGTCTGGATGGAATTAACTTAGATATTGAGGAAATAAAGCTTGGATATACGGGTAATAAAAGATATGAAATTAAGAAAAAGACTTATGAGAATTTCAATATTTCTATCTATATAATTATTGACAGGTTTAAGATATTTTCAAATATCTTAAATATAAATATACCATATTTAATACTGATAATCATCTCAATATTTATTTCTTTGCAAGGCATATTGTTATTAATGGATAGTTTTTTTAAGCCTATCTCAATACTCTTAGATGGGTATAATGATATAATATCTGGAAACTTAAAAAGTGATATAAATATTAAAAGGGAAGATGAACTAGGACTTTTGGGTGAAGCCTTTAATGAGATGAAAAAACGTATAGCTATTGGTAGTAATAAATTTTTACTAATGAAAAGGTTTAATGATGATATGTTACGGAGTATATCATCAGGGATAATAACTGCCGATATGTTCGGAAAAATAAAAAACTATAACGATGCAGCTTCAGATATTATCGAAAGGGTAATGTGTCTTAATGAAATAAATCCGGAGATAGTAAAAATACTTATGATGCAAATAAATGAGACTATAGAAAGGTTGGACTCAGTAAATAAAGTAGAGTATTTTAATGGATATGATACAAAAGAGTCAGTTTACCTAGATATAACTACATCCTTAATGAAAAATTCTTTGGGAGAATGTATTGGAGTGATATGTGATTTTAATGATATTACAAACAGAAAAAAAATCGAAGAAAATGTAGAAAGAATAAATAGACTTACGTCACTTGGGGAGCTTACAGCAGCTTTAGCTCATGAGATAAGAAATCCTCTTTCAGGAATTAAAATGAGTGCCCAAATAT
The DNA here is from genome assembly GCF_055080995.1 of Clostridium sp. CM042. NCBI lineage: Bacteria > Bacillati > Bacillota > Clostridia > Eubacteriales > Clostridiaceae > Clostridium > Clostridium sp. CM042. The sequence goes on from NZ_CM143646.1 coordinate 3,497,334, forward strand.
TAAACAAAAGACTTGTTAGTCAGCTTAAGGTATCTGATCAAAATCTCTTTGAAGCTATAATTACAGAAACAGAAAGAGTAGATTTGCTAATTACAGACCTTTTAAACTTTTCAAAACCACGAATACCAAAGTCTCAAATTATAGATGTATCTGAAATTCTTGATAGAGCCTTAATTTTTTCAAAAGAAAAAATTAGAGAAAAGCAAGCCTTGGTTAATGTGAGATATAACATTGATGAAAAAAAAGTATATTTCGATAAGGGACAGCTTTCGCAGATTTTTTTAAACATCATATCTAATGCGTTAGATGCCATTGATATAAAGGGTAAATTAACGATAACTGTAAAAAAACCTACTAAAAATGCTGAAAAATATGTAAGTGTAACATTTGAAGACAATGGATGTGGAATAAAAGAGGAAAATATAAACAAAATTTTTAACCCATTTTTCACAACAAGGGAGAGTGGAACTGGACTAGGCCTTTCTGTAGTTCATAAATTAGTGATGTCAAATAACGGGAAAATTGAAGTCGAAAGTATAAAATCAGTAGGAACTATTGTGAAAATATATTTACCAAAGCATAAGGGAGATATTAATGAAGACTAAAGTTTTAGTAATTGATGATGAACAAATAATGAGACTTACCCTTGAAGAGGGACTTTTTGATCTGGGATATGATGTTATGGTGGCTTCAGATGGTTCGGGGGGAATGGAGAAGTTAAAGTCCTTTAGACCGGATGTCATTTTGCTTGATATGAGACTTAAATCTGAGGATGGACTTGATATTGCAAGAAAAATAAAGGAAGTGGATGAATATGTAGAAATAATTATTATGACAGCATATGGAGATATTAAGACTGCCATTGATGCAATTAAGATAGGTGCTATAGATTATATAAAAAAACCTTTAGATATCGATGAAATAGAGGTTACAATATTAAAGGCAATTACTAGCCAAAATATGAAGAAAAAACTAAAGCTTTATGAAGAAAAGGAATTGAGGGATGGAGAAAGTTTTATAAGCAAAGATCCTGTAATGGAAGATACAATAAGAAAAATGAATGTATTAGCTAAAAACGACTCTGTAACTGTGATGATTAGAGGGGAAACTGGAACTGGTAAAGAGGTTATTGCCAACTATATTCACAAAAATAGTGAAAGAAAGAATGCAATAATACTCAGTGTTAACTGTGCCGCAATACCTAAAGAACTTTTAGAAAGTGAACTTTTTGGTTTTGAAAAAAATGCATTTAGTGGTGCAGCTTCAAGGAAGAAGGGCCTTTTGGAACTAGCACATGGTGGGACTCTTCTCCTTGATGAGTTGGGAGAAATGCCAATTGGTATGCAGTCTAAGCTTCTTAGGTTTCTTGAAACAAAAAAATTCAACAGAATAGGCGGACTTGAGGAAATAGAAGTTGACATAAGAGTAATTGCGGCTACTAACAAAAATCTTGAAGAAGCAATAGCAAAAAAAGAGTTTAGGAAAGATTTATATTATAGGTTAAATGTAGTACCTATTTTTATACCGGCATTAAGGGAAAGAAAAATTGATATTTTGGAGATTTCTAAACACTTTCTGAATATTTTTAACATTAAGTTCAAGAAAAATGTTAAAGGCTTCACAGATCAGGCCATTGAAAGAATGACATCCTATGGTTGGCCTGGAAACATAAGAGAACTTAAAAATATTATAGAGAGAATTGTAATTCTAAATGATGTGAAGCTTATAGATGTTAAGCAACTTCCAAGTGAGATGCAAAAACAGTTGACTAAGAAGAAAAATATTAAACATGAAGATGAGAGGGAAGAGATTATTGAAGAAGGTTTTTCACTAGAAGAAAAGGTAACAGATTTAGAAAAATACTATATAGTAAAGGCCCTAAACAGGACAAAGCAAAATTATAGTGCTGCTTCAAAACTTCTCGGAATTTCAAGGCATGCACTTAACAGGAGGATAGAAAAGTATTTTAAAAATGTAGTGAATGATGTTTAAATTAGTAGTAACTTAGTTTTAGATGCAAAAGTGCTCTATATCAAACAACTTGTTTGATATAGAGCACTTTTTTTGCTCGTTTTACAACATATATAAGGTAACGGGTACAAAAAAACGTTAGTTTTCTGAATTGCATGTATATTTAGAATTTGGCATGTATATTGCTTTATATATAAATGTCAGATATTATGGAAGGGGTGGTTGTAAATGCAATCAATATTAAAAACAGCAATTGAAAACAGTAAAAAAATTACAAGTGATGGAAAAGTAGCAACGTATATTCCTGAACTTGCAAAGGGGGATAGAGATGCCCTTGGAGCATGTATTTTTGACACAAGCTGTAATATTATTTTAGAAGGTGATTATCAAACAAAGTTTACTATTCAAAGTGTATCAAAGGTGGTAATTCTTATATGTGCTCTTATTGCTAATGGAAAGGATGTAGTTTTTTCTAAAGTAGGTAAGGAACCTTCAGCAGACCCATTTAATTCATTGGTGAAGTTAGAAATGAAGGAGACACATAAACCATCAAATCCGTTTATAAATGCAGGCGCAATAGTTTGTACATCCCTTGTGGAAGGAGATAACGGGATAGAAAAGTTCAGTAAAATTCACAATATGATGAAAAAATTAGCAAATAATAATGACATTGAGGTAAATTATTCAGTTTATAACTCTGAAAAATTGACTGGGAATACAAACAGAGCTATTGCTTACTATCTAAAGGGAGCAGGCATAATTGAAAAGGATGTAGAAGACGTATTAGACGCATACTTTAAATGCTGTTCAGTAGAGGTAGTTGTTGAGGATATAGCAAGAATGGCATCAGTAATTGCAAACAATGGAGTAGCACCATGGTCAAATGATCGGATAATTCCAGAGGATGTCAATAAAATAGTTAAGGCTATTATGATGACCTGTGGATTATACGACAGATCCGGAGAATTTTGTATTGAGGTTGGTGTTCCTGCTAAAAGCGGAGTAGGTGGATGTATTATGGCTGTTGTTCCAAACCGTATGGGAATAGCAGTTGTAGGGCCAGCACTTGATAAGTACGGAAATAGTATTGCTGGAACGAGAGTTCTAGAAGAACTTTCTAAAGAACTTAATCTAAGTATATTCTAAATTTTTAAATAAAATACATAATAAGGTATGTTGATAATAGAAAAAAGTTATTATATTTCAGTATTTAAATTATTTAAAGGAGTGTGGCAAAATGGTAAATTTATTAAATTCTATTGTAACATCATTTAATAACATACTTTGGTCTTACGTGCTCATAATTTTACTTATAAGTATTGGAGCATATTTTACTATTCATCTTAAGTTTCCACAGTTCAGATTTTTCTCTCAGACATTTAAACTGCTTAGGGGTGGCAAAAAAACCTCAGAAGGTAATAAGAGTTTAGGAGTTTCATCATTTCAAGCATTCTGTATAAGTGTTGCTTCCCATGTTGGTACTGGAAACCTTGCGGGAGTTGCAATAGCAGTTTCAGTTGGGGGTCCAGGAGCAGTTTTTTGGATGTGGGTTATAGCTCTTTTAGGTGCAGGCTCAAGCTTTGTTGAAAATACATTAGCACAGATTTATAAAATAAAGGACGAAAATGGATACAGGGGTGGTCCTGCATACTATATGGAAAAAGCCCTTGGCAGGCGAAAACTTGGTATAGTATTTTCAATACTTATAACTATATCATTTGGGCTTGTATTTAATTCAGTTCAAGCAAATACTGTAACATTAGCCCTTGAAGGAGCCTTTGGTATTAGTAGATTCGTGGGTGCTATTATTCTTGTAGTACTTACTACTTTGGTTGTATTTGGTGGCGTTAAGAGAATAGCAAAAGTTGCAGAGGTTATAGTACCAGTTATGGCAGTAGCCTATGTATTAGTTGCATTCTTTGTAATTTTCAAAAACATAGCTGAAGTTCCAACCGTATTTAAAATGATTTTACAAGGTGCTTTTGGTTTAAAGCAATTTACAGGCGGCGGAATTGGTGCAGCTATTATGATGGGTATTAAAAGAGGCCTATTCTCAAATGAAGCAGGTATGGGAAGTGCACCAAATGCAGCGGCTACAGCAGAGGTAAGCCACCCTGTTAAACAAGGTATTGTGCAAGTATTTGGAGTTTTCCTTGATACTATAGTAATATGTAGTTCGACAGCATTTATTATTTTAATTTCTGGAGAACATCTAAATGAAGGACTTACAGGAATAGAACTAACACAAGCAGCATTAACTTCTCAGGTCGGTGAATGGGGTAATATATTTATAGCAATATGTATTTTTATGTTTGCATTTAGTTCTATACTTGGAAACTACTATTATGGTGAATCAAATATTGAGTTTATAAATGGAAAGAAAACGTGGCTTACTATTTTTAGAGTAGCTGTAATCGGTATGGTATTTTGGGGTTCAATGTCTTCAGTAAGTATCGTATGGGATATAGCAGATTTATTCATGGGAGCAATGGCACTTATAAACATTATTGTTATTTTCAAATTAAGCAAGGTAGTTTCAAAGGTACTTAAGGATTATGCAATTCAAATTAAACAAGGTAAAGATCCGGTATTTTATGCGGATTCGATTGATGGACTTACCAATACTGAGTGTTGGGATAAGGGGTAGTAGAGAGTTCTAATACTGTCCTAAGCATAAATAAAAACCTAGAAGCGTTAGTGTTTCTAGGTTTTTTGTTATTACTAATAAAGAGAATTTGAGGGTTTGGAAGATAAAATTGTCTGAATTTATGGAATATTGAAATATTTTAGTGTATAATATAAATGTATTTGTAAAGACGGGTGTTATTTCTAATTTAGCAAACTTGAATAACCAACGTATTCAACCAGGTCTGGAGGTATTTAAAGTGTTAGAATTAATTAACTTGGTATATAATGATATTATTAGATATAAAATAGTTTTAAAATAAATTATAAGGTGTGTTGACATGGAAGAGTTAAGAAGCGCGATTAATGAAATAGTAAAGCAAGATATTTTTAAATTAGTTATTAGTAATAAAATGAATAAAGATCTACAGTATAATAAAATAACTTTCGTATTGAAAGAAGATGATGTAAAGCAATATTATCAAATAGAAAAAAACACTGATAAGCAAGCTTTCCATGAAAATATTACTATAGATATTTTAGAAGAAAAAATACTAGAATATGTATCAGCGAGTTATAAACAAGTAGATGCTTGGTCAAATACAACTACATTTGATTTGAAAATATCTAAAAAAGGTAAAGTTCATTTAGGCAAGAAAAAAAGTGATAATGTAAAAATTGCTAATAGAGGACATAACAAAGAAAAAAATTATATTCTTAAAGAGGGTATGATAATAGAACCCCTTATAGATTTAGGCATTTTTACAAAAGAGGGCAGGGTTGTTAATTCAAAATATGATAAGTATAAGCAAATAAATAAGTTTGTTGAAATTATTGATGATGAAATTAAGAAGAATGATTTTAAGAAACTTACTATATTAGATTTTGGATGTGGTAAATCTTACTTAACATTTGTATTATATTATTACTTTGTAAAAATCAAAAAAATCAATGTAAAAATGATAGGACTCGATCTTAAGGATGATGTAATTAAAAAATGTAATGACATATCTAAAAGATATAATTATGAAAACTTACATTTTGAGCTAGGAGATATAAATGGATTTAAATATGATAATAAAGTCGATATGGTAATTACATTACATGCATGCGATACAGCTACTGATTATGCTTTATATAATGCGATAAAGTGGAATAGTAATATGATTTTCTCTGTTCCTTGCTGCCAACATGAATTCAATAGTCAAATTAAAACAGAGTCATTATCTATATTAACAAAGTACGGAATAGTACAAGAAAGAGTTTCAGCGCTTATGACAGATTCAGTAAGAGCAAATCTTTTGGAAAGCGCTGGATATAAAACTCAGCTTTTAGAATTTATAGATATATCACACTCTCCTAAAAATATATTAATTAGAGCTTCAAAAGCGAATATATCTAATGACAAAAAAGAAAAAGCATTATCTGAAGTTAATGTTTTAATGAGTCAATTTAATTTAAACTCAACATTATTTAATTTATTAAAAAAAGATAATTTAATATAAATTTATTTTCTATATTAAGAGACGATAATCTAGAGTGCTGAAAAAAATATATAAAAAGAAAGTAGATGAGATGCAAAAATGTTAACAATATATGCGGTATCGGATTCAATAGGAGAAACGGCGGAACTTGTAGCTAAATCAGTAGCGAGTCAGTTCCCAGATAGTGTAATAGTGAAAAAAACACCACATATTAAAACAGCTGAGGATGTTAATTATTTTATTAGCAAAATAGATAGCGATTCAAAAGTAATGATTATTTCAACTATAATTATGGTAGATGTAAAAGAATTTTTAGTACAAAGATGCGTAGAAAAAGGAATATTTGTATCGAATGTTTTAGGACCAGGGATAGGACTAGCTTCTAAGTTATTAAATAAACAGCCAGAATACATTCCAGGAGCAATATGGAAAATGGATAAGGATTATTATAAAAGAATAGAAGCTATGGAGTTTGCTATGCAATATGATGATAGTCGAGATTATGATGGAATAAAACATGCAGACGTAGTGCTTATTGGTGTTTCAAGAACTTCAAAAACCCCATTGTGTATGTATTTAGCTAATAAAGGAATCAAATCTATAAATATACCATTAGTGCCTGAAGTTCCTGTTCCGGAAGAACTATATAACATTCCTGGGAGGAAGATCATAGGGCTTAAAATAAATCCTTTTGAGCTTATTGAAATAAGAAAAAATAGAATGGGTAAATTCAATGGACTTAATGCTAACTTTCAATATGCTAATGACTCTAGAATATTAGATGAATTAGATTATGCAGAAAAAATAATGAAAAAAGCAAGATGTTTAACAATCGATGTTACTAAAAGAGCTATAGAAGATACGGCTTTAATTATTATGAAAAGTATAGGGTATGATCAATAGTCAAAAGTGTTGTTAATGCTTTTCAATACTTGGAATGTGAATATACTTAATTGATGTTAAATTTGCATACAATGGTCAAGTCTGTGGTATAGTGTCAGCCGATAAGAATGCTTTAAAAAACAATACCAAGTAAACCTAAGTACTTATACATGCATTCACTTTTTTTGTTTATTGTCTTAATTAAGAGGTATCTATTTCGGAAATATCTATTACTAACTATTAATTATTATATAGTATATAATAGTAACAAATAAAGGGAGTTTTTGTATGAGGACGAGAGAAAATAAAATATCCATAATTGGAGCAGGTTTTGTAGGTTCTACTACAGCATTTGCTTTAATGACTGGAGGATTAGCATCTGAAATTGTAATTGTAGCGCCAGAAATATACATACCTATATAATGGGTGAACATGGGGACTCAGAAATTGCTACTTGGAGTTTAACTAGTATTGCAGGTATGAATGTTGATGAGTACTGTGATATGTGTCCTAATAAATGTGGTGGAGAGATGAAGTTTGATATATATAAGGAAGTAAAAGAAGCAGCTTATACTATTATTAAAAAAAAGGGTGCAACATATTATGCTGTTGCTCTAGCCATAAAAAGAATAGTTGAAGCAATATTAAGCAATGAAAACTCTATTCTTACAGAATCATCTCTGCTAAAGGGCGAATATGGAATCCAGGATATTTATATGGGAGTTCCAACAATTTTAGGTAGAGAAGGAGTTAAAAAAATATTACAGGTCAAACTCAATGAGGATGAAACAGGTAAACTTTTGGAATCTTCAAAGGTACTGAAGGAAGCTATAAAAGATTCAAAAATATAAGGGTGAGGCATCTGATATAAAATAACAAGTCAAAAAAATTACCGGATTTTATTTAAGAACAATTAAATAGGATTATGAATATAAAAAGAATCTTTTCTGAATAGTTAAGATTCTTTTTTGTATTCAAATTTTTAATTAAAAGGCTAAAATTTTAAACGGAATGGGCGGCCTATTCACTGCAGAAGATGATTGAAACATGACTATCTAAGCTAAGGTAGTTTATTTTTATGTTGCAAATCGTCGGATGGTGTATAATGATTAATGTAAACAAAACTGGATATAATGACAAGAATAAATAAAAAAGATTATCAGGTGGCAAAATTAAATACCAAGTGGTTAAAGGAAGGTAGTAAAAATGTATAAACATGAAATATTATTTCAGGATTATTTAGAACTAAAAAGTAAAGAATCAAAAGATTGTATTATGGGTTTTCAAGAATACAATGATCCTTGGAAAGATATAGAAATTAAAGTTAATTTAATAAATGGTGACTGGTTAAGAGTTTATTATAATGATGGTGATATAGATTGGTGTTAAAAAAATAAAATAATCCTCTCAAATTGGGAGGATTATTTTTATGCTAAGATAAACCAAAGAAATACCTTACTTTTTTATAGATAACAGAACTTATTAGCAAGCTACCAAGCATATTCCCCTTAAGTATCTACAAGTATAAGCTATAATTTCTCTAATTCTATATAGTTCACTTTCCTTATTTCGAGCCCTCCAGATTTTTGCATAATCACAGAACCACACTTCGAGATTTTCTGCGAGATCCATTGGACTAAATACTGTATCTACATCATTTTTAGAATACTCATTCTTCAAAAGATTTAGGAAAAAGCTATTCACAAGTTGTATTGCCCTTGCTGAAACAATAAATTCTTGTAGATCAAAGGTGTTTATGCACACTTTCTTAGACAATGTAGTAAACTTATTTTCTATTTCACGAGCTATGTTATAACCAGATAAAATCTTTTTCCAATCAAGCTCACTGAAACTCTCTTTAATATCTGATTTTTCACTATGATTTTCCTTCCATTCGACTAGTTCATACCAGCCTACAACCTGATCTTTGGATAATTTATTCAATAGAGATACGAGTTCAAGTGAGTCATCACCATACTCTATTAAGGACAAGGCCTTAAATACATTTTCAAACTCTTTCTCACCATCTGGGTTCCATGATAAGGACGCTCCGTATGCCATACCTGGAATTGAGCTACTTAAAAAATTTATATGACCAAAATCTCCCCAGTCAGTATTGAGAACACCTGTTGCACCATATTTAACACCATAGGCTACCATTCTTTTAATATTCTCAAAACCCTTATCCACTTTGTTCACTAGTTGATTCCATCCCCATACACCTGGGCACACGTACTGCTCCATACCTGACTCAGTTATTGCTTTTGTTCCATCCTCTTTGGCATTTTCGTTATAGTCCCAATTAAGACATATGGCATCCTTACTTATATTGTTTAAAAGTTCAGGATGATGTAAAATTACATCCCCCCAGAACATAACTTTCTTGCCTTTTTTCTTGACTATATCTATTACTTTGTTCAAAAATTCAACATATAACATTCCAACACCAACTTCATCGGCTTTGGACTTACTTTTACCCTTTCCTAAATCAAAGGTTTCATCACAGCATATATTGAATGTGTCTGAGCTAAATAGCGGTATATATTGCATTAGCATTTCTTCAACTAGTTTTATGCTACCTTCATTAGTTGCATCCAGTGTGTGTGAAACCATTCTATGACCAAAAGAGTACTCGCCTCCCTCACTGTTTTCTAGCTCACACAATTCATTGAAGGACTTTGACCTAAGTACCTCATACATATGCCCGAAGGTAGACAAGGATGGGATTAATTCAACATGTCTTTTTTTGCAATATTGGTCAAGTATTAATATTTCCTCCGCTGTTAGTGGGTCTTTGTCCATCCATATTTCACTCATGCCCTTAAATGCAAAAGTATGTTCTATATACAATTGCAACTGATTAATTTTATAAAAAGCTGCCCTGTCAACTAGTTCCATAAGCATTTTAAGTGTTGGCACCTTGCCTCTTGTAACATCATGATAGAAACCACGGTTAGTAAAGTATGGCTCGTCTTCAATTTTGAGATTTGGAAGTAAAGTTCCATTTTGCCTGATAATTTGTCTAAATGTCTGTACTCCATAAAATATGCCTATGGAAGTTGCAGCACAAATTTCGATGCAGTTTCCACCAATAATTAAGGTGTAAGCCTCTTTTGGACCTACTACTTTTTTAAATATAATTACGGTTTTATCATTATGGAAATCAAAGGCCTTATTTATTACTAATTTGAAGCCTAATTGTTGCTGAATTTCCTCTTGTAATACAATCGCGGCATTTAAGTCATCAAAATCACATTGGTAATCTAAGACTATCTCCGTATCACGTCTAAGCTGCAATGTACCTTTATTCAGTTCTAATTGTTTTGGACTTGGTATTAAAAACATATTGTACACTCCCTATATTTTGTTTGATTAGAATTCGGGTTACTAGCCCTTAACTAGGGTAATAAATCCCGGTTTTACTGAGTATTATAGAGAAAAATATCTATAAAATAAAAGCATCCCTTTTATAATAGTTTTGCGATAAACTTTATATAAAAAGATGCTAATAAAATGAACAAAAAATATTTAAATCAAACTCTTATCTACTTCTCTACGCTATACCATATTGGAGAAGAAATCAATAGACTGATAGATAATAAAAAAATTACCAAAAGCAATTAATAACAAGGATACGATTTCAAGTCATATCCTAAGACTTAGAGATGTTTATTTTCGCATTTATGTAAAAATAAACTACATATATAATTAAGAAATATATATATGTAGAAAGTTAACATATATAATCATAATAGGGTTGATTTTGAAATGTATTGATAATACTTAGCCATGTGTATCAGGATGCCAAATATTGAATTATTTAGACTTATATGTAGAAATATGAATATAATCTAGCTAGAGTACCTATGTTGTGAAATTATGCTCTTATTTATGTGATAGAATACTCCTTGTCGTCACAAACGAGTTGCACGATAAGTTAACTGTTGATAACTATTTAATATGTTTTCAAATGAAAATAAGTTTTAAAAAGTTGTTGACAAAACAAGAAATACCTAGTAGTATAGTAGAAGTCGTCACATGATGACAAAGCAAGTTGGTCTTTGAAAATTAAACAGAGAAATAGGTAAAGATAGCGAAATAATATTTCGTTAAACCAGTTAATTACTTTAGTATAAAGTAAAATTTAGTCGTAAGACTAAAAGTATGTAATGAGCTTGCTAACCAGCTTAACAGTTGGCGCAGATTAATCATTTCAACTAAAAAAGTGTAAACTTTTAAATTGAGAGTTTGATCCTGGCTCAGGACGAACGCTGGCGGCGTGCCTAACACATGCAAGTCGAGCGATGATTCGTCTCCTTCGGGAGACGTTGATTAGCGGCGGACGGGTGAGTAACACGTGGGTAACCTGCCTCAAAGAGGGGAATAGCCTCCCGAAAGGGAGATTAATACCGCATAATATGTTTTGGTCGCATGATCGAAACATCAAAGGATTTTTCTTCGGAAAATTCCACTTTGAGATGGACCCGCGGCGCATTAGCTAGTTGGTGAGGTAACGGCTCACCAAGGCGACGATGCGTAGCCGACCTGAGAGGGTGATCGGCCACATTGGAACTGAGACACGGTCCAGACTCCTACGGGAGGCAGCAGTGGGGAATATTGCGCAATGGGGGAAACCCTGACGCAGCAACGCCGCGTGAATGATGAAGGCCTTCGGGTTGTAAAGTTCTGTCTTCTGGGACGATAATGACGGTACCAGAGGAGGAAGCCACGGCTAACTACGTGCCAGCAGCCGCGGTAATACGTAGGTGGCAAGCGTTGTCCGGATTTACTGGGCGTAAAGGATGCGTAGGCGGACATTTAAGTCAGATGTGAAATACCCGAGCTTAACTTGGGTGCTGCATTTGAAACTGGGTGTCTAGAGTGCAGGAGAGGTAAGTGGAATTCCTAGTGTAGCGGTGAAATGCGTAGAGATTAGGAAGAACACCAGTGGCGAAGGCGACTTACTGGACTGTAACTGACGCTGAGGCATGAAAGCGTGGGGAGCAAACAGGATTAGATACCCTGGTAGTCCACGCCGTAAACGATGAATACTAGGTGTCGGGGGTCGAACCTCGGTGCCGCCGTTAACACATTAAGTATTCCGCCTGGGGAGTACGATCGCAAGATTAAAACTCAAAGGAATTGACGGGGGCCCGCACAAGCAGCGGAGCATGTGGTTTAATTCGAAGCAACGCGAAGAACCTTACCTAGACTTGACATCCCCTGCATAACCCAGAGATGGGTGAAGTCCTTCGGGACAGGGTGACAGGTGGTGCATGGTTGTCGTCAGCTCGTGTCGTGAGATGTTGGGTTAAGTCCCGCAACGAGCGCAACCCTTATCATTAGTTGCTACCATTAAGTTGAGCACTCTAGTGAGACTGCCCGGGTTAACCGGGAGGAAGGTGGGGATGACGTCAAATCATCATGCCCCTTATGTCTAGGGCTACACACGTGCTACAATGGTGAGTACAAAGAGATGCAAGACCGCAAGGTGGAGCCAAACTCAAAAACTCATCCCAGTTCGGATTGTAGGCTGCAACTCGCCTACATGAAGCCGGAGTTGCTAGTAATCGCGAATCAGCATGTCGCGGTGAATACGTTCCCGGGCCTTGTACACACCGCCCGTCACACCATGAGAGTTGGTAACACCCGAAGTCCGTGAGGTAACCTAACACTTAGGTGTTTATGGAGCCAGCGGCCGAAGGTGGGATTGATGATTGGGGTGAAGTCGTAACAAGGTAGCCGTAGGAGAACCTGCGGCTGGATCACCTCCTTTCTAGGGAGTAGATGTATTGACTTCGGTCGATGCACAATATCTATTGTAATTAATCGTACCTAGTTCTCTGTTTAATTTTGAGAGACTAATTTTAGTTAACTCTTAGGAGTTAGCTAATTAATAGTTTTTCTTAAAATGTTCTTTGAAAATTGCACAGTGAAAAAAGTTGTTTTAAAAAAATTAAAACTATGAAAATAGTTTATGAATTGATTTAATACAATTTCGCAAAATTAATATAACCGTCTATGTAAATAGACAGAATCAAGGTCAAGCTACAAAGGGCGCATGGCGAATGCCTTGGCACTAGGAGCCGAAGAAGGACGCGTTAAGCTGCGATAAGCTTTGGGTAGGCGCAAATAGCCTGTGATCCAAAGATTTCCGAATGGGGGAACCCACATAGTAACAACTATGTACTGCATACTGAATAAATAGGTATGCAGAGGTAGACCCGGGGAACTGAAACATCTAAGTACCCGGAGGAAGAGAAAGAAATATCGATTTCCTAAGTAGCGGCGAGCGAAAGGGAAAGAGCCCAAACCCAGGTCTTTGACCTGGGGGTTGAGGATAGATCATAAATACTGCAATTCCTTAATTGAAGATAGCTGGAAAGCTGCTCCGCAGAAGGTAATAGGCCTGTAAATGAAAAGGAAAAACAGTCAGATCTAATCCAGAGTACCACGAGACACGTGAAACCTTGTGGGAAGCTGGGAGGACCACCTCCCAAGGCTAAATACTACCTAGTGACCGATAGTGAAGAAGTACCGTGAGGGAAAGGTGAAAAGAACCCCGGAAGGGGAGTGAAATAGAACCTGAAACCGTGTGCCTACAACCGGTCGAAGCACTTTATATGTGTGACGGCGTGCTTTTTGTAGAACGAGCCAACGAGTTACGATATGTAGCAAGGTTAAGTACTTAAGGTACGGAGCCGAAGGGAAACCAAGTCTGAATAGGGCGTTGTGAACGCAAGTTCACGAAGTTGCATGTCGTAGACCCGAAACCGGGTGACCTATCCATGGCCAGGATGAAGCGGAAGTAAAATTCCGTGGAGGTCCGAACCACGTTGGTGTTGAAAAACCATGGGATGAGCTGTGGATAGCGGAGAAATTCCAATCGAACTCGGAGATAGCTGGTTCTCCTCGAAATAGCTTTAGGGCTAGCGTCGATTAATTGAGTAATGGAGGTAGAGCACTGAATGGGCTAGGGGCTGACAACAGTTACTGAACCCTATCAAACTCCGAATGCCATATACTTTTATTTCGGCAGTCAGACTGCGAATGATAAGATCCGTAGTCAAAAGGGAAACAGCCCAGACCATCAGCTAAGGTCCCAAAGTGTAAGTTAAGTGGAAAAGGATGTGGGATTTCTAAGACAACTAGGATGTTGGCTCAGAAGCAGCCACTCATTTAAAGAGTGCGTAATAGCTCACTAGTCAAGAGATCCTGCGCCGAAGATGTCCGGGGCTAAAACTTACCACCGAAGCTATGGGTGTACACAATTGTGTACGCGGTAGAGGAGCTTTCTGTACTGGCTGAAGTCATACCGTAAGGAGTGGTGGACGGTACAGAAGTGAGAATGTTGGCATGAGTAGCGAGAGTTAAGTGAGAATCTTAACGGTCGAAAACCTAAGGTTTCCTGAGGAAGGCTCGTCCTCTCAGGGTTAGTCGGGACCTAAGCCGAGGCCGAAAGGCGTAGGTGATGGACAATCGGTTGATATTCCGATACCACCAATGGACGTTATTAGAAATGGGATGACGCAGGAGGATAAGATGTGCACACTATTGGATGTGTGTCTAAGCATTTAGGCGGAGCAAGCAGGCAAATCCGTTTGCTCTTAACGCTGAGATGTGATGGGGAAGGGAATTTATTCCCGAAGTATCTGATTCCACGCTGCCAAGAAAAGTCTCTATCGAGGATATTGGTGCCCGTACCGCAAACCGACACAGGTAGGTGAGGAGAGAATCCTAAGACCATCGGAAGAATTGTTGTTAAGGAACTCGGCAAATTGACCCCGTAACTTCGGGAGAAGGGGTGCCTACGTAAGTAGGTCGCAGAGAATAGGCCCAAGCAACTGTTTAGCAAAAACACAGGTCTCTGCTAAAGCGAAAGCTGATGTATAGGGGCTGACGCCTGCCCGGTGCTGGAAGGTTAAGGGGATTACTTAGCGCAAGCGAAGGTATGAACTTAAGCCCCAGTAAACGGCGGCCGTAACTATAACGGTCCTAAGGTAGCGAAATTCCTTGTCGGGTAAGTTCCGACCCGCACGAATGGCGTAATGATTTGGGCACTGTCTCAACAACACATCCGGCGAAATTGTAGTGCAAGTGAAGATGCTTGCTACCCGCGATTGGACGGAAAGACCCCGTAGAGCTTTACTGTAGCTTAGCATTGAATTTCGGTATTGTCTGTACAGGATAGGTGGGAGACTGAGAAACATGGGCGTCAGCCTGTGTGGAGTCATCCTTGGGATACCACCCTGACAGTACTGAGGTTCTAACTGGAGGCCATGAATCTGGTCACAGGACATTGTTAGGTGGGCAGTTTGACTGGGGCGGTCGCCTCCAAAAAAGTAACGGAGGCGCCCAAAGGTTCCCTCAGCGCGGTTGGAAATCGCGCGAAGAGTGCAAAGGCAGAAGGGAGCCTGACTGCGACACTTACAAGTGGAGCAGGGACGAAAGTCGGGCTTAGTGATCCGGTGGTACCTCGTGGGAGGGCCATCGCTCAACGGATAAAAGCTACCTCGGGGATAACAGGCTGATCTCCCCCAAGAGTCCACATCGACGGGGAGGTTTGGCACCTCGATGTCGGCTCGTCGCATCCTGGGGCTGAAGTAGGTCCCAAGGGTTGGGCTGTTCGCCCATTAAAGCGGCACGCGAGCTGGGTTCAGAACGTCGTGAGACAGTTCGGTCCCTATCCGTCGCGGGCGTAGGAAATTTGAAGGGAGCTGTCCTTAGTACGAGAGGACCGGGATGGACAAACCTCTGGTGCACCAGTTGTCACGCCAGTGGCATCGCTGGGTAGCTATGTTTGGAAGGGATAAACGCTGAAAGCATCTAAGCGTGAAGCCCACCCTAAGATGAGATTTCCCATAACGCGTGTTTTTAACACAAGTTAGTAAGACTCCTGGAAGACCACCAGGTTGATAGGTTAGAGGTGTAAGCATGGTAACATGTTCAGCTGACTAATACTAATAAGTCGAGGGCTTGACCTAAATATATAATTAAAAGTAACGCGATATATTTCTTTCGCAGGAACTATTTCTTTCGTAAGAAAGAAACTAAGCTTCTGACAAAGGAAGAAGCTTAATTCACTGTGCAATTTTCAGAGAATATTTATATTCTCAATCTGGTGATTATGGCATGAAGGTAACACCCGTTCCCATACCGAACACGAAGGTTAAGCTTCAATGCGCCGATGGTACTGCAGGGGTGACCTTGTGGAAGAGTAGGTTGTCGCCAGGTAAGAAAAAACCGCTAAGTTTAACTTAGTGGTTTTTATTTTGCGTAAATATATTATGAGGCAATTAACTTTTTCTATTAATAGCACTAAATAAAGCATTTAGTGAAGCTGTATCAATATTCGCAGAAACACCAACCCCAAAATACCTTTGGCCATTGTATTCTATTTGTATATAAGTGGCAGCTTTTGAGTTCGAACCACTGCCTAGAGCATGTTCATCATAAGATATAAAGTTATAACCATTAATGTTTGAACCATGTAGCGCATTGAAGAAGGCGTCTACTGGACCGTTTCCAACTCCAGAAATATTCATCGCTTTACCACTTACTGAAATTAATGCCTGGATGTTAACTATATTTTCATCTGTTTCAACGTTTTGTACTGATTGGATGGTATAACTTTTCAATAAATTTGGGGATTTTATATTTAAGTATTCACTTTTAAATAGATCATGAATTTGAATTGATGAAAGCTCTGTTCCTAGAAGATCTGTTTGGTTCTTTACGAGTGTGCCAAAATCATTCTGCATAGATTTAGGTAAAACAAAGCCAAATTCATTTTCCATTATAAAAGCAGCACCACCTTTACCAGATTGACTGTTAATACGAATAATTTCTTCATACTCTCTGCCAACATCGTGTGGGTCAATTGGAAGATAAGGAACTTCCCAAAAATTACTATTTGAATCATGATTAGATTTAAAACCTTTTTTGATTGCATCTTGGTGTGAACCAGAAAAAGCTGTGTATACAAGTTTTCCGGCATATGGATGACGCTCATGAACCTTCATTTTAGTGCAATCTTCATAGACTGCTACAATCTTATAAAGTTTTGAAAAATTTAATTCAGGATTTATCCCCTGAACATGCATATTTAAAGCCATTGCCATAATATCAAGATTCCCGGTTCGTTCACCATTACCAAATAGAGTGCCTTCAACTCTGTCAGCTCCTGCAAGAATTCCAAGCTCTGATGCCGCAGTACTAGTACCTCGGTCGTTATGAGTATGAAGACTTATTAGAACGCTTTCTCTATTTTTAATGTTCATGCAGAACCATTCAATTTGATCTGCATAAATATTAGGAGTAGCCATCTCAACTGTTGATGGTAAGTTTAAAATAACTTTTTTTGCGGGAGTTGGTTTCCAAACATCTAATATAGCTTCACAAATCTCTAGGGAATATTCAAGCTCAGTTCCAGTAAAACTTTCAGGGGAATATTCAAAAGAAAAATCTGTTTCAGGGTATTTATTCTTGTATTCCATTAGAAGTTTTGCACCAGTAACTCCGATATCGATAATTTCTTGCTTGCTTTTGTTAAAAACAACTCTTCGTTGTAAAATTGAAGTTGAATTATAAAGGTGGACAATTGCTTTTTTTGCTCCTTTAAGACTTTCAAAAGTTTTTTTTATTAAATGCTCTCTTGATTGAGTTAAAACTTGAACAGTCACGTCGTAAGGTATAAGATCTTTTTCTATCAAATGTCTTAAAAATTGATATTCTGTATTTGAGGCAGATGGGAAGCCCACCTCTATTTCTTTAAAGCCAATATCAACAAGAAGTTTGAACAATTTAACTTTTTCGTCTACGTTCATTGGAATTGGAAGGGCTTGATTACCATCTCTTAAATCAACACTGCACCAAATTGGTGCTTTTTCAATTTGTTTATCAGGCCAGTTACGATTTTTAATATTTATACTACCATATGGTTTATATTTTTTATATGACATTTAAAACACTCCCTTAAAATTATTAGAAATAATTGCAAAGAAACTTCGCCTCGATCAATAGGTGAAGTTTCTTGAGGCTTTTACTATTATATTTCTTTTGCAATAAGGTCGGACATTTCCGAAGTGCCAACGGAGTTCATGCCAGGTTGCATTATGTCAAAGGTTCTATATTTTTTGTCTAAAACCTTAGATACTGCATCTTCAACATCTTTTGCGGCATCTTCCATATTAAAGCTATATCTAAGCATCATTGCTATGCTCATTATAGTTGCAATTGGATTAGCTTTATTTTGGCCAGCAATATCTGGTGCTGAACCGTGTATTGGTTCATATATACCAAGAGTGCTGTTACCTAAACTTGCAGAAGGAAGCATTCCAAGGGAACCCGTAAGCATTGAAGCTTCATCACTTAGGATATCACCAAACATATTTTCAGTTAAGATTGTATCAAATTGCCCTGGATTTCTTATAAGCTGCATCGCACAACTATCAACTAATTGTACATCGAGAGTTACATCTGGATAATCTGATGCCATTTTTGTAACGATTTCTCTCCAAAGTCTTGAGGTCTCAAGCACGTTAGCTTTATCAACTAATGTAAGCTTTTTAGTTCTTTTTCTTGCAGTTTCAAAACCAACACGAGCTATTCGCTGGATTTCATAAGTTGAATAAGCCATTGTATCACATGCCTTTTGGCCACCTCCATCTAGGTCTATTCTAGATTTTTCACCAAAATATATTCCACCTGTTAATTCCCTAATAACCATAATATTAATGTTGCCTTTAAGAATTTCTGGTTTAAGAGCTGAAGCTTTTTTTAATTGTGGGAAAAGAATAGCAGGTCTTAAGTTTGCAAAAACCTCAAGTTCTTTTCGTATTCCAAGTAAACCAGCCTCAGGTCTTGAGTTTCCAGGAAGTTTATCCCACTTAGCGCCGCCAACAGAACCAAGTAGAACTGCATCACTATTTTTACAAGTATCTATAGTTTCCTGTGGAAGAGGAACTCCCGTTTTGTCTATAGCTATTCCGCCCATTAAAACATCAGTATAAACAAATGGAAAGTTATATTTTTTAGATATTACATTTAACACCTTAATTGCACCTAGAACAATCTCTGGTCCAATTCCATCTCCTTTAATAACAGCTATTTTTTTCATTAAACTTCAGTCCTTTCTTTAAGATAATTTATAAGACCTTCAGCATTAATTATATCTTGCATAAATGATGGAAAAGGTGTCGCTTTATAAGTTTTTCCACTTGTGTTGTTTATGATAACGCCAGTAGAGACATCAATTGATACATCATTTCCTTCTTCAATATCCTGAGCGGCTTCAGTGCATTCTAAAATAGGTAAACCTATATTAATTGAATTTCTGTAGAATATTCTTGCAAAAGTTTCAGCAATTATACAACTAATTCCTGCAGTCTTTATGGCAAGAGGTGCATGTTCTCTTGAAGATCCACAACCAAAGTTTTTACCAGCGACCATTATGTCACCATCTTTAACTTTGCGTGTGAAATCATTATCGATATCTTCCATACAATGTGATGCAAGCTCTTTTGCATCTGAGGTATTAAGATATCTTGCAGGGATTATAACGTCAGTATCTACATTGTTACCAAATTTTATAGCTTTTCCTTTAAA
Source organism: Clostridium sp. CM042 (assembly GCF_055080995.1). Taxonomy (NCBI): domain Bacteria; kingdom Bacillati; phylum Bacillota; class Clostridia; order Eubacteriales; family Clostridiaceae; genus Clostridium; species Clostridium sp. CM042. The sequence continues at coordinate 3,516,902 of NZ_CM143646.1, forward strand.
CATTACATTACCTCCTCTGGTGAAGAAATTTTTCCTGTTATAGCTGATGCTGCAGCAATTGCAGGGCTGCAAAGATATACTTCACTTCCAGGATGGCCCATTCTGCCAACAAAATTTCTATTTGTAGTAGAGAGAGCTCTTTCGTCATTTGCAAGTACTCCCATATGTCCACCGAGACATGGTCCACAAGTTGGCGTACTTACGGCAACTCCGGCTTCTATAAATATTTCAATTAAACCTTCTCTAATTGCCTGAAGATAAATTTTTTGAGTAGCAGGGAAGATTAGTGTTCTTATTTTAGGATGGACTGTTTTACCTTTGAAGATACTTGCAGCCATTCTAAGGTCTTCTATTCTTCCATTAGTACAAGAACCAATAACTACTTGATCGATTAAAACTTCACCAACCTCATCGATAGTTCTAGTATTATCAGGAAGGTGAGGGAAGGCTACAGTAGGTCTTAGAGTACTTAAATCGATTTCTATTACCCGAGAGTATTCTGCATCAGCGTCAGCACTGAAAATTACAGGAGTTTTAGTTGAATGCTGTTTTACATATTCCAAAGTTTTAGTATCAACTTCAAATATTCCGTTCTTAGCACCTGCTTCAATAGCCATATTAGATATTGTAAATCTGTCATCCATAGATAGATTAGCGAGGCCCGGCCCTGTATATTCCATTGATTGGTACAGTGCACCATCTACTCCTATCATTCCTATGATATGAAGGATTACGTCTTTACCACAAATCCATTTTTGCATTTTACCAGTTAAAATAAATTTTATTGCTTCGGGTGTTTTAAACCAACATTTTCCACTTGCCATTCCTGCTGCCATGTCAGTTGAGCCAACTCCAGTAGAAAAAGCACCTAAAGCACCATAAGTACAAGTGTGAGAATCAGCACCTATTACAACATCACCAGTTACAACAAGCCCTTTTTCTGGAAGTAGTGCATGCTCTATACCCATTTGACCTACCTCAAAATAGTTCTCAATTCCTTTTTTATATACAAATTCACGGGTACATTTACATTGCTCAGCGGATTTAAAATCCTTATTTGGAGCAAAATGATCTGGAACAATTGCGATTTTCTTTTTATCAAAAACTTTATCAACACCCATTTTGTTGAACTCATTTACGGCTACTGGGGTTGTTATATCATTACCTAAAACTAAATCAAGATTTACCATAACTAATTGACCAGCTTTTACATCTTTTAAACCAGCATGTGATGCAAGTATTTTTTGTGTCATCGTCATTCCCATAGTAAATTTAAACCTCCTCTTAAAAATTGAAAGACATTTTATAAAGTATAATTTTTTATTTTTAATAGTAACATATTAAATCATCTCCTGCGGAGCTGCAACATCTTCATAGAAGATGCATTAACGACTTCAAAAGGAGATTGATACTTCCACTGAAGTTTTCTATTTGTTAGGGTATGTAACTCCCACTCATAGAAGTGGGAGACTTTCCTTCTGAAATGTCGTTAAAAAAAGGTACAAAAAAACAGACGTCTTCACTTGGGGCGAAGAGTCTGTCGCGGTACCACCCATATTTATAACTTAATTTAAGATAACGGTTTGCACCGGTAAGACCTACTAATAAGAACACTATTAAGCGCAACTTAGTTTAAGTCTACAACTCGAGGGTAAGTTTCAACATCCAATTATTTAGGGTTCACAGCTTTATCCCTTCTCTGTAAAACATCCTGATGCCTAATTGTCCCTGTCAAAGTATTTATTATATTAGTCGTTATTTTATCAATCAATCCATTGTTTGTCAATATACAATTCTATTTTTATCAATATCTCATTCTCTTATATAACACTAAAATGACAACACCCCCTTATTAAAGATTTTAGAGTTGTAAGTAACTTTCTAAAAATTTACTTGTACCATAATATAATACGAATAAAAAAATATGTCAATATGCAATAAAAAAAATATTCTGATTATCGTTGACAATTTATTTTTTTGATGGTAAGATACATAAAATGTTTGGTACGATTTACAAAATTATTGGAAATTATTTAATTGTGGAAAAGGAGGCGATATTTTTGATTTCACATGTATTGTCAATTCTAGTTGACAACAACCCAGGAGTACTAACAAGAGTATGTTCATTATTTAACAGGAGAGGTTTTAATATTGACACTGTTTCATCTGGTCATACCGAAGATAAAAAATTAACACGAATAACTTTATTAACTAAAGTTCGTGATGATGAAGGCATCAATCAAATAATTAAACAGATAAAAAAATTAGAGGATGTTCACAAAGTTGAGGAATTAGATAATGAAAACTCTATTTGTAAGCAAATGTTGTTTATAAAGGTTAAAGCAGAGGGCAATGACAGACGGGAAATTATAAATATCGGAAAAGTTTTTAAAGTTTCCATTATAGACATAACTCCAATAAATTTAATTATTCAAATTATAGGAGACAATAGTAAATTGTGTGCTTTTAAAAATTTGATAGAGCCGTTTGGTATTTTAAAAATAGTTAGCAGTGGACTTATTGCAATGCAAAGAGATGCAGATGCAATAATCTAAAAATATGAGCGAAAAATTAGGGGGAATTAATAATGGCGAAAATGTATTATGAAGAGGAATGTAATTTAGAAAACTTAAAAGGTAAAAAGGTTGCAGTAATAGGATATGGTAGCCAAGGACATGCGCATGCATTAAACTTACATGAAAGTGGTGTTGACGTTATTGTTGGTCTTTATGTGGGAAGTAAGTCTTGGGAAAAAGCTGAAGAAGCGGGATTAACCGTTATGACTGCAGCAGATGCAGCAAAGGCAGCTGATATCATCATGATACTTATTAACGATGAAAAGCAAGCAAAATTATATAAAGAAAGCATCGAGCCAAATCTCACAAAAAATAAAGCTTTAGTATTTGCTCATGGCTTTGCTATTCATTTTGGTCAAATAGTTCCACCAGCAGATATCGATGTATTCCTTATAGCTCCAAAGGGACCAGGACATACAGTTAGAAGCCAATTTTTAGAAGGCAAAGGGGTACCATGTCTTATAGCTATACATCAAGATGCTTCAGGACATGCAAAAGAAGTGGCTTTAGCTTATGCTTTGGGAATAGGTGGTGCAAGAGCTGGAGTTATGGAGACTTCATTCAGGGAAGAAACTGAAACAGATTTATTTGGAGAACAAGCAGTTCTATGTGGAGGTGTTACAGCTCTTATAAAAGCAGGGTTTGAAACTCTTGTAGAAGCGGGTTACCAACCAGAAATGGCATATTTTGAGTGTTGTCATGAAATGAAACTTATCGTAGATATGATAAACCAAGGTGGGTTAAACATGATGAGATACTCAATAAGCGATACTGCAGAATATGGTGATTACATAACAGGAAATAAAATAATAACTGCAGACACAAAAAAAGCTATGAAAGGCGTATTAACAGATATTCAAACAGGAGTTTTTGCTAGAGACTGGCTTCTTGAAAATCAGATTGGAAAACCATTTTTTAATGCAACAAAGAGGATAGAAAGTGAACATCAAATAGAAGAAGTTGGTGCAGAGCTTAGAAAAATGATGTCTTGGATGAAAAAATAGTAGCTTAAATATTAAGTTATTAATATTGTTTAAGGAGAACCAAGTTCTAAAAAATCTAAAATTGAACTTGGTTCTCTTTGACATCTGGATTAGGTAGAATATAAATTAATTAAAGATGAGAAACAATTAAATAAAGATAAAGGTTTAGCTAAGTTTTAAGGAGGAAATATTATGAAATCTGATGCTACAAGAAAGGGTATAGGAAAAGCACCTCACCGCTCGTTATTTAAGGCTTTAGGGTTTATAGACGAGGAAATGAATAGACCACTTATAGGTGTAGTTAGTTCCTATAGTGAGATCATCCCTGGTCACATGAATTTAGATAAAATAGCTCAAGCGGTTAAGGATGGAATAAGAATGGCTGGAGGAGTCCCTGCTGAATTTGGAACAATTGCTGTATGTGATGGTATCGCTATGGGGCATATGGGAATGAATTACTCTTTGCCTTCAAGGCAGTTAATTGCAGATAGTATTGAAATAGTTGCAGATGCACATGCCTTTGATGGTTTAGTTTTTATAACAAACTGTGATAAAGTTGTTCCGGGAATGCTTATGGCAGCAGCTAGGGTAAATGTTCCATCAATATTTATTAGTGGTGGACCAATGCTCGCTGGTAGGATGAATGGGAAAGTTACAGATTTAAGTTCAGTGTTTGAAGCGATAGGTTCAGTAAATTCCGGTAAAATGACATTAGAAGAATTAGATGAACTTGAGAACTCAGCTTGTCCTACTTGTGGTTCTTGTTCAGGGATGTTTACTGCTAATTCTATGAATTGTTTATCAGAAGTACTAGGAATGGCATTACCTTTTAATGGAACTATACCAGCGGTTTATTCAGAGAGAGTAGGTCTTGCAAAAAAAACAGGGATGCAAATAATGGAACTTGTAAAATTAGATATAAAACCAAGAGATATCATGACAAAAGATGCATTTACAAATGCCATTACCGCAGATATGGCTCTTGGGTGTTCTACAAATTCTTTGCTTCATTTACCAGCTATAGCTTATGAAGCTTGTATAGATTTTGATCTAGATTACGTAAATGTAATTAATGCAAGAACTCCAAATATTTGCAGGTTAAGTCCAGCAGGTAGCCATCATGTGGAGGACCTGCATTTTGCAGGTGGAATTCCAGCGGTTTTAAAGGTACTTTCAGGTAAGGATTTAATAAATAAGGACTGCATGACAGTAACAGGTAAAACTATATATGAAAATGTAGAGAATGCAAAAATAAAGGATGCAACAGTAATTAGAACTGCGCAAAATCCATATAGCACAACTGGCGGATTGGTAGTTTTAAAAGGAACACTTGCACCAGATGGCGCAGTTGTTAAGAAGTCAGCAGTTGCTCCTGAAATGATGAAGTATACAGGAGTTGCAAAAGTTTTTGATAGTGAAGAAGAGGTAACAAAAGCAATATATGGTGGTAAAATAGTAGCCGGTGATGTAGTTGTAATTAGATATGAGGGACCAAAGGGTGGCCCGGGAATGAAAGAAATGCTTTCCCCTACGGCTTCACTGGCCGGAATGGGACTAGATAAAAGTGTTGCATTAATAACTGATGGTAGATTTTCTGGTGCAACAAGAGGAGCCTCTATTGGTCACGTATCTCCAGAAGCAGCTGAGGGTGGACCTATTGCATTAGTTAAAAATGGAGATTTGATAGAAATAGATATAGAGAATAAAACATTAAATTTATTAGTAGATGTAGCGGAATTAAAGCAAAGAAAACCTGAAGGGAAGATGAAGGAAGCTAAGGGGTATTTAAGAACTTACAGAAAATCAGTTTCTTCAGCTAATAAAGGGGCAATTTTCGCAGACTCAAGGAGGGATTAATTTGAAATACAGAGGTGCAAGAATTTTATTAGAATGTCTTAAAGAACAAGGCGTAGATATTATTTTTGGCTATCCAGGTGGAGCCGTACTAAATATATACGATGAACTTTATTCATTTGAAGGAATAAACCATATTTTAGTTACTCATGAACAATGTGCAGCTCATGCTGCAGATGGATATGCTAGAGCGACTGGAAAAGTAGGCGTATGTCTTGCAACTTCTGGACCTGGAGCTACAAATCTTGTGACAGGCATTGCAACTGCTTATATGGATTCTGTAGCTATGGTTGCAATCACTGGCCAAGTAGAAACAAAGTTAATAGGTAAGGATTCATTTCAAGAAGTAGATATTGTTGGTATAACAATGCCTATTACAAAGCACAATTTTTTAGTGAAAAGTGTTGAGGAATTAGCACCTACAATAAGAAAAGCCTTTAAAATTGCAATGAGCGGAAGACCTGGACCTGTACTCATAGATATACCTAAGGATATAACTGGAATTGAATGTGAATACTCTTTTGAAAAACCACAGATAATAGAGCAGAAAGTCGTAAAAACAAATCAACTTAAGTATGCTATTGAATCCATTCAAAAATCCTGTAAACCAATAATTGTAGTTGGTGGTGGGTGTAACATATCAGAGGTTGAGGAAGTACTAATAATGCTTCAAGACAAATTAAAGTGCCCAGTAAGTAGTACTATGATGGGCCTTGGTGCTTTTAGCGGACTACACCCTATGTACACAGGTATGCTAGGTATGCATGGAACATATGCATCTAATAGATGCATAACCTCAAGTGATTTAATTATTGCCATTGGAGCTAGATTTAGTGATAGAGTTATTTGTAACTCTAATACATTTGCAGTAGATACTAAGGTTATCCATATAGATATTGATGAGGCGGAAATCTCAAAAAATATAAAAGCAGATAGCTGGATAATTGGAAATGTAGCCGATGTATTAAAAAGTTTATTACAAATGCTTCCTGGGAGAGAAGATAATGAATGGACAGTTTATGCAAAAAAACTAATACAAAAAGACAAGACAAGGGTTATAAAAATAAATGAATCTGATGATGTAAATCCTCTTTATGTAATTAGAAAAATTTGTGAAATTACAGAGGGTAAAGCTATAATAACTACTGAAGTAGGCCAAAATCAAATTTGGGCAACTCAGGCATTTACCTATACTAAGCCAAGAACTTTTATTAGTTCAGGTGGTCTAGGTACTATGGGTTATGGATTTGGATCTGCAATAGGCGCAAGTTTAGGAAAAAAAGAAATGGTTTTTAATATTGCAGGGGATGGTAGCTTTAGGATGAATCTTAATGAGCTCGGTACTGCTGCAAGATATAATATTCCTGTTAAAATAATATTACTAAATAATGGAGTTTTAGGAATGGTAAGACAATGGCAGAATGTGTTTTACTCAAAAAGGTTTTCTAGTACTACATTAGAACGAGATACTGATTTTGTAAAAATTGCTGAAGGCTTTGGAGTTAAAGGGATTAGAGTTGATCATAACAGCGATGTTGTGGATGCATTAAAAAAAGCAATAGCCTGGAAAGGACCTGTTGTTATTGATTTCAGAGTAGCCCCTGATGAAATGGCTTCACCAATGGTTTCACCTGGTGCAAGTCTTGAAATGATGTTTGAGGTATAGTGCATGCACTGTAGCTTAGCTAAAATACATTGGCGTTCTTGCAACAGTATATAATGTAATAGGTTAGTTGAAGGTATAGAAATTGGAAAACTATAAACAATATTATGCTGATTTTATAGAAATTACGTACTATAAGCGTATCCATACACTTCCGTATGTTATATACATATGGTATACTCTTCCTATTAAATAAATTATTGGGAGGTTATTTTATGGAAAGATATGAAATTAATAAAAATTTAGCTCAAATGTTAAAGGGCGGAGTAATTATGGATGTTGTGAATGTTGAACAAGCAATAATTGCAGAAAATGCAGGGGCTTGTGCGGTAATGGCACTAGAGAGAGTACCATCAGATATTAGAAAAGAAGGTGGCGTGGCTAGAATGTCTGACCCTAGAATGATTAAAGAAATAAAGGCAGCTGTTTCTATTCCGGTAATGGCTAAAGGTAGGATAGGACATTTTGTTGAGGCTCAAATTTTGCAGGAAATAGGGGTAGATTTTATAGATGAAAGTGAAGTTTTGACTCCAGCAGATGAGCAGTATCATATAAATAAATGGGATTTCAAGGTTCCTTATGTTTGTGGAGCAAGAAATTTAGGAGAGGCACTAAGAAGGATTGGAGAAGGTGCTGCAATGATAAGAACAAAAGGTGAAGCAGGTACAGGAAATGTAGTAGAAGCTGTCAGGCACATGAGATGTATAATGGATGAAATTAGAAAAGTGAAAAATGCTCCAAAAGAAGAGCTAATGACAATTGCTAAAGACTTTGGAGCCCCAATTAATTTAATTGAATACGTATGGGAAAATGGTAAACTTCCAGTAGTAAATTTCGCTGCAGGTGGAATAGCTACGCCAGCTGATGCAGCACTCATGATGCAACTTGGGGCAGAAGGAGTTTTTGTTGGTTCAGCAATATTTAAAGCAGAGAATCCACAGGCGGTAGCAAAAGCTATAGTTTTAGCAACTACATACTACAATGATCCAAAAGTTATATCTGAAGTTTCAGAAAATCTTGGAAAAGCAATGAGTGGTATAGAAATAAGTGAAATTAAAGAGAAGTTTGCAGAAAGAGGATGGTAAAATTGAAAATTGGAGTTTTATCACTTCAGGGTGGTGTAATAGAACATATAAATCATATTAATAAGCTTGGACATGAAGGTGTAGAGATTAAGAAAATTGAGGATATCGAAGATATACAGGGAATCATATTACCGGGTGGGGAAAGTACAACGATAGGGAAACTTTTAAGGGAAAGAAATATGCTTATGCCTTTAAGAGAAAAAATACTATCAGGATTACCTGTGTGGGGAACTTGTGCTGGTATGATACTACTTGCTAAATATATTGAAGGATCAGACAATGAATACCTTGAAATTATGGATATAAAAGTAAAAAGAAACGCCTACGGAAGCCAAATCGATAGCTTTAAAAGGAATGTTGTAATCAATGAGATTTCAAGTGAGCCGTTGCCACTAGTTTTTATTCGAGGACCATTAATTACAGAAGTTTCAAGCGATGTTAAAATAATATGTACTGTTGATGATAAAATTGTAGCAGCAAAACAAAATAATATGTTTGCTACGTCTTTCCACCCGGAACTTACTGATAGCTTAGAAGTTCATAAATATTTTATAAATATGTGCAGCTCTAATAAAATAAAGATTTATTCATAAATTAATATTATTCCCATACATTTTAAGTTTCGAACTTATTTGAAAATTAAAATGTATGGGATATTTATTTATACTTAAAATAATCTGCAATATTAGGGAGCTAATATTGCAGACATTTATCCTGCAACAATTTGGTATGCTTAAAATTTTACATATTTCTAATGGATTGTTTCTGATTCCACCTATATAAACTCCACCAAGTCCTACCTTAATTTAAATTTTATTTATGGTATATGTTAAATAAACATTGCTACGATGAAAGATTTTATAATCCTAATAGCATTGAAATTGAACGATTAAGTGGATTTACTCATGTGAATAATATACCACAAACTAATAAAAATGAAAATAACATTGAACATAAATTTGGTAAAGAGGTAGTGGGAGTATATTTAAAAATTAAATTATAAAGTAAGGTTTTTGTAGTATAATGAAAATAATAATAAATAGATTTAATGTAAAAAAATATGGCAACAATAAAAAAATTGTAATATTTAATACTTGATTTATCCATGAGTGTAATCTTTTTTTAAATTAGAAAGTAGATGAACTTTAATTGTCTACTATTAACATGCTATACATCAGATATAGAAAGGAAGTGAGTATTTAGTGGGTTTGTGTACATTTTATATAAGCTCTCGCTAAAGATAAAGTATGGATAGTAAATTTCTAAACGCAGACAAGGTATTAGAATGTCTATTAGAAAATTTGGAGGAAGGAATTCAAGTAATAGATTGTGAGGGCAAAACTATATATTATAATAGTGCCATGGAAAAAGTAGAAGGTGTAGATAGTAAAGAAGTAATAGGGAAAAAGGTTAATGAGTATCTAGAGGATGTAAAAGACGATGAGTCTACACTTATGAGTGTATTAAAGACGGGTAAAAAAATTGTGGATTTAATACAACATTATGGTAATGGATATAAGAAAAAAGTCACTACTGTAAATACTACTGTGCCAGTAACATTAAAGAATAAAGTTGTAGCAGTGATTGAAATAGCTAAAGACATGACTCAGCTAAAAGAACTAACTGAAAACGTTTGTAAATTGCAAAATTTAAATAAAAAAGTTGATAGACATTTTACTTTTAGTGATATATATGGTGATAATCCTGCTATGAAAAGTGTTATAGAAAAAGCTAAAAAAGCTAGCATGTCAAGTTCATCTGTATTATTATATGCAGAGACTGGATCAGGAAAAGAAGTTTTTTCTCAAAGTATTCATTATGATGGGTTGAGAAAAGATAAGCCTTTTATACCTATAAATTGTGCAGCTATTCCTGCTCTATTACTAGAGGGAATGCTTTTTGGTACAGAAAAGGGAGGGTTTACAGGGGCAGAGAGTAAAAAGGGATTATTTGAAGAGGCAAATCATGGAACCCTTTTATTAGATGAAGTTAATTCTTTAGAACCGTATCTTCAATCTAAACTTTTAAGAGTACTTCAAGATGGTTATATAAGGCCTGTGGGAAGTACTAAAAGTATATATATTGACGTGAGAATAATAGCTACGTTAAATGAGGAACCAGAGAAACTTATTGAGAGTGGTAAATTGAGGAAAGATTTTTATTATAGGGTAGGTGTAATGAGAATAAATATACCTCCACTAAGAGAAAGAAAAGAGGATATTACTATATTTGTAGACAATCTAATCGAAAAATATAATAAAATTCTATGTAAGAATATAAGAGGTATCGATGAAGATATGATGAGAAAACTTCAAGAATATAATTGGCCGGGAAACATTCGTGAATTAACAAATGTTATTGAGGCTGCAATGAATATGGCGGACAATAATTCGATTTTAACAGAGAACTATTTTGATTCTATAATAACATATGAAAATTGTGAAAATATTCAGGACATTACGTCAAATACAGATGGAAGCTTTGATTTAGAAAGTTATATGAGTAATATTGAAAAAAACTTAATAAAAAAAATGTTAAAAAAAAATAATTGTAATGTTAGTAAAACTGCTAGAGAACTTAGTATTTCAAGACAAAATCTTCAATATAAAATAAAGATACATAAAATAACGGAAAAATATTAAAACAGCAAAATTATTTGCTATTAATGCAAAATAATTTGCACATATAGCTAGTCACAAGAAACACTGAGGTTACTTAAAATTAGTAGTTTTAATTCTGAATTATAAAAAAAATATGCAGAATATTTTGCGAATTTAAAACACATGTATTTGAGTGATGGCTTAAACGCATGTGTTTTTTACTTGGCATGGTAATTGCTGTATATTAAAGTGAGTATATCAATAAAGTACTTTAATAAATTTTAAATTTGGGAGGTATAAATTATGATAAAAAAAGGCATCTGGGTTGAAGTAGAAGAAATCGTTTTAATACCAAAAGATAGAGCTTTAAATATACCAGATGAGACAAAGAAAACTCCTCTTAAATGTTGGATAAGAGGGAAGTGCCTTAGTGATTGTGAATTAGGAAATGAAGTGCAAGTTGAAACTAATGTAGGTAGAATTGCTAAAGGAAAAGTTGTTGAAATAGAGCCAGGATATTATCATACCTATGGTAAGTATGTCGAAGAAATAAGTAATATAGGAAAACAAGCTAGAGAAATAATAGCACAGTAGGTGATAATTTAAGAGGAGGTTATAAAGTATGAATAAATATGATGAGCTTATGGCACGAAAGAATGAAATAATTCTTAAATCTATAGGAATAGATTATAGTAAATACGAAACTGGCAAACTTTCATTTGATTATGAAGCTTTGATGAGAGATGTTGAATACTCATTTGCAGAAGTTAAAGAGATCCAAAATGATGCAGGGGTAGGAAATACTCCACTTCTTGAATTAAGAAATATAACAGAATTAGCAAGAAAGGTTTCTAAGACTGGACGTGCAGCTAGAATATTTGTAAAGGATGAAAGCTGCAACCCATCTGGAAGTTTTAAAGATAGAAGAGCATGTGTATCTGTATTTGATGCAATGAAGAGAGGGTACAAAGGCGTAGGAGCAGCTACTTCAGGTAATTATGGAGCAGCAGTTGCATCTCAAGCAAATATTAGAGGTCTTAAATGTATAATAGCAAATGAATGTTATGATTCAAGAAAAGTAGGGCAACCAGAAATATTAGAAAAGGGAAGAAAGTGTGAGGGTTTTGGATCAGAGGTTGTTAGGCTTTCAGTAGGTCCTGAATTATTTTATACTTATCTAAAGATACTTGAAGATACAGGTTATTACAATGCTTCATTATATTCATCGTACGGTGTAGCAGGAATTGAAACTTTAGGATATGAAATAGCTGAGCAGTGTAGAGAAAAATTAGGAAAAGATCCTGATGCAGTCATTATAACTCATGCAGGTGGTGGAAATGTTACTGGTACTGCAAGAGGACTTATTAGGGCAGGTGCAGTGGAAACAAAGATAATAGGGGCATCGGTTGACCTTTCTGGATTGCATATGGCATCTGATATAGACTTTAACAAGAAATCGTTTACTACAGGCCATACAGGATTTGGAATTCCATTTATGACTTATCCAGATAGATCAGATGTACCTAGGAGCGCGGCAAGACCATTAAGGTATTTAGATAGATATGTAACAACTACTCAAGGTGAAGTATTTTGGATGACCGAAATATTAGCTCAGCTTGAAGGATTAGAAAGAGGTCCAGCAGGAAATGTATCCCTAGTAGCAGCTTTTGCAATTGCTCAGGAATACGATGATGATGCCATAATCGTTGTCCAAGAGACTGAATATACGGGAGCTGGAAAACATTTATTGCCTCAGCTTAATTTTGCTAAAGAAAATGGGATTAAAGTTTATGTGGGTGATCCTAGTGAGCAAGTGCCAGGTAAAAACATAGTAATCCCGTCTCATCCATCCATAGTAACAGTCACAGATGTAGACATGGAGGGGTTAAAAAATTCCTACATGAAGAATGTTCTTAAGAAATTGATTGAGAATAAAGTGCAGCAGGTTGATATTGAGTTTTTATCTTTAGAAACAAAAATGTCTAAAGAAGAAATAGTAGAAATATTAAAACAGCATAATGTAGAAATAACATAATCTTGCAAAAATATAATATTGAAATAAGTTAGGGGGAGTTTAATTTATGAAAAGAGAAGATGATTTTGAAAAAAGAAGAGAACATTTAAAAGGTATGACAAATGATCAGTTATATGAAAAATTTTGGAGCCTTACTAATCAAGTTGTAAAACCAATGGTGGATTTAGCGTATACGCATACATCACCAGCTATTGAACGTTCTGTAGTACTTAGAATGGGCTTTTCTAGCTTACAAGCTCAACCTATAATTTCTTATGGAACAAAATGGAATTTGCTTGGGAAAGGTATAGGAAATGTAATTTTAACTTATGCAAAGCTTAAAAACATAGACTATCTTAAAGCAGGTGTGGAGCTTTCTAAGGGAGTAGGCTGGGATATTGTATCTGAAAAGATGAAGGGAAGTGAAAATTAATGCAAGAAAAATTACAAGAAAATGAAAAGCTTAATGTAGAAGAAATATTAAAAGACTTAGATAAGTATGAACCCAAATGGAGAGGCTGGCACTGGAGAGAAGAAAATGAAACTGGAAAGGTTGGAGAATTCACATATCATGAAATATCAGCACCGTTAAAGAAGAGTCAAGCTCTTCCAGCAGCAAGAAGCTTTGAAAATATAGATCCACAACCAAGAGCAGTTATTACGACAGAAATTGCTTCAGGAAGATTTGAAGATGATATAAGAAGAATGAGAATGGCAGCATGGCATGGTGCGGATCATTTAATGGTTATAAGGACAATGGGACAAAGTCACTTTGATGGATTATTAGAAGGAAGCCCAGAAGGTTTTGGAGGGGTACCAATAACTAGAAAAGAAATTAGAGCAACAAGAAAAGCTATAGATTTAATAGAAGAAGAAGTAGGAAGAAAAATTAATTTCCATTCCTATGTATCGGGCGTCGCTGGTCCTGATGTAGCAGTTATGTTCGCAGAAGAAGGTGTTAATGGAGCTCATCAAGATCCACAATACAATGTACTTTATAGAAATATTAATATGGTTAGATCTTTCGTTGATGCCGCAGTTGCAAAGGGTATAATGGCTCATGCAGGAATGCTTCAAATAGATGGTGCACATAATGCCAATGCAACAGCTATGAAGGGATATAAGGTAATGCCAGAACTTATGGTACAACATGCTATAAATTCTTGTTTTTCAGAACTTGTTGGAATGAAACCAGAGAATATTTCTTTGTCAACTGTACCACCAACATCTGCACCAGCGCCTTGTATGAGATATGATCTGCCTTATGCAGTAGCACTTCGTGAGTTTTTCAAAAGATACAAAATGAGAGCTCAAATGAATACTAAATATATAGAGTCTTGTGAAAGAGAAGCTACAGTTGGACATACTTTGAATCTTTTAATATCAGAACTAACATCAGCAGACATTCAAAGTACAATAACTCCAGATGAAGGACGTAATGTACCTTGGCATTATAATAATATTCATGCTATAAACACAGCTAAACAGGCATTTATAGGTATGGATGGATTAATGGACATGATAGAGCTTAAGAAAACAGGATATTTACCAGAAAAGTCAAGAGAAATTCAAGAAAGAGCTGTTTTATTCTTTGAGGAAATACTTGAAGTTGGTGGGTACTTTAAAGCTGTTGATTCAGGATTCTTTATTGATTCTGGTCAATATCCAGAAAGAAATAATGATGGTATTGCAAGAAAGATTGTGGGCGGAGACGTTGTCGGAACAATTGTAAAAAGAGAATCAGATTATTTTGCACCAGTTTGTGGTCATTTTGGATACAATAATGTTCCAAAAGAATATAAAAAACCTTGCGATGCAATAGATGAATGTACATTATGTAACCATTCCAAAATTCAATATATTGATGAACTAGATGATAATGATAATGTATTTAAGAGAATGGAAAAAGTTAAAGAAGATGGTACTGTAATTCCAGAAGTCCAATGGGCTAAAGATGGGTATGTAAAAATCACTTTATGTATCCCGGAAAATGAACAAATTAGTGAAGCGGCAGCACTTGAAATGGGCACGCGAATGAATTTAAAAAATGTAGAAATTATTCATAAACAAGTGTTACAAAAAGCTGAGGGAACTCTTGTGGAAATTAAAGGCGTATGTGATTTCACACCTGTAAAACGTGATGAGTTAGTTCTTCCAAAGAGAAGAAAATCACTAACAGATCAACAAATGAAAGATTATGTGAAAGAACATCCACTTAAGGTTGTTGCAGCCACAGTAGGTGAAGATGAACACTCTGTTGGAGTTCGCGAAGTTATTGATATTAAACATGGCGGAGTTGAAAGGTTCGGTATAGAAGCAATTTTCCTTGGAACTTCATGCCCAATAGAAAAACTAGTAGATGCAGCTATAGAGTCAAAAGCTCAAGCTATATTGTGTAGTACAATAATTAGCCATAACGATGTTCATACAAAGAACATGAAAAAACTTAGTGATCTTTGCATAGAAAAAGGAGTAAGAGATAAGATTATACTTGTTTCCGGTGGTACACAAGTAACTGATGAAATAGCTAAAGCAAACGGTATGGATGTTGGGTTTGGACGTGGATCAAATGGTACAGCTGTCGCATCCTTCATAATTAAAAGATTAATGGGTTTGCCTGATAATGAAGAAGAAGTAGAATAAAAGGGAGGATCACTTGTGAAGGTAGATTATCTTGTTGCTGAAATAGGTAGCACCACTTCTCTGGTTACAGCTTTTAATGTATACTATGATGATAAGGGACAGGTTATTGTAGATATGCCTTTTCAAGGAAATAGCTGTACCACAGTAATAGATGGTGATGTAACTATAGGATTAAAAAATGCAGTTAAAGATATTGAAAATCAAATTGGAGAACCAATCACATGGGAAAAAATGCTAGCGACGTCTAGTGCTGCAGGGGGACTTAGAATAACTGTTCACGGACTTATGCAGCAGATGACTGTTAAGGCTGCTAGAGAAGCAGCTCTTGGTGCTGGTGGTATAATAAAAATGGTTACTGCTGGGAAGATGCGAAAAAGTGATCTAAAGAAAATTCATGATATAAACCCCAATATGATAATGATTGCTGGAGGCACGGACTATGGGGAAAGAGAAACAGCTCTTTATAATGCAGAACTTATAAGCCAAGAAAAATATAACAAACCCATTGTATACTGTGGAAATATCGAAAATAGAGAAGAAATAAAAGAGATATTTGAAGGTCAAGAACTTTATTTAATTGATAATGTTTACCCAAGTATAGATGAGCTAAATGTGGAACCCGCAAGAAAAGTAATACAAGAGGCCTTTGAGAAGAATATTGTAAAAGCACCTGGAATGAATAAAATAAAAGAAATGGTAAATGGAAGCATAATGCCAACTCCAGGAGCAGTTATGGAAAGTTCAAAACTTTTATATGAGATGATAGGGGACTTAGTCGTTTTTGATGTAGGAGGGGCTACCACAGATGTACACTCTGTTACAGAAGGAAGTAGTATAGTTTTAGATATGCTAATAAATCCTGAACCAAAGGCTAAAAGAACTGTAGAAGGAGACCTTGGAGTTTTTATTAACAGCAAGAATGTAATAGATTTACTTGACGTTAGGGATTTAGGTGAATATACTAAGGAATATATAAAGTTGCACATAAAACCTATACCGGAAGATATGGATGATATAAATGCAAGCAGCCTGCTAACGAAGAAAGCTATATCTGTTGCAATAGATAGGCATGTAGGATTTATAAAAAGAAAATATGATGGTGAAAGTGGTTTTGTGGCTTATGGTAAGGATTTATCTGAGGTTAAATATATAATAGGTACTGGAGGAGCACTTACAAGGCTTCCGAGTGGAGAGGCCTTGCTACTAGAAATAAGATACTTAAAAGACGAAGTTACAATGCTACCTAAAAAAGGTGCTAAAGTGCTAATAGACAAAAACTATATTATGGCTTGCGCAGGGGTTTTAAGTAGAGAAAATAAAGAAGTGGCTAAAGCGTTATTAATTCAAAGTTTAGGGATAATAAAGGATATGGAAATTAACGACAGCAATTAAGTTTAGAAAAAGGGGATTATCTATATGGAAAAAAAATATCCTTGTGTGGAAGTTAACTTGAAAAAAGTAACACACAATGTAAAAACAGTTCTAGCAATGTGTAATAAAAAGCATATAGATGTTGCCTCGGTAACTAAAGTGTTTTGTGCACAAAAGCCCATTGTAGAAGCTATACTACGAGCTGGAGTGACGGAGGTCGCGGATTCTAGAATCTTAAATTTAAAAAAACTTAAAGATCTAAATTGTAAAAAGATGATGCTTAGAATTCCAATGATAAGCGAAGTCTACGAAGTTGTGAAGTATTGTGATTGCAGCTTAAATTCAGAAATCGACACAATTAGGAAGCTAGGAGCAGCTGCAAAAGATTTAAATAAAATGCACAACATTATGCTAATGGTAGATTTAGGGGATTTAAGAGAAGGAGTATTGATTGACGACGTAGCTTCCATTGTGAGTAAAATAGTAAAATTAGATAATATTAATCTAATTGGATTTGGAACCAATGTTACTTGTTATGGTGGGGTAATTCCTGACACAGAAAACTTAGGTAAGCTTATAAAGTTAAAATTAGATATAGAAAAAACCTTTAGTTTAAGTTTACCTATAATTTCAGGAGGAAATTCTAGTAGTTTATATATGGTTATTAATGATACTATGCCAGAAGAAATAAATCAGCTTAGAATTGGAGAATCAATAGTTCTTGGTAGAGAAACTTCTTTTGGACTTCCAGTACCTAATTGCTATGAAGATGCTTTTATACTCAGTGGTGAGGTAGTTGAAATAAAGAGTAAACCAACAGTACCAACAGGTACTATAGGAATGGATGCTTTTGGTAATAAGCCTCATTTTGAAGATAAAGGAATAAGAAAAAGAGCTATTATAGCAATTGGAAGACAAGATATAAGAGTTGAAGGGGTAATTCCTTTGGACACAGATATAAGCATTTTTGGTGCAAGTAGTGACCATCTAATTTTAGATGTATCTGATAGTAAAAAAGAACTAAAAGTTGGTGATATAGTAGATTTTAAAATAGATTATGGATGTTTGCTTGCAGCAATGACTTCTCCATATGTTGAGAAGTATTACAATAATTAACTAACATGAAGTTTAAAAAGTATAGATTAAAATATAAAATTATGAGGGGGAAAATATTATGAGAAATAAAATAAAAGTTGTAGTTTGGGGATTAGGTTCAATGGGAAGCGGTATTGCTAGGATGGTATTAAGCAAAAAAGGATTCACTATCGTAGGTGCCATTGATATGGATCCGAGTAAAGTAGGCAAAAAACTTTATGAAGTGTTAGGCGTTGAAGCAAATGAAGATAACTCTTGCATCATTACAAAAAAACCTGAAGATGTTATAAAGAAGGATTTTGCAGAGGTTTGCCTTATGGCTACAGCTTCCTTTACAAAAGTTGTATTTCCATTAATAAAAATGGCAGCAGTTGCTGGCATGGATATTGTAACAACAGCTGAGGAAATGTCCTACCCAAGAGCGTTAGACCCAGAATTATCAGATGAGATGGATAGAATTGCTAAAGAAAATAAGATTTCAATATTAGGAACTGGAGTAAATCCTGGATTTATAATGGATTTAGTTGCAATAATGCTTACGGGAGTTTCTGATACAGTTGATAGCATAAAGGCTACTAGAGTTAATGACTTAGCTTGCTTTGGCAGGGCAGTTATGGTTGAGCAAGGTATTGGCTTAAAACCAGAAGTATTTATACAGGGTGTTAAAGACAATACAGTAGATGGACACGTGGGATTTTTACAATCATTTGGTATGTTTGAAGAAGCATTTAATATTAAGTTCAATAATATTAGACAAGAAAAAGCACCAATTGTTACAACTGTGCCACGTAAAACAGATATTATCTCAGTAAATGCTGGAGAGGTTGCTGGATGTAGCCAATTAGGATATGCAAATTTAGGGGATAAAGTATTTGCTACAATGGAACATCCCCAACAGATAAGACCAGAACTTGAAAATGTTGATACTGGAGATTATATTACAATTAACGGAGTTCCAAACTTGAACCTTCAAATAAAACCAGAAATACCAGGAGGAATTGCTACAATAGCTATATGTGTTAATATGATTCCACTTGTAATGAATGCAGAACCAGGACTCAAAACAATGCTAGATTTACCGGTGCCAAGAGCTATACTTTCCGACGTTCGCGAATTAGTAAAGTAAGAAAACATTAGAGGAGGTTTTTTATATTGAAAGAAGATAATAAAAAATTAGGACTAGGGTTACTCGTTGCCTTAGGTATAGGTACTATGATTGCATCAGGTATTTTTAATAGTCCTACAGATTTGATAACAACAACAAATCCAATGGTAGTCCTAATTTCATGGGGGATTGGAGTTTTTGGGGTAGTAATGCTAGGATTAGTATTTTACTTACTTTCAAATAAAAAACCTGAATTACAGGGCGGCATTTATTCCTATGCCAAAGACGGATATGGTGATTTTATAGGCTTTAATTCAGCTTGGGGTTACTTTACAAGTTCTTTCCTTGGAAATGTTGCATTTATTGTTT
The DNA here is from genome assembly GCF_055080995.1 of Clostridium sp. CM042. Taxonomy (NCBI): domain Bacteria; kingdom Bacillati; phylum Bacillota; class Clostridia; order Eubacteriales; family Clostridiaceae; genus Clostridium; species Clostridium sp. CM042. The sequence goes on from NZ_CM143646.1 coordinate 3,536,260, forward strand.
TAATTTTCAAGACTATAAATAGCTTAATTGGAGAAGGATACACAATGCCTCCTGTTTTAGCATTTGTACTTGCATCTATTGTCTTGTGGTCATACTATTTTATAATAAAAAGAGGAATTAGACAAGCTGGTATACTCAATTTAGTAGTTACAATTGGAAAAGTTATACCACTAATTCTAGTAATTGTATTTGGCCTTTCAGCTTTTAAACTAGGTACATTTAATGTTGAAAATTGGAAGACAGTTTTAGCAGTCAGTGGAGACACTGTTAGTATAGGAAAACAGATAAGTGGTGCAATGGGAACAATTTTATGGTGCTTCGTAGGTGTTGAAGGCTTAGTTGTTTTGTCTCAAAGAGCAGAATCTCAAATAGTGGTTGGAAAAGCAACAATAATTTCACTTGTTATAACAGCGATACTTTATGTATCAATATCTATATTGTCAATGGGTATTTTACCAGCTAAGGCTTTAGTTGCAGCACAAACTCCATTAGCAGCTGTTTTAGCACAGACTGCATTGGGAAGTGCGGGGGCTATTATAGTTAAAGTGGGAATTTTAATTTCTGTTATGGGTGCTTTACTTTGCTGGCTTTTGATAACCACAGAAATTTTATATGTTCCAGCATCACAGGATGGGTTAATGCCTAAATGGTTTAAAAAGAACAATGACAAAAATGTACCTATAAATGCTCTTTTATTTGGAATGGTAGCAACACAAATAGGTTTGCTAGCTATGCTTTCACCAGGTTTGCAAAAAGCTTATTTTGTTGTGACACATATGTGTACAACTAATATATTAATACCATACTTATTATCTTCTATGTATGCATTTAAGGTATATAACAAAGAAAGTGGACATCTTAAGGAAAAAATTATAGCAGTAATTGCAGGTATATATTCAATTTATGTTATATATGCAGTAGGAATTGGATATTTAGGTTTAGCAGTTGTAATTTATGCAATAGGGTTAGGTTTTTATTTGAAAGCAAAAAAAGAAAAAAAAGAAGCTATTACTCAGAAAGAAAAGTTGGCCATGATTGCTATGGTTATAGTGGCGATTGTTATGATAATAGCAGCAGCTATGGGTAAAATTTCTGTTTAACGAAATAAAAGGCAGTCCTACGGGATGTGCCTTTTATTTTTAAATTGTGAAACTTAAGTATGTATAGATATAAGTGAGAAAAATCATAAAAGAATAAAGATAATTTTTGTTATATTATGGGGGTTGAAAAATGAGTGTATTATTTCAAGCAGTAAATAATTTTTTTAACTTTATAGTTCCGATTGCAGATTTTCTATGGGAATTTCCAACTAATTTTAAGTGGTATCAAAACATCCCGGTTTTAGGTAATTTTGCCTTTGCGGTTATTTTACTTTTAGGAACAGGAATTTATCTTACATTTAAAACTGGATTTATTCAAGTTATGGCATTTAAAAAAGGAATTAAGATTCTTGCTAAAAAGAAGGAAACAGATACTGGAGTTAGTTCATTAGCATCATTTTTACTAAGTTCTGCAATGCGTGTAGGTCCAGGTAATATTATGGGGGTTACAGGAGCAATATCTGTTGGTGGACCAGGAGCACTATTTTGGATGTGGGTTTCAGCTTTCTTTGGAATGTCCACGGCTTTTGTAGAATCTGTACTTGCACAGCTCTTTAAGGAGAAAAATGGAAAGGAGTACGTAGGAGGACTTCCCTTTTATGGGCAAAAGATTTTGGGCGATAAACGGTGGGTAGGTGTTGTACTGTCTTCGCTTTTCATAATATATGCACTGTTTGTTATCCCGTCACAAGCTTTTCATTTATTTACAAGCTTTGGGTCAATAGCTGATACTATAACTGGTAAAACCTTTGGACGTCAATCTACAGTTTATTATGGCATAGCAATAGTCTTAATAATTACTGTTCTTTTAACTGTAATTGGTGGAATAAAAAGAGTTACTGCAGTTACAGATATAATGGTTCCTATTATGGCAGTTATTTACACAGTTGTAGTTCTTTTAATAATATTAGTTAATTTAGATAAAGTTCCATATTTCTTTAAAGCAGTGATTGGTGGAGCGTTTAAGCCTAATGCGTTATTTGGTGGAGCATTTGGTGTGGCTTTAGCTCAAGGAATTAAGCGTGGATTAATGTCCAATGAAGCCGGACAAGGAACAATTACAATGGCAGCAGCTACAGCGGAGAATAATCATCCTGCAGAACAAGGGTTTGTACAATGTCTAGGAGTTTTTCTTGACACAATGGTAATATGTAGTATGACTGGGTTTCTTGTTGTCATGGCTCATGTTTGGACAGGTACTGCAGGAGTTGCATGGGAGAGTATAGAAGCATCTAAACTTACAGTTTACCTATCTTCAGTTCGATACTTAGTTCCTGGTACTGCCTTAGATGGAACAGTTACAATTATTGTTTCTCTATGCTATGGAATGTTTGCATTTACAACATTGCTCGGTCTAATATTGTTTGCAGAAGTTTCTGCAAATTTAATATCCAGAAATAAGAAATTTATCATGGGAATACGGTTGCTTGGTTCATTATTCTTTGTTCCATTTGGAGCACTAACAGTTCTTGCGGGTTTAGAACTTACAAATTTATGGTATATAGGTGACTTTGTAAATATTGTTTTAGTTTATGTAAATGTTCCAATTATATTAATTGGTTCTAACTATGCATTAAAAATATTGAAAAATTACAAAGAAACCGATGGGGCTAAGTTTAAGTCAAAATCTATTGGTGTTGATACTGATTTTTGGAAATAAGGCACCCCTAAAATAAATAACAAATATTTTTAGGCGCAAAAACAAGTATATATTACGTATAATGCATTGAATCGAGCTTTAGAACTTCTTATTTTATTTTTAATTAAGATGCGTTAAGAAAAACATATTTTGAGCGACAGCGAGTTTATGTTTTTCAGCAGATTAATTAAAAATAAAATTAGTAGTTCTTAGCGAAGTGAATGCATTAATAGTAATATATACTTGTTTTCTTTTTTAGTCCAAATCATTCCGTGTGATATCCTCATAGGTTTCCCTTTTAACAACTAATCTTGCATTGCCAGCCTTTAGCATTACTACTGCTGGTCTTGGTAATCTATTATAATTACTGGACATTGAGTAGTTATATGCTCCTGTAGTAAGAGTTGCAAGTATATCGCCAGCTTCCATTTTAGGAAGCTTTATATCGTGGATCAGCATATCACCCGATTCACAGCATCTTCCTGCAATAGTTACAAGGTCTTCATTTTCTTTATCAGCCTTATTCGCAACAATAGCTTCGTTTTCAGCTTGATATAGGGCAGGTCTTGGATTATCGGTCATACCACCATCTACACTAACATATTTTCTTATTCCCTCAATTTCTTTTATAGCTCCTATTGTATAAAGGGTTATACCGTTTTCTCCAACCAACCATCTTCCTGGTTCAATGAGAACTCTAGGAATTTCTAATGAATATTTCTTGCAATCTTCATATATATTACTCATTATTACTTCTATAAACTCACTCACTTCAAGAGGTTTGTCGCCATTAGAATAGTAGATTCCAAAGCCACCACCCATATTTAGATCTTCTGTTTTAACGCCTAAGTTGTTCTTTAAATCAAGCATAAATTTTGTCATTATATGAACAGCTTCTTTATAGACATCTTTGTTAAACATTTGCGAACCTATATGACAATGTATACCGCTGTATTTTATATTTTCACATTTGCTTACCATTTCTATAGCATCAAAAGCAACATTACCCTGTATAGGGAAGCCAAATTTTGAATCTAACTGTCCAGTAGAAATGTATTCATGTGTGTGACCTGAAATGCCAGGGGATATTCTTAAAATAGCCCTTACTACAACACCTTTCTTTTGGGCTATTTTTTGCAAAATTTTCACTTCATGAAAGCTATCGATAACAAAGCAGCCAACATTATTATCTATACCAAGTTCAATTTCTTCTTGCGATTTATTGTTGCCATGAAAATATACCTTTTCCATTGGAAAGCCAGATTTACATGCAGTATATAACTCTCCACCTGATACAACATCTATGCCAAGACCTTCTTCCTTTATTATTTTGCACATGGCAATGTTGCTGAAAGCTTTGCTGGCATATAAAGCAAGCGTATTGGGGTATTTATCCATAAAATGATCGCGCACCTGTTTACAACTCTGTCTTATTCCGTCTTCACTCATAACATAAAGAGGCGTCTTGAATTCTTCTGCCAATTTTACCGTATCGCATCTAAAAAACTCTAGGTGCCCTTTTTCATTTACATTTAAATAATTTCTTTTCATGAAAACACCTCCTGGTTAATTTTTGTCAAATTACTTTTTTATCAATTTAAAGTGTTATTGCATTTATAAATTAGCAATTATCATGCCAATACAGTAAAGTTATATAAATCAAAGATTTAGTTTGTTAATGCGTCCAAAATATTGGAAAAAGTCCGTTCTAAATTTTTGTGAACTCCGAAAAGTGCTATTTTAAGAATAGTCCAATATTATGGACTGAATCCTTAATTTCGGATTTATTTTGTTTATAAGAATGTTGTTAAAAATAAAATCAATGATCTATATCAATCATTGATTTTATTTTGAAGATTATACCTCTTAAGTTTTTCGTAAAAACCTGATTTACTTATGTTAAGTATCCTCATAGCTTCGGTTTTATCTCCAACTGCGATTTTTAGTGCATTTTCAATAGCTTTTCGCTCTGCAATTTCGATTGCGCCCTTGAGAGAATATCCAAAGCTACAGGTTTCTGAGCCTTTCGCTGATGTTATGATGCTTATATCCTTCGTGAAGATTGAATTCTCATCAGATACGTTTATTGCTCTTTCAAGAACATTTTCAACCTCTCTGACGTTTCCTGGCCAATCGTACATAAGCATTTTTTTTATCACTTCCGCTGATATTCTTTTCTCTTCACAGCCCGCTCTTTTGCAAATCTTAGGGGTCAAATACATAATCAACGTATAAATATCTTCTTTTCTTAATCTTAACGGAGGTATAAAAATAGGGAAAACATTAATCCTATAATATAAATCTCTTCTGAATTCTCCCTGCTTGACAGCTACATCTAAATCCTTATTAGTTGCAGCTATAATTTTCACATCAACTTCTATAGAGTGTGTACCACCGACTCTATTAAATCGTTTGCTTTGCAAGACGTGTAGTAGCTTTGCTTGCATATATAAAGGTATATCCCCTATTTCATCGAGAAAAATAGTCCCCTCATGAGCAGCCTCAAATAGACCCTTTTTGCCTTCTTTTTTAGATCCGGTGAATGCGCCACCTTCATATCCGAAGAGCTCACTTTCTATTAATTCCTTGGGTATAGAAGCGCAATTTACATATATAAATGGCTTATTATTTCTTTTACTACTTTTATGTATGCACTCTGCCACGAGTCCCTTTCCTGTACCGCTATCGCCTAACAAAAGTACTGTAGAATCTATTTCTGATGCCTTTCTGGCAAGCTTTCTTACAGCCTTTATGCTGTCACTTTGCCCAATAATCCTTTTAAATTCGTCATTATCCTTAAGCTTGTTTTCAGCTTCATTAAGAGATGCTATGGCATAGTCTCTTTCTTTAATTATATTTTCAAGCTCAGTTATGTCTTGAACCTTTAATAAGGCACCTATAACTTTGTTATCATCCTTTAGCTGAACTAAAGAGCATCTTGTAGAACGGCCATTTATGTCCTTAACCTGATTAGTATAAGAAATATCTTTACCTTTTGCTGCTTCAACAAAATCTACGATATTTATATTCGTTTCTTTAGGATGAACATTAAAAATACTGTGTCCAACCACATCAATTGTATAGTTATAATCTCCTTTTGAGGCAAATATGGTTCCATTAAGGAGCTTTTTTATATCGTCTCGCCTACTGGTGTAGCCTCTAGCCTGATAAAATTTCACCTTACCTGTATTGCCACATAAAACTACCATATGGCCTATGGACTTTGTATATTCAAGTGTATATTTAATATCATTTATAGATATAACCGCCACCCTGTTACAAAAATCAATAGCTGCAGTTAGTTTGTTTTTAGAATATATGTTTTCCAGATACAAAGTACTTTCTCTAGAAGAAGTATATTCTATTACACCATTGTATGATTTATCTCCCATAATGCCTATTGAAACAAAGGCATCTCCTTGTTTCAATTTTTGAGAAGGCACTCCTATATTTTTTAAGTCTTCAGGAGTTAGCCCACCATCATCCTCACCAAGCATTGTATCAGCGATTATTACAATATCATTTTCTACGATACTGCCAGCAGAATGCCCTATGCCCTGGTTATATATAATTCCAAATATCTCTTTAGCCATTCTGTTATAACATTTAATTACTCCATTTGGGTCAACCACTATGAGTCCTTCCGAGGCCTCATCAATTATAATATTAAAAGGATCCTTCATATTATTACCACCATTCTATACTCTTATTCTAGTATTTTTTGCTCAAGTATACTAGATTATTTTATATTGTTTATTTATTATCAGTCATATCATTTACTGCAATATGTTTTAGAAACATTATACCACTCTAATAAAAAGATAAAAATATATTACCTCTTAAAAAATACATTGTAGAGTAAATAAATAAAAAAAATCTACATTGCAGGGTTTTTTTATGTATAATAAAGAAAAAAAGAAATGATGGAAATTATTATTAATAATAAATTTAAGGAGGAAGATCATGAATAAACCTAAAATATATATTGCTCAGCGTATACCTAAAGAAGTAGAAAATTATATTGCACGATTTTGTGATTATGAAAAATGGGAGGGAGAAAAAGAAGTTTCAAGAAGTGAACTGTTAGATAAACTCTCTGATAAAGAAGGTGCATTATTATCCGATTTTTGTATTAATTCAGAACTATTAAATAGGGCCCCTAAATTAAGAGCTATTAGCAATGTTACAGTTGGATATAATAACTTTGATTTAAAAGTAATGAAAGAAAGAAACATTATAGGTACGAATACTCCAGGTGTTTTAGATGATACTGTTGCAGATTTAATATTTGGACTGATGCTATCCTGCTCAAGGAGGATTGCGGAATTAGATAGATATGTAAAGGAAGGTAAATGGACTAGAGATGATAACGAAACACTCTATGGAACAGATGTACACCACTCAACGGTAGGTATAATTGGTATGGGTAGAATAGGTGAAGCCGTAGCTAAAAGGGCAAAGCTTGGATTTGATATGGAAGTTTGCTACTACAACAGAAACAGAAAAAAAGATGTAGAGGAAAGACTGGGCGTTAAATATTGCGATTTTAAATCACTTTTAGCTAAGTCTGATTTCATTGTATTAATGACTCCACTTAATGATGAAACGCGCTACCTTATAGATTTTGAGGAATTTAATATAATGAAGAATACTGCCATATTTATCAATGCCTCTAGGGGTCAAACAGTAAATGAACAGGCTCTTATTGAAGCACTTCAAAGTAAAAAAATTTATGGGGCAGGTATGGATGTGTATGAAAAAGAGCCAGTTAATCCTGAAAATCCACTACTTAAAATGTCAAATGTAGTTACGATTCCACATATAGGATCAGCAACGCAAAAGACTCGTTTTGATATGGCGATGATGGCTGCGCAAAATCTTGTTAAAGCACTGCGAGGAGAAATACCACCTAATATTGTACCGGAATTACAAAAATAGAAAATGAATTAGATTTTCGTTAGCAGCCAGTTTATAGTTTCTTATATAAATTGGCTGCTATAATTTTTTGTGAAAAGTGTAATTATTTTAGTGCATTAGCTCATAGAATTATATGTATGAGTATATTTTTAAGACATTTTAAATAAATAAAGTTATAAAAGTTATAAGTAGAAATTACTTTTTAGAAAGGATAGAGGCCAGTGTTACATGAGGTTATGGACTATTTATTAAATCACATTGATAAATATTATGAAGCAGTAAGAATTCATATTAATATTAGTATTACAGCAGTTTTAATAAGTATTATTATAGCGGTACCTTTGGGAATTATATGTGCTAAATTTACAAAGGCATCACAGCCTATAATGAATATATTTAATTTTTTTAGGATTATTCCAAGCCTTGCAATTTTAGTGCTAGTTATGCCAATACTTGGAACTGGATTCTTCCCAGCACTATTGGCACTTGTGATTTTAGCCATACCACCGATACTTATAAATACCTATTTAGGAATAAAAAATATTGATGCATCTGTTCTAGAAAGTGCTGAAGGAATGGGAATGGATTACAAGAAAATGCTTTATAAAATTGAAATTCCATTAGCACTGCCGTTAATAATTACGGGAGTTAGAACATCTGCAGTTGAAGTAATTGCTAGTGCTACTTTAGCTTCGTATATAGGAGCTGGAGGACTAGGAGATTTCATCTTCACAGGTCTTGGTATGAATGATTTTAGAATATTAATAATAGGGGGAGCAACAGTTGCACTACTTTCGGTAATAGCGGAAATGTTGTTATTTATGTTAGAACAAAGGATTACAAAATATCAAAGAGAATAAAGAATACTATATTAGGAGAGTGAGTAGTTATGAATAAGAGATTAAAAAACTTAGTTGTAGTTTCTGTATTAACAGCCTTGGTTGCAGTTTCAGTTTTAACTGGCTGTTCTAAAAAGAGTGCTTCATCTAATAATCCAAATACATCGCAAACTAAAAGTAAACCTATAATAAAAGTTGGCTCTAAAGATTTTACAGAATCTTTAATTTTATCTGAATTATATGCAGTTGCTTTAGAAAAAGAAGGTTATAAAGTTTACAGAAAATTTAATCTTGGTAGTGCTGTGGTTCATACTTCACTTGTAAACGGAGATATTGATATTTACCCTGAGTATACTGGTACAGGGTTATTATCTGTTTTAAAGCAGCAGCCAAAGTTTGATTCAAAGGAAGTTTATCATGAGGTTGCAGCGAAATACAAGGAGAAATTTAAATTGATTTGGCTTGATCCATCTTCTGCAAATGATGGGCAGGGACTAGTAATTTCCAAAAGGGCCTCAGATAAATATAATATCCACACTATAACCGATCTTCAAAAAAGCGCAGGAAGTATAAGATTTGCATCTCAAGGTCAATTTGATGAAAGATTAGATGGACTGCAAGCTTTGACAAAGACTTATGGGGATTTTAAATTTAAAGATGAAAAGATCTATGATAATGGAATTAAATATGATGTGCTTCATAATGATAAAGCAGATGTTGCTGTAGCATATACAACAGAAGGACAATTAAGTAAAACTGAGTTTGTGATTCTCGAAGATGATAAGCATGCATGGCCACCATACAACATAGCCCCAGTTATAAGGCAAGACCTTCTTGAAAATAATCCTCAAATAAAAGATATTTTAAATAAGGTTACAAGCAGAATTGATAACGTGGTGATAATAAAATTAAATTCAGAAGTAGACATAGATAAAAAGGAATACGCAGAAGTAGCTAAGAATTTCTTTGACAAGGAATTAGCAAAATAGAAAATGGATATACAAGGAAGGAGGTAAATATTTTGAAAAGGGTAGCAATTGAATTTGTAAAAGTGAGCAAAAAATTTAAAGGTTCAGAGCAATATGCTGTAAAAGATGTAAGTGCGAGAATTGAAGAAGGTAGTTTTATAACAATACTGGGAACTTCGGGTTCAGGTAAAACTACATTTTTGAAGATGATAAATAGAATATATGAATCAAGCTCAGGGGAAATATTGTTTTTCAAAGAAAACATTAAAAATATTCCGGCGGAAAAACATAGGCAGAAAATTGGATATGTTATTCAACAAATTGGGCTATTTCCTCATATGACTGTGGAAGAAAATATTGCTACAGTTCCGAATATTTTAAGGTGGAAAAAGAAAGACATAGCGCAAAGAGTTGATATATTGTTGGATTTAGTAAGCATTCCTTCTAAGGATTTCAAAAAAAGATATCCAAGGCAATTGTCAGGAGGCCAGCAGCAAAGAGTTGGAATAGCAAGAGCCATGGCTGCTGATCCTGAAATAATGCTTATGGATGAGCCTTTTGGAGCGATAGATGCTATAACTAGACTAAATCTTCAAGAAGAACTCCTAAGAATTCAAAAAAAGCTTAATAAGACAATTCTCTTTGTAACTCATGATGTTAATGAAGCTTTCAAATTAGGAGATAAAGTAATAATCATGGATAAAGGAAGAATCGAGCAGTTTGATACTCCGTACAATATATTATTTCATCCAGCAAATGAATTTGTTACCCGTTTGGTTTCTTCAGAGAATATTATTCAAAAACTTAAGTTTGTACGTGCGGGTTCTGTAATGATTCCTTTGGATTCAAAAACAATGGAAGATGAGACAAGGGTTAATGAAAATGAAGATTTGCAACATTTGTTAGCATATTTCCTTAAAAAAAATATCGATCATTTGATTGTTGAGAAGGATAATCATGAAGCTGTTGGCAAAATAACACTGGAGCAATTAAAAATAAGCCAGTGAACAGGGGGGTTAATACATGATAGAGTATTTATATAAGTATCATGACAATATGTTAACTTTGCTGCTACAGCATCTTCAAATTGTATCACTAAGTATTTCAATAGCTCTCATGATTGCAATCCCTCTATCCCTTTTGATTTTAAGGTCAAAAGTTTTATCAGTAGTAGTTCTATCCGCTTTAGGGGTTATTTATTCTGTGCCTAGTCTAGCATTTTTCGCTTTATTAATACCTGTTTTAGGCCTGGGAAAAGGAACAGCAATTTTCGTTTTAGTAATCTATAATCAGTATATTCTAGTTAGAAATATATTCGCAGCTTTTCAGTCCATAGATTCATCTATTATAGAGGCAGGAAAGGGGATGGGTTTTAACTCTTTTCAATTGTTTTTAAAAATACAAATGCCGTTAGCTCTTCCAATAATACTTGGTGGAATAAGAATTGCTACTGTAACTACAATTGGAATAGCGACTATTGCCTCGGTAATAAACGCTGGTGGGTTAGGAGTTATTTTGTTTGATGGACTTAGGATGAATTACCTTCCTAAAATATTATGGGGAACCATAATGTCTGCAGGACTCGCAATAGTTGCAAATCAAATATTGTTTTTTTTAGAAAAATTGGCTAGTTTTAAAGCGAGTGGTAAATGCGAAGTTTGATGTTATTATCTTAGAATATTATATTTTCTGGATTTTTTGAATTTATAAGGGGGAGAAAAATGAATACAACATTTGATTATAGTAATCTAGATACTATATTAAAAAAACATGAGTTTAAATCTAGTAACATTATTGCAATATTGCAGGATACTCAAGAGTGCTATAGGTATTTACCCAAGGAGGTATTCTCGTATCTTTCAGAAAAACTTGGTATGAGTAGGGCAAAAATATATAGTGTGGCAACTTTTTATGAAAACTTTTCTTTACAACCTAAAGGTAAGTTTATAATAAAAATATGTGATGGTACTGCTTGTCACGTTAGAAAATCTGTTCCTATATTAGAAAAGCTAAGAAAACATTTAAAACTTTCGGAAACTAAAACTACAACAGATGATTTAACGTTTACTTTAGAAACGGTTTCTTGTCTAGGCGTTTGTGGACTTGCACCAGCTATGAGTATTAATGATAAAGTACATGGTTCTATGACCCCAGAAAAAGCAATGGAGCTTTTATATACTCTTAAGGAGGAAAAATAATATGCTTCATAATAGAAATGATCTAATTAATGCAAGAAATATATACAAAAGTAGTTTTGCAAAAGAAAAAAAGAAAATTCTTGTATGTGCTGGTACTGGCTGCGTTGCAGGCGGATCCCTAGATATTTATGATGAATTAATAAGGATTATGAAGGAAAAGGGCATAAATTGTGAAGTAAGCCTTGAGAAAGAGCCACATGAGGAAACTGTTGGAGTTAAAAAAAGCGGATGTCATGGATTTTGTGAAATGGGTCCTCTAGTAAAAATAGAACCATTTGGATATTTATATTTAAAAGTAAAGGTAGAAGATTGCGCAGAAATTGTGGACAAAACTATAGTTAAAGATGAATGTGTTGAAAGACTTGTATATACCCAAAACGGACAAATATTTAGGAAACAGAAAGAAATTTCTTTTTATAAAAAACAAACCAGAGTTGCCCTAGAACATTGTGGACACATTGATGCAACTTCAATAGAAGAATATATAGCTTTAGGCGGATATTCTGCACTTGAAAAAGTACTATTTGAAATGAATTCAGATGATGTTATTAACCAAATAAATGAATCAAAATTAAGAGGCCGTGGAGGCGGTGGATTCCCTACTGGTAGTAAATGGGGTCAGGTACAACGCCAAAAGGAAAAGATAAAATATATTGTATGTAACGGTGATGAAGGTGATCCAGGAGCATTCATGGATAGGAGCATAATGGAGGGAGACCCTCATAGGGTACTTGAAGGAATGATAATTGCCGCTGTTGCCTGTGGTGCACAAAAAGGGTTTTTATATGTTCGTGCAGAATATCCTCTTGCTGTAGGCAGACTTTCGAGTGCTATTAAACAAGCAAAAGAATATGGAATTATTGGGAAAAATATTCTTGGGACAAATTTTAGTTTTGATATCCAAATTAATAGAGGGGCAGGTGCTTTTGTATGTGGTGAGGGAAGTGCACTAACAGCTTCAATTGAAGGAAAAAGAGGTATGCCAAGAGTAAAACCTCCAAGAACTGTTGAGCATGGACTTTTTGGAAAGCCAACAGTTCTTAATAATGTTGAAACTTTTGCTAATGTGCCTGTAATAATTAATAAAGGAGTAGAATGGTATAAATCAATTGGAACTAAAAATAGTCCTGGTACAAAAGCGTTTGCTTTAACAGGAAATATTGAAAATACAGGACTTATTGAGGTACCAATGGGCACAACTCTAAGAGAAATAATATTTGATATTGGTGGAGGAATAAAAAACGGCAAAAAGTTTAAGGCTGTACAAATAGGCGGGCCATCTGGTGGATGTCTTACAACAGATGATCTTGATTTGCCACTAGATTTCGACTCACTTAAAAAAGCAGGTGCAATGATAGGTTCTGGTGGCCTTGTAGTTATGGATGAAGACACTTGCATGGTTGAGATTGCAAGATTCTTTATGAATTTTACAAAAAATGAATCCTGTGGCAAATGTGTTCCTTGTCGTGAAGGTACTAAGAGAATGCTTGAAATTCTTGAAGGGATAGTTGCAGGTAAAGGAAAGCTTGAAGATATAGATATGCTCTTAGAACTTGCAGATACCATAGCTTCAACATCATTATGTGGACTTGGAAAGACTGCACCATTACCAGTTGTAAGTACTATTAAGAATTTTCGTGATGAGTATGAAGATCATATTGCCTATAAAAAATGTCCATCTAAAACATGTCAAAAGCTTAAGATAATATTTATTGATCCAAAAATTTGCAAGGGATGTTCAAAGTGTTCAAAAATTTGTCCAGTTGGAGCAATCTCAGGTAAAATTAAAGAAACATTTACAATTGATAAAGATAAGTGCATAAGATGTGGTAGTTGTGTTGATACTTGTGCATTTAAAGCTATAAAGGAGGAGTAATAGAATGAATGGACAGTTTATGACTATAGACAATGTGCCTGTAGAAATAAAGGGCGAAAAAAATATTCTTGAATTAGTTAGAAAAGCTGGTATTGAATTACCTACATTATGCTTCTATTCAGAGCTTTCAGTTTATGGAGCTTGCCGTATGTGTATGATTGAAAATAAACATGGGGGAATTGAGGCTGCATGTTCGACTCCTCCTAAAGCGGGCATGGATATATACACAAATACGCCAAGACTTAGGAAGTATAGAAAGAATATTCTTGAGTTATTGCTTGCAAATCACTGCAGAGATTGTACAACATGTGAAAAAAATACTTCATGTAAGCTACAGGAGTTAGCAAAACGTTTCGGAATAAAAAAAGTAAGATTTGAAAATACTGCTGAAGAACCTGAACCAGACAATTCATCCGTATGCATAGTAAGAAATTCAAGCAAGTGTATCTTATGTGGTGATTGTGTAAGAGTGTGTGCAGAAGTACAAAACGTTGGAGCAATTGATTTTATTGGAAGAGGATCTAAAATGACTGTTTCGACGGCATTTAATGAACCTATAGGAGACTCTAATTGTGTTGGTTGCGGGCAGTGCGCAGCAGTATGTCCTACTGCTGCTATTGTAGTAAGGAGTAATACAGATAAACTTTGGAAGGAACTTAGTGATAAGAATACACAGGTTGTAGTTCAAATTGCTCCTGCTGTAAGAGTATCTATAAGCAAGGAATTAGGACAAGAAGATGGCAAAAATGCAATGGGTAAAATAGTAACTGCCCTTAGAAGAATGGGATTCGATAAGGTATTTGATACCTCAGTAGGGGCAGACCTTACAATTATAGAGGAAACAAATGAATTTATTTCAAAACTTAAAAATAATGAAAAATTACCTCTATTTTCATCTTGCTGCCCTGCTTGGGTAAATTATGTTCAAAATACTTATCCAGATTTAATGAAAAATGTTTCCACTTGTAAATCTCCTATGCAAATGTTTGCTTCTATATTGAAGGAACATTACAAAGATGATGATAAAAAACTTGTGAGCGTAGCAATTATGCCTTGTTCAGCAAAAAAGTTCGAAGCAAATAGGGATGAATTTAAAAAGAATGGTGTTCCTAATGTAGATTATGTAGTAACGACGCAAGAGCTTATTAATATGATAAAAGAATCAGGAATTGCGTTCTCAGAATTAGAACCTGAGGCACTAGATATGCCATTTGAAATTAGTAGTGGAGCTGGTGTTATATTTGGAGTAACGGGTGGTGTTACTGAAGCTGTTATACGTAAAGTTTTAAATGACCAACCAATTGCAATATTACGTGCACTTGCTTTTGATGGTGTTAGAGGTATGAACGGCGTTAAAGAAGCCAGTATTAATGTAAATGAACGCGTAATAAAATTCGCCATAGTAAGTGGACTCAAAAATGCGGATTACGTTATAAAGAAGATAAAATCCGGTGAAGCTCATTATGATTTCGTAGAAGTTATGGCATGCCCCGGTGGATGCGTTAGTGGAGCAGGACAACCATTCGTAAAAGCAGAAGGGAAATCTAAACGTGGCACTGGATTATATAAGGCGGATAAAATGAATAGTATAAGTATGACAGATGACAATCCATTGATAAATTCATTATATTCGGGATTGTTAAAAGATAGGGTTCATGAACTATTACATGTACACTACAATAAGCAAAGTTGAGGGATTAACGCCCATCCATATATGGATGAGCGTTTTAATTTTTTGCGTAAAAATGTATCATTATACATTTAAAACACGTATTTTTTGTTGACATCGTTAACGTTCTAGTGTACTATTAACATACGTCACTAGAACATTAATGTATTTTCTGAAAGGAGATGGAATCGTGAATTTAAAATTTAATGATAAAATGCCTATATATCTACAAATTATGGACCTTATAAAAATGGACATTGTTACGGGGAAGCTAAAATCAAAGGATAAATTACCATCAGTACGAGAAATGGCAACAAATTTGAAGGTTAATCCAAATACGCTTCAAAGATCCTATCAAGAGCTTGAAAGACTTGGAATTGTGTATACACAAAGAGGTACTGGGACATTTGTGGGGGAGGGAGAAAATATGGTAGATGAATTAAAAAAGGAAATGGCAAAGGAAGTTATAGATTCATTTATACTTAGAATGAAAAGCTTAGGATTTACTTCTAAGGATATAATTAGATCTGTTTCAAAGGAAACTATGGAGGGAAAAGAAGATGAATAGTATATTAAAATCAGAAAAAATATGTAAGTCATATTTAAATAAAAAGGCCCTACGCGGAGTAGACCTAGATATAATGCCAGGAAAAATTGTAGGACTTCTTGGTCCTAATGGTAGTGGTAAAACTACATTCTTAAAAATAGCAGCGGGTATCCTGCATCCATCGAAAGGAGAAATACTAATAGATGGTCAAAAGCCTGGTGTTTATACAAAGTCTATAGTTTCATATTTGCCTGATAATGAGTATCTTCTAAATTGGATGAAAATAAAGGATGCGGTGAAGTATTTCAAGGACTTTTATTCTGATTTTGATGAAAAAAAAGCAGAGGAAATGCTCCAGTTTATGAAACTTGATGAAAATATCACTGTGAAAAGCCTATCAAAGGGAATGAAGGAAAAGTTAAAGCTTACATTGGTACTCTCAAGATCAGCAAAGCTTTATATACTTGACGAACCACTTGGTGGTGTAGATCCTACTACTAGAGAACAGATATTAAATGCTATAGTTAATAACTTTAGTGAAAATAGTTCCATGATAATTACTACACATCTTGTAAATGATATAGAACGAATTTTTGATGATGTAGCATTTATATCTGATGGAGAGATAGTACTTAAGGGTAATGCAGAAGAATTACGAATTAGTAAGAAAAAGTCAATCGATGAATTGTATAGGGAGGTATTTAAGTAATGTTTAAGCTTATAAAATATGAATTAAGATCAACTTTTTTAACCATAATTGGAATATGTATATCGGTTATAATTGCTAACTTATTTCTTATGACAAAGAAAGACTCTTGGAACATTAATACAGTAACTTCATTATCTACATGCTTAATTATTGGTGCCATGATAGTAATATTTATATCTTCATTAAAAATTATGAGCAAATACTTATATGGAGATTCAGGCTACCTGTTGTTTACACTTCCGCAATCTGGGAGCGTGATAATGACTTCAAGGCTGATAAGTGCCTTAATTCAAATATCCATTGTTGCGTTTGTATCCATTTTGATGCTCTATTTGACTTCAATAGACAAAATAGATTTAAGTTTTTTTAAATATTTCAAGCTCAGTATAGTATTATTTTTTATAATTCAATATATAGGGGGCATTGTTTATTTATTAACATTTATATACTTTTGTATGGTTATTGGCAAAGTAGCCTTAAGAGGTAAAAAACTAGGTAAAATAGGTTCTTTTATAATTTTTATAATATTATCAATAGCAATTGGCTGGCTGTCAACTAAAATTACAACGCTATTACCTCAAAACTTGAACTTGAATAATTTTTCAATAAATACGACTAATAGTATATTAAATTCTGATTTAATGGGTTCAGGTGGAGAATTTAATCTTAATATTGCAGATACCATATTTCAGATAATTACTTTTGTAGGATTATTCATTAGCACTACCTATCTAATAGATAAAAAATTAGATTTATCATAAGGGACAATAATTTAAAATTAATATAAGGAGGTTCAACATGGAAACTATAGTACAAATAAAGAATGTTACAAAAAAAATCGGTAAAAAGGTAATAATAGATGATCTTACTTTTGACGTGCGTTCAGGAGAGGTGTTTGGATTCCTCGGACCAAATGGCGCTGGTAAAACTACTACTATTAAAATGCTTTTAGGACTGATGTCTATTACTAAAGGTGAAATGTATATTGATGGATTAAATGTTAATAAGGATTTTGAAAAGGCTATGGCTAAAGTAGGTGGAATTATTGAAAATCCAGATTTATACAAATACTTAACGGGGTATCAAAATCTTGTCCATTTTGGGAGAATGTATCCAGATATAAAGAAGGAACGTATTGATGAGGTTATAAAAATTGTGGGTCTTGAAAAAAGAATACACAACAAAATAAAGACATATTCACTAGGTATGCGCCAAAGACTAGGGGTTGCGCAAGCACTACTTAATTCTCCAAAGTTATTGGTATTAGATGAACCTACTAATGGTCTAGATCCTGCTGGTATTCATGAATTACGTAATCATTTACGAACACTTGCAAGAGAAGAAAATGTTGCAGTAATAGTATCAAGTCATTTACTTTCAGAAATGGAGCTTATGTGTGATAGGGTAGGAATTCTGCAAAATGGAAAATTGGTTAGAATTCAGGAAATGAAGGAAATGCTTGAAGATGAGTCGGATTCAGTTATAGCTCTAACTGTTACGCCGATTGAAAGTGCAAAATCGTATTTAGAAAGTATTAGTAGCAAATATAAACCAGAAATAAATGATAAAGAAATAGAAATTAAAGAAAATATAGAGAAAGTTCCTGAGTTAGTTGAAAAGCTTGTGGGTCAAGGAATTAAAATTTACGGTATTCACAAAGTACAACAAAGCTTAGAGAAAAAATTCTTAGAAATGACAGGGGGTAACGAAATTGCGTAAGATGATTAACTTAGTTCGTAATGAAAATATGAAGCTTTCTCATAGTATTAGTACATGGATAATGATTGGCATATTAGTTATTATGACAGTAGCAGTTGGGTTCTTATCCAGATCTGGAGGTAATGAGGCATCTAAGAGTGATTGGAAAGCAGATATTACAATTCAAAATCAGGAAATTAAGAAAGAGTTAACCAATCCAAAAATGCCTAAAGAAGGAAAGGAGAGATATGAAAAAGATTTACAAACTAATGAATATCGTCTTAAACATGATATACAACCTATACAAGGCGACTCCTTATGGGGATTTGTAGATAGCGCAAGTGGACTAATATCTTTAATTTCTCTTTTTGCCATTGTAATGGGTGGTGGAATAGTAGCAAATGAATTTTCAGGAGGTACAATCAAACTATTACTAATTAGACCCTCAAAACGGTGGAAAATTTTACTCTCAAAATATATTTCTGTTTTAGGATATACTCTTTTCATGCTTTTGATACTTTTAGTAGTGTCATTTCTTGTTGGAGGAACATTGTTTAGCTTTAAAGGGGCAGGTATACCATTCCTTACAAATGTTAGTGGCAAAATTACTGAAGTTAATATGATAGCACATATTGTGGAGGTTTATGGACTTCAGTGTATAAGCTTAGTAATGATGGTTACTTTAGCATTTATGATTTCCGCAGTTTTTCGTAATAGTGCAATGGCTATAGGAATTGGAGTTTTTCTTTTAACTGTAGGGAATACCGCAACAATGCTACTCACTAGATATAATTGGTCAAAATATATTCTATTTGCAAATACGAATTTGAATCAATATATTGATGGACAGCCATTGGTTAAAGGAATGACAATGAACTTTTCAATTACTGTACTGATAGCTTATTTTATAATTTTTAATGTTGTTGCATATGTAGCTTTTACTAAAAGAGATATAGTAGCATAATATTATAAATAAAATATAGACCACCTGGATAAATATAAAATTTATCTAGGTGGTCTATATTTTCATATTGACACGATTAATGCTGCAGTGTACTATTAACATATGTCACTAGGAAATCTATGTGTTTTATGAAAGGAGATGGAATAATGAATTTAGAATTTAATGATAAAATGCCTATATATCTACAAATTATGGACCTTATAAAAATGGACATAGTTACGGGAAAGCTAAAATCAAAAGATAAGTTACCATCAGTACGAGAAATGGCAATGAATTTGAATGTGAATCCGAATACGCTTCAAAGATCCTATCAGGAGCTTGAAAGACTTGGAATTGTTTATACACAAAGAGGAACTGGAACATTTGTGGGGGATAGGGGAAATATGGTAGATGATTTGAAAAATGAAATGGCAAAGGAAGTTACAGATTCCTTTATACTTAGAATGAGAAGGTTAGGATTTACTACTAATGAAATAATTAAATCTGTTTCAAAGGAAACTATGGAGGTAAAACAAGATGAATAATATATTAGAATCAAAAAAAATATGCAAGTCGTTTTTAAATAAAAAGGCCCTAAGAGGGATAGACCTAGATATAATGCCAGGAAAAATTGTAGGACTTCTTGGTCCTAATGGTAGTGGTAAAACTACATTCTTAAAAATAGCAGCGGGAATACTTCATCCATCGAAAGGCGAAATACTAATAGATGGTCAAAAGCCTGGTGTTTATACAAAGTCTATAGTTTCATATTTGCCTGACAATGAGTATCTTCTAAAGTGGATGAAAGTAAAGGATACAGTGAAATATTTCAAGGACTTTTATTCTGATTTTGATGAAAAAAAAGCGAAGGAAATGCTTGTGTTTATGAACCTTGATGAAAATAGCGCTGTGAAAAGCCTATCAAAGGGAATGAAGGAAAAGTTAAAGCTTACATTGGTACTTTCGAGAGTTGCAAAGCTTTATATACTTGATGAACCGCTTGGTGGAGTAGATCCCACTACTAGAGAAAAGATATTAAATGCTATAGTTAATAACTTTAGTGAAAATAGTTCTATGATAATTACTACACACCTTGTAAATGATATAGAGCGAATTTTTGATGATGTAGCATTTATATCTGATGGTGAGATAGTGCTTCAAGGTAATGCAGAGGAATTACGAATTAGTAAGAAAAAGTCAATCGATGAATTGTATAGGGAGGTATTTCAATAATGTTTAAGCTTATAAAATATGAATTACGATCAACTTTTTTAACCATAATTGGAATCTGTATATCTGTTATAATTGCTAACCTATTTCTTATTACAAAGAAAGATACCTGGGGCGGTAATGCAGTAATAGGATTATCTATATGCTTGATTATTGGAGCCATAATAGTAATATTTATATCTTCATTAAAAATTATGAGCAAATACTTACATGGAGACTCAGGCTACCTATTATTTACACTTCCACAATCGGGCGTATCAATAATGGCATCTAGGCTGATAACAGCTTTAATTCAAATATCCATTGTTGCATTTGTATCCCTTTTGATGTTCTATTTCACAATACCTGAAGAAATAGATTTAAGTTTTTTTAAAGATATTAAGGGTAGTCTAATATTATTTTATATAACTCAATATATATGGCGCATTGTTTCTTCATTAACACTTATATATTTCTGCATGGTTATTGGTAAAGTAGCCTTAAGAGGTAAAAAAATAGGTAAAGTAGGCTCTTTTGTAATTTTTATAATAATATCAATAGCAATGGGCTGGCTGTCATTTAAAATTGTTGAACTATTCCCTCAAACAATTAACTTGGGTGGTTCTTCATTAGAGAATAGTTTTAAATCATCTAATTCTGCGTTTGCAATTTCAGGTGGATTAGATATTAATATTGCTAATGCCATATTTGATATAATTACTTCTGTAGGATTCTTCATAACCTCTACCTATCTAATAGATAAAAAATTGGATTTATCTTAAGTTTCAATAATTAAAACCACCTGGATAAATATGAAATTTATCCAGGTGGTTTTAAAATACTTTTCTAAATACTTTTTTTTCTTCTAAATATTTTATTTATATTTGAGAATAACCCTAAAAGAATTCCCATTAGCACAGATTGAATCGCATATGTAAAAGTGCTAGATATATGAAAAAGCATTGCTAAGGTTGCAACTATAAATGTACTAAGTACCATGGTAATTAGTATAAAAAGATATAATCCTAAAAAGTTATTTATCTTAAACTTTGTTTGTATTTTAGTGCTAATTAATAGCTTTTTATCAAAGTATATAAATAGACCTGCTGGAACTAAGAGTAGTATTGCTATTAGTATATTCGTATCCATGATTCATCATCTCCTCTTATAATTGTACTTTCAGTTGTATATCATATTGTTTTCCTATGTGATTTAAATGCATGCTAAAATTATAACACATTTTTAGTGCTGCTTTATTAGGTTATCTTACAAAACTGTAAGATAACCTTTTCTATTTGTAAGTGGAGTGACATGGAGTGCAAGCGGCGAGTGAAGTATAATATGGTTATAGTGATGAGAAAAGAAAAAAGGAGAGATATGAATGGAAATTTTAAAGGTTGAAAATTTAAATAAAACTTATGGAACCGGTGAAAACAAGGTGGATGCACTTAAAAATATAAATTTATCAGTTGCTAAGGGTGAGTTTGTAGCAATTGTGGGAGCATCAGGTTCTGGGAAAAGTACACTTCTTCATTTACTCGGAGGACTCGATAGGCCAACATCTGGGAATGTAGTTATTGATGGAGAAAGCATTTATGATTACAAGGAAGAAAAACTTGCAGTGTTTAGAAGAAGAAAGATAGGATTTGTATTTCAGTTCTATAATTTACTACCTATTTTAGATGTAGAAGAAAATATAGCGCTTCCAGCACTTCTAGATAATGATAAGGTGGATAAAATTCATTTAGAAGAGCTCATTAAAGTATTAGGACTAAGCGAAAGGCGTAATCATCTTCCATCAGAATTATCAGGGGGTCAACAGCAAAGGGTATCAATTGGTAGAGCTGTATTTAATAAGCCAGCTATAATACTTGCAGATGAACCTACAGGAAATCTTGATACTAAAAATTCAAAAGATGTTATGGAATTATTAAAATTTACGGCTAAAAAATATAATCAAACTTTAATACTTATTACCCATGACGTTAATATAGCAGCCATGGCAGATAGAGTTATCACCATTGGAGATGGTGAAATAACTTCTGACAAGAACTTAAGAATAAATTAGGGGGTGAAAGAGATGATAACTAGTTATAAACAGCTCACAGGGAAATATTTGAAGAAAAATAAAAAAAGAACCGCACTTACGATTATTGGAATAATGCTATCAGTTGCACTTATATCAACAATAGGACTTTACTTTAAAGGAATGCAGGATGCTCAGATACAGTATGCTAAAAATAGTGGAGGTTCTTTCCATTTAGCATTTCAAAAAACAGATGAAAAGTTAATTTCTAAAATAGTTAATAATCCTAAAGTGTCTAGGTTTGGATTGTATACTATAAGTAAAGAAATAAAGATAAGTGATAAATTAGCTGTTAACGTAATAACGGCAACAGACAAGGCTTTAGAACTTTTGCCATATAAAGCAAAGATTGGGAGATTACCAGAAAAAGAAAATGAAGTAGCAATGGAAAAGTTGGTATTATCATCTATTGATAAAAACGCTAAAGTAGGAAATAAAATTAAAGTTAACAATAAGGAATATATTCTTGTTGGGATACTTGAGGATAATGTACAAAATCAAAAAGATGGTAGCGGAGTAATTTTATCTAAAAATAATAATATTAATAAAGATAATGCACCGTTACTTGTAGAAATAAGCTCAAAAACAAACTTAAAGACTGCAGCTCACGAATTAAAGCAGTTAGGTGAGAAAGATACCGTTATGGAAAACAGCTATTTGCTACAAATGCAGGGAGCAGGAGATTCTGGTTCAAGTCTTGGAGGATTATATGTAACCCTAGCAATAATAATCGGAATAGTTTTAATTTCAACTATAGCAGTAATATATAACTCATTTCAAATAAGTGTTGTTGAAAGAATTAAACAGTTTGGGCTTTTAAGAGCAGTGGGAACTACTCCAAGACAAATTAGAAAGATTGTCCTAAGAGAAGCAACAATACTAGCAGTAATAGCTATTCCATTAGGACTAGTATGCAGCATTATAGCTATCTATGGAATAAGTATTGCATTTAAATTAATTGGTGCAGATTCAGTTATGCCTATGAAAATCTCTATATCACCTATGGTTTTAGGCATAAGCGCAGCAGTAGGTCTTGTAGCAATTTATATATCAGCACTCGTGCCAGCATATTTCGCAGGCAGAATTTCACCACTGAATGCTATAAGTGGTAGAACTTCTATAACAAAGGAGAAAATAAAAAGAAGAAAGAACAGAGTTATTCAAAGAATATTTGGGTTTGAAGGAGCAATGGCTGCTAAAAACATTAAGAGAAATAGAAAAAGATATAGAATAACTGTTTTTTCAATAGTAATAAGTGTGGTGTTATTTGTCACTTTTAAATCCTTCATGGATATGTCACTTAATATATCATCCGATCTTAATGAATCAAAAAACATTCATTTCACAGTTATGAGAAGTAATGATGAGAATGGAACAGAAAACTTCATAAACAGTAAAATAGAAGATGATATTAAAGAACTGAAGTCAGTTGATAAGGTATATAGAGTATTCAATCCATATTGTTTCGATATGACAATAAGTAAAAACAGTGAAGTTAAGAAAATTCAAGATATGAAAAATATATACAAAAAAACAACTTTAGATGGAGTGGAGAAAACCCTTATAGAAAGTTCCATTTCAATTTATGATAAGGATTCACTAGAAGTTTCTAAAAAATATCTAAAGTCAGGAAATATTGATATAGAAAAACTAAATAGTGAAAATGGAGTAATCTTAATTAACAAAAATAGAGTATATGATGAAAATACAAAGAAAGTGTATGTTGGACCACTAGCAGATATAAAAGTAGGAGATGAAATAGACCTACAATATGATGCTTCTTTTAATGGGGGTTTTTCTAATAAAGCAAAGGTTGAATTTGGCAAGGGCAAAGTTAATAAAGTAAAGGTTATGGCAATTATTAATGAACCGTTTAACTATTTGGGATCTTCAAATGGATTAAAAATAATCACAACAGAGGAAATGGGAAAGAAATTAACAAATATTAAGGATTTTAAACCTGCAAGCTTAAACATAGTTCTTAAAGATGTAAAAAATGAAGATGCAGCGAAAATAGGGATAGAAAATGTTATAAAAACAAATAATTCTTTAACTGTAATAAATAATATAGATTCTAATAGAAAAGAAAAATCCTATATGTTAATGGTGAAAATATTATTGTATGGATTTGTACTAGTGGTTTCATTAATAGGAAGTGTTAATATTATAAATACATTAACAACAAATATTATCTTGAGAAAAAGAGAGTTTGCTACATTAAAATCCATAGGGCTAACTCAAAAAGGTTTAAAGAAAATGATTGTGCTAGAAGGACTTCTCTACGGCATTGTTGGTGCTTTATACGGCTGTATAATAGGCTGCGGCATATCTTTTATGATGTTCAAATCAATGAGTTTAGTTAGAGAGTTTGGATGGATGGTGCCATGGGAGGCAATAGCTATTGCGGGAACCTTCTCTATAGTAATAAGTTATATTTCAGTATTATCACCACTATCAAGAATAAAAAAAGAGAATTTAATCCAAGCAGTTAGAGAAGATTATTAATAATCTTCTCTGTTTTTTATTATATAGTAGATTATGAATTTTTTTTAACATGCGTTCTTAAAGCTTTAACAGCTAAAAATATTATAAATATACTAAATACTGGAATTGATGCAGAGAATAACATCCCCATTTTTTTAACACTCCTTAAATTTGTAGCGTAATATTATATAAGTACTTGTTAAATTACAGTTTGTATGTATAATAATTGTAACACGAATTCCAATGAAATAGAACAAGTAGGTAAGAAATTCTATATATGTTAGCTTTAAATTAAGACATAATTGAGGTATTATTAATATTACAGCATCGAAGATAATGATTTAATACTTAACAATATTTACAGTGAGGTGAACGATATGAATAGGTTATTATTAGTTGAAGATGATGAGTCGTTAGCTCTTGGAATAGAGTTTTCTCTAAAAGATGGTGGATACGAAGTTTTTAGAGCCGCAACAGTAGAAGATGGAAAAAATTTATTCCATTTAGAGAAGTTTGATTTGATTTTATTAGATGTTAATTTACCCGATGGAAATGGATATGAATTATGTAAGTATATAAGGAGCAAAAGTGATGTGCTCATAATATTTTTAACAGCCTTTGATGATGAGGTTAATATAGTTCAGGGGCTTGAAATAGGTGGAGATGATTATATAACAAAGCCTTTTCGCGTAAGAGAACTTTTATCAAGAATAAAGGCATTAATAAGGCGAAACTCTAAAAATATATCTATAGAAAATACAATGAAAAGTGAAAATATATTAGTAGATAATATAAAAGGAACAGTAAGGAAAAATGGTGAAGTCATAAATCTCACGGCGCAAGAATATAAGCTTTTATTAATATTTATGAATAAGCCTAATGTTTTAATGAAGAGGGAGGAGATATTGTGTGAATTATTAGAAGGAGAAAATCCTTTCTTTGATGAAAATACACTATCTGTTTATATTAAGAGGATAAGGGATAAAATAGAGGAC
This sequence comes from Clostridium sp. CM042, assembly GCF_055080995.1. NCBI lineage: Bacteria > Bacillati > Bacillota > Clostridia > Eubacteriales > Clostridiaceae > Clostridium > Clostridium sp. CM042. The sequence goes on from NZ_CM143646.1 coordinate 3,562,137, forward strand.
AATCCCAGGGAACCTCGATATATAGTTAATAAACGTGGGCTAGGATATAAGTGGAATAAGGATGTTGCAGCACCTGCGGTGATGAATAAGGAGTAGATTAGTATGAAAAGGTATTTTGTTAATCCTGAACTCAAAATAAGCACAGCTGCTGTTTTGGTTTTAATGACTTTATTTTTAATAATTACATCTTTGTGTTTAAAATTACATCACGATAACTTAAAGGCTGATTATATAAAAAGCTTGGGGGCAATCGCTGAAAGAATAGTTGCGAAAAATCCGGAAATGGAAAAGGAAATTATACCTCTTATTACAAAAGAAGTTTCCAGGGAAGAAGCTATAAAGGGAAGTGCTTTTTTAAAAAAATATGGGTTAAGCGAGGATTTAGAGAATGAACTTTTCCCATATGTGAGCCAAACTATTATAAAGAATAACTACACAATTATTTTCATTTTTATTTTTATGGCTGCTATATTATTTACGCTTAATTATTTTCAATATAGTTTTCTTTATAAAAGGATAAGAAGATTAACTCTCGCTGCAAAGAAGGTGGTTGATGGGGATTATGACATAGCCATGAATGAAGATCGCGAAGGGGATTTCTCGAAGCTCGCAATTTCTTTTAATTCTATGAGAAAAATCATTAGAAATAATTTAAGTGAGCTTGGACGAGAAAAACAATTTTTAGTGGATTTATTATCAGATATATCCCATCAGCTAAAAACTCCACTTTCATCTGTAATTTTATATAACGATATTATGGTTACAAAGGAGCTACCTCGAAAGCAGAGATCAACATTTTTATTAAATAATCAAAACCAACTAGAAAAGATGAACTGGCTCATAAAGAATATACTTAAGCTTGCTAAACTGGACGCTAAAGCAATAGAGATTGTCAAAGAAAAACAAAGCTTAAATGAAACCCTGCAAGATTCAATAGAAGCTTTAGAAAGTAAGGCAAATAATTGCCAGGTTAAGATTATTTTTAAAGAAAAAGAAGAGATAAATTTTCAGCATGATAGATTGTGGCTTCAAGAGGCACTTATTAACATTATTAAGAATGGTATAGAACATACTCATCCCGGTGGAGCCATAAATTTGGAGCTTATGGAAAACCCTTTGTATACAAGAATTATAATAGAAGATACAGGAGAAGGGATAAGTGACACGGATTTACCAAACATATTTAAAAGGTTTTATAAAGCAAAAACCTCCAAGAAAAGCGATTCCATTGGAATAGGACTAGCCCTTTCAAAATCAATAGTTGAAGCACATAATGGAATAATTGAAGTTCGAAGTAAGGTTGACATAGGAACCAGATTTATTATTACATTTATTAAATGGTGAATGCAAAGCAACAAAAAGTGGTAATGCCCATCATTATCCAGTATTTTATGATATAATAATTTTTATGGGTATTTTGAGTCTTGGAGGATTAAAATGAAAAAACTATATACAGACATATATGATAATATAAAAAAGAATATTGTTAAAGGTATTTATACACCAGGGGAAAAACTTCCCTCAGAGAATGACTTTTGCAAAGAGTATGGGGTAAGTCGTGGTACTGTTAGAAAAGCTTTGGAGATGCTTGCTGAGGAAGGATTTGTCAATAGCCTTCATGGTAAAGGGGTATTTGTTTTAGAAAATAATTTTATTGCATTTTCAGTTGGTGGTCTAGTTAGTTTTAAGGAAGCTAGTGTAAGTAGTAAGCAAAAGTTTATTACTACAGTGCCTGAATTTCAGAAAGTTATAATTGATGAAGCAATAAATAAAAAAAGTAATTTAGATATAGGAAAAGAAGCTTTTAAATTTTATAGAGTGCGTAGTTTAGAAAATGAGCGAATAATTTTTGATATTAATTATTTTTTAAAAGATGTAGTGCAAGGATTAACAAAAGAAATTGGAGAGAAATCCATTTACGAATATATCGAAGAAAGCTTAAATTTAAAAATAGGTTTTGCTAATAAAATTATACAAGTTGAAACTGCTAATTCAAGAGATAAATTAAATTTAGATATGAAATCTTATAATTTTGTTGTTGTTGTTAAAAATTACGTATATTTAGCTGATGGAAATCAATTTGAATATACAGAATCACGCCACCGCCCAGATCGTTTTGTGTTTACTGATTTTGCGCGTCGCCGATAAGGCGGTTTTTTTTATTCTTTTTTAACGACATTTCAATATGCGAAGTTCTATTTAAGATTGTTATGTTAAGAGGAGCTGAAATAGATGATCGGTATTCACATTAATAATCTTCATGGAATTCGTATCAATGGCTGCATAATTGGCATATTATTTGGTTATTTCAATATAATATCTTGAACATAATGGATACATTGATAATATTATAAAATATGGTTCTTTATTTGTGTTGAAAATCTAGAGTAAAAAATAAAGGGGGAGATTATATGTGTTTAGATAATATAAATACCTCAAAATCTTCAAAAATTCAATATTTATATTCTAATCATAGGGAAATAGGTTATCCTGTTTTGAAAGACATGTTTCAAAGAGGCATAGCTCAGCATGGGCTAAGTAATGAAAATGATGAATTTTTAGATATTACTTCCATACTTTTAATAAAGATTCATAAGGATAAAACAATTTTACCAATTATAGTAGACATGATTTTTTTTAGAAACAGAAAAGGTCTTTTTACTCATGATTTAATCTGGGCTTTTTTTCAAGCAAGAGATCCATATAGTTTAATGTTAATCGCAAATTATTTAGGCTCAGAGGACGTAAATGATGTTGAATTAGCATGCAAACTTTTAGACTTTGTACCGTCCATAGATATGACTATGGGAAAAGTTAGTGAAAAACAATATATAGCTTTTTTTAATTGGATTGAGGAGAATTATCCCTTTTTATATTTTACTGGGGAAAGTTTTCATAGAACCAGTAAGCCTATACCCTATATCGTAGATTTAGATGCCAAATATCTGTGTAGATGGATATCACTTAATACTGGAAAACCATTTATACCATACAATGAAAAAGAAAATAATTTATTGGGTTATTTTAACAACCTAGATGAGGATAATAAGCTACTGCTATCAAGATGCTCACTTAGAATACAGCATGAAAACATATATTTATGGAAATCATGGATTAACCATTCCATAACTAATCAAATAAGCATTGCTAAAGCTAGGTTAAGATATTAGCAATCTATAATTATTAATCTCAATATATGGAATATAGGGAGGCTAGTAAATGATAATAATTCCAGGCACTATTTTTAAAGTTGATACTTTTATAAATGAATATAAACTCAATAATATTGAAAAAGATATCATTAATAAGATGGATTTAAGCAAAGGAAAGTATGAGTATAATTCATTAACTCAATTACAGTTTGAGTTAAAATTACGAAATAATATTGTTATTGCTGCTAAAAAACTCAATGAAGGCAATATGTCCTTTAGAACCTTTCGTAAATCAATGTGTAATCTTGATTATTGGGATCGTACTGATGAAGGTGGATTTATATTAAAAAAAGGGATAGCTCCCAGTGCGGCTATTAAGGATATTTCTATAAATAGTTCAAAATATGGTACTGAATGTGCTACCGCAATTGTTATTATTTATTATCAAGCATTGCTTAATATATTCGCAGACAAACTTTTCAATGATTTATTTCCCAAAATACATTTAATGAATTGGCATTATCTAGATAGTTTGATTGAGAGTGCAGGTTATTTAGAAAAACGAAGTGATTATTTAGCAGGGGATAGAAGATACTTTTATAACCCTGATGTAAATCCAATAACACCTGAATGGCAAGGAGAAAATGTTATAGACCTAGGTAATGGGTTTTATTTTGGACACGGTATAGGCATCGGAAATGCTGATGAAATAATTAGTGAATTAAATAAATTTAGGATAGAGGAAGCAAAAACATCCGCTTATTTCTTAGATTCAGCTGCACGTCTGGATTTTAAAGATTTAGCCGACATATATTATAAATTTCTTTCATCCTCTACCAATTAAAATTCCAATTGGACTTAAAAGTACAAAATGCTATAATATACACAATCATGCAAGTGATATAAAAGCAGATAAAATAACAGTTGATATATTGCAAAGAAGAATGAAAATATAAAGAAAGTCCTCAAGTGATTTAAAATGGATCCTATATGATAGACACTAAAAAAGTCTATTCATATGGGATTTTTTTTTGTACAATTAAATTAGAAAGGTTGTGAGCATTATGAGTAAAAAAGTATTTACTAATGAACAAATTTTAGCGCTCTCAAAAAACAGATATATTAAACGAGTTAGTGAAAAAGGAATTACATATACAGATGAGTTCAAATCCTTATTTGTAGCTGAGCATATAATGGGGAAATTATCGTCTCAGATTTTTCAAGATGCAGGGTTCGATATAGAAACACTTGGTAATACTAGAATCAAGTCTTCTAGTAAGAGGTGGCGCAAGGCTTATAAGGAATCTGGCGAATTAGGCCTTAGAGATACTAGAAAATTCAGCAGTGGACGCCCACTTAAACGTGAATTAACCCTAGAAGAAATAATCACAAGAAAAGATGCTGAGATTGAATACTGGAAGGCAGAAGCAGAACTATTAAAAAAAATCGAGCTGCAAGAAAGGCAGGTGAAAAACGGTAGTTTAAGGATCTCTTCAATTTTTGCACTTATTCAGAACATTCTCTCTAAATCTAAATATAAAAATATGATTAGACATCTATGTGGTGTAATTGGAGTATCAAGATCAGGTTATTATAATTACCTAAAATCAGAATCTACACGTAATATTCGAGAACAAAGAGATTTACAATTAAGGAAAATAGTTCTTAAGGCATTTGAACATAGGGGTTACAAGAAGGGTTCACGTTCTATTAAGATGGTACTCGAGCAAGAGTTCAATTTAATTATTAATAGAAAATGTATTCAAAGAATTATGCGTAAATATAATATCAAATGTCCAATTAGGAAAGCAAATCCTTATCGTAGGATGATGAAAGCAACTCGAGAACATACTGTTGTACCAAATCTTTTAAATAGAAAATTCAAACAGGACATAGCTGGAAAGGTTTTGTTAACGGATATCACTTATATGCCATATGGAGCTTCTTGTATGGCTTATTTATCAACAATTAAAGATGCTTCTACAAACGAAATACTTTCATACCACCTGTCTAAGCGCATTACATTAGATATTGCAACGGAAACGATTGAAAGATTAATTAGACGTCATAAGAAATTATTGACTTCAGAATCGTTTATACATTCTGATCAAGGGGCTCATTATACCAGTCCCAAATTTCAAAAACTACTTAAAAAATATAAACTTGGACAGTCAATGTCTAGAAGAGGAAACTGTTGGGACAATGCCCCACAAGAATCATTTTTTGGTCATATGAAGGATGAGATTGACTATAAAAGTTGTGATACATTTACTGATTTACAGAATCTAATTGATAATTATATGGATTATTATAACAACTATAGATATCAATGGGGATTAAAAAAGTTGACTCCTGTACAATACAGAAATCAACTTTTAGTTGCATAGTCTTTTTTAAATGTCCTTGACATAGGATCCATTTTAATTGAAAACCAATCATTCGAGGGCTTTTTTGAATAAGCATAAATTCTTATTCAAATGGGGAATAGTTATACAAATTATAGCAAATCATAAAAGGGGGGGGGGCAATATGGACGAGGATTTAATAGCGAAAAATGAATTGCTTGAGGTCATGAATATTTCATTAGATGGTTCGGCACAAATGTTTTCACCACAGTTAGCGGATGTATTTTTAAGTGATGGCGAGTTATTAGAAAAAAGCTTAAAATTAATATTTAATAATTATTCTTTAATATAGAAAAATGTGAGGCGATAATCATGGAAAAGATGAATAATTATGATATAAAAATAACATGGTAGTGATAATCGGTTACATTTTTTCGATTAAATCTATTGACTAACTTGTATATATAAGTTAATATAAAAACAAGAGAAACTTGTATAGACAAGTTGAAATGAATTCTTAAGAGAGAAATGAATTAAAGTTAAGGAATTATAATTGAAGGGGGGAATTTATATGAGCAAATTTACAGAAGATTCAAAACGATTATTAGAATGCATCGGTGGGAAAGAAAATATTGTAGCGGTATCCCATTGTGCAACTCGCATGAGATTTGTATTAAAGGATAATAAAAAAGCAGATGGTAAAAAGATTAAAAGTATTAAATCAGTAAAGGGCACTTTTATGCAAGCTGGACAATTTCAGGTTATTATAGGAAATGAAGTACCTGATTTTTACAATGAATTTGTAAACGTTTCGGGAGTGGAGGGGGTTAGTAAAGATAAGGTAAAGGTGAAATCAAAAGGTAATATGAACTTTATTCAAAGAATGCTTGCTAATTTGGCAGAAATATTTACACCTCTTATTCCGGCACTTGTAGTTGGAGGTTTGATATTGGGTTTTCGTAACGTAATAGGGGATATTAAATTTCTTGAAAATGGGACTAAAACAATAACTCAGATGTATCCATTTTGGGGTGGAGTTCATTCTTTATTGTGGTTAATTGGTGAAGCTATATTTAACTTTTTACCAGTGGGGATAACTTGGGCTATTTCTAAAAAGATGGGAACAACACAAATACTCGGAATTGTATTAGGTCTTACTCTAGTATCACCTCAGTTATTAAATGCTTATGATGTAGCAGGTACTGCTATGGATAAAATTCCATTTTGGGATTTTGGGGTCTTTCACATTCAAATGATAGGTTATCAAGCACAAGTTATACCAGCAATTATGGCAGGATTTCTTTTAGCGATACTCGAAAAAAATGTTCGAAAAATTGTTCCAGAATATATATCGATGATAGTGGTACCATTTCTTTCATTAGTGCCAACTGTAATAATAGCGCATACTGTTTTAGGCCCAATAGGTTGGGCAATAGGTTCAGCTATATCAAGTGTGGTATACACTGGTTTAACTTCTGCTTTTGGGTGGTTATTTGCAGCAGTGTTTGGATTCTTTTATGCACCACTCGTAATTACTGGACTTCACCATATGACAAATGCTATAGATCTACAACTTATGGCTGAATTTGGTGGAACAAATTTATGGCCAATGATTGCACTGTCCAATATCGCTCAAGGCTCTGCAGTTATGGCAATGATACGTATAAATAAAAAGAATAAACCAGAAGAAGAACAAGTATCAATTCCAGCAGCTATTTCTTGTTACCTTGGAGTAACTGAGCCAGCTATATTTGGTATTAACTTAAAATACGTATATCCATTCTTAGCAGCTATGGTAGGTTCGGCAATTGCAGGCGTAATATCAGTTAGTTCAGGAGTTATGGCAAATTCAATTGGTGTTGGTGGACTTCCTGGTATACTATCTATTAAACCTAAATATATGTTGATTTTTTCACTAGCAATGGTAGTGGCAATTGTGGTTCCATTTATATTAACACTTATACTTTCTAAAACAAAATTTGCAGCAAAATTTACACCAGAGGATTAGTAGTAAATAAATATAATTTATAATGCATATAAAGGGAAGATGATTTAATATAAATTCGGTTATATGCATTCATTTAAAGGAGTATTAAGATTTATGAAAGATTTTAAGAAGAGTGTGGTTTATCAAATATATCCTAGATCATTTAAGGATTCAAATGGAGATGGAATTGGTGATTTAAAAGGTGTTACGCAAAAATTAAATTATTTAAAAGACCTAGGAGTAGACTATATATGGATAACTCCATTTTATAGTTCACCTCAAATAGACAATGGTTATGATGTAGCAGATTATCGCACTATTGATAGTAGTTTTGGTACTATGGAAGATTTTGAGGAAATGGTTTTAGAAGCTAAAAAATTAGGAATTGACATTATGCTAGACATGGTATTTAACCATACGTCTACAGAGCATACATGGTTTAAAAAGGCAATGAATGGTGATGAGAAATATAAAAATTACTATATATTTAAAGAAACTAAGAATGGGAATAAGCCAACAAATTGGGATTCAAAGTTTGGTGGTACGGCTTGGGAATATGTAAGTGAATTTGATGAATATTATTTGCATTTGTTTGATAAAACTCAAGCAGATCTTAATTGGAAAAATGAAGAATTAAAACAAGAAGTGTTCGATGTGGTTAATTTTTGGATAAAAAAAGGAGTAAAGGGCTTTCGATTTGATGTAATTAATTTAATTTCAAAACCAGAAAAATATGAAGATGATTATATAGGTGATGGTCGCCGTTTTTATACAGATGGTCCTAAAATTCATGAATATTTAAAAGAACTTAACAAAAAAACATTTGGAAAATGTGAAGATATTATTACAGTTGGAGAAATGTCTTCAACGACTATAGAAAATTGTATTAAATATTCAAATCCGCAGGAAAAAGAACTATCAATGGTATTTAATTTTCATCATCTTAAAGTTGATTATAAAAATGGCGATAAGTGGAGTTTAATGGATTTTGATTTTAAAAAGTTAAAACAAATTATAGCTGATTGGCAGGTTGGAATTGAGGAAAGCAATGGATGGAATGCTTTGTTTTGGTGTAATCATGATCAGCCACGTATTGTGTCTCGTTTTGGAGATGATAAAAAATACCATAGTGAATCTGCAAAAATGCTGGCAACAACATTGCATTTATTAAGAGGAACACCTTATATTTATCAAGGGGAAGAGCTGGGCATGACAAACCCATACTTTGATAAAATTGAATTATATAAAGATGTAGAGTCAATTAATTGTTACAATATTTTAAAAGCGCAAGGCACAGATGATAAAGAAATAACAAAAATATTGCAATCAAAATCAAGAGATAACGCGCGTACTCCGATGCAATGGAATGATAATACGAATGCTGGTTTTACAACAGGCTCGCCACATATATCAATAAGTAACAATTACAAAGAAATAAATGCCCAGAAGGCTTTGAAGGATGAAAATTCTATTTTTTATCACTATAAAAAACTCATACAACTTAGAAAAGAATATGATGTAATTGCTTATGGTAATTTTAAGATTATAATAAAAGATGATTCCCAGATATTCGCTTATATGCGTTCATGGAAGGCTGAGAAAATTTTAGTTATAAATAATTTTTATGGGAAAGAAGCTACTTTTAATTTACCAGAAGATTTATTGCTTAAAGGGGAATCAACCATTTTGATATCTAATTATAAAGATACAGTAAATAACATCAAAAAATTAACTTTAAGACCATATGAATCTATTGCTTTTTATATAAAATAGAAGTTTTAAAAATAGAGAATTTTCAAAACGCTTTGCTCCATATATGGGCAAAGCGTTTATATTTTTATTAGTAATTATAATAGATATTATAGAAATACTACTGTTACAGCTTAACATTAGATTTTTATCGAAATCTTGGACATTTTATATTGAAATCTACAAGGGGAAATTTACGCTTCAGTTTTTCTTTACATGACTTAGAATCAGTGGTAAGATTATTTTTTATGTCGTGTTTACTGCAATTATTTATACTAAGAGAAGCTAGTAGCACACCTAAAATGGGTGTGTGTTGTTTCGTCTCTATCTTAAACTATAGGAGGAAAAAAATATGAAAAAACTAATGAGCAAGTGGAATCAGATGAGTCTAGTAAAACAAATAATTATAGGGTTGATTATTGGTATTATCTTGGCTGTAACAATTCCTGAGCAAGCAAAACCAATCGTAATTTTCGGTTCTTTATTTGTAGGTGCTTTGAAAGCGATTGCACCTATGTTGGTCTTGTTCTTGGTTATATCTGCCATATCTCAACACAAGAGTGGTCATCAAACCAATATAAAATCTGTTATCGGCCTTTATATTTTAGGAACATTCTTGGCCGGACTTGTGGCGGTTGTTGCAAGCTTTATGTTCCCTGTAACCCTAATACTTACAGAAGGTGTTAAAAATGTTACGCCTCCTGGAGGTGTCGTAGAAGTGCTTAAAGCATTATTACTTAATGTTGTTGATAACCCAGTAAAAGCACTTTTTAATGCCAATTATATCGGTATATTGTCTTGGGGGTTAGTTCTTGGGTTAGCTTTAAAAAATGCGGCCAATTCTACAAAAACAATGATTACTGATGTTTCAGATGCAGTAACCGAAATGGTTAGATGGGTAATAAACTTTGCACCACTAGGTATAATGGGTCTCGTATTTGATGCTATTGCTACAAATGGAGTAAAGGCATTACTAGGCTATGGACAATTACTTGCAGTTCTGATTGGCTGTATGGTCTTTGTGGCTCTTGTTGTCAACCCAATCATTGTGTACGTAAATATTCGTAAAAATCCATATCCACTTGTGCTTATGTGTTTAAAGGAAAGTGCTATTACTGCATTCTTTACACGTAGCTCAGCTGCAAACATTCCTGTAAATATGAGCTTGTGTGAAAAACTAGGGTTAGATAAGGATACATATTCGGTATCTATTCCATTAGGTGCTACGATAAATATGGCTGGTGCAGCTGTTACCATTACTGTTTTGACCCTTGCAGCAGTAAATACGCTTGGAATTAAAGTGGATATCCCTACTGCATTTATCCTCAGCATACTTGCGGCTGTAAGCGCTTGTGGCACTTCAGGCGTAGCAGGTGGGTCGATATTACTAGTTCCTCTAGCAGCTAGCTTATTTGGAATCCAAAATGATATTGCTATGCAGATAGTTGGTGTAGGATTTATCGTAGGTGTGCTGCAAGACTCTTGCGAAACGGCACTTAACTCATCCACAGATGCACTTTTCACAGCAACAGCTGAATTTGCTAAGTGGCGTAAAGAGGGAAAAGAAATCGACATCAATAAGGTGGCGTAAAGAAGGAAAAAAATCATTATAAATAAATAGAAATTAAATTATGGCATTGTCTTTACACATATTGAAGCCCCTTATCGCAGTTTATAATCTACGATAAGGGGTTTTCTCTTTTGAATGAACGGTGTAATATTAAGGGTAAATAATGAGAAAGCTAAAAACAAAAGCAAGGAGAGCGATACAGAAGATAATGGTGGTATGGCGAAGATTAGTAAAATGATGTATATTAGTATTATATAGTGGGCTTATAGCTCGCTATTTTATAATGGAAGGAAAGTGGTATTTTGAAGAATTTTAAAATTCTTTTGGTGGAAGATGAAAAGCAAATGGCAATGTTTATTGAGATGGAATTAAATCATGAGGGATATAAAGTCGACGTAGCATATGATGGACGCGATGGCCTAAATTTATATGAGACAAAGGAGTATGATTTAATGCTTCTTGATATAATGATACCGGGACTCAATGGAATAGAGGTTTGTAGAAGAATAAGACAATGCTCCCAGATCCCTATAATTATGATTACTGCAAAAAGTGATATAGCAGATAAGGTTTTAGGACTGGATGTAGGTGCAAATGATTATCTCACAAAACCATTTGCAATAGAAGAACTATTAGCAAGAATTAGGGTGTATCAAAGAGATAAATCTATAAATAATAAGACTGATGAGATTAAAGTAAAAGATATAGTTATGGATAATAGAGCTCATAATGTTAAGAGGGGCAGCAAAGAAATTGAACTTACGAAAAAGGAGTTTGACCTTTTAGAAATTCTAATAATAAACAAAAATGTTGTGCTTACAAGAGCACAATTAATTGAGAAGGTATGGGGTTATGACTATATAGGGGATACTAATGTAGTAGATGTTTTTATAAGATATTTACGATGTAAAATTGATGATGGATTTGAGGATAAACTTATAACCACTATAAGAGGGGTAGGATATGTTGTTAAAGGTGATTAACTATGAATTCTAAAATTATGAATTCTAAAATTGTTAAAAGTGCAAAGATTTCTTTGAAATTAACTATAGCTTATGCTGTAATGTTCTCATTAGTATTACTTATTTTAAATGCCTCAATTCTATACGGAATAAAATATTACTTGTATGGTCAGGCAAATAGACAAATAGAAGATGTCAAAATAGTTCTAAATAAGGTTATGTCTCGAAATGAACATGTAGATTTGTCAGATAAAGAAGTGATTTCAGATGTCCCGTTTAAACAAAATATATCAATAAGAATACTACAAAAAGATGGAAAAGTACTAAACAAATCAAATGAATTTAATTATAATATTACAATTAAAGAACCTTTTGATAAAATAAAAAAAATTAAAGATTACGATAAGCACTTAGTATATAAAAATTTAAAAATTGAAACTAAAGAATATGGCTTCGTCTATATTCAAATAGTTAAGTATATGGATAATGAGTATGGTTTTATGAAAATTCTATTTGTTTTGATGGCAATAGCTGATTTTATAGGTATGATTGCTTCAATTATATTAGGTTACAGTATAAGTAAAAAAATGTTGAAACCTATAGATCAAATAACTAAAGCTGCTGATAATATTAGCATTAATAATTTAAAGGGAAGAATTGAGGTAACTGGACCTGATGATGAACTTAAAAGATTAGGTAATACTTTTAACAAAATGATACATAGGCTTAAGGAATCATTTAATAGGCAAATTCAGTTTGTATCTGATGCTTCGCATGAACTTAGAACCCCCATTGCAGTTATCCAAGGTTATGCAAACTTACTTGATAGATGGGGGAAAGATGACAGAGAGGCCTTAGAAAAGTCTATTTATGCTATTAAGTTAGAGGCTAGTAATATGGAAAACTTAGTGGAAAAACTATTATATCTTGCAAAGGGTGATAGTGGAAATCAAAAAATAGAGAAAAAAAACTTTCGGCTTAATGATCTTATTAATGAAGTGGTGAGAGAAAGCAGGCTTATAGATGATAACGGACATATAATATCAAGTGATAAAAATGATACTGTTAGTATATGTGCAGACTATAAAATGATAAAGCAGATGATTAGGATATTCATTGAAAATTGTATTAAATTCACACCCAAACAAGGTAAGATTGATATAAGTTCAGAGATTCAGAATAAAACAGTAAAAATTACTGTTAGTGATAGTGGCATAGGAATACCAAAAGAGGAAATTAAAAGTATATTTGAAAGATTTTACACCGTAGATAAATCTAGATCTAAAGAAAGTGGTGGCACAGGCCTTGGACTATCTATTGCTAAATGGATTGTAGATGTACATGGAGGCAGGATATATGCAGAAAGTGAGGAAGGAAAGGGAACAAAAATGATTGTTACATTAGAAATAGCAATGTAGTTAGGGGTATAAAACTTATATTACAATATTAAATCATCTCCTACGGAGCTGCACAGCTTCGAAGAAGATGAATTGACGACTTCAGATTTATCTGTTATGTAGGTGTTTTTCATTATACCATATTAAAATTCTTAAACTAAACCTAAGACTTTTTTAATCTGATTTTAATCTTATCAATATATAATATGATAAAAGTTATATAACGATAGGGGAAAAACCTGAGTATTTTAATGAATGTTATAAATGGAATAATGCATATCGATAGTTATTCATAAAAGAAAATAGAAAAACAAGGAGAAATGATGAAAATGATGAAGATAATATCATTAATACAGAAATTTGATAGTTCCATATTATTGTATATAAAAGATAATATGCATGGAACTATAATGGATAAAGTAATGGTCGGTATTACATCATTAGGTGATAATGGAGCTATATGGATTATAATAGCAATTATATTGATGATTAGTAAAAAATATAGAAAAATAGGTTTCATGGCTTTAGTAGCGTTATTACTAAGCACAATTTTAGGAGAAGGAATATTAAAACATGTAGTTCACCGTATAAGACCATCAGCAGATATATCAGCAGTTGACCTTTTAATTGCAAAGCCCTTATCCTATTCATTTCCGTCAGGGCACACTACATCTTCATTTGCAGTTGCAGGAGTATTAGCAAAATGTTTTAAAGAATATGCACTTGAATTTTTCAGTTTAGCTTCTTTAATAGCTTTCTCAAGATTATATTTATATGTTCATTATCCTACAGATGTTTTAGGGGGTATAATGTTAGGGCTCATATGCAGTGGAATAATAATTTGCTTGTTTACTAAAGTAAATAATTATAATAAGGCGAGCATATAGTAAGACGGGTTAGGCCTTGAATCTTTCAGGAAGGATATATGAAAAATATCGCTAGTTTTTATCAGAATATATTATAGAAGGGGTAGTTGAAAATGAATATGGTGTTTTTTAAATCAATAAATAATTTAGCAAATAAGAATATAGCATTAGATTGGATTATGATTTTCTTTGCAAAATATGTGCCTTATATATTTATGGCAGTTATTGCAATAGTATTTATTATAGGAATTATAAAAAATAATTCTGATTATAGAAAAGTTGCTGTTAATACTTTTGTTATTACAGTAATTAATTTAATAATAGCGTTTATCATTGGAGGTATATATTATGTAGACAGACCATTTGTGCATAATAAGGTGAATTTATTATTACCTCATGCGAAAAATGCATCATTCCCAAGTGATCATGTTATAGGAACAATGAGTATAGCATTAGGAATTGAAAAATATAACAAGTTGGTTAGTATAATATTAATAATATTATCAATTATTATGGGCTTTTCAAGAGTATATGTTGGGCATCACTATCCTATGGATGTTATAGGAGCATATGTAATTGTTTTTGTAACAAGTTATATTTATAACCTAAAATTAAGGAGCAAAGTTGAAAAGTTATATGAAATGGTTGAAAAGAAAATAGCAAAAATATTAGGGAGTAAGTCATCATATAATGAAATTTAATATTGAAGCTCCGTAGGAGATGATTTAAATATCATCAATTAGATAATATTTTATCTCCATGTCAACGTCTCAAGTGCAATATGATTGCGATACCAATAGTCCATTCACCATTAATCAACTTTATAGAAGGCATATTTTTATACAGTTAGGTAAGTATAATAGGAAACAGTCAATATACTTTTTCAAGCGATAAATCCTTAATGGATAGTTGGTACATGTGGTTTTGAGGGGGCTTGGTTGACTATAGGCGAAGGTGGTTTATTATGGTTATTTTAGTGTTATTAACAGTCATTTCCCCATACACGATCATAATACCAGTAATATATATGACATATATGGTATTATTTAAAAAAGTAAGCATAGATAAAAATCACTGGAATATAGGACTTTGTTTACTCTTTATTTGCTCTTTAATAGTAGGAATTATAAATTATAGTTTTACATCAATTGCTGCATCTTTTGCTCTTTTTTTGTATTTGTGTGTTAGTGTTTTTTTACAAGATTATTGCGAAAATGGAAATAAGGTGGAAAAAATATATATGTATTTAGTGTATTTTTCACTGTTCTCTGCGATTTTTGGAATTGTTGAGAAAACTATATATATGTATTTCCATTATAATATTTGGGAAAAATTTCTTGAAATTACATCTCAGCCAGTATTTAATAATAGAATTTATAGTACATTTGGAAATCCAAATGTAGCGGGTAATTGGTTTGCTATAATGGTTATTGTAGGTCTTTATTTTTGTACCACTACATCTAAAACTACAAAATTATTTTATCAAATAGCAACACTTTTGTTTGTTATTGCATTGTATTTAACGGGATCGCGTGGTGCTTTTATGGGTCTATTATTTGGACTTTTTATATTTTATATCGCTAGAGGTAGTAAAAAAGATATGTGGCTGGTTATAACAATATTTATAATTACAGCTGTAGTTACTTTTATGCCATCACAGATTTTGAAAAATGTAACTGGACATGATTTTGATCAATCATTTATTAGTCGTATTGGAATATGGAAGGGATGTTTAAAAATGATAAAGCTTAAGCCTTTTACAGGGTGGGGGCTTATGGGAATTACTGACCATGGGGCAGACTTTATGAAAGGTTACTATTATGCAACCTTATACCATGGTCATAATATCTGGATTACTATTATGACAACACTTGGAGCCTTTGGGCTTTCTATATATGGTTATATGAAAGTTAATTTATTCCGAGATTTAAAAATACTTCATGCACAAAATTGTAGATTGGTTACAATGCTTGTGGGTATTCAAGCTGTAGTAATTGGGCATGGATTGATTGATTTTACAATGATTGCACCGCAAACTGGGTTATTATTTATAGCTAGTTCAGCTATAATAAGCTCTCTTGTAAAACAAAATAATAGTTAAGATTTGCAATATTCTTATACGTCTATATTCAGTATATTAATTAATAACTATTATACAGTATATTCCTATAAATTCATATTAAGTATATTGGTTAAGTCTTACCATACTCAATTAACATGTGTACTTTTCCTTCTTTATTCATATATTCTAAATATTTTCTGCAAGTCACCCTTGCAATTCCTAATATTTCTCCTAGTTCTTCTGGTGTGGTATATGTTTCTCCTATTTGCTGAACTTGTTGCCATATTGTTTTATATGTATACTTATTTAATCCCTTTGTTAAATCTAGATTCCTATTATTTTCTTCTTCCACTAAATCTTTGCTACTTGAAATATACTTGTCCAATTCGCTTTGCTCAATTTCATAAGATTTTTTAAAATTATAATATCTATCTTTAAATTTAAGTAAAGATTCTTTAAACCTCTCCAAGGTGAAAGGTTTAATTAAATAATCGCGGGCACCATAGCGAAAAGCCTCTTGAACCCTATTAATGGTTTTATCTGCAGTAATCAAAATAACATCCACTTCTATTTCTTCGGCTCGAAGTAACTTTAAAAAATCAATTCCATTTTCCTTAGGAAGATAGATATCAAGTAAAATTAAATCTGGTTTTTGTTTCTCCATAAAGATCTGCGCCTGGGTAAGATTACTGACGGCCTTAGTTAACTGAAATCCCTCCACTTTTTGCAAAAACTTTGTATTGATATCACGTACCATATTTTATTACTTTAATCATTGCTTTCAACTCCTTTTCATTGGTATACTTATATCCCACCAGGTTCCGTTACGGTTCCGCTTCCATCGATGCTTACAACCTCAAAAGAATTTTCAATCAAATTTCCAATGATAGACCCTAATTCATCTTCACTTATATATTGTGGCAATTCATTTAATTGACAATCTGCGTCAATTTCAAATACTATTCTAGATTCCTCTGCTTTATTGTATTTTGAGAATAGCAATGCTGCAATAGATACATTCTTAATTTAATCTGTAAGAATACTATTGATTCCATTTCTATTTTTAGCAATATGTGATATGAATTTCACAGCTTCCACGTATTCTTCCAGCTGTATCATTCCAGATATAGTATGAAGCTTATTCATAAATTCATGATTTTGTGCTCTAAGGGACCAAGTCATTTTCTTTATTCCTGTAAGCTCTTCTGCCATTTTTTTAAATTCTGTTAAATCTCTGAAATTCATTACCCATCCAATTACTTCATCTTTATCATTTTTAAGGGGATTATATTTGCACAAGATTGTTAGACCGGGCCTTACTTTCATTTCTATATTTTCATAATATTTTCCTACTTTCAGGACCTCAGAAATTTTGCTGCCATAAGAAAGGTTTGTGATTTGCTTACCGATATCTTCTTCTAATAGTTCCAAAATCTCTCCAGCTTCTTTATTAAATAAGGTGATTTTTCCGTTCTTATCTACGGCTAAAATGCCTTCTTTCACACTTTCGATTACAGCTTCCTTTTCTTTTAAAATTAACGCTATTTCTTTTGGCTCTAAATCAAAGATGGTTTTTTTTATATTTGAGGACAAAAGAGTTGCGGCTATTGCTCCCAAAAATAATCCTAATACTATAAAGGGTAGGAAGTTACCCATCTTTGAATAAATCTCATTAATATTAGAGGGGGATAATTATGTTAGCTGAGAAGAAAGTTAGTATGTTAAATGAAAAGAAAACACTTGAAATAATGGGTATTAAGATTCAGTATTTTGCAATTATTGCTATGGTCATGTTTGTAGGTGCATATATGAATGTGCTTCCACCTGGAATGGTAAGCGCATTGCCTTTAATGCTAGTTATTGGTAGTGTTCTTTACCTTATTGGAGATAATCTACCTATAGTAAAAGATTATTTTGGAGGTGGTGCTATTGTAGTTATTTTTGGATCTTCTGCTTTGGCAACCTATAAGATTTTACCAAAGGGGGTTATAACTTCAGCTACTAATTTTATGACCAGTGGTGGATTTTTGGATCTCTTTATATGTGGCCTTATTGCTGGAAGCCTTTTGGGAATTAATAGAAAATTACTTCTTCAAGCTGTTGTTAGATATCTTCCATGTCTTTTAGGTGGAATCATAGCAGCTCTTGGACTAGTAGGATTATTTGGGATTATTTTAGGGTATGGTGCAAAGGAAGCTGTTTTTTATATAGGAATACCTATTATGGGTGGTGGAATGGGTGCTGGAGCTGTTCCATTAGCTAAAATATTTGGTGCTACGCTTAATCAAGATCCTAAAATTATAATGTCTATAATGACTCCGGCAGTAGCTTTAGGTAATGCTTTTGCGATTGTTTCTGCGGGTATTTTAAATAAAATAGGTAAAGTTAAGCCGAGTTTAACAGGAAATGGAGAATTAATAATACCTAATTCAAAGACTAAGCTTGATGCGGAAAATGAGGTAGAGGATAAATCTAATGACTTGGAATTATATGCAATTGGTATATTATTATCTGGTGCATTTTTGACTGCAGGTTATATTGTAGGAAAATTTTTACCAACTATTCATGCTTATGCTTGGATGATTCTTATTGTTATTCTTGTTAAAATGACGGGTGCACTACCTGCTAAATGTGAATATGCCTGTAGTGTGTGGTACTCATTTGTAATGAAAAACTTTACAGTTGTTGTTTTGGTAGGTGTAGGAATTGCATATACTGATCTTAATGCGGTTATTTCAGCTTTAACATTTAAGTATATAATACTTGTTGGTGTTACTATAATTGGTGCGGTAATTGGTTCTGGAGTTGTAGCTAGATTTGTTGGTTTCTATCCAATAGAAACTTCCCTTTCTGCTGGTTTGTGTATGGCTAATATGGGTGGTTCAGGGGATGTTGCCGTATTAACTGCAGCTAAAAGAATGAAGCTTATGCCTTTTGCTGCAATTTCATCACGCTTAGGAGGGGCACTTATTCTTATAATTGCTAGCGTTTTACTTAGATTGTTTTAACGATGGATTTGTTAAAATTTAATAAAATAATGAAAAGTGGCTATAAATTATTGTAGCCACTTTTATTATTTTATGAATTAGAAAAATTTTAGGGGTTAATCTGTGAATTTATACATATATTAAAATTGAATATATTGCACATGAATTATGTTCCAATTATGTTCTATGAAAACAATATTGACAAATAGTAACAGATATTATACAATCACTTTCAATAACATAGATTATCATTTAAGGTGATTAATAAAACCAAAGCACACAAGGGGGATATATATGTATGTTTATGACTCAAAATTAAAAAGTAATAAGGAAATACGTCAAGAAGCAAGGGCGGATTTATCAGGTAATTGGATTGTAGCTATAATAGTATGTGTATTAGTGTGGATTTTCACAGAAATGTTTATACAGGGGCCTGATATTAAAGAAAGAGTAAATTGGGTTGTTAATAATCCTATACATGAAATATTTAAATATAGTGATCCAATTAGTGATGGTGGAATTCAAAATTCAGGTCTATTTATAGTACTGATTATCGGAGGACCCATAACTTTTGGCGCTTCAATGTTTTTTCTGAATTTAATACGAAAGACTAATGCTAAAATCGAGGATGTTTTTATGGGGTTTAAGTATTTTGGAAAGACATTTTTGTTGAATTTATTAATGGGTATATTTATATTGTTATGGACTTTATTGCTTATAATACCAGGAATAATCGCTAGTTTTAGTTATTCTATGTCATACTATATACTAATCGACAATCCCGAATTAACCTCTTTGGAGGCTATAAACCGTAGCAAAGAGATGATGAATGGATATAAAGGGAAATTATTTTGTCTATATCTAAGCTTTGCAGGGTGGTTTATATTATGTTTAGTCACTTTAGGAATAGGGTTCATATGGCTTGAACCGTATATACAGACATCCACAGCAGTTTTCTATCAAGGGTTAAAGAGTGATTCTAATGAAAAAAAACTACTTTAGTAGAAAAGATATATTGCAATAAACTGATTTCTAATTTCTGATTAATATGAAAGGAGCCAACAATTGTTGGCTCCTTTTATATAAAACTTTTAACGCTTTCATTGCTTTTCATCTTATACATACCAATTAGGAAAAAGGCTAGTGAAAAAGCTACAAGTATTCCAAGTAACGGCATAATTTCTAAAAAAGTTTTACCGTTTTGGAGCTGCCTAATAGATTCTAATGCCCAAGTTTGTGGTAAAAAATTGGCTATCTGCTGCATAGTTTTAGACATAAACTCAATTGGCCAAAAACACCCTGAAAGCATACATGTCGGCGTTATTATTAATGTAGCCATGGTTCCTGCTTGACTTGTTGTGGTTGAAAACGCAACTAATAAAATCCCCAATGTTACACAAACAAATCCAAATAGAACAAGTATTACAAGCAGCTGCAAATCAGGTACACCAGTATTCAATTTAAAAATATACTTAGATGAAAATATTACTAAAATTGATTGTGCTACCATTATGCACATATTAGCAAGTATATTTGCCCCAATATATATTCGGCTGTTTACAGGAGTCGTAAATATTCTAAAGTAAGTTTTTTCTTTCTTTTCTTTTAAAATAAGCCCTGAAGTTGTAGTTGCTCCTTGGAGCATAAACATTATTAAAAATCCTATACTTTGAACAGTTTTTAATTTATCAAGGGATTCATCTTTAACTACATTTTTATGAACATTAAGAGTTTGAGCCTTAAATCCTTCATAAAGTTTATTAAATATAGCGCTATCCCCACCAGAAGCCTTTCCTAGCATCATGAGACTTTTCATATAATAATTCACATAATTTTGAACCCACGTCGTAACTTCCTGTCCTTTAATTGCAGTAATCTGTATTTTACTTATTGCTCCATTATGAACACTTTCATCAAAGTTTGTAGGTATTGTAATCACACAATCAACTTTGCCTTCTGCAACTAAATTATTTATTTCACTTTCTTTAACTTGTTGAATTTTAAATTTATCCTGCCCATTTAAAGCAGCAACAAAATCTTTAGCTATTACTCCATTTATAGATTTATTATTTATTCCTACTTTAAGCTTTGAGTCCACTGATGAATAAATTGACATAACAAATATAACAATTACAACTGGAAGAATTAGATATACTACAATATTAGATTTTTTTCTGAAAGTAATTTTTAATGTATTAAGTGCAAGTAAAAATAAATTTCTCATATTATGCATTCTCCTTTCTAAACAACAAGGAAGATATAGCAAGAAATACTACTGCTACGCCTATATTAATCAAAATTGCTGTGGAAACCTTGCTATAATTGTTGTTATAAATCACATCAAATGCCGATCTATTAACCCACCTTACAGGAGATAGATAGGTTATTGCTTGAAAAGTCTTGCTTCCAAAACCATCTACAGGCATGTAGCTTCCTCCAAGGAATACCATTACAGGTATAATAAAATTCAAAATTCCATTTGCCACATTTTCATTTTTGAAAATAAAACCAAGCCCTACACCTATACCTATCGCCATTATTATTTGAGAA
Source organism: Clostridium sp. CM042 (assembly GCF_055080995.1). Classification (NCBI taxonomy): domain Bacteria; kingdom Bacillati; phylum Bacillota; class Clostridia; order Eubacteriales; family Clostridiaceae; genus Clostridium; species Clostridium sp. CM042. The sequence goes on from NZ_CM143646.1 coordinate 3,583,764, forward strand.
ATAAAAATTAGTAATACAGTAAAAATATCATTTCCCCAATTTGCACCAAGGACATATTTACTAAATAAAACAACAATAGCAATCTGAATAACTGTGCCTATAACTCCACCTATTGTTTTTCCAATAAGAAACTCATATTTTTTAACAGGACTTATCAAAATTCTATCTCTGGTTTTTGAATTCTTCTCATTTGCAATTCCAAAAAGTCCCGTCATTCCTGAATACATAATTATCAGGGCTATTTCTGCAATTGTATAATAATCTAAAGAAGAGGGCTGAGCTACTTTATTAAGAGAAGTAATTGTAGAATAGCTTGCATTGTCATCATTTAATAAACTACTTATTATTTGTGGATTGACTTTACTAACTTCTACAATTACATTAAATTCCTGTACGTAAGTGGATAAAATGCTTTCAACCATACCAGCCTTAATACTTTCTAACCCACTCTTATACAACTCTATTTTATTATTACTTTTCATTTCTATAATTGCATCATATTCTTTAGAAATTAATTTTTTCTTAGAAGAATCCATATTATCCATTTTTGTAAATTCTATTTTAAAATCTTTTCCTTTTTCAATAAAACTATTTTTAAAACTATCAGAAACAGCCCCTGCAGATTCAATACTATATAAAACTTTAGGTGTACCAACATCAATAGAACTAGTAAACTTTGTTTTAAACGCCGCATTAAGCACAACTATTAATGCTATTGGAAATAATATCATCATTGCCATTGATTTTATGTCCCGAAAAGTATGCTTTACTTCCTTTATAATTATAGAAATAATATTCATTTTTTCACCTCTAATCCCTTAATTTTCTGCCGGTAAGTGTTAAAAACACTGTTTCAAGATCTGGCACTTTGTTCTCAATATTTTTAATTGGAATTCCATTATCCGTGAAATATAAAATTATCTTATCTAAATTGTTAATTTCCTTTAAACTGTCAATTTTAACTTTGTTTTCATTAACGAGGACATCCGTAACTCCCTTTATTTCTTTTAATTCCTCTTCCTTTATTAGCGTACCATCTATAACTGTAATCTCAACAGTATTTTTATCTGTAACAATAGCTTTGAGTTCTTCCTTGGTGCCTGTTACAATAACCTTTCCATGATCAATAATACTTATCTGCGTAGAAATTGCTTCTACTTCTTCCATATAATGAGTTGTATAAATAATGGTACATCCTCTTTCATTTAATTTCTTAACAGATTCAAGTATATGATTTCTTGATTGTGGATCGATACCTACTGTAGGCTCATCCATTATTAAAAGTTTAGGGGTATGAGCAATTGCACATGCTATATTTAATCTTCTTTTCATTCCTCCAGAGAAACTGGCGGGCATACTCTTAGCTTTATCACTAAGACCAACAAATTCTAAAGATTCTAAAGCTTTCTTTTTTAATTCCTCCCCTTTAATGCCGTAAAGACTTGCAAAAAACTTTACGTTTTCGAGGCAATTTAAATCTTCGTATACTGCTATGTCTTGAGGGACTACACCAATGTTTCTCTTTGCATTATTCGGATTTTTCTTATTATCTATGCCAAGTATTTCAATAGAACCTTTTGTCGTTGTAATTAATCCACAAATCATATTTATAGTTGTACTCTTGCCTGCCCCATTAGGCCCAAGTAAGCCATATATTTCTCCCTCTTTAATTGAAAGATCTATATTATCAACTGCAGTAAAGTCTCCAAATTTTTTGGTTAATCCTTTTATTTTAACAATATCCAAAATAATACCCCCTTAAATCTTTTAATCTTTATTAATTTCTATGTTTTAATTATATAAAAAAAAGACTTCCATCATAAGTATAGAAAGTCACTTTCTTAACATGACTAAAGTCATATTTTATTTATTTCCACCCTTTAAATAATAAATAGCAATTTGTGTTCGATGCTCTAGACTTGTTTTGTCTAAAATTGAAGTAATGTAATTTTTCACAGTACCCTCTGAAATAAACAATCTTTCTGAAATCTTTCTATTTGATAATCCATCAGCGATTGCCTCCATTATCTCTACCTCTCTCCCAGTAAATAAATCCCTATTTAAATTACTACTATTATCACTATCTATTCTTTTTAACACTTTATCTATTATGCCTTCCTGCATAACCATATTCCCACTGTATACTACCTTTATTGCAGCTTTAATTTTATCTGGAGAATTATTTTTAAGAATATATCCCTTCGCACCATAACGAATTGCTGCATTTATATATTCGTCTTCATCAAAGGTAGTAAGAATGAGGCATTTTGTTGAAGTCTTTATAGCGATTTCCTTTATGGCCTCCACACCATTTAAAACTGGCATTCTTATATCCAAAAGTGCAACATCTACTAAGTTGTTTAAACAATAGTCTATAGCTTCCTGACCATTTTTCACACAAGCCATCACAATAAATTCTTCGTCTAAACCAATTATTATTTTTAGACCTTCTCGAATAAGTGAATCATCATCAGCAATCAAAATCTTAATCGGCAATTTAACCCCATCCTTTTACTAAATTTTAACTCATCCCTAAATAGGAAGTAAAATAATTACTGAAAAACCACTAGAACCATCAAAAATAACTTTTCCATTTAAATTCATAGTCCTTTCTTCGATTCCAGATAATCCAAGATCTTTTGTTATTTTAATACAGCCTATTCCATCGTCCTTTATTTCTACTTTAAGCAAAGTGTTAAGCAATTCCACATTTACTTTAACATTCTTAGCCTCAGAATATTTAACTATATTAGTAAAACTTTCTTTTATATTATCGCAAATAACCTTCCATTCAATATAGGAAACCCTATCCAAATTCTTGCTATAATATAAACTTGCATTGATTTTACCTTTATTGTTAAACTCATCTACAAGTAGCTTTATTTTGTTTATTCCTAACTGTTCTGCTTCAGGTTTAATATTCTTCAATGTAAATCTTATACTTTCCATTCCGTCTCTAAGTACATTTATTGTATTTTGAATAATAGCTTTACTTTTATTACTATCCTTGTCCATAATAAGTCTCGCAGCCTCTAGTTGCATTAAGCTTCCTGAAATACTGTGACCTAGTTTATCATGTATTTCCTGAGCGATTTTGTTTCTCTCTTCTAACTGTGAGCTGTATATAATCTGATTTTTGTATTCTATTTGATTATTCAAATTTATCAATAATCTATAGTTTTTTTCTTTAAGCTCATCATTTTTAATGGTAAGTGTTTTTATTTTATTTTCAATGATTAAAATGAAATAGTATGCTACAAGACTAAATAAGGAAGCACCCAAGTATTCGCATATCATAATGGTTTTGTTAATAATAAAACCAGATATTAGTAAAACAAACAAAATAAATATAACTTTTATTTTACCGACAAATATTTCAAAAAAATTTATTGGTAACAATATAAAAAATATAGGAGTGACAAAAAAATTGCAAATCAAAATCTCAAGAATTGATATGATTAAAAAGATAAGTTTATATCTTTTGCTTGAAACTAATGATTTGCTTACATTAATAATTACATAAAAAAGTAGTGATATAATCACTACATAATTGCTACAAGGAGAGTTGAAATTTCCCTTTACCAGCAGACTACTTACATAAATTAGTAAAATTAATTTATTTAATATAATCCAATTTTCCATAAAAGCACCTCTACCTATTAAAAATTACGCAAATACTTGAGCTATTTTGTTAATATTCATAAATCTCTATAAAATATACCATTATTGTAATTCTATATTAATTTAATTTTATCCTTCAATTATAGAAAAATAACTTCATTATAGTACTTCAGACTAAAGCGGAAGTAGTGTTAGGATGGCATAATAGAAAATAAAAAAATTGAAATTTTTATTTTTTTAATTGACATTGTGAATATTTAATGTTAAAATTCCTTAAAATAAGTATGTTAATGCGAAGACGGAGAATGTTATTTTATAAACTTTAGTTACAGAGAGTCGATGTTTGCTGAAAGTCGATACTAGGTAAAAGATACAAATCACTCCTGAGCTGCTTGTCCGAATAAAGTAAGATAAGCCGGTGAGCCCCGATAAAAGGCATAGGTTTTAACGAACCGAAAAGAGAGGTGTCTTTTAAAAGACACAATTAAGGTGGTACCGCGATTAATACTCGTCCTTGGATTTATTTCCAAGGGCGATTTTTTTTGTAAAACAATAACACAATTTAAAAAATAGGAGGTTTTAAATATGCAAAAATCAGAATTAAAATCGTTATCAAATCAGACATTAGAATATCATCTTTCAAAAATTCAAGGGGCACAGGCAAACCTAAAAGATGTGTCTATAAAAACAGCTCTTATATACAGTGATGTTTTCAGTAATGAATGTGGAAATTCCATTTATATTAAACCTGAGAATTTGCAGATTACTGGTGCCTTTAAAATTCGTGGAGCTTATAATAAGCTTTGTACCTTAACCCCTTCGCAAAGGAAAAGAGGTGTGATTGCATCTTCCGCTGGAAATCACGCCCAAGGGGTTGCATATTCAGCTGAAAAATTAGGGATTGCGGCTACCATTGTAATGCCTAAAACAACGCCTCTTATCAAAGTTGAGGCCACGAAAAGCTATGGTGCAAATGTGATTTTAATAGGAGACTGTTACGATGAAGCTTATACAGAAGCTAAAAGATTAGAACAAGAACATAATTATGTTTTTGTACATCCCTTTGATGATTTGGATGTAATGTATGGTCAAGGTACTATAGCTTGCGAAATTTTTGAGGAAATTAAAGATATAGATTGTATCCTTGTACCTGTTGGTGGTGGGGGATTAATCGCCGGAATTGCCCTTGCAGCAAAAGCCTTAAATCCTAAAATTAAAATAATAGGTGTTGAGCCCGAAGGTGCAAAGGCAATGAAGGAATCTATGGACAATAAAAAAATTGTAAACCTTGAAACAGTTCGTACTATAGCTGATGGTGTGGCTGTAAAAAAACCTGGAAATCTAACCTTTGAAATCATAAAAAATTATGTAGATGAAATTGTAACAGTTTCAGATTTTGATATAATGGAGTCATTTCTTATTCTTTTAGAAAAACACAAGCTTATTGCAGAAGCTTCTGGTGCCTTGTCATTTGCAGGACTCAAGAAAATACAAGAAAAAGGTAAAAAGGTGGCCTGCGTTTTAAGCGGCGGAAATATTGACGTTGTTACAATTTCCTCTATGATAAATAGAGGTTTGGTTTCAAGGGGAAGACTATTCTGCTTTAGTATAGAACTGTCAGATATACCAGGAGAGCTTGTCAAAGTCTCATCAATCCTGGCAAACGCAAATGCCAATGTAGTGAAGCTTGATCATAATCAATTTAAAACTAATGATCGTTTTATGCAAGTTCAGCTTGAAATTACTGTAGAAGCAAATGGTCACGATCATGTGAATACCATTATAAATAAATTAAACAATGCGGGATATACAGTTAATAAAATATACTAATTCACCGCTTTCTACCTTTTACAAATGGTACTGATATTTAGGATTATGAAACTACCATCACTGCACGGTGTGGTAGTTTAAGTGTATGAAATTTTAACTTTTGAGTTTTAAAATAAGAAAGGGTAGAACAAAATGTCCTACCCTCGTGGCAATGATTATTAAAAGTATATGATTATATTTTACGACAACATTACATTAATTATTATTTGAGAGACTTCGTGCCTCTTTGAATGGTATATCATAAAATTAACCACCTATATAATCCTTTCTAATCTTTTCTAAATCTGTATTTTTTAAATCATCTACAATAACCACACCACCTACAATACTGCCATCTTTTATAATCGAATAGATACCGTTTGCGCTAAAGGTGGTAGTTATTTTAACAGTTCCTTTTTTACCTTTAAAAGTAGTTATGTTGTTGCCAGTGTCCGTTGCAGCAATTTCAAAGGTTCCATCTGGATTGTCAAATCCATTTAAATCAAAGCTTAAAATTGTATTAACGTTTTTAGCCGCAACTACAATCAAGGGTTCAAATTCATATCCTGTACCTTTAATTGAAAGAGCCTGGTTGCTTCCTGAAATCACAGCTTTTTGGATCAATCTACTGGTTTCAACTTTACTCAAATCCGTACCATAAATACTTGGGTTTTCAGGGGTAGCAGGTGCGTCAGTTGTGCTACCCATATTACAACAAGGCATTCCACTAGATGGAGCTGGCACAGAAGGATCAGGTTTTGAAGTGTCCACCACGTCCACATTATCAACTACCTTAAATACACCCCTAATCATGCCCATTCCGCAACTGAAGTTTATATCTTTATCATTTGGTGTAAATTCAATGACATTCTCACCGGGCTGCAAAGTTTTCTGAATGTTTAAGGAAGGAATAATTATTTGTCCGTTACAGTAGTTTAATGATTTACCATCAATTATCCATTTTACAGGCATATTTTTTTGTATATATAATCCATTTGGTGTATAACCTGCACCATCTGCGGTCATCTTAACTATCTGCACTCCATTCTCTATAGTTGGCTTAGCAGCTGGTGCAGCTGATGCCAATGTTTTATTACCAGATAAACTAGCAGTTAATGTGGATGTAGAAGGCACATTTACACCAGCTAATGCTAGTCCTCTAGTTCCCATTACAATACCCAAAACTACAACTAGTATTCCACTAAATTTTAAAAGAGTTTTTGTATATCCTTTAGTAATGAGACCTGATAATGCTCCAAAGGTCAACATTAAAGGTACTGTGCCGAGAGAAAATATTAGCATGGATAAGGCACCCTTAAAAGCACTTCCAGTTCCTAAAGCATATAGTTGCATTGTCTGAAGTGGGCCACAGGGCATAAGTCCATTTAGAACACCAATTAAAAAAGGAGTCTTTGGCCTTTTATTAACTGAACAAGCCGACCATGGAAGCTTTATATTAAACTTTCTAAATAGGCTATAACCACTCATATTAAGTCCCATTATTATCATAAAGACACCAGCAAATATTTGAAGTCCAGCCTTCACGGGTAGTGAGAGTGAAAGCACTGAACCTAGAGCACCTACTATCCCACCAATTACTGTATATGATAGAACTCTGCCTGCATTATATAGAAGGGCAGGTTTGATAGAATCGAATTTACTTTTGTTATCTTTACTTATACTTTGTGATAGCATTATTCCTCCACACATACCTACGCAATGTATTGAGGTAAGGACTCCAACAATAAATAGAACAAAATATGTAGCGCCATTGAGTCTAGAGGTCATGTCAATTCCACCTGATGAATTTCCGATTAATATAATTGCTGCTACGATTATAAATATACCTACTATTTTGTAGTTATTTAAACTTTCTGTACTATAACCAGCTACTTTTATGGCAGTTATAATTTTTTCGGAGTTACACAGATCTGTATCGTATTCTATAGTTAGAGATTGACTACTGAAGCTTGCTAGAGCTTTTTTCACACCATATAATTTTGTAACTGCTCTTTCTACTCTTGATTCACAGGATGTACATGTCATATCGAAGACCTTTATTTTTTCTTTTTTAATACTCACATTATTACCTCCTAAAAGTTTTTAATATAATATTTAATGTTGTATTTAATGAATTTTTATCATTAAAGTTTCATGAAGAATAAGATTGTGCTTTTAGTTCTATGAATATAAACCTATAATTTAAATTATATAAAAAAGATGTGTAGATTTTATAAAGATATTAGTACTTTTAAAATAAAGATATATAGCTGATAGATTTAAAAAAATAATTAAATCCAGATAAGTTATTTATCTGGATTTAGTGTTTGAGTTAGATTATTTATCTAAAGCTTTAATATATTCTTTCATCTGATCAATATTCATAGCACCAGAGTTTTTAGAAATGATATTTCCGTCTACATCAATGAAATATGAAGTAGGAATTGATGCTATATTATACTTTGATGCAACACTTTGATCGGAATCTAAAAGTACCTTGAAATTATAGTTATTACTATCAATAAAGGATTTAACAGTATCTAAAGGTTCACCAATTTCTATAGCTACTATAACTAAGTCGCTATCTTTTGTTTCTTGATATAATTTTTCGATTTCAGGCATTTCTGATCTGCAAGGTGGACACCAAGTTGCCCAAAAGTTAAGAAAAACCTTTTTACCTTTTAAGTCACTTAAAGATAATTCATTACCATCTAGATCCTTTAATTTGAAATCTATGGCCTTGGTTTTAACAACCTTAGGATTTATTCCAATGGGCTTAGTAGGAGCATTATTTCGAGTGGTGCTACTTTTGTCTGTATTTTCCACAGATGAGTTAGGGTTAGAACTTGATGCATTATAGGTGTTTAAAGTATGGATAGACACACCTACAATGATAGCAGCTATAAGTACTATTAGTAATTTTTTCATATTAATTATCTCCTTCAACTAGAAATTAATAAAATTCATGTATTGACTTAATATGGATAATTTGTTCGTGAAAATCATAACTCCCATTATTATCATTAAAACGCCACTTATTGTAGAGATTATAGGAAGATATTTTGAAAACTTTCTAAATTGTTTAGTAAAGCTTCCTATGGCCATGGCAGTTAAAATAAATGGAACAGCAAGTCCTAGGGAATACATTATCAAAAGTAAAATCCCTTTACCTACAGAGTTCATACTTGTAGCATAGATGAGTATTGAGGATAATATAGGACCAATGCAAGGTGTCCAACCTGTGGCAAAAGCCATTCCCATTATCACTGAGCTAAAAGGACCTTTGATTTTATCAAAGTATAAAAATCTTTTCTCACGATAAAATAATTTTACTTTAAATACTCCAATAGTATGAAGACCAAAAACAACAATAAGAGTTCCTCCTACTTTTCTAAACAAATCTTTATGGGTAATTAGTAACTTGCCAAGGGATGTTATAGAAACTCCCATTAAAATAAAAATAATAGAAAAGCCTAATACAAATCCAAAGGATTTATATAAAGTGGAAAGTTTAGCTTTGCCATCCTTTAACTCTTCTATAGAAGAACCAGTTAAATAGCTTATATATGCAGGAACCAGTGGAAGGACGCAAGGAGATAAAAATGATAGAAGACCTGCAGAGAAAGCTAGCAATATTGATATGTCATTCAAAAGTAAAACACCTCCAATTAAGTATTAAAACAATGATTTAGATTTAATTAAGCCAGATCCTTAAGCTTAAATGTAAAATACGAAATAATAAAAACTCATTTCTATGAAAAAAGTCATAACTATAAACATTATACTAAAAAGATGTGAAGATTTTATGTGCTTCTTCATTAAATCTACATAACAATTAGGTATTATGTGGTTATAGATGTGCAAAGGAGTTGTTTTAAATACTAAAAATATCAACAATTTGTGATATTGATGATCAATTAGTTATAAATTATGTTTGCATTATATAATTTATGGTGTATAATACAATCAATAGTACCCTATACGTGGGGGGGGTAAGGAGATGCTTAAATGAATCAAGAAAAAGTAATGGCATTACAATCATTGAAAACTTCAAAAGGACAAATAGAAGATTGAAGAGATAATTGATTTACTCTCAAAGATTATGGATAAATAATAAAGTTATAAGGAGGCAATATAAATTGGAAACAAAACTATTAAAAATAGAGGGAATGACTTGTTCAGCCTGTGCTAAGACTATAGAAAGAGTTTCAAAAAAATTACCAGGGGTTTACGATGCAAGTGTAAATTTTGCTACAGAAAAATTAAATATAAATTATGATGAGTCAAAAATTAAATTATCAGATATACAAAGTGCAGTTGAAAAAGCTGGGTACAAAATAGTAGTTCAAACAACTAATAAAACATTAAAGATTGAAGGAATGACTTGTTCGGCCTGCGCTAAGAATATAGAAAGAACAACTAGAAAACTTAATGGAGTTGTAGAATCAAATGTAAACTTCGCAACAGAAAAATTAACTATTTCTTTTGAACCATCATTAGTAAGGACAGCAGATATAAAGAAGGCAATCGAAAAAGCCGGATATAAGGCTCTAGAGGATGAAAGTAATGTAGACGCTGATAAAGAAAAAAAAGAAAAAGAGATAAAGTCTTTATGGAATAGATTTTTAATATCTGCAATTTTTGGAATCCCATTGTTACTAGTTGCAATGATACCCATGATTATTACATTACCTGAAGCTATTAATCCAATGATGCATATGGAGACTTATGCTATTCTACAATTACTACTTGTTCTACCAATAATGTATACAGGTAAAAAATATTTTATAGTTGGTTTCAAATCATTATTTAGATTAAGCCCCAATATGGATTCACTTATATCCATCGGAACCTCTGCGGCATTTTTATATAGTTTATTTGCTGTATTTGAAATAACGATTATGGGAAATATGGATTATGAAATGTATTTTGAATCAGCGGGAGTAATTTTGACACTTATAACTCTTGGGAAGTATTTAGAAGCAGTAACTAAGGGGAAAACCTCCGAGGCAATTAAAAAGCTTATGGGCCTTGCCCCAAAAACTGCAATGATAATTCGCGGTAATAAAGAAATAGAGATTCCAATTGACGAAGTAGAAGTTGGAGATATAGTAGTAGTGAGGCCTGGAGAGAAAATGCCTGTAGATGGCGAGGTAATAGACGGAACTACGTCTGTAGATGAGTCAATGCTTACAGGTGAGAGCATGCCAGTTGAAAAAAGTATTGGACATAATATAATTGGTGCAAGTATAAATAAAAATGGAGCTATTAAATATAAAGCAACTAAAGTTGGTAAAGATACGGCACTTTCACAAATAATAACCTTAGTAGAAAATGCTCAAGGCTCAAAAGCTCCAATAGCTGCAATGGCAGATGTTATATCAGGTTACTTTGTACCTGTGGTTATAGGACTTGCCCTAGTTTCGTCTTTAGCTTGGTTTTTATCTGGAGAAACGTCAGTGTTTTCTCTAACAATATTCATTTCGGTGCTTGTAATAGCGTGCCCTTGTGCTCTGGGCCTTGCAACACCTACAGCAATAATGGTTGGAACAGGAAAAGGTGCAGAATATGGAGTACTTATCAAAAGTGGTACAGCGCTTGAAACTGCACATAAAATTCAAACTATAGTATTTGATAAGACTGGAACACTTACGCAGGGAAAACCAAAGGTAACTGATATAGTTACTTTAGAGGGTACTGACCAGGAATTTTTACTTCAAATAGCAGCCTCAGCAGAAAAAGGATCTGAGCATCCATTAGGTGAGGCTATAGTCAAAGACGCAGAAGAAAAATCACTAGAATTAAAAAAGGTAGATAGCTTTAAAGCTATACCTGGGTATGGAATAGAAGTTAGTATAGACGGTAATAAAATAATGCTAGGAAATAGGAAACTTATGTTAGAAAGTGAAATTTCTTTAGAAAAATTAGAAGATGTTTCAAACAGACTAGCTGAAGAAGGTAAGACCCCAATGTATATTGCCATAGAAAACGAGTTAAGTGGAATCATTGCAGTTGCTGACACTGTTAAAGGAAATAGTAAAAAGGCCATAGATAGACTCCATAGTATGGGAATAGAAGTTGCAATGATAACAGGTGATAACAAAAGGACTGCAGCAGCTATTGGAAGGCAAGTTGGTATTGATAGAATACTAGCGGAAGTTCTGCCTGAGGATAAAGCAAATGAAGTTAAAAAGCTTCAAGTGGAAGGAAAAAAGGTTGCTATGGTTGGAGATGGAATAAACGATGCACCTGCACTTGCACAGGCTGACATTGGTATTGCAATAGGATCCGGTACAGACGTAGCAATTGAATCGGCGGATATTGTGCTTATGAGAAGCGATTTAATGGACGTACCTACAGCGCTACAATTAAGTAAGAGAACTATAACAAATATAAAGCAAAATTTATTTTGGGCTTTTGGTTACAATATATTAGGAATACCAGTTGCAATGGGAATACTACATTTATTTGGAGGCCCACTTCTAAATCCTATTATTGCAGCACTGGCAATGAGTTTTAGTTCAGTCTCAGTATTAACAAATGCATTACGATTAAAAGGTTTTAAGCCATTAAGATAAAATTCAAGAGAAAGATATAAAGCAAAACAATAGGATAATGGTTTCAGTGATGAAGCAAAAGCAATGCAAAATAGAGATTTTGATTCTATGAATAATTTGATTGAGAAGGAACCACCGTTGATTTTGGGTGCTTTGCACCTGTAATTATTATAAGGATTTTATAATATCTGATTCATAGTATTTTTTTAAAAGAAAACGATTCTGTTTGCCTAACCCTCAGTTCGTCTATTCTTTTACGGACTTTAAAACAAAACTCCTATTTATAAAAGTGGGAGTTTTGTTTTAGAAGATGATTTAATTCTGGTATATAAACAATTTTGAAAATAAACATCTACAACTGATATACAGCTACCTTATCAGAAACTGTAAAATCAGCTTCTGTAATACTACGAATATCCTCAACATTTAGGCCTTCAAATATTTCAGTAAGTACCAGTCCAGTAGGCGTTACCTCAAATACTGCTTTTTCAGTAACGATAACATCAACTACGCCTTTACCTGTAATTGGAAGTAGGCATTTTTTTAGTATTTTAGATCCACTCTTACTAGAATGTTTCAATGTAGCAATAACTTTGCGAGCGCCATTTACTAAATCCATAGCCCCTCCCATACCTGGTGCAAATTTTCCTGGAGCTAGCGGCATAGCCCAGTTTGCAATACTACCCTCTTGATCTACTTCAAGTGCGCCAAGTACTGTGGCGTCAACATGCCCTCCACGAATAATGCAAAATGATGTAGCCAAATCAAAAACCGCAGCTCCGGTTAGTAGGCTAATAGGTTGACCACCAGAGTTTGCAATATCCGGATCTTCCTTGCCTAGTTTTGGCGTAGGGCCAAACATTAAGCAACCGTTTTCGGATTGCAATATTACTTCCACACCCTCAGCTAAATAATTGGCAACTGCTGTAGGCATTCCAAACCCTAAATTCACTACTTGATCATTACTTAGTTCCTTAGCTGCCCTACGAGCAATTATTTCTCTTGCTTCCATACTTAATTACCTCCTTTGATTTATAAATAATCAATTATTTTAATTGATTAGAACGAACCCACAAATCAGTATATACTTGTTTATGTTCATCAAATGAATATCCTTGTACAACGGCTTGCACAAATACACTTGGTGTACCTACGCATTCAGGTTCAATACCACCAACATCAACTATTTCATTCACTTCGGCTACTGTATAGTCTGCACCCATTGCCATAATTGGATTGGTATTAATGCCTAAGCCACGATATTGTATATTTCCTAATCTATCGCCTTTATAACCTTTAATAAATGCAAAATCAGCCTTCAGCGGCAATTCAATTAAATACATTTTACCCTCTATTATAAGTTTTTGTTTACCGTCTTCAACTAGTGTACCTACACCTGTAGTGGTAAGAACACCACCTAATCCAGAACCAGCTGCTCTAATTTTTTCAACAAGACTACCCATTGGAAAGTATTCAATTTCAATATCTCCGTTTTTAAATTGCTCTAAAGCAAGCTGGCAAGTGCTAGAATGAGCAGTTATTAATTTTTTAACTTGCTTGTTTTTGTACAATCGTGCAATGTCAAAATCCTGACCGGGATAAGAGTTAACTATTGATATTATAGTTAACTCTTTAACACCTTTTTCTACTAATTTGTCAATCGCTTTAAGCGGTGCACCCACCCCTAGAAAGCCACCAAACATAATTGTCGCTCCATCGTGAACCTTTTCCATTACTCCATCTAAATCCATAACTTTGTTCATGAAATTATCCCCTTTCACTAATAGCTTGATATATAAACTTATGACGTCTCGGTTAAATCATCTCCTACGGAGCTGGAATGTTGTTAAATTTATGGGGTTATATTTTTATTAGTGTACAAAATATCATTTTTGCGTACACTGCCCATAGTATATCTTTTTGGTGTAGTTTCATTGGTAAGATTAAGTATGCATAACTAATCTTCTTCATCTACTAGTTGTCTAAAATTTATACTTTCTAGTTCTGCATTTAAATCATTTTGTACTTTTGTCATAGATCTATGCACAATGCATACACCGCTTTTATTCAAAGTACAAAAGGTTGGATCAATTACACAGCTATTACTTCTATACATCTAAGCAATATGGTTTACTGCATCAACTATATTTGTAAGTGATTAACTTAAATGTGTATATAAGCCATATATATTTATCATACTATAAATAAACGAAAAATATTACATTAATCCCCATATAACAAAAAAAGAAAAACATCTTGCTTTAAGTCATATAATTACGATTAACTAAAGTAACTTTGTGTATGGAGATATTTATAAAAGTATATAGCATCATGTAAAATAATGTTATAATCTTCATAAGAGTTGTTTCGAAAGTGTATTGTTATGCGGAGGAAAGATTATTTATAAAATGATAAGGAGTGGTGCTATGAAAATCAGAAAGGCAGAACAGGAGGATTTAAATATAATCATAGATATATTTAAGGGTGCAATTAATGCAATGAATGAAAATAACATACCACAATGGGACGAAATATACCCCGACAATACAATTCTCGAACAAGATATATTAAAAAAACAAATGTATGTTGGAATTAAAGATGATATCATTGTTTCTGTTGTAGTTGTCAATAATGAATTTGACGAGCAGTATAAAAATGGTGATTGGGAATATAATAATGAAAGGTTTGCTGTAATACATAGATTATGTGTTAACCTAATTTATCAGAACCAAAAAACAGGAAAAAATACAATCATTATGATTGAGGATTTATTACAGAGAGAGGGAATACAATCTATTAGATTAGATGCTTTTTCTTTAAATCCATATGCCTTAAAAATGTATGAAACACTTGGATATAAAAAGGTTGGAGAAACAAACTGGAGAAAAGGATTGTTTTATTTACTTGAGAAGAAATTATAGAGGATTGTGACCATAATCTTTACTTAATCAATCTGCAGTCTTTATAAATTTTGTACTAATTATAATCATAAAATAGTTTGATTATAGGTAGTCTATATTGTAAATAGGTGTTACTGCACATATTAAGAAGTTAATATTAATCTATAGAATCAATTGTTATTTTAATAGCTGGCATCACCTAGAAATGACTTATTTGTGAACTATCACCACTTCTGTAAGTGGTGGTAGTTCAAATAAATAATTCCATCTTTCCTTTATAGGATCCATAAAAAACTACATTTTCAGTATCACCTGGATTTGCTTGTGGAAGAACAGCAATATTATAAATTTTGTCTATTGCAAGTGGAGTACTGCTTGCGGAATTATCGTATTCATCAGTAACATAATAATTATCAATATGACCAGTACTACTTTTAGTTACCGCCAGCATTACAACAGCTTCATATATTGCCATTGGTGCAACTATTCCGATAACTCTAACCTGTCTTATTGTTGGTATTCCAGGATTAGGATTGCAATTACAGGGACAAGGATAATATATTACCTTCATTGAAGTGTGATTTTTAATATTATGATCACATTCATCTCTACAGTTAGTATGATTTTCATGTATCACACTAGTATTTTTGATACTATAAATTACTTTTATAAATGGAGTTAAGCAATGGTAAAGTTACTGCTACAGAACCTAATATTATCTCACTTAAATTAGGGACTTAAAGTAGTTACCTTGGGTATAATATATGTTAATACATATTTGATAGGAGTTGTTGTAGCTATGACTAAACTAGGAACTATTAAACAAAACAGAAAACCTAACAGATTAATTAATGAAAAGTCTCCATACCTTCTGCAACATGCGTATAACCCAGTAAATTGGAATCCGTGGTCAGAAGAAGCCTTTGCCAAAGCAAAAGCAGAAGATAAACCAATCTTCCTTTCAATCGGTTATTCAACTTGTCATTGGTGTCATGTCATGGAGAAAGAATCTTTTGAAAATGAAGAAGTAGCAGCTATTTTAAATAAATATTTTGTAGCAATAAAGGTAGATAGAGAGGAACGCCCAGATATAGACAGTATTTATATGACGGTATGCCAAACTTTAACTGGAAGTGGTGGATGGCCCTTAACTATTTTTATGACACCAGATAAAAAACCATTTTATGCTGGTACATATTTTCCAATGGAAAGTAGACATGGAATGCCAGGCATAAAGGATGTACTGAATTCTATTGCACAGCAGTGGAATGAAGAAAGAGAGAATATTGTAGCATCTAGTGAAAAAATAGTAGAGCATATAAAAAACATTAATAAAAAGGTTAATCTAGTAGAACTAGGAGAAGAAATAGGCGAGGATGAAATACATAATGCATATATTAGCTTTAAGAGTGTATTTGATAGCAATTATGGTGGATTTGGAAGGTCTCCCAAATTTCCTGCACCTCACAATTTGCAATTTTTATTAAGATACTGGAAAAATTATCATGAGCCTAAAGCATTAGAAATGGTAGAAAAAACTTTGGAAGCCATGTATGAGGGTGGGATTTTTGACCATATAGGTTTTGGATTCTCAAGGTATTCCACAGATGAGAGATGGCTTATACCTCACTTCGAAAAAATGTTATATGATAATGCGCTAATAGCCGCAGTATATATTGAAGCGTTTGAAGCTACAGGAAAAGTATTCTACAAAGAAGTGGCTGAAAAAATCTTCACTTATATATTAAGGGATATGACGTCTCCAGAGGGCGGCTTTTACTCAGCAGAGGATGCAGATAGTGAGGGAGAAGAAGGCACATATTATTTATTAACGTTAAAGGAAGTAAGTTTAGTTCTAGGTGAGAAGCTTTATGAAACCTATTGTGAACGTTACAATATAACTGTGGAAGGCAATTTTGAAGGTAGGAATATTCCAAATCTTATTGGCAAAAAAAGTAGCTCTAAGACAGATGAAGAAATAGATCACAAATTAGAAGAAATGAGACAAAAGTTATTTGAATATAGAGAAAAAAGAATTCATCCCTATAAGGATGACAAGATATTAACCTCATGGAATGGCCTTATGATTGCGACGCTCGCTTATGGTGGAAGAATTTTTGAAAATAACACTTATATTAGTCAGGCGGAAAAGGCTATGGATTTTATTTTAAGTAACATGATTAATGAAAAAGGAAGATTAATGGCTAGATACAGAGAAGGTGAAATAGCCCATTTAGGTTATTTAGAAGATTACGCTTTCATTGTGCATGCTTTAATTGAGTTATATGAATCTACTTTTAATGTAAAATACTTAACTAAAGCAATAGAGCTTAATGAAAATATGATTAAGTTGTTTAAAGATGAAGAGCAAGGTGGATTGTTTTTATATGGAATTGACGGAGAAGAACTAATTGTTAGGCCTAAAGATATTTATGATGGTGCTATGCCTTCAGGTAATTCAGTGGCTACTTTAAATATGTTAAGGCTTGCTAGATTAAGTGGTAATAGTGAATTAGAAAATGAGGCATACGGGCAATTTGAGGCTTTTGCTTCAAAGGTTAAAACTATAGAAAGTGCTCATGCTTATTTTATGACGGCACTATTATATAGCAAGGTACCAGGAAAGGATATTATTATCGCAGGAGAAGAGCAGGGTAGCGTTACTAAAGCTATGATTAAAGAAATTAATAGCAATTACCTCCCATTTGCTACAGTAGTAATAAACACTGGTGATGAAAGGCTAAATTCTATTAATAATGAGTTAAAAGCACATAAACCCTTGGAGGGAAAAACTACTGCTTATATTTGTGAAAATTTTACTTGTAAAGAGCCAATTACAGATTTAATAAAGTTTTTAGAGCAAATTAAGAATTAATAAGATTTATATAATATATAAACCCAATAGTAAAAAAATTGACAAATATGTACTGGTGATGATATAATATAAGCTATTATCGAGTAAACATATAATCATTAAATTCCATGAAAAGGACAGTACTTTCTTATTAATCTTAAAGCGAGCAAGGGTAGAGTGTAAGCCTTGTAAGGTATAGGAAGTTAAGTGGGCAACTATTTAACAAAGTTAATACTAAATTAATTTTAGGAAGAGAACCTTGGAGAAGCTGCCTGAACTAGTTAAAAGTAATAATTTTTGACTCTTATAGGGTAAGCCGCGAGTAGCGTTAAAACATTGAGTGGACTTTATAGTCAACTAGAGTGGTACAGCGGAAGTATAACCCGTCTCTTTATTTAGAGATGGGTTTTTGTTATATTAAAATATACATGGATTTTCAAATTAGGATAACAATTAATAAGTGTATCAAGTGAAATGCAGCGCAGGAGGGATAACAATTGTTATCTACCCCAGAACAATACAGGAGGGAATTTTTATGGATTATAAAAAAATAGTTGCAGAAAGAATTAAACAATTGGTGGATCTAGATATAGAAACAATAGAGAATTTAATTGAAATACCCCCAAGACCTGAAATGGGAGAGTTTGCTTTTCCGTGTTTTCAATTAGCAAAAACTATGAAAAAAGCGCCTAATATGATAGCGAATGATTTAAAAGGAAAAATTGAAAATGATGGTTTTGAAAAAATAGAGTGCTTTGGTCCTTACTTAAATTTCTTCCTAGACAAAGGAGTATTTATTAAAAATACTGTGGAAAAAATATTAGAAGAGGGAGAAAGCTATGGTTCATCTAAAATAGGTGAAGGTAAGAATATGATAGTAGAGTATTCATCGCCTAATATAGCAAAGCCATTTCACGTAGGACATTTATTCACTACAGTTATAGGTAACTCTTTATATAAGATACTTTCTTTTGAAGGATATAATTGTACTGGAATTAATCATCTTGGTGATTGGGGAACACAATTTGGTAAGCTTATTTATGCTTATAAAAACTGGGTAGACGAAGATGCATTAGAAAAAGAGCCCATTAATGAATTATTAAGAATTTATGTAAAATTCCATGAAGAAGCTGATATTGACCCAACACTTAATGATGAAGCAAAAATGTATTTCAGGAAATTAGAAGACGGATGCGTTGATGAAGTAAAGCTTTGGACTAAATTTAGAGACTTAAGCCTAGTAGAGTTTAAAAAACTTTATAAAATTTTAAATGTTGAATTTGATTCTTATGCTGGGGAAAGCTTTTACTGCGATAAAATGGATGACATAATAAAAGACATAGATTCAAAGGGCCTACTTGTAGACAGTAATGGAGCTAAAGTTGTAATGCTCGATGAGTACAATATACCACCTTGCATAATTAAAAAATCAGATGGTGCTACAATTTATGCTACTCGTGATTTAGCTGCAGCAACTTATAGAAAGAAGACTTATGATTTTCATAAAAATATTTATGTAGTTGGAAAAGATCAAGCTCTTCATTTTAAGCAAGTATTTACTACTTTAAAGCTTATGGGCAATAAGTGGGCAGATGATTGTGTGCATGTACCTTTTGGCACAGTAAGATTTGCAGATAAAAAATTATCTACAAGAAAAGGTGATGTTATTTTCTTAGATGAATTATTAGATCAAGCAGTGGTTAAGACTCTTGAAGTAATAAATGAAAAAAACCCAGATCTAGAAAACAAAGAAGATGTAGCTAAAAAAGTAGGAATAGGTGCTATTGTATTCACTTATTTAAAAAATCATAGAGAAAGAGATATTATCTTCAATTGGGAAGAAATGCTTAGCTTTGACGGAGAAACAGGTCCTTATGTGCAATATACTTATGCAAGAGCAAAAAGCATATTAAGAAAAGTTGGAGAAAATAGCAATAAATTTGAAACTAATGAAATTAGAACTAATGTAGAACCTGATTATAATAAACTAAATTCTAAAGAAGAATTTGAACTTGTTAAGCAGTTAGAAGGTTTCCAAAGCGCAATTATGGCTGCTATTGATAAATTAGAACCATCTATGGTTACAAGATATGTTATTGAGGTAGCAAAGGCATTTAATAAATTTTATAATCAGCACAATATATCAAATTTAGAAGACGAATCCAATAAAAAAGCAAAAATTAAAATGGTAGAATCTACATGTCAGGTAATTAAGAATGCATTAAACCTTATAGGGATAGAAGTTGTAGACAGAATGTAGCATATGCTCGGTATTCCTTTGAATTTGCGTTATTGCAATAATTTGCAATAACGCTATTTTTAATGTATTATTATATTATAGAAAAATATAAAACTTGTTTAGAATTATTTAGCAAATAAAAAACACATTTGTTGTAATATATACTTTTCTTTTTTTTATAGATTAGGGGGAACTATGTTTATCAAAAAATATCAAATTAAGGTTATTTTGCCTAATGAAATTTTCACCAAATATAAGATGGATACTATTGCGTATTTAGATATTGAAGCTACAGGTTTCGATATGGAATATGATAAAATAGTATTGATATCTTTAGGGTATTACTTAAACAAAGATGAATTTGAAATCGTTCAATATTTTGCTGAGGCGCCAAGCGACGAGGAGAGTCTTTTGAAAGAACTTAAGAAAGCGATGGGTAATTTTAAAAGATGGTGTTCTTATAACGGAACAGCCTTTGATGAGCCCTTCATAATTAGAAAGATGTATAGATATAATCTTGGGTTTAGAATGCCTAGGGAACATATAGATTTGTTTAGGATTATAAGACCCTTTCATAAAAAAATGGGAATTAAAAGTTGCAGTTTAAAAAGTGTAGAGCAGTTTACTGGCATTAAGAGAAAAGATGAAATAAATGGAGCTATGTGGGTTGAACTGTATAATGAATACTTAGTAAAACATGATGAAAAATCAAAGGGAATTCTTATGCTTCATAATTATGAAGATGTTGTGAATTTGCCTAAAATTTTCAATGTAGTTAACACTATTGAAAATGATTTGGATCTTAAGAGAAAAGAAAAATTAGCTAAAAAACAAATGGCTCTTTTGAAAAGGAATAGAAACACTAATGAACCGCTAAAAATGGTGAGTAACAGGTTATCTATATTAGCAAAATAGCGCAGAGTTAAGATATTATAAAAAAACAGTGGTATAGTACAAAAATGTACTATACCACTGTTTTTTTATTGAATTTTATTAGATGGCTTTGTCTCGCAACTATGGCTACAGCCTTTACAGCCATTTCCACAACCACAATCACCATTTGCTTGTTTTTTTATATTGGAATACAAGATATATCCAGCTACAACAATAATCATACCAACAATAATAAATTCCACGCTAGCATCACCTCTTTATATTTTATACTACATATTTTATACTATATATTTTTTATTATCCTATTATAATACTACCTACATTAAATATTATAAAAGAAATTATCCAAGCTAATAGCAATTGATATGTTAAAGAAAAAATTGCCATTTTATTTCCGTATTCCTTTTTCATAGTTGCGATTACTGATACACAAGGAGTGTATAATAATACGAAAACTAAGAAACTATAAGCGGATAGCGGAGTAAAATAATTAGCTAAAATATGTTTTAAATTACCTCCATATATAACACCCATTGTACCTACAACTACTTCCTTAGCCATAAGACCAGTTAAAAGTGCTACTGAATTTTGCCATGAAGCAAATCCAAGGGGTATAAATACTGGGTTTATAAATTTTCCGATAGAAGCTAAAAAGCTAATGTTTATATCAACCATACCTGTAGTATTGAAATTTGATAAAAACCATACTATTACGGAAATTGAGAAGATTATAGTACCAGCTTTCTTTAAAAATCCTTTACCTTTTTCCCAAGTGTGTATTAATAAGCTCTTTGGTTCTGGTATTTTATATACAGGCAATTCTATAATAAAAGGTTCTTCATCCTTTTTGAATAAAGTTTTTTTGAATAGTAGCCCAAGTCCAAAGGCTAAACCAATACCCATTAAGTATAATGAAAATACCATGAATGTTTCTCTCCCAGGAAAAAATACTGATGCAAACAATGCGTAAACAGGAAGCCTAGCATTGCAGGACATAAGAGGAACTAAAAGTGCGGTTAATTTTCTGTCTTTATCACTCTCTAGAGTTCTGGCAGACATTATAGCTGGCACAGAGCAACCGAAACCAACAATTAAAGGAATAAAAGCTTTACCTGATAAGCCCATTTTTCTCATTAACTTATCCATTATAAAAGCAGCTCTTGCCATGTATCCACTGTCTTCTAAAAATGAAATTCCTAAGAATAATGCAAGTATAACTGGTAAAAAAACTATTACGGAACCTACTCCGCCTACGATACCATCAATTATTAGAGAAGAAAACCAAGCGCTGTTCCCCGATAGTATATTACTTAAAAATGGAACAAAAAGATCATTAAGCAAAGTATCCAGAAAATCAGCTAAAGGTTGTCCTACCCAGGTAAATGTAAACATAAAAATCAAAAATAAACTTCCGAAAAATAGTGGATAAGCAAGTATTCTATTAAGCACAATTTTATCTATTTTTTCTGTAATAGAAACTTTATTATTTTTATTTTTATTAGTGATTGATTTTAGTAAACCTTCAATATAGGAATAAGTTTCTTTTTCATCTTTAAATTTTAGATCATTTGTAGAGGTAGTAATATAATCCTTTTTAAGAAGACAATCTTTAACATCAGAAATACCTTTACCTTTTGAAGCTACTATAGGTATTATTTTCACCCCTAGTTTTTGCTCTAAAAGTTTAAAATTAATGTCTATTCCCTTGGATATTGCTACGTCTATCATGTTTAATACTAAAATTATTGGCTTGTTAAATTGCTTTAATTGAGTTGTAAGGTATAAATTTCTATCAAGGCTTGACGCATCAACAATATTTATAATTACATCTACGTTACCGCTTTGCAAAAATTCCTTGGACACTTTTTCTTCGTTTGAATAAGTGTCCATGGCATAAATACCAGGCAAGTCAACAATTTTAATTTTATTTGCTATAAAGCCTTCTTTTTTTTCTACTGTTACTCCAGCCCAATTACCTACGTATTGGTTAGATCCTGTAAGTGAGTTAAATAGAGTTGTTTTACCAACGTTAGGATTACCTAATAAAGCAGCAGTAATCATTCAAATCCTCCTTATTATGTCTCGGTATAATAATTACGCATTTTTTATAGATATATTTTTAGCATCATTTTTTCTAATGGCTAAATTGAAACCACGTAAATTTATAATTATAGGATCTCCTAGAGGTGCAGTAGCTACTAATTTAACTTCAGTACCTTCTATGAAGCCTAATGCGAGTAATCTTTTAGCAAACTTATCATCTCCGCAAACAGAGTCAATGTACGCTTTATCACCTGGCTTTAAATCGTAAATACTTATAATAATCACTCCTTATTGAAAACAATTCTCAATTGTAATTTTAACATGGTTATCTATTAGTGTCAATATAAAGTAACAAGAAAAATTATTAAATTTTATAAAATGCTTTTATAAAATAGTGGAAATGTGATAACATATAAATAGAGCAGAGTTTTAAATTATATATATGCAAATTTACGGTTTTGCTTTTCAGTAAACTAGTAGAAAAGAGTGATATTGTGATTACAAAACTTAGTAGTATTAAGGTAGGGGAGACTTCAATGGAAGGTGCCCTTACTATAGACGGAAATAAGCAACTCTTTAAAGATGCATTGTTTTTTGATTTAGAACATTACATTTATAAAAAGCCCAAATGTATCGGAGTTTTTGGGTGCTGCTATTAT
Source organism: Clostridium sp. CM042 (assembly GCF_055080995.1). NCBI lineage: Bacteria > Bacillati > Bacillota > Clostridia > Eubacteriales > Clostridiaceae > Clostridium > Clostridium sp. CM042. Next base: position 3,607,340 of record NZ_CM143646.1, read on the forward strand.
GATGAAATTTCAAATGAGTTAAAGGTTACCCAATATATGGCGGAAAATAAAAAAGATGCTATAGAAATATTATCTTTAGCTAAAAATTATTTTGAGGAAATGAAAATGAAGTATAATAAAAAATACATCGTTACGTTTTCAGGGAATAATGATTTTACAGTTATAAACTATTTGTTAAAAGCTCATAAAATAGATTTTATACTAGAAGGGTATTTTGGAGAAATAGATTTGCAAAAATGTTATGAAAAAGCTGAAGGGACATGCATTGGGCTTAAAGCTCTAGAAAAGATATTTGAGATTGATCGCGAAAGCGAAGTAATTAGTGGTTCTAATTTAGCTAAAACCTTTGGTAAAATAGTAAAAGATGCTGACTATATAAATAGAATGCCTAAAGAGAAAAAAGAAAAAATATTATTATATAATCAACAAGATGTTGTTAGTTTATTTTATATATATGTGGATTGGTATAATAAAATACAGTTAAAAACTAAGGAAGACATAGCACAGCAATAGCTGTGTTTTTTTTATTTGTTAAAAAATTTAAAATTAACTTAGTAATGAGGAATACTGTAACCATTTCCATAATAATTTAATATAAGGGTGTTTTAAAATTATTAAAGGAGGGAAGCATATGGAGCAGACTCGGAAAAACATTGATGCAGCTATGGGAAGGATTAAAGCAGATTTAGTCCTAAAGAATGCGAATTTTATTAATGTGTTTACTGAAAATATAGATAGAGGGGATATCGCTATAGTAGGCGATATTATTATAGGAATTGGTGAATACGATGGAATCACTGAAATTGATTGCTCAGATTTATATGTTTCGCCGGGATTCATTGATTCGCATGTACACATAGAATCCTCCATGATTATGCCCAAGCAGTTTGCGGAGGTGGTAATTAAAAAAGGTGTAACTACGATAATAGCGGATCCACATGAAATAGCTAATGTAGAAGGAATGAATGGTATTCATTTTATGATAAATAATAGTAAAAAAGCACCTATAGATATTTTTTTCATGCTACCATCTTGTGTTCCGGCAACAAACTTTGAGGACAGTGGATGCATTCTTAATGCTAATGATTTCGAAAAATTAATCAATAATAATCAAGTTTTAGGTCTCGGTGAAGTAATGGATGTGGCCGCAGTTGCAAATAAGGATGAGAATATATTAAAAAAAATAGATATAGCAAAGCACAAACATATAGATGGTCACTGTCCTAATATATCGCCTAGTGAGTTAAATGCTTACTTAAGCTGCGGTGTAAGAACAGATCATGAAAGCGAAAATGCCAAAGAAGCATTACTCAAAGTTAGTAGGGGAATGTACGTAATGCTCAGAGAAGGATACGCTGCAAGAAATTTAAAGGACATACTTCCCGCGGTTACCAAAAATAATTTCGGAAGATTTTTATTTTGCACGGATGATAGACATATAGACGATTTACTAGAGAGTGGCTCCATAGATAACTGTATTAGAATTTCTATAAAACAGGGGATTAATCCTATAAATGCGTTTATAATGGCATCATTTAATGCAGCTAAATGTTATGGTTTATTGGATAGAGGAGCTATAGCACCAGGATATAAAGCAGATTTGGTGCTATTTGAAGACTTAAAGAGCGTAAATATAATAAAAGTTATAAAAAATGGTAAAGCATATAAAGAATTACCAGGCACGAAACATGTAGACTTAAAAATAAAATCATCCATGCATATGGATTTCATAGATAGTGAAATTTTCAAAGTCGAAAGTAATGCTAAAGTTGTAAATGTGATAAAATTAATTCCGAATTCCTTGCAAACTAAATTGGTGCAGAGAAAAACAGAAAGCGAACTTGGTTATATAAAGAGAGTGGTAGAAAGAGATGTATTAAAAATAGCAGTAATTGAAAGACATCATAATACAGGTAAGCATTTTGTTGGATTTATAGAAGGATTAGGATTAAAGCATTGCTCCATAGCACAAACTATAGCTCATGATTCTCACAACCTTATAGTCGTTGGAGATAATGATAAGGATATGGAGGTGGCAGTTAATACGCTTGTTTCCATTGGCGGAGGTATAGCTATGGTGTCTGAGGAAAAAGTTATTGCACAGTTAAGCTTGCCAATTGCGGGGCTAATGACCTTTGAGTCTCCATATATGGTGTCAGAGCACCTAAATAGGCTTAGTAGAATTGCCAGAGGTTTTGGAGTACGAGAGGAATATGACCCTTTTATAACCTTATCTTTTATGGCGCTTCCAGTAATACCAGAAGTTAAAATTACTACTAGAGGATTAATTGACTATAATAAACATGCATTTACAAACCTTATTGTCGAATAATGGCGGAAATAAAAATCTTACAATAATAATTAATATTATTGTAAGATTTTTTTTGAAATTGTGTCTAAATTATGAACATGGAAATCAATAATATACATTTATGAAAAGAAAAAACTACGAATTTAGAACGATGTTAAAGGATTTATACCTATATTAAAGGGAAATAACAAGTAATATATTTAATTGTATATATTATTAAATTAAAAAAAATCAGATAGGGTAATCATTTATGGAAAGGGATGATTAGCTATTTCATAAAAACGTAATAATTGGGATAATGTAGTTGAATTGCCATAATGAATGATATATAATATTAACATAATATTTACAAAAAATTACAAAAAAATAAGGGGCTCGTTAATGGTGGATATTGTGTAAATTATTTCGTGATTGAATTTAAATTGATATGAAATTTGTAAATATTTCATGCGCAAGTACATATTATAAAGTATGAGGAGAAAAAAGAGTAGAATATAAATTTTTTGAAATACATATCCAGTCATAATATAGTAAAGTTAATAAAGGGGCATAGCAAATGAAGAATATATCAAAAAAAAGATTGGGAGATTTATTAGTTGAAGCTAGAAAGATAGCTCCAAAACAGCTTACGAATGTGCTCACAAAACAGCAAGGCACTGGGAAAAGGATAGGAGAACTTCTTATTGAAGATGGTACTTTAAACGAAGAAGATATTTTAGAAGTTTTAGAGCAACAATTAGATGTAAAAAGAGTATATCTAGATATGGAAGATATTGAGCAAAAAGTTGTTCAATTGATACCAGAAATTATCTCGAAAAAATATAGCTTAGTTGCTTTTGGTATAGAAGAAAATAAACTAAAGGTTGCCATGTGTGATCCTTTAAATATATTTGCAATAGATGATGTTAAGATATCTACAGGTTTAGATGCTAAAATATATATTGCATCAACAAAGGATATTAAAAATACAATTGATAAATATTATGCTAGTCAAAATGCAAAAAAAGCTGCTGAGGATTTATCAAAAGCTCAGGGAACAAATGAAAATAAGGAAGAAAACAAAGCACAATTAGATGATATAAAAAGTGCACCAGCGGTGAGACTTGTTGAGTCTATCATAAGTGATGCAATAAAGTTAAAAGCTAGTGATATTCATATAGAACCTTTTGAAAATTATATAAAAATAAGATACAGAATAGATGGCACTTTAAATGAAATATCTAAATACAATAAAGATATATTTAATGCTTTTATAACCCGTATAAAAATACTTGCGGAATTAAATATTGCAGAGAAGAGAATTCCACAGGACGGTAGAATTTTAACAGTTGTAGATAACAGGAAGGTAGATTTACGAGTATCAACTTTGCCAACAATTAACGGTGAGAAAATTGTTATCCGGATACTAGATAGAGAAAATTTCTTAGTAGGTAAAGAAAAACTAGGTATGAACGAAGATGATTTAGAAAAAATAGAAAGAATACTTAAAAATCCATATGGAATAATTTTGGTTACGGGCCCTACAGGTAGTGGGAAATCCACTACACTATATACCCTATTAAGTGAACTTAATGATAACAGTAGGAACATTATAACAGTAGAAGACCCTGTAGAGTACGTAGTGGATGGAATAAATCAAGTAAACGTAAATGCAAAAGCAGGACTAACTTTTGCATCGGGATTAAGGTCAATTTTAAGACAAGACCCTGATGTTGTTATGATAGGTGAAATAAGGGACAATGAAACAGCAGAAATCGCTACCAGAGCATCTATAACAGGTCATATAGTGCTAAGTACAATCCATACTAATGATGCACCTTCAGCTATTGTAAGACTTATAGATATGGATATACAACCATACCTAGTAGCGAGTGCTGTAGTGGGAATTATATCTCAAAGGCTTGTAAAAAAAATATGCCCAATGTGTAGTGAAATTCATACAGCAACTGATTTTGAAAAAAAGATCCTAAGTATTCATAAAGCGGAAGAATTATTGCTTCATAAAGGCAAAGGTTGTGGACACTGTAACAACAGTGGATACACAGGAAGAATAGGTGTATACGAAATAATGGAAGTAACCCGTAAACACAGAGAATACATCATGCGTAACGCTGGTGTAGATGAAATAAGAGATATAAGCATAGAAAATGGGATGAAAACGCTAAAAACATCATGTACTGATTTAGTGTTAAAAGGAATGACAACGGTAGAGGAAATGATTAAGATAACGTTTTTGAAAGAATAAGGGGGGTGAGTAAGTGCCCAATTTTAAGTATAAAGTTATGAATCATCAAGGTCAAAAAATAGAAGGAACATTTAAAGCTAATAGTAAAAATGAAGTGTTAGCCATGATAGAAGATAATAATTACTATCCTATAGAAATTAAGGAATCATTAGAACGTGAGCAGAAGGATTTATTTGAATCATTTGCAAAAGTTAAGACAAAGGACTTATACATTTTTTGTAGACAGTTTTACACCATGATAAACGCAGGTGATAATATTTCTAACGCACTATATGTTTTAAAAGAGCAAACTGTAAATAAAAAATTGAAGAAAAGTTTAAATGAAGTACATGGTGATTTGCAGAAGGGGGTATCTCTTTCAGACTCACTTGGAAAGCATAAAGATGTGTTTCCAGATTTACTTATAAATATGATTAACACAGGGGAAGTTAGTGGTAATCTAGATGTAATAATGAGTAGAATGGCATCCCATTTTGAAAAAGAAAATAAAATAAATAACCAACTTAAAAGTGCTATGGTTTATCCAATGTTACTATCGGGGCTATCAGTGGTAATAGTAGTTTTCCTTTTAACGTTTATAATGCCTACCTTTATAGGAATGTTTGAGGGATCAGGGGTAGCACTACCAGCACCCACCAGGATAGTTATGGGGTTAAGCAAATTTATACAAACTAGATGGTACATTTTAATTGCAGTTATAGGTGGAGCAGTTTATGGCGTGAAGTATTATGCTAAAACTCCAGCAGGCAGATTAGCACTAGATGGATTAAAGTTAAAATTGCCAATAATTAAAGATACTACAGAAAAAGTAATAGTATCTAGATTTACTAGAACTTTATCTACAGTACTTGCTAGCGGTGTACCTTTGGTACAATCCCTAGAAGTAGTGCAAAAGGTAGTTGGTAATAAAGTAGCAGAAAAAAGATTAGAAAAAGTTAAAGAAAAAGTACTAAAAGGTGTGTCTTTAGGTGAAGCATTAGGGAAAGAATCAATATTTCCAATAATGCTTCACTCCATGATAAAAATAGGTGAAGAGTCAGGTTCATTAGACGATATATTGGACAAGACTGCAAATTTTTATGATGAAGAATTAGAAACATCACTAAAAAAAATGACTACAATGATAGAGCCACTTATGATAATAGTAATGGGAGTTGTTATAGGATTTATAGTTATTGCAATGATGCTACCGATATTTGATATGACAAAGACTGTTCAGTAATAATTTGATTAATATGATAAAACTACAAAATATGTGCATGAAAATTATAAATATTAGTAACATGAATATTTTGTAGTTTTATCATTATTATATATTTTTTTAATTAGCTTATAAGGGGGAATTATTAATGGAAATGAATTTAACGAAAATGGACTTAATGAAGAAAAAGAAGAAAAAGGGGTTTACTTTAATCGAACTTATTGTAGTTATTGCGATTATAGGGATATTGGCAATGATTTCAGTTCCTAAATTATCTGGTTTTCAAGATAAAGCAAGAAGAACTCAAGTGGTTACTGATTCACACCAAATTACCACAGCTATTGAGTCATTATTAACTGAATCTCCAACTGGTAAAATTACAGCAGTTACAACTGCAATCGATATTGACGATACTAATATTGGTACAAATCCTGTTTTGAAAATGGCGGGTATTAGTCCTACTAAGACTTCCGGTGATAAAACATTATTATATGGTGCTGATGGTACTTTCACCCTAGTAGAAAAAATAAATGGAAAAACTTATACTGCAAAGAGAGAAGCAGGATCGGCACCAACTGTTGATGATGGGAGATAATTACCATAACAAGTTAACTTTAGAAAAATAATAAAAAATGTCGAAAGTATTAATCAAAAACTTCCAGTTATTGTTACCCCCCCACAGGGTACGTAACGATAACTGGAAGTCTATATTAAACATTTCAAATAAATAAACTAAAAAGAGGTGACCACCTATGTTTAACTCAAAAATATTATCATTAGATATAGGCTCGAAAAACACAAAAATAGTTCTAGGAACGCAATATAGAAAAAATGTAATCATAGAAAAAGCAATTACTATGATTACTCCAGTAGGGTGTTATAATGATGGAAATATTTTAGAGATAACTAAATTTAGTAGTGAAATTTTAGATGTTTTACAAGCTGAAAATATAAAATGTAAAAATATTATTATAACGACAAAAAGCACATCAGTTATAACTAGAGACATTGAAATTCCAGTAGCAAAAAAGGAAGATATGGATTCTATAATTAAGTTTCAGATGGAAAGATATTTACCAATTAAGTTTGATGATTATATAATGCAATATAAAATATTAGAAGAGTTTGAAGAAGAAAATGTAAAGCAGGCAAAAATTACAGTAGTAGTATATCCTAAAACTATGATAGAGGGATATTATAATTTAGTAAAGGAATTAAATGGTAATGCAGTAGCATTAGATATTAGTTCAAATAGTATTAATAAGTTATTTATTGAGGATATAAAAGTTAACGATGGAAATTACAGTTTAGAAGATACTGTTGTAGTCATAGATTTAGGATGTGATTTTACAAATGTAAATATTATTGCAGATGGAAATGTGCAGTTAACTAGAATTATTAATTATGGTGGTGCTCATATAGATATCGATATTGCTAAGAAATTATCTATTTCAGAAGAAGAAGCAGAGAATAAAAAGCTTGAAGAGTGTAATTTAGAAAGTGAATCTTTAAGTGATATGCAGAGTTCAATGGTAAACGATATTGCAAAAGCACGAGTAGGAAATTGGATTAACGAAATAGAAAAATTGATTAATTATTATAAAAATAAAGAACAAGGAAATAGAATAGACAAAATATATATTTATGGAGGAAGTTCAAGTCTTGAAGGTATAGAAAAGTTTATAGAAAACACAATGAACTTACCTGTTAGTAAAATACAGAGTTTAAGTAATGTAAACTGTTCTAAAATAAATGAAGCTAACGTACACTCATCTAAAATAGATGTGGAATTATGCAAATACTTAAACGCTATAGGAGCAATAATAAGATTGGGGTAGGTGAAACTTATGAATGATTTTAACTTTTTTGATCTGTATACAGGAGGTAGAAAAGATTTTAAAAAAGAATACTTTTATGCGTCTATATTATCTACAGGGTTAGTCTTATTGATTATTTTTACGTATGCATTTAATTATTTTAACATAAGTAAGTTAAATTCAGAAATAAAGGATATACAGCAAAATTTAAATTCAAAAGAAAATATAGTTAAGTTAAAAGAAATAGAAAAAGAAGAAAAAAAATTAGCTATAATGAATAAGTACCATGGTATAGTATCCAATATTGGTGATGATATAAATAATAAAGAGTTGATAGGTAGTAAAGTAATAGAAGAAATAAATTCCTGCGTTCCTGAAGGTGTGAATTTTAAAGTGATGACGCTAGATGCTAATGGAGTGCAACTTGGAGCTGAAGGAAAAGATAGAGAAACAGTAGCAGTATTTGAGCGCGCTTTAAGAAATTTAGATATTGTAAAAGAAGTTCATATTGTTAGTATAGATTCACCATCTACAGAAAATAAAAACTTTACTTTTAGTGTGAATTGTACTTTAAAGGACGTTGATAATTATGAAGGTAACTAAAAGGGAACAAGTATTACTAGGAATTTTATTAATGGTGTTATTATGCTGTGGGTTTTACAAATTTATTTACATAAAACAAATTCAAAAGATAAATGAATTAAAAAACAGTAGAGATATGTATTCACAAAAATGGGAGCAGAGTAAAGTAAAGATTGCATCAAAAAACAAAAGAACAGAACAGTATAAAGTTTTAAATGCTAAAATATCTAATGAAACAGATATGATGTTTCCATCAATAGAGCAGGAAGAAATCATAGTGGTATTAGACAAAATGATTAAGGACAGTAATCTTCAAGCAGATGTATTTGGGTTTTCAGAAGTAAGCAGTGAAAACACCGCTGTAGATGCGAGCAAAACTGTAAATAATGAAGATAAAAGCAAAAATGTTACCAATGAATTGGACAAGTTAGTAAACGACTTTAATGGTACTGTTAAAAAAGATGCTACTAGTGAAAAAACAAACACTAATGCTTCAAAGATTAATGATGCATCTAAAATGGAAGTTACAATTAACTTTAAGGGTGTTTATGATGAACTTATAAGTTTTATAGAGAAAGTAGAAGGTTACGATAAAAAGATAATTATAAGTAATATAAATCTAACTGGAGCTGAGGGCAGTGAGGTATCAGGAGATATTATATTAGAGTTTTATGGTGTTCCTAAGCTTAATAATAATGACGATTTTAAGTGGGATTATAAAGAGCCTAGCGGTAATGAAAATCCTTTTTTTGGGAGCCCGGTTTCGTTACAAGTTAATAATGAGGTAACAACAAAGAATGAAGAAAACACGGTAGCAAAAGATGAAATTAAAAGTGACTTTATTTTGAATGCAAAACCTAAAGCAGCTGATTTGCACACTGTAACAATTGAAAAGGGAAAAGACGAATCAAAGCAATCATATATTTATGCAGACAATGCAGGAGTAGAGCTAGTAGAGTTTTATTTTAACAAAATTGGTACTAAGTATTTTTATAAATATAAAACAAGCTTAGGAACATATCCTAAAGATTTTAGCAATGATAGTGAATTTATACCTAATGGAAAAAATATAATCCTAGACATTTTTTCGCAAAAAAGAGGCTTAGCCTCAGATTTATCAGGAGCAAATATTAAAATTACAAATGATACTGATAAAAGTGTTGCTGTGAATATTTTAGATGATGATAAAAATAAACCTAGAGTGAAAATACTAAAAGAAAAAGGTGATATTTCGGTTATTAGAAATTACATTTACTATGTTGATAAGTAAGTAGAAATATCGCTAGCACTAATCAGAAATTAATGTTTGTACCGGTAACTGGGGTAATTATTCATCTGATTTAAGTTTTATTAGCAACATAGAAGGGGATAGTGGATTGGTTGGGATAGTTGTTATAAGTATGTCTTCAACACAGGGAGCTACAATTAATTATTGCTTTGAACTACTATTTTACTGAAGGCACTACTAAGAATAACCAAGCTATGATTTTAAGGATGACAATGTTTGAAAAACTGATTTGTTTAAATGATAATAGATAGTTCTATAGTATTTTATTTAAAAGGGTGATGTGGGATGAAGAAAGGTTTTACTTTGACAGAATTAATTGTTTCTTTAGCTATATTTTCTATTGCCATGGTAACTATTTCTATGGTGTTTTTTGCATCTTTGAATACAAGACATACGAATGATGTAAAGCAAAGCACAGCAGGATATGCACAAGCTATAATAGAAAACTTTAGGACAGTAGGATATTCTAAGATTAATGATTTGTATAAAGGTGATATGACTGTAGGGGTTTCCACATTCGTATATTTTAATAAGGATATGAGTAATTTTAATTTATGGTTTAAAAATTATGTTAGTGGTACTTCATCAATTACTGGAAATGTTAATTCGTCTTCTTATCCAGTATTCGTAGGTTATCAATTTGGCACACTTATAAAAATTAATAAAATAAAGGTTGAGGGAGGAACCCCTTATCATATTTATGTGAGGGTATGGGAACTAAGTAAAGGGTCTAAAGGCCAGTCTGTAAGAGATATTTATGAAAGTAGGTAGTCTTATGAAGAAAAACATTAAAAAGAAAGGTTTTACTTTAGTAGAATTAATTACAGGAATAGCAATCATGGGAATTGTGTTTTCAATTATATTTCAGACTTTAAGTATTCAAAATAAAATATACAAAACTGAAATGGATACTAATGATGCTCAAAATTCAGGTAGGTTGTGCCTTACTAGCATAAGTGAAAGCATAAGACTTGCTTCAGAAGTAACAACTAATACGGATTCAATATCTATTCCAGGACTTACAGGAAATATTAAACCAATAGTGCAGATAGACACACCCGCTTGTCAATATGTTATAAATAATAACAAATTATATAAATATGTAAACAGTACGACTTATTATCTAATTGCTTCAAATGTAGAAAATGTCACAGTTACTAAATCAGACACTGTTTATGCAATTAATGTAGAAATAGCAAATGGAAGTTCTTTTAAAACATTCACTACTAGCATTTCTTTAAGAAATAGGAGGTTATAGAATGAGAAAGAAAAAAGGTTCAGTACTTATATTAACACTGGTAGTGGTGCTTTTATTAATGGTACTTGGTACTTCTCTATTTACAATGAGTGTAAGTAATTATAAGATGGAAGTGGCAAGCGACAATATTAATAAATTAAATATGATGACTGAATCTGGCGTGGAAGTTGCTTTAGTTCAAGTTAAAAAAGCAACTAATGCAAGCGATTTAAAAGATATTATGGGGTTGAAATCTGAGGATAGTTCCATAACTTGCGATGTGAAATTTCATAAAGATCAAGAATATGATACTTTAATTAATGGTTATAAATCAGTTCCAGGTAAACATACTATTGAATCTACTGCCTCAAATGGCAAAGCTTCAAGGACTATAAGGGTTTCGATTTCTAAAGCCACTGTAACACCTGAAGGAATAATACCTACAGATAATCTGTTTTTTATTGATGGTGAAGTTTCAAATGGTAATTTTAATTGTGGATCAGCAGATGGTCCTGTTTATGTGAATGGAGATTTTTATATGTCAAGTGGAAGTTCAATAAAAGGTAAACTTATCTCTACAGGAAATATAACATTGGCTGGAGGTAGTTCATCTACAAATGGGATTGTAAGTTTTGGGAATATTAACCTTGATGGTGGTGGGATAATAAATGGTGATGCTTTAGTTAAAGGTAATTTATACTTCGGCGGGGGTACAAAAATTAATGGGAATGTTCAAAGTGATGGTAATTTAATAATGCCTCAGGGTAATATACAAAACAATGCTACTATAGGTAGAAACGCAACATTTGATGGTGGTGCTAATAAAATTGGTGGTAAATTGTATTATCAAGGCACGGCTACCTCCAATAATGGAGGAACCACATTAGCTAACTATGTTCCTTTAGGTGCAGTAAAAACCACAACTTATACTCCAGTAAATTTAAGCAGCTATGAAAGTCCTATATTACCAGACATAGCGGTGCCAACAATTACTGAAAACTCACAACTGTATAATACTGTAGTATTAAATAATAATACAATAAATAGCAGTGGTAGTTTGTCTTCAAGTTTATTTAATACAGTAAATTATGGGTCTACTATTACTATTGATACATCCAGTGATGACGTAAGTTTGCTGGTCGATAATTTTAACTTTGATTCTAAAAATGGGCTTGATTTTGAAGTAACAGGATCACATAATTTATATATATATTTAAAGGGTAATTCAGCATCTTTTACAGTAGGTTCAAATCAGTTCATTGGTATGAAAAAGCATAGTGTTCCTTCACAAGTGTATATAATTGGTGATGGGAATCAAAAAGTTGCCATAAGTAATTGTGAACTTGATGCTTATATATACATACCAAATGGTAGTTTTTCAGCTAGTGGGGGAGCTCCAGCAAAATATATGTTTCAAGGAAGTTGTGTAACTAAATCAGTTAGCATACAAAGTAATATATCTATAAATTATTTAACGCAAGAAATTGAAAATACTCCTTTGGCAGTTTTAAAGGGTGGACAGTCCAGTTCTGGTTCAGGTAACTGGATAGTAGACAAGTGGGATAATTAACTGAATACCAATTATTTACCAATACGTTAAAGCAAGTGGAAAACTGCTAAAATGGTAGAACTTTTTTCAGATGTGATTTGTATATAAGTTAATTTGAAATAATATAAAAGCATGTAAAAATAAGTTTAATAACCTAAAGACATGTCAATACTTTTAAAAGAGGTGATGAACATGTCTTTTAAAATTACGTGGAAAACACATGTAATATGTACGATAATAGCTTTTATAATTGTAAAGACCCTGGGAAATACCGTAGATAATATACTAGATAATTTCTTTCTAAAGCCTTATATTTTCTACCCAACTAAATACTTAGTAATTAATTTTTGCATGTATGTACTACTTTTAATGATCCCTATATCAATTATTCATGAGAGTATCCATGGATTTGCATATAAATCATTTGGTGGTAAAGTTAAGTATGGATTCAAAGGCATTTATGCATATACGCAGGAGATATCTGAGCTGCCTATAGATCGTACTAAATTTCTGATTATTCTTATGGCACCTTTAACAATAATGTCTATTATAAGCTTAGTGCTGCCTAGTTGGCTAGGAGGTATAATATTCCTACTTAACTTATTGGGTGCTTCAGGGGACTTATACATGTCTTATAAGCTTATAAAGTATGACTCTAATAGTAAGATAGTTGATAGAAAATACGGATTTGATGTAGTGTAGGAAAGTCATGGGTTGCAATAGCAGTTCATGGCTATTCTATTTTTTTGGAGCGACCCAGGAGATGATTAACTAATTTGAGCAAAAGCTGATGTATATAAGTAACATTAAAATTAAAAGCAGTATACAAATGTTAAATAAGGATAACATTGTGGATATAACCATAGTGGTCAGTTTATAGTTTTATATAGATTGGCTGCTTATTTATGGAACAAATACAAAAACTCCATAAAGCAGGTCTCACATGTGAAAATTAACTCATTTAAAAGTTGTTAGCTCTCAAAAGAAATTAAAGTAAAATGGAAGGGGAAATAAAGAATGATGAAAAATGTTAAGAAAAAAGGATTTACCCTAATTGAGCTTATAATTGTAATTTCAATTATTGGAATATTAGCGGCAATTGCTGTGCCTAAGTTTGGTGGGATACTAAAGGATGCTAAGGTGAAAGCGGATATTGCTAGTGCAAGGGTTATCGGTGATGCTACAAATACTCTTATTGCTAATGGTGGAATAGATAAATCAACTTATGGTGGTGCACATGCTTTAAATTCTGAAATAAAGGATTATCTTCAATCAGAGCCTGAGGTTAAGGCAGTTACTGATGGAAAGTTTTTTGTTGAAATAGATGCTAATGACAATGTTTTTGTTACAGTTAGTGGCATTAAGTTGTATCCTAAACAGGTTGGAGTCTATCCACCTACAAAATAATAAGCATATTTGTAGTCCTATTTATTTGTCCAAAGTTTTTATTACTTTGGACATTAAATTATTTAACGACATTTCATAAGGAAAGTCTCCCACTTAAATAAGTGGGAGCTCCATACTATAACAAAGAGAAAACTCCATTGGGAGTATAAATCTCCTTCTGAAGTCGTTAATTCATCTTCTTCGAAGATGTGCAGCTGTGCAGGAGATGATTTAACCTGTATTTATTTGCTTATATATGTTAAAGTGATAATGTAAATAAATACAATAGAGTTAAAAACTTATATTAAAATGGACTAATATAAATGCTTCATTGTGTTTAAATATAAAAGTAAATTCAAGGGGGACCTACATATGGAAAGTATTTTTGCAATAACTATTTTTATATTAGGACTATTAATAGGTAGTTTTTTAAATGTATGTATATATAGAATCCCAAGAGGAGAAAGCATAGCATATCCATCATCTCACTGCACATCCTGTGGCAGTGATATTAAGTCTCATGATCTTATACCAGTAATCAGTTGGATTTTTTTAAGGGGCAAATGCAGAAATTGCGGCGAGAGGATATCTAGTAGATATGCGCTGGTAGAAATTACAACAGCTATACTTTTTTTATTAACTTATTATCAATATGGATGCAGTGTTTATCTAGCAAGGTATTTAATACTTATACCTTTTTTAATAGTTATAGCTATGATAGATTATGATACTATGGAAGTATATACCACTACCATATGGATGGCTATTGCTATGGGTATTGTTTTACTAGGAGTGAATATCTACATGGGACAACCAATAGTTACCTACATTTATGGGGGGCTATTAGGCGCAGGCACAATTACATTTATTATATTGTTGTCAAAGCTTATTCTTAAGGCAGAGGGTATGGGTTGGGGAGATGCAGAGATTTGCGGGCTTTGCGGTTTGTTTTTAGGTTTTAAACTAACCATTGTGATGATGTTCTTTTCTTTTATAATTGGTGGAATCATTGGTGTTTATTTATTGAGGTTTAAGAAGAAGAATGGTAGATCAGAAATGCCTTTTGGTCCATCTATTATAATGGCTACTTTTTTAATGGTAATTTGGGGCGATAAAATTTTAAACTGGTACATGAATTTAATTTTATAATTAACTATAAAATTTCAAATATTTGCAAATGACAGTCTAAACATAAGGACTTTAATGAAAACTAGAGGATTACTCGAATAGTTTAAGTAATCGCTAAGCCACCTAGAATGGCGACCTTTGGCTCTTGCGACTAAAAGTTGTATAATAAGTCATGACTGAATTGGTTATGAAAGGTTGATAATATGCAAAACATTTTGCAGAACATGAATAATAGAGGAAAGGAAAAACCCGTGAAAGCTAAGAAAAGTGATTATCTTCAAAAAATTTACGAGAAAAATACTAGTACAGGAAATTATGTTATACAGGTAGCTATAGATAAATACACTGACATATTTAATGAATGGGATCGCGCTCCTTTTAGAAAAAGAGACATGGATCCGGATTTAGCACTTTTTCTTGAAAACTGTTTTGAAGATATTCCGGCTAAACATGGAGTAGATATATGCTTCTACTTACCTAAAGAGGAAAAAGATGTAACCAGAGAAGAATTGTTAATTGCAGGTATTAAAACTTACTATTCCTTTTATTTGCATCAAGAAATTAGGGTTTTAAAGGGGAATTATAGTAGATTATTCAAATATTTAGTTTCATCATTTAGTTTACTAGCAATGTCTATTTTTTTAGGTACAATAGTTGGTGAAAACATAATCTTAGAAACCTTGCAACAAGGATTTAACATAGGTGGCTGGGTATTTTTATGGGAAGTTATTTCAATAGTAATATTTAGAGGACGTGAAGTTAGTTCTGAAATTAATAAATACCAGAGATTTTTAAATTCATTAATTTATTTTAAATATGGTAACGAGAACCCGTTATCATAAGATAGTTAAAAGCTAAAAAGGTATATATTTCTGCAATAGCAGAAATGTATACCTTTATTATTACCTTTAGGAAATATTAAACTAACCTTGTTACGGTTTTGTTTTAAAATTTAAAGGATTCTTCTAAAAATGTGTATTTAGGAAGACCATTTTCTATTGATATTTTTGGTTCACCCATTATTAATGGTAAGGTGTATTCGTAAGCATCGCGCGTAACATTATTACCTTCTGCATTTATCCATTCCTTAGGGAAGTATTTAATGTTATTTGCAACATGTACAGTATCCAGTGCAAAAGTTGCAGAGGTGTAAGGAGTGTTTGAAAGTCTTCTTATACCTATCATATTTCCGCTGATTCCATCTATAGAATAAATAGCAGCGGCTTTCCCTACTTCATATGCTTCATCAATATCTGTTTGAGATGCACAGTGCATTGAACAACGTTGAATTGTAGAAAGCTCTAAAACTCTAACTTTTTCAGCGGTACTCGTAGTTAAAATTAAATTCTTAAGATAGGCACAAACACCACCTAATTGGGCATGACCAAATTTATCGAGGCATGTTGCTCCCATTTCACCTAAGAATTTACCTTCTTTAGTTCTGATGCCCTCAGATACTACTACGAAAACATGATTTTTTTCAGTAAGTTTTTTACTTACATCTTTCAAAAATTTCTCTACATCAAAAGCTACTTCTGGTAGATATATAAAATCTGCAGCAGGTTTGCCGTTAATAGTTGCAAGGCAAGCACTGGCAGCGAGCCACCCAGTATCACGGCCCATAGTTTCAAGTATGAAGACCCCTTTTGCAGGATATACACTGGCATCTAGGAAGTTTTCAAGAACTTGAGTAGCGATTAGTTTAGCTGCACTTCCAAAGCCCGGGGTATGATCCATAATTGGTAGGTCGTTATCTATAGTTTTAGGAATGCCAATAAATTTTACATCCTTATTATGCTCATTTGCGTAAACACTAAATTTATGAACAGTATCTTGTGAATCATTACCCCCGATATAGAAGAAGGTTTTAATTTCATATTCTTCTAATATTTCAAAGAGTTTTATGTACTCCTCAGTGCTTTTTTCAAATGGTTTTAATTTATATCTGCAAGAACCAAGACCAGAGGAAGGTGTATATTTTAATCCTTTAACCTCATCATAGTCAATGGTGGATAGGTTTACAATGTGTTTGTCTAAAATACCTTGTATTCCATATATACCAGCATAAACATTATCATAATAGTGAGAACTTATATTTGCGTCTAGTACTCCTATAGCACTAGCATTTATTACGGAAGTTGGACCTCCTGATTGCGCTACTATACAATTTTTCATTAGAGAATCGCCCCTTTCAATATAACTTAAGTTAATAGTATGTTCTATAGGACATACTTATTTATTATAATGCACATAAAAACAAATAACAAGCCAGTATTATAGCATAACAGGTGATGTTTTTGGGGGAAAAGACGAAAATTTATAGAACTAGTATAACTTTCTTCTGAAATGTCTTTAATAATAAAATTGTTGCAAAAGTCAAAGACTAATTTTGATATTAATGATAATATATATATATAATATTTTAAAAATTCTGTAAAGATTTTGGTATTAAAATCAGGAGGGATACAATGTCTATTAATAAAAATAAACATAAAAAAGAATTGAAAAATAATATAATTTTAAAAGAGGTTAATATAAGGGGAAATTTATGTGGTGAATTTGCTGAATATACTATTGACCATGTATATGAGAATAAAGGAAGCAATAATGTAGAAGCAATTTATACTTTCCCAATTCCAGATGGAGCCGTTATATCAGGTTTTGAAGCAGTGCTTGGTGGGAGGACTATAAAGGGATTAATACAAGATAAGGAAGAAGCAAATAAGCTATATGAGAATGTTAAGGGAAAAGGTAATAACACTTTTATGCTGGAAGAATTTAAAGATAATATAGTTAGAATATTTATTGGCAAGATAATCCCTAATGAAGTTGTAAAAATTAAAGTGTCTTATATGGAAGAACTTAGTTATGAAAATAGAAACTTAAAATTAATTATTCCAACTATAATAACTCCAATAAATCTTTCTACTAATAATACATTACTGCTTCATGAAGATGGTGACAGTAATAAAAATTATAAGTTCACTTTAAGCCTATTAGTTGAATCTTTAACAAAATTAAAATTTAAATGTTCTTCCCATAAACTCAAGGTTGAATATGAAGAGAATAATTTATATAAAGTAACGTTAGATGGAAAAAATCAAAAAATGGATAAAGATTTAGAAATCATACTAGAAGAGCAAGAAAAAGTAGAAACTACAGGAATGATATATGATTATCCGAGAGACGATAAGGGGATTTTATATTTAAGATTTATACCGGACATTGAAATAGAACAAAAATCAACTGGAGAAAATTATATATTACTGCTAGATATATCAATGGATGAAGATAAGTTAATAGAGGGTAAAAATGCACTTCAACTATGTTTAAGAAATTTAAAACTAGGAGATACCTTTAATATTGCAGCTTTTGGAGATAAGCTTAATTACTTCTCTAAAGAGACCAAAGTTGATTTTAACGAAGAAAATTTAAGTAATGCTAGCAAGTGGATTGAAGAACTTATAGCAGAAAAAGATGCAGTAATTTTTGATGCAATAAAGTATGCACTACTTGGGAAAAGTGAAAAAGAGGAAAATATAATATTCTTATTTACAGATGATGTGGTTGAAAATGAAAAAGAAATATTAAATTTTGTGGAAGAGAATATTAAAGAAAGCCGAATATTTCCTTTTGGAATAGATACTTCAGTAAACAGCTATTTCATAAACAAGTTAGCTCGTATTAGTTATGGTGCCGCAGAAGTTATTTCCACTGATGAGAGAATTGAAGATAAGGTTCTTAGACAATTTAATAGAATCAAAAATCCTCAAATTACTGACATTGAAATTGATTGGGGTAAAATGAATGTGGAAACAACATTCCCAAGAACTATTGAATATATGTATGATAAAGAACCATTTTCAATTTTTGCTAAAATTAAAGGAGAAGTGGGCGGAGTTGTAACCGTAAAAGGAAAAGTTGGTAACAATAGAGTTCAAAGAACAATTATGCTTAATGAACTTGAACTAGAAGAAAATGTAAATCTAATTGAAAAAATGTGGTACAAAAAACGTATAGAATCGCTTCAACATAGAGTCAAGTATGAAAGAGGGGAACTTCGGGAGGCAATGAACAATAAAATTGTTGAAATTTCTAAAAAGGTTGGTATAATTTGCAAAGAAACTTCCTTTATTCTTTATGAAGAGATGGAAGATCCAATAATAGGAATAAGGATAAGAGAGATTTTACCTGTTAAAACCACGAAAAAGCTAGGAATTTCCTGTGAAGGTTTAGATGAAGACTCTGAATCAACAGCATTTTATTATAAAGATTTATTAAAACTAAAAGAAGGAAATGATAAATATGCTAATTTTCAAAGAAATGAATTATTAAGAGTTTTGGCATCGAACCAATTTGCCAGTGGAGCTTTTGGCATTAATGTGGAAGATAAATTAGAAAAAAATATAAAATACACTGTAAAAGCTATACTAGCATTTATCATAGGCAGTGAAGACACTAAGAAGTATACTAATCAATTAAATAAATCTATAGAGTTTTTAAATGGAGCACTAGGAAAGAACGATTTAGAAATAAACAAAGAAGAATACCTAAATTTATTGTTAGTTTTTAAATTGGCTATTAAAAAAAATATAGCACTATCTTTTCACAAAGAAAATATTGATAAGAAAATTAATGAAATCAAAGAAAAATTTGAATTGCAGAATGTTGATGTAATTGAAATGCAAGAAGAATTTATTAATAGGTTAAGGGAAAGTTCTAGTGAGCCTAAAGATACACTTAATTTTATAATTGACACCGCTATTTTAAAAACTGTTTAAAATTCATTAGAGTTTTAAGTATTAGGCACATGGAAATAAATAAGTAGTTAGGATATACTGACTACTTGTTTTTTTGAATCAACCTAAGAATAAGGAAGTAAGGTAATGATAAATGGAAATATAAAAGATTTAGAGTATGGCAGGTCAGAAATAATTGAAAAAAGAAATAGCATAAGAAAGAAATTTATAGTAAGATCTATTAATGTGAAGAATGGAAATATACAATGCATGTCAAATGAGGATTTGAAAATTTTATTCTATTTGTATGATGAAGAATTTTTTTATGATTACTTTAGTAAAAGCTTCAAAGGAAGCTTAATTTTTTCATTATCGACAAGGATGACTTCTGCTGCAGGAAAAACTATGTATAGTAGAAAGATAAAACTATTGCACGAAACACAAGAAAGTTATGAAATCAGGATGGGAATAAAATTCTTTTTTCAGTATTATAAGGTAGACAGAGACAAAATAGTTTCTGGTATAAATACAAAAGATTCCTTAGAGGCATTCCAAATAGTATTAGAACACGAATTATGCCATTTAATTGAACTACATATTTATAAAGAATCTAGTTGCAAAAAAATTAGGTTTAAAACTATGGTTAATAACTTATTTGCTCATACGGATGTGTATCACCAATTGCCAAGTCAAAAGGAGATAAGTTCACAAAAATACGGTTTAATAATAGGACAAAAGGTGAGTTTTGTGAATGCAGGTAAAAAATATAATGGGTTCATTTATAAAATAAATAAAAGAGCAACAGTTATGGTGAAGGATTCAAAAGGTACTTATAGAGATGGATATGGAAATGCCTATTCTAAATGGTATGTACAATTAGAGAAACTAATTTTTGAAAAAAATGTCACATAACATCATAATTTATGATATAATTTAGAAATAATTGCTAATTATATAAATAGGAAGGTGACAAAAATGAAGAAGATTCTTTCAATAATATTATGTAGTGTATTAATCTTTACATTGGCCGCTTGTGGAAAATCTGAGGTGAAAAAGGAGGAGCCAAAAGCAGTTACTAAAGTAGAAACTAAAGCAGATACTAAAGTAGAACCTAAAAGTAGTGAAGTGGTACTGTATTTTAGTGATGATCAAGCTATGTACTTAGTAGGGGAGAAAAGAAATATAGCAAAGTCTACAGCTAAGTCTATTGTAGAGGAATTAGTAAAAGGACCTAGTGTAAAGAGTGAAGGAGCAGGAAAATTGTATGCAACATTGCCTGTTGAAGCACAAGTACTAGATGTGAAGATTAAAGAACATATAGCTTATGTTGATTTTAAAGGTAACTTAAGTGAGGAAATGCAGGGTGGCTCTGCAGGTGAGGGAATGGCTTTGTTTTCAATAATAAACACATTAGTTTTAGATAAGGAATTAGGAATAACAAAGGTTCAATTTCTTGTTGACGGAAAAAAGGTAGACACTTTCAAAGGTCATTATGATGTTAGTAAACCTATGAGTGAAAATAAAGAAATGATAAAAAAATAATATTCAAAAGGTTTTAGATTTTTAATTTACTGAAAAACAAAAAAGACAAGTGTCTTATAAATACATTTAAACAAATAACAAGTCAATATGCTAGCCTATTTGATTTGTTATTTATTTTCATGTACCTAATAACTTGCCTTTTAACCCTAGGGACTATTTGACAACTTAGAACAGTCTTCGCTACAACCCATATACATACCTACACACCCATTTGTAATCTCTCAACAACATACAAGCATTACAGCACATATATACATCTTTGCTCGACAATATAGAACACCTTGGGAGCCAAAAACAATCTCTCGATTAAGAATAACCCCTAGTTATAAGTTAATAAAACCTGCGGCAACCTATATCATCTTAGCTCGAATATTACACATCCGGGAGAACCATATATATACGGTTAGGCACATATACAGCTGTTAAGAACCCATAATAATCTTCCCGCCGGCATATACAAAACCTTAGCAGATCTCGCATACACCTTTGGCCGAATACTCTAAAGCCATTTCCAGCCTACAAGCACTCTAGACTCAACCATAATAAATCATCTACTAAGATTATTGTATGCTTTTTTTTTTTTATTATACTATGTGGCATAATAAAAAAATTATAAAAATTAGCCTAGAGTAAGAATTTCTTTCAGAGAGGCTATAACAAATTCAACATCTTTTTCAGAAATCCAATTGTGAGTAACAAACCGCATTAACCCATCTTCTTCTCCATTAATTTTTATTCCTCTATTGTAGAATTTCTCTACTAAGTTATCGCTACTAAATCCAGTACTCCTTATATCGAAGAATACCATATTAATATGGATATCTTCTTTATTTACTACTATGCCAGGGATTTTTGACAATTCTTCGCCTAAAACTATAGCATTTTTGTGATCTATTTTAAGTTGTGGAATCATTTCACAAAGTGCTACAAGGCCTGCCGCAGCTAAAATACCAGATTGCCTTAAACCTCCACCTAAAACTTTTCTTTTCTTTCTTGCCTTATCAATAAAATTTTTACTACCCGCAAGCATAGAACCTATCGGTGCACAAAGAGATTTTGATAGGCAAAACATAACAGAATCACAATACTTAGTAATTTCTTGTGCATCCACATCTAAGTAAGCAGAAGCGTTAAAAAGCCTTGCTCCATCTAAGTGAACAGGTACTTCATGATTTTTTGCCAAGGTATAAATTTTTTTCATTGTACTTAGAGGTATTACTGTACCGAAGGAATGGGCATTTTCTACGCATATAAGGCCTGTACTAGGATAATGAATGTCTTCTTCCTCTTTTCTGATTTTAGATTCAATTTCTTTAGGATCTAATTCGCCCTTATTGCTCATTAGAGTCCTAAGCTGAACCCCAGCAATTATTGATGCACCAGCAACTTCATGCATTACTATATGGCAATCATCACCAAGAATTACCTCATTCCCCCTA
Source organism: Clostridium sp. CM042 (assembly GCF_055080995.1). NCBI lineage: Bacteria > Bacillati > Bacillota > Clostridia > Eubacteriales > Clostridiaceae > Clostridium > Clostridium sp. CM042. The sequence goes on from NZ_CM143646.1 coordinate 3,629,804, forward strand.
GTGCAATGAGTAAAAAGTGCTAGTTGATTACCCATTGTACCGCTTGGTACAAATAGTGCAGCTTCTTTTCCAACAAGTTTAGCAGCGTACTCTTCTAGCTCGGTTACAGTTGGATCATCGCCATAAACATCATCCCCAACTTCAGCTGTGAACATAGCTTGTCTCATATTTTGTGTAGGCTGTGTTACTGTATCACTTCTTAAATCTATAAACCTCATTTTAATAACCCCCTTAAAATCTGTATAAATATATTATAGCTTAAAATTTTTTTATATTGTAGTAAATAATAAAATCTTAATGGAGTGGTAGTAATATATACTTTTGGTTTTTATGGTAAAATCTATATTAGGTGGTGGTAAAGTAATGAGTGGAACATTTCGATTTATTCATGCTGCAGACTTGCATTTAGGTTCCTTTCTTAATATAAATGGAAACCCGCAGGAGGAAATTAAAGACTTGTGTAAAGACGCTGTCTATGATGCCTTTGAAAGGATATGTAATAAAGCTATTTCATATAAGGTAGATTTTATATTACTTTGTGGAGACGTTTATGATAGCTATTTAAGATCCGTAAGAGGAAATAGTTTTTTTATTAATCAATGCGAAAGACTAAACGAAAAAGATATAAGTGTATATGCTATTTACGGTAATCACGATGCTATAAATGATGCACAGGAATTGTTTGCTATGCCCCAAAATGTTCATATATTAAGTTCTGATAAAGCAGAGAGTATTGAGGTATACAAAGAAGGGAAAGTTATAGCAAAAATTATTGGGAAATCTTATAAGCATCGATCCGAAAGAGAAAAAATATATGAAAACTATTTAGTGGATAATGATGTTTTTAATGTTGCAATGCTACATACGGCTTTAGAGGGGGATAATAAAAATTATGTTCCTTGCACTTTGGAGGAACTTAAGCTGGTACCTAATATAGATTATTGGGCTCTAGGTCATATTCATAAACTAAGTATTTTAAGCACTATGAAACCTATTATAGCTTTCCCAGGGATTCCTCAAGGGCGTGATATGGGAGAACAGGGAGTAGGTGGGGTTTTCTTAGTTACAGCATGCAAGAAAGAAATTATCCATATGGAATTCATCCCTATAGCAACAGTTATATATAAAAGGGTAGAAGTAATAATAAGTGATGAGAATAAAATAGAAAATTATAGTGATTTACTTCGAGCAATTTACAGTGAGGTAAGTGGTTTAACATATAGTCTTCCTGAAATTTATAGTGAGATTGTTCCTTTCAAGGAAGATAGATATTCTAAGGAAAGTACGCCTTTAAACGAAGATCTATTGGATGAATTTAAAGGCTATATTGTGAAGCTTATAATAAAAGGAAGAACAGATATGCACGGTGATATAAATAACATGACGGAAGATGATTATAAGCAGTTTATAGAGGATATAAATGAAGAACTGGTCGCCCAAAAATATTTTCTGTGGATAGATTCCATAATATTTAGAACCAAACCACTTATGCAGGATTTTGAAAGTCTAAAAATGCAAAACTCTATTTTTAAGGATTTAGATGAAATAATTAACTTGTATACTGAGGACCCTGAGCATAAAAACCAACTTGCGAAAAATTGGGGATCCATTTGGAAAAAACAAATTTATACAGAAAATATAGATGAAGATAAATTTGATTTTGATGAAGAAATTATGCAGGATATTATATCACAAGCTAGAGAATTGCTTATTGAAAAATTGGCAGAAGCTTTAGAAATAATGTAGGGGTGGTGAGAATTTGAAAATAACACAGCTAGATATTAGAGATTTTGGAGTGTTTCAAGGTGAAAAACTGGAAGGCTTGGGTGGCGGCATAATAGTTGTTGGTGGAGCAAATAGATCTGGTAAAACTAGCTTAATGCAGGTGCTTAGAAATATCCCGTTTGGTTTTTCAAATAATAGCAATCTACCTCCAGCCAAATTCCAATACGATGTACGATGTGATTTATTATTAGATGATGGACATGACGTAAATGTACTTTTAAAAGGATTTAGTAATCCGGAGATAGTTTATAATAATGCTACAGACAATAAAGCTAATAAAGGGTTATACAATATAGATAAAGCAGCCTACAGAGAACTCTTTACCATAAGTCTTGATGAGCTCAATAAGAGCTCGGGAAAGGAAGATAGTAATCTACAGTCTATGCTACTGGGTGCAGGTTTTAAGCATATTGTAAAAATTCCTGGAGTTGCTAAAGAGTTAAGGGAAAAAGCTAATGCAATTGGTGGAACTCGTGGAAATCCATCAACTAAAATGTTTAAGCCCTTCACGGAGAATATTAAAAAAGGTGTAGAGGGAAGGAAAAAATCCATATCCATGTTAGATACTTTTGCTGAAAAGAAAAATAGCTTATCCTATCTTCAGGCTAGCATAATTTCAAAGGAGAAGCAGCTTGAAAATAGCAATAATAATATAATTAAATTAGACATTTTAAGGCACAATTACGAGCTGAACCAAGAAAGAAAAAATCTTGAGGAGGAGCTTCAAACATATTTTTTTAGTCATAGCGATATAAAGGAATATAATATAGAGAAAGCAAAGACTCTAAAAATCCAATATATTAAAGAGTTAGAACAGTACAATAATGACAACAATGAATTTCAAAGGGAAATAGCTACAGAGAAACCTATGAAAGAATTACTTTTAGGTAGCAAGGCTTTAATTAGTGATTTTTATAATGGAATATCAGGCATTAAGGAAATGAACAAGAACCTACTAAGTGTAAAAAATGAGTATTATGAGAAAACACAGTCACTAATGAATAAAATTAAAAAATCAAATGATAACTGGTCTAGTTTTAAAGATGTTTCAGAGATTAATTGTGATGAGGTGCAACAATGTATTTTAATACAGAATATTGAAAAATTTAAAAAGGCAGAATACGATAGAGCAGTTTGTGATAAAAGAATTGAAGAAATCAAAATTCAAAGAGAAATCTTAGAAAAACAAATAGTAACCTGCGATTCTGCAACTTATATGAAAAAGTATTTTTATCTTACAGTATCTTTTATGATTTTAGGATTGGTATTATTTTTTATAGATAAATTGCTTGGGTGTTCACTAATAATAATGGGGGCAATAGGATCAGCCCTATATTTGTTTATAAATTACTCAAATAGCAAACTAATTATAAATAGAAATATAGAAATTAAAACTCAAATAGACAATAGGTCTGTTGATATCGGTAATAATTCCCAGGAAATAAAAAACTTAGATGAAAGTTTAAGAGAACTAAACAACATAATGGACGAGTATAGGGATATTCTAAAGCTTGATGGAAGAGTCTCGGCAGAAGGTATCAAAGATTATTTTAAAACAGTGTCTTATTTAAAGGATGAAATATCGGAGTATTATTTATTAAAGAAAAAGCTAAGCAGTCACTTTAATACTCTTAATGAATCTTTAAGTAGTATTGATGAGGTGCTTAAAAAATTTACTGAATTTAATACTAAAAATCCAGAAAAAATAAATTTAGATAATATTGAAAATATTTGTAGTGGAATGCTACTAAAGTTAGAGGATTTATATAAGTACTTGATACTGGGCGAAAAAGCCCATGAAAGTTGCTTAAAATTAAACATGGTAGAGAATGAAATATTGGGGTTTATTGGAAAAGATTGCTTAGAGAATATAGTTTTAAATATAGAAAAGTATATAAGTCAGGGAGAAAAGTATATAAAATATTTAAATAAGCAGAATGAATTAAAAATTATTCAGGGGAAGTTATTGCAAGCGGTAAAAAGCCAGCGTATAAAAAAAATATTGTATGATGGAAGAGGAGAAGCAGCAGCAGCAGCATCAGCATCCAGTGATGATGAATCCACTGATGATGCAAATCTATTGAAAATCCTTGAAAATTTATATAAGAAATATATCAACACTTACGAACTCACTTATGAATATGAGAGTTTAAACGCTGAAATTAAAGAATTGGTAGGTCAATTGGATCTTTTAAAGAATGAAAAACAAACTTTAAAAGATGAACTTCTAGCCTTAAATTCTGATGAGATGTTAGTGCAATATGATAAAGAAATTAGACAGGCAAGAAGCCACTTGCGGCCGCTTGCAGAAAAATATGCTGTTTATAATACAGCAGCTTTATTACTCGAAAAAATCAGAGAAAGATTTTTAGAAAGTACCAAGGATAAGCTATTAAAAGGAGCTAGTGATATTCTAAGTGAAATAACTTCTGGGGAATATAAAGATATTATGCCACAGGACGATTTAATGCAGGGAGACTTTAAAACTGTATTACGAGATGAAAGTGTTAAGGAGAGTTCAAGAGAGTTAAGCAGGGGCACAAAAGAACAATTATTTCTGGCAGTCCGTATAAGTAGAATAAAAGAAATAAAGCCAAGTTTACCAGTGATTTTAGACGATTCCTTTGTTAATTTTGATATTGCACATACAAAAAACACAGTTAAGGCATTAGTACAGCTTTCAAAATCGCATCAAATTTTTGTGCTTACTTGTCATGCAACCTTGGTAGAGTTAATAAATGATCTAGAGCCACAGGCACAATATTTCGAATTAGATAAGGGTAAATTTGAAAAAAGCACAGGGGGAGATCTAAAAAAATATCTAAAAGAACTATAAGTGTATTTCCTTTGAAATAGGTACGTGAAAAATGGTATAATAGATTGCTTAATGCAATTATTAGAGCATGTATTATAGAATTTGTTAATACTTCAGCTCCGCAGGAGATGATTTAATGGAAAGTGAAGTGGTAATTATTAGTAAGGCGTTATTTATTACAGAGAAACCAAGTGTTGCTGCGGAATTTGCCAAAGTCTTAAAAATAAATGGTAGAAAGTTTGATGGATATATAGAGTCTGACAAAGCTGTTGTTACATGGTGTGTGGGACATCTTGTTACTATGAGCTACCCTGAAAAATATGATGTAAAACTTAAAAAATGGTCTTTGGATACTTTACCATTTTTACCTAAAAAGTATAAATATGAAGTTATAGACGGAGTGAAAAAACAATTTAGTATAGTTAAGAGCCAATTAATACGCGAAGATATTGATAGAATTTATGTTTGTACAGATTCCGGGCGAGAAGGGGAGTACATATATAGATTAGTAGATGAAATGGCGGGGAGTCCTAATAAGCAAAAACGAAGAGTGTGGATAGATTCACAAACGGAAGCGGAGATTATTCGAGGAGTTAAAGAAGCTAAGGATTTGAGTGAGTATGATAATTTATCGGAAGCTGCTTATTTAAGAGCAAAAGAGGATTATCTAATGGGGATTAATTTTTCAAGGCTTTTAAGTTTAGTCTATGGAAAAACTGTAAGCAATTATCTTGGGAAAAATTATATAGTTATTGCTGTGGGACGAGTAATGTCTTGTGTGCTTGGAATGGTAGTTCAAAGGGAAAGAGAAGTTCGCGAGTTTGTTGTTACTCCTTTTTTTAAGATTATGGTCAGCTTTAAGGTGGATGAAGGTTGTAATTATGAGGGAGAATGGAAAGCGGTAGAAGGTTCTAAGTATTTTGACTCACCTATGCTTTACAATGAAGGCGGATTTAAAACTAAGGAAACGGCAGAAAAGCTAATAGGAGAACTTAGGGATTCTAGTATAGATGGTAAAGCGTATGTTGAAAACATTACTAAGAAAAAAGAGAACAAAAATGCACCGCTTCTTTTTAATTTAGCAGAAATACAAAATGAGTGTTCTAAAAAATTCAAAATAAATCCAGAACAAACGCTTAGTCACATTCAAGCATTATATGAGAAGAAAATGCTTACATATCCAAGAACGGATGCTAGGGTATTGTCTACAGCAGTGGCAAAAGAAATAAATAGTAATATAAAAAAATTAACAAATTTAAATGGAAATACAGAGATCAAAAATATAGCTCAGCATATTATAGAAAAAAAATGGTACACTAATTTAGCTAAAACAAAGTATGTTGATGATAGCAAAATAACCGATCATTATGCTATTATTCCAACAGGTGAAGGCCTTCAAAACTATTCGGCGCTAAATGAACTACAAAAGAAAATCTATAATTTAGTGCTACGACGGTTTTTGGCAATATTCTATCCGCCGGCTGTCTATAGTAAGGTTTCTGTTATAACAAAAATTGACAAGGAAAGATTTTTCACCTCAGATAAGGTGTGCATCGAACTTGGATATTTAGAGGTTTTAAAACCAGATAGGGATAGCAATGAGAGTGAAAGCACAAATATGAAATTTTTGAGCACATTAAAAAAAGGTCAAAGTGTAGAACTTGAAGATTTAGTTGTAAAAGAAGGTAAAACTTCTCCTCCTAAAAGGTTTACTACAGGTTCAATAATTATAGCTATGGAAAATGCGGGTAAGCTAATTGAAGATGAAGAACTAAGGGAACATATAAAAGGGTCGGGTATTGGTACAAGTGCCACTCGTTCAGGAATTTTAACGAAGCTTGAAAAAATAGAATACATTAAATCTAATAATAAAACACAAGTAGTTATGCCTACTCTACTTGGAGAAATTATCTATGATGTAGTGAAAAATTCTATCCCCACGCTTTTAAATCCAGAGTTAACAGCTAGTTGGGAAAAAGGATTAACCATGGTTACTCAAAAAGAAATAGCTGGAGATTTGTACATGGAAAAGCTTGAAAATTATATTATCAAAAATAATGATAGAGTACTTAAACTAAATAATGGACAAAGGCTTAAAAGCAATTTTGATATGGCAAGTGAGTTTTACAAAAATTCGAAAGCGGAGGGAGCTGAAAGAAAATAACAATAGGGAGATGATTCTAATTGGCAAAAGATAAAATAATCTATATTTGTAAAGAGTGTGGGTCACATGCTCCAAAATGGATGGGTAAATGTAATGATTGCGGTGCATGGAATTCATATGAAGAGAAAGTTGTTAAGGCGGGCTTAGCTAAATCAAATACCTTAAATAGTATGGTAACAACAACTAAACCTACAAAACTTAAGGCGGTTGTACAGGCGAGCAGTGACAGAATAATTACTGGAGTTTCAGAGTTTGATAGAGTTATGGGTGGAGGAATAGTTAGAGATAGTGTGACTATTATATCGGCTCCCCCAGGGGCGGGAAAGTCTACACTTTTGCTACAATTAGCAAATTCACTGTCATTAAAAGGATATAAAATTTTATATGCGTCTGGAGAGGAAAGTAATAGCCAAATTAAAAATAGAGCTGACAGAACAGTAAAAGAGATAGCTGATAACTTTTGGGTTGTTTCAGATACAAAGTTAGATGAAATATTACAACATATAGAAACTGTCGATGCTGATTTAATAATACTTGACAGTATTCAAACATTCACTTTGGATGAATATTCAAGTTCGAGGGCGGGTTCTCCTACTCAAGTAATTGAATGTGCCACAGCTTTGAAGGATAGAGCAAAAAATCCAGAGAGACCAAGAGCTGTTTTTCTGGTTGGGCAAATGACAAAGGCAGATGAGATGGCAGGACCACGCATATTAGAACATTTAGTAGATACTGTATTATATATTGAGGGAGAAGATGGAGAAGAGCTAAAACACTTGGTAAGTAAAAAAAACCGTTTCGGAAATACGGAAGAGAGTGGTATGTTTAGGCTTTCGGACGTAGGAATGGAAGAGATTACTGACCCTTCTGAGTTTTTTATGACCAAAAGAGATGAGTTAGTTCCAGGAAGTGCTTTAGCTGTTATAAAGGATGGAACAAGACCCATCGTTATAGAAATAGAAAGTCTTGTATCTAAATCTTTTACTCCTTACCCAAGCAGGTTAAGTGAGTGTTTTTCAAGGAAGGAACAACTGGGAACCCTTATTTCTATTCTTGAAGAAAGGGGAGGAATAGGGCTTTATGATAAGAATGTTATTATAAAAGCAACAGGGGGTCTTAAACTAACTGAAACATCGGTGAATCTTGCTGTAGTTATGAGCATTGCATCTTCTACGCTTAATCATGGAATAGCTACAGATACAGTATTTATTGGAGAACTGGGTCTTACTGGTGAATTAAAAAAAGTCCCATCTTTAGAGCAAAGACTAAAAGAAGTAGACAGGATGGGGTTTAAAAAGGCTTATATACCTCAAAATTGTTTAAAGGCGGGGGTTAAATTTAAGAACTTAAAGGTTATCCCATGTAAAAAATTAACCGATGTTATTGAAAAAGAGATGAAATAGGGGTGCATAATAGTATGAACTTTCTCCTGCGTGACTCCAAATAAGAGATTGAAACGTGAAATTCCATTAAGAAATTCTAATTCTTTGCCAATATAAAATTCTCTAACGCTCACATTCGCCGTCCTGGCTCAGGTTCGCTAGCCTGCCGTCCTGGCAGGCTTACGAGAATTTTATATTGGCAAATCAAGAATTTCTAAATGGAATTTCAATGTTTCTGCACTTCTTATTTGGAGTCACTCCCGGAGAAAGTTCATACTGATTGCATCTTCCTTATTCTATAATTAATTCAAAGAGTTTTTTTGCTGCTTTTTTAGGACCATCTTTTTCTTGTCCTTTTACACCCAAGGAGGTTCTAATTTGACCAACTTTTACACCTGTTTTGAAGAATTCCTCAAAATAGTTCACTAGAAGTACATCTACTAGTTCTTGTTTTTGAACAGGACCAAAAGGGTTTGCAAAATAAGAGGTTACAAGACCTAATTCAGTAGTAGTACCCTTTGCCAACCTTGACCCTCTTTTGCAAACATCAATAGCGTCCACAGGATTTGTAAAGAAATCAATTTCTTCAATATCACCGATTACTTCTTCATAATTATTTGCATAGAGGAATAAATCTATGGGGTATCCCTTAATAATATCTTTATAGCTTGCTACTGGCATAACAAGTCTTGCATTAATTTTATCAGGATTCATAAAAATGCTTCTATCAATTTCTTTAAAGGCATAACCTGCATCTAAATCATCGAGTCTTACGAAAGCGCCAATTTCAGTTCCAAAGGCTAATGGTTTAGCGCCTTCGTTTAGAGTTAAAACGCCCATATCATCAAAGACTATGGTCATGTCACTGATATAATCTTCACTTAAACTTCGAAAGGCTTCTAAGCATTCAGACTTACCCGCACCGCTATCACCCATGATAACAATATTTGCACTGTTACCATTATTCATAATAATGTTTACCATTGCACCATGAATTGGCAGAGAACCTCGTTTAATCATTATTAAGTTATGAAGTGTTAAGGTCATTTTTTTTACATATCCGAAATAATCAATTTCATCGCCATAACTTATATAGCCAAGCATAATATTATTTGCTACATCATCATAAAATACTGTACTGCCTTTAGAAGAAGAGTTTTTAACACTAGAAGAATCTTTACCACCAAAAACAAAAACTATATCTGGCCTAATGCCCCTATATTCACTTTCACTTGCCATTTCAAAGAGGTTACATAGCGTTATTGCATGGGCCATAAAATCTCTGTGAATATAAATGAATGCAAGTAAAGTGCCTACTTTAGCTGGATAACAAAACCAATGGTCTGTGCTTATAGTACAATTTTTCAATGGGTTTTCAAAGCATTCATTAAAAATTCCATCGCGAGTATTCTTTTTAGGGTAGCTTATATAAGGTAAATCTAGTATTATTGAATCAATAAATGGAACGTCTTTTAATAGTTCATATCCAGAAGGCATTGGCCAATCTACATTGTTAACAATTAGACCAGCATTGCCACCTGCAGGCAGTTGTCTGTAAACCTTAGGTTTATAGCCAACAACATTCTCTTCAATTTTTCTGTATAAATTAAGTATAAGCATTGAAAAATCATTGTTAGCTTCAACAAAGCTTGTTTTCTCTAAGCCCTCATTGATTTTATTGTTGTGAATTACAGTGTATCTTTCAAGTTTTCTCCAAAAGCCATAGAAATCTTCTATAAAATCAATAAAAGTATCCTTGCTACTTATAAGGGAATTATATTTAGTGTTTAAATTTATAATCTCATGTAAATTTAATACAGATAAGAGTTTAAATAAATGTACAATGAAAACATCTAAATTCTCATTGTCTGTGTGTGCATTTTGGATCAAATATTTATATATATTCGATTTTTTCTTTTTTATTTTCTTAAGATAAGCGTTAAAAACCCGTCGAAATCCAGCACTTTCTAATAGTTTTTCAGGACTATTACAGTATTTTGCAGTGAAATTTATCATTACTTTATCGTTACTTAATGAAAATTCTTTTTTCAAATTGGCACCTCCATATGTGAGAACATAATTTTTCCGTTTTAATAAAATGAAATTTATATAAATAAACATTTCATAAGTAACGGCTAAAACTTTAATACTATAATATAATACTGCAGAAATGAAATATTAACAACATAAAAATTGCAGAAATCGTATTTAATATATTATGCACAGGAAAATAAATAGGGATATAGACATACTAGGATATTGAATTGTTATTTTTTATATGTGCCTTATCATAATAATATATTAGAGTAACTATATATTTGAAATAAAATTATGGTATAATTCTTGGCAATTCTGAGATATAATAATATTAGGCCTATAATATGGGTAACAAGTCAAAATAGATTTGCATATTGGGTTGTTATTTATTTCTATGCGAGGTGAAGGGGAGTGATATATTGAAAAACAAAAAAATATCTCATGTATTGGCAATAATATTAATGTTTATGTGGAGTTTATCATATTTAAGCATAAAGGTTATATCAGAAGAGGTAGGTGCAACATTATCGGCATTTTATAGATTTGCGTTAGCGTCAATAATTTTATTTATAATATTAAAAGTAAAATTCCCTAAGGAAAAAGTTTTAAAAGAGGACAAGCTTAAATTTGCCTTGGGCGGGCTCTTTGGAGTAACAATATATTTTATACTTGAGAACTATTCTGTTGCATATACGTCTGCATCAAATGTTGCAATTTTAATTGCGTCTATACCTGTATTTACTCTATTTACTCAAAGGATAATTTATAAAGAGAAACTTACTTATGGGAAGATAATTGGTGCCACATTAAGTTTAATTGGAATTATTATAATAGTTGCATCTAAGGAAAGAGTAAGCTTATTATCAAAAGGAAGTATAGGAGACTTGATGACTCTTGGAGCAGTGTTTTCTTGGATAATTTACAACATTGTTTGTAGTAGCTTTAAAGGGAATTATAAAGTTATAACTATAACTACTTATGAAATTATGTGGGGATCGTTATTCTTAAGTCCTTCAATATTTTTTAGCACGCTTCAAGTTCCTTCTACCAAAGTTATATTAAATATATTGTTTTTATCAATTTTTTGCTCTTGCATTGGGTATGTAATATATGTACATTGCCTAAAGGATCTTGGAGCAACCGTTATTACTACATATATAAATTTACAGCCTATTATGAGTCTGATTGCAGCGGGGGTAATACTAAATGAAGCTATTACGATTTCACAGGTAATAGGATGTGTGATCATAATAATGGGGGTAAGTTTAGTTAGTTTAGATGGTAGGTTAAATTTTAGAAGGCAAAAAAGAATACCTGATAAGTTATAATTATTAATGTTGGAAATTTTAATGTATAATATTTTTTCTCATAGTATGTTAACAAAAGTATATATTGCATAAAATGTGTGCATTAAGAGCAATATATACTTTTAGTTATAACATACTATTAGGAACCGTATATTTGATTTAAGATTCATCAGGAAATATCGCATTTATTACGTTTATGATGGTTTCATTACAAATTTTATAATTAATTTGTAGGCCATTTCTTTCACCTTTGATAATTCCTAAAGATTTTAGTTTTTGAAGATGCTGAGAAACGGTGGATTGAGGAAGGTCTAAACAATTCTGCATATAGCTAACATTGCAGCTTCCCTTGTTCATAAGGCCTCTAATAATACATATTCGTGCAGGGTGAGCAATAGCTTTTAATAAATCAGCAATTTCTGTATATTGTTCAAAATTCGCATTCATAAAAAAATCTCCTTTTAAAAATCAATTAATTTTAATCTTAGCTTTGTTTTATACATTATATGTAATGAAAAATATAACAACTTGTAATATATTAATATTCTTATATTAATATATTACGATATAAATGTCAATATACTCGCAAAAAAATTATTCCAAAAGCAAAAAAAGGACTATATTAATTTTTTAATTAATATAGTCCTTAAATCCGCAAATAACTATTTGAATCTCATTCCTCTACTATGACGATTTTTACGTCTGTTGATAGAAGAGATTAATAATACAATTAATGCTAAAACTACGATTAGTACAATGGCAGCTGCGGCATAGATAATTATATTATCTTTAATAAGAGCAGATTTTGAGATCATTGGATATAATTTATAGCTTTTTTCAGCGTCTTTTTGTTTGAAAATTAATGTCCCAACAGAAGTCTTTTTATTAAGTTTCCATGCATTTGTGAGGGAAACTTTAGCGGAAGTTTGTGGTGTGACATCATTTTTATAATAAGTTACATCTTCTTTTGACTCTAATGGAACACTAATTGTTTTTTTTGGTCCTATGAATGGAATAACCTTATAGGGTACAGAAATTGTTTTTAGTGCAGTGCTTTTTTTAGTAAGTACGTCTTTTTGAGCAGCATAACTATAGTTAATTAGTGTTGTCATATCTTCAAAGACTTTTGTATCTTTTGCATCATACTCAGAATTCATAACAACGCCTATGATTTTACGACCATTACGCTCGTATATAGAAACTAAGCATCTCCCAGCCTTTTCTGTAACGCCAGTTTTACCACCTACGTTGCCAGCGATGCCAAGAAGTTTATTTCTATTCTGAACAGTAGCTTCGACTCCATTAGCAGATTTTATTACGCTTGTTTTTTTACCCATAGACTTTTTTACCCAATCATTTTTATAGGCAGCTCTACCTAAAAGAGTTAAGTCATAAGGGGTTGTATAATGTTGATCATTTTTATCATCCAAACCATTAGGTGTGATAAAATGAGAGCCTTTCATTCCTAGCTGCGTAGCCTTGTCATTCATCATTTTAGCAAAATTAGTTGGATTTTGACCAACGTTATCGGCAATCATATAGGCTATATCATTTCCCGAATAAAGAAGAAGTCCATCCATTACGTTGTCAGCGGACATTGTATCTCCAATTGCTACAGGCTGTACATTTAGATTATAAGAGTAAGATGGTTGTTCTTTTGCAGTTTTTGTATAAGTTAAATTGTCTGTTGATTTTTTATTTTCAGCTAGTAGCAAAGCTGTAACAAGCTTTGTAATGCTTGCTGGGTACATCTTATTATCAATGTTTTTGGTGTAAATAATTTCGTTAGTATCCATATCTACAGAAATGGCAGCTTTACCAATTAATTCTGGTGGGTTAACAGCAGCTAAAACAGTTGTAGAAAAGATTAAAGTAAACACTAGTGTAAATAATAAAAGCCGATTTTTTCTTTTCAATTTTCATCTCTCCATTTGTATTAAATTTTATCTTTATCTATTAATAATTATAAAGCAAGTATATCATTTTAAGATATTAAGAACAAGGTACATTGATTAATGAAGATGTATTTAGGATGAAGTTAATACAATTTATTTATGTTTGCTATGTGAGACCCAAAATAAAGAAGGTTTGGTTTATTATTTTAGTATCTTGGTATATTATATAAGTAGGTTGAATCAGGAGGTAATAGATATGGTAAATAAGCTAGAAAAAATATTTAAAAATAGAGATTCTAAGGTTATTGGAGAATTTAAAGAAAGTGCGGTTATGATATTATTTATGGAGGATGCAGAGGAATTATCTATTGTATTTGAAGTGCGTGCACATAAATTAAGAAGCCAGCCAGGTGATGTTTGTCTTCCGGGTGGAAAAGTGGAACTAGATGAAAATCCAAGAGAAACTTCTATAAGAGAAACTATGGAAGAATTAAATTTAGAAAGAGATCAAATTGAAATTATAGGGGATATGGATTATTATATAAGCCCTTATGGTAACTTGCTATATGCTTTTGTAGGCAAACTAAAATATGGTGAAATAAATCCTAATGAGGATGAAGTAGATCACGTTTTTAAAGTTCCATTAAAATTTTTTTTTGAAAATGAACCCCTGCTTTATAGAATGGAGATAGGTCCAATAAACCAAGAGGGTTTTCCTTTTCATTTAATAAATGGAGGAAAAGACTATAAGTTTAGAAAAGGGTATCTAGATGAGTATTTTTATGAATATAATAAATATAAGATATGGGGTTTTACAGCGCAAATTATTAAAAGCTTTATTGAAATTTTACAAAACAGTAATAAGAAATAAATTATTACTGTTTTGTAGTTATACTATTTACTGCGTGCAACTTTGTTTTGCTTAATGAAAAATAAAACACTTAGTGCGATAAGAACTAAATAGATAAAAACATATATAATTGAAACTAATCCTGATTTATAGAAAAATTTTATATAAATAAACGCACTTTGTGATATTATGGCCCAAAATAGAGAAATAAAAGCCATGATGTTATTTCCGTGTCTCCAATGCTCAGGGTCTTTCATTGATCCAATAATCTTATCTCGTCTTTTACTTTTATCCCCTGTGTTAATTACTAGAAATTTGTAATACAAGAAAAATATAAATGTTACTATAGAAATTGCAAAAAACATATATGATAGTGAAGTACTGGTTACATTCAAAAAAATCACTCCTTTTAGAAATTAATATGCCCTAAAAGTTAAAAGATTATGTTTAGGTACACAATTAACATGCACGCATACTAAATATGAGCATACCTAATATGGATATATTAAAAAAGAGTGGAAAATTCCACCATTTAAAAAAATTATTCTTTTTTTTCAGAAATAATCCCTTCATAATAATCGTTTCCCCACTTACACATAACGTCTAATATAGGCATTACACTTTTGCCTTGTTTTGTTAAAGAGTATTCTACTTTAGGAGGAACTTCTGCATATACTTTTCTATGAACCATTTCATATGATTCTAATTCTCTAAGCTGTTGTGTTAACATTTTTTGTGTTATTCCACACATGGAACGTTTCAATTCGCTAAATCTTAATACACCGTTTTGGGCGAGTTTCCAAAGAATAATTGGCTTCCATTTACCACCTATTATATCTAGTGTTAACTCTATGGCACAACTGTATTCTTTATTATTTATTTTCATAATTTTATCGCTCATAATACCTCCTAGTGTTATTTCGAGTGGTAACAGTTCTTAGTATACTAAGTAACTTATAAGTGAGTACTTGATTAAAAAACCTTTGGTATATACAATTATATCATTGATATATTTTATATACAATGATACAATGCATCTTAAAAAAGGAGGGAAAGAAATGAAAGAAATTCATACATGGCATAAAGAGACTATTGGGGCAAAAGTAGTAGAGGTTCTTAAAAAAAATGGTTTTTCAGCAGTTTATTTTAAAAAAGGTGAGGAAGCCTCAGAATTTATAATGAATAATGTACACAAGGGTGACAGAGTAGGTTTTGGAGGATCAATGACTATAAGTGAACTTGGTATACAAGAGAAGGTAAGGACCATGGGAGGAGTTGTATTAGATCATGGTGATCCTACTTTATCACCTTACGAAAAAGTGGAGACTATGAGGGGTGAGCTCCTTAGTGATGTTTATTTATGTAGTTCTAATGCTGTAACTTTGGATGGAGAGCTTGTTAACATTGATGGAGCAGGAAATAGAGTGGCAGCAATGAGTTTTGGACCTAAAAAAGTCATTGTTGTAGTAGGGGTTAATAAAATTTGTAAAAATGAAGCTTCAGCGTTTGGGCGAATAGAACAAATTGCGGCACCAAAGAATAACATGAGACTAAATATGCCAAATCCTTGTACTAAGACAGGAGTTTGCAATGACTGCAAAACAGATACTAGAATCTGTAGGATTTATTCTGTAATTAAAAGAAAGCCTATGAGAACTGATATTACTGTAGTTGTAATTGGTGAGGATTTCGGTTTTTAACGACATTTCAGAAGGAAAGACTCCCACTTATATAAGTGGGAGTTCATACTATAATAAAGATAAAACTTCAGTGGGAATATAAATTTCATTCTGAAGTCGTCAATTTATCTTCTTCGAAGCTATGCGGCACCGCAGGTGACGATTTAACGACATTTCAGGTAAATAATTTGTATATTTTTGTCTATATATTTATATGTGAAATTCAACAAAAGCACTTCAATTTATTGCTAAGATGTCTTATAATGTTATAAGAGTAATGATGTTACCTAAATAACAAATTATGGGATGAGGTGATGAAATGTTACAGTGTGATTTTCTGACAACTATAGAAGAAGAAGTAGACTGCTTTAAGGAGTGTGCATTACATAAATGGGTGGATAATGGAGGGGAATGCCCATTTGATGAATTGAGAAATTATAAACCATTTGATATTAAAAATATTTCTGATTATGATTTATTTAGTGATGATAAAAACTCACCACTTAGATTGATATACAAAGAAACATACTAGTAGGATTATTATTGAAAGTTTGTGTATAATATCTAATAATAGGATATAATTTAGTTTATAAATAATACAATGTGGGGAAGTGAATTTAAATGGAAAGAACTTTGGTTTTAATTAAACCAGATGGAGTTAAACGAGGACTTATTGGGAAAATTCTTAATCAATATGAAGAGAAATCATTAAAAATTGTGTCGCTCAAAATGATTACTGCTACAAAGGACATCGCTAAAAAGCATTATAGTGAACACGCAGGAAAGAAATTTTTTGATGAGTTAGTAAATTATATTACTGAAGGTAAAATGTGTGCAATTATTTTAATGGGTGAAAACGCTGTTGATGTAGTACGCAAAATCAATGGGGATAAGGATCCCGTAAAAGCAGAACTCGGCAGTATAAGAGGGAAATTCACTTTGGGTAAAACTCAAAATTTAGTTCACGCCTCTGATAGTATTGAAAATGCAGAACGTGAAATCACAATTTGGTTTCCAGAGCTCACGACATTTCAAAAGCTTACATACCAAGATCAGTATAAGGGAACTGTTGATTTGTTTACAAAAACCGATGGTCGATTAATAAATGTATAATTTTAACTAAAAGGCTAACCAATATTGGCTAGCCTTTTTAAGTATTTCCATATTAATAACATGTTACATGTTATTAATGAGAACCGCAATGCCCAGAGCAACTATTACAGGATTGTTTGCCAGCACTAGAACAATGCTTCTTAGCATCTTTTGGCAATAATGTTTTAATCCAAAATCTAGAATCTTTATAGGCTATTGTGAGTTCATTTATGTTTTCTAAAAGAGTTTCATCATATAATATTGGTAAATTATCAATATTATTTTTAATGTCTCCTGTTTTAAAATTGTCTAAGTAAATGTCAACTTTTGCAGTTTTGCAACAACCGCTTACGTACACAAATCGCACGCTATCATAAACATCGTCAAGTTTAATCATTTCCATAAGATTATCAAGAGCAATTTTTGAAAGTTTGATTTTTAAAGGTTGTGCCATAAGCCCTCCTAGTATACCTCTTGTGGATAACGAATATATTCCTATTACTCCTCGAGGGTTTCAGAATAATGAGTTAGTAAACCTTGCTTTAGGTTCCATAAATTCCAAGAAAGATCCACATAATATGCATGGGGATTATCAAATCTTAAAACTTCAGTCCATAATTTAGATACTTCTTGTTCAGAAAATGCTTTTATTTCCATAACAGACGGAGATTCATAAATCTGCTGTCCATTTTCAAATAGTTTAACCATAAGTTCTTTTACATAGTAATGTTTAAGATTTTTCTTTTTCCAGGTATAAACTGGATTAAATATTTCAAGTGGTCTACTTTCATCGATTTTTTCATCATGTAAGGTAATAAAATCTGCAATGGCCTTGTGTGATGTTTTATCAAAAATTCTATATAATTTTTTAAAAGCAGGATTGATGATCTTTTCTGCATTCTCACTAATTTTAATTTTTGGTATTATTTCTCCATCATTCTCAACTGCAACGAGTTTATAAACACCGCCAAACACAGGTTCCGATCTTGCAGTAATAAGTCTTTCACCAACACCAAAGTTATCAATTTGTGCCCCATTTTCCAAAACACCGCTTATAATATATTCATCCAGTGAGTTAGAAACCGTAATCTTTACATCTGAGTATCCAGCTTCATCTAATATTGTTCTAACTTTTTTAGTTAGATAGGTAATATCACCACTATCAATTCGTATTCCTATAGGTCTTTTACCCATAGGTTTAAGTACATCATTAAATACTTTTATGGCATTTAGAATACCAGAGCGTAGTACGTTATAAGTATCTATAAGAAGTACACAGTTATCTGGGTAGGTTATAGTCCAAGCTTTAAAGGCATCATATTCAGTATCGAAAAGCTGTACCCAACTATGAGCCATAGTTCCAATGGCTGGAATATCAAACATTTCTTCAGCGATAGTGCAAGCAGTACCAACACAACCACCAATAACAGCAGCACGTGCTCCATATATAGCACCATCATAGCCTTGAGCTCGCCTAGAACCGAATTCCATAACAGGTCTACCCTTTGCAGCCCTACATATTCTACTCGCTTTAGTAGCTATTAAAGTTTGGTGATTTATTGTGAGTAGTATCATTGTCTCAACAAATTGAGCTTGTATAATAGGTCCTCTAACTGTAACTAAGGGTTCACCAGGAAAAACAGGATAACCTTCGGGTACAGCCCATACATCACAAGAAAATTTAAAACCCTTTAGATAATCTATAAAATCATCTGAAAAATCATTTTTGCTTTTTAGATAGGATATATCATCATTTGAAAATTTTAAATTAGAAAGATATTCAAGTAATTGTTGTACCCCGGCCATAATGCAATATCCACCACCGTCAGGTATTCGTCTAAAAAACATATCAAAGTAGGCAATTTTATCTTGAACATTATTATCTAGATAACCGTTTGCCATAGTTAATTCGTAAAAGTCTACCAGCATTGTTAGGTTTCTTTCATTCCTCACATTAAAATCTTTTGAGTGTTTCATAATTTTTCCCCTTTGAAATTTAATAAAAGTATATAATGAAATTATAACATAATTATATATTAATGTTTACATAAGATTATTAAAATAGTGATTTGGGTATAAACATAATATATGAGCAATTTAAAGTAGGTGGATGAAAGTGGAGATAAAACATAATATGGATAATAAAATAGTAAGCAAGAAAATAAATTCGAAATTAAGTAAAGAGCAAAAGGATGCTGTTTATTCTGTTAACAGAAATTTATTAGTAACAGCAGGACCGGGTAGTGGTTATCATTATTTCAATGTATAAAAATATTAATGATATAGAACGACCATAAATAAACAGGTAGAGGGGAATAACATATGAGGGTAAGCTACTTATATGTTATTTTAGAACATAGATGTTTAAAGGGTTTGTAGAACTTATAGAGATATCATTATTAACACACCTCATATGCTGTAAAATGTAGTGAGAATAAGGGTTATACGGAGTAATAACATGTGAGTGTATACTTATATGTTATGTTTATATTTAAATTATACTTTTGTTGTACAAGTGATTAGGAGGCAAAGTTAATGGATAAAAAGAAATATCAAATTTTTATAAGCTCAACATATGAAGATTTAATAAAAGCATAAAAAAAATTCAGGAAACTATTCTATCCATGTACCATTTTCTAATAGGAATGGAGATGTTTAGTGCAGGGGATGATGAACAATGGGAAGTAATTAAGGATACAATAGATAGTTCAGATTATTATGTTGTTATATTAGGGCATAGATATGGTAGTGAGACTTCTGAGGGAGTAGGCTATACTGAAAAAGAGTATGATTATGCAAAAGAAAAAGGTATCCCAATATTAGCATTTGTTAGAAAACGTGATATCGCACTTAGAGAAAGTGAAAGAGAAGATAAGCCAGAAAAGATAAATAAGTTAACTAATTTTATAACAAAAGCAACAAATAATAAAATGTGTGATTTTTGGGAGACTAATGATGATTTAGTTTCAAAGGTTTCAGTGGCTCTTTATAAGCAATTTAATAAAAAACCTCGACCTGGATGGATAAGAGCTGATAATGCAGATTTCTCAAAGATATCTAATGAATTAATGAAGTTAAATCAAGAAAATAGAGATTTAAGGGAAGAGAATGACTCTTTAAAAGATAAGTTGAGAGTAAAAAAACCTGTTATTAACTTAGAAATAAACCATAAAGAAATAATTAGGTTAGAGTATCTTAAAAAAATTGACACAGTTAAATATAAAATAACAAAATTAAATTATGAAGATATACCAATGTATTTAAAAGAGTATGTTAATGAAGAAGAGATAAATTCATATAACAATGCATTACCTCAACAAGATGATATAGATAAATACAATAAAGAAAAGATGCTATATATGAGCTATAAATGAGCGAATTACCTAACAAATTATTCCATTAAGAATTAATGTCAATTATCCTAAGCTATTTTTAGTGTTTTAAAAATAGCTTCAAGAGAACTTCCTAGGTCAGCTTGGTTAAAGATCCAGGATACTCGTTCTTTTTTAGATTGATTTCTTGCACTCTTAATTCCAACGTTGAAATTCAACGTACCATTACTTACTTCTAATTCACAGTATACGTAGGTAATCATTAGTAACAAGAAATATCTATTTATACTACGGTTACTTCTTACTTGGTAATGATTTAAACCAAGATATTTTTTAGTTTCTCTGAAAAAGGTCTCAATTGGCCATCTGAATTTATAGTGATTTAGGAGTTCTTCAGTTGTGATAGTGGTATCTAATATAGAATCATACCATTAGCGGTAGGGAATTTTCAAGTGAGGGTTAGTATTATGTGTGAAGAATATGAAGAAGCGTGTAAATATTTGATACCCATTACTGTCGAAGAAGTTTAATAAAGAAAATAAATAATATCAAATAAGGAAATAGATTTATTTAATAGGTATTACTAAGAATGAGAATATCATCAGGAGTTACAATTATGGGACAAGCTCAATATGCATGGAATTAAAGTATAATATGTGATTAAATCATTTATACATAGCTATCGTCGTTAACAAAAACATTTATAAAGGGGGATGTGTTACAAATGTATAATATTATTCCTTTATTATTAGTTTCCATATATATTATTTCCACTATATTTCCGAATATATCAAATAAACTTGGTGGAACATCAACTATTATAAGTTTTGCTTCAGCCATTTTAACATATATCTATGTTGTATTGACTGGAGTAACGGTGAGACAAATGAAGAAAACATCTGAAGATGAGTCGCGTCCATATATTATTGTTGATATAGAATTTACTAACCAATTGGCTTACTTTGTAATAAAGAATATAGGTAAATTACCTGCTAAAGAATTAAGGCTACAAGTTACTCCTGATATTAATTTAGTAACGAAAAAGACATTAACTCAGCTATTTTGTAATCCAATTTCGTTAGTTCCACCTGGAAAAGAAATTAAGACTGTTATAGATGTTAGCCATAGTTTTTTAAATGATGAAAATCCTAAGGTTTATGATTTTGAAATTAAATACAAATGGGGGAGCAAACAAAAATCAAAAGAAATTATACAATTGATGTGTCATTTTATAAAAGCATTGTTTATAGTGAAGAAAAAGGTATTAGTGACATTGCTAAATCTTTAGATAAGATAAGCAATAACTTTTAGAAATAGTGAATCGAGATGGATATTTAATTATTTGTAAAGAAGATAAATGAAAAGAGAAAATGGCTGGATGGAATAAAATATATTAATATAAAAAAATGGGATTTAAATAAAGAATTGCAATATTTTTTTAATTATATATTTATATTAAAATTGATGTTATGATATAGCATGTAAACAAGCTATAAATTAAAATGGAATTACATTATATTTAACAATTAGTAAATTAAAGAAATACAAACTTATTATAAGTGCGAAATTTAATAGAGAACGAATTTGGTCTATTGGACGTTGCTAATATTGAAAAGAAAGGATGTAGAACAATGAAAGATAATTTATGTATACCAATTTATTTAAATGAAAAAATTGTATTTGATTTATTAGCAATTATTGAAGACGGTTTTTCTCAAATTAGAGAAGTAAAAACATCAACTTCAAATCAAAACAATGTTAATGGGGAAATTGATTCGTCTGTAAAAAGCAGTAATATTCTTTCAACATTATTTGGAGTTACTTTGTCTGCAAAATTAAATGGAGATAAAAAAAATACTGAAAATGAGGAAAGTAAACAAGAAAAGGTACATACTAATGTCTCACTGTTTTCTAAACTACGTAAGACTTTAATAAATGAAGAAATACTTAAAAAAGGGTTTGGAGATAAATTTAATATTAAGAATGTAAAAACAGGGGACTTTGTGGAAATAGAAGGGATGTTAAATAAGAGCCCTATGATAGAAACAATGGGAACATTTCTTGAAGTATATAATACCTTCAAATGCTTTGTAGATGAACCCACACTTGGTAATAAAAAAAGTTCTAAAAATCAAAAAAGTGAAGAAGATAAAGTATTTGAGCAGATGAAAATAATATATGAAGATTTAATTAAAACAAATACGGTAGATTTATTAGTTGATGTTGAAAATAGTATCAATATCAAGGTTCTCTTATCAGCTCAATTAACCCATTTTATAAATGGGTTTGAATCTGAGTTAGATGATGGTAAATATCGTATATTAGGTAAGGTTATAAAGATTTTTGATGAAAATGAATCAATAAATCTTTTTAGGAAAACAAGCTTTAAAATACTTCAAGATACAGTTCTAAACACTATCATTGATGGTATGAATAATTCAATGAAGGGTAATGGAAGTGATGCTACAGGAATACAAATACCCAAAATAATTAGCAAAATTACTGGACCTGGTATTAGTATTATACCGATTGCTATTTATGCCTAAATATGATTGTTACTAACGTAGAGCGACCAGTAATTAAAGAATAATATTAAGCTTGATAAAATTACAATTTTGTTATGGTAAAATTAGAATATATTGTTACATAAACAAAAAAATGAATATAATTGTGAATGTTTTGGTAAATGTATATAGTAATATATATGCATTTATATGGAATTAGTAGAATACATAGAGAAATAAAAAAGAGCTATTTAGCCGATAGCTCTTTAAAAAAACCTTAACTATTGAAATGTGTACTCCAACTTTGTATTCTTCTTAATTATACCATTAAAAACTACTTTTAAACCATATACAAAAGTTTTTAGCTTTTCTTTTTTTTGAATTTCGTAATTCAATGATAGAATTTACAACTAAATGTAAGTCCATTGTATATATCATATACTGGGTTAACATTGTAAAGGCGCCACTTATAAAATGTAGTCGGGTTATAGGAAACGAGAATGTGTTAAAAGGGGAATCAGTATTGGTGTCCATCAAGTATATGGTTAACAATTGTAAGTCTCTTAGCTCCTACTCTTTGAGTAATATTAGGGTTAAATTCACACGAACCGTTGAACATCTTCTCGCCAACATTATCAGCCCTGTCCAGATAATATTTTTCAATTCATTTTCACCAATCTTACGGGAAATATAGTCATCACAAGCTTTTTTAATCTCATCAATGAGTACTTAAAAATGGATGATAACCCTGTGCTTTTCACAAGTTTTTTAGAAGAACTTCAAAAAATACTTGAATTGCATTAATATGTAAATTAATACGCAAAACATGCTATAATAGTTCTAAAAGTTAATGAATTTATTGACATTGAAAAGCACTGAAATTTAATAATGAGAAAAGAAACAGGCAGGTATGATGTAATTGATAAATTCTTTGGAAAAATTCATTATTAGCATATGTGAAATAATCGTTATATTCATAGATTGACTAAGAATTCTTGATTTTAAAAATTGCAAATCATAGTTATAATTGAGGTGTGAAAATTTGAATGAGGACAAGATAATTGATAAGCTCTTTAAATATATTACAATTAAAAGTAAATTAAGTTATTCAATATTTTGGAACATATATGGGGTATCAATAGAAGATTACATACAGAGTACTTTAATAAATGGAGAGTATTGGATGGACTTTGAGCAAGAAAATTATAAGGTGCTTAATCCAAATGAAAACAGGAAAGAAATTCAATTTCAAGATGGAAAAATAATGAAAATATGTGATTGGTGGTATTATGGAGTAGGTAAATTAAAAAAAAGATTATTTGAGTATGATAATAAGGCAGAATTCCTGGGAAGGTATTGTAACTTTTCTGGTACTTCAATATCTGGTAATGCTATTGATGAAGACTTTTGCAAAATTTATGAAAATGGGATATTTTATGATGTAGATTTTGAAGATTGTGAATTTAAAGATTTGTATAGAACTGATGGGTTTAAAAGTAGTTACTATAAGAATTGTAAATTTACTAATGTTGAATTCGATGTACCTTTTCTAAATAATAGTTATTTTAATAAGTGTGAATTTAATAAATGCAGAGACTTACGCTCTCAAGAAGATTCTTTGGAAGGTGAAGAGTGGAATGAACGTGTTTATAAAGACGTGGGTGTGGATTTTTCAAATAATATTTTTAATAGATGTAAATTTGGGTTTAATTCGGTTCAATCATTAATATTTGGAAACACTTTTAATTTTACTGATTTTAAGATGTGTCATTTTTCACATACTGCATTTTATTATAATGAGTTCAATGAATGTAATCTTGAGAATGTAAGTTTTGAGAATAGTGGGAATAAAATTATTTTATCGGATGTATATGATGTCTTATTTTGCAATAAACAGATAAAGTGCAGTTTGAAAGATGTTAATTACTCAAATGCCATATTACTTAATCAGACCTTTGAAGGGAATAATTATGATAATAATACTGAATTCTCCCTAAAATATTATGATGATTTTAAAAAGATTCAAACGAATTTAAATGAAGAAGAACTTAATTATATGAATCAAGGATTTAATGGCATGGATAAAAAAGAGTATATTAGGTCATATATGAATTTGTACTATAACTTATTTAAAGAATATAAGAGTACGGTTATGACCAAAGAAGCATATGAATTTTATTATATTTATAAGTGTTTAGAAAAGGATTTAAACCTACAGCAACTTATAGAATGTTGTACTATAGATAATATTATTAAGTGCGTTAAAGATTGGGTATTGTATAAAACGTGTGGATTTGGAGAAAGACCTTCACGTGTACTTCGTTTGAGTGTTTATTTGATTTTATGCTGTTCTTTACTATACTTATTTTTAGGCATAGATAACAATAAACA
Source organism: Clostridium sp. CM042 (assembly GCF_055080995.1). Taxonomy (NCBI): domain Bacteria; kingdom Bacillati; phylum Bacillota; class Clostridia; order Eubacteriales; family Clostridiaceae; genus Clostridium; species Clostridium sp. CM042. Next base: position 3,655,037 of record NZ_CM143646.1, read on the forward strand.
GCCCATTCTATATATAGGCGTATATCACAATTTAGATGCAATTTTTCCACATGGCTATAACATAATAAATGTAACAATAAATGGATTTATTTCAGATTATGTAACCTGTGTTTATTTCAGCATAATAACTTTGGCTACAATAGGATATGGCGATTATATTCCTTTAACTTTGGGGAGTAGAGTTTTAGTTTGTTTTCAAGCAATAACTTCAATGATATTGGTAGCCTTATTTATGGGGATTATGATTAGAAAGTCTTTTAGAGATTAAATTATAATGTTAGTGATATATTGATTAAAAATGAGTTAAACACGTAAGCAGAAATGAAAGAGATCTCTGATGGGGCTTATATCTACAATATTATCAAAAAATGGTTCAATAATAGAATATGTTAAATAAAAGGGGGAAGCATTAATTGGAAGATATACTGACAAAATGTTCTAATTGTAATGAAGAAGCGTATATTTATGAAAATAAAGGTAAATGTCCTACATGTGGAAAAATCTTAGAAATGCATGGGAAATTTAATGATGGTAAAAATAATAATATTAAAATTAATCTTGATTATAATTATATCAGTTGTGACTGTGGAAATACTCTTAACTATAATGAAATGGTTTGTGACAAATGTGGACAAGAACAAAATATTACTAAGGGCAATATGGACCCTAATGTTAAATTAAGAAAAGAAAATTTTAAAGAGATTTTAGATTTAATTAATACTACGGACATAGGTATAAAAAAATTAAGAAGAGAATTAAGTAAGGGTGATATTAAAAAAATATTATACGAAGACTTTTTTAAAATACTTCAATTTAAAATTGATGAAATATGTAAACTAACAAATAAAAAAATATTTGAATATTTATCATTTGTGACGGAAGTGATATCGACTGAGGAAACTAAAGATAAAATAGTTGAAATAAAAGTGTACATTGATGATTTTTATAAAATATATAAAGATTTGTTAATGATAGAAGTACCTTATATGTGGGAGAATTCATATAGAAGAATATGTAACGCTGTTAGAAGTTTTTTAGATAGTTATAAATTAATTATAATTAGTATAGTATCAGAAACAATAAATGTAGCATTTTATAATAATGAGTTGGCTCAACAAAAGATGGATTCAGCAAGTGAAGAATTAGAAGTATTTTCAAATATTATTAATATAAAAGATTTAGAAATAAATTTTGAGTTAATTGAAGAAGGAAATATAAATACACCTGTAATAATGCTTATGATGATGGGTGGTAGTAACAAATATAATCTAATAGGGGAAGAATTTAATGACTTACAGTTTAGCACATATAAATATTTTAAAGACTTTTTACCATATGAATTTGAATATTACACTTCTTTAAAACAACCAATATTAATTAAGTTATCATCTTATAAACTTTTGAGTATGACAACATTTTTAGAGTATAAATTTATAGAAAAAATTAAAATTGTAAATAGCTTATTAGTAAAAGCGAACGAAATAAATTTTCCCGAACTAAAGAAATTTATCGGTGAATTCAAATTAAAGTATATATATGCTTTAAAAATAGTAAATGATGTAGCTCAAGATTGTATATTAAATTTTTCATACTGCAAAAATGAAAAAATGTTAATCAGAAATGCTATGAAGTGGTATAAGGACTTGAGTGAGGGTGTCTATAGAGATATTTCATCATTAATTATTGCGTGTGCGAATATAATAAATAAAAAAGATTTAGATTATGAGTATATTCTGGAATGGATGGGATTCCCTGATAAATTGGATTTCCTTGAAAGTAACAAAAAGTTAAGGCTTAATAAATTAGCAGATGGCGTTGAAAAAATACTAAGGCATTCTGAAGCTCATGTGGATTATGAAATAGATGATATAAACAAAGTTATATTGGTAAGGAATAAAGTGAACAGGACAAAGGTAATTAATGAAATTACTTATACATATGAAGAATTTTTTAAAGTACAGATAGAATTGCAGGAAACAATATTTTCAATGATAGCGGGAATAGAGTTATTTATTTCTAATAATTATAATGACTACGAATGTTTTTCGTCAGAAGTAGAAAAGGAATTAAGCAATGTATATGAGGTAAATATGTTAGAGTATACATTCCCATTGGTGGGCATAGTTGATATAAAAGAGTCTTATGATGATGATAAAAGAACTTTAACAATTAAAGGGTGTAGTATAGATAGAAAAGATAGAGAGTTACTTGAAAAAGTCATATCATGTGTTTCGCCGATTGTGACGAAAAGAACTGAAATAGATACAGTAATTATAAAGTTATTTGATGATGAAAATAAAGCAATAGGTTCAGTCGAAATAATTACTAAATATATCAAACAATATTTTCAAGTGGATATTAAGTATAAAAAATATGAGGCATTATTGACATTAATGTCAAGAAAAATAAACTACTCATATAACAATTATATTAAAGAAACTGGTACATATGGATTCAAAGCTATATTAGCTATAATCCAATGGTGCATGGATTTAATTAAAACAGTAAATGAACTGAACTATAAAGATAACTATATAAAAAGTTTGAAAGATATTAAAGAGGAACTCAACTATAGTATTAACACAATAAATGAGTGTATGATTTTTGTAAAGAATAAAAGACTTTTAGAATATACAATAGAAATAATAAGTGGTTTTATTAATGGTATTGATAAGGGGATTGAAGGTAAGGTTAAAGATTCACTAATTAATAATCGGAAATCAAAATTATTGTACCAGAAAGTATGTAACCAAAGTGCTGAAATTTTTGGAACTTTAGGAGAAGACGAAAAAATTACATCACTTTTAGATAATATTGAATATATTAATAATCATGTTAAAGTAAAAGTCGGAAGAAATGAGTTATGTCCATGCGGGAGTGGGAAAAAATATAAAAAATGCTGTGGTCGTTAAAATAATAAGAAATATATATATAAAATTTAAAATACATGTTTTTATGTGTTTTTTTATAGGCCCGACACTATTGAATAAAGATAACAATAACCCACAATATCTATGAAAAGCTTAATTTTAGGCTATGTTAGACAATATTAAGGATATAATATATAATAGTAAAATAATCGCAGTTGTCATGTTAACCCCTTTATACGTGTGCATTAGAAGAAACAATCAAAGAAATTATGTAAGCAAAGTGCCAGAAGACGTACTACATAATTACAATAAATCTAATCTTAACATAGATTATTCAGAAGGCTTTGATGAAATTCTAAAAATTGAATATCCATATTAACATACTTGTATATAGGACTCAATTTTAAAGTTGAACCCTATATTTTTTTTAGAATTATCAAGATAATGTAGAAATCAATAATAATAATAATAAGTCAAGATACTTTAGGTAATAAGTGAATAGTTTTAAGTTTGACTATTTTAGGGTAAAAATATAAACTATATATATTAAAGAAAACAAAGACTAATTTGTAAAGTGATTACTTTGCATATAGTTGTAAGTTAAATTTAGGTGGTTATATTATGATTGAAGAAACATTGCAAAGTGAATTTTGTTATTTAAGAGATAAATTTATTGAAAAACGATATCAACATCTTGACCCTATGCAAAGAAAAGCGGTGTTATATGGAAGCAATAGTTGTCTTGTTGTTGCATGCCCAGGAGCAGGAAAAACGACAGTTTTAATTAATAGAATTGATTATTTATCTACATTCGGCTTGGTATATAAAACTAACAAGGTTCCAAGTGGCTTGCAATCAGAGGATTTGCAATTTATGAGGGGATATTTAAATAATGATACAACTGGTAAAACAGTAGTTATTGTTAATAGGATTGTTCATTTAATAAATGAGCAAAATGTTAAGCCTAAAAATATTATTGTAATTACTTTTACAAGGGCTGCGGCTATTAATATGAAAAGTAGATATGTTGATATTAACGGAAAGGAGAGTGTTCCGTTTTTTGGAACTTTCCATGGTTTGTTTTATAAGATTCTTAAAAACTATTACGGACAGATAAACATAATTAATACACTAGATGTATATAAACTCATAAAAAATGTACTTATGTCATATTTGGATGAGGTAGGTGATGAAAAAGTAAAGGAAGTTATAAATAATATTTCTGTATTCAAAACAAGTGGAAAAGTAATGGAAAATTTCTCTCCAAGTATTGATAAAGGAATATTTATAGCAGCCTATAATATTTATGAGCAGTATAGAAAAGAAAATAACTTATTTGATTTTGATGATCTTCAAATAGGTTGCAGAGATCTGTTTATAAAAAATTACACAATACTTAAGGGGTATAGAACCTTATTTAAGCATATTTTAGTGGATGAATTTCAAGATTGTGATTCTATGCAAGTTGAGATACTAAAACTTTTAAATGAAGAAAATTCTATTTTTGCAGTAGGAGATGAGGACCAATGTATTTATGGGTTTAGAGGGTCGAATCCTGAGTGCATGGTTAAGTTTTTAGAGCATTTTGTAGGGGGAGGGAAATTGCCCTTGTCCACTAACTATAGATGCCCAAAGAATATAGTAGAAATATCCATGAATATTATAAAAAATAACGACTTGAGAAATGAAAAAGATATAATAGCATTTAAGCAGCATGATGGCATCGTTGCAGTACTTAACAATGTAAATGAAAACTCACAGGCAGAGGAAATTAGCTGTATCATTCAAAAATATAAGGAAAATAATGAAAAAGATTATAGAGATAATGCCATATTGTACAGAACAAACGTAGAATGCAGAAGTTTAATAGATGTTTTTATTAAAAAAAGAATACCTTTTAAACTTTTAGACAAGGAATATGACTTCTTTCAACATTTCATTTGTAAAGATATAATTGCATATTTTAAATTAAGTATTGATAAAAGTGATAGAGAGAGTTTTGTCAGAATAATTAATAAGCCCTTTAGATATATAAGTAAACTAAATTTAGATAAATTAAAAAGAAATTCCGTAAAAGAAGACTGTTTTGAAATGCTAAAAGATATTGAAGATATTCCGGTGTTTCAAATGAAGATGTTGGATAAGTTAAAAAAGGATATACATTTTTTAAACAAAATCTCATTAGAAAGTGCTATAGATAATTTAGTGTTAAGTATAGGATATCATGATTATATTAAAGGGTATTGCACTAAATTTAAGATAGATTTAGGTGAGATGGAGGATGTTATTGACGAATTTAGACAATCAGCAGAAGGATATAACTCTATAATAACTTTTTTAGCTCATGTGGAACAGGTTAAAGAGGAAATTAGTAAGCATAAGAAAAATATAGATGAGGATGCAGTAATACTTAGTACAATTCACGGAGTGAAGGGTATGGAGTTCGAAAATGTATATTTAATTAATTGTAATGAGGAGAATATCCCTCATGTAAATAGTATAGATAATAACCTAGAAGAAGAGAGAAGACTATTCTATGTAGGAATTACAAGAGCCATAGACAATATTTGGTTATGCATTTGCAAAAGTGTAAAAGGGAAAGCGAAAGAAACCTCACGATTTATTAAAGAATGCAATATCATAGGAGTAAGCTGCACAGAGTTACCTTTTAAAGAAGGAGATATTGTGATACATAAGAGTTTTGGCAGTGGAGTCGTAATTGCAATTACTAGTAAAGAGCTAGAGATTAAGTTTGAGGGAGGAGTTATAAGAAAATTTGATACGAGTATATTGTATAATAACTCTTTAATTTCAAAAGTATAGCAAATGTAATGCAATACATAACAACAATTGACAAAGTATGTAAATATGGTATACTGAAAAATGAATTGTGTATTAAGGAGGGGATTTAATGGTTGCCTTTAAGCAAATGTGGGATGATGTAGGATTAATTTTGTCAAATGAAAAGCACTCAGATATAGAAATTCTGGAGAAATTCAACTGTGGATTTACAGTTAAAGAGAGAGGTAATATAATTTTTATTACAAGAGATGACTTCGTGGATTTTTGGTGCAAACTATTGTACTATAATGAATTATCATTGGAACAGGCTTTAAAAGATGATAAATCAAAACCAAAATATATTTATACTATTATAAAAAAATTACCTTATGTATCAGAAAGTTCTGGTGTAATTAAGTTAATGCAGTAGTTTTATTGAATGTTACAATATAATGTTATATAATTTTATTAAGCTCATATTCTATGAATATGAGCTTAATAATTTAAGTTACAGTGATGTGAATAACACTTAAATAATTTTGTGAGGAAGAGGTATAGAAATGGAAATCACAAATGTACATTTAGAGGAACTAATATTTGCTTTAGATATAGGAACAAGATCCATCATAGGGACAGTTGGAGTAATATATGAGAAGAAATTCCAAGTTATTGCCGAAAGTTATATAGAACATGAAGAAAGAGCTATGATTGATGGTCAAATTCATGATATTCAATTGGTCACTAGTGGAGTGAAAAAAGTAAAAAAAGAATTAGAACATAGCTTAAATATTTCTTTAACTAAAGTGGCAATTGCGGCGGCTGGAAGATTTTTAAGGACAACTGAAATTAAGTCTGAAATAGAAGTTGAGGGCGATAAAGAAATTGATAGGGAATCCATTAGAAGCTTAGAGCTTACTGCAGTTAAAATGGCAGAGGATGAAGTCACGGGTTCCTCGAGAGGAAAGCTTTATTGTGTAGGATATAGTGTGAAAAATTACTACTTAAATGGGTATGTAATAACAAATTTGAACTCCCACAAAGGAGAAAAAATTGCAGTGGAGATAATTGCTACATTCCTACCACACTCAGTAATTGATAGCCTTTATGCTGTTATGAGTAAGGCTGGACTTGAAGTTGTAAGTTTAACACTAGAGCCAATAGCAGCAATGGAAGCTGCAGTACCACGAAACATGCGACTTCTAAATTTAGCTTTAGTGGATATTGGTGCAGGTACTTCTGATATTGCTATTAGTAGTAAGGACAGTATAAGTGCATATGGTATGGTACCCGTTGCAGGGGATGAGGTAACTGAAATAATAGCACAAGCATACTTAGTCGATTTTAATACTGCTGAAAAAATTAAAAAGGAATGCAGTGAAAAAGACAAAATTGAGTACATAGATGTTTTAGGATTTGCAAATGAAATAGAGCCAGATGAAGTATTAAAAATAATTAACCCTGTAGTTTTGAAGATTTCAGAACAAATTGGAAGTAGGATAATTGAATTAAATGGAGGGAAAGCACCTAATGCGGTATTTTTAGTAGGAGGGGGAGCACATACACCATTTGTTAAAGAAAATATTGCTAAAATTTTAAACTTGCCAATTAATCGAGTTGCAATTAAAGGTAGAGAATCAATAGTTGAATGCACATGTGATGCAGGGCTTGGAAGCGCTGGAGTTACAGTTTTGGGTATTGCATTAATATCAATAAAGAGATTGGGAAATGATTTTGTTGACGTCACCATAAATGATAAAATTATAAGTTTATTTAATGCACATAAACATACAGTTATGGATGTAATGGTGCAAGAAGGTATAAATCCCAAAATATTGATTGGTAAGAACGGACGTAATATCAGGTTTAGTGTTGATGGAATAAAAAGAGTTGCCTTTGGAAGATTAGCCAAGGGGGCAGAAATTAAGATTAATAACATAATTAGCAATATTGATTCTGAGGTAGTTGAAGGCGACGTTATTGAAGTCTCTTTCTGCAAGGACGGAAAAAATGCTGAGCCTAAAATTATGGATTATGTTAAGAATATTCAAGCTATAAGTTTTTATTTTGAAGATGTGATACAAAACATTGAGCCGGTACCATTCATTAATGGCGAGCGATCTCTAATAAATGATGTAATAAAAGAAAATGACGATGTTATAATAGAATTGCCTACTACAATTAGCGAATATGCAAAATTTTTTTGTGATAAATCGCAAGGCTCAACTTTTATAATTGATAATGAAGAACTTTTGGAAGATTATGTTATAAAAGAAGGGGACAGAATATATAAGAAGCATGTAAATGAAGAATATGTTAAAGATAAAAAATTAGACATAGAAGTATTAGAAGTTAATATAGAAGATAAGAGTGAGGTTAAGGTTGAAGTTAATAAAAAAATTATAACCCTTAAAAGTAAAGATAAATACATATTTGTGGATATATTTAATTATGTAGAATTTGATTTGTCTATTTCAAAAGGTAACCTAATATTAATGCTCAATGGTAGCAAAGCAAGTTATAACCAGGTTCTAAATAATGGGGATGTAATTGAAATATATTGGGAAAAATAGCATAAAGAGGTGTGCATAGTGAATTTTTTAGATATGGCAAAAAATATTGAAAGTGAATTAATAGATATAAGGCGAGACATTCATGAAAATCCTGAATTGGGGTTTGATTTATTTAAAACTTCACAAAAGGTAAAAGATTTTTTAACAAAGGAAGGTATTGAGTTTTATGAGGTAGCACAAACGGGAATCTGTGCTATTATTAGAGGCAAAGGTGAAAAAACTATTGCTTTAAGAGCAGATATGGATGCACTTCCATTGCAAGATAAGAAAATATGTGATTACTCCTCTAAAATTAATGGTAAAATGCATGCTTGTGGACATGATGCTCATACCACTATACTTTTAGGTGCAGCTAAGATATTAAATAGCATGAAAGAAAAAATTCCGGGAAATGTTAAATTTCTATTTGAGCCAGCAGAAGAAACGACTGGTGGCTCGCCTTTAATGATTAAAGAAGGCGTACTAGAAAACCCTAATGTGGATGCTATTATTGGGCTTCATGTAGAAGAATTTTTAGAGGCTGGAACCGTTGGTTTAAAAAGAGGAGTAGCTTATGCAGCATCAAATCCATTTACTATAAAAATAATAGGTAAAGGAGGACATGGTGCAAGCCCACATATGACTATTGATCCCATTGTAATAGCTAGCAATGTTATTATTTCACTTCAAAACATTGTAAGTCGCGAAATTCCACCTACAGATCCTGCAGTAATTACTATAGGATCAATTCATGGAGGTACAGCTCAAAATATTATACCGGAAGCGGTTACAATATCGGGAATTATTAGAACTATGAAGAGTGAACATAGAGAATACATAAAGATCAGATTAATTCAGGTAGTGGAAGGCATCGTTACCGCTATGAGAGGGAAATGTGAAATTAGTATTGAGGAAAGCTATCCTTGTCTTTATAATAATGATAAGCTTGCAGAGATGTTTGAAAGTAAAGCAAGTCAAGTTATTTCCGAAAGTAATGTTTACAAATTAGACCAGCCTACTATGGGTGTGGAAAGTTTTGCTTATTTCTCTATGGAAAGACCAGCACTATTTTACTTTTTAGGAAGTGGTAACAAAGAAAAAGGTATAGTAAACCCGGCTCATGGAAGTTTATTTGATATAGATGAGAGCTGTATATCAATAGGTGTAGCTATGCAATGTACATTAGCTTATGAATTTTTATTGAATTCATAACACATATTAGTATATAATTGATGTCTGATGTGATTTTTTAAAATGTATTATAATTTATTACAAAATAAAAGGATGATTTATTATAAAATAAATTAGATTATATATAGAATTCGTCAATAGATAACAAGAGATAAAAGAAATAGGAGGATTATATGAGGATAGAAATTGGAGCGAATGAAGCGGGACAAAGAACGGATAAATTCATGAGGAAAGTACTTGGTGATGTGCCGTTAAGCAAAATATATAAAGCTTTTAGAAAAGGTGATATTAGGGTTAATGGTAACAAAATCAAGGAAAAACATTCTTTAGTACAAGGTGATATTGTTGAAACAAAATATATTACCAGTGAGTTTAAAAAAGAAGAGTTTAAAAGAATTGAAAACAATTTAAAAATTACCTTTGAGGATGCTAATATATTAATGGTTGAAAAATGGCCGGGAGTTTTAGTTCATTCTGATAAAAAAGATGGCGAAGCAACTTTAATAGATTATGTGCTTTCTTATTTGTATGATAAGGGAGATTATCAGCCAGAAAATGAAATAACATTTAAACCAGCGCCTTGTAATAGATTAGATAGAAATACTTCAGGTATAGTCATGTTTGGTAAGAATTTTAAATCTCTTAAACTTTTAAATGAAATGGTAAGAGAAAGAAATGTTGAAAAATATTATATGGCTTTAGTAAGAAACAGAATTAAAGATGGGGTTTACGAGGGATATATATATAAAAATGAGGATGCAAATATATCACAGGTATTTGACACCGAGATGCCAGATACAAAAAAAATAGCAATGGAAGTTAAAACGTTGCAAAGTTGTGGTACATTTTCTTTAATAGATATTAACCTTTTAACAGGAAGAAGCCATCAGCTTAGAGCTCATTTAAGCCATTTGGGTAATTCTATTGTTGGTGATTCAAAATATGGAGATAAAAAAATGAATAGTTTCTTCAACAACAAATATGGTTTAGATTATCAATATCTATATGCGTATAAGGCGACGTTTAAGAATTGCCCGGATGAGTTATCTTATATGGAGAATAAAACTATTGCAGAGAGTTTACCACCAATATTAAAAAAGATTAAAAAGGATGTATTTAAATTTTAGAGGGTGAGTTTAACGACATTTCAGAAGGAAGGTCTCCCACCTCTATAAGTGGGAGTTACATACACTAACAAATAGAAAACTTCAGGGGGAGTATAAATCTCCTTCTGAAGACGTCAATGCATCTTCTGTGAAGATGTTGCAGCACCGCAGGTGATGATTTAACGACCCAGGAGATGATTTAATGAGTGAACAATCAAATTTTAAAGAACAATCTACAACAAAAGGCTTTGCCATATTATCTGCAGCAAGTTTTATGGTTAAGTTCTTATCTTTGCTCTATGTACCTTTTTTAAGGAAGATATTAGGAGCGGAAGGGTATGGTGTATATGCTTCTGCATATCCTATATTTGTATACATGTATATCTTGACAAATGCAGGACTTCCTGTGGCTATTTCTAAGATGGTATCGGAGCTTATAGCAGTAGGAAATTATAAGGATGCCGTAAAGACTTTTAAAATAGCTAGATTTTCGCTTTTGATATTAGGGCTGATTATGTCACTTTTAATGCTTATTTTTGCAGTACCTATAGCTAATAGAACAAATAGTGATACTGCAAGATTAGCAATTATGGCTCTTGCTCCAACGATTCTATTATCTTCTGTGTTATCAGCTTATAGAGGTTATTTTCAAGGAAGAGGAAATATGACACCTACGGCTGTATCACAGGTATTAGAACAAATTGCAAATACTATATTTAGCTTAGTTTTTGCAGCATATTTTATAAAATATGGAGTAGCAGCAGGTGCGGCAGGTGGAACAATAGGAACGTCTGTAGGAGCACTAGTTGCCACGATATATATGATTAAGTGCTATAAAAAAAATAAAGTTTTTATAGTTCCAAAAGGATATAACAAATTAGACATAAAAAGATTTACTACTAAAAAAATAATAAAAAAGCTATTAGGTGTTGCAGTGCCAATGACAATATGTTTAGGAATACAACAAGCAGGTTCATTAATTGATTTAGGACTCGTTCAATCAAGAATGTTAGCTTCTGGGATTATTGAAAAACAAGTTACTATTTTATGGGGTGTATTATTTCAATATACAACATTAATAAATGTGCCGATAGCTATTATTTCATCATTAGCTATAACTATTCTGCCATCTATTTCTAGCTTAATGGCACTTAAGGATAAAAAAGCTGTAAGAGATAAAGTGAATTATGCTTTTAGGTTATGCTTTTTAGTGGCAGTACCTTCTGCAGTTGGACTTGGAGTTTTAGCCAAACCCATAATATATTTTATCCAATATGATTCAGAGGTTTCAAGATTACTTATATATGGATCAGTGGTAATAGTACTTATGGCTGTAGTTAGTATTCAAACTTCAATTCTTCAAGGGCTTGGGAAACTTTATTTAGTTACTATTTATGCGGTTTTTGGTTTAATAGGAAAAATAATTGTTAATTATATTTTTGTAGCAATTCCAAGCTTTAATATATTAGGTGCTGTTATGGCCAATGGAGTAAGCTTTGCAATACTTATGATATTGAACTATATTACTATGAACAAAGCACTAGGGATTAGAATTAAACTATCTAGTCATGCAATAAAACCCATAATAGCCTCAGGGGTTATGGCTGTAGTTGCAATGTTCATGTACAGTAACTTTAATTTTATATTCAGTTATATTAAACAAGGATATTTTGCTAATGCTATTTCTATATTATTGACTATATGCTTAGCTATATTAACTTATTTCTTCGCATTAGTGATTATAGGTGGAATAACTAAAGATGATTTAGCTGTATTTCCAAGGAAGATTAAGAAACTTATACCTAAGTCTATTTTACATAGAATTAGATAAAAATTTAAGTAAACAAGGATAAGGCTGTTGAACAATATCGAAGGTGTTAAGTTTTAGCCTTGTTTAGTTTTTTTTGTAAGCAGTATAGAAAATAATAATAGGGAGAAGCCAGTAGCAATAATTATTATGTTTTTAGTAATAAAGATAGAATTCGGCAACGCAGTATTTAATATTTTTAATACAAAGTATAAGAATGTGCTAAGACAGACATCAATTATAATTTCACCCGCTGAAAACTGTATATAGCAGCTTTTTTTAATTGCAATAATGTTTAATATAAAGGTTACAATAGAGGTTATAATGATAGCTATGCCGTAGCCTAAAATGTTTAATTTTGGAATACCTAATAATACATATAGTAAAACAAGTTCAAGAATAGAGGTTACTATGGAATTTATTAAAAGAGATTTTTGTTTGCCAAGTCCGTTTAAAATTCCAAAGGTTGAACCAGACATATACATGAATGGTGCACTTAAAGAAGCAAGTCGTATGTAAACACCTAAGTCATATCTGTCGAAAAATAATTTTCCCAGGGAGTCTCCAGCACATAAGCATATTATCATAGTTGAAATTCCTAGTAAAAACGAAACTTTTATAACTTCGCGGACTCTACGCTCCAAACCGTTATAATCATTTTTACTAATGCTTTTGGAAATATCTGGAGTTAAGATGGTTGACATGGATATTACAATAATAAAAGGAAAGAACACAATGCTCATAGCCATACCTGAAAATTTACCTATTAAGGATAAACTCTGCGTATACTCTATGCCTGCAGAAACTAGTCGCCCAGGGACAATCAATGTTGATAGTGCCGAAATTACAGTGTTTAAAAAGCCATTTAAACATAATGGAAATGAGACAACAAGAACATTAAATAAAAGTTGGGCTCTTCCTTCAGTTTTTTTCTTGTAATTCTTAAATTTGTTTTTACTTTTTTCATAGAAGATAAATAGTAGAATAAAACTTATAAGTTCCCCAATGGATAAGGCGATATATGTAGCAGTTACAGTAGTAGTTACATTTTTTAATGCGAAAAAATTTATTATTCCAAGTATTATGCCCATTCTTACAGTCTTTTCAACAATATCTATGATTGCAGGCACTTTAACATTGGAAATACCGTAGAAATAACCCTTATATATAGATGAAAGAGCAACAAAGATTAAAGCCGGGCAAATAACCCAAAGGGAGTATAATGTTCTTTGGTCTTTTATTATATATGTACTAATAAAAGGTGAAAAAATAAATACTAAAACTGCTATTAATATAGAAAATGCAAAATCAAAAACTAAGGCAGTATGTATAGATTTGGTTAAACTACCGTAATCTTTTAATTCATAATAGGATGAAGCTTCTTTTGAAATAGCTGTTACCATTCCACCACAAATAAGACAAGTGAATAAATCATAAATAGGCATCACAAGGCTATATAATCCCATACCTTCTGCACCTAATTTTTTTGAAAGTAAAATTGAAAACATAAATCTTAATATACCAGCAGTTAGATTTGATACGGTGAGTATTATTGAGTCTCTATAGAAATTATCTTTAATCATAAAAGGAGCCTCCTTGTTCTTCTACCTGGGGAGATAACAGTTATTTATAATTAGTATGTGAAGTTTAATGATTATATTCTGTAAATCATCATCTGAGGTGTTGAAATGTAATTAAATCATCTCAATGATTTTGTAAAAAACATTGTAGAAACTCTCGTGATGAGGAGTTTTTTATGTTAGAATAATTTTATTAGTGTCTTAAGGAGAATCATAAATAATAATTATTACTTATTCCAAATAAAAGTGCGGAGGAAATAGATAGATATGAAATGTTTGATATGTGGTATGGAGATAAATATAAATAATTTCAATATAAATAATGATGGCTTATTAGAAGTGAATGAAAGAGAACATATTAAATATTGCCCGTTTTGTGGCGTAACTTCTAAGTATTTAAAATCTGTTGGTCAAGCCTATAAGGTTTGTGCGCAAAGTTTGGATCCCAATACTTTAGTAGTATTAGATCATGCTATGAAACTTGAAATATTTAATTCAGAGTTTTACATGTCAGCGGCAAAGCTTGCGAGTAACGACCATGTTAAAGAAATTTTTAAAGCACTATCAAAAATTGAAAAGATACATGCTATTGTGCATCAAAAACTAGGTGGGTTCAAAGAACTTCCAAAACTCGTGCATATAGATTACAGTAAATATAAAAATGATACAAGCTTAATGAAACTCGCAGAAAATAGAGAAATTCATGCTACAAAGTTTTATGAAAAACATGCAAAAGAAATAAATAATTTGATTGTTAAAGAGGTATTTGTTGCCTTGTCGGAGGTTGAAAGAAGTCATATACAAATTGCTAGAAATTATTAACACATATACTCTAATTTATATAAATATATATAAATTAGAGTATTTATAATTTAGGGGGTAAGTATGAAGAAGACCATTGGATTTATAGTTATTTTAGCTGCAATGGCTTTTGCACTATTTTCATTGAAAGGTTCGTTTAAAGAATATAGGGTTACAGTTAAAGATGAAGTTCTAAAATCACAGATACTATTTAAAGGATTAAGTAAGGCAGTAGATTTTACGAAAGATAGTGAGGGGAACTACTATGTAGCTTTCAAAGACAAAGTACAGTACATAGATAAAGTAGGCAGGTCATACAATATATTTACAAATAAAAAGCTAAGCATAACTAGTTTAGATTATAATAATAAAGTATTGTATTATGCATCCGGAACAAAAGTCTACTCATATAATTTAGTAACAAAGAAAAATAAAGAAATTATCAATAATATACCTAATTATGGGGACTATAATGACAGTTTAGTTAGAATTAATGGAGAATATCTATTTATTACAATAGGGGCCGCAACAAATTCTGGGGTAGTTGGACCGGACAATCAATGGTTAGATGATTACCCACAAAATCATGATGTTTCGCCTAAAAGTATAACTATAAAAGGAATTAATTTTGAGAAGAAAAAGACTGGAGCATTTGTTCCATATAAAACTAGGAACGTAAAGGGGCAAATAATAACAGAACATATGATTGGAAATTCATCTATAATAGTTTATAATTTAAAAACTGGAGCAGAGGGAAACTTTGCTTGGGGTATAAGAAATATGAAGGCGATAGATTTTAATAGTGAGGGCAAAATATTAGTTGCTGTGGGTGGTATGGAGGATAGGGGGTTAAGACCTGTAAAGGGAGATAGTGACTATATATACAAAATTAAAAAAAATGCATGGTATGGTTTTCCAGATTATACTGGAGGAGATCCAATAAGTTCACCTAAATTTAAAGGCTTACTTAACGGGGATATACCATTTATTTTAGACCAGCACCCTACGACAAATCCTCCTGCACCAATTTATCAACATAAAGCAGCAGATAGTTTAGCCGGGTTAGCAATTGATAAAAAAGGTATAATAGGTGACATGGACTGTATATATTTCTATGAAAAGAATGATAATAGTATATATAGTTTAAATAAAAGTAGTGCGCTTAAAGAAAAAGTAAGCTTTGGAGATGAAACCTATATATCTAGTATGAAGTTTTTTGATGATTTAATAGTGCTGGACTCTAAAAGTGGATATTTAATTAGTATCAAAAAAAATGTAAACAATGATATAGGAATAGAAGGGAAGAGATTAAGTTACTATTTATTAACAATTGTGCTAACTTTAATAATTAGCCTACTTGTTAGTTTAAGCAAAAAGAATTAGAATATAGTCAATATATATTCTTGTGAGTTGTTAAAAAATATTCAGATATGTTTTCAGATCATATTTATTGTATACTAAAGTGAGAGGTGAACAGGTTGAAGAAAAGAATTGAAGTTACTTATGGAAAAACTTTAAAAGGCTTAATGATAACAATAAATCCAATTAAAAAAAGGGTTATGAAAACTCATTGTATTGTCCATAAATTTATAAATATTCAAGCTATAGAGATTTTAAAAAATAAGGAATATAGTGAAATTTATAGTTTTTACAAAGGACACATAAAAGAACTAAACAATGGAGTTACTTGGGCAGATCAAGATTTTAAAAGCTCAAATCATTTTTATCACCACATTAAGGGTACTGGCCTTTATGGGTTTTCAAATGCATTAAGCGAATTTGAAAAATATTACAAATGTGCTTTGAGATTTATGAAAGAAGGGGACACAAGGCAAGCAATGTTTTATTTTGGAGCAGCCTGTCATTTAATTCAAGATGCTACGGTGCCTCAACATGTGAACAATAAGCTACTTAAAAGTCACAGAAATTTTGAACTTTGGATTATAAGCAGATTAATGAGTGATTATTCATTTCCTATTTTTAATGAAGTAATAAAACAGGATAATATAGAAGACTATATAAAAAAGAATGCATTATTTGCGAATGAAATTTACATTGCTAACGCAAACATAAAAAACAAGGAAGATAGGTATAAGAAAATATCTACACTTATAGTGCAGCGAGCACAAAAGACTACTGCAGGTTTAATGATTAATTTTTATGATGAAATTAAGAAATAATTCCTTTATTTTAGAGGAATTATTTTATTTTTGAAGAATAAGTAAAAATAGGGAAATATATGAAATATATTTAACGGAGGAGGAGTAACAATTGAAAAAGGAGGTTTTTATAAATTTAGAAAAAGAAATTTTCAAAGGAAATATATTAGATATAGGTTTTTCTAATCATGGAATTATATACAATATATACAAACAATATATTGATGATAGTAGTAGTGTAGATTATATAGAGGGAAAAGAGGAGAAGACAGGAATAGAAGAAGGTGTGTATGATCTCTGTGTACTATTTTTTACTTTAAGTGATATAAAATTCACAAAAAGCAAAAGTAAATTAATACAAGATATATATAAATATTTGAAAGAAGATGGATTGCTATATATATGGGATGTAGATAAAGGATTTGCTAAAATTTTTAATTCTAAAATAAAGATTGTGTCACCTGATAAAAATACAAAACAAATACATCTAAGAGATTTAAATATATTTAAAGATAGTTCTAAAGAGAATACAATCAAAATTTTACAACCTTATTTTGAAATATTAACTTTGAAAAATTCAGATAATGTTTATTATATGATATGCAAAAAGAAGGGGAAATCAAAAGATGAAAGTAACACTAGTAGGTATTAATGCAAAATATATTCACAGTAATTTGGCAGTAAGATATTTAAAAACATATACAGAAGATTTAAACTATGAATGCGAAATTATGGAATTTTCTATTAATGATCAAATCGAAAGAATAGTAGAGGAAATTTTGAGTAGCAAACCAGACCTTGTAGCATTCTCTTGCTACATATGGAACATTGAGTACGTTAAGGCTGTATCATCTCTTATAAAGCTTGTAAATAGTAGAATTGAAATCCTTTATGGAGGACCGGAGGTTAGCTTTAATTGTAAAGAGTTTCTTAAGGAAAACGTAGGGGATTATGTAATAGAAGGGGAAGGAGAGGTAACGTATAAAGAATTTATTAAATGGAGAATTACCTCAAAGGATGATTTTAATATCAATGATGAGGATAGAGTTAACATTCAAGATATTCTAGGACTATACTACAAGGAAAATGATAATATTGACTATAATGGTAAAAGAACTTTAATGGATATGGAGCAGGTTATTTTCCCGTACAATGAAGAAGAACTTACCAATAAAATAGTTTATTACGAAGCATCAAGAGGATGCCCTTTTAATTGTAAATATTGTCTTTCATCGACTACGCATGGAGTTAGATTTTTAAATACTGAAAGAGTAAAAAGAGAATTGAAATTTCTCGTGGACAAGAAAGTAAAATTAATAAAGTTTGTTGATAGAACATTTAATTGCAATTCGAAATTTGCGGTAGAAATTTGGGAATTTCTAATAAAGATGAATACTGAAATAACTTTCCACTTTGAAATTTCAGCAGATCTTCTAAACAAACAGGAATTAGATATTTTAGCTAAGGCACCAAAGGGTAGATTTCAATTTGAAGTGGGTGTACAAACAACAAATCCCTTAATTCTTAATAATATAAATAGATTTGTAAACTTTAATGATATAAAGGAAATGGTTGAGGAATTAGAAAAAATAAAAAATATTAAACAACATTTAGATTTAATAGCGGGCCTTCCAGGAGAAAATTACGAATCATTTAAAAAATCTTTTAATGATGTTTATAGCATTCATCCAGAAGTAATACAATTAGGATTTTTAAAATTACTTAAAGGCTCGGATATGAGGGATGAGGCATCTTTGTGGGGAATGGTCTATGCACCTTATCCACCATATGAAATTCTAAAGACAAGGGATATAAGTTATGAGGAATTAGTAAAATTAAAAAGGGTAGAAAAAATTGTGGACAAATATTACAATTCGCAAAAGTTTAGTACTATTCTAAAATATTTTGTGAAAAAATTTAGTACACCATTTGAATTTTATTACGAACTGGGATCATTTTTTTATGAAAAGGGATATTTAAGTAGAAATATTTCCTCTGTAGATTATTACAAGATATTTATTGAATTTAATCAGGAGAAACTTAAAGAAGAAGATTTCGTTTTAAAAGAAATTGTTAAATATGACTACCTTAAATATAATAAAAAGAAGTGGCTTCCAGATTTTCTAATTAGGGATTTAGATAAGAAAGTAGAAAGATCAATTAAGGATAGGTTGCTACAAAACAATGATATAAACAATAAATCTAATATTCATATTGAAAAATTTATGATTGATATTTTAGATTATATAGGTAATAATACTGTACGTAAAGAAGATCATTATTTAGTTTATAATATTAATGATGAGGATAGCATAAAGGACATAACTTCTATCATATATTAAAATATGACAGAGCAAAATTGTAAATCGGGGAAAATGATAAATTGTTAAAAAAATGACATTCATCACATTGAAATGAGTTAATATTGCGAATATTGTTAATGTTAAAAAAAGAAGTTGAAATTTTCAATAAAAATTAGTATAATCAAGATGTATTCAATACTATATAAAACAGAATAAATGTAAATACTATACTAGGTATTTACTATTATATGAATTATTTATAATTTATATATACTCATTATGGCTAGTTATTAGAAAAAGGTGGTGATATTTTGGCATTAGAGGCAATAAAAAGTATAAAGGATGCAGAAAAGCAAGCAACAGATATTATAGGTAGTGCAATATCCAGTAGTAAGGATACATTAAAAAAATCAGAGACTCACGCTGAAGGTCAGTTTAAAAAGGTTTTGGATGCTACTAGGGAAGAAACTAAAAAAATTATTGAAAATGCTAAAGAAGAAGGTAGAAAAACGTCTGAACCAATTTTTGATACAGGAAAGATAGAGGTCACGAATATACTGAATTTAGGAAAAGAAAGATTCGATAGGGCGGTTAACATGGTGGTTGAAAGGATAGTGAAAAATAATGGCAATAGTTAAAATGAGTAAATTCACATTGTTTGCCTTTGAATCACAAAAAGAAGCTTTGCTAGATGGCCTTCATGAATTTGAAAATGTTCAATTTATAAACCTACAAGAAAACGAAGAGGAACATTTACAATCCCTTAAAAAAGATTCGGAAAGTGAAAAGGTTTCTTATTTAGAAGGTGAGAAAGCAAAAGTAAAATTTGCACTTGAGCTATTATTACAGCACACAGAAAAGGAAGGTGCTATAAAATCTTTAGTAAAGGGTAAAAGTTTATTACGGTATGATGAGTTAGAAACTTTAGCTAAAAAATCAAACTATAGTGAAAACTATAAAAAGATAAAAGAGAAAGATGATGCTTTGCTCCAAATGAAGAATGAAAAAGCTAAAATTACTTCTGAAATAGAAGCATTAACTCCTTGGATATCATTAGATGCTCCTTTTGAAGATTTAAAAGCATTAAGTTCGACCATATTCCTAATGGGGTCATTGCCAAAATCTTTTAAAGATACTTTCAGAGAAAAATTTGAAAGTGAAATTCCGTATTCCTATTTAGAAGTTATGAGTGAAGCAAAAGGTGAAATAAGTATAATTGCTTTAATACATAAAGATTATGAGGATAAAGCAAAAGAAATACTTAAACTTTATAGCTTCAATGCTATTAATTTAAAATATTATGGAATTCCAGCACAAGTGATAAAGGGGTTTAAGGAAAGGTTAGAAGAAATATCTAAAGAAGAAGAAAGAATAAATATGGAAATGAAGCAAGACTGCAAGTATTTAGAAGATTTTAAAATAGTATATGAATATTTATCAAATAAACATATAAAAGCTTCAGCTTGTGAAAATTTCTTGAAAACAGAAAGCACCGTTGCCATAGAGGGATGGGTGCCAAGTGAATTATCGAAAGAGTTAGAAGATGTAATAAAGACTATAACTAAAGAAGATTTTTATTTAGAGATTGAAGGAGCGGATAAGGAAAATGATGAGGTGCCTATACTTTTAAAGAATAATGCACTTACAGAACCTTTTGAGTTAATAACATCAATGTATAGTCTGCCTAAATATTCAGAGATAGACCCGACACCACTACTTACACCTTTTTATATGGTGTTCTTTGGAATGATGCTCGCTGATCTTGGATATGGGATAGTAGTCTTTATAGCGGCGACACTTGCATTAAAGAAATTCAATTTAGATGAAGGGCAGCGAAAGTTCGCTAAGTTCTTCCAATTTCTAAGTATACCAACAGCAGTGGCAGGAATTGTTTATGGAAGTTTTTTTGGAGATATAATTCAATTTAAATCTATAATAAATCCTAAAGAAGATATAATGACTTTACTTATGATATCCATTATAATGGGTGCATTCCAAATTTATTTTGGTCTTGGAATCAAAGGATATATGCTTATTCGCGATGGTAAACCAATGGATGCTGTTTATGATGTTCTAACATGGTATGCTGCATTAACCGGAGCATTTTTATTATTAGGTGGATCATCATTAGGTTTAAGCCCGAGCGTAATTACCATAGGTAAATGGGTTATGATAACAGGTATGGTTGCAATAGTATTAACTCAAGGAAGAGAAAATAAAGGGATTGGTGCAAAGCTTGGTGGAGGAATATATGGTTTATATGGTATATCTAGCTATATAGGGGATTTGGTTTCGTATTCAAGAATTATGGCAATCGGACTTGCGGGTGGATTCATAGCAGTATCTTTTAATATGATTATTAAAATGATACCATCACCTTTTAATATTATTATAGGCATATTTATATTTGTGGTTGCACAAACGTTTAATTTATTATTAAGTGCATTATCAGCGTTTGTTCATAGTGCTAGGCTTCAATATGTAGAATATTTTAGTAAATTTTATGAAGGTGGAGGAAAAGCCTTCAAAGTGTTTAAATCAGCAAATCAGTATATTACTGTAATTAAAGAAAAGCAAATTTAAGGAGGAATTAATAATGACATTTATGGAATTTATAAATACAAATGGTGGAATTGTATTCGCTGTATTAGGGATGGCTTTGGCTGTTATTTTACCTGGAATCGGATCAGCAAAAGGTGTAGGTTTAGTTGGTGAAGCGGGTGCGGGACTCACAACTGAAGAACCGGAGAAATTTGGTAAAGTACTTATTCTTCAATTGTTACCAGGTACGCAAGGACTTTATGGTTTCGTTATAGCAATATTTGTGTTACTTAAATTAAATGCGAATATGACATTAGGTACGGGATTATACTTATTTATGTCTTGTTTACCAATAGCATTTGTAGGATTATATTCAGCAATAGCTCAGGCTAAAACTTCAGCAGCCGGTATTGCAATATTAGCTAAAAAACCAGAACATATGGCAAAAGCTATAATATTTGCTGTAATGGTTGAAACATACGCGATTTTAGCATTCGTTATTTCAATAATTTTAGTTATTAAAACTGTATAATATTAATAACAAAGACATTCTAATTTTAAAACTAAGCAGTTAGAGGATGTGAATATATGTCAAATTTAGAAAACTTAGCTGCTAAGATAGTAGAAGATGCTAGTATTAAAGCAGAAGTTATATTAAAAGAAGCTAAGGACAATGAGATTTTATTGGTGGATAAGAAAATAAAAGAAGCAGAGGTGCTAAGACACCAAATGCTAGAAAAAACTAAAATTGAGGCTATTACGGTAACAAAGAGAATTATATCAAATTCTCAGCTAAAAGCACGAAACGAAAAGCTAGTGGCCAAGCAAAAAATGATTGATAAGGTATTTGCATGTGCTTTAGAAAAACTTTTAGCAATGAATGATAACGAATATTTGGAACTTATGAAAAAATATCTTTTATCAATGCCAATAGAAGGGAATGAAGAAATAATACTTCCTGGGAAATATAAGAGGCTAGTAAGTGATGGGTATTTATCTGAAATTAATGCAACGCTAAAAACTTCAGGAAAAATAGGAGAATTAAAGTTAAGTTCTGATTCAAGGGATATAAAAAGTGGATTTATAGTACTTAAAAATGGTATAGAGATTAACAATACTTTTGAAAGTTTAGTTAATTCATTAAGAGATGAGATTGAACCTGAAATAGTTAAAGAATTATTCAAATAAAAGGAAGATAACAATTGATAATTGTTATCTACTCCTGATCAAAATAAGGAGGATAGCCATATATGGATAAGATGAATTTTGCACAAGCTGTGGCTAGGCTAAGAGTATTAGAAACAAGACTCCTTAATAAATTAAAGATTGAGAGGATGATTGATAGTGCCTCGGCGGATGACGTGCTTAAAATCTTGCAGGAAAATGAATATGCAAGTTTGATGGGAAATGTAAAAAGAGCAGAGGACTACAACATACTACTTAAGGAGGAGTTGAAAAGAGTATATTCACTTATGTATAAAGTTTCTCCAGACTCCGTTATAGTAGATATTATGAGTTTGAAATATGACTATCATAATATCAAGGTAATGTTGAAGGGGAGGGCAATAGATAAGGATTTATCTCATATGCTAATTCCAATAGGTACAGTAAATATAGAAAAATTAAAGTTTTACATGAAAGCTATGGAATACAAGGAATTAAACCCTGAGATGAGGGAAGCTATAATTGAGACAGAAAAAGTTTACCAAGAACTTAATGACCCTCAAAAAATAGATATTATGTTAGATAGATACATGTATGTAGATATGTTAACTAAGGCAAAAGAAACAAAAAATGATTTTATAATCGATTATGTTAAGAGAAGCATAGATTTTTCTAATATAAAATCAATAATCAGATTAAAGAAACAACAAAAGGATGTAAGTTTTTTTGGTGAAGTTATCCTGAGTGGTGGAGATATAAAAAGTGATGTTTTATTAAGAGCATTTAGTGAGCCTATTGAAAATATGGCAACTAAATTTTATTCATCAAAATATGGAGAAGTTGTAAGAATCGGATTAGAAGAATATATTAAAACTGGTAAACTTTCTAGTTTAGAAAAATTATCAGAAAACTATATTATGAAAAATCTAAAGTCTGCTAAGTATGTTACTTTTGGACCTGAGCCAATATTTGCGTATATAGTAGCAAAGGAAACAGAAATAAAGATAATAAGAATAATTATGGTTGGGAAATTAAATAATGTTGATACGACTCTCATAAGAGAAAGGGTGCGTGAAGTTTATGCATAAAGTAGGAGTAGTTGGAGATAAAGATTCAATACTTGCTTTCAAAGCTCTTGGAATTGACGTATATCCGGTTATTGAAGTAGAAGAAGCTAAAAAAGCTATAGATAAAATGGCGTTAAATGATTATGCTGTTATATTTGTAACTGAGCAGATAGCTCAGCACTTAGATGAAACTATAGCAAGATATAACAGACAGATGATTCCTGCCATTATATTAATACCAAGTAATCAAGGCTCACTAAATATAGGAATGCAAAGAATTAGAGATAATGTAGAAAAAGCAGTGGGCGTAAATATTTTATAGAAAGGTAGGGAGATAACTTGAAAATCGGTAAAATTGTAAAAGTTTCAGGTCCATTAGTTGTTGCAAAAGACATGGATGAAGCTAATATATATGACGTAGTTAAGGTTGGAGAAAAGGGTCTTATTGGCGAAATTATTGAAATGAGAGGAGATAGAGCCTCTATTCAAGTATATGAAGAAACATCAGGCCTCGGACCGGGAGATCCAGTAGTTACTACTGGTGAACCACTAAGTGTTGAGCTTGGACCAGGACTTATAGAATCAATGTTTGATGGTATTCAAAGACCGCTCGATAAAATAAGAGCTATAGCTGGTAATTACTTAACAAAAGGTGTAAATGTTTCGCCACTCGATCGAGAAAGAAAATGGGACTTTGTTCCTACGGCGGCCGTTGGAGATGTTGTTTCACATGGCGTAGCTATAGGAACAGTTGCGGAAACTACTGTCATAACTCAAACAATAATGGTGCCTAAAGGAATAGAGGGAACTATAACTTCTATAACTGCAGGAGAGTATACCGTAGAGGATGTAGTAGCAGAGGTGCAAACAGATGGCGGAATTAAGCAAATTACGTTAATGCAAAAGTGGCCAGTAAGACGTGGAAGGCCTTATGCTGATAAATTAAATCCAGTAGAACCACTAGTTACAGGTCAAAGAGTAATAGATACTTTCTTCCCAGTAACTAAAGGTGGTACGGCATGTGTTCCGGGTCCTTTCGGTAGTGGAAAAACTGTAGTTCAACATCAATTTGCAAAATGGGCAGATGCAGAAATAGTTGTTTACATAGGTTGCGGTGAACGTGGCAACGAAATGACAGATGTTTTGAATGAATTTCCAGAACTTAAAGATCCCAAAACAGGTGAATCACTAATGAAAAGAACAGTACTCATTGCAAATACTTCTAATATGCCAGTTGCAGCTAGAGAAGCTTCTGTATATACAGGTATAACTATTGCAGAGTATTTTAGAGACATGGGATTTGCTGTAGCATTAATGGCCGATTCTACTTCCCGTTGGGCAGAGGCTCTACGGGAAATGTCAGGAAGACTTGAGGAAATGCCAGGTGATGAGGGGTATCCAGCATATCTAGCTTCACGTGTAGCTGATTTTTATGAGAGATCTGGAAAGGTAGTTTGCCTTGGAGACGACAAAAGAATAGGCGCAATTACAGTTATTGGCGCAGTATCACCTCCAGGTGGAGATTTATCAGAGCCAGTTACTCAAGCAACACTTAGAATAGTAAAAGTATTTTGGGGTTTAGATGCGCAACTTGCTTATAGAAGACATTTTCCTTCAATAAATTGGTTAGACTCTTATTCACTGTATATAGATCAGTTAGCTAATTGGATGAATGAGAATGTTGCCTCCGATTGGACTGAACTTAGAGTTAAAGCTATGGCTATTTTGCAAGATGAAGCAAAGCTTGATGAAATAGTAAGACTTGTAGGTGTAGATGCCCTCTCTGAAAAAGATAGATTGAAACTAGAAGTTGCTAAATCAATTAGAGAAGATTACTTGCAACAAAATGCATTTCATGAAGTTGATACTTTTACGTCACTTGATAAACAATATAAGATGTTAAAGTTAGTCTTAGAATTTAATGTTCAGGGTGAAAAAGCATTGAGTGCAGGGGTTTATTTGAAAAAAATATTAGAAATGCCTGCACGAGATAAAATAGCAAGAGCAAAATATATTGCAGAAACTGATATGTCCAAAATTGATGATATATTTACGGTCCTCTCTAAGGAAATTGAAAAATTAATAACGGAAGGAGGAGTCGTAAATGATTAAAGAATACAAAACTATAACAGAAGTTGTAGGACCGCTGATGGTTGTAGAAAAAGTTCAAGGCGTAAAATACGATGAACTTGTAGAAATAGAACTACAGAATGGTGAAATTCGTAGCGGTAAAGTACTTGAAATAAATGAAGATAAAGCAATGGTTCAGTTATTTGAAAGTTCTGCAGGAATTAACTTAAAAGGTAGTAAAGCTAAATTTTTAGGAAGACCACTAGAACTTGGTGTTTCAGAAGATATGCTTGGAAGAGTATTTGACGGACTGGGTAGCCCTAAAGATGGTGGACCTAAAATTATTCCTGATAAGAGACTAGATATAAATGGAGAAGCATTGAACCCTGTGGCAAGAGACTATCCATCAGAGTTTATCCAAACAGGTATTTCAGCTATTGATGGGCTTAATACTTTAGTTCGTGGACAAAAATTACCAGTATTTTCTGGATCTGGTCTTCCACATGCGCAACTTGCAGCTCAAATAGCAAGGCAAGCGAAGGTATTAAATTCAGATACGAAATTTGTTGTTGTATTTGCAGCTATAGGAATAACTTTTCAAGAAGCACAGTTTTTCGTGGATGATTTTACAAAAACTGGTGCAATAGACAGAACTGTATTATTTATGAATCTTGCAAATGATCCAGCTATTGAGAGAATAGCTACGCCTAGAATGGCACTAACTACAGCTGAATATCTTGCTTATGAAAAAGGAATGCACGTACTTGTAATTATGACTGATCTTACAAATTACTGTGAGGCCCTGCGTGAAGTTTCAGCTGCAAGAAAAGAAGTTCCAGGTAGACGTGGATATCCAGGATATCTATATACTGATCTTTCGACTTTATATGAAAGAGCAGGTAGGATTAAAGGACTTGAAGGTTCAATAACTCAAATCCCTATACTTACTATGCCAGAAGATGACATAACTCATCCAATTCCAGACCTTACAGGATATATAACTGAAGGTCAGATTATCTTAAGTCGAGAACTTTATAAGAAAGGTATTGCACCACCGGTAGATGTTTTACCTTCATTATCAAGACTTAAAGATAAAGGTATAGGTAAAGGGAAAACTAGAGAAGACCATGCAGATACAATGAATCAACTATTTGCTGCATACGCTCAAGGTAAGCAAGCAAAAGAGCTTGCAGTTATTTTAGGAGAATCAGCATTATCTGATGCAGATAAAAAATATGCAATATTTTCAGATGCTTTTGAAAAAAAATATGTTTCCCAAGGATTTGAAACTAACAGAACTATTGAGGAAACATTAAATTTAGGATGGGAGCTTCTATCTATTCTACCAAGAAATGAACTTAAGAGAATTAGAGATGAATACGTAGAAAAATACTTACCAAAAAAAGAGGGTGAGTAAACGTGGCAAAGTTAAATGTAAACCCAACCAGAATGGAACTTACTAAACTTAAAAAAAAATTAGGTACAGCTACTCGTGGTCATAAGTTATTAAAGGATAAGCAAGATGAACTTATGAGAAGATTCATTGATCTTATAAAACATAACAATGAACTACGAGCGAAAGTTGAAGAAGAATTACAGAACTCTTTTAAGGATTTTGTTATGGCAAGTGCCTTAATGTCATCAGAATTTCTAGAGGAAGCAATTGCATATCCAAAAGAGAAAATTTCTGTTGAAGTTGAGACAAAAAATCTTATGAGTGTTAATGTTCCTATAATGAAGTTTAAAAGAAAATTAGAAGATGATCCAGGAAGCATATATCCATACGGATTTGCCAGCACCTCAGCAGATCTTGATGGAGCTATAGAAAAGTTGTATCTAGCGCTTCCCGAACTTTTAGAACTTGCAGAGGTAGAAAAATCTTGTCAGCTAATGGCAGATGAGATTGAAAAAACTAGAAGAACGGTTAATGCGCTTGAATACATGACTATACCTCAACTTAATGAAACTATAAAGTTTATAAGAATGAAGCTTGAGGAAAATGAGCGTGGAGCTTTAACTAGACTTATGAAGGTTAAAAGTATGATGGAGAAAGCTCAAGAATTAGCAGATGCAAAAAGAATTAGCACATAAATAAGGTAGAATTAAGGTGGTTTTATAACGCCTTAATTTTTTTTATGAAAATTTAAGTTGATGTATACTGTTATTTGGAATAGAATATAAAATGTATGAAATTAAAATTATTGCTATTAAATAAAATAACACATCACCTTCGGTGATGTAATATAAGCGACTTCAGAAGGAGATTTAGACTTCCGCTGAAACTTTATTTTTGCTAGGGTAGTTCACACCCAATCGTAGAAGTGGTGGGACTTTCCTTCTGAAATGACGCTAACATAAGGAAAAGGAGAATGAATATGGCAGTTAGAGAAATTTTACAATATGGGGACAAACGTCTTAATATGATTTGTGATAAGGTAGGAAAAATAGATAGGAAGATATTAAACACAATTGACGATATGATGGATACGCTTTATGAGGGAACTGGAATTGGCCTTGCTGCGCCTCAAATAGGTATCTTAAAAAGAGTTGTTCTAATTGATTTAGGAGAAGAAGAAGGTGATGAACCAATAATAATTATAAATCCTAAAATAACAGCACAATCTGGAAATGAAAAGGATTATGAGGGCTGTTTAAGCTATTTAGGATATGAAGGTGAAGTTTCTAGACCTACAAACGTTACAGTTGTAGGAATTAATATTAAGGGTAAACCAGTAACTTATGAAGCTTCAGGATTACTGGCAAGGGCCTTCTGTCATGAGATTGATCATCTAGATGGAGTATTATATATGTCTAGAGCTGAAGAAATGTACGAAGTAACAACGGAATAATTTTGCATAAGAGCATGCCTGTGATTATTAAAATCATAAGGCATGCTTTTTTTATAATTTAAGGCATTTATTAATATAATCTTTAAGTCTATCATCCCAAGGCGCAATTTCAATACCGAGAGACTGTTTTATATGTGAATTATTTACACAGGTATATTTAGGTTCTTTAATGAGATTGGACAAAAGCTTATCTGAATTCACAACTAACGGAACATTGAGATTACTAAATTCTATTATACTATTTATTAGCATTGATTTTGATAAACAACCTTCATTGGTATAGTTATATATTCCATATTTATCAGTTTCTAATAGCCTCTGAAGGACTATAGTTAAATCTTTAATATAAGTTACGGAAAGGGTGGGATCGGAAAATAGATAAATTGCTGTATGTTTGCCATTTACGAGCTTTCTCACAAAACAATCATTGCCACCAAATATATTTGAGGTGCGGACAATAAAATATTTTTCACAAATAGTTTGTATTAATTCTTCTCCACCTAATTTACTTTTGCTATAGGCATTTATTGGAGTACATTCATCAACTTCACTGTAGGGTGTTGTATTAATATCACCGTATACATCTGTGCTAGATAGGTATACTAGGGGGATATTAAGTGAATTACAACAATTAGCAATGTTTAAAGTTCCTACAGTGTTTACATCATAGGCTAAAGATTCATTGTACTCACAAATATATTTATTTGTTATGCCCGCAGTATGAATTACAGCGTCAGGCTTTAATTCATTCAGAGTTTTCTCGGTAGTTATTTTATCAGTTATGTTAAGTTCAGTTTTATCTAATCCATATATAGTATGTGATTTCGACAAGGCGCTACAAAGATAAGTTCCAATATTACCTTTTGCACCAGTTATTAAAATATTCATAGACCCCTCCTTAAAGTTCGTGATATTAAAGTATATGACGCAGTATCTTTATTATTAAAGAATTATTTTATTTTTCAAGATGCATTATAGAATATTTTTATATTTAAGTGACAAACTATAAAGCATATGTAATTTCATATATATAAAAGATAGGCTAACTAATAACTATTATTAGTTGAATGGGTTTGATAAATGTGGTAAAATATATTATATATAAGATAATTAAAATCATATAGGTTTAGAGGGTATCTAACAATTAATAATTGTTAGATACTAAGAGAACTAAAGGAGGATTTTGAGAATGGAAACAACAAAGTTAAAAGATAATATTTGTTGGGTTGGGGTAAACGATCCTAAGCTCGAGGTATTTGATATTATAATGGAAACAAAGAAAGGAACTACATATAATTCATATTTAATAGATGATGAGAAAGTTGCTATAATAGATTGTGTTAAAAATGGTTTCTTTGAAGGGTTTTTAGGTAAAATAAAAGGTGTTATTGGAGAAAGAAAAGTTGATTACATAATTGTTCAACATACAGAACTCGACCATAGTGGTTCTTTAGGTAAGCTCTTAGAAGTTTATCCAGAGGCTGTTGTTTTAGCTTCAAAACCGGCTATAACCTATTTAAAAGAAATTATTAACAAAGAATT
Organism: Clostridium sp. CM042; assembly: GCF_055080995.1. Taxonomy (NCBI): domain Bacteria; kingdom Bacillati; phylum Bacillota; class Clostridia; order Eubacteriales; family Clostridiaceae; genus Clostridium; species Clostridium sp. CM042. The sequence continues at coordinate 3,685,417 of NZ_CM143646.1, forward strand.
TAATAGTAGGCCAGCAGTAGGAGAGATTTGCTTAGGTAAAAACACGTTACAATTTATTTCAGCACCAAATTTACATTGGCCTGATACAATGTTTACATATGCTAAGGAAGAAAAAATATTGTTTACTTGTGATGTAATGGGTTGTCATTATTCACCAGTTAATTGTATAACAGATGCTTGCTCAGGTGATTATTTCGACGAAATGAAATATTATTTTGATGTTATAATGGGACCATTTAAGAAATTTGTTAATATGGGATTAGATAAAATAAAAGATTTAGAATTAGATATGGTAGCACCGAGCCATGGCCCTGTACATGTAGATGATATTAAAATGTATGTAGACCTTTATAGAAAGTGGGCTAAAACTTACGATATAAAAGAAAAAAATATTCAAATATTATATATATCCGCTTATCATAATACTGAGGCTATGGCAAAATATATAGCTAACAAAATTAATGAAAAGGGCATAAAGGCTGAAGTTCATGAAATAACATCTATGAATTTAAGTGATATTGTATCATTAATTGAAAAAGCCTCCGGTATTATGATTGGTTCTCCAACTATCAATCAAGATGCTGTAAAGCCTGCTTGGGACGTTCTGTCTCTTGTATGTCCAATAACAAATAGAGGTAAAGTCGCAGCAGCTTTCGGATCATATGGATGGAGTGGTGAAGGAGTTCCTATGCTTACACAAAGGCTAAAATCTTTAAAATTTAAAGTAGTCGAGGAAGGACTTAAATTTAAATTCGTCCCAGACAGCAAGGAATTTGAGCAAGCTGATAAGTTTGTGGAGGAGTATTTACAACTCTTGAATTAATAAGTTACTAGGGAGACTTAGACTATAATGTTTATTATAGTAAATAAAAGAAAATCTCACTTGATTAGTGAAATTTTTCTTTTTTTTTATAAAGAATTAAAAATATTTCAAATGCAAAGAATATAATGACCGGAATATTAAATACTATTATAAAAATTTTTATAAAAAAATGTATTTATAATTCGGATAAGAATTAGATCACAGTAAATAATTTAAAAATGATGTATGGAGGAGATATATTTGAATAAGCAAAATATAATAAATTTTTTAAATAAGAATGATTTAAGTGACATAGTTGAAATTCAATATAAAAAGGGCACTATAGCTCTGAAATTTAAATATTATTATGATGAAGTAGAAATTGAAGCTGCTACATCTTATGCAAATGAAGAAGGCGATTTTAAGCAAAATGAAGAAGAGTGGTATGAAGAATTTTTTTTGCCTTATTTAAGTGATATTTCAGCAGATAATGTGGAAGATATCATGGAAGAATGCGCTGAGGAAATGGAAATTGAATATGAATTTATTGGTTGTGATATATCAGAAGATGCATATGAATTTAATGAATTCGCGGTAGTTTTTTATGGTGAAGATGTAAATATTGAAATTGATGATATTTTAATTGAATTAGATATCTAATTTCATATTTATACTTAAAAGTGGATTTATCAAGCCACTTTTTCCGAAGTGGCTTGAAATTTCTGATATTTAATTATAACTTCATCCAATTGCTGACTGCATGATATAACTATTTTATCTGTAGGTTTTTTGAAATTCAGTAAAAAATGTAATATTGTTCTTAATGATTCTAATTCTTTCTCTATAATTTTCAACTTAATATTCATACATCAACACCTCTTCGCTTTATTTTGTTTTTGTGGAATAAATATATGATAACATATTATTCAATCTATGTTAAATTTTTAGTTAGTCATTAAAATATAAAAAAATACAAAATATACTATAATTTGTTAAAAAAAATAGCTATATAATGGTAAAATATAACAAAAAAAACCGTGAAGATGTTGAAAAAACTTACTTGGAACAATATGTAAATGACGAAAAAAGTCTTAATTTTCTTGTGTTATAATTGTAAAATCAGAATATGTTTGATTTATACTATTTATGAATAAAATATATTGGTATAATAAAAAAATTAAAAATAGTCTAGGAGTGATATTATGAATATTGATGAATTAACTAACAGGATAAATTACCTATATAAGAAAAGCAAAGAAGGTCAACTTACAGAGGAAGAGAAAGTAGAGCAACAAGAATTAAGACAAAAATATATTGATAATGTTAAAAGAAATTTTAGAGCACAATTAGATACAATTAAAAAAGTATAATATAATTATTAAAAACAATAAATTTTAAAATCAGTATAAATGGGGGAGTTTTAATGGCTGTTACTATAGAGGAATTAATAGAGAATTTTAAGTTAGAGGTTTTAGTAGAAGGAAAAAAGGGTAACTTAATTAATGTTAGTGATATTAATAGACCAGGGCTTCAAATTGCAGGTTTTTACCAGTATTTCGATAATAATCGAGTTCAATTAATAGGTATGGCAGAGTGGAGTTTTCTAGATTGCATGGAAGAAGACCTTAGGAAGAAACGATTAAATAAATACTTTAAATTAGATATACCTTGCGTTATAGTCACTAGGCAGATGCAACCTCATAAGGAACTTATGGATGCGGCAAGGGAAAATGGACGATGGGTTTTACGAACAAAATTAATTTCTACAAGATTTATTAGTAAATTTACAAATTACGTAGATACTAAGTTAGCTCCAGAAACTAGACTTCATGGTGTTCTAGTAGATGTTTATGGTATAGGCATGTTATTAAGTGGAGAAAGTGGGATAGGTAAGAGTGAATGTGCGTTAGAACTTATAAAGAGAGGTCATAGGCTGATTGCAGACGATGCAGTTGACATTAAAGAAATTGATGGTATATTACTCGGGAGTTGTCCATACATAACCTCAGGAATGCTGGAGGTAAGAGGTATGGGAATAATAGATATTCCAGCAATATATGGTATGAGTTCAGTTCTAAACACTAAGACTATTAGTTTATTGATCTCCCTTACTCAGTGGAATGAGAATGAAGAATATGATAGGCTTGGTATAGATAATGAATTTATGGATATTTTAAATGTGCCTGTAAGAAAAATAACATTGCCAATTAGGCCAGGTAGAAATATAGCAGTGATTATTGAAGCAGCAGCAGCTAATTATAGATATAGTTTAAATTCTAAGATAACTCCTGTTGAAACCATAAATATGAGAATAGAGGAAGTAACTAAAGCTCATAATGAATAAAAAAATAGGACCGGCAGTACATATAATGGTTTTTTTTGGAGGTTTTTGCGTTTGTAATTTGAGGAAATATTTAGTAAAATAGTAAATGTATAAAGTATTTATAGTAGGGAGGGGATAAACATGTCTGATATTAAAAGTTTAGAAAAAAAATATGAAGTAGCTTGGGATAAATACACTCAAAGTGATCTTAAAAAGGTATTTGTATTATCTGACAAGTATATAGATTTCATGTCAAAATGCAAAACTGAAAGAGAATGCGTTACAGAGTTTGTTACATTAGCCGAAAAAAACGGTTATAAAAACATTGATACTTATGTAAATGAAGGTACTAAATTAAAAGCCGGTGATAAAGTTTACGCTAGCAGTATGGGAAAAACTTTAGCATTGTTTTTAATTGGGTCTGAGCCTATTGAAAAGGGTTTTAAAATTTTAGGTGCTCACGTGGACTCACCAAGACTGGATTTAAAACAAAATCCATTATATGAGGATTCAGATTTAGCATTAGCTAAAACGCATTACTATGGTGGAATTAAGAAGTATCAATGGGTTACGTTGCCTTTAGCTATCCATGGTGTTATTGTTAAGAAGGATGGCACAGTAATAAATGTAGTAATAGGAGAAGATGAAAAAGAACCAGTAGTTGGAATTTCAGATCTTTTAATTCACTTATCAGCAGATCAATTGAAAAAGACTTTAGACAAAGGTATCGAAGGTGAAGATTTAAACGTATTTATGGGAAGTATACCAGTAGAAGATAAGGATGCAAAAAACAGGGTTAAGTTAAATATATTAAAACTTTTAAATGATAAATATGATATAGATGAAGAAGATTTTGTATCATCAGAATTAGAAGTAGTACCTGCAGGACGCGCTAGAAACTATGGACTAGATAGCAGTATGATTATGGCTTATGGACAAGATGATAGAGTGTGTGCGTACACTTCTTATGAAGCATTAATGAACATTAAGGAAACAGACAAAACTTGTATTGTTTTACTTGTGGATAAAGAGGAAGTTGGAAGCATTGGTGCAACGGGAATGCAATCAAAATTCTTTGAAAACACAGTAGCTGAAGTTGTTAATTTAATGGGAGAATATAGTGATTTAAAAGTAAGAAGAGCATTAGCAAATTCAAAAATGTTATCATCAGACGTAAGTGCAGCATATGATCCAAACTTTCCTTCGGTTATGGAAAAACGTAATTCTGCATATTTTGGAAAAGGTATAGTTTTAAACAAATATACTGGAGCTCGCGGAAAAGGTGGATGTAACGATGCAAATCCAGAATTTATTGCGCAGCTTAGAACCATAATGGAAAAAAATAATATTTCATGGCAAACATCAGAGCTTGGAAAAGTGGACCAAGGCGGCGGTGGTACAATAGCTTACATACTAGCTGGGTTTGGTATGCAGGTTATTGATTCAGGGGTTGCTCTTCATAACATGCATGCACCATGGGAAATTGCAAGTAAAGCAGATATATATGAAGCTTTTAGAGCTTATGAAGCTTTCTTAACAGAAATATAAAGAAAAAAGCATATATTACTACAATTGCATCTTACTTCGCAGAGTAATTCTAAGTTGATTTTACTGAAAGATACTAAAAAGTACAAACTCGCGAGCGTTCAAACATGTACTTTTCTTAACGTATCTTTCATAAAATAATCTAAGAATTACTAATGCTTGTTCGAATGCACTTTACGTAATATATGCTTTTTTTTCTTTAGCCTTCGATTTCGTTCTACGGTCGCACAAGAGATCTTCATTAGATGATAGATATAAATAGCAGTATGAACGTTTTCCGGAAGTGACTCCAAATAAGAAGAGCAGAAACATTGAAATTTCAAGCTCTTATTTGTAGTCACGCAGGAGAAAGTTCATACTGATGAACTCTTATTTTTTATTCTAAGGCATTTACAAAGATAGATAGTTCATTATGACTTAAGAAAACTGAACCAACAACGCCATGACTGGTATCTGAGGTTGTAATTCCATGAAAATCTGAACCTGCAGTAATTAATTTACCGTATTCTTTAGCTTTTGATTTTAAAAGTGATTTTTGCTTTTTTGTATTTATTGGGTAAACTGCTTCAATACCGTCAAAATCAAAACTTAACATTTCATCTATAGTTGATTTTTTAATTAGAACAGGGTGTGCAAGTACAACTAATGCATTAACTTTTTTTAATATGGTTATGCCATCGGCTGTTGAAATTCTCTTAATGTGTACATATGCAGGGCTATCGTTTGAAAGGAAATTATCAAATATATATTTCCAATCATATTTATAACCCGCATCAATTATAGCTTTAGCTATATGAGGTCTAGCTATTACCCCTTTAGCTTCTTCTAAAACTTTTTGGTAGTCTAGTTTTATTTTAAAAAACGTATCTAAATTTTCCACTATTTTTTTAGCTCTTAATGTTCTGAAATCATCTATATCCTTTAAGAAATTTTGAAAATCAACATCTTTATACTTATCATCTTTAAAATAACCCAATATATGGATGCTTTCGTTATTATGAATAGTAGATAACTCTATACCAGGGATTACCCTTATATTTTCAATTATACCTTCTCTAATTCCTTCCTCAACATTTAAAGTAGTGTCATGATCTGTTATTGCAATAATATCCAAACCATTTAAAGAAGCTTCATGAATTAGTTCTTTAGGACTTAGTTTTCCATCAGATGCATTTGTATGAAGATGGAAATCACCTCGATTGTACATATAATCACCTCAAATTTAAAGTTTAACATAAGTCACATTCAATTAAATAACAAGACAGTATACGGGTCTATTTATTTTTATGTGCCTAATATCATTTTAACCAATATTGGCGAATATTAAAAGGAAATTGTAATAAATAATAATTATTATTGGATATTTAGTAAATGTTAGGTTCTTTTTATTTGCACTTGTATACCTAATCTTTATAATTTACTTATTTTTAAAACATAAAGTTCATACATTTCATATTTTATAATTGTAAATGTAACTTGATTATAATTATAAAAATTTGGAGGGTACTTATATGATTCAATTAAAAGCTGTAAACAAAAAATATAAACAGGAAAATATGGAGCAGGAGGTGCTAAAAAACATAGACCTGACAATCGAGGAAGGGGATTTTATTACTATAATGGGTCCTTCAGGAGGTGGAAAGTCTACACTTCTATATATTTTGTCCATGCTTGAAACTTCAAGTACTGGTGAAATCTATTTTGACAATAAGGTTGTCAGTGGTAAGAAAGAAAAAGAAATAGAGGTATTAAGACGTAAAAATATCGGACTTATTTTTCAAAATTCTAATTTAATAACGAGTTTGACACCTTTAGAAAATTTATTGTTAGCTATGGATAGCAAAGAAGGTAAAAAAGAGAAAATAGAAAAATGTGAAGCTTTATTAAAAAAGGTAGGCTTGTTAGATAAGAAAAATGCAAAGGCAACCTCACTTTCTGGTGGAGAAGCCCAAAGAGTAGCTGTGGTGAGAGCACTTGTTAACAGTCCTAGATTCATACTATGTGATGAACCTACAGGTGCTCTAGATTCTGAAAATGGTAAAAGGGTTATTGAACTTTTAATGAGGGTTAAAGCGGAAATTGGTTGCTGCCTTGCTATAGTAACTCATGATGAAAGAATAGGTTCTTTGGGAGATAGAAAGTTTTTCCTTGAGGATGGTGTTTTGAATGAACTGGCTTAATATTTTTAAAATATACAATATGCGAAATTTGAAAAAGGAAAAGCTGATTTTATTATTCACAATGCTCTCTATATTGCTTACCACAACTTTATCTATTACCGTTCCTATTCTTTGCGCAAATATGAATGAGTACAACAAGAAAAGTATCATGGAGGCTAACGGTGGCGATTTATTTATAAAGTCATTTTATGAATCTAAAGATTTTAATGAAGAAATAAGTATATTAAAAAAAGAGGGTTACAAGGTTACTTATAAAAAAACTACTCCTGCCTTTTTTCAAAACAGTAAAAGCAGTAAATTTTACGCTAATTTGATATTAGGTGAGCAAAACATTAAAAAGGATGAAATAATTTTGGGTTCATCTATGGCAAAGAATCTTGATGTTAAAATCGGAGATAAAATTAATATAAAAACTGATGGGGGAACAAAAGCCTATACTGTTAAAGAAATAGAAGCAATTCCTAAAGGGGTAACTAATGATGAAACAATAATTGGTTACGGAAAAATAAGTGAAAGTGTCAGTGGCAGTGAGGGTAATTTAATTTATATCAAAGGAAATACTGATGGAGAAAATTTGAAGCAGCGTATAAAGTCTAAGGAAGATGGATATATGTATAGTTCAATAAAGGATAAAGAGCGAACGCTTAAAAGTGAGACAGATGTACAACTTGCTTCTTTTGGAATATTGACCACTATGGGGTATATACTATCTTCAATAGTAATAATAACTACCTCAATTATGCTCATAATAAGACGAAAAAGAGATATATCTATTATGAAGCTTGTATCCTTGAGAAATAAGGATATAAAAAATGCTCTAAGAATGGAATTATCTATTATAGTTTTATTGCCCGTAATCTTATCTGTTTTAACCACTATTGTAATATCCAATTTCATATTAAAAATGAATTATATTCCTCAAAGTATAAGTTTTATAGAAGAATTTCGGATATTTTCAAAAGGAATTATTCTAAATACACTATTCTTTGAGATGTTTTCAAATATACCTTTATTAATAATAGATGATTTTAAAGGTTTGTGGCTTCTAAGAGAAAATGGAGAAAAGAATGGGATAGTAAAAAAGCGTATGTTTATTTACCTCATATTATTAATACCTGTAATGTTATTCATATACTCGGTTTATATAGGAAGTTCTGTAAATTTTGCAACATCATTAGGTATAATATGTATCATTTTAATATTTTTGATTGCAAGCGCAGTATTGATGAAGATTTTTTCTTCGATTAATTACAGAAGTCAATTATTAATGTATTCCTTTAAAAATATGAAGAAAAACTTTTTAACATTTATTTTGCTTATTGTAAGTTTTTCTATTACTCTAGTATTTATCATGATCACCTTAAATCTAAACAACAATGTTAAAAATAGCATGAATAAATCTTTAGCTACAGCGCTGCCATATAACTATATTTTGTCAAATAAAGAAAACTTAAATCTGGAAAATATTCTTATAAAAGAAAATGGGGTTGAAGGGTATATTAAAAATTATAATTCAACAGGTAAAGTCCTAAACAATAATATTAAACTAAAATTAATTGCCTTTAAAGAAATAAAAAAGGAAGATTACAAGCTGGAGTTTAAAATGGTGGAAGGTGAAAAACTTTTTGACGGAGAAGACGGGTGCTTGATTACTTCTGAGTACCAAAAGAAAAATAAGTTGAAGGTTGGAGATATACTTCACATATCTTATCAAGATAAAACAGTAAATATAAAAATAAAGGGCGTTTATGATAATTCAATTATAGATAGTATGTGCATTCTACTGCCTTATCGTGGATACAGCAACAGCCCTCAATTTTATATTAAGGCTGACAGCACTAAATGGATGGATAAACTGGGGGACAGTCCTGTTATATCAATTGATATTCTAGGTAGCGCTATTTCAACATATATAGGAAAATTTCTTAATATATTTAAAGCACTTTCTTTTATGGTAGTGTTTGCATCATTAATTTTTAATATTAATCTTTTGAATATTACGTTTCTAGAAGAAAGAAAAGAAGAAACAGTAATAAGAGCTTTAGGCCTAGGAAAAGGTTTTATATCAAAAGTTTACATCTTTAAAGGAAGCATACTTATCATAGTGTCGTGTGTTCTGTCTTATGGCTTCTATGTTTCGGCTTCAAAGTTGTTTTTTAAGCTACTAGGGATTAATGCAGTATATTCTTTATGGGACTTGATTGTATTATTACTTTGTAGCCTAACTCTCACCGTTGCTACCTTCATCTATCCGTTTATCACTATGATAAAATATAATTCTTATGAGTTTTTAAGAGAGAACTAAAATGGTATAATTAAGAAAAAACTTAAAGATAGGTGGTAAAATGCAGAATAATATATTAATTGTGGATGATGATTTAGATATAAGAGAAATGTTAGGTAATTATTTTTCTAGAGAAGGTTATGAAATTGATTACGCCTGTGATGGAGAGGAAGGTTTAAGAATTAGTAAAAATAAGACCTTTTCCCTGATATTACTAGATATTATGATGCCTAAAATGGATGGTTATGCAATGCTAGCCAAAATGAGAGAGTTTTGTGATACCCCTGTAATTCTGTTAACTGCTAAAGGTGAACAAATGGACAAAATAAAGGGATTTACTAAGGGATGCGATGACTATGTAGTTAAGCCCTTTGACTTTACAGAATTATCATTAAGAGTTCTTTCGATATTAAAAAGAACATCAGATAGTAATGTGCCTATAGATAGCATTTTAAAAATAAAAGATTTAGAAATAAATCTTTTAGAACATACAGTACAAAGATTTGGGTAAGAAATCATGTTAACCCCTAAGGAATTTGATATTTTAAGCACTTTAGCTTCAAATAAGGGACGAGTATATTCAACCAAAGTGCTGTATGAGCTAATATGGAAGGATACATTTTTAGAGAATGATAACAGCGTTATTGTACACATGCGAAACCTTAGGGATAAATTAGGTGATAAGGTTAAGGTGGGTAAGTATATAAAAACTATTTGGGGAATGGGGTATAAAGTTGAAAAGGATTGTTAAGCTTAAGGGTGAGTTAGTTATTATAGCATTAATTGCTTTTGTGATTTCATTTTTGAGTTCCGCAATAATAAGAGATAAAGGAGTAGGCGTTTATAATCAAGATTCAACTTATAGAATAAATAATATTTATGATAAGTGTATACCAGGCTTAGAGAAGGAATTGAAAAACAGTAATCTTAGTAATAATATAGCGCTAAAGCAACTTATAAATGATAAATATTCATATAATCAAGGGTACAGTTTCTATATAGTAGATCAGAGGGGTAATGTTATAGTTCAAAATAGCAAAGGAGTACAAGTCATAGACAAGAATGAGCTAAAAGATGGCAAAAGAGAATATTCCGTTCCAAGCAAATATAAAAAGCCGTTCAAATTATCTGGCTGTGAATATTTAAAGGATGGATATTTCTTATATTACGTTTATCTTGGATATGGAAATGATGACAGCATGATGTTGCTCTGGGCATTAATAGGTTTCATAATAATATTTTTAATATTAATTTGGAGGAGGATATCCTATATTTCAAAAATAAAATCATCAGTACAAATTATAGCTGAGGGGAACTTATCCCATAAGGTACCCATTCACTATAACAACGAATTAAGAGAGCTTGCAGAAGGTATTAACTTTATGGCATCTGAACTTGAAAAAGAAGACTGGAAAAGAAGCGAATTTCTCACCAATATTTCACATGATTTACGAACTCCTCTGACAACCATACTTGGGTATATTGATATTCTTAAGAAGGATAAATACAATTCTAAGGAAGAACTGAATAAGTATATAAGCATCATAGAACGTAAGGGTGTATATCTTAGAACTATGCTGGAGGACTTTTTTCAATATTCAAAACTAACATCAAAGGATATAATATTAAATTTTGAAAACTTAGAGCTAAACGAGTTGGGAAGACAGGTATTCGAGGATGAAGCAAGTGGATTTGATGAGAACTCATTAAAACTAGAAGTGGAGCTGTCAAAGGAGCCTGTTTACATATATGGTGATCCTGATTTGATTGGTAGGGCAGTTAATAATATTCTAAGTAATTCTTTAAAATACTCTAAAATAAATACTGTAGTGAAAATTAAGATTTTCAAAGAAGAACTAAATAATATAAACTATGGAGTTTTTTCTGTGAGTAATGTTCCTAGAGAGACAGTTTCTGAAGTAGAAGTGAATAGTTTTTTTGAAAGATTATATAAAAAGGACCGGTCTAGGCATGAAGAGGGTAGTGGTTTAGGTTTGTCTATTGTGAAGGATATTGCAAAACTTCATGGAGGAATTATAAAAGGCTATAAAGAAAAGGAAGAGTTAATATTTAAATTATTTATAAAATAATAGCAAGTCAAAACTTCCAGTTTTTACTATGACCTAAAAGGTCATAACAGAAACTGGAAGTTTGTTTTAATCCTAATGATTTTCTGCAAATTATTTGATATAATATAAGTAATTATAAGAGAGTAGGAGATCGTTTATGTTTTTGATGATAGACAACTAGAAATAAAAGGGTATTATGATAGATATGTAAAAAATTACAGCGAATAAGGCACTACTCTAAAGGGGTGGATATTATAGAAAATAATTTAATGAATGATAAGATAAATCTTATTGTAGCAAACCATAGCTTTGCGTATAATTTAAGGAAGATAGAAAACTTCGAAGAACATAGAAAATTTTGCATGCATGATATGCAGCATTTTTTAGATGTGGCACGACTTATGTACATAATGAGTTTAGAAAATACTTTGAATATACCCAAATATATAATTTATACAACTGCACTTTTGCATGATATAGGTCGGGGAGAAGAGTATGAAAATGGTACACCTCATAATATAGCTAGCCGGGAAATTGCTAAAACAATATTGCAGCAGTGCAAATATAGTGCTAAGGAAATAGATGAGATCCTAGGGGCTATAGGAAGCCATAGAAATAATACTGAAAAATTGAATAGTTTGGGTAATGTATTATATAAGTGTGACAAGCTTTCAAGAAATTGTTTTAATTGTGATGCTATTGATGGTTGTAAATGGTCGGTGGAGAAGAGAAATTTGAAAATAACATACTAGAAATACAGTTGAGAGTTGAATGAATTTTTTTAGGAGGAAGTTTATGAAAATAGGAAACAAAGATTTTGAAATAGGTAAAAGAACATATATAATGGGGATTTTAAATGTTACTCCTGATTCCTTTTCTGATGGTGGAAGATTTAATGATATTAGCTCAGCAATAAATCATGCGAAAAAAATGGTTGCTGACGGGGCAGATATTATTGATATTGGTGGCGAATCCACAAGACCAGGACATGACTGCGTAAGGGAGGAAGAAGAAATTAAAAGAGTAGTGCCTATTATAGAGGCTTTAAAGAAGGAAATAAGCGTCCCTATTTCTGTGGATACATATAAAGGCAGAGTTGCAGAACTTGCAGTAAAGGCGGGAGCAGACATGATTAATGATGTATGGGGGTTTAAGAAGGATGCATATATTTCGAGAGTTGCTGCTAAGTATAATGTGCCTTGTTGTTTAATGCACAATAGAGATAATAAAAATTATACTAACTTAGCTTCAGATATGCTAAATGATTTGGAAGAAAGTATTCAAATTGCACTAAAAGCAGGAGTTAAAAAAGAAAATATTATTTTGGATCCAGGCATTGGTTTTGCAAAAAGTTATGAAGATAATTTAAAAACTATGAATAATCTAGAAAAGCTAAATAGCTTAGGATATCCTGTACTCCTTGGAACCTCAAGAAAATCCATGATAGGACTTGCACTAGACTTACCTGCAAGTGATAGGCTTGAGGGAACACTTGCAACTACGACTATTGGGATAATGAAGGGCTGCGAATTTATAAGGGTACATGATGTATTAGAGAATAAAAGGGTTTGCGTTATGACAGATGCTATATGTAGAAGTTAAGAAAACACGAGATATACAAAGGAGATGAAACTATGGACAAAATATACATAAAAGACCTAGAAGTTTACTCCCACCATGGTGTCTTCCAAGAGGAAAAAACATTAGGACAACGTTTCTTAATTTCATTGGAGCTTTTCCTTAGTTTAAGACAGGCAGGCATCACTGATGATTTAACTAAGACGGTTCATTATGGTGAGCTTTGTCAATTGGTTGAGGAAGAATTTAATAAGGAAAGTTATGATTTAATAGAGAAAGCTACAGAAAAATTAGCTGAATTTATACTTTTAAAATATGATTTAGTTCAAAGAGTAAAGGTTAAAATCAAAAAACCTTGGGCACCTATTGGAAAACCACTTCAATATGCAGCGGTAGAAATAGATAGAAAATGGCATACAGCGTATATTGGTGTAGGTGGAAATATGGGGGACAAAGAGAAAAATGTGAAAGAGTCATTAGAGCTTATAAACAATTCTTATCATACCCAAATAACAAAAACATCAAAATTTTATGAAACGAGGCCAGTAGGATATCTAGAGCAAGATGATTTCTTAAATTGTGCTATTGAAGTAAAAACACTTTTAAATCCATTAGAGCTTGTAAGATTCCTGCTATCTATAGAAAAAGAATTAAAAAGGGAAAGAGTTATAAGATGGGGTCCTAGAACAGTAGATTTGGATGTATTACTGTATGATGATATTATTAGTTCTTTAGATGAAATAATATTGCCTCATCCAAGAATGCAGGAGAGGATGTTTGTTTTAGAACCAATGTGTGATATAGCACCTTATGTCATGCATCCAATTTTGAATAAATCTATAATTGAAATCAAGGCATCTTTAACGACATAATCAGATAAATACCTTATACCTTATTTAGGTATAAGGTATTTGCATAATCCATAAAGATTATAGGCTTTGTACATTTTACTTATGTCAATGTAATCCATTTTGTAGGAGCCATCCCAGGGATATATGGAAATAAATTTTTCGTTATAGACATTTATCATATATTTATTTTTGCTAAAGGTTAAAAATATCTTATATATTGGTTTATCTGGTAAGTTCGCTGGTTTATCTATGAAGCTATCATTATCTAATGAATTAAAAAACTTGGCGAATGTAGATAAGTCCTCCTTGGAAAAATCCTTCTTTTTATAAAAATTCATATATAGAGCATAATTCTCAGTAGGCTTTTCTAGAGATAAATCTTTCATTAATAGCTTGGTGTAGTAATAATTGTTTGGTTTGCTTTTTATAAAAATGCTTTTATCAAAATTGTATTTACAGCCGAAGAGACTTAAAGAAAAAAACACACACATTACGAGTAAAATACATTTCCTTCTATTAATACTCAAATAACCACATCCTTTAACGACAGTTCAGAAGGGAAGTCACCCATTTCTATAAGGGAGGTTCCATACTATAGTAAAAATAAAACTTCAGTGGGAGTATAAATCGCCTTCTGAAGTCGTAAATGCAGCTCCGCAGGAGATGATTTAACGACATTTCAGCTCCCTAGGAGATAAGTTAACCTCCTTTAAATAAAATATGTTGATTAAGTATTTTTTAGTACACAAAATGGTGACATTAGAATATTTTAACATTTGAATTTTATATTTATAAGCACTCTGAGACTATGTATTAATACATAGTCTTTTTTCATTGAAAAAATAATAGAAAAATGCAGAAAAAAGGTTATATATGTGGTAGAATTAATCTGAAAAGGCGAACATTATTATAAAAAAGTAATACAATGTTCACTAATGCAAAAAAATGGAGGACGAGGGCGGCCTAAATATAATTAAAATAAGAAATAAGTAGAAAAAATTTATTAGTAAAAATTATTTGTATACATTGTTTTAAATTGCTTGAATACTAACTTTAGAATAATTTAGATTTAGGAGGGGAAAAATTGTTTACAATTAAAAATTATGTGGTAGCCGAAGATTTAGCACAAGCATATGAGCTAAATCAAAAGAAGAACAATGTTGTAATAGGTGGTATTGCTTGGCTTAAGATGGGTGAACGTAACATTCAAACAGCTATTGATCTATCAAAATTAGGATTAGATAAGATTGAAGAAGATGAAGAGCGTTTTAAAATAGGATGTATGTGTACATTAAGAGATATGGAAGTTAATCAAGCATTAAACTCTTATTTTAATGGCGCTATATCAAGATCTTTAGTACATATAGTAGGAGTACAATTCAGAAATTGTGCAACTATCGGAGGAAGTATTTATTCTCGATTTGGGTTTTCAGATATTTTAACATCTTTATTAGCATTAGACACTTATGTAGAGTTATATAATGGCGGAATTATTCCATTATCAATTTTTAAAGATATGTCATATGATAATGATATTTTAGTAAGAATTATTATTAGGAAGGATTCAAGAAAAGTATCTTATTTAACACAGAGAATCACTGCTACTGATATTCCGATTCTTACTGTCGCAATTTCAAAGTTAGATGATAATTGGAAAATAGTATTAGGGGCTAGACCTCAAAAGGCAATATTAGTAAATGAGGCACAAACAATGCTTAGTGAAAATCCAACTAAAGAAGAAATTGATTTTTTAGTAAAACATGTGATGAAAGAAGTGAAATTCCAAAGCAATATGAGAGGTAGCAAAGAATATAGAAAAATTCTTGCTAAAGTATTTATAAATAGAGGAATAGAAGAAATTATGGGAGGTACTCATGCAAGTTAAATTATGGATAAATAATAAAGTATTTGAAGGCGATGTACAAGTAGATACATTATTAATCGATTATTTAAGAAGTAAGGGATTTTACAGTGTAAAAAGGGGCTGCGAAACTGCAAACTGTGGTTTATGCACTGTACATTTAGAAGGAAAACCTATTTTATCATGTAGTACTCTTGTAATGAAAGCAAATGGATTGCACGTAACAACTATTGAAGGTATGAAGGAAAAAGCAGAAGAGTTTGGTGGATTTATGGCAGATGAAGGAGCAGAGCAATGTGGTTTCTGTAGCCCTGGATTTATTATGAATGTATTAGCTATGAAGAAAGAATTAGTTAATCCAACAGAGCTTGAAATTAAGCAATATTTGTGCGGAAACTTATGCCGTTGTACAGGATATATGGGCCAGTTAAGAGCAATTAAGAAATATTTAGAAGCTGCAAAGGGGGACTAAGAAATGAAATTAGTAAGTAAGGGAATAAGAAAAAAAGATGCTATGGCACTTGTAACTGGTAAACCTGTATATACAGATGATATAGCACCAAGTAACTGTTTAATAGTAAAGGTACTTAGAAGTCCGCATGCACATGCATTAATAGAAGAAATTAATATAACTATAGCGAGCATTGTGCCAGGTATTGAATGTATTTTAACATATGAAGATATGCCTAGGTCTAGATTTACTATGGCTGGGCAGTCTTATCCGGAGCCAAGTCCTTATGATAGATTAATTTTAGATAAAAGAATTAGATGTGTTGGCGATCCCGTTGCAATAGTTGCTGGAACGGATGGCAAATGTGTAGATAGAGCATTAAAGTTAATTAAAGTTAAATATGAAGTTTTAGAAGCACTATTAAATTTCAGAGAAGCTAAGGATAATAAAATTTTAGTTCATCCTGAAGAAGACTTTAAATCATTGTGTGAAGTTGGAACAGACGCTAAGAGAAATCTTTGTTCAACTGGAGATTTTATATTTGGTGATGTTTACGGCGAATTAAGTAAATGTGATCATGTAATAGAGCAAACATATCATACTAAGGCTAATAGCCAAGCTATGATGGAAACATTCAGAACTTTTACTGAGATGGATGTTTATGGAAGATTAAATATTACAAGTTCAACACAAGTCCCATTCCACGTAAGACGTATTTTAGCTACTGCACTTGAAATACCAAAATCAAGGGTTAGAGTTATTAAACCAAGAATCGGTGGAGGATTTGGTGCTAAGCAAAGTGTTGTATGTGAAGTTTTTCCTGCTATTGTAACTATGAAAACAGGAAAACCAGCTAAGATGATTTACACTCGCAAAGAGAGTATGACTTCAGGAAGTCCTAGACATGAAATGGAAATTAAGGTGCGGTTGGGTGCTGATGACAAGGGTATTATAAAAGCTATCGATATGTATACATTATCTAATGCTGGAGCTTATGGTGAACATGGACCAACAACAGTAGGATTAACAGGACATAAATCAATGCCATTATACAATGGTGCCAATGCTTATAAATTTGAATATGATGTTGTATATTCAAACACTATGGGTGGTGGAGCTTTTAGAGGATATGGAGCAACTCAAGGATTATTTGCTTTAGAAAGTGCAGTTAATGAATTAGCAGCTAAGCTTAACATGGATCCAATTAAAATAAGAGAAATGAATATGGTAGCCGAGGGTCAAATAATGCCAGCTTATTATAATGAAACAGTTAATAGTTGTACATTAGATAAATGTTTAGCTAGAGCTAAGGAAATGATAGATTGGGATAATAAATATCCATGTAGGGATATGGGTAACGGTAAGGTTAGGTCAGTTGGAGTTTCTATGGCTATGCAAGGTTCTGGTATATCTGACATAGATACAGCATCAGTTGAAATAAAATTAAATGATGATGGGTTCTATACATTAATGATAGGTGCAGCTGATATGGGGACTGGTTGTGATACAATCCTAGCTCAAATGGCAGCAGATTGTTTAGATTGCAATGTAGACAATATTGTTGTTCATGGAGTTGATACGGACCAATCTCCATATGATACAGGTTCTTATGCGTCAAGTACAACTTATATCACAGGTGGAGCTGTAATAAAGACTTGTGAAAAGTTAAAGGCACTAATGATTGAAGAAGGCGCTAAATTATTAGAATGTCCAATTGAGAATGTAGAGTTTTTCGGACAAAGGATATTCTCTTTAAAGGATGATAAGAGCATGACATTAGTAGAATTAGCTAACAAAAGCTTACTCGGTAGAAGTAAGACTATAACAGCTTGTGAATCACATTACTCAAAGGTTTCACCACCACCGTTTATGGTTGGAATTGTTGAAATTGAAATAGATAAATTAACTGGTAAGGTGGATATTATTGATTATGTTTCAGTTGTTGACTGTGGAACTGTAATCAATCCAAATCTTGCAAGAATTCAAGCAGAAGGTGGAATTGCACAAGGTATAGGAATGGCTCTATATGAAGAAATTTCATACGATGAAAAGGGGAGAATGAGAAATAATTCATTCATGCAATATAAAATTCCAACTCGCCTTGATGTAGGAAATATAAGAGTAGAATTTGAAAGTAGTTATGAGCCAACGGGTCCTTTTGGTGCTAAATCAATAGGGGAAATTGTAATCAATACTCCGTCACCGTCATTAGCGAGTGCTGTATATAATGCAACAGGAGTGTATATAAGAACACTACCAATAACAGCAGAAAAGATAGTTATGGAAATGCTTAAAAAAGAAAAATAAGAACTTATTTTGTGAATATATAGGAGTGATTAATATTAATACTAATCAAACTGATCTTTTATATCAAAAATTGCATTGTTGCAGATATTGTACTAATATTTATTTTTATTATTAATAGATATTTCAAAGGGTTTATGCAAGCAACTTCGGTATTGTTAGGTTTGATTTTGGTACAATCTTGGCTTCTTTTATGGGAATGGTTGATGTTACTAATGTAACAAATGCAGGATGGTTTAAAGTTGTAACTCCATTTTACTTTGGACTTCCTAAATTTGAAATTGGGCCAATTATTACAATGTGTTTAATATCACTTATATTAATGATTGAAGCCGTTGGAGTGTTTCTTGGCGTAGCAAAAATTTGTGAAAAAGATTTAAAAAGAGATGAAATAGTAAGTGGTCTTCGTGGAGAAGGAATAGCTCAAATCTTTGGTGGTATTTTTAATTCCTTCCCATACAGTACTTTTTCTCAAAATGTTGGACTTGTTGCACTATCTGGTATTAAAAGTCGTTATGTTACAGTGTGCTTAGGTATAATTCTAATATTTCTTGGAGTTATTCCAAAGGTTGCTGCCCTTGCAACAATTATCCCGCATGCTGTACTTGGTGGTGCAACATTAGCTATGTTTGGTATGGTAGCAGTAGCTGGTATTAAAATATTATCGGATGTAGACTTTAACAAAACAGGTAATATGTTAACTGTTGCTTTAGCATTAGCAGTAGGTCTTAGCTCTAAACTTGCACCAGGAACCTTTGATCAACTTCCTTATGTACTTAAGTTTGTGCTTGACGATGGGATAGTTTCGGGAAGTATAGTTGCAATATTTGGCAATATGTTTTTCAATTACAAAGAAATGATGGAATCAGAAAGTAAGGTATCGGCTCCTATTAAACAAGCTATTTAACATAAATCATTTTATTAGTTTTTAGAAATGTTTAAAAAGTTATAAATAAAATTAAATAGAGATTTAAGAGGAAATTTAGAATATGAGTTAGGTATAATAAAGAGCATTCAATTTTGAGGTTGAGCGCTCTTTATTTTATTTATACATATTTATAAAGTTCGTTTTTGTACAAAAAATAGAACATATGTATGTAAAGAAAAACATTTGTTTTTGACTACACTATTGTTCGGTAATTTATCCAGGTGAGTTAGTATAGATAACCTGACATGTTGGTATATACCCTTAAATGAACTAATAAAAGAGCAGAAATTTCTGCTCTTGATGGTTTACAATATAAGAATATTTTGAATTAAAAGTTATGAAATATAAGTGCAATGCCAATTGTTAATGAAGAGATGAGTAAGGAATTAACAAATGAATATGGTAAGGGATATAGTCAGGCTAATTTATTCAATATGGTTAAATTATATGAATCAATTCAAGAGTTTGAAATTTTACAGACACTGTCTGTAAAATTGACTTGGTCACATTTGTTGAAGCTGATAACAATAGAAAATGACTTAAAGAAAGAGTTTTACATAACTATGTGTAATAATGAACGTTGGAGCGTAAGAACTTTAACAGATAGAATAAACTCTATGCTCTACGAAAGAACTGCAATATCTAAATAGCCAGAACTAACAATTGTTAATGACTTAAAGCAGTTAAGTGAGAAAAACAAGATGACGACAGAGTTGTTTTTTAGAGATCCTTATGTGTTAGATTTTTTAGAATTGAAGGATACATATTCTGAAAAAGATATTGAAAATGCAATACTTTCTGACCTTGAAAAGTTTATTTTAGAGATGGGAAAAATTTGTGGCAAAGGAATTAGAATAAATAAAAACATGTAAATTATTTATAAATGGGGGAGTTTGGGTTGGGGAATTTTAACTTTTTAAGTGGTAAGGAGAATTTTAAAGGTTTTACACCAGCGTGTATTGAAGCTGAAAAGAGTATATTAATAAGCCCAGCTACTTGTGCAATACTTACAAGAAGGGCTTTGGAGCTATCTGCTAAATGGGTATATAGTTTTAATCAAGATTTAAAAGTACCTTATCAAGATAATTTATCAAGCTTAATTTATGACAATAGTTAATATTCTTTAAAAGCGGAGCTTGTATATTGGCATCCCAAATCGCTATGAAGTATTAGAGGCTTAGTTGGTCTTTGTAGCTGTATACCATTTTTAACAGCCTGTAGGGTTAATGTAGTATCAATGAATTTAGACATAGCATGACCTATTATTTTTCTGCTATAAAGATCCATGACTGATGCTAAATAGCACCATCCATCTTTAATAGTATGGATGTAAGTGATATCTGTTACCCACTTTTCATTAACTGTAGTAGCTGTAAAATCTCTTTTTAAAATGTTTTCCTGCTCTATTATTTTATTTTTAGATGAAGTTGGTCTATATTTTTTTACTATTAAAGATCTTATCCCCAATTTTTTCATCAATCTTTGTGTTCTTTTTAAACTAATAGTTATCCCCAGTGCATTTAGTGATTAAGATTTGGCTAAAAAGGCTTCATAAAAAGTTCGATTTTTTATGTCTAAGATATTGACATAGATCCAATAAGTTGCTTTAACAAAAGCAGCTTATTTCTATAAATTTTAAGTTTTTGATATTAATGGAATAAATAAAGTGTTCATTTGGAGTATACGGCAGACGAACGCGAACTAATAGCCTTCAAAGTGGCATTATACGGTGGTAAATATACATATAATTAGTTCATTTAATACATTGATTTCAAACGAACACTTTAATACAAAAGTGTCGCAACAAACTATAGTTTTTTCATTAAATCTTTTTTTATACGTTCTAACTTATATCTTCTTTATAAATTTAAATTACAATATAAACTCCTAACAGATATACAGATTTCCAAATATTTAAGTCTGTATATCTGTTAATATTCCGTTGTTGTCAAAATATAAATACCTGTTATTAGCATAAACCCATTGCTCAGTCGATCCATCGGCTGTCGTAGTCTTATTAATACTTTGGGGGTTTCCCCATGTACCTTTTCTAACTGCATCAGCAGTCATACCTATTGTTGGTTCTTGTGTAGCTATAGCTTCTGCATTTGCCTGTGCAGTTAAAATAAAGAGCACTATTTTATGAATGATACATATAATAAATTAAGGTTAAATTATAAATTTAACCTTAATTCAATATTTTAAAGGAGATTTAAATGAATTGTAATGAAGATAATTCCATTAGCATGGTATTTTCTATGACCAATGAATTTAATAACAGTGTTATTGCTTTTATGCGCGATAGCATAGGAACGCTATCTTCCCCAAAAGTTTATAGAACAGGAGGAAATGGGACAGGCTTACAACAAACAGATCCCCTAGGATCTCAAGGGTCAATTGCTTTATCAAGTGATGGTAGTTTTCTCTTTGTGGTTAACGCTGGTAGTAATAGTATAAGTAGTTTTCGCGTGCGTCAGCACGACCTTACTCTTGTAGATGTAGTACCATCTGGTGGTATTTTTCCTAATAGCTTAACTATAAATAACCACAATCTTTATGTAACTAATTCCGGTAACCCTCCTCAATCCGTTGCCAATGTTACTGGTTTTCATATTAAAAAAGATGGACACCTTAGTATTATAAATGGTTCTCAAAGATCATTGAGTTCCGATAATGCTCAATCAAGATGTATTGCTTCAAGTCTTTGCCATGATAAACTTGTTGTAAGCGAAAATATAACCAATAATCTTAGTGTTTATGAAGTAAAGTGCAATGGGTGTCTAGAAGGTCCAATTGTAAATCCTTCTTATGGTATAGGTCCTTTTGGCTCAGTTTATCTCAATAATAATCTTTTGGTAGTTAGTGAAGTAGGCCCAAATGCATTATCATCCTATACCATTACAAATAATGGTATTCTTAATGTTATTAGTGGTTCTGTCTTAAATAATCAAACAGCAACTTGTTGGGTTTCAGTTAACCCTAATGGGAATTATGCTTATACGTCTAACGCTGGTAGTGGCACAATAACTCTCTATCGTATTAATCATGGAGGAACTTTGACTGTTGTTGAAAGTATACCAAGTACACCAAATGGAACAGGAGGTCCAATTGATAGTGGAATAGACAGATATGGGCAAAACTTTTATGTTTTAAATGGTATGGAAGGTTCAATCAGTGTTTTTAAAATTGAGAATAATGGACATTTAGTTCTATTACAGATATATCAAGATACAAAATTACCCCAAATTGGCACACAAGGAATAGCAATACTCTAAATTTCAATAAATTATACTTTTAAAATGCAAGTATAGTTTGAATATAGGAAAATACAAAGAGTAAATGTTAAAATATTTACTTTTTGTAAGTATATTTATACTAGGAACAATTTTTAAAATTAAACCTTGTTAAGTAGATATAGTTAAAAAGGCTAGTGTATTATCTACTTAACGGGGGTGTTTTTTTGATTAAACAATAAAAAACTATGAATAATTCGTTTGGAGTATACTACAAATGCAAATGTTTTATATTTGACTATAAGTTTCGACACCGTTGTATACATTGATTGAAGGCTAATTGAAGGTTATTATTTTAGCGTAGTCAATACCTTTAAGTTTTAACCCTCATAAGTAGTTTATTTATATAATTTAATTGCTCAGTAACATTTAATTTATTAAATCCTATCTTAACTATTATTAAACCTCAATTAATTATGTAATACTTTAGTAATGCATATTAAAATAAATTCGTGTTTGCTTATCAAATAAAGCAAAAATATTTCAATACCTTTTTCCTATACACTACCCCTAGTAGTTCTAGATAGGCCCCTTTTAGATACAACAAAATATAAAAATACGAATGGTTTAGAAAACCTCATATCAGATATTATATTGCAACTTTTAAGCTATATGGCCGAAAATGAAAGAACAAGAACAAGAGAACGCCAAAAAGAAGGTATAAAAATTGCTCTTGATAATGGAGTGAAATTTGGAAGAAAAAAATAAATGCTGGTGATAACTTTGAAATTATTTATACTCAATGGAAAGATAGAAAAATAACAGCTAAAAAAGCAATGGAGATTTAAACCTAAAAAACAACACTTTTTATCGAAGAGTTAAAGAGTATGAAAATATGAAATAATAAAAAAACCGGTATCTAATGGATTAATTTCCATCAAGTTACCGGTTTTTACACTTATGTTGGCGTCCCACCTATAAGTGTGCATAAAATCATATTACATTCTCAGCCTAATATAAAAAATCTTTTATTTAATAGAATTATAACCAATTTGAAAAAATAATTTTGCAAAACGTTCACACACCCAACCGTCTGATATTTTATACCACTTATAACCATTTACTTCTCTAGTTTCCCCAGCGTAATCTACTTTGACACCTTTTTTTAATGTTTTTACTTTATTTCCTTCACCTGGATTACTATAAACAGTTGCTCCTGAGTTATTTGTTATTTCTACTTTCCAAAATATTGATGGTACTACCCCAGCTATTGCTGGTTGTACTGTATCATAAGATGAATTTACATCTTCGTTTTGGGCAGCATTAACTGCAATATTGTTTGAACACAATGGAATTGAAGTACACATAAGTGTAATTGCCATTATTTTTTTTGATAATTTCATATTAAACCCTCCTATCTATTTCAAGACTCTATTACATATTATAGCATTAATTATAATTTATGTAAAATTATGTAATTTTATGAGTGATTAATATTAATTACTTAATGTTAGCAAGTGGGTTAGATTTAACTGCATCTCTAAGTTTTTCCTCGCTTTTTATCTAAAGTAATTAAAAAAAGAGCAACTTATTAAGCTGCTCTGAACATCTTTTGAATTATAGATTTCTCGAATAATCTCCATAAAGGAACATATCACATTCCTCATTTCTTCTATTTACAAGCCCCTACATTCTTTTACCTCCAGCATTGCACCAAACTGTAAAGTTCTCCCTTAAACTTTCATTTCTTACACCCTGACATACTCTATTATAAAGTGTAGAGCCGAATAACGCTCCTGTGCCACAATTATAAGCAAAGCTACATAGAGCATCAAATTGATTTTGTTTTAAAGAAACACCTATACTATCTAAATCAGCTTTAACTTTAGCAGTCATAGCATTTATTTCATCCATAAGGCAATCAGTAGATTGCCCTTTAGTACAACGACCTAAAGCAACTCTATCCTTTCTTATAGCTCCATATCCAATAGTGATAACACCAGTGCTATCATCATAAGAGTGATCGTAAAAGCCTTCATAAGATTTTACAAAGTCAACTAATTGGCTTGATACATAACCTGTTAATTCCAATTTGATGAAGTTGCAATATATATGACTAATTTAGAACATATTTGTATAATGTTATGGAATATTGGGTGGTGATTTTATGTATAAAACAACAAAATTGGCACAAAATAAGATTGGAGGTGTATATTATGGAAATACAGTTATCACAAAAAGAAAGAATGTTACTAGAGGATCAAAAAAGCCACGAACAAATTTGTATAGAAAAGTATACGAATTATGCAAATCAAACTAAAGATACCCAATTGAAACAAATATTTAATGCTAATGGGCAAGTAGAAAGAACACATCTTGATAGTATTAATCAATTATTAAACGGTAAAATTCCTCAAATGAACCAGCCGCAAAATCAAAGCTCAGGGCAAACTATGGGATATCAAGGTTCGACCACCAATATGAATAATACACAATCAGGTGGAGTAAATTTATCTGATGCTGATATGTGTACAGATTTATTAATGACAGAAAAATATGTTTCCGGAGCTTACGATACTACAATTTTTGAGTTTAGAGACACTAGAGTTCGTGATGTATTAAATCATATACAAAAGGAAGAACAAAAACACGGAGAAGCTATATTTCAATATATGGAAAGTAAAGGAATGTATAATGTTCAATAATCTTAATGAGTATACATACCATACGTCATCAGGGTTAAAGTAACTTGCATATGAAAATTATCATATGCAGCCAATAATAAAGAATGCGCATCAAACCTTATAAACTGATACCTATAGACTTAACATTTAAAAAATTGTCTAGTCTATAGGTACTTTTTGTATAATTAATATGAGGATAGAAGAGTCTACATTTAATAATATTAGCGAAATTTGCAAAATAGTTATCATTAATTAAAACATAATATTACAAGAAAATGCCAGGTTTCATGATATGATTTTATTATAAAAGTTAGATAAAGGCTCTATAAGGTACTCTTTTAAATTCATTCCACAAATAAATGATACTAATATCTCCTATAGAAATATAAAAAAGAGGAGCGAGGTGGTTTAGATATTAATAAATTATAAAATTAAGAATGGAACTCAAGCTAATATTAAAAATTTAGTCAAAATGGCACGAGCTAAAACTAGCTGGAGAAAAAGACTTGAGGCCGCTCCTGAACTAAAAAGATTGAATTATGAGCAACCAACAGGTATATTAACAAGATCAGTACTACGTGATTTACTGTTTAATAGCGGTTAGCTTAACTGTAAACGTTTTAAGAATTCGATTTAATTAATACTCCAAGATTGATTTATAGAACAAATGTTAATAAATATATTGCAAATAGTGTGCATTAACAACAATTAATATTTTGATCATCTATTATTTAAAAATACAAAAAAATACCGCCTGTCAGCTGGTGATATTTTTTTATGCAGTAATTTATCATAACTATTTTTTTAGATAATCATATATAACTTTAGGAGTAGGAAGGGTTAAGCTCGTAAGAAGATGAGAACAGGATACTATTTCTTTTACAGGTAGGTCATTAAATGGCGCCATAGCATGATCGAATAATTGTAATCTTGCAGTACCAGTCCATGCCTCATGTATAGTAATCTCCGTAATTTGTGTAGATATGAGCTCGCAAATTCTTTGAGTTCCATCATAATTAGGTACAATTTTTAGCATAAAATTAGGACGGCAAATTTCATTGCGTGCTTCATTTATATCTAAAGATTGGTGTTTATATCCCATCGTAGCAGTTAATACTCTTAATTTTCCATAATCTAATGTACCAACTAATGTATCTGAATCAACAAATAGTTTTGGATAACCAAGTTTTTTAGGGTAGGCACTAAGTTCTCTACCAACGGCAATAGCTGGATAATTATCTAAATACATCATATGCAAATAGTCACCTTTTATACCATTAAAACTTACAGGAATAACCTGGCCACATTCTGTATAAGCACCTAATCCACTTACATCCGGCATATACATCATTTCAAATCTAACTAAAGGTTCATCTAAATCTAAAGATAAAGGTTCCGGTACAACTTTTAGTAAGGCATCAGCACTTGTACGGTATACTATATTAAGATATTCACGGTTATGAAATCTATAGGGACCTCTAGGAAATGATGGAGCAGTAAGTGGTGTTGTAATTTGGTTAGATATTTCACTTTCTAACATAAAATGATCACTCTCTTTTCTTATTTATTATTATCAACACATTTTTTTACAAGTACTATATTTTGAAAGGTAAATTTTTATACATCCATAATCTATATTTCCTTTGGCACATAACTTGCAACCAAAGTTTGAAGTTATGTTCCGTGATTTACAATCTGCCCATCTTTAAAAATAGATTTTAAATCTTCCAGCTAAAATACACTGGCTCCATTAAAAAGTTAGTTTGCAAGCACACATCTCCTTTGTTTTGTAAAATTTCTTGCAGAGGTTATTCCTTCACCAGTAGGTCCAGCAATAGTGAAAGTTGTAAATCCTTCTGCACCAAAACCTACTCCAGCAAAGGATTTAGCATTCTTTACAAAAATAGTTGTATCTATTTCTTTTTCAAATCTATTTAAATTAGCGATATTTTTTGAATATATATATGCACTATGTCTTTTGTTTTGTTCCGCTATTTTTGCACACTCTATAGCTTCATCAATATCTTTAACTCTTACAATTGGAAGTATTGGCATCATAAGCTGATGGCTCTATTTATCATATCTACAGCAAACGCAACACATTTTTTTGCCCCTGGATGTCCATTAAACACGACAGAATTTCCGGCAGCTATCATACCTATACTATTGCATATAACAGTTTCCGTTGGATTACTTCTTATAAGCCGTTCTCTATCTTCTTTATTATAAGAAATAGTTAACGCCTTTTGTGCATATATTGCTTTGCAAATAGCAATTTTAACGTCTTCGAACACTCCTAAATATAAACCCTCATTGTTAGCTTGCTTAAATTTGATACCTTCATTTGTTATTACATTTAAA
This sequence comes from Clostridium sp. CM042, assembly GCF_055080995.1. Lineage (NCBI taxonomy): Bacteria > Bacillati > Bacillota > Clostridia > Eubacteriales > Clostridiaceae > Clostridium > Clostridium sp. CM042. Next base: position 3,712,871 of record NZ_CM143646.1, read on the forward strand.
TCTTTTGTTTGTGGTGATACTAATACATCTTTCATCATAGTTTTCCTCCTCGAATAATTAATTTTGTATTTAGTTTTTAATGAATTTCCAGTATTTCAACTAACTACAAAATGATAAAGATAACTGGAAATTATAATAATAGTATAGAATTGCTTCTAACCATCAATATTCATAATAAAAAATTGGCGTAGGGCTATTCGTTTTCTCCTTGTTGGCCACTTCGGTGGTACTTCTTATAAAATCGTTGTTCTGGTTACTAATCGATTAGCGTAGCAACTAATCCTAAAGAATACTAACTTAGTTCTTCATTTTATAACAAACATATTATAGTGAATAAGATATTTTATTTTTGTACAAATAGGATATTACCACTAATTAAACGAAAAATAAGATATAAATACAATAAATGTAATAGCGAGCATTTTAATCGTTACCAAACTACGCTGAGGTGAGATATATTTATCATATGATCTGTAAAGAATGATTCTATGGTTAATTTCCTGGAAATTCGAAGTTTTTAGGAAATCAGATTTCCAATGATTTAAAAAGTTTCGATTCACAAATTAATAAGAGACAAAAACTTGACTATACCATAAACAATATGCTAATTAACTTCTTATCTTATATAGCAGACAAGGAGAGGGAAAAAATACAGGGTAGAGTTATAGAAGGGCTAAAGAATGCTAAGGACAAGGGCATTAAGTTGGGTAGACCTAATAGAAGTTTACCTAAAGACTTCAAGAAGTAATATGGTAAGTGGAAAATAGAGAAGTAACAGGAGTTGAAGTTGCAAAGCTATTGAATATAAGCAGAGCCACATTATATCGACACATAAAAGAATATGAAATATAAGAGAGGGTTAACACCTTCTTTTTTTATGGAATGGATTAATTAACTCTTTATAATACATTGAACGTAACAAGTCAATACGATATGTTACATTCAAAACGAAATTTTTAAGCAATGGGCGATAGCCTCAAAGTGAAAGTAACACAATTACATTTGTGTTACTTTCACATTATTAATGTATACTTAATATAGTAAAACCCACATCTAATGATATGGGGTTACCTGCGACGACATATATGAATGTTGTGTATAAATTTTTTGCTTTTTTTGAATATGTATTGAATTAAACATATAAAAGCATAAAAATTATAATTTTTCCTTATCTATTTTTGAGTTATCTTAATTTCTTTTAAAATTAATGTTGTTGAAATTCCAACAACAGAAGAAAGATAGAGTATTGAAAAAATAATACTGTTTAAATAAGAGTGTTCTACGTCTCCACTTGCCCAAAAATCTCCGCATAATGCACTTATTATAAAACCTAAAATAAAAATTCCTGTACCTATTAATATAGATTTTTTCATAATATCGCTCTCCTTAACGTCTATATTTATTTTTTGCAATTTTATGATATTTATAAATTAATTATAGCATTGATTACAATAGATTTATATTCATTAATCTTGAAGAGTCAGTACTTTTGATTTCAATGATTGCGTTGGAGTAATCAAAAAAAATTATTATTTAATATAAAAGGGTGAAGGGTAAAGATATGCCTAATCCTTCACCCTTTTATATTAAATGCATTCACATTATTTTTAATTAGTACATAAATTTTTACTGATTAGAAATGTACATTATCTGCAATTTTAAAAATAATTTTAATAGAAAATTGCATTTTATCAGTTATATATTTAATGATTCATTTTCTTTATGTGAATGTGAATTCGCTAATAAGACATCAAGCGACAAGGATATTAACATTGTACACTGTACATTCAATGAGAATGTGTCTTAGATACTACAGAACAAGAGCAACTTCCATTGCTCTTGTTCTGTCTTTTGTTTTTTTTATAAAAATTTAATAAAGTATAAACTATTCGTTTGTATTACACCTGTACCATGCCTAAAATGTGTTAAAAGTAAGATGATAGTGGGCATAAAAAAAGACTTTCAAGAAATCCTTGAAAGTCTTATGGTGCCGAAGGCGGGAATCGAACCCGCACGGTATTGCTACCTCTGGATTTTGAGTCCAGCGCGTCTGCCAGTTCCACCACTTCGGCATGTCTGACAAGATGAATTTTAACATATATCTATAATTAATGCAATAGTTATAGTATATTTTTATTAATAAATTTTATATCTTAATGGATAGAGGTTTATGTTAAATATTAATATGTTGAAATAAATTACATAAATAAAACTATTTATAATAGAAGTAATATATTGTTTTAATAGACACTTAATGCTAAAATTAAAAGTAAGTTATATGTAATTAACATTATTTTTTAAATTTTGTTTAAAATTCTAGAGGCAAGAATAACAAAATAAGGAGGGATTTCATTGTTTAGAAAGAAACAGAAAAGAATACTTAGCTGGATACTGTCGTTAGCATTAATATTATTTAATTTCAACGGTGTTATTGGAACTCAAATTGTAGAGGCGGCTGGAATTGATACATCAGCAAATGTAAACGTTTCCGGGACAAGTTTAGATTCGAGTGTATTAAATCTAGGAATTGGAAAAGTAAATTCTCCATTAGTAAAAAAAATAGCTCCAGTTGATGCTACAAATAAAACATTTGATATAGTAGAAATTACAGATTTTCATGGACAACTTTTGGATTCAACTAATACAAAACCTGTAGGAGCAGCATTAGCAAAAGTAGTTAAAGATGTGAAAACTGCAAACCCTGGAAGAACACTTATCATTGGTGGAGGAGACCTATATCAAGGAACACCTACCTCTAATGTACTAAGAGGAGTTCCAGTTCAAAAGGTGTTATCAAATATAGGAATGGAAGTTACAGCTTTAGGCAATCATGAATTTGATTGGGGACTTGATATAATTAATACTGAAACTATGATTGGTGCAAATTACAATATTGTTTGTGCTAATATGTATAAAAAAGGGACAAGCAATAGACCATATCAGCCTTATAAGATAATTACTAAGGATGGTGTTAAAATAGCAGTAATAGGAGCAATACTTAAGGAAGCTCCAAGTATAATTATGCCAGCTTTAGTAGCCCCTTTTGATTTTAGGGATCCAGCTACAGAAATTAATACAGTTGCAAAGGAAATCAGAGATGGAAATCTAGCTGATATAGTATTAGCAGATGTACATGATGGTGGTTCATCACTTAATAATATGGTTAATAAATTACATGGCGTAGATGCGGTATTTGGTGGACATACACATAGTATTGGTGATGTTGTAAACAAAGATGCGGATGGTTTGGACGTACCTACATTAATTGCAGCGGCTACTGGTAAAGGTTTTATAAATTTAAAGATTACTGTAGATTCTACAAATAAAATAGTAGGTTTCTCACCTAAAGGTTCAAACTGGAAAGGAGTTACAGTGACAACTACATCAGCAACAGACCCAGATTGTAAGAAAATTGTTGATGATGCAAGTACGGCATTAATACCAATATTTAATGAAGTAATTGGAACTAATGACAATGCTTTAACTAAAAGCCAAGCTGACTCACCTTATGGAGAATCTCAACTTGGAAATTGGATGGCAGATGTTGTAAAGAATTTTTCAACATCACCAGCAGAGGTGGGAATGGTGAATAACGGAGGGATTAGATTAAGTCCAATTCCGGTAGGCGATATAACTGTTGGAACAATATTTAATATAATGCCATTTGATAATACGATTTGTACTACAACCATGACGGGTGCACAGCTGAAATTCATTTTTGAACAAGCGGTTCAAAATGATGGAAAAGGAATACAAATTTCGGGAGTTAAATTTGTATATGATTCTTCGAAACCATCGTATAAACCAGCTGTAGTAGATGCAAATGGGACAATCACAACACCAGAAATACCAGGTCAAAGAGTAGTTAGCATAATAAGAGAAAGCAACGGCACAGTTGTTAAGGATACAGACACACTAAAAGTAAATGCACCAGATTTTGTTGCTACTGGAGGGGACACCTTTACAGGGTTCTTAGTACCGGAGATAGTAGCTAGTTTAGTAGATTCGCATGAAAATGTAAGAGATGCTTTAAATGCTGACGTTAGAGCTAAGGGCAAGATGACAGTTGTAATGAAGAATAGAATAGTCAATCAAATAAAAGCTGTAGATCCTGAAGCAACTATTTCAGTAGTAGCAACTTCAGATGTACACGGAAATGTTCTAAACTTTGATTATGGAACAAATGCAGCGCCTTCAAAAGGGCAGGGACTTGCAAAGGTTTCAACTTATGTTAAGGGTTTAAGAGCAACTAATCCAAATGTTATGTTAATAGATAATGGAGATACTATTCAAGGAACTCCACTTGCTTATTACTATAATATGATAGATAAAACTACAACTTATCCAATGTCAGCAGTTATGGGAGCAATGGGATATGACAGCTGGACTCTAGGAAACCACGAATTTAATTATGGACTTGAAGTATTAAATAGAATTAAGGATGATGCGAAGGCTCAAGGTATCGACGTGTTATCTGCTAATACTTACAAAGCTGATAATATAAATTTTGTTAAACCATATACTATGAAGTCTTTTGTAGTTAATGGCAAAACAATTAGCGTAGCGGTACTTGGACTTACAACAAAAACTATATCTAGTTGGGAGGATCCAGATCATTATGATGGATTACATTTTAAGGATTTAGTAGACGAAGCTAAAAAATGGGTTCCAATAGTAAAGGCAGATGGAGCAGATGTAATAATAGTAGCTGCACATACTGGAGAAGAAGGAGTAGCAGATATTATTCCAGAAAATCAAGCTAAGGCATTGGCTACTCAAGTAAGTGGAATAGATGCTATAGTTGCAGGACATGCACATAGTACTTTAAATGACCTCAATTTAAAAAATTCAGAAGGAAAAGTAGTTCCAATATTGGAGCCTGGTAAATGGGCACAAAACGTTTCACAAATTGATATAGCGGTTAGTGCTGCAGGAATTGTTACAAGATTAACTACTAAAAACATAGCTATGGGCACTATCGCTGAAGATCCTGATATAGCAGCTTTAATTGCACCGTATCAAGCTAAAACTTTAGAATATACTTCAACAATACTTGGACAATCTACTGGAGAATATAAAGGAAAGAAGCAAATTACTGAACCAACTGAAATAATGGAGTTAATAAACAAAGTTCAAGCTGGTGCAGCTGGAACACAACTCTCAATAGCAGCTCCACTAAGTTTATCATCATATATTCCAAAAGGTGATATTACTATTAAGGATATTATGGGTGTATATGTATACGAGAATTTTCTTTATGGAGTTAAGATGAATGGAAAACAAATAAAAGATTGGATGGAATATACAGTAAGATACTACAAACGGACATCAGGTTCAACAGATCCAATAGTTAAGGACGCAGATCTTAATATTGCAGATTATAATTTGGATCAATTGTACGGAGCAAGTTATGACATCGACTTAACAGAGCCAGCAGGAGCAATTGATTCAGTTACTAAAAAAATGGTAGCTGGAAACAGAATTAAGAACTTAAAGGTCAATGGAAGATTGGTTAAGGATTCAGATGTATTTACAGTTGCAATAAACAACTATAGATACAACGGTGGCGGAGGATTCATGGCTGCTGCTGGAATAAGTAGCGTTGATACATCTTTAGTTACTTATGATTCAGCTAAAGCTCTCGGTGATGATGGTCAGGTTAGAAGTTTAATGATGAAATATGTTGAAGATAATAAGACTATAACACCATCTACAGCAAATAATTGGAAGATATCAGCATCATCAATACAGCAAGAGGTTCCTGTGACTGGAATATCACTTGAAAAAGCTTATTTTAGTATTAGTCCTAAGAGTAGTGAAACTTTAGAGGCAACCTTACTACCCGGTAATGCAACAAATAAAAAAGTAATATGGAAATCAAGTAATGCTTTAGTGGCGTCAGTTGATGATAATGGAAAGGTTACAGGACATAAAATTGGGTTAGCTAAAATAAGTGCTACAACCGATGATGGAAGTTATAAGGAAGAATGTACTGTTGCTGTTGCAAGTAAGTCTGTTAATAAAGTTAGAATAAATAAAAAGGATATAACTATAAAAGTAGGCAAAAATAAAAAATTAACAGCTTTAGTTGGACCGGGAAATGCAGATATTAAGGATGTAATTTGGACATGTGACAGTTCGATAATAAAAATTATTAAGAAGAATGGAAAGATTATTTCAGTAATTGGAATATCTACCGGAAAGGCTAAAGTAACGGTTACTTCACTAGATGGAGGATATAAGGCGACCTGCGACGTAACCGTTATCGATAAGAAAAAATAATTGTGGAGGCAGGTACATTTGTATCTGCCTTCATTTTATTTAAAGCGTTGATTTGTTATGAAATAATGTGAACATTTGATTTTTCTATAAAGATTGGGAATACTATGAATGTATAGTATTTTATGAGATGCAAAAGTAAGTTTCTGTTATCCTTTCTTTTTTTATTTATGAAACTACAGAGGAAGTTGATGTTTTTATTGATGAAGTATATTATAATGTAGAACATAACACAATATATAAAGTTATAAACACACTAGAAAGAAGGGATTTACAATGTCTAAGGAAAGACTATTAATTTTAGATGGCCATAGTCTTATGTATAGAGCTTTTTATGCATTACCAGCGCTAACAAATTCGGATGGCATATACACTAATGCAGTTTATGGTTTTACAACTATGCTTTTAAAGATGAAGGAAGAGTTTGAGCCAGATTATATTGTTACAACATTTGATAGGAAGGCGCCTACTTTTCGTCATGAAGAATATAAAGATTATAAGGCAGGTAGAAAAAAAATGCCTGATGAGCTCCTCGGTCAGTTTTCTCTAGTTAGGGAACTTTTAGAGAAAATGGCTATAGATATTTTTGAATTAGATGGCTTTGAAGCAGATGATTTAATAGGAACATTATCTGTATTTGCAGAAAAACAAGGACTCGAAGTTTTTATAATAACAGGAGACAGAGATGCACTCCAGCTTGCCACAGATAATGTTAAAGTTGTAATAAATAAAAAAGGAATGTCACAAAAGGAAATATATGATAGAAATCGAATAATAGAAGAGCTTGGAGTAACGCCTACAGAATTTATAGATGTAAAAGGGCTAATGGGAGACGCTTCTGATAATATTCCAGGTGTACCAGGAATTGGTGAAAAAACTGCTTATAAGCTTATTAAAGAGTATAAGAGTATAGAAAATCTTCTTATGAATATTGATAAGATTAGTGGCAAAAAACTTGTCGAAAATTTAACTACTTATAGTGAACAGGCTATTTTCAGTAAAAAATTAGCTACTATTATTACATGTGTGCCTATGGAAATGGAATTAAGTTCAATTAAATCAAAAGAAAAATACGATGTACGGGCTGTAAAAGATTTATTCTACAAATTACAATTTAAATCTTTAATAGGGAAAATACCAGATGATGAGGATTCAATCGAAGAAACATTTTCTGCGGATTTTACGGTAATAGATAAGTTATCGAAGCTTAAGGAAGTTATTAGTGAAATTAAAGATACAGTTTATATAATTTTTGATATTGCAAACGCTAATGTGTTTTCTAAAATTAGCGTAAATAACATATATCTTAATTATAAGGAAAAAAACTATTTGATTGTGGTTACTGATTTGTTTAATGAAGATGAAGAAAAAACTATAAGTTATTTGAAAACTATATTTGAGAGTAATGATATTAAAAAGGTAAGTCACGGCGTAAAGAATGCTTACACCGCGCTTAATAAAAAGGGCATTAAGTTACAAGGAGTAGAATTTGATACAGAACTTGGGGCTTATTTGCTTGATTCAGCTAAAAAGGAGTATAGCCTGGAAACTCTTATAGATAAAATTCTTAGAATCTGTATTATAGGCGAGGGTCATGAAAGAGAGATTAATAAAGTAGCACTACTAAAAGGGCTTTATGAAATATTAGAAAAGAAGATTGAAGAGTACAAAATGGAAGAACTTCTATATAAGGTGGAGCAACCATTAACAGAAGCTATATCATATATGGAGGCAGAAGGATTTACAATAGACAAGGATAGATTAGCGGAACTTGGCATAAAATTCGATCAAGATATAAAAGAAATGGAAAGCACTATTTTTGTTTTATCTGGAGAAGAATTTAATATTAAATCTCCAAAGCAACTAGGAAAGATATTATTTGAAAAACTAGATTTACCTGTTATAAAGAAAACAAAAACAGGATATTCGACTAATGCTGAGGTTTTAGAGGCACTAGCAGATAAGCATCCTATTATCACAGAAATTACAAGGTATAGACAGTTAACAAAGATTTTTTCTACTTATATAGAGGGGCTACAAGCAGTAATTGATACAGATTGTAGAATACATTCAAATTTTACACAAACAGTTACAACAACAGGAAGACTATCAAGTACTGAACCTAATTTGCAAAATATCCCTATAAGACATGAAATGGGTAGATCTATAAGAAAAGTATTCATACCGCACAATGATCAGTGTGTTATTTTATCTGCGGATTATTCACAGATAGAGCTTAGGGTATTAGCTCATATAGCGGAGGATGAAAATTTAATTGAGGCTTTCATTAAACATTGTGATATTCATACCAAAACTGCTTCAGAGGTATTTAATGTACCGATAGAAGAAGTTACATCGCTTATGAGAAGTAATGCAAAAGCTGTAAATTTCGGAATAGTATATGGTATTGGAGAATTTAGCTTAGCAAAAGACTTAAATATATCTAGAAAAGAAGCTAAAACATACATAGAAACATATTTTGAAAGATATCCAAATGTTAAAAAATACATGGAGAATATAGTGGTTGAAGCGGAGAAGAATAATAGCGTTACTACAATAATGAATAGAAGAAGGTTTATCTATGAAATAAATTCAACAAACAAAATTGTGAAGTCCTTTGGCAAAAGACTTGCTATGAATACGCCGATACAGGGAAGTGCAGCAGATATTATTAAACTTGCTATGGTAAATGTATTTGATAAATTAAAGCAGGAGGGGTTAAAGAGTACTTTAATTCTTCAAGTGCACGATGAATTAATATTAAATGTATATAAGGATGAGCTTAAGCAAGTTGAGAATTTGGTTAAGGAACAGATGGAAAATGTAGTTGAACTTTCAGTTCCGCTAGAAGTAGAAATAAGCATTGGAGAAACTTGGTATGAGGCAAAATAGTTGAAAATGATAAAGGTTGGAATAACAGGTGGAATCGGTAGTGGAAAGAGCACAGTGACTAATATGCTAAGAGATAAGGGTCTTCCCGTTATTGATGCAGACATTGTAGCTAGAGAGGTTTTTATAATATACCCTGAGATGATGAGTAGAATTAAAGGTGAATTCGGGTATGAGTTTTTTGACAAAGAAGGTAATCTTAATAGGAAAGAGTTTGGAAACTATATATTTAAGAGTGATACTCGAAGAAAAAAACTTGAAAGTATAATGATGCCGTTTATAACAAAAGAAATACAAGACAGAATAAAAATGTACGAAAAAGATAATTGGCAATTTTGCTTTTTAGATGCACCTACTTTAATAGAAAACAATTTTCATACTAGTATGGATGTAACTATTTTAGTGTGGGTTGGTAGAGATGTTCAAGTACAAAGGGTTATGATTCGAGATGATCTAAGTTTAGATGAAACAGGAGATAGAATAAGAGCTCAAATGCCAATAGATGAAAAGAAAAAATTTGCGGATTTTGTTATTGATAATAGTGGAAGCGTTGAAAATACAAAGTTACAACTAGAATTGATTATTACGCAGTTAGAAAGGTTAGAAGTGAAGTTATGAAATTTAAAAAAATTGTAAAAATCTTAATCTTAATTTTTTTGGTTATTATAGTGATTAATATTAAAAGCATTTTTAAAAGTTTTTACCCAATAAAATATGGAAATCAAATAATTAAGTATTCGCAAAGGTACAATGTGGATCCTTGTTTGGTTGCAGCTGTAATTAGGGCAGAAAGTAATTTTGATGGAAACGCTGTTTCTCCAAAAGGTGCCTATGGGCTTATGCAGATAATGCCTGATACTGCATTGTGGGTTGCAGAAAATATGAAATTAAAAGATTTTGATGTGGAAAAGTTATATGAAAGCGAAATTAATATTGCTATGGGATGTTGGTATATTAATAATTTAAACACTGAATTTAATGGAAATATAGACTTGGTGTTGGCAGCTTACAATGGTGGACGTGGAAATGTACAAAAATGGCTTAAGGATAAAGAATACTCTAGCGATGGAAAAACATTAAATGCGATACCTTTCGGGGAAACAGATAAATATGTAAAAAAGGTAAAGACAAATTATAATATTTATTTAAAATTATATGGTGATGAAATCCAGTAAAAACAGGAAAAAACTATTGACAATTTATAATAAACTAATATATAATCAATATTGTAGTTAAAAGTTTTAAAATACATATGACTATAAGATTTGATCCTTTATATTAAATAAACAATATTTGCGATAGTGGCGGAATGGCAGACGCGCACGTTTAAGGGACGTGTGGGAGACCATACGGGTTCAAGTCCCGTCTGTCGCACCAAAAATTTATATTACTTTAAAAGAGAGGTAGAAATACCTCTCTTTTTTTTATTGCAAAGATCAAAATATATGAAAAGTGAATTTTTAAAAGAAATATGGAAAAACTAACATCTGAAAGAGGTGTTATTTATGAAAAACAAAAACAATAATTCTAATGAAAAACAGGAGAAGCCACTTAAAAATAAAGAAAATAATCCAGTTACTATAAATGGTGATAGTAACATGAGAAAGCCTGTAAGAGGATTAAAGTAGAGGCGCTGTAAAATCGGGCACTATAAAAAGCAGGTGTTTTAAAGAGGGTGTAATTACATCCTCTTTATTTTTTTTGCATATTGTCATAAAATTAGTATCAAAACACGGCCTCTAGCATAAATTGTTAATGTGTTAAGTTATAAAGGGAGGGCAATTATGAAACTAGAGGACGGAAATATTGAAGATATAGATATGAAGGAAGATTATGAAATGGTTCCACTAGAACCCATGATGTACGGATATGGACAAATGAATATGATGCCGAATATGGGTATGAACCCAAACATGGGAATGCCAATGGGTGATATGCAGGATGTAAATCCTAATATGGGGATAAATTCGCTTATGGGAATGAACCAATTTAATGAAGACATGTTCATGAATGGCGTTAATCCAAAGGGTATGATGTATGGAGATATATCTATGAACGATTATGAGCAGGGGAATGAATCTTTAAGGCAACTGGATAATTATCAAGATAGAGCCCACTTTGACAAACCTAATCCCAAATACAATGATGTTGAGTCTATTGTAAGAAGAATTGAGCGGTATAACCCTGCTATATTTAGGAGGTTAAATAGGTGTGGGATACCATATTTAGAAGCCAAAGAAATAGTTAGAAGAATTGTTAAAGTAACACTTATGTACAGAGATGAATAAAAAATAGTAATCATTTAACATAAAGAAAAACAAAATTCATTTATAACCCTATAAAAACTTATAGGGTTATTTTATTTGCAATGATTTTCCAAGAAAATGAAAATATAGCTGTATTAATATAATTTTTTTTGAAGGGTATTTAAAAGTAACGTAGAATTTAATTATTAAAGAGGCATTAAATGTTAAAGAAGAGTAAATTGAAGAGGTGTAACTATGTTTAATATAGATATTAAATTTGATGATGTTAGCATTATGAATGTAGAAAAAGAGGATATTTTGAAAATTAAAAATTGGATTAATAAACAGCAAGCTTTTAATAGAAAGGCAAGATTAAATTATGATATTAAGGAATTTTACGAAAGGTATTTAGAGTGTTATGTGAGCGAGGGGGAGTACTTTCTTAAAGTGTTAAGTGGTAGTGAACTTATAGGTATTATAAAAGGTAGAATAGAATTTAAAAATCCAAATGAAGTATGGATTATGTGTTATTTAATAGAAATTAGACTATATGATGTTGATATATCAAACACAATTATTAATAAGTTTTCTAAACATTTACATGAAAATTATGGGATGTATAATTTCTATACTTTTGTTTCAGCTAATAATAATGCAATGGTGGAATTTTGGGAACGCAATAACTTTGAGCAAAGTAGGGTAACGAGTAATTTTTTAGAGATAGATAGAGAAGACAAGGATATAATAATTCTTAAAAAAATAATTCAATAATAATAAAATAGCATATATATTATTATTATTATTATTATTGAATTATAGAAATCTAGTATAGGACTATTTAAAACAAGTGCATAACATATATATTTCTTTTTTCATTCTAAAATCAGTTTTAAAATAATAGTATTTTAAATAAGGTATCTAAAAAAAATAGACTACAACTTAATGACATTTCAGCTCCGCAGGAGATGATTTAAGTAGTTATTTTAAAAAAGATGCTTAAAGATTTATTAAGTTAGGGGATGATAAAGTGAGATATACTAGATATAATTATAAGACACCTAGGAAAAATAATAATTTCATGATGGTAATTACATTAACTTTAATAGTAGCCATTGCTTTGGGCACGATTTTGTCCAAGTTAATACCTAATAATAACGTAAAAACGGGTACAGGTGATAAAACTACTAAAACGGATATAGTAAAAGAGAGTAAAGTAAATAAAGACAGCGTAGATGTTTCTAAGGTGATTCCTCAAACGAATATTAAAGATTATGTAGCAATACAATGTGGCGTTTTTAGCGCGAAGGAAAATGCTTTGATTTTGAAAAAAAGTTTAATGGAGTTTAGTACACCTTTTATTATTGAAGAAGATAAATTATATAAAGTTTTGTTTGGTGTTTATCCTAAAGATGGGATTGGCAATATTATTAAACAACTTGATGCAAAAAAAATAAGTTATACTAAAATTAATTTTCAACTGAGTGGAAAGGATTCAACAAGTGCACAAACCAATGAAATGATAAGTGCCGACCTTAAAATATTAAATAAACTTTCAGAAAAAGATACTAAATCAATTAAAACTGTAGAATTAAAAAAATGGATAAGTTCTTTAAAGGGTGCAGATGAAAAAAGTGTGAATTATGGTGCCATGACTGAAATGAAATCATATTTAACTGCAATGCCAGCGGAATTAAAAAAGGAAAAAACAGAGGAAGGGTATATCTACATCTATAAATTTATAAAGAAAATATTAAAGAAGTAAAATTAAATAAAAATTTTAAAATACAAATAGATTATTTGAATCTAATTGTATTTTTTTTATCTAAATACTAGTAGATATCTTTGCAAATTAATAAATTATAATTATAAACTTTTTTTGAATATTAAATTTTTACACTTGTGTATGAATTTATTAAATGTTAAAATGTATAGGATATAAGTAAAGTGGGGGGTACAATTTGAAAAGTGCAGAAAGAAGAAATCCGTATTTTATTTTTTTTATACTGATTGGAGCTATTTCTGGAAGTGTTATAGGTGAGCTATTAGGAGATAACGTAAGCGCACTCAAATTTTTAAAGAGTACATACACCATAGGAATGAATACTCCAATGCTTATAGATTTTAAAGTATTAGCAGTAACTTTCGGTATAAATTTTAATATTAATATAATGTCTATTATAGGCATTGTTTTGGCAATAATATTATATAGAAAATATTAGGAGTGATGTAGTGGATATTATTCTAGCTTCTGCATCTTTGCGTAGGGTGGAACTTTTAAAAAAAATAACTAGTAATTTCAAGGTAATAGTAAGTGACTTTGAAGAGAGTGACATATTATTTTCTGGGAATTGTGGGGACTACGTTATGACCTTAGCAAAAGGAAAGGCTATGGCTATTTGTAGTAGCGTTAAAAAACCAGCTGCTATAATAGGGTGTGATACTATTGTTTATTTCAAAGGCAAAGTGCTTGGTAAACCTAAAAATAACAAGCAAGCTTTTCAAATGATTAGTGATTTAAGTGATAATACACATGAGGTATATACAGGAATTGCAGTAATAAACACCGAAACTCAAGAGATTAGTACTGAGTATGTTTGTACGGAAGTGAAATTTTCAAAATTATCTTTGATAGAAATAAACAATTACATAGAAAAGGGAGAGTCACTTGATAAAGCTGGAGCTTATGGAATACAAGGATCAGCATCTCTATTTGTTGAAGAAATAAAGGGATGTTACTATAGTGTGGTGGGGCTACCAGTAAATAAATTATATTTTATGTTAAGGGAGATGGGGGTCAATCTATAAAGGAGTTGTTTATGGGTATGACGTGCAAAATCATGGATTTGCCTCAAAATGAAAGACCGAGGGAAAAATTGCTAAGATACGGTGCTGAAACTTTATCCAACGATGAGTTATTAGCTATAATACTTAGAATAGGATCAAAAAATGAAAATATTATAAGTCTTTGTGGTAGAATAATTTCTGAGTGTGGCGGACTAAATGGACTTCTAAGTTCAAGTGCAGAGGAATTTATGAATTTAAAGGGTGTTGGAAATGCTAAAGCAACACAACTTTTAGCACTTACAGAAATTTCAAAAAGATTTAGAAGCTTTAAATCAGGAGAAGATTACAAAATTACTTCCCCAAAAGATGTTGCAGAATATCTTATGGAAGAAATGAGATATTTAAAAAAAGAATATCTTAAATTAGTTATGCTAAATACAAAGAACGTCATTATAAGCATAAAAGATATCTCAATTGGTAATTTAAACACTTCAATAGTTCATCCAAGAGAAGTTTTTTACGAAGCTATTAAAAAATGTAGTGCTTCCGTGGTTATTTGTCACAATCATCCGTCTGGAGATCCAACTCCTAGCAAGGAAGATATAAACATTACTATAAGACTTAAAGAATGTGGTAAATTACTAGGAATTGAAGTGCTTGATCATATAATTATTGGTAATGGAACTTATACGAGCTTAAAAGAAAAAGGAATACTTTAGATACGAAGGGAGAAATTATAATGGGAATATTTGGAACATCTCGAGATATGGGAATAGATTTAGGAACAGCGAATACATTAGTTTACTTGAAGGGGAAAGGAATTGTACTAAGAGAACCTTCTGTTGTAGCTATAAATATAAATACTAATAAGGTATTAGCAGTTGGTGAAGAAGCTAAACAGATGATAGGTAGAACACCAGGTAACATTGTTGCCATTAGACCTATGCAGGATGGAGTAATTGCAGATTTTGAGATTACTGAAAAAATGCTTAGACACTTTATAAATAAAATTAGTTCAAAAGGTCTTACAAGTCCAAGAATTGTAGTTGGATTTCCGTCTGGTGTAACTGAGGTTGAAAAGAGAGCGATAGAGGAAGCAACTAAAAGAGCAGGTGCAAGAGAAGCTTATTTAATGGAAGAACCAATGGCAGCAGCAATTGGAGCTGGACTTCCTGTAAATGAACCAACTGGAAGTATGATAGTGGATATTGGAGGCGGAACTACAGAAGTGGCAATAATTTCATTAGGTGGAATTGTAACAAGCAAGTCTCTAAGAGTGGCAGGGGATAAGTTAGATCAATCAATAATAGCCTTTGTTAAGAAACAGTACAGCCTTATGATAGGTGAGAGAACTGCGGAAAATATTAAAACGGAGCTTGGATCAGTATATGAGCTAGAAGATGATGAAATGAGTATGGAAATAACAGGAAGAGATTTAATAACAGGGTTACCAAAAGTGATAGAAGTAACGCAAAAGGAAGTAAGAGAAGCACTTAGTGAGCCAGTTCAAGCAATAATTGAGGCAATAATAACAACCCTTGAAAAAACCCCACCAGAGCTTGCGTCAGATATAATGGAAAAAGGAATTATGTTAACTGGAGGCGGCGCGTTATTAAAAGGAATAGATACACTTATAAATCACGAAACGCATATGCCTGTACACATAGCTGAAAATCCACTTGATTGTGTTGCTATAGGAGCAGGAAAAGCTCTCGTTAATATAGACGTCATGAGTAAAAGAAGATAAATATGGGATTTTTAAAAAATAAACTGGCAGTAGTTATTATAATACTGTCAGTTACATTTTTATCTTTAATAGGATATAGTGCGAATCGAGAAAAAATATCTTTCGTGGAGAATGGTGTGGGTGTAACGATAAATTCAGTGCAGGGTATATTTTATGGTGGGTTTCATAAAATAAAGGGTTCTTTTAAATTTATAACAAACTACTCAAAGGTTAAAGCGCAAAATGAAGAACTTCTAAAAACTAATAGCGAGTTACAAGTTAAATCATTAGAATATGATACTTCAATAAAAGAGAATGAAAGATTAAGAAAAATGCTTAATTTTTCAAAACAAAGAGATGAATACAACTATGTAGGTGCTGACATTAGAGGATTAAGTGGAAATAGTTTTTCAGATGGATTTATAATAAATAAAGGCACAAATAAAGGCATAAAAAGAAACATGATAGCTATGACTGGAGACGGTCTCGTAGGTCAGGTTACATCTGTTGGTGATGATTGGGCCACCGTTCAATGTTTATCTAATGAAAATATTGCAGTGGCAGGTCTTGTTCAAAGTACAAGAGATAATAATGGTATGGTTAAAGGCTATAAAGACGAAAACAATAAATTACTAGCCGAAATACAGCATCTATCTGTGGATTCGGGTATAAAAAAAGACGATATAATAGTAACATCTGGTCTCGCTGGCAAATATCCAGCTGAAATTAGAATTGGAAAGGTACTAAGTGTTCATGAGGATAAAGGTGAAGTAATGAAAAGTGCTATAATAGAGCCATATGTTGACTTTTCAAAAATTGAAGAAGTTTTTATTGTGGTACCAAAAAATGATACAGGAGAAATAAAATATTAGGAGTTGTAGTATGAAGAGAATATTAACAGTAGTATTTTTATGTATTCTATTTCTAATATTAGATAATACTTTGATGCCTTTACTTAAAATAAACGGTGCATACCCAAGTTTAATATTTACTTTTGCACTGTGTTATTCGATTGCTAGTTCTCCAAAAGACGCAGTAATAATTGGAGTTTTTACTGGCGCACTACAGGACATCTATTTCTTAAATGGATTCGGAATAAATATGTTAAGCAATATGCTTATGTGCGCTATAGCTGCAAACATAGGTAAAAATATATTTGTTGAAAAATCATTTTTGCCAATAGTTTCAACTTTTGTGTTAAGTTTAGTAAAAGGTATAATAGTATTTTCTATATTGTTTTTGATAAAGCAATATACACATATGGGAGTAGTATTATATCATGGAATATATAATCTAATAGTATCTATTTTTATGTATAAATTCACATATAAACTTTCTCAAAAGGAATATATGAAGAAAGAGTGGAAATTTTGATGCAGTACATTTATATGATTTTTAAAAGGTTGGTGCAATAGTGAGAAGGAAAAATAAAAACAACAATAAATTTTCTAGATTTAATGCTTTAATTGTAATTATGATATTGATTTTTTCAGCTATTACTTTAAGATTAGTGAATATACAGGTAATCAATGGCCGGGTGTATATGGAAACTGCAAATCAACAAAATCATAAGATAATATCTAAAGTAGCACCAAGAGGTGAGATAATTGATAGAAATGGTGCGAAACTTGCTACAAGTAAGCAAAGTTATATAGTGACATTTACTAAAACAAAAGAGAGTGAAGAAAATTTCTTGCCAACTATTGATAAGGTATTTAAAATTATTGATGATAACAAGCAAACTCAGGTAGATGAGTTTGCACTTAAAGTAAAGACTGGTGAGGATAAAAAAGATGCAGAGTATAGCTTTGACTTTAAAACCTCAGATAAAACATCTCAAGAGTGGATGGAACTTAGATTTAAAAAAGATAGAGGTTTTGATGAGGCAGCTATTAAAAAACTCTATAAGGGTAAAAAGAAAGATGACTTAACTGATGATCAACTCAAAAAAGTTGATGAAGAGCTTTTAAAGATTACGCCAGAAGAAGTATATAATCAACTGATAGTGGATTATAAGCTGGAAAAAATCAAGGATTCTAAAAGCAAAGAAGAGCTCAGACGGTATATGGTAGTTAAGGACAATATAAAAATTCAGAGCCTTTCTGGATATAAGCCGGTAGTTATCGCCAACAATTTATCTAAGGAGGTTGCATTTATTTTTGAACAAATGCAACCTGAGATTCCTGGTATTAGTGTTATGACTCAGCCCATTAGAGTCTATCCTAATAAGGATCTAGGTTCAGCTTTCCTAGGTTATATTTCTAAGATAAATCCTTGGGATTCATCTAAGTATGAAGAAAAAGGTTATGATATAAGTACAGATTCTATAGGTACTTCAGGAATTGAATCAGCTTTTGAAGATGTTTTAAAGGGAACTAAAGGACAAGAAAGTATCACAGTTAATAAACAAGGACGTAAAGTTAATACTTTAGGTGAGATTGCAACTTATCCTGGGCAAACAGTACAACTTAATATAGATAAAAATATGCAATACGCTGCAGAGAAGTCTTTAGATGCAGTTATGACTAAATTACAAAATGAAGGTCTTAACCCAGGCCAAAGTGTAAATACAACAAATGCAACCAGAGGTGCTGCGGTGGTAATTGACGTTAAGACGGGAAAGATATTAGCACTGGCAAGTAGACCTGGGTATGATCCTAATATGTTTGCAGAGGGGTTATCTAGTGCTCAGTATGATGAGTTGTTAGGCCCGGTCACAGAGGAAATGGGACTAGATTATATTAGAAGACGAGGGCTTGTAAATATTCAAGGTGTGCTAAAGGATACGGACATGGCAAAATCTAAAGAAGAAAGAGAGAAAATACTGCTTAATTATATGTTTCCACTAGATAAAGGTATAGAAGGAAATACTACTATAAGGAAGGATAATAGTGATATTTTCCCAAAATCAACTTTCAATTATGCAACTAAATCGTTAATACCACCTGGCTCTGTTTTCAAGCCACTTACAGCTATTGCAGGGCTAGAGGAAGGTGTTATAGACGAGAATTATTCAGTGAAAGATGGTGGCGAAAATACTAAGGGCAATGGGGCATACAATCATCGGTACCCATCTGTTAATGCAGCCTGCTGGTTATTTAATGAGCAAGGTTATGGACATGGAATGGTAGATTTAAGAAAGGCTATGAGAGAGTCTTGTAATTATTACTTTTATGATGTAGCCGATAGACTTTATGCAAATGCTGGGGAAAATAAAACTGGGTTAGACTTACTAGCAAAATATGCATGGAAATTTGGTCTTGGCATAGATCCAAAGAGTGATAAAACACCTGCTACAGGTATAGAGATACCAGAAAACTTTGGTCAGGTATACAATTATGAATCCAGTAAAGAAATAGTAGCTAATATGCATAGAAGTACTATGGTAGAATCTCTACAAAGCGGAGCAAAGCCTCTCGATTTAGTTTCGCAAAATGAAAGTGGCAGTGCTAAGGAAATAGATGAAATTAAAAAATTAAATGAAAACAAAGTTAAGTTTCTTGCTTTAATCAAGACAGAAATGAAAAAAGAGGAAGGTTCCATTGATATAAGTATGGTAAAGAAGTTCATTGAAAATTCTCCAGCATTAAAAAGTAATAATTACACAGATAAAGATATTAGTTATTTGGCTCGTATTATAAATCAAGAAATACGTGATTCTAATACTCAAATTAAGACTGCTTCTAATGCATACAATGCAGCCATCGGGCAAGGGTTTAATGCGTTTACACCGCTGCAATTAGCTAATTATGTCTCTACCATGGTAAATGGTGGGAATAGATATGAATTGCATTTAGTTGATAAATTTTTAGATCCAGAAGGAAATGTAATTAAAAAAGTTGAACCTGTGGTATTGGAAAAAACTGGTACAAGTGATGATACAATTAAACTAATTAAAGAAGGTATGTTAGAAGTTACTACTGATCCTCAAGGTACAGCATATAATGTATTTAAAGGTTTCTCTATACCTAATGGAGGAAAAACGGGTTCGGCTACTTTTAATGATGTTACACAATCAGCTCTCGGAAGGACTTCCTATGGATATTATATAGGATTTGCTCCCTATGACAAACCTGAAATAGCTGTTTGCGCAGTGGTTTTTGATGGAGGTCATGGTGGCTGGGTTGCGCCAGTTGCAAAAGCAGTTTATGAGCAGTATTTTAAAGCTGAATTACTTAAAAAAGATCCTAAATATAAATTTATGGTTGATCCAGATGAGAAAACTAGTAATATAGATTTAAATCATACTACTACTGGAAATGGTCACGATTAGTAAAAAAACTAAATTATAAGGAAATTACAACTTTAAATAAACTCTGACAAATTTGTTTGTTAGGGTTTATTTAATTGTAAAAGCATGGAGCAAAAATAAAAAAATATATTTATATTGAAATTAAGCAGGAATTTACTGTTAATATGTTGAAATAATAACTTAAGTTCAATTATGGAGCAAAACAATTATTTATTTAAATGTTACGTACACCAGAGGGGAACTAGGAGGTTAAAATTATGGTTACAGATAAAATAATCATTAAGGGAAATAAAGAGGGATTAAATGTAGTTATAAATATGAATCATTTCAGTGATTTTGATGACATGCTAGAGTCTTTAATTGATAAGCTTTCACAAGGAAAAAAATTTTACAAAGGCAGTACTTTGAAAATTACTACTGAACTTAAATACATAAATGAAAGGGAAAGTATAAAATTAAAGGAAATACTATTTGATGAATTTTTAATTAGTGATTGTATTTTTCAGGATCAAGAAGATTCTGTAGGAAAAGTGTTTACTGGCATTTATGAGGGGAAAACTAAGTTTTTGAGAAAAACTATAAGAAGTGGCCAAAGTATAAATTATCCTGGTAATGTAGTGATAGTTGGTGATGTTAACCCAGGAGCTGAAATATATGCGGCGGGAAATATAATTGTGATTGGTACTTTAAGAGGAGTTGTGCATGCAGGTACAAATGGTAATGAAAAAGCTATAATTGCAGCAGTTAAGTTGCAACCTCAAATACTCCAGATAGGAAACATAGTAACGAGGTCTCCTGAGGATGAAGTTAAGCCTCTATATCCGGAGGTGGCAAAAATTAAAAATGGCAATATTATTGTAGAGCCGTATTTAGCGAATAAATATATATAATGGAGGTAATGCACATGGGAGAATCTATAGTTAT
Source organism: Clostridium sp. CM042 (assembly GCF_055080995.1). Taxonomy (NCBI): domain Bacteria; kingdom Bacillati; phylum Bacillota; class Clostridia; order Eubacteriales; family Clostridiaceae; genus Clostridium; species Clostridium sp. CM042. Next base: position 3,733,971 of record NZ_CM143646.1, read on the forward strand.
AACTTCGGGTAAGGGTGGTGTAGGTAAAACAACTACCACAGCAAATATTGGAACAGCTATTGCATCTATGGACAAAAAAGTAGTAGTTATTGATGGAGATACAGGACTTCGCAACCTTGATGTTTTAATGGGACTTGAGAATAGAGTAGTATTTACATTAGTAGATGTTATTGAAAAAAGATGCAGGTTAAAGCAAGCCTTAATAAAAGACAAAAGATTTAATAATTTATATTTGTTACCAACAGCTCAAACAAGAGACAAGAATGACATTGATATAAAAGATATGCTTTTAATAGTAAAGGAGTTAAAAGAGAATTTTGATTACGTTATTATAGACTGTCCTGCAGGTATTGAACAAGGATTTGAAAATGCTATAGTAGGAGCTGATAGAGCTATTATAGTGGTTAATCCTGAACTTACTTCAGTTAGGGATGCAGATAGGGTAATAGGAAAATTAGATTCTAAGGGTATAGATAGACATGAGGTTATAATAAACAGAATGAACTATGAAATGACAAAAAATGGAGACATGTTATCTGTAGATGATATTATAGAGTGTTTGGCCATTAAATTAATAGGAGTTGTTCCAGATGATAGGAAGGTTACTATTTCAACAAATAAAGGGGAACCAATCGTTCTTGATGAAAAGTCTTTGGCGGGCCTAGCTTTTAAAAACATAGCAAGGCGAATAATGGGAGAGGAAGTATCATACGCTTCACTGGATGGCTCATCATGTAGTGAGAGAGGATTCTTTGCTTCTCTAAAAAGGATATTTAAAGGGATATAGGGGGTAGGGGATTAATGAATTTATTTAAAATGTTTTCTAATAAAATTTTTTCAAAGGATATTGCAAGTGATAGATTAAAGCTGATTTTAATACATGATAGAGCGGACTTTTCACCTGATTTTCTAGAAATGATTAAGGCCGACATACTAAAGGTAATTTCAAAATACGCCGAAATAGAAACTGGGGAAATTGAAGTTAGACTAACAACAACGGAAGAATATGAAGGGAATTCACCAGCACTAATTGCTAATATACCTATTAAAAAAATAAATAGATAAGGTAACAAAGTTATGTATAATTAACAACTTATGCATAGCTTTTTTTTATTAATATGATATAATCATATTTGAGATGGAGGTAGGTTAAACCATGAAGATTTTACAGAACCTAAGACTTAATAAAAAACTTTTAAGAGAATTGGATTATAGTGTAATTATAGTAGCAATTTGTATTGTGATTTTTGGATGTATAAATATTTATAGCGCTACTAATAAGGGTGTTGGGGACTTTTTCGTCAAAAAGCAAATTGTGTCGACGATATTAAGTCTTATTGTAGTGTATTTTATTTTAGTATTTGATTATATGTTAATAGAAAATTACGCTGTGATAATATATTGGGCAGTCGTTATATTGCTAATAATTGGTGATCTTTTTGGGACCGTTACAAATGGTGCAAGGTCTTGGATAAATATAGGCAGTATCTCGATACAACCTTCAGAATTTGCTACACTCGGTATGATAATAATGCTAGCTAAGAAATTAGAAGAAATGGGTGGGGAAATTAACGATCCTAGGAATTTGTTTCAGTTAATATTTTATGCAGCAGTGCCAACAATCTTAATAGTTATTCAACCGGATATGGGAATGGTTATGGTTACTTTTTTTATAGTACTAGGGATATTTTATTGTATAGGATTAGATAAGAAAGTGATAATTGGAGGAATAACTTCAATTGTGCTGTTGATAGTAGGTTTATGGAATTCGCCAATTATGGCAGAGTATTGGAAGGGAAGACTCACAACTTTCTTGCATCCTGAGAAATTTGCACAAGGGTATGGACATCAGCTTATTCAATCAAAACTTGCAATAGGCTCAGGAGGAATTCTAGGACGTGGCTTCGGAAAAGGAGTGCAATTTAATTCGGTTCCAGAAAATCATACAGATTTTATTTTTGCAGTTTTAGCTGAAGAATGGGGACTTATTGGTGCATTAATATTACTATTATTATATGGTATTCTTATATATAGATTAATAAAAATTGCAAAAGAGTCTAAAGATGTTTTTGGAGCTGTAATATGTGTGGGAGTTATTTCGAATTTATTATTTTCAATAATGCAAAACATTGGGATGACCCTGGGGCTTATGCCTACTACGGGAATAACTCTCCTATTTGTGAGTTATGGGGGAAGCTCGCTTTTAACAAGTTTTATTTCACTAGGACTTGTGCTTAATATAGGCATGAGGAGAAAGAAAATAAACTTTTAACGACATTTCAGCTTTGAAAAAGATGATTACAGCTTTGAAAAAGATGATTACAGCTTTGAAAAAGATGATTAACCACATTTAAGTGGATTATATAGGGGGGAAATATGAGAATAGCACTAGTAGCACATGATAAGAAAAAGGATGACATCATTGACTTTGCAAAACGTTATAAAGATATTTTAGATAAACATGATTTATATGGAACAGGAACAACGGGAAAATTAATAAATGAACAAGTGGGACTGGCTGTTACTAGATTTTTATCAGGACCACTTGGAGGAGATCAGCAAATAGGTGCAAAACTTGCACAAGGTGAAATGGATATGATAATTTTCTTAAGAGATCCACTAACGCCTCAACCTCATGAGCCAGATATTTCGGCACTTCTTAGATTATGTGATGTCCATTGTGTTCCACTTGCCACAAATTTAGGTACAGCGGAAGTTTTAATGAGAAGTTTAAAGAATCGTGAATAGAAACAACATGCTCGAGTAAGCACTGCATATTTTGCAGTGCTTATTTTGTTTAAGATGATATAATATATACTTTTTTTCTTATAATATGTAATATAAATGGTAGAAATTAAATATATATAAATAGTAAAAGATTGTTAGAGGGGGATAAAATGGGTAATTATAGTATGCAGTATCAAAGCTATTATAATAATTTGGCAAAAAAGCATAGAAGTGCAAATAGTTTTCATAGTGAAACTAACAAACAAAGTGGAATGTCTAATTTTTATATAAAAAGATTAACCAGAGAATTAATTGGTGTACTAGTATTGTTTATTTTTGTATTATGCTTAAAAGTAGTAGTTACACCTAAAACTCAATATGTTTATAATTATTCTAAGCAAGCAATAAATAAAGAGTATGATTATAGTACATTAATAGATAAAGCGAAGGGCGTTAAGTTTAAAGATGTAGAAGCCGTTACAGTGAATTTCATAGAGAAAGTTAAAAGCAAAATTTCAAGTGGGGATGGAATAAATAGTAAAGATATTACTTTTTGATGATTTAACGACATTTCAGAAGGAAAGTCGCCCTACTTCTATAAGTAGGAGTTCCATACTATAACAAAAAAGAAACTTACGTGGGAGTATAGATTTCCTTCTGAAGTCGTTAATGTATCTTCAAGGAAGATGAGCAGCTCCGCAGGAGATGATTTAATGACAGTTCAGCAATTGCTTTGGGGGATTAATTGATAAGAATAAGTAAGTTATTTATGCCATATATTATTTTGTTAATAATATTAGGATTTAAAGGAGAATTAGTAATAGCTTTTGCTTTTGTATTCATCCATGAGTTGATGCATTATTTAACTGCTAGAATTTTAGGGTTTTCAGGCTTTGATATAGAAATTCTTCCTATAGGAGCCGTACTTAAGGTGAAAGATTTAGATGAAGCGAGTGCTAAAGAGGATTTAATAATTTCTTTATCAGGTCCCTTATTAAACTTATTATTAGCAGTTATTTTTTATGTTTTATTTATATTATTCAATAGACCTTATTTGCATTTAATTTATAGTAGTAATTTAGCTTTAGGTATTTTTAATCTTATACCAGCCTTTCCACTAGATGGAGGAAGAGTGCTTAGAGATATACTTAGTATTAAAACTATATATAGAAGGGCAAATGAAATTTCTATTAGGGTTAGTATGATCCTTGGAAGTACTTTCATGTTTATATATTTTGTAAGTGTGGCAGCTAATAAAAGCAATTTTAATTTAGGTTTAATTTCTATATTTATTTTAATATCTTCGATTAAAGAGAAGGAAAGGATAGTATATTTGATTATGGGTTATATTATTAGGAAGAAATATAGATTTATAAAGAGAGGATATGTAGAGAATAAAAGTATATCTGTTTTTTGCGAAAAAAATTTATTATCGGTGCTAGGAATAATTGATAAAAATAAGTACAATTTGTTTACAATACTAGATGAAAATATGACATTGCTAGGAACTTTGTATGAAGAAGAAATAATTGAGGCAATAAAATCCTATGGTAATATAAGCCTAAGTGAGTACATTGACATTAAAAAATTGAAAGGTACTTCTTAGATTCATCTTAGTGTATGATTTTTATGCGCAAAAAAAGTATATATTACGTATAATGTATTGAAGCGAGATTTAGAACTTCTTATTTTATTTTTAATTAAGATGCGTTAAGAAAAACATATGTTTGAGCGACACAGTAAAATGTACCCTATAGAGTAGACGATTTAAAAAAAACTACCCTATGGGGTTTTTCTATGTATAATGGAATAAAGGATTAGGGGTGAATAAATGAGCATTAAGAATTTTACAGAAAAAGAAGTGAAAGTGTTATCCAAAAATAAATATGTAACAAATGTTAGTATTAAAGGTATAACTTACACTGATGAATATAAACGCATTTTTGTAACAGAGAATGAAAAGGGCAAATCTATAAAAGAAATATTTAAAGAATATGGTTTTGATATAGACGTTCTTGGAAATGATCGAATTAGATCAGCAGCTTACAGATGGCGGACTGCATATAGAAAAAAAGGTGTAATAGGACTGAATGATACAAGGAAATCAATGTGCGGAAGATCAAGAGGGAAAGATCTTCCCATAGAAGAAAGATATAAACGTCTTAAGGTCCAAGTTAATTTACTTAAAGCTGAGAATGAATTACTAAAAAAAATCGACATCCTAGAAAGAAGGCTGGTAAAGAAAAAATAATATTAGTAGCAGAAGAAAAATATATTCTTATCAATTCACAAATTAAAAAATATAAACTCAGAAATATGCTTAGCCATTTATGCAGTGTGTCGGGGGTATCCCGTTCAGGCTACTACAACTATTTCTCAGTTAGTTCACAAGGAGTTAGGAATCAACGTGACGATCATGATCAAATAGTGCGAGATACTATCTTAAAAGCATATAACTTTAAAGGCCGCAAAAAAGGAGCTAGACAAATTAAAATGACGTTAGAAGGCGAATTTGGTATCGTTTACAATTTGAAACGTATCCGTAGGATAATGAAGAAATACCAAATTGTATGTCCTATTAGAAAAGCAAATCCTTATAAAAGGATGATGAAAGCCACCCTCGAACATGCTGTTTTACCAAATCTATTAAATAGAAACTTCAAGCAAAATATACCTGGCAAGGTATTGCTTACAGATATAACTTATTTGTTTTATGGAAAGGGTCATAGGGCGTATTTATCAACGATTAAGGATTCCTCTACAAATGAAATACTGGCATATAATGTGTCAGCTAATATTAAGATGGATATAGTCACTGATACTATACTAAAGCTAAAAAAGAATAGAAATATTAAAATATCTAAAGATGCATTTATTCACTCAGATCAAGGTTGTCATTATACAAGTCCAATCCTTCAAAATCTCGTTAAAAGTTGTGGACTAGGACAATCTATGTCAAGACGTGGAAACTGTTGGGATAACGCTCCACAGGAATCATTCTTCGGTCATTTCAAAGATGAGGCAAACATAAAAGAGTGTCAAACATTAGTAGAGTTAAAGAAAGAAATTAAAAAATATATGATCTATTATAATAGATATAGATATCAATGGGATTTGAAAAAGATGACTCCTGTTCAATACAGAAATCATCTTTATAATTCAATATAGTTTTTTCTAATTGTCCTTGACAAAGGGTACAGATTATAGCGAGTTTATGTTTTTTAGCAAATTAACTAAAAATAAAATTAGTAGTTCTTAGCGAAGTGAATGCATTAATAGTAATATATACTTTTTTCTTTTTCATTTTGAGATTTAACGCTCATGTGTTAAAATAAAATAATGTAATGTGTCTATGGCAGGTACAAAGGATAACTATTATCTAGCCTAGAGAAAAAACGAGGAGTGATTTCTATGAATAAAATTTCAGATGATATCTTATTTAAGGTCGAAAAGCCTGCTAGATACATAGGTGGAGAACTTAATTGTTGTTATAAAGATTTAGAAAAAATTGATATAAGATTTGCTTTTTGCTTTCCTGACGTGTATGAAGTGGGAATGTCACATTTAGGTAGTAGAATACTTTATCATGTATTAAACGAAAGAAGCGACACTTATTGCGAAAGAGCGTTTGCTCCTTGGCCAGATATGGAAAAACAAATGAGAGAAAATAATATTGCTTTGTATGCTCTTGAGAGCAAAGATTCTTTAAATGAATTTGATATTTTAGGATTTACTCTGCAATATGAGATGAGCTACACTAATATACTCAACATGCTAGATATGTCGGGTATTACTATAAGAGCTTCTCAGAGAGGTGAAGATGAACCTATAGTTATGGCTGGGGGACCATGTGCTTATAATCCTGAACCACTGCACGATATAGTGGATTTTTTTGAGATCGGCGAAGGCGAAGAAATAATGAATGATGTGTTAGATATTTACAAAAAGTACAAGGGGCGTAAAAAAGAATTCCTAAGAGAAATATCTAAGATAAGAGGAATATATGTGCCTTCATTATATGAGGTGTCCTATAATGAAGATAACACTATCAAGGAATTTAAGCCTAAATATGATGATGTTCCTAAAATCGTTAAGAAAAGATTCGTAACAGATCTTAATGAAGTTGCTTTTCCAGATAAAATCGTAGTTCCGTATACTGAAATAGTACATGATAGGGTAATACTCGAGACATTTAGGGGATGCACTAATGGATGTAGATTTTGCCAAGCAGGCATGATATATAGACCAGTTAGAGAAAAGAGTACAGCTAACCTTATCGATGCTGCAGATAAATTATTAAAGAGCACAGGGTATAGAGAAATATCTTTAAGTTCTTTAAGTATATGTGATTATTCAGATATACGAAACCTTATAACGACGCTAATTGAAAAACATAAGGAAGACCACGTGAGTGTATCTCTGCCTTCAATTAGAATAAATTCTTTCTCTGTAGATTTAATTAAGGAAATACAAAAGGTTAAAAAAACTGGTGTAACTTTTGCACCAGAAGCTGGAACACAAAGAATGCGCGACATTATAAATAAGGGAGTTACAGAGGAACAAATATTAGAAGCTGCCAGCAGTGTTTTCGCTTCAGGGTGGTCAACTATAAAGCTTTATTTCATGGTTGGGCTTCCTTATGAAACTATGGATGATGTACGAGGCATTGCAGAGCTTTCGGATAAAGTTGTAGCAGAATACTTTAAAATCCCTAAGGAAACACGAAAAAGAGGATTAAGGGTTACTTCAAGTTCCGCTATATTTGTACCAAAACCATTTACTCCATTCCAATGGGCGCCGCAAGCAACAATGGATTCGGTAGCTTTAAAAATAAAAGAAGTTAAGTATGCTATAACAAGTAAGGCGGTTATTTATAATTATCATGAATCTGTAGTTTCGTTTCTAGAAGCGGTAATTGCTAGAGGAGACAGAAGAATTTGTGATGTTATAATTAAGGCATTTGAAAAGGGTGCAAAATTTGATGGTTGGTCTGAGTATTTTAACTTTGAAATATGGAAAGAAGCAATGGATGAATGTGGCGTTTTAGGAGAATTTTATGCTTATCGCGAAAGAAGTTATGATGAAATACTTCCTTGGGATTTCATAGATATTGGTGTTAATAAAGAGTATCTAATACTCGAAAATGAAAAAGCAAAAAAAGTAGAATTAACTCAAAATTGCATGTTAGGCTGCACGGAATGCGGCGTTAATGTTAATTTTAAAGAAGGGACGTGTTTCAACGGTGCGTTATTTAATTAAGTATACTAAAGGCAGTGAAATTAAATTTGTTGCTCATTTAGATTTAATGAGAACCCTCCAAAAAATTATTAAAAGGTCAGTTCTTCCAATAGAATATTCAAAAGGCTTTAATCCTCACATGGCAGTATCTATTGCACAACCATTGTCTGTAGGGGTACATTCCAAGGGTGAATACATGGATGTAGTGTTAGATAGCGAGTTAGAAGAGAAATATATTATGAATAAAATGAATGAAAATACGCCACGTGGAATTGAAATTTTAGATGTGGTAAAAGTTATTCCAGTTGAGGGAAAAAAGAAAGCGCAAGCTATGGCAATTATTGATGCTGCGAAATATACAATTAAATTAAAATGCACAGGTGAAGAGGATGCACTAAAAACATTGCAGAGTATTTGTAGTGTAGGCGAATGGAACATCATTAAGAAGAGTAAAAGTGGAGAAAAAATGATCAATATAAAACCATTAGTGCATAAATTTGAATATGTAGTAGATAGCTCAGTAATTTGTATTTCAGCACTTATTTCTTGTGGAAGTCGAGCTAATTTATCAGCGAAGTTATTAGCAGACTATATGAAGGAAAATATAGAGTCTATTAATAAAGAAGCTTTTGTTGATATAGAGCGGGAAGAAATGTATGCATATAAAGATGATAAATTAGTCACTCTTAGCGAGCTTTTCAAAAATCAGTAAAATAGGAGTGGATTAAAGTGAAAGAAATATATATTGAAAGGCAAGAAGAATTTTTAAGAATAGCTATAAAGGAAAATAACAAATTAAAGGAATGTTTTATAGAAGAAGAGGACAATGGTCCTGTTCCAGGAGAAATATATCAGGGAGTCGTAAAAAATATTGTTCCAGCAATTAAATGTGCTTTTATAGATATAGGGAAGGGCAAAGACTGCTATATGTATCTTGATGAAAAGTTTAAGAATACCAAGGTAAAAAAAGGTGACGAGATTATAGTTGAAGTCTTAAAAGAAGAAATCGATAAAAAGGGAGCTAAAGTTACTAGTGCTTTCGGCATTGCAGGGATTTACTGCGTGGTTGTAAATATGAATAAAGACATAAGTTTTTCTAAAAAAATAAATAATAGAACTTTTGAAACTATGGTGGCAAGTCAACTTGATAAACCAGAGGATGTAGGGATAATGATTAGGACTAATGCCTTTGATGTAGACATTGATACCCTAAATGATGAAGTTCGTGAATTGTATGAAATATATAAAGTCGTTATAAACCGAGCGAAGTATTCAAGAAACCCTATTTTGCTATTTAGTGATGCTGGAGCTTTAAACAGAACTCTACGTGATATTTTAGATAAAAATACTTTTAAAATAGTATTGAATAATGAAAGTGATTTTCGGTATACGAAGAAATTTACAGAAAAACGATCTGATATCAATGTAGAAGTTGAATTACATAATGAAAGCAGAATGTTACTGGATTATTACGGAATAGAAAAAGAAATACTCAGTCTTCGCAATCATAGAATTCCACTAAAATGCGGAGGAAATATTGTAATTGATAAAACTGAGGCAATGTATGTAATTGATATTAATTCTGGGAAGAATACAAAGAGTCGATCACTTCGAAAAACTGCACAAAGCACTAATATTGAGGCGGCGACAGAAATTGCAAGACAAATTAGACTCCGAAATCTAAGCGGAATCATTATAATAGATTTTATTGATATTGAGGATTTAGAAGTGAGAAAAAGTATACTAGACGTTTTAGAAGCAGGATTTGCGGATGATAAAAACAAGACTGTAATTTATCCATTTACTGAGCTAAACTTGGTTCAAATTGCAAGAAGAAGACGTGGAAAGTCTATATATGAGTTTATTGAGGAACCTTGCACGCATTGCGGTGGAAAGAGTAGCAGGGTTAAGCTATCCTATATTCAGTTTTTAATTAAAAATGAAATTTTTAAGATACATAAGGAACAGGGCATAAAAGATATATATATTGAAATTGATGAAAATTACAAAAAGGATATTATGGAGGATGTTTTAGAATTTGCACGTCAAATAGGGGCGTTAGATAATAAAATCTATGTGAATTTTATACCTCATTTAGAAAAATTCAAAGTAGAATCGCTAATTTTCGCAAACCAAATAAGAAATTTGCAAACACATAAGATATATGGGTAAATATACTTTACAAACATATGGATATATGTTAAAATGGCTTTTGTAGACCGCACACATAAGGTTATAAAACATACTTGCTTATAGAAAAATATTTTTACATAAAGGTATGTACCTGAGATGGCGAGACTGGATTGAGGAGGTGTATTTTATGTACGCAGTTTTAGTTACTGGTGGAAAACAATATAGAGTTCAAGAAGGAGACGTTTTATTCGTTGAAAAATTGGATGCTGAAGTTGACACTACCATTGAATTAAACGAAATTCTTGCAGTAGGCAAGGAAGAGGGTTTAGTAGTTGGAAAACCTGTAGTTGAAGGAGCTAAAGTTGTTGCTAAGGTATTAGCACAAGGAAAAGCTAAAAAGATTATAGTTTTCAAATTTAAGAGAAAGTTAGACTATAGAAAGAAACAAGGACACAGACAAGCATATACGAAGATTCAAATCGAGAAGATTGAAGCTTAATTATGGTTAAAGCTGAATTTGTTCGAATTTCAGGTGAAATAGTTTCTTTTAAAATAAAAGGTCATGCAGTGCCTAAAGAAGCACAGTTAGATGTAGATTTAATTTGTGCTGCTATTTCAGCAATTTCTCAAACTACAATCATTGGGATTGAGAAAGTTCTGAAAATTAAGGTAAAGTATAATATAGAGGATGGATTTTTGAATTTAGATTTAAAAGATCAAACTTTAAAAGATATCGAAAGATGTCAAGTTTTACTTGAAACAATGATACTTGGACTTAAAAGTATAGAAATTACTTATGGTAAATATATAAAAGTAGAAACAGAGGAGGTGTAGTACAATGCTAGTTATGAACCTTCAGTTATTTGCTCACAAAAAAGGAGTAGGTAGCTCAAGAAACGGTAGAGATAGTGAATCTAAGAGACTTGGGGCTAAACGTGCAGATGGACAATTCGTTCTTGCAGGTAATATTTTAGTAAGACAAAGAGGAACAAAAATCCATCCAGGAAACAATGTTGGAATAGGTGGAGATGACACTCTTTTTGCTAAAATTGATGGAGTTGTGAAATTCGAGCGAATGGGAAAAATGAAGAAAAAAGCAAGCGTTTATCCTGTTGATGTAGAAATTTCTATAGCTGAATAGTTTGAGGCACCCTTTAAGGGTGCTTTTTTAAAATTCTCTTTTGGAGGATAGTAATGAGTGATTTAGAAAGTTATATAAACTTAATTAGAAAACAAAGACATGATTTTATGAATGACCTGCAAGTTATATCTGGATATTTGCAAATGAGGCGACCGGAAGATGCTTTGGAATACATAGATAGGTTATCCAAGGAAAATGAAATTATCAGTGAGATTTATAGATTACAAGATAATGGATTTTCACTATGCCTTGAGAATAATATTAAGAAACTATGGCAAAATGAAGTAAAAGTAGAAATAAACATCGAAATTAGCAATTTTAAAAATAAAATTTTTGAAATTGGATATAATAAAAAAAGTGATTTGGTTAACACTATATTTATGGAACTAGAAGTTACTAATCAGAAATTCGTATATATTTATATATTTGAAGATGAATTAGGTGAAAGTTTGCTGATTACTAATAATGAAGCTATGTCTGACGAAATGAGTTGGATGGATGAGTGGCAACAAATAGAAACAGAAACAAATGATTTAAGAATTTATAAATGTGTTTTTGATAATAACATAGCCTATAGATTAATATTCAACACCACAGGTGATATAAGCACTTGCGGTGATGTAAGCAGTTGTGGTGCTGGACTAATAAATTAAAATTAAACAAAATAGAAAATGAACTAAGGTAAGGTGAAATATATGTTTATTGATACAGCCAGGATTTTTGTTAAATCAGGAAACGGTGGCAGTGGAGCCGTTTCGTTTAGAACAGAGAAATATATACCTCTGGGAGGACCAGATGGTGGAGACGGTGGAAATGGTGGAGACGTAATATTAGTAGTTGATGCTAGTATGACTACCCTATTAGATTTTTCATATGCAAGAAAATTCGTAGCAAAAAATGGAGTAGGCGGTTCTGGCTCTAAGTGTTATGGAAAAGCTGGAGAGGATCTGTATGTTAAAGTTCCAATGGGGACTATTGTGCGTGACATGGAAACAGAAAAAATAATGTATGATTTAGCTCATGATGGTGATAGTTATAGAGTTTGCAAAGCTGGACAAGGCGGAAAAGGTAATGTTAAATTTTGTACACCTACAAGGCAAGCCCCAAACTTTGCTGAACCAGGAATGCCAGGAGAAGAAAGATGGATTAAGCTTGAACTTAAGATCTTAGCTGATGTTGGGTTATTAGGTTTTCCAAATGTAGGCAAGTCAACATTGCTTTCAGTAGTATCAAAAGCAAGACCCAAAATTGCTAATTATCACTTTACAACTTTAAAACCAAATTTAGGAGTAGTAAGTGTTAAGGGTGCACAGAACTTTGTTATGGCTGATATACCAGGAATAATTGAAGGTGCAGCCGAAGGAGTAGGTCTTGGAATAGGTTTTTTAAGACATATTGAAAGAACTAGAATTCTTATTCATGTGGTTGACATTTCAGGAATTGAAGGTAGAGATGCTGTAGGAGACTTTATAAAAATAAATGAAGAACTTAGAAAATATAGCATTAAGTTATGGGATAGACCTCAAATAATAGCCGCTAATAAGAGTGATTTGTTATTTGATGATGAAGTATTTGAAAACTTTAAGAAGAAATTAAATGAACTGGGATATGATGATAGTAAGATATTTAAAATATCTGCAGCTACAAATCAAGGTGTGGATGAACTTATGAAAGAAGCAGCTAGAATGTTAACTACTATTCCAGTTACGGAACTAATAATAAATGATGAAGATAAATTCATCATAGAAGAAAAGAGATTCACCTACACTATTGAGGTTGATGAAGAAGGAACTTTTGTTGTTGAAGGAAGTTTTGTTGAAAGATTGTTAAGTGCTGTTAATATAAATGAACCGGATTCTCTTAAATACTTCCACAAAGTGTTAAAGAATAAGGGAGTATTTGACGCATTAGTTGCAAAAGGAATTCAAGACGGTGATTTAGTAAGACTACAAAAGTTTGAATTTGAATTCTTATTATAAAAGATAATGAGCGATATTCTTATATTTTAAGAATGTAACTAGGAGGATATTATGATTACAAGTAAACAAAGAAGTTATTTAAGAACTCTTGCAAATCCATTACAACCTGTATTTCAGGTTGGAAAAGCTGGAATAGAAGAAAATTTTTTAAAACAGATAGAGGACATATTAGAATCTAGAGAGCTTATTAAAATTAAAATTTTAAATAATAGTGGAATAACTGCTAGAGAAGCTTCAGATATAATTTGCACGGCTATAAATGCTGAAGGAATACAAAGTATTGGTAGTAAATGTGTATTGTACAAAAGGTCATTAAAAAAGCCTAAAATTGAATTACCATAAAAGCATGTAATTTTACATGCTTTTTCCTTTATATAAATTAGAAAATGTGTTATTATTTTACAGAAGGTGCCTTATTATAATATAAAGAAGGTGTTGCAGTGAAAAAGGCTATTTTTGGAGGAACCTTTGATCCAATTCATATAGGACATGTTCATATTGCCTATGAAGCATTATACAATTTACATTTAGACAAGATTTTATTTATGCCAGCAGGGAATCCACCGAATAAAGTTAATAAAAAAATTACAGATGCTCAAATTAGATATGATTTAGTTAAAAAGGCAATAGAGCACGAAAGCCACTTTGAAATAAGCGATTATGAAATTAATAAAAAAGATAATAGCTATACTTATGAAACACTTGAACTTTTTAGTAAATTGCAAACTAATATAGAGTGGTATTTTTTAATTGGTGGAGACAGCCTAATGGATTTAGATAATTGGAAAAATGTAGATAGGATACTCAATAGTTGTAAGTTGGTGGTTTATGGTAGAGCAGGATTTACAGTGGAAGAACTGTTAAAGCAGAAAAATCATGTAGAACAAAAGTTCAATGGTAAAGTGATTTTTCTTAATATGCCAATTATAGACATATCTTCAACGAACATTAGAGGTGGTATAAAAAAGGGTAGAAATGTTGACTATCTTCTTCCTAAGGGTGTAGAGGTAATTATTGATAAGCTTCAGTTATATAGATAGGGGGATTTAAATGTGGAATGAGAAAGAAATTCTCCATTATTTGAAATTAAGTTTAAAAGAAAATAGATTAAGACATAGTTTAAACGTTAGTGAAACTGCAGTAACGCTAGCAGTTATTTATGGAGAAAATATAGAAAAAGCACGAATTGCAGGCTTAATACATGATTGTGTTAAGAATAAGACTAATGAGGATCTTATAAAACTGGCTATAGAACATGAAATACAATTAGATGAAATATACCTAAAAAACCCACCAATTTTGCACGGATTAGTTGGAAGTATACTAGCTAGAGAAGTAATGGGGATTTGCGACGAGGATATTTTAAATGCTATTCGTTACCACACTACTGGTAGAAAAAATATGAGCCTTTTAGAGAAAATAGTTTATATTGCAGATTATATAGAGCCATTAAGAAAATTTGATGGAGTAGAAGAATTAAGAATTTTAAGTAACATTGATTTAGATGCAGCAGTAATAAAGTCTTTTGACAATACAATAAAATATGTTATAAGTCAAAAGGGATTATTGCATATGGATACAATAGAAGCAAGAAATTATTTATTAAGTAAATATAGTAGGTGAGAGTATGAATGGTAATAAAAAAAAGAAAAAAATAGTGAATTATAAAAGATTTGCAATTGTTATCAGTACTTTAGTAGTGACAGTGCTTGTATTAATTTTCGGGTATCTTTACTTCTACTTAAATAGCTTTAATAATAGTGCATTAGATTTATCCAAAAAAGGATTAGCATCGGAATTAAACAAGGATGATATAGAAAAGATTAAGAGTGATGGAAAAACTTGCAATATACTGGTTATGGGTGTAGATGTGGGTACTCCGGGTGCTACAAATGCTGACGACCCAAAGAGGACAGACACAATGATATTAGCACATTATAATGCAAACGATAAAAAAGTTAATTTGGTTTCTATCCCCAGAGATACTTTAATTACGATAAATGGTAAAAATCAAAAAATTAATGCTGCCCATGCTATTGGTGGTGTGGATTATGCAGTTGCTGCTGTACAAAAGTTATTAGGTGTTCAAATTGACTACTATGGCAAAATTGACTATAAAGGATTTGATAAACTAATTGATGCTATTGGTGGAGTAAATATTGACATAACAAGGAAAATGGATTATGACGATCCTGAACAAGATTTAAGCATTCATTTTGAAAAGGGCACAGATGTCCATTTGGATGGTAAAAAAGCTGAGGAATTCTTTAGGTGGAGAAAAAATACTGATGGTAGTGGCTTTGAAAATGGTGACCTAGGAAGAATAGAAAATCAACATATATTTATTTCTAAAGTTATGAAGAAAATAAAAAGTCCTATTATAGTATTTAAAATTCCAAGTATTTTATCAGCAATAAAAAGTTCTGTAGAAACTAATATGGATGCTAGTGATATACTTAAATATGGACGCATATTTGCAACCATTGGTAATGATAAGCTCTCCATGGATACCATTAAGGGCGATTTAAAGACTATAAAGGGTGTATCATATGTAGTATATAATGAAGCTCAAAATGAAAAGATTATTTCAAAATTAAAGGGTAGCCAGGTACAGAATATTGATAAGTCAAAGCTTAAAATAAAAGTAATTAATGGGACCAAAACACCAGGACTCGCTAGTGACTTTTCAACATATCTTGTAGAAAACGGCTATAATAAAGCGGTAACAGGAAATGGTAAGGCTACTAGTAAAACTAAAATTTTAGTATACAATGGTAATAAAGACATAAAAAATGATTTAGAAAAAGATTTTAAAATAGACAATATTGAATTTTTATCGTCCAGTGATGAAAAATTTGATATAATAGTTTTATTAGGCGAAGATCATAAATTAATGCATTAATCATCTTTTTCAAAGATGTACTCATCTTCTTCGAAGCTGCAAGCATCTTTTTCAGCGACCCAGGAGATGATTTAACTAATCAATACTATGTAATTATGAGGGGAAGAAAAAATGGAAAAATATATTATTAGCACAAAGTTAACGGCTAGAGATTGCGTTCAGGTAGGAAAACTTCCTAATGATGCAATAGTTGAAATAGAAGTAATTGCTATTGATTAATGATAAATTAACATATGTAGTTGGAGCAAACATAGTCGACGTAAAGATAAGAGATTATTTAAAGTATACAGAAAATTTATCAGGCAGATTTATAAAAAGCTCAGGGCTTAGTGGGAAAATAAGGGTAAACAATAAAGTAGCTAAGTTGAATCTTAGAATAAGTTCAGAGGATAAAATAGAAATTGATATGAAAAAAGACGAACATCAAAATATTGAACCGGAGAAGATGGATATAGATGTGGTATATGATGATATAGACCTTATTGTTGTAAATAAGAGGCCAGGAATAGTAGTTCACCCAACTCGTGGTTATCCCAGTGGTACTCTTGCCAATGGAGTTTTATATTACTTTAAGGAAAGAGATGAAAAATGCATTGTTAGACTAGTAAGTAGATTAGACAGGGATACTTCAGGTCTCATAATAATTGCAAAAAATCAATTTTCACATATGGCGTTAGCTAGAGATATGCATAGTAGTGATTTGCAGGTAAGAGACATGCAGGAAAGCGACATGCATAGCAAAACTTTCGAGAAGAGTTATATGGCTGTTGTACATGGCAATATGGAAAATAAGACAGGTACTATTGATTTGCCTATTGGAAACCCTGATGAAGAAAGTGCAAGGAGAGAAGTTTGGGAAGATGGACAAAGAAGTATAACTCATTATGAAGTTATTGATTCTTTTAAAAATGGTGATTTGTTAAAAGTTACTTTGGAAACTGGTAGAACACATCAAATTCGTGTTCATTTAAGTCATATTGGTCATCCACTTTATGGAGATAGCCTTTATGGAGCTTGCGAAAGTCACTATATTGATAGGCAGGCACTTCACGCTTATAAATTAATTATTCCACATCCAAGAACTGGGGAGAAGCTTATACTTAAGTCAAAACTTCCAGATGATATAGCGAATTTGGTAAGTAAACTTAAAGCTGAAAGTGACATATAAAAAAGCACCAAGTATAGACTAAATTAATAGTTTTAAAATGGATCCTATATGATAGACACTAAAAAAGTCTATTCATATGGGATTTTTTTTTGTACAATTAAATTAGAAAGGTTGTGAGCATTATGAGTAAAAAAGTATTTACTAATGAACAAATTTTAGCGCTCTCAAAAAACAGATATATTAAACGAGTTAGTGAAAAAGGAATTACATATACAGATGAGTTCAAATCCTTATTTGTAGCTGAGCATATAATGGGGAAATTATCGTCTCAGATTTTTCAAGATGCAGGGTTCGATATAGAAACACTTGGTAATACTAGAATCAAGTCTTCTAGTAAGAGGTGGCGCAAGGCTTATAAGGAATCTGGCGAATTAGGCCTTAGAGATACTAGAAAATTCAGCAGTGGACGCCCACTTAAACGTGAATTAACCCTAGAAGAAATAATCACAAGAAAAGATGCTGAGATTGAATACTGGAAGGCAGAAGCAGAACTATTAAAAAAAATCGAGCTGCAAGAAAGGCAGGTGAAAAACGGTAGTTTAAGGATCTCTTCAATTTTTGCACTTATTCAGAACATTCTCTCTAAATCTAAATATAAAAATATGATTAGACATCTATGTGGTGTAATTGGAGTATCAAGATCAGGTTATTATAATTACCTAAAATCAGAATCTACACGTAATATTCGAGAACAAAGAGATTTACAATTAAGGAAAATAGTTCTTAAGGCATTTGAACATAGGGGTTACAAGAAGGGTTCACGTTCTATTAAGATGGTACTCGAGCAAGAGTTCAATTTAATTATTAATAGAAAATGTATTCAAAGAATTATGCGTAAATATAATATCAAATGTCCAATTAGGAAAGCAAATCCTTATCGTAGGATGATGAAAGCAACTCGAGAACATACTGTTGTACCAAATCTTTTAAATAGAAAATTCAAACAGGACATAGCTGGAAAGGTTTTGTTAACGGATATCACTTATATGCCATATGGAGCTTCTTGTATGGCTTATTTATCAACAATTAAAGATGCTTCTACAAACGAAATACTTTCATACCACCTGTCTAAGCGCATTACATTAGATATTGCAACGGAAACGATTGAAAGATTAATTAGACGTCATAAGAAATTATTGACTTCAGAATCGTTTATACATTCTGATCAAGGGGCTCATTATACCAGTCCCAAATTTCAAAAACTACTTAAAAAATATAAACTTGGACAGTCAATGTCTAGAAGAGGAAACTGTTGGGACAATGCCCCACAAGAATCATTTTTTGGTCATATGAAGGATGAGATTGACTATAAAAGTTGTGATACATTTACTGATTTACAGAATCTAATTGATAATTATATGGATTATTATAACAACTATAGATATCAATGGGGATTAAAAAAGTTGACTCCTGTACAATACAGAAATCAACTTTTAGTTGCATAGTCTTTTTTAAATGTCCTTGACATAGGATCCATTTTATTTATACTTGGTGCTTTTTTATATTATGTTTTATTGTTTAAAGTGTCTAGGAATATTTCCTATTCTTTTTCCTCTTTTTCTGTTCTTTTTTTTTGTTATTATAACAAAGAACAATAGTGCTAAGGCAAGTGCAAGATATTTTAGTGCATTTATTGTGTTTATTGAGAGGAAAGGGGGTAGAACGCTCTTTTTAGCATAATCTATTCCGCTATTCAAATCTAAAGCATAAGAATCTTTACCATAAGTAATTGTAGCGTTGCTTATTAGATCACCTTTTTTAATTGGCGAAAGGCCTATTTTCTCTTCCTCAGTTTTAATAGTTGGAGTTAAAGTTGGATTTTTAGATTTAACAATATAAAGATCCTTTGAAGAAAGTAGCGGAATCTTCGTACCATCATCTAAAGTTAAATTTGATACTTCATCATTCTTATTAAATTGTTTAGAGAGTTCAAAATTATTAAATCCATAATCCAATAGTTTTTTACTGTCTGGAAAAAATGTCTTCTTAGAGTCATGTACAAGAGATACTATAAGTTTTTGGTCATTTCTGCTGGCTACGGCAATAAAGGAATGCTGTGATTGGATAGTATATCCTGTTTTTCCACCTTCACAACCCTTATAATAGTTTTCGTCACCAGTATGTATTAGTCTATTACCATTCCAAAGAGGGCGTACTTCTTTGGATTTATTTGTTCTTGCCATTTTATATGAAGGAGTTGTTGATATTTTTGTATATTCATCATGCTTAGTTAGTTCCCGCATAATTAAAGCTAAATCGTAGGATGAAGTTTTATGATTAACATCATATAGCCCATTGGGATTGACAAAATTAGTACTTTTACAACCTAAAGAATCGGCCTTTTCATTCATAAGCTTTGCAAATTTATTTGTGGAACCACTTACATGTTCTGCTAAGGCCACTGCACAGTCATTAGCGGAGGCTAATATTAATCCGTATAACAATTCTTTTACAGAAATTTTTTCGTCTTTAATGAGATATATTTTTGAACCATCAGCCATCTCTGCATTTTTACTTACGGTTACCACATCGTTTAAATTGGAGTTTTCTAAGACAAGAAGTATAGTCATTATCTTAGTGGTGGAAGCTGGGGGGTAAGCGGAATCTTTATTTTTCTCATAAAGTATTTTACCCGTAGTGGCATCCATTAAAACCACACTATCAGCAGACGTCACTGGTGGTTTTGATAGTGCTTTAACTGTTGGGGCTGTATTAAAAAATAAAAAAAGTGATGTAAGTGCTATCGTAATTAATTTTTTCATAAAGTACCTCCAAATTTTTCAACATTTATAGTATATCAAAAAAAATCTTTCTTAGCGATAGTATTTACATAAACTTGTCAATAATTTTATATAGGATGGCAAAAAAATGAGTACCTGTTCTGTGCCTGCGTAGGTTGACAAGGAGGAATTATGAAAAATAAAGAAAAAATAATTGGTTCTATAGTTATTTTGTGCATAAGTATTGTATTTATAATTGCTGGCTACAAATTGTCAAGTCCAAAAGAAAATGTTAATGCTGCGAATTATAAGGATATATTTGTAGAAGCTGATAAAACTTCAGAAAAAAAAGGTGTAGAGGGAGTTATTGCAGCTGGATCAAATAAAGTAGAAGATAGTAATACAAAAGTAGGAGGTAGTAATATTAAAGTGGAAGGTAGTAATATAAAAGTAGAAGATAGTAATATTAAAGTAGATATAAAGGGTGCCGTAAAAGATCCTGGTGTTTATGAAATAAAAAAAGGAAGTAGAGTTACTGATCTTATAAAACTAGCAGGCGGTGGAACTAGCGACGCAGACCTTGATGCTACAAATCTTTCTGCAAAACTAAATGATGAAGATTGTATTGTGATTTGTAAAAAGGGTGAGGTAAACAAAACACAAACTCCTCTGAATACTACTCTAAAGGGTAATTCTAACGATTCTGCGATTTCAAGCTCGAGTAACACTGAAAAGGGCGCTATTATTAACATAAACACTGCTAGCAAAGAAGAACTAAAGACCCTTACAGGAATAGGTGATGCTAAAGCTGATGTTATAATTGAATATAGGCAGCAAAATGGAGGATTTAAGGCTGTAGAAGAGCTAACAAAAGTGGGCGGTATTGGAGAAAAAACCTTAAGCAAATTTATAGATAAGATAGACATAAAGTAATTAAATCATCTTCTGAGGAGCTGAAATGTCGTTAAATATATATGGAATATTTGTATATTTATATGATTTTAGGATACAATATACAAATGAACAAGAAAAATTTAAAGTATGGAGTGTAGGATTAAACAATTCGACAAAATTATGCATATTGTTATTGAATATATCAGTGAAATATGCTAAAATTAATAACATACATGGGGGTAGGTGATAGTGTGCCTGCCAAGCTAAAATTATGTTGTAGTTCTAATACAACGAATGAATTCAATTTACACATATTTCATAATTAAATAGACATATTGCGGCTTAGATACATAGTTTTATGCTATCTGAGCCGCTTTTTATATTGTATTTCATAAAAAAAAGAGTTTATAACTCTTTTTTTAAATTCTCTTCAATAAATTCTATTCCGGTAAGTTCAATTTTATAATTTCCTCTAACCGCTTGTTTAGTTATAAGCCTTTTTTTCATTAAAGATTCAAGAGAAGATTTCAAAACTCTAATATCACCTTTACCATTACCTAGATTAAGTGCAAGTTTTATTTTTGCAATGCTTTGTGGGGATGCGGTTCTATTTTCATACAGATAGTTTAATATGCTATCTTCAATTTCTTTTATGTTATCTTTCATAAGTATCCTCCTTCATTAGCGTATTTAGCCATAATATATAAGTATACTACATACATTAGGTAATATAAAGAAAAATTATTTAAGAGACTGTCATGGTTTTTATATAGGAGGCAAGAGATAAACACAGGTAGCGTTAGCTTTGTATGGTATATATTGTAATAACGCTCAAATCCATTATTAAATGCTTAGATTATGCCCAAAATCACTTTCGACATTATGTATTAAGGGTAATATAATAAGAATATAATCAACATTCAAAATTATGAGAAAATATAAAAAAGTATTATTTATAAATATTGGGGGTGATGCTTTGGAATTTATAACTAACAAAATAATGAGTATAGACAAAGATGCTGAAAGCTATAGGAAGGGCATTGATGAAATGTTAAAAGAAAAACAAGTTGAATTTGAAAATATAATAAAGGATATGAAGGTTAGCTTTCAAGAAGAATCTAAAAACATTAAGAATACTATAAGTAATGAAAAAATGATGGAGGCAGAGTTTAGAGCTGAAAACATAAGAAAAGAAAAAGAAGAAGTAATAAAAAATATTAATAGAAAATATCAAAATAATAAATTAGAAATAGTAGATGAAGTATTTAACGCTATTATAGGAGTGGAAATCCATGGGAAGTGTTGTTAAGTTTAGTGCTATTAATTCTAAAGTAAAGGCAATGATGGGAAAGATGATAAGAGGAGATCAATATTTGAAATTACTAAAGTGTAAAGACTTTAAAAGTACTGTTAAAGTGTTAAAAGAGGAGACGAGCTATGGAGAACCTTTAGGAGCGTACAACTTAGAGAAGATGCATAGGGGTAATTTAGAGATTATTTTAAATAGGCACTATACGAGTATTTATAGCAAATTTATAAAATATTTTGATGGTGAATATAGGAAGCTTATAAAAGTTTTTTTTGTAAGATGGGAAATAGAAGATTTGAAAATAATTATTAGAGGAAAATATTTAGGCCTACGTCGCGACGAAATAGAAAACAAGCTAATTGCAAGAAGTTCCTTAAATACAATAAATTATGATTATTTATTAGCTTTAAAAAATGCAGAAGAGGTAATAGACGGACTAAAAGGGAGCATATATTATAAAAGTCTAAAAAACTTAGCTAAAGGCATAAGTGAAAAAGGTTTGTTTAGGATTGAAACAGAACTTGATTTTGTTTATTTTACGTCAATTAGGCGAGAACTCAAGCATTTAGACAATGAGAATAAAGAAGTGGTGCTCAGTATATTAGGCTTGGAAGCAGACCTTTTAAATTTAGGATGGATATATAGAGGAAAGACTTTTTACAATATACCTCCTGAGGAGCTGTTTAACTATACCATATATAATGGGTATAAACTTTCAAAGGAAAATATTAGAAAGCTTTGTTATATAAATAATATGGAAGAATTTTATAATCTAATAGAAAAAACACCGTATGCACATATATATGAAAAAGATGATTTTAATTCTATTGAAAAACGACAACGTGAATTTCAAAAAAAATATTTCAAAAAAAATCTTAAAGAAAATAAAACCAATATTAGCATGGTTATGAGTTATCTTGCGTTTTATAGGATTGAAGTAAAAGATGTTATATCTATAGTAGAACAAAAAAGATATGATATGGATATGAATGAAGGTATAAATTATGTTTCTGTCACATCATAAATGCTTATATACCCCAGAAAAAAGCAGGAGGTGATTTTGTGTCTATAGAAAAAATGCATATGGTTAATTTAGTAGGTGAAATGTCTGATTTTGATAAATTAACTAAATTGTTAGCACTAGAGGGCTGCATGCAGCCAGTAAGTGCTTTGCAAGAAATAAATTCGTCAGATTTTGTATTAAAAACTTCTGAGGGTAATATAGAGGCTTTAATGGATGTAAACTATATAAGACCTTACTTATATGATAAAGAATATAATATAAGTTTAAAACATGTTGAAAAACTTGCAAAGGCTCAAAATACTGTTGGTATAAGTTGCGAATACATTAAAGAGATGATTTTTGACTTTGATGCCATAGAGAATCAGCTAGCGCAAGTATATGAGAAATATACGATTTTAAACAAAGAATTTGAGGATTTAAAGAAAAAGGAACAATATCTTAAAAACACCTATGAGGCCTTAGGATTTTTAAATGATGTATCTATTCCTATGGAAGAGATTACTGCTATGAAAAATTTCCAAATGGATTTATATAAAGTGCCAGAGCAAAACATGGTTAAACTAAAAGCCAATTATGAAAATATTCCCTCGGTAATAGAAACTGTCTATAAGGAAAAAGATTTTGTTACATTTATAGCATTTACTCCAATGCTTTTGCTAACAGAAACGGAAAGAATTTTTAAATCTGCAAATTGCGAAAGAATTCTAGTGCCTAATCATTACATAGGCATTCCAAGAGACGTGGCAGTGGTTGTTCGTGCGGAAATATATCAAGTACAACAATCTACAACGAAAATTAAAATGGAACTTAGTGATTTCCTAAAGGAAAATTATAAAAATATAAAAAATATAGAAAATAGTTATGAATTGGAGCAAAAGTCTGGAGAAATTAAAAAGAGTGCGGCGTGCACAAATGAATTTTTTTATCTTTCTGGTTGGATACCTAAAAGTTTTATGGAGAGCCTTGATAAGTTACTTTTGAGTTTTGATGATAGGATATTGATTATTAAAAAAGACCCTAATAAGAGAACTAATAAAGCTATAACTCCACCAACAATGCTTATAAACAACAAATTGTTTAAACCATTTGAGAGTTTGCTTTTCATGTATGGTGTTCCTAGCTATGATGAAATCGATCCTACTAGGTTTTTGGCAATAACTTATACGCTAATGTTTGGTGCTATGTTTGGAGATGCAGGACAAGGATTAGTATTGCTTTTAGCAGGATTTATTCTGAAAAGTAAGGCAGGTAGGAGTAATATAGGCGGGATTTTTGAAACCCTGGGGGTAAGTTCTATAATATTTGGATTTCTATACGGGAGTGTATTTGGTTCTGAAAAAGTGATTAACGCATTGCTAATTAGACCTATGGAAGATATTAACGATATGTTAATTGGAGCTATAATATTTGGATGTGGTTTCTTAATTTTAGGTTTTATATTAGGAATTACTAATAGTTTAAGAAGAAAAGATATAGAACGTGGATTTTTTGGAAAAGAAGGACTAGCAGGTTTTATGTTCTACATTGGAGCTTTAATACTAATAGTATCTATAATCTATAAAAAGCCATTATTACCAACAACTATTTGGATAATATATTTTATTTTCTTTTTATTATTGATATTACTAAAGGAGCCGCTAGCGAATATTATTAAAGGTAAAAAAATATTATTTGAATCTGGAGCTGAGGATTACTTTATAGAATCAGGCTTTGAGGTAATAGAAACATTGTTATCTATGTTTTCTAATACACTTTCATTCATAAGAGTAGGTGCATTTGCATTAAATCATGTGGGCTTGTTTGTTGCATTTTCTGCTATGGCCTCTATGACTAAAAGTGGATTTGCTTCAGTACTAATACTGATAATTGGAAATATAATAATTATATGCCTTGAAGGGTTAATTGTATTTATACAAGGGTTAAGACTTGAGTATTATGAATTATTCAGTAAGTATTATGAAGGTGCAGGGGTTGCTTTTAAACCTGTGCAGATTGAACTTAAGTAACATATATATAAATATGTATTCTATGTAATTAATAATGAAATTTATGAACGTGAAAGTTAGTGCACTAGATATTAGAAGGAGGAATAACAATTATGACTATTTTATTAATGTTAACATTTTGTGTTGTTATAGTTACTATTACGTATGGAGTCGTTTCTCAAAGTAAAGTAGATGTTTTGGGGAGAAAAAAAGTTAAAAAAGCACTGAAAATAAATTTAGGTGTATTTATACCAGTTATGATGGGCGCTTTGATCGTAAATATTCCAAGCGTAGCACGCGCAGCGGGAACAGTTACAGTGAACCCGGCTGCAGGACTTGGGTATTTAGCAGCTGGGCTTTCAACAGGACTTGCAACTATTGGCGCAGGCTATGCTGTAGGTGCAGTTGGTTCTTCAGCCTTAGGTGCGGTATCAGAAGATCCTAAGATACTAGGAAAAACCCTTATCTTTGTTGGGCTTGGGGAAGGTATTGCTATATACGGACTTATTATATCAATAATGATACTTTCAAAATTATGATTTTTTAGGAGAGTGGATTATGAGAAGTTATTTAATAAGTGATAATGTGGATACTTTTGTAGGGATGAAAATGGCAGGAATAGAAGGTGTTGTTCTTCATGAAAAAGAAAAAATATTGGAAAAAATCAAAGAATTAAAAAAAGATCAGGAAATAGGAATAATAATAATAACAGAGAAAATTGCTCTTTTAATACCAGATGAGGTAAGTATCATAAAATTGTCAAAAGAAAGACCTCTTTTGGTAGAAATCCCAGATAGGCACGGCTGGAACCGCGGTAGCGACTCTATATTAAGATACGTTAAAGAGGCTATAGGGATTAAGATATAATGAGTATACTCATTATACAAGTATTATAGGAGCATAAGAATTCGCAGGAGGGTTAGTTATGACCACAATTGAAGATAAGATAAATTTATTTTCTAAGATAATATATGATAAGGTAAATAAAGAAAAAGAAGAAAAATTAGAAACATTCAGTTTCGAGGCAGAAAAAAAAATCAATATAGAAAAAGAAAAGATAGAAGAGCTTAGACGGAGCATCCAAAGGGAAGTTACAAAAAAAACTAATATTAAAGCAAATGGAATAGTAGCGAAAGAAAGGCTTAATAAGCAAAGGGAAGTGCTGTTTCTTAAGGATAAGTTGATTATTGATGCTCTAGAAAATGTTCGAGTAAAGCTTATACAATTTGTTAGTTGTGAGGAATATAAATCGTATTTTATAAGTAACATTAAAAAGAATTTGAAGGCAATAGATAAAGGGAACTACTATATTATAGTAC
This sequence comes from Clostridium sp. CM042, assembly GCF_055080995.1. NCBI lineage: Bacteria > Bacillati > Bacillota > Clostridia > Eubacteriales > Clostridiaceae > Clostridium > Clostridium sp. CM042. The sequence continues at coordinate 3,760,510 of NZ_CM143646.1, forward strand.
TAAAAAGGGATTACGAAAAATTTAAAAGTGAAATTGGACTTATACTAAGGGAGTACTGTGATTATAATTTTGAAATGAAAATTTCAGAACAAGACCTTATAGGCGGCCATATACTAAAAGATTTTGAAGGAACATTTATTATAAATAATAGTATATATGTTGCATTACAAGAGAGTAAAGAAATAATTGGTGTTAGAGTTATGGAAATGCTGGCCTAAAAAGGGGAGGAAGAACATGGAAGGAAACATAATCGGAGTAAATGGCCCAGTTATAAAAGCTGAACATATGAAGGGCTTCAAAATGAGAGAAATGGTTATGGTAGGCGCGAGGAAGCTCATCGGTGAAATAATAATACTAGAAGAAGACTTTGCAACGATTCAGGTTTATGAAGAAACTAGCGGGCTTAAGATAGGTGAACCTGTAATTTCTACTGGGAGCCCTCTTTCTCTTAAATTAGGGCCAGGAATACTCGGAAATATATTCGATGGAATTGAGAGGCCACTCGAAAAGATAAATGAAATGTCTTATGGATTTTTACCAGAGGGTATAGGACTCATTTCTCTTGATGAAGAAAAACTTTGGGATGTAGACATTATCGCAAAACTTGGAGATGAATTAAAAGAAGGACAAATATATGCAAACGTTCAAGAAACTGCATCTATTATGCATAAGATAATGGTTCCACCAGGGGTTTTTGGAACTGTAACCTGGGCATGCGAAAATGGAAAATACAATATAGAAACCATAGTAGTTAAATTAAAGCAAGGCGAAAAAGATTATGAACTTAAACTTTATCAATCTTGGCCTTGCAGAACGCCAAGACCAGTAAAAGATAAAAAAACTATTTTTAAACCTCTTATCACGGGCCAAAGAATAATAGATATATTCTTTCCTTTGGCTAAAGGAGGAACTTGCGCTATCCCTGGTGGGTTTGGTACTGGAAAGACTATAACCCAACATCAGCTTGCAAAGTGGTCTGATGCAGATATTATAGTGTACATTGGTTGCGGAGAAAGAGGAAATGAAATGACAGAAGTTCTAGAGGAGTTCCCGAAACTTATAGATCCTAGAACGGATTTACCACTTATGAATAGGACTGTACTTATAGCTAACACATCAAATATGCCCGTAGCTGCAAGAGAAGCAAGTATTTATACAGGAATAACTATAGCAGAATATTTTAGAGATATGGGGTATCATGTTGCTATAATGGCAGACTCTACTTCAAGATGGGCAGAGGCTTTACGTGAAATTTCTGGGCGACTTGAAGAGATGCCTGCTGAAGAAGGATATCCAGCCTATCTTCCATCAAGAATTGCAGAGTTTTATGAAAGAGCGGGCTATGTAGAAAACTTAAACGGTACGGAAGGTTCTGTTACTGTAATTGGAGCAGTGTCGCCTGCTGGAGGAGACTTCTCAGAACCAGTTACTCAAAATACTAAAAGATTCGTTTCTGTTTTTTTAGGTCTTGATAAAAAATTAGCTTATGCAAGACACTATCCAGCAATAAATTGGTTATCTAGTTATAGTGGGTACTTATCACTTTTAAAGGAATGGTATGAGGAGAATGTGGCGGAAGATGTAATGGACTTAAGAGCAAAGATGCTTAAACTTTTATATGAAGAAAATAAGCTGCTCGAGATAGTTAAATTGGTAGGTGAAGATGTGCTTCCAGACGCGCAAAGGTTGATTATAGAGGTTTCCAAATGCCTTAAAATCGCATTCCTCCAACAAAACGCCTATAATATTGTAGATACTTACGCACCTTTAGATAAACAATATAAGATGCTTAAAGTTATAGAATCATTTTATGATAAGGGAAGCACGGCTGTGAAATTTGGAATACCAATTTCTGTTATAATAAACAAAGAATTAATGGAAAAGCTTTATAAAATGAAATACAATGTGCCCAATGATGAACTTTCGATAATAGATGATTTAGAAAGTGAATTAGTGAATTATTTTGATGGACTTATAGAAAAATATAGATAATGATTATTATCTACATTATAGAGACTAGCAGGGAGGTCCAATATGAAAAAAGAATATTTAATGTTAAATAAAATTCAAGGGCCTTTAATTATACTTTCGAGTGTTGAAGATGTAGCATATGATGAAATCGTTGATATAGTGGTGGATGGAAAGTATAACAAAAAAGGAAAGGTTGTTCAAATTTATAAAGACAAGGCTATAATACAAGTTTTTGAAACAACAACTGGTATGTCTGTCAACAATACATCAGTTCATTTTAGAGGGGAATCCTTTAAAATAGCGCTTACAAAGGATATATTAGGAAGGGAATTTAACGGAATAGGTGATCCAAGAGATGATGGTGGCGAAGTTTATTCTTCAAAAAAATATGATATAAATGGAAGGCCTATGAATCCTGTAGCTAGAAAATACCCTAGAAACTATATACAAACAGGAATATCATCTATAGACTGTCTTGCTACCTTAATAAGAGGGCAAAAGCTTCCTATATTTTCTGGGAATGGTATGGCGCATAATGAACTGGCAGCACAAATTGTAAGGCAAGCAAAAATTTCTGATGAGGTGGATGAAAAATTTTGTATAGTGTTTGGAGCTATGGGCATAAAGTATGATGATTCTAACTTCTTTAAGAAAAGTTTTGAAGAAGCGGGAGTGCTTGAAAAGGTGGTTATGTTTACAAATTTGGCAGACGATCCTATAGTTGAGAGAATAATAACTCCAAGATGTGCTTTAACTGCTGCAGAATACTTAGCATTTGAAGAGGACATGCATGTACTTGTAATACTTACAGATATGACTAATTATTGTGAAGCATTAAGAGAACTTTCTTCATTAAAAGAAGAAGTTCCAAGTAGAAAAGGTTATCCAGGATATTTATATTCGGATCTAGCATCACTGTACGAGAGGGCTGGGATGATGAAAGGGAAAAAGGGTAGTATAACACAAATCCCTATATTAACTATGCCTAATGATGACATAACGCATCCAGTACCAGATCTTACAGGTTTCATAACCGAAGGACAAATTGTTTTAAGTAGAGGGATAGAGCAAAGAGGCTATTATCCGCCAGTAAATATCCTTCCTTCCCTGTCAAGACTTATGAAAGATGGCATTGGTGAAGGCTTTACAAGGGAAGATCATGGAGATGTATCAAATCAAATATTTGCAGCTTACTCTAGGGTACAGGATGTAATAGCACTAGCTCAAGTTATAGGAGAAGATGAGCTTTCGGAAATAGATAAGATATATATGGATTTTGGTAGAGCATTTGAAGAAAGGTTTTTAAAGCAGGAGTATGATGAAAATAGAGATATGACAGAAACTTTAGATTTAGCTTGGGAAATTCTTAGCATATTGCCTAAAAATGAGTTGGACAGGGTTTCACCTAAGATTTTAGAAAAATATTATAAAATAGTGGTGCAATAATATGGAAACACTTGCACCAACTAAATCTACATTAATGGCTGCTAAAAATTCCTTGGACTTTTCTGAAAAAGGCTTTGAACTATTAGATAAAAAGAGAAATGTACTTATTAGAGAAATGATGTCTTATGTATCTAAAGCTCGCGTTCTTCAAAATGAGGTAAATATAACTTTTTCAAAGGCATATAAAGCGCTAGAATCTGCAAATATAAATTCGGGAATAACAGATATAGAGGACAAAGCTATGACTATAGGCGAAGCTAAAGACTATAAAATTTTATTTAAAAGTGTTATGGGGGTAGAGGTCCCTAAAATTATTTTTGAAAGAAAAGAAATAGAACCGAAGTATGGATTTTATAGAAGCAGTGCGGCTATTGATGAGGCTATGAAAGAGTTTAATAATGTGAAATATTTAACCTATGGGCTGGCAGAAGTGGAAAATGCTGTCTACAGATTAGCCATGGAAATAAAAAAAACCCAAAAGAGAGCAAATGCACTTCAAAATATACAAATTCCTAAATTTGAGGAAATAGTGAAATTTGTTACAGAAGTATTAGAAGAAAAAGAAAGAGAAGACTTTTTTAGACTTAAAGTAGTAAAAAAGAAACATAGACAAGAGGATTAAATCATCTTCTGCGAAGCTGAAATGACGTTAAAAGTTGAATAATAATATTAATAAAAGAATATTCAAATTATTCGAAATGTGTTATAATGATATTAGAATAGGAGGATAAAAAAGAAAAATTATAACTAGATTTAAATTTTACGAACAAATGTTAAAGTTAAGGAAAGTTTTAAAAAAATTACTGTTTAGTTTCAAATAATATATGTCAAATATATAATTATGAACAAAATTTTAAATAAATAATAAGAGGTGGAGTATGGAAGAATATAGGGGTTACGTAATAGAAGTTGTAGAAAACAATGAGAAAGAATATCCATATAAAGCAATAGCAATAAAAGAAGAACAGGAAATAAAACATAAGGGGCATAGTAAACTGCAAGCCATCGATTTTGTTAAGGGAACAATTAATTTAACAATAGCTCGAAATGCTAGTCAATAAATATTTAGTATTTTAAAAAGTATAAAAAAAACATTGCATATTAACAAAATATATGTTATTCTTAACGAGTTGGGATTGCAAAATCAACAACAACAAGATATTTGATATGATTAAAACATTACCTTTTTAGGCATATAAAGTAAATCAAATCTTAAATCTTAATATAATTAAAAAGGAGAAATGTTTAAATGGCTGATAAGACTATAGTATGTAAAGATTGTTCACAAGAATTCGTATTCACTGAGGGTGAACAGGAATTTTATAAAGAAAAAGGATTCGAAAATGAACCACAAAGATGTCCTGATTGTAGAAGAGCTAAAAAACAACAAAACAATAGAGGATTTCAAAGATAGTATTATCTAAGAAAAATTACCTATAGGAATTAATTCCTATAGGTTTTGTTTTGTAGAAAATTATTGCATAATTTTAGAAGAAATATGGTATAGTATATAAAAGAAAATGCAAATGATTGTAAATAACAAGTTAATGGTACTCAAGTAAGGGAGTGATTTGAATATGAAAAATATAAAATTAAGCAATGATAATTTAAATGAAATTAACAAGGATAATGTTAAAATTGGTAAAACAGAACATATTCACGGAGGAACCTATGAAGGAGAAAGAGTTGACGGTAAGAAGCATGGTGAAGGGACTTTTATTTATAACGATGGAAGTAAATATGTAGGCCTTTGGAAAAATGATCAAATGCATGGACAAGGTACACTTGTTTTTTCAGGCGGAGAAAAATATATAGGTGAGTGGAGTAATGATGAAAAACATGGATATGGAATATATACATGGCCCGATGGAGAAAAATACATAGGAGTTTGGGAAAATGGTGAAAAATGTGGTCAAGGTATTTGTACGTGGCCGGATGGAGACACATATGTAGGTGAATTAAAGAATGGACTTAGACATGGAACAGGAATTCATACTTGGGTCCTGGGCGAAAAATATATAGGTCAGTGGCAAAATGATGAAAGAGAAGGACAAGGAATGTATATATATTCTGATGGGAAAATTGAAATAGGAAAGTCTAAAAATAACCAATTGATAAGGTAAAGTAAATTATTTAAATAACAGATAAAAAAGTCTGTTATTTTTTTACTGTTAATAATACCGTACTTGAAGCGATGAACAGCTTTGAAAAAGATAATTTAATTGGAACATTTTTGTAATGAGTATAATATTATATATCAACAAAAGAAGCATTAATGCTAGAAACTTAGGAAAAATGACTTTAAACAAAAATATTTGCCTTCGGAGAGGGGGGGGAATATATATGTGTTGTTGGTGGATAATATTATTATTACTAGCTGATGGTAATGATTGTGACAGAAATGATTGTGACAGAAATGATTGTTGTTGCAATACTGTTTTTATAAATTGCAATAAGAGACATCATAGAAGAAACCATAATAGAAGAAACCATAATAGATGCGATTTCTAAAATTATCATAATTGGGTTTTGAATGATAGTATATAAAAAACTAGATTAGGCATTTAAAATTACGGAGACTTTAGTTGTTTATGCTAAAGCCTCCTATTTTTTATTAAAAAGCTATTCATTTATACTTATCACATTTAATTAAATGTGAACAAGCTGATTAATTTAAATATTTATTGGATAAAATAAAAGTTATGGAGGTGAGAAAATGCTTGAAAATATATTTAAAGGATATTGAAATCATAATAGAAGCAAAAAAATATTGAACAAATTTATATGTTCTTTTTAGTAGATAAATTTTCAAGTAAAATAGGTTATTATGACTAGACCTTTAGTGTATTATGCAATAACGATATTGATGGGATGCTTTACTTGTTTAACTTTAATAAATAGTCCTATTTTAGGTGCAGTTATAGCTGCATCCTTTTTAGCTATAATGTATTTTACTATAGATAAGAAGTTTTTTTATATAGTATTCTGCTTTTTTATTATCGGAACTATAAATTATTATTCTTATTTTAATACTAATTTACCAAGTAAGCAAAAGTTAAAAGTGAGAATTTCGGAAAAAAGTACATATTATTGCATCGGGAAATATGATAATAAGAAAATTGTTTTGGAGGGCGATATATTTGAATTGACGCAGGGAAGAAGTGTTTGGATAAATGGTAATTTTAAAAAAGTAGCGGTGTATGAAAGAGGCATAGTTGGAACATATACAGTTAAAGATTACAAAATTTGTGACGAAGATTTAATATCAAAGATTGAAAGCTTTAGAAGAGGCTTATATGAAAAATTTTCGGAAATATTAGGAAAAGAAAAATCTGCTATAGTCATGGCTGTATGTTTTGGGGACAGTGGGTACATAGAAAAAACGCAAAAAGAAGATTTTAAAAAATTAGGTATCAGTCATGTTATAAGTGTATCGGGACTACACATGTCAATAATATATAAAGCTTTAGAAATTATTATGGGGTATAAAATAGCTTTATTATTTTCTTTTGTGTATATGATATTTACGGGAGGTCAAGCCTCTACAATAAGAGCATTTATAATGATCTTTATATTGAAAGTATCAAGTATGGTTTATAAAAAATATGATAGTTTATCTTCTCTTAGCCTAGCGGCAGTTATACTATTAATAATTAGACCCTTTTATATTCTTGATATAGGATTTATGCTCTCATTTCTTTGCGTTCTGGGAATTATAGCATATAATAAAAAAATGAAAAAGGTGCTATATAAATTACCAGCTGCTTTAAACGAATCTTTTAGTTTAAGCCTAAGTTCCCAAATATTTTCTATGCCCTATGCAATTGGAGCCCTTAAAACTTTTAGTTTAGGATTCCTTTTTAGTAACTTAGTGTTATTGCCATTCTATACAATAGTTGTGGTACTGGGGAATATGGGTCTAGTACTTAGCCACATTTATCAGTTGTTCAATTTAATAAACTACGGATTATATACTGTTTTAATGATTATAGAATTTATTCAAAAAATGTTAGGTATATTATTACCAGAAATAATTTACTTCTCTTATATAGAGAGTTTAGTTGTATTTGGACTATATCTGTGCTATGTTGGTATTAAAAAAGGATATGGGCAATTTAAATATGTTCCAATTTGCATTGTTTTTGTTTTTGCTTTTCAAAATTATAAGGTTTTTCCGGAGATTAGCTATATAAATATAAATAAGAATGATATAGTTTTATTACAATATAAAAAAACTACAATTGCGGTGACCACAGGCAATATTAATGTGAAGGATTTAAAAGTGCCTGTGAAGGTAGATAAAGTCTTTCAAGGTTACACGGGAGATTCAAGTATCAGACTTTCACAGAGATATGCAATTAGGCTAATTAGTAATGGTAATAAATTAGAAGCGCAAGTGTGTTTTGTGCAAAACACAAATATAGAACCCGATATGGAGGTGTTTAATGATAAGGCATCATCAAATAATATCGGTGAAAAAATTATACCATTTAAATATATTGTAAAACTAAAAAAGGATGAAACATACACATTACCAGGTACAATAATAAATAAATATGTAATTATAGGAAATAAAACATTAAAATTTTCACAGGGGTTGGAGGAAATATTTTGATTAACTTTACAGAGCTTGAGAAAAAAATTAAGAAACATGAACTAGATAATTGTTATATATTTTGCGGACCGGATGAAAAACTAATAAAAAACCATGTTGAATTTATAACTGATAAGGTATTAAGCAGGGATTTCATGGATTTGAATTATTCGAAATTTGATGGTAGCAAAATTGATTTTGAGACAATTATTGATGCTTGTGAAACCATGCCATTTATGAGTGATAAAAAGGTTGTGGTTGTATACAGGGCTTCATTTTTAGATGATAGTGGTGGAGGTAAAAATTCGGGAGATATAAAGAGCAAAAATTTCGCTATGCTAAGCGAATATTTAAAAAACCCTTCACCTCATTGTATTTTAGTCATATATTATGTGTTTTTAAGTGACAGAGAAAAACCAAGCAATAAAATAAAAAAATTAGATAAAAAGGCATGTGTTATAAAAGTTGATAAATTAAGAGGGGAATCGCTTCAAAAAAAGTGCAAGGATTTATTTGAAAATGCCGGAACGAAAATTGGGAAATCAGAACTTACTTTATTCTGTGGCCAGGTAGACAATAACATGGATATAATATTAAATGAAATAGAAAAATTAGTTTCATTTACACAGGGAAGAGAAATTACTAAAGAAGATATTTTGGAGATGATGCCTCAAAAGAGTGAAAATGATATTTTTAATTTGGTTGATTATTTGTCTCAGAAAAATATTAAGAAAGCCATAGATGTTTTAAATGAACTTATATATAAAGGAGAGAAGATACCACTTATCTTATTTATGCTAGGACGACAATTCAATCTTTTATTTAATCTTAAATTAGGCATTGATAGTGGGAAATCAAAAGAAATTTTGGCAAGTGAATTAAAGCTTCATCCGTATATTTGTGAAAAAATGATCTCGCAGAGCATGAAGTTTAAAATGAAGGCGCTAAAGAGAAATATTGAACTATGTGTCGATACAGAAAAAATCTTAAAAAGTGCATCTACTGACGACAAGCTAAATATTGAAGTTTTTATGATAAAAACTGTTATGTAACATTACATCTCTGCAGGTGATGATTTAATATCATTTCTAAGAATGTCTACTTTTGACTTATTATTCCTTTAAATGTCTTATACAAAAAAAATAAAAAACCGGTGTAAATCACCGGTTTTTTATTATGCAGTTAAACTTAAAGCGTTTAACTTAGATGCTAGTCTAGATTTTCTTCTTGCTGCCTTGTTTATGTGAAGTATTCCTTTTGTTACAGCCATATCTAAAGCTTTAACCACGCTTGCATATGTAACCTTAGCTTCTTCAACATTGCCAGTAACGACAGCTGTCTCAAATTTCTTTACCTTAGTTTTTAAAGCAGATTTAATCATTGTGTTTCTTTGTGTTTTAACTTCAGTAACTCTAATTCTTTTTTTTGCTGATTTAATATTTGCCATTTAATTTCACCACCCTTGTATTTAATAACATGTCAGCAGTCTTGGGTAAAACTGCATACGAATCTTTTTAATTATTCAACTGATATTATAGCATTAAAATTTAATCACTTCAAGTGAAATTTATTTTATATATATAATTTTTAACATTGCAACTCCGCAGGAGATGATTAAGTAAGTGGAAAGCCTAAAAAAACATTTTTGAAGGGATAGTAAAGGGCTATTAGGAAAAGCTAATATTAAAAATATAGTTGAGGTGAAATTATGATAAGTGTAAGAACAGATTTAGCTGTTGAAGCTAAAGAAATATACAAAGCAGAAAACAATGGTGAGATGCCCGGTGTTGATGTAGAAGAGTATAGTGAGGGTGATATTAAAATTACTAATGTAAAAATAGTAAGTGATATTGGGGAAGAAATGATGGGAAAACCAAAAGGTACATATATAACTATTGATATTCCAGAATTTGTTCACTATGATGGTGATGCTATGGATAGAGTAAGCATTGTAATGGGAGAGGTGCTCGCTCCGCTAATAAAATTAGAGGATAGTATGACAGCACTCGTGGTTGGACTCGGTAATTGGAACGTTACACCTGACGCTGTAGGACCAAAAGTTGTTTCAAAAATAATGGTGACTAGGCATTTAAAACAATTAGTACCTGACTCTATAGATGAAGGCATAAGACCAGTATGTGCCATATCTCCTGGGGTACTAGGAATAACTGGTATGGAAACTGGTGAAATAATCCGCGGCATAGTGGAGAAAATCAAACCTAATTTAGTTATTTGCATTGATGCATTGGCTTCTAGAAAAATGGATAGGGTGAACAGAACTATACAGATAGGGACTACTGGGATTTCCCCAGGAGCTGGAATTGGGAATCGGAGGATGGAAATAAGTGAGAAAACCTTAGGAGTGCCAGTTATTGCTATTGGGATTCCAACAGTAGTTGATGCGGCAACACTAGCGAATGATACCATTGATTTAGTACTTGATGAAATGATTAAATCGTCAAATGAAGGCAAAGAATTTTACAATATGCTTAAGTCAATTGATAAAGTAGAAAAACAGAAAATGATTGCTGAAATATTAAATCCATACGTTGGTAACCTTGTAGTTACACCAAAAGAAATTGATATGGTTATAAATTCAGTTTCTAAAATTATTGCAAATGGCATTAACATAGCCTTGCAACCAGCATTGGGCTTAGAGGACATAAATAAGTATTTGAACTAGTAATAACTTGATATATTCCCTCATATATATTGTATAAGCAGGGGGGATAAAGATGAGTTACAAAGGTGTAGAAATTAAAGCTAAATATAAGAATATGATAAGTGAAAAAATGAATTTTTCAAGATATGCTGTTAAAAAAAATAGTAATGTGAGAATATTTTTTTCTGTTTTCATATTACTCATTATTTTTTTTATGGGTCTCATTTTACCTAAAAGTGCTAAGGCAGACAATGAAGGAAAATATAGAAATTACTTTTATGTTAATGTTATTAATAATGCATTATCAGTAATTAAGTCCTCAAACACAGAGCAGCAGTATGCTAACAGTGAAAATAGCATGAAAATTTCAGCATTATCATTTTTAGGAGTAGATATTTTAAATCCTATATCTATAATAATGAAAGAAGTTGCATATTTGGATAATAATGATGATAGCACTGATGTAAGCAATTTAAATTTTAGTCTTAATCCCTTTAAATTAGAAGATAAACAGGTAAGTAAGTCGGAAGCGGAAACTAAAGATTCTAATTTGGTAGCTCCCCTCGATAATCCTGCTTTGAAAAAAACTCTAAATAATGCAAAGCCTAGAGTGCTTATATACCATACTCATACTTGTGAGGCTTATCGCACATCGGATAAGGATACAGTTAAAATTGATAGTAGTTTAGATCAAACAAGAAATGTTTGTGCTGCAGGAGATGTAATAAAAGATGAACTAGAAAAAAAATATGGAATTGCAGTTATACATGATAAGACTGTGCATGATAAAGGAGATTATAATAGTGCCTACAAAAAATCTGGAGTTACTTTAGACAGGTATTTAAAGGAATATGAAAAATTCGATTTAATTATAGATTTACATAGAGATAGTGTGCCGAATAAGAATTCAGTAACCACTAAAATAAACGGGCAAAATGTTGCTAAATTTATGTTTGTAGTAACAGATAAAAACCCTAGATACGCAAAACAGAAGAAATTAATAAGTTCCTTGATAGGAATATCAAATAAATTATACCCAAATCTTATAAGAGGTAATGAAATCCATACTTATCATTATGGGATTAGGTTTTATAGTCAAAATAAAAGTGATAATGCATTGCTAATTGAAGTAGGATCAGAGAACAACACTATCCAAGAGGTAAAAAATACTGGTAAGTATTTATCAAGAATCATTGCAGAGCAATTAAATGGAAAAAAGTGAATAATTTATTTTAAAAAGTGCATCCTTACTAAGGGGAAGATAATAATTAGTAATTGTTATCTATTTAGGTCAACTGTAAGGAGGCATTTTTTATGCTTAAAAAAGGCAGAATTAAATATTTTATTGTAATTTTTATTTCTTTTTCTGTTTTAATTTATGGATTTATCAAAGTTAATATTAATAAGACAGAACTTGTGAGAAATAAGTCGAAATTTATAATAAATTTAAAATTAAAACCTGTCGATTTTAGAATTGAGACCAAGGACTATGTTTTTTATTTGAATAATAAAACATTTGATAACATGAAAGAAAAATGCATTAACGTATATAATGGTATTTTTTCAAAATAATATAAAAATACATATATTAAGCGAAATAAAGTATAATGTAGTATCATAATACGCTTACAAAACTAGAGATATTTATGATATAATTTAATTTATAATAAATATGCTTTAGGATAAAGTATGTTTATGTTAAACTAAAGCTAAATGATTTGATTCATATAGAATATCGGGGGTACAAATTAATGCAGAGTAATAGACAAAAATACATAAGAAACTTTTCGATAGTTGCACATATTGATCACGGCAAGTCTACTCTTGCAGATCGATTATTAGAAAAGACAGGCACTTTAACTAAAAGGGAAATGGAAGAACAAGTACTTGATAATATGGACCTCGAAAGAGAAAGAGGTATTACTATTAAATCTCAACCAGCAAGGCTCGTTTACAAAAGCGAGAATGGAGAAGAATACATATTCAATCTTATAGATACTCCAGGACATGTAGATTTTAACTATGAGGTTTCAAGGAGCTTAGCTGCTTGTGAAGGTGCAGTGCTTGTAGTAGATGCATCACAAGGGATTCAAGCTCAGACTTTAGCAAACTGCTACCTTGCTTTGGACAACAACCTTGACATTGCACCAGTTATAAACAAGATAGATCTTCCTAGTGCAAGACCAAGCGAGGTAATTCAGGAAATTGAGGACGTAATAGGTATTGAAGCTCAGGATGCTCCTCTAATCTCGGCGAAAACTGGGCTTAATATAGAAGATGTTCTAGAAGCTGTAGTAAAAAAGATTTCACCTCCTAGTGGAGATGAAGAAGCACCACTCAAAGCTTTAATTTTTGATTCTTCATATGATAGTTATAAAGGTGTTGTATGTTATGTAAGAATCAAAGATGGAATTATTAAAACAGGAACAAAGATTAAACTAATGAATACTAATAAGATATATGATGTAGTAGAAGTTGGAGTATTTGTTCCGAACTATCTTCCAGTATCGCAGCTAAGTGCTGGGGATGTTGGATACATAACAGCATCTATAAAAAATGTTAGGGATGCACGAGTTGGAGATACAATAACAGAAGCAGCAAGGCCGGCGTCTAAGCCACTTAAGGGATATAAACCAGCAGTACCTATGGTGTTTAGTGGTATTTATCCGGTAGATGGTGCTAGATATGGAGAATTAAAAGAGGCACTAGAAAGGCTTCAGTTAAATGATGCAGCGTTAGGGTTTGAACCAGAGACATCTATTGCTTTAGGTTTTGGATTTAGATGTGGATTCTTAGGTCTTCTTCATATGGAGATAATACAAGAAAGAATAGAAAGAGAATTTAATTTAGAAATCATTACGACAGCTCCATCAGTTATATATAAAGTAATGAAAACTAATGGAGAATTAATAGAAATAACAAATCCTACAAATCTTCCAGAACCAACAGAAATTAGTTATATGGAAGAGCCAGTAGTTAAAGCGTCTATCATAACACCATCAGAATATTTAGGATCAGTTATGGAGTTATGTCAAGAAAAAAGAGGCGTATATATTGATATGAAATATATAGAAACCACTAGAGTAGTGCTCAATTATGACATGCCTCTTAATGAAATAGTATACGACTTTTTCGATGCCTTAAAATCAAGAACAAAAGGATATGCATCTTTTGATTATGAATTTAAGGATTATACCACGACTCAGCTCGTAAAACTAGATATTTTACTTAAGGGGGATAAAGTAGATGCTCTATCTATGATTGTTCCGGAGGAAAGAGCTTACCATAGAGGAAGAATTATGGCTGAAAAACTGAAAGAGCTTATACCAAGACAAATGTTTGAAATACCAATACAAGCATCTATAAACTCAAAGGTAATCGCAAGAGAAACTGTAAAGGCACTTAGAAAAGATGTTTTAGCCAAATGCTATGGTGGAGATATTTCAAGAAAGAAAAAATTATTATCGAAACAAAAAGAAGGTAAAAAGAGAATGAGACAAGTGGGAAGCGTAGAGGTTCCACAAGAAGCATTTATGGCTATACTTAAAGTAGATTAGGAATAAAGTGAGGCTTAAACTATGAAGAATGTTGCGTTGTACATACATATTCCTTTTTGCAAGCAGAAGTGTTTATATTGTGATTTTCCGTCATTTGCTAGTAAAGAGGATTGTATGCTTGATTATGCCGCAGCTCTAGCAAAAGAAATAAATAGTATAAGAGATAAAAAAATAAAAACTATATTTATAGGTGGGGGAACTCCCACCTATTTATCTTTAGCAGGCTGGGAAATGATAGGGAAAAGTATTGGTAGGTTGGATATGTGTGATGATTTAGAGTTTACCGTGGAAGGAAATCCCGGGACTTTTACGAGTGAAATATTAAACTTTTTAAAAAAAATGGGAGTAAATAGGATCAGCATTGGACTTCAAGCCTTTCAAGACTCCTTGCTTAAACAGCTGGGTAGAATCCATACTATTGAAGATTTTAAACAAAGTTTTCAAATGGCTAGAAATCTAGGGTTTGATAATATCAATGTAGATTTAATGTTTGGACTTCCGTCTCAAACGCTTAAGCAGTGGATAGAGACCTTAGAGAATGTAACTAACCTTAATCCAGAGCATTTATCTTGCTATAGTCTAATAGTGGAAGAGGGAACAGCTTTTTATAAAAGATTTGAAGAAGGCACATTAAATCTTCCGGATGAGGAAATAGAGCGAACTATGTATGCACAGACAATAGAATATTTGGGAGAGAAAGGGTATATACAATATGAAATTTCAAATTTCGCAAAAAACGATAAGTCATGTAGACACAATTTAGCATATTGGGAAATGAGCGAATATATTGGATGTGGAGCTGCCTCTCATTCATATAGTGATGGGGTTAGGTATAGAAATGAAGAAAATATAGAAAAATATATTAAGAAAATAAATGTTGATTGTTGTGCAATAGTGGAAAAAACAAAAAATTCATTTAAAGATGATATGGAAGAGTTTATGTTTATGGGTCTTAGAAAGAATGTAGGCATAAGCAAAAGTGAATTTAGGAAAAGATTTGACAAAGATATAGATAGTGTTTATAGGGAAGTAATAAATAAATATGTAAGCAATGGGTTCATGGAGGAAAATGAAAACAATGTTTTTTTAACTTATGAAGGTATTGAAATATCTAATGTGATTATGGCAGAATTTCTTCTATAAATACATTACTATAAATTTCGTTCTTAAGTTGTTAATATTACAGTACATCAGGAAATCGAAGGAAAACGTAGCATACTCAATTTGAATCAATATAATCAATATATAATGGCTAAATTAAAAAATTAAGGTTATTGACAAATACATTAGCAAATGATACTTTTAATACATACTCGTTAGCACTCAACGGTAGTGAGTGCTAATAAAAGAGGTGGTATTATGGAAATGGATGAAAGAAAAATTAAAATACTTCAGGCTATAATTACAGATTATATAAATAATGGTGAGCCTGTTGGATCCAGAACCATAGCTAAAAAGTATGATTTAGGTATTAGTCCAGCTACTATAAGAAATGAAATGTCAGACCTCGAAGAGATGGGATATATAGAACAGTTGCATACATCATCTGGTAGAAAACCATCAGATAAGGGCTATAGATTATATGTTGATAGACTTATGGAGTTAACAAAATTATCCAATGAGGAAGAATATATGATCAAAAATCACCTTATTAATGTTGCTTTATATGAGGTTGATAAAATTGTTAAGCAAGCAACACAAGTGCTTTCTCTTCTTACAAATCTTACATCTATAGTTAAGGCACCATCTGTTCAAAAGAGCTGTATAAAATATATTCAGCTAATGAATCTAGATGCTGGGAGTATTTTGTTTGTAATTATTACAGACAGTGGTATCATCAAAAATAATGTTATTAAGATTAAGAAACCTATTGGTAGCGATAGCATTGAAAAACTTAACAATTTACTTAATTTTAGATTAAGAAAGCTTACAATTGAACAAATAAATTTAGAAGTTATTAATAATTTAAAAAGAGATTTAGCATTTTATCAAGAAATTTTTGATGGAATTATTCCAGCTTTATATGATAGTTTGTCTGGTATTGAAGCTTCGGAAGTATATATTCAGGGTGCTGCAAATATATTTAACTACCCAGAATATAATAATATTACCAAAGCTCGTGAGTTCTTAGTTTTAGTAGACAATAAAGAGAGTATAAATAGTTTGCTAGGAGTAGGGGACATTACAGGTAATATTACAATTAAAATTGGTGGAGAAAATTTTGTTGAATGTGCTCGTGAATGCAGCATTATAACAGCTGTTTATAGCGCGTCCGGAATACCACTCGGATCTATTGGCGTTATAGGCCCAACAAGAATACCTTATGGAAAAGTTATATCTGTATTAACTGAAATAGTTAAAGAATTAAATGATAATATAGCTCAAATTTATGATGATCATATATAAAGTTTTAAATTTAAAGATTTACTTTGAGCCAGAAATGGAGGAATGATTTAGTGAATACAAATAATCAGGAAATTTTAAAAGAAGATTTAAAAGAGGAAAACACATCAATACCTAATAATGGGGCTTCAAGCTCAGTTGATGAAACTGGCGAAAGTCAAAGTACTATGAAAGAGACAAAGGGTTCTATAGAGGAAACTGCAGAAGAAGTTGAAATAGTAGAAGAAGCTGAAATAGTAGAAGAAGCTGAAGAACTTTTAGAAAGTGAAAAAGAAAAAGATATGAAAAAAAATAAGAAAAAATTAGAAGAAGAAAACAAGAAATTACAGAGTGAGCTAGATGAGTTTAAAGATAAATATTTAAGGACATCTGCTGAATATGAGAACTTTAGAAAAAGAACAGTAAAAGAGAAACGTGGTATATACACAGATGCTTGCGCCGATGTTTTAAAAGAAGTTTTACCAGTACTTGATAACTTAGAAAGAGCACTTTCTGTTGAAGGAGCTGGGGAAGATCTAAGAGTCGGTGTGGAGATGACGGTAAGACAATTTAATGATGCCTTTACTAAATTAGGAGTAGAAGAATTAGTCTCAGAAGGTGAATTTGACCCAAATCTTCATAATGCGGTAATGCATATTGAAGATGAACAGTATGGAACTAATGAAATAGTAGAAGTATTCCAAAAAGGTTATAAGAAAGAAAACAAGGTATTAAGGCATAGTATGGTTAAAGTTGCAAATTAAAGATTCATATTATAAAAAAATATAATAGAAAATATAAGAATTATAACAATTATAATTGTTATGGTCTAAAAGGAATATGAGGAGGAAATAATAATGGGAAAAATAATAGGAATAGATTTAGGTACAACAAATTCATGTATAGCAGTTATGGAGGGTGGAGAACCCGTAGTAATTTCTAATTCAGAAGGTGCAAGAACTACACCATCTGTAGTTTCATTCCAAGCTGATGGAGAAAGATTAGTAGGTCAAGTAGCAAAGAGACAAGCAATTACGAACCCAGATAAAACAATAATGTCAATTAAAAGAGAAATGGGTTCTAATCATAAAGTAGATATTGATGGAAAATCACACACACCACAAGAAATTTCAGCGTATATTCTACAAAAAATAAAAGCTGATGCTGAAGCTTATTTAGGAGAAACAGTTACAGAAGCTGTAATAACTGTACCTGCTTATTTCAATGATAGCCAAAGACAAGCAACAAAAGACGCAGGAAAAATAGCTGGACTTGAAGTTAAGAGAATAATAAATGAACCAACAGCTGCAGCTCTAGCTTATGGTTTAGATAAAATGGATGTTAACCAAAAAATATTAGTATATGATTTAGGTGGCGGTACATTTGATGTATCTATATTAGAACTTGGTGATGGTTTATTCGAAGTTAAATCAACTAATGGTAACACTAAACTTGGTGGAGATGACTTTGACGAAAAGGTTATGAATCACATAGCTGACACTTTTAAAGCGGATAATGGAATAGATTTAAGAAATGATAAAATGGCACTTCAAAGATTAAAAGAAGCTGCTGAAAAAGCTAAAATTGAATTATCATCTTCAATGCAAACAAATGTTAACCTACCATTTATTACTGCAGATGCAACAGGTCCAAAGCATATAGATATAAATTTAACAAGAGCTAAATTTAATGAGTTAACTCATGATTTAGTTAATGCTACAATAGAACCAATGAAAAAAGCACTTGCAGATGCAGGGTTATCACTTAATGAAATAGATAAAATTGTACTTGTAGGTGGTTCAACAAGAACACCAGCAGTTCAAGAAGCAGTTAAAAACTTTACTGGAAAAGATCCTTCAAAGGGAGTAAATCCAGATGAATGTGTAGCACTCGGAGCAGCAGTTCAAGCGGGAGTATTAAGTGGGGAAGTTAAAGATGTTTTACTTCTTGACGTAACTCCATTAACACTAGGAATTGAAACTTTAGGTGGAATAGCTACTCCTTTAATTGAAAGAAATACTACGATTCCTGCTAAAAAGAGTCAAGTATTCTCAACAGCTGCAGATGGTCAAACATCAGTTGAAATTAACATTGTTCAAGGTGAGAGACAAATGGCTGCAGGTAACAAGACTTTAGGAAGAGTTACTCTTTCAGGAATTGCTGCAGCACCAAGAGGAATCCCACAAATAGAGGTTACTTTTGATATAGATGCTAACGGTATAGTTAATGTATCAGCTAAGGATAAAGGAACAGGAAAAGAAGCTAAGATAACAATCACAGCATCAACTAATTTAAGCGATGATGAAATTGATAAAGCAGTAAAAGAAGCAGAAAAATTTGCAGAAGAAGACAAAACTAGAAAAGAAGAAATTGAAGTTAAGAACAATGCAGAACAGTTAGTATACCAAACTGAAAAAAGCTTAACTGAACTTGGAGAAAAAGTAACAGAAGATGATAAAAAAGATATTGATGCTAAATTAGAAGCTCTTAAAAAAGTTAAAGATGGAGAAGATATAGCAGCTATAAAGAAATCTACTGAAGAATTAACTGAGGCTTTCTATGCAGTAACTACAAAAATATATCAAGCAGAAGCAGAAGTAGCAAAAGAGCAAGGAGCAAACCCAGGCGAAACTAACGCAGATGGAAATGCTCATCAAGATGATAATGTAGTAGATGCTGACTTTAAAGTAGAAGAAGATGAAAAAAAATAAGATAAATAATTAGTAAAATCAATTAAAATAAGGGATGGGTAATTACCCTTCCCTTATTTTAAGGATTACTTTGTATTAGAGATTAGGTTATAATATAGAAGTATATATATTTTAGGTGGTGAAAAGCTAGATGTCAAAAAAAGATTATTATGAAACTCTTGGCATAGAAAGAGGTGCCAGTGAAGAAGAAGTTAAGAAAGCTTTTAAAAAGGGTGCATTAAAGTATCATCCAGATAGAAACCCAGATAATAAAGCGGCGGAAGAAAAATTCAAAGAAATGAATGAAGCATACCAAGTTTTATCTGATTCAGAGAAAAGATCAAGATATGATCAATATGGTACAGCTGATGCAAATGGAGCAGGATTTGGAGGCAGCTCTGATTTTTCTGGATTTGGTGGGTTTGGAGATATATTTGGCGACATATTTGGAGGTGGAGGATTCTCTTCAAGAAATCAGAATGGACCTAAAAAAGGTGCAGATTTAGAGTATAATCTAAACCTGCGTTTTGAAGAGGCTGTTTTTGGGATAGAAAAAGAGATATCCATTACAAGAAATGAGAAATGTGGGGATTGCAGTGGTAGTGGTGCTAAAGCCGGTACTTCGCCTAAAACATGTGATAAATGTGGGGGAGCTGGGCAGATAAAAGTACAGAGAAACACTGCCTTTGGAAGCTTTGCTAGCATGAGCACTTGTGATAAGTGTGGTGGCAAGGGTCAAATAATTTCTGAGCCATGTAAAACTTGTCA
This sequence comes from Clostridium sp. CM042, assembly GCF_055080995.1. Taxonomy (NCBI): domain Bacteria; kingdom Bacillati; phylum Bacillota; class Clostridia; order Eubacteriales; family Clostridiaceae; genus Clostridium; species Clostridium sp. CM042. Next base: position 3,780,580 of record NZ_CM143646.1, read on the forward strand.
TGGTTCTGGAAAACAGAGAAAAAATAAGAAAATTAAAATTGATGTTCCAGGTGGAGTTGATACTGGAAATGTTATGCCTCTAAGAGGTCAAGGGGAACAGGGTGAAAAGGGTGGCCCATCAGGAGATTTGTATATAAATATTAGAGTAGCTCCTCATAAAAGTTTTAAGAGGAATGGAAATGATATTCATATAGAATCTCATATAAGCTTTGGGTATGCATCTATTGGCACTGAAATTAAAGTGCCAACCGTTGATGGAGACGTTAAATACAAAGTTCCAGGAGGAACACAATCTGGGACTGTATTTAGACTTAAGGGTAAGGGAATACCTAGAGTAAACGGACATGGAAGAGGAGATCAATACGTAAAGGTTATTGTTGATATTCCAAAAGCTATGAATGATAAGCAAAAGGAAGCTTTAAAACTATTTATGGAAGCTAGTGGCGAGAATGTAGATTTTTTTGAAGAAAATAAAAAGTCTATTGTAGATAAAATATTTGGCAAATAACAATAAAAAACTCCGTTTTGTAAAACGGAGTTTTTTATTATAAATAAGGAGATTAATAATGAATAAAGATTGGATTGAAGTAACTATAATAACAAGTAGTGAGGCTGTTGAAGCTGTATCTGAAATGCTATACAATACGGGAGTTGAAGGGGTATCTATTTTAGATCCTTTAGATTTGATTTTTAGACGGGATCATACTACAGATTGGGACTATTTTGATGAAACTATTATAGATACAAAGAGTGGAGTTGTAATTAAGGGATACTATAAAAAAGATGAAAAATTTGAAAAGCACTTAGAAGAAATTAAAATAGGGGTAAATAATTTACCAAAGTGTGGATTAGACAAAGGCGCTGGATCTGTAACGGCAGAAAAGGTAAATGAAGAGGATTGGGAAAATAACTGGAAAAAGTATTATAAACCAATAAAGGTAGGAGAAAAGATAGTTATTAAGCCTATATGGGAAGAATACAATAAAAATACTGATGAAATAATTGTAGAACTAGACCCAGGTATGGCTTTTGGAACTGGATCTCATGAGACTACTAGAATGTGTATAAAGGCACTTGAGAGGCACGTGGACGCTAACTCAACAGTTTTTGATATAGGAACAGGTTCTGGGATATTAGCTATTGCTGCGGCTAAGCTTGGAGCTAAAAAGACTATAGGCGTTGATTTGGATCCAGTAGCAGTAGACTCTGCAAAACAAAATGTTAGCTACAATGATATAGATAACATTGAAATATTATACGGAGACTTAATGGAAGTTGTTAAAGGAAAAGCGAATATAGTTATAGCTAATATAATGGCGGATATAATTATATTTTTGACGCAGCAAGTTAAGGCATTTATAGTAGAAGGTGGATATTTTATATCTTCAGGGATAATTTTAAGTAAAAAAGATGAGGTAATAAATAAGTTAACTGAGTGTGGATTTAAAATTGAAGAGGTAAATATAGAGGGTGAATGGGTTTGCATAGTTGCAAAGTTATAGCAAAATAAGGTGCATGAAAATAGACCAGTATATTTATTTGAATGTACCGAGGCTTAAGGAGAATAAATAATGCATAAATTTTTTGTACCAAAAAATAGTATAGATGGAAGCAATGCTGTTATAGATGGTGAAGATGTAAAACATATATATAAGGTATTAAGGCTTCAAATCGGTGAAAAGGTAAGTGTTAATAACTGTGAAGGTAAAGAGTATGTAGGTGAAATAACTTTTATAGATAAAAAGGTAGTAAATATAAATCTATTAGAAGAAAATCCTATAAATAATGAAAGTCCTATTGAAGTATACTTATTTCAAGGTATGCCTAAATCAACAAAAATGGATTTAATAGTTCAAAAAAATACGGAACTCGGGGTTAAAGCAATAACACCTATAATTACAGATAGAGTAGTAGTTAAAACTGACCTTAAGGAGTTTAAAAAGGTAGATAGATGGAATAGGATAGCACTTGAAGCCTGCAAGCAGTGCAAGAGAAGTCTGGTGCCTCAAATTAATATTCCTATAGAATTTGATAACTTATTACAAGAATTAAAGCATATGGATTTAGTAGTGGTTCCCTATGAAAATGAAGAGGGCTATGGTATAAAAAAAATAGTATCAAACATAGAAAAAATACATATTAATAAAGTTGCTATTGTCATAGGGCCAGAGGGTGGATTTGAAGAAAGTGAAATATTAAAACTTAAAGAAATAGGAGCAAGGATTGTTACATTGGGACCGAGAATACTTAGAACTGAAACTGCAGGTTTTACATGTTTAAGCCTTATAATGTATGAACTGGGAGATTTGGGAGGAATTATGTAATGAAAGTTGCAATCGCTACCTTAGGATGTAGGGTAAATCAGTATGAATCAGAAGCAATGATAGAGAAATTCATTAGAGAAGGATATGAAGTAGCGGAATTTTATGAGGTTTCAGACGTGTATGTTATTAATACTTGTACTGTTACTAATATGGGTGACAAAAAATCGAGAAAAATGATAAGAAAAGCTAGAAGAAAGAATTCTGAAGCTATTATTGCAGTGGTGGGATGTTATGCACAGATAGCCTCGGCTGAAGTAGCGAGCATTGAAGGTGTTGATGTAGTTCTAGGTAGCCGAAATAAAGGTGATATTGTTTATTGGGTTAATAGATCAAGAGAAGAGGCAAAACAGGTTGTGGAAGTTAGCGATGTTTTAAAAAACAAGGTGTTTGAGGAATTAAATATTAAAGAGTATAAACATAGGACTAGAGCATTTATAAAAATTCAAGATGGGTGCAATAGATTTTGTTCTTATTGCTTAATACCTTACGCTAGAGGAGCAGTGTGTAGTAAATCACCTGATAAAATCATATCAGAAGTCTATGAATTAGCTGCAAATGGCTTCAAAGAAATTCTTTTGTCGGGTATTCATATAGCCTCTTTTGGGTTAGATTTAGAAGGCAACTGGAATTTAGTGAGGATTTTAGAGGAAGTAGATAAGATTCCTGGTATTAAGAGGATAAGAATAGGTTCAATAGATCCAGAATTTTTTACAGAGGAAGTTATTAAAAAAATAAAGTCGCTTACGAAACTATGCCATCATTTTCATCTTTCACTGCAAAGTGGATGTGACGAAACCCTTAAAAGAATGAATAGAAAGTATTCAGCACAGGAGTATAAAACGGTAGTAGAAAGCCTAAGGCGAAACATTGAGGGAATAGCTATAACTACTGATGTAATTGTAGGCTTCCCTGGGGAAACGCGAGAAGAATTTAATGAAACCTATGCATTTTTAAAGGACTTAGAATTAACAAAAATGCATATTTTCAAGTATAGTCCAAGAAAAGGAACTAAAGCTGCGCAAATAAAAGATCAGATTGATGGGAATATAAAAGAAGATAGAAGCCGCGCGCTTATTACACTTAACAATGCGCTAGAAAAGAAATATATAGAAAAATTTGATGGCAAATGTATGAGTGTTTTATACGAACAAAAATCTGACAAAAATCCAGATGAATTTGAAGGTTACACTGATAACTACATAAAGGTTATTGTGAAGAATGCGCATAGTATGGAGGGCGAATTTCATATGACTAAACTCATGGAATGTAGGGGTGATCGTATAATTGGAGAAGTGCAAGAATTACAATAATTTGAAAGTAATAAATATATGTAGCAGGATAATAAAGTTTTATGTTGAATAGTATATTATAACTAGGTTATGCAAGGAGGTGATTATGTGGAAAAGGAAGATTGTATTTTTTGTAAAATAGTAAAAAAGCAAATCCCTTGTGAAATGGTTTATGAAGATGAAAAGGTTATAGGATTTAAGGACATAAGCCCTGAGGCACCAGTACATGTTATAATTATTCCTAAGCAGCATTTTGCTGACTTAAATTGCTTAAAAGAGGACGAATCAGAAATAATAGGGCATATATTTATAGTTGCTAAGGAAATTGCACGGACATTAGGGATTGCTGAAAGTGGATATAGAATTGTTACCAATTGTGGGAAGCAAGGTGGTCAAACCGTTCAGCACATACATTTCCATTTATTGGGTGGGAGAATTCTTCAGTGGCCACCTGGCTAACATATAACTAATTTTTCAATAATATGTTATATATAATCTATTATATATAACAAAACAGCAATGAAAATGTTGACATAATGTAAAAGTGTGTTGTATAATAAAAAAAGTGCTATTTAGGCCCCGCATTAGCTGCTTTTAAATTGAATTGAGCTAGCGGAGGGAGGGATAATGATGTCAGAAATTAAAGTTGGAGCAGACGAGACAATTGAGAATGCTTTAAGAAGGTTTAAGAAAAAGTGCGCAAGAAGTGGAGTGCTTGGAGAAGTAAGAAAAAGAGAACACTATGAGAAACCAAGCGTTAAGAAAAAGTTGAAATCAGAAGCTGCAAGAAAGAGAAAATTTAAATAGAATTTTTAAATGGAAACAGGCAAGATATAGTTTATAAAGTAAAAAATGAAATCTTGTTAGAATGCCTTCCTCAGCAGTTAACTAAAATAGAAATTATAGAGCTATTCAAAAAGGCAGTTGTGTAATTGGTGGATAATGGCATGAAATACATTAAAAAAATTATGTAAGCCTTATTGCTTAAAGTTATAAGCAATGCAAATGGTAAGCTTATTAGTGAAATAGTAAAATAGTATTTGAATAAATAAAAGACTCAGCAAACGCTGAGTCTTTTTTTGTTGGAAAAATTATAAAATTTAAAAACTGTAATTTGTTAGACTTTTTTTTCATAAATTTAATATGAAGTATTTTATGAGGTGAGGATATGGATAATAAGTTTTATAAAGCGAAAGGAATTATAGCAAGCAAGTTAGAATTGCCAAGAGATATCCTGTTAGATTTACCCAAAATAACTATTTTAGCTAACAGCGAAATAAATATAGAAAACCATAAGGGTGTAGTAATCTTTGAAGAAGAAGAAATAAAAATAAATTCCAATGTGGGTCCAATTTCGATATACGGTAAAAATTTTAAAATATTATTTATAGGGGGAAACACAATAACTTTAAGTGGCAACTTTAAGTCAGTTGTGTATGAAAGTCATGAATAATTTTAAAAAATACAAAAAAGGTAATATCACAATGGAAATACAATCATTAATGCCAGAAAAATTTATAAACTTACTGTGGAAAAATGGTGTTCCAGTTAAAAACATAAAAAAAGTAAATATAACAACTGTAGTTTTAGAAGTGAGATTAAGCGACTATGGCGAAATTAGTAAAGTGGCAAAACGGACAGACACTAGAGTTAAAATTATAGTAAGGAGCGGAGCGTCATTTTTTTTAATGAAATTAAGAAGTCGATCTGCACTTCTACTCGGAGTAATTTTGTTTGGAAGCATAATATATTATTTATCTACATTTGTATGGAATATAGAAATTAATACGGAAAATTATATAAGTCCATATGAATTGCGCCAACAAATTAAAGGTTTTGGAATAAGACCAGGACTCAAAAAGGAAAATATAAATGTTTATGACATTGAAAATAAAATCACAAGAAGTAATGATGAAATAATGTGGGTAAAAGCAAGGATTGACGGTGTTAAGCTAAAAGTTGATGTAATAGAAAGACAATCACCGCCTATTATAATTAGTAAACAAACACCCTGTAATTTAATAGCAAGCAAGGATGGCATGGTAGTTAGAGTATACACTACCGAAGGTACAGCTATTGTAGAAGCCGGAAAAATGATACAGAAGGGCGATCTGTTAGTTAAAGGAGAACAAGGCAAAGAGGAAAGTGTTTATCCTGTACATGCGCAGGGCGAAGTTATAGCAAAAACTTTTTACGAGGAAATTAAAGAAGTCCCATTAAACAATATATCAAAGGTTAAAACAGGAAATAGTATAAGCAATTTATATATTAAATTTGCAAATAAAAAAATTTATCTAAAAAATAGCATAATTCCATATAGTAATTATGATAAAATAGAAAGTACCAGTAAGTTTATAAATAAAGAAATCTACTATGAAATTGAAGAAAAAAATATATCTGTGGATGAGGAAAAGATAGTAGAGGGGATGTATTCTAATATTTTGAAAAATTTAGACAAAAGTGTAAAGATAATAGACAAAATTAAAGATGTAAAAAAGGAGAAAGATAAGTATTTAATAAGAGTGGTGGTAGTTGCTGAAGAAAACATTGCTTCAGAAGGAGAAATAACACCCGAAAAAGTGAGTATACCCGAAAAAAAATAATGCATCCGAAAAAACATTGAATATGAAGAAAAAAATATATTTTTATAGTTTACTCGAGAAGAAAAGGTGGGGATGAGATATGAGAAATATTAGGGAACTTATGAAGCTTAGTAAAGCAAAACCATATTTGATTTTTATAGTTACGGCAATTATAATGTATTCAATTTTAGTAACAGCTTTAGTTCCAAAAAAGTATACACTAAATGCGGGGGATATTGCAAAAGTAGATATAAAAGCTCCTAGGGAAGTTGAAAATGAAGGAGCCACAGAAATCAATAGAACAAAAGCTGTAGAGAGCGTAGGAAAAAAAACAATTAAAGTTTCGGTAAATGAGAAGGCTATAGAAAATATCGGTAAATTATTTTCTGCAGTGGCCCAGTTAAACACTAGTAAATCATCCACAAACAATAGTGTAGATGCCTCTAAAAAAACATTAACGGAAAAGGAAAAAATAGATTCACTCAAAAAGAGCAACCCAATTCCTAATTTTACCGATGAAAATTACCATACTTTAGTAAATTTAGAAATTAAAAAAGCTAAGGAATTAGAAATATTTCTTAAAGATACTATAACAACCCTTTATGATATAACCACAATAAATGAAAATAAACCTGAAGAAATTATATTGGCAAAGGGGATTATTGCTACACTTATTAATAACTCAAATTTTCCTAAGGAAATAAGAACAATAGGGATGTCTATCGCAAATGTAGAAGTTCGTCCTAATTCAATTTATGATAAAAAAAGTACAGATGTGTTAATAGAAGAAGCAAGAAAAAGTGTTAAACCTGTTATGATTAAGAAGGATCAGATCATTGTAAAAGAGGGGGAACCAATAACCTCTGATCAAAAGGCACTTTTAGAATCGTTAGGACTTCTAGATAATACTAATAATTTTGAATGGTCATTATATACAAGTTTAGCAGCGCTTGTATGTCTAGTAATATTACTTCAATGGTTTTATTTATATAAGTATCATACGGGAATTTTTAATGATACAAAAAAATTAATTATGATTAATCTTCTTAGCATCATAGCTATACTACTGGCTAGAACACTAGGCATAATTTCTTTGTTTGTAATTCCATTAGCTTGCGTGCCAATGCTTATGACCATTTTAATAGATGAGGAAGTATCAATAGCTCTAAATATTCTTAATTGCATTCTAATTAGTGTTGCAGTTAATTTTAATTTTGAAATAACAATATTAGCTGTGCTAAATTCTATTGTTGGGGTTATGATATTAAAGAAAATGCAACAAAGAAACGACATATTATATTCAGCTATATATATTGCAATAATAAACCTTATGGTGTATCTATCTATGGGATTTTTGCTAAGCAATAGTATAATTGATGTTTTAAAAAAGGCGGGACTGGTGTATCTTGCAAGTCTTATATCTGGAGTACTTACTATAGGATTTTTGCCGTTTTTTGAAAGCTTTTTTGATATAGTGACTACAGTGAAACTTTTGGAACTATCAAACCCTAACCACCCACTACTAAAGCGACTACTTTTGGAGGCGCCAGGAAGTTATCATCATTCTGTGCTTGTAGCTAACTTGTCAGAGGTTGCAGCAGAAGCCGTTGGCGCGAATCCTGTTCTTGCAAGGGCTGCTGCATATTATCATGATATTGGGAAGATAAAGAGACCATATTTTTTCAAAGAAAATCAATTAGGGAATGATAATCCGCATGATAGAATAACTGCAAATTTAAGTACACTTATAATTATTTCTCATGTAAAGGATGGGTTAGAGCTTGCAAAAGAATTTAAAATACCTAAAGTAATTCAAGATATCATTAGGCAGCATCATGGGACGACGTTAGTTAATTATTTTTATATAACTATGAAAAATTCTAGTGACAATCCAGATGAAATTAAAGAAGAAGATTTTAGATACCAGGGACCGAGTCCTGAAAGCAAGGAAGCGGCAATTATAATGTTGTCAGACATAGTGGAAGCAGCTGTAAGATCAATTCCAAATCCTACAAAAGGTAAAGTTGAGGAAATGGTTAATAAGCTAATAAAAAGCAGACTTAATGATGGACAACTAAATAATTGCGATTTAACTTTAAAAGATTTAGAAAAGATAAGAAAGGCATTTTTAAAAGCGCTTTCCGGAATATACCATGAGAGAATAGAGTATCCAATGGACAAATGGCAAAAAGATAAGGAACATGAAAATAAAAAGATGAGGCTAGAATAAAGGAGTAAAAACAAGTATGATTTTTATTGATAATAGGCAAAATAAGATTGAAGTTTCACGTGAACTTGAAACTGTTATAAAAGATGTCATTGAGTATACGCTTAAAGAAGAAAAACTTTTTATAGATAATGAAGTAAGTGTTATCTTTATTGACAACGAAGAAATCAGAAAAATAAATTTAGAGCATAGGTGGATAGATAAAATTACAGATGTGCTATCTTTTCCTATGTTACAGTATCCAGAAAATAAGGTATTTAAAGATGTGTATGTAAATTATGAATTTGACCAAAGTGATTTATATGATGAAAGGCTAGTAATTGGGGATGTTGCATTATCCCTGGAAAAAGCGAAGCAGCAAAGTGAAGAATTCGGTCATTCATTTACTCGCGAATGTGCTTATCTTACAGTGCATTCGATTTTACATCTGTTAGGGTATGACCACATGGAGGAAGAACCAAAAGGCATTATGAGAAAAAGAGAAGAAGAAATATTGAATAATTTTAAAATATCTAGGTAGGATACATTTATGGTTAGTTTCATGTGTCTTACTGCAAGCGAATATTTTTAAAGGTGGTTAAGGATGAAGGTTAAGAAATTAGTTGATAGTTTTAATTATGCTATTGAAGGAATCATATATTCCATTCGCACGCAAAGAAATATGAAGATACATATGTTAACTACAATAGTAGTGCTTACTGCCACTTTTTTTTATGATTTGTCAAAGATAGAGCTTTTAATTATTACCATGACTATAACCATGGTAATAGTGGCTGAAATGATAAATACGGCAGTAGAATGTGCCATAGATGCTACAACAAATTTTTATCACCCACTAGCCAAAATTGCTAAAAATGTCGCTGCTGGTGCAGTACTAGTAACTGCTATAAATTCAGTCCTAGTTGGTTATGTGATATTTTGGGGTAGAATAACTCCCTTTAATATGACAGTGATGTTAAAGCTTAAAAAATCTGACCCTGACATGATTTTTTTTATGCTGGTTATAATTTGCATTGCTACAGTAGTAGTTAAGGCAATTTATGGCGAAGGAACTCCACTTAGAGGAGGAATGCCCAGCGGTCACAGTACCATAGCTTTTTCAGTAGCTACAGCCATAACATTATTAACTAATGAACCTTTAATTATGGTGTTATCCTATTTGCTAGCCGTAATTGTTGCACAAAGTAGGGTTGATTCAGAAATTCATTCTATCTTAGAAGTGGTTTTTGGTGGTGTTTTTGGGACTTTATTAACATTGCTACTATTTAAAATTTTAGGATAATTAATTTTTTATTTCTAATCAATAATATCCTAAATATAATTATAATATTATTGAAATACTAATATTTAGTGATATAATTGGTATACGTGATTTTTCGTGTATATGTGAAGAGTAACTGCAAATTATTTGGATAGGAGTGTACTAATGGATTATAAAAAGTTAGCTAGAATAGCAATAGATGCTAGAGAAAATGCATATGTGCCATATTCGAAATTCAAGGTAGGCGCAGCGGTTGTTACTGAAGATGGGTCAATATATACTGGATGCAATATAGAGAATGCTTCATATGGAGCTACTAATTGTGCTGAAAGAACTGCAATTTTCAAAGCTGTATCGGAGGGACACAAAAAAATCAAGGCTATTGCTATAGTTGGAGATATGTCAACTAATACCTATCCATGTGGTATTTGCAGACAAGTTATAGTAGAATTTGCAACAAAAGATATTGATATTATATTAGTAAAAAGTGAAGAAAATTATATAATCAAAAATATGGATGAAATATTACCAGGTGCTTTTACTAAAGAAGATTTATTAAAGTAAGATAACAAATAATTAATAAATACTATTTACTAAAGATAATCAAAAGGAGGATATATGTTTAAATCGGGATACGTAACTATTATAGGACGCCCTAATGTAGGGAAATCTACATTAATAAATTATATTATGGGGGAGAAATTATCAATTGTGTCTAATAGGCCCCAAACTACAAGAAATAACATACAAACCATTTTAACTACTAAAGAATCTCAAATAATATTTGTAGATACTCCAGGGATGCATAAACCTAGACATAAACTAGGAGAATATATGGTTAAAGTAGCAAAGCAATCTGCCAGTGAAGTAGATGTTATATTATTTATAACTACGCCAGGAGATGAAATTGATAAAGGTGATATGCATATTCTTGAACAGTTTAAAGATACTAAGATACCCGTGTTTTTATTAGTTAATAAGATTGATGAGAATACTCAAGAGAGGGTAGCTAAAACTGTCCAAGGTTATTCAGAGTATTTTGATTTTGAAGAAATAATACCAATTGCAGCTATAAAAGGTAAGAATATTGATATAGTTACTAAACTTGTAGAAGAACACATTCCAGAGGGACCTTTATATTACCCAGAAGATATGATAACAGATCAGCAAGAAAGATTCATTATTACTGAAATTATAAGAGAAAAAGCTTTGAAATTATTATCACAAGAAGTGCCTCATGGAATAGCAGTAGAAATTATTTCTATGAAAAGAGATAAAAAAGAAATCTACAATATTGAAGTTAACTTGCTTTGTGAAAAAGATTCTCATAAGGGTATAATAATCGGAAAAGGTGGAAAAACCCTAAAACAAATTTCTACTTATGCAAGGCAAGATATAATGAAATTATTAGGAGAAAACATACATCTGAGATTATGGGTAAAGGTAAAGAAAGAATGGAGAGATACTTCAAGTATTTTGAAAGAGTTAGGATATAAATAGGGGATGATTTTCTGTCAATTTTGAAAACTAGGGCCATTGTTATAAAAACACAAGAGTTTAAAGAGAATGACAAGCTAGTTTGGCTTTTTACTGAAGAATTCGGAAAAATAACAGCCATAGCAAAGGGAGCCAGAAAGAATAAAAGCAGATATGTATCATCGACTTTACCTTGCTGCTATGGAGAATTTGTGCTTTTTAAAGGGAAAAATTTATATACAATAAATGAAATTACAATTATAGATTCTTTTCAGCAATTATTAAGGGACCTAGATACAATTACTTATGCCTCGTATTTTAATGAATTAATTGATATAACAATGGAGAATGAAGAGGTTAATAAAGAACTTTTTGAAAATTTAGTTACTGCCTTTTATTTCATAAAAAATGACGTTATGGATATAGAAGTCCTAGCCAGAACTTTTGAAATAAGAATTCTAAAGGCAACAGGTTATGCATTAAATTTTGACCATTGTGTTAAATGTAGAAAAAAAATAACCATGTCAAATAACATTGATTTGATATCTTATGGCCCAATTTGTAAAGAGTGTGAAAAATTAAATAGTATATATATTTCAAATCCTACATATAATACATTAAAATTCTTAAACAATTTTGGTATGGATAAAATTAATAGAATTATAGTTTCGAAAACATCCAAACTTGAGTTGTATAAAATTTTATCCTTTATTATTTCCCAAAATTATACACGGAAACCAAAGAGCTTAGAAATGTTTAAGTACTTAATGACATTTCAGAAGGAAAGTCACCCACTTTTATAAGTGGGTGAATAACAATGAATAATTGTTATTTACAACTGGACAAATTAAAAGGAGGAATATTTTAATGGCAGAAATTACACTAGAGAAGATTGATATTGTTAAAGAACGAACAGGAGTTTCATACACGGATGCTAAGGAAGCATTAGAAGAATGTGATAGTGATGTAGTTAATGCTTTGATTTATATCGAAGCAAAACAAAAAAAAGATGAGAAATTTAATATGAAAGAAATATACACAACTAAGGATGAATTTGTAACATGGATAAAGAATACAGCACGAAAAGGAAACGTAACAAGAATAAAAATAAAAAAAGATGAAACTGTGATTATAGATATACCTGTTAATGCTGGTATTGCAGCAGGTCTTGTTGGATTATATATGCCTGCTTTAATTGGCATAGGATTATTAACAGCGGTGATTACAAAGGTTAATGTTGAGATAACTAAAGAGGATGGTTCTGTGGAGCTTATTAATACTATTATAAAAAACACAGTTGAAGATGTTAAAGGCAAAATGAGCGATATAAGTGAAGATGTAATAGAAAAATTTAATGATACAAAAGACAGTCTTAACAAAGGTAACAAAGATACCAGTAATGAAAATGTATATCAATATACTGTAAAATTTGATCAGCAAAAAGAAGAATAAAAAGAATAACAGATTTATTCTTTTTTCTCTATTTTAGAACTTTGATCGATATTATTTTCACTTATATAAAGCCAGCAACTTTTAGTTGCTGGCTTTATATAAGTGAAAATCTAACTATATCTTAAACAAAAAGTGATTAAATCATCTCCTGGGTCGCTGCAATATTAACGACTTCAGAAGGAGATTTACCCCTTTGTAGCCCTCTGGAGTAGATAACAATTCTCAATTGTTATCCTCCCACTGAAGTTTTCTATTTGTTAGGGTATGTAACTCCCACTTATAGAAGTAGGAGACTTTCCTTCTGAAATGTCATTAAGTAATTAAACATTTGATTGCGAAAACGTGGTATAATGTTAGGAAAGGTATGTAAAATTTTAGTGCAATATCATTTCATGGAAACGTTTTATTTCAAATATATACCATTTTAAAAACTACAGTAAGGTTAAATAATCTCCTACGAAGCTGTAACATTAACGATCTCAGAAGGAGACTTTCCTTTGGAAATGTAGTTAATATGGTATTGATTGTTGCTAATGGTATATTTTTATACTAATTATCATATATAATTTAGAGTAGAAGGAGTTGGGTTAAAATGGAAAATAAAAAATATGTATACCTATTTAGCGAAGGTAATATGTCAATGAAAAATCTTCTAGGCGGAAAAGGTGCAAACCTTGCAGATATGACAAGTCTTGGGATTCCAGTTCCGCAGGGATTCACAGTTACTACAGAAGCTTGTAATAAATACTATGAAGATGGTCAATTAATCGCATCCGAGATTACTCATGAAATTCATGCTAAAATGGCTGAACTTGAAAACATTACAGGAAAGAAGTTTGGAAGTTTAGAAAATCCATTACTTGTATCAGTTAGATCTGGAGCAAGAGCATCAATGCCTGGTATGATGGATACAATTTTAAATCTTGGATTAAATGATGATACAGTAAAAGTTATGGCAAAATTAACGAATAATCCAAGATTTGCTTATGACTCTTACAGAAGATTTATCCAAATGTTTGCTGACGTTGTTATGAATATTGAAAAAAGAAACTTTGAAAACATGATGGATAAAATGAAAGAAGAAAAAGGCGTAAAATTCGATACAGAATTAGATGCTAATGACTTAAAAGAATTAGTTAAACAATTTAAAGAATTCTATAAAGAAAATAAACGTGAAGAATTTCCAAGTGATCCAAAAAGTCAGTTGATAGAGGCTATTTCGGCAGTATTTAGGTCATGGGATAATCCTCGCGCTAATATATATAGAAGATTAAATGATATTCCAGGAAATTGGGGAACTGCAGTAAGTGTTCAAGAAATGGTATTTGGTAACAAAGGAGAAACATCAGGAACGGGTGTTGCTTTCTCAAGAAACCCATCTACAGGGGAAAAAAGAATATATGCTGAGTATTTAATGAATGCCCAAGGTGAAGACGTTGTTGCAGGTATAAGAACACCACAAGATATATCACAACTTGAAAAAGATATGCCAAAAGTATATGAAGAATTCATGGGAATTGTTAAGACTCTCGAAACTCACCACAAAGATATGCAAGACATGGAGTTTACAATTGAAGATGGGAAATTATACTTTTTACAAACAAGAAACGGTAAGAGAACGGTGCAAGCTGCATTAAAAATTGCGGTAGAACTCGTTGAAGAAGGAATGTTATCAAAGAAAGAAGCTATAATGAAGGTTGAGCCAAAACAATTAGATACATTACTCCACCCTAACTTTGATGCAAAAGAATTAAAGAAATCTATAGTAATAGCTAAAGGATTACCGGCATCTCCTGGAGCTGCCTGTGGAAAAGTTTACTTTACAGCTGAAGATGCAAAAATTAAACATGAAGCTGGAAATAAAGTTATCCTTGTAAGGCTTGAGACCTCACCAGAAGACATAGAAGGTATGGTTGCTGCAGAAGGTATCTTAACAGTGAGAGGTGGAATGACATCACATGCTGCGGTTGTTGCAAGAGGAATGGGGACTTGTTGTGTTGCTGGATGCTCAGATTTAAAAGTTAATGAACAAGCTAAGAGTTTTCAAATTGGACAAACGGTATATCATGAAGGCGACTTTATTTCAATGGATGGAAGTACAGGAAATGTATACGCTGGAACAATTAAAACGGTTGAGCCTGAAATAAATGGTTATTTTGAAATATTTATGGGCTGGGCTGATGAAATAAGAAGATTAAAAGTTAGAACTAATGCTGACACTCCAAGGGATGCTGCTCAAGCAGTTAAATATGGAGCTGAAGGTATAGGGTTGTGTAGAACAGAGCATATGTTCTTTGATACTGATAGAATAATGGTTATAAGAGAAATGATTGTTGCTAAAGATGAAGCTTCAAGAAGATTTGCATTACAAAAACTATTACCAATGCAAAGAGATGACTTTATAGGAATCTATGAAGAAGTTGAAGAAAGACCAACTACAATCAGATTTTTAGATCCGCCGCTACATGAATTTTTACCGCATGCTGATGAAGATATAAGAGAATTAGCAAGAGACATGGAAATAACTTTTGCAGAGTTAAAAGCTACTGTTGAATCATTGCATGAAGTTAACCCAATGATGGGACATAGAGGATGCAGACTTGCAGTATCATATCCTGAGATAGCTGAGATGCAAACTAGAGCGGTTATTGAAGCTGCTATAGATGTTAAGACTAGAAAAGGATATAATATTGTTCCAGAAATAATGATTCCTTTAGTTGGGGAAGTTAAAGAATTAAAATATGTTAAAGATATAGTGGTAAGAATAGCTGATCAAATCATAGCTGAGTCAGGCATTGATTTAAAATACATGGTTGGTACAATGATTGAAATACCAAGAGCAGCACTTACAGCTGATTTAATAGCAAAAGAAGCGGATTTCTTCTCATTTGGAACAAATGACTTAACACAAATGACTTTTGGATTTTCAAGAGATGATGCTGGAAACTTCTTAAAACATTACTATGAAAAGAAAGTTTACGAATTTGATCCATTCCAAAAATTAGATCAAACAGGAGTAGGCAAACTTGTTAAAATGGCGGCTGTTCTTGGACGCGAGGTTAAGCCGGGTCTAAAACTTGGGATATGTGGAGAACATGGTGGAGATCCATCTTCTGTTGAATTCTGTCACAATATAGGACTTGATTATGTATCATGTTCACCATTTAGAGTTCCGGTTGCAAGACTTGCAGCGGCTCAAGCTGAAATAAGTAATCCGAGAAAAAAATAATATTTAATACTTAAATATTATTAATCAATTAAAAGTAAAAAGCCACTGCAAAGCAGTGGCTTTTTATTTTTAACAAAATTTGGATATCGAATTAATTATGTTATTTTAAATTTATTTTTAATATACGTTTTTAACTTTTCAACAAAATCTAATTGATATTCATTATTGTTAGTTGCGTTAGCCAGTAGCCGTAAGAAGGCTTTTTTATTGCATTTATTAATATTACCATAATAATCTCTTGATATTTTCCAATACCTTTGGGGGAAAGCCAAATAAACAAAAATATATTTGTAATCATCCAAGGTTAAAGGTAGGATTTTATCATATAATTCTAAAAAATTTATTGCTAGCTCTAAATCCCATTTTGTAGTATCTCTTTTTAGTAAGCGCCTTAAACAATAGGAAATATCATGGGCACAAAAGTCATTTCTACATTTATCAAAATCAATTACCCATATTTCATTATTAGTATCAAAGATAATATTTTTATTAACATAGTCAAGATGACATAATGATTTTGTGAGATTATTAAGATTGATATCATAAGCAGTGTTTGCAGAATATTTAGCTAGCTTACTGCTTGTTTCAAAATGCTTAAGATACAGATTTGAAAAGGCATCATTATATTTATAAGCCAAATTAGAGGAATTAAGAAGGCTTTCATAGTGCTTATATATGGTAGGGCTCAAAGGGCTATAGTCCTCTTTTATAGAACTGCCATATATAGGCATAAAGTTAATGCTGGCTTTATGCATATTTGCAAGATTGGTACCGCATAATAATATATGATTAATATTATCGTAATCACATTTTATGCCATTAATCCAGGGGGTGAGTATAAATAACATATTATTATAGTTTACAAATCTGTTATTAGTGTTTGTAGGAAGGATGCGAGGTACATGGATATTATTTCTGTATAACCATTCTATAGCTGAGTATACAAATAATAAATCGTTTATAGAGTAATAAACTTTTTTCAAACAATAGCATTTATCAGAGTCTTGCACTTTATATACAGCCCTTTGTTTATCAGTATCTTTAAATTTGATTTGCGTGATATCAGCATTGGTTAAGTTATATTGAGGCAGAATGTGTCTTTTTACATTTTCTTCAGATAATAAATTTATGTTATTAAAGTTTTTAGCCATAGATGGCATCTTAACACTCCTAAAAAATTATTACATTATTAGGATATTAATAAAACTTTAATATTATACATTTAACATTAAAAAAGGGAAATTAATTTAATTTGTAGAATACTAACTAAGGTGTCTTTAAAAAATAATAAGCATACTTATCAGCTGTTTTTTGAAGATACCTAAATTTAGGAGGAAAACCATGGATATTCGCAAAAAAATAGAAATTAATGAAGGTAATAGCATTATACGATATGGGGCGTTATCTCTAAACTCAAAAGGACGGAAAGAATTAGAAGATAAGGATGAGGTAAGAACCTGTTATATGGTGGATAGAGATAGGATAATACATAGTAAATCATTTAGAAGATTGAAGCATAAAACTCAAGTATACATAAAGACTAGTAGTGATCACTATAGAACAAGATTAACACATACCTTAGAAGTTGCACAGATAGCTAAAACTATAGGGAGAGGCATAGGCTTAAATGAAGATTTAATAGAAGCCATAGCGATGGGTCACGATATAGGACACGTACCTTTTGCTCATAATGGTGAAGAGGTGCTTAATGATATTCTGCCACAAGGATTTAGACACAACGAAAATAGCATTAGAGTTTTAACAAAAATTGAAAAATTAGGTGCTGGGCTTAATTTGAGCGCGGAAGTACTAGATGGAATTATTAATCATAGTGGGTTTTCTTCTAAAACTGGAAAGGCTGCAACACTTGAAGGTCAGGTTGTTAGGTATAGCGACAAGATTGCATACGTAAATCATGATATAGACGATTCTATAAGAGCGGGATTGTTAACTGAAGTAATGCTACCTCAAGGTGCTATTGAAGTATTAGGGGCAAATCATGGCAAGCGAATAGATACTTTAGTTAAAGACTGTATTTATAACACCATAAATAACTTAGATATAGGGGATATAGGCGTATCACTTAGTGAAAGTGTTGGAAGTGCATTGGGTGATTTAAGAAATTTTATGTTTGAAAATATATACAAAGGTGAAATATTAAAAGAAGAAAGACAAAAAGCACAATTTGTGGTAACGCATGTATTTAAATATTACTATAATAATCCACTGACTATGCCAGACTTTTATAAGAGCATAGTTAAGTATGAAGATCTATATACAGGGGTAGCAGATTATATTTCTGGTATGAGTGATGATTATTGTTTAATGCTTTTTAATAATTTATATGTACCTAAGGTTGTTATTTATTAAAATACGGAAGAAACAAATATTGGGTTTGGCAAACATATTAATATGAAATTTATAAATAAAAAATAAAAAATACAAATATTGAAGGAAATTTGTATTTTATAAAGAATATAGTATAAGCGAAGATAATTTTTTAAAAAAAATGAATTTAAAGAAGGATAATACACTTTTTTGTCGAATAAAATTATATTGTGAACTTATATAAGTAAGGTGGTAATAATCTATTGATTGCTGAAGATGTTATCCAAAAAATTAAGGAACAAAATGATATTGTGGATGTAATATCTGAAAGAGTTAAACTTAAGAAAGCGGGGCGAAATTATATTGGTCTTTGTCCTTTTCATAATGAGAAGAGTCCTTCTTTCACAGTGTCTGAGGAAAAGCAAATTTATAAATGCTTTGGATGTGGTGAAGCTGGGAATGTAATCAGTTATATTATGAAGGATAGGAATGTGAATTTTCCTGAAGCAGCAAGGGTACTCGCCGAGAGAGCTAACATTAGTATAGAAATGGACAGTGAAGAAAACAATGTACAAAAAGACATGTATAAAAAAATGTACAATATTAATGTAGCAGCGGCTAGGTATTTTTATGACAATTTAAGAAAGGATAAGAAGGCTGAAACATATTTCTTAAACCGAGGCATCACGGAAGTTACTATGAAAAAATTTGGTTTAGGATTTTCCTTTGATAAGTGGGATGGCTTGTTATTATACCTGAAAAGGAAAGGCTACTCAGAATTAGATTTACTTAGTATAGGATTAATTATTAAAAGTCCTAAAAATTCCTATTATGATAGGTTTAGAAATAGAATAATATTTCCTGTGTTTGATTATAAAGGCAGCGTCATCGGATTTGGAGGAAGGGTTTTAGATGATTCGAAACCTAAATATTTAAATTCACCTGAGACACCATTATTTCATAAGGGTCTACACCTTTATGGATTGAATTTTGTGATAAAAAATAATAGATCTCGAACAATAATAATTGTAGAGGGATATATGGATTGTATTTCACTTCATCAATATGGGTTTTCAAATACTGTTGCGTCGCTGGGTACTGCACTTACTATTAATCAAGCAAAATTATTGAAAAAATATGTAGACAAAGTTATTATTTCATATGATGCTGATATCGCAGGCCAAGCAGCAACTTTAAGAGGCCTTGAGATATTAAGGACTGAAGGTTTTGATTTAAGAGTGCTGATAGTTCCAAAGGATAAGGATCCAGACGAATATATAAAAAACAATGGAAAGCAGGCTTTTCAGAAATTAGTGGATGATGCTCTTCCTTTAATATATTATAGGATTAAAAGAGCAGGTGACGGAATAGATTTTTCGAATAGTGAAATGATAATACGGTATGTGAAAAAGGTTACTGAAATTATTGCAGATTTAGATCCTGTTGAAAAAGATGTCTATATAAAAAAGGTTTCTGAGGAAACAGGTATCAAAGAACAAGCAATATATGACCTATTAAGTGACGAAATCAACAAAAATGTAAAAAAAACCAAAAAATTGAATATGCAACAAGATTTTGGACAAAAATTATACTTAGAGCCAGCTTATATTAAGGCTGAAAGAAATTTGTTGAAATTTATGTTTATAAATGAAGAAAATTGTAATTATGTTACAGAAAACATGGACCTAGAACAGTTGGTACTTCAAAGTCATAAAAGTATATATACATTAATTGTTAAACATAAAAACTTAACAAAAGATGATAAAGTTAAAAAAATTGAATTTATATGTAATGATATAGAATGTACAAAAGAATGGATAAATACTATGGAAATTGAATTTTCTGGAGATGAAGAGGAACATAAAAAACTTATAAATGACTGCATAAAGGAACTTAAAAAATTCAAGTTAGAGGAGTCGAAAAAAGAAATTATGAATAAAATCAAACAATATGAATCAAAAGGTTTGCTAGAAGAGTCTATACAATTAGCTCAAAAACTTATAGAACTACAAAAAGATCTAAAACAATTATAGTATTTAGAAAGGAGGTAATATGATGAAGGATAAAAGTTCGAAAATGACTATAGTCAAAAAACTTATTGAAAAAGGAAAGAAAAAAGGATCCTTAACCTATAAAGAAATAATGGAAGAACTTTATGAGATAGATTTAAGTCCAGAACAAATAGAGAAGGTTTATGAAGTTTTAGAATCAATGGAGATAGAGGTTATTGGGGATATGCAGCAAGCTGCTGCACCTGAGACTGGAGCTCAAGCTGAAACTGAACCAGAAACTGAAGAACTTGATGTTAGTATACCAGAAGGCGTATCTATAGACGACCCTGTTAGGATGTATTTAAAAGAAATTGGAAAAGTTGCTTTATTATCATCAAGTGAGGAAATTGATCTTGCTAAAAGAAATGAAGAAGGAGATCTCGCTGCTAAGAAAAAACTAGCAGAGGCTAATTTAAGACTCGTGGTAAGTATTGCTAAAAGATATGTTGGTCGCGGAATGCTATTTTTAGATCTTATTCAAGAAGGTAATTTAGGACTAATAAAAGCCGTAGAAAAATATGATTATAGAAAAGGCTTTAAATTTAGTACTTATGCTACCTGGTGGATTAGACAGGCAATAACTAGGGCAATAGCCGACCAAGCAAGAACCATAAGGATACCTGTACATATGGTTGAAACTATAAATAAGCTTATTAGAGTTTCAAGGCAATTGCTACAAGAACTTGGACGTGAACCTCAACCAGATGAAGTTGCTGAAAAAATGGAAATGCCTGTAGCAAAAGTTAGAGAAATTATGAAAATTGCACAAGAACCAGTATCTCTAGAGACACCTATAGGTGAAGAAGAAGATAGTCATTTAGGCGATTTTATTCCTGATGATGATGCTCTTGCACCAGCAGAAGCTGCTGCATTTACAATGTTAAAAGAGCAATTAATCAACGTTTTAGATACTTTGACTCCTAGAGAAGAAAAGGTTTTAAGATTAAGATTTGGACTAGATGATGGAAGAGCAAGGACCCTCGAGGAAGTTGGAAAAGAGTTTAATGTAACTCGCGAAAGAATTAGACAAATCGAAGCAAAAGCTTTACGTAAATTAAGGCACCCAAGTAGAAGTAAAAAACTAAAAGATTATTTAGATTAGAACAGTATACTTAAAAAAACACCTTATTTAAGGTGTTTTTTCTACTCAGTGTAGAATCATGTATGAATATTTACAAGGTCGGTTTAAATATGTTATAATATGCTTTAGAAGGTGATTAAATGAAGAATTATATATCAAAGCGAGGACGCGGTTTAGGGTTTATTTTGCTCATGACTGCATTATATAATATATTAATCTTAATAGTGCTCAGGTTTACTAATTCATACATTGTAGTTAGTTTATTAAAGGTCTTATTAGTGTCTTGTAATATATATCAAGTATATTATATCTTGCTATATGCATCACTTAAATGCACTATTGATGACGAAAATCTTAAAATTTATGCTATTGGGTTATTAAAAAAAATAATTATACCATTAAATGAAATTGAAGGATACGCTATCTCAACTGGTGCAATTGAAGGTGTTAAGATTAATGGCATAGCTACGAGTAATTTTGCAATGGGTAGATTTGTAATTGATAAAATAGGAATGTGTAGAATGTTTGTTACAAATAATAAAAATATTTTTTACATAAAAACTAAAAACATGAATTATGCAGTTTCGCCTATAGGTTATAAAAAATTTGAAGAAACTTTAATTCATCATGATATACATGTAGTAGAGTGGAAATATAAAGTGAATAATAGCTATAATCTTCATAAAGACAAGCACTTCATTTTACCTTTAATGGGTGTAAGTATAATAATAATAATATTAACCTTAAATCCATTTATATTATATTTAAAACATAAGATACCTAATATTATGCCCTTAAACTTTGATGCGAATTTTAACCCAATAGAAATGGGAACAGGCAAACAATTTGCATTTACTCAGATGATTTACGGGGTATTAAATATGGCGTTGCTTTTTTGCATGTATTATGCAAGTTATTTTTGCGCAAAACATGATAGAAAATCAGCATATAAATATATTTATATGGCATTAATTGTGGCAATGATATTTTTAATTATGCAGTTTAAAATACTAATAAATTTTAGATAAGGATGAAAGATATGGAGCTTAGTATAAGATTAAAATGGATTGCAAGTATGATAGAAGAATGTGATAGTATTATCGACGTAGGCACGGATCATGGGTATGTTCCTATTAATTTAGTGAAAAATGGTGTAATAAAAAAAGCTATTGCCTCTGATATAAATAAGGGACCTGTTGAGAAGGCCAAAAATAATATTATTCATAATAATATGGTTGGGCAAATTAGTTGTAGGCTCGGAAGTGGGTTATCTACAGTTGAAAAGGGAGAAGTTCAGGTAGCTATTATTGCAGGAATGGGCGGTAATTTAATAAGAGATATCTTAGAAGCCCAATTAGATGTTGTTAAACAATTTAAATATATGATACTTCAACCAGTTCAAAATGCTGAGGTTTTGAGGGAATATTTATATATCACTGGATATGATATCCTTGATGAAGAAATTTGCAATGATGATGGTAGATTTTATGAAATTATCAAGGCAAGATATAATACTAAACCAGTAGAATTAGACAGAATATATTACGAGATAAGTAAAATATTATTAGAAAAAAAACAATTAGTAATGCAAAAATTTATAGAATATAAGTTGCAAAAATACTCGAAAATATATGATACTTTAAATGAAGAGACGATTTTATCGAAAAATAGGAAAGAGCAACTTTATCTTGTTATAATACGGCTTAAGGAGTTTTTAAAATGCTTTTAAAAGTAAGTACTATTGAGCAGATTATGCAGCAGGTTGCCCCACATATACTAAAAGAGGACTATGATAATGTAGGATTAATGGTTGGGGACAAAGATGCGCAGGTCACAAAAATTTTAATTGCATTAGATTGCACAATGGACGTAATTCGCGAGGCAAAGAATAAGGGGTGTAATTTTATATTGACTCATCATCCCCTTCTTTTTGTTAAACCCAAAACTATTACCACAGACACTTTAGTAGGGAAAAAAATTATTGAGCTAATTGTGAATAGTATAAGTGTATACGCTAGTCATACAAATTTAGATTCAGTTAAAGGTGGCCTTAATGATATTGTCACAGAAATTTTAGGGTTTACTAATTATAAGGTAATAGAGAATTCAACTATTCCAGGGTATAATAATGGTGATAATGGTATTGGAAGGCTAGTGATTCTGGATACCCCAATTTTATTAATGTCCTTATGTGAAAAGGTTAAAAAACTTTTAAATGCTGAGTATATTAGGTATGTGGGCGACAATAATAAATTAGTAAAAACTATTGCAATTATAAATGGAAGTGGAGAAGACTTTTTTGATGAGAGCATAAAATTGGGTGCAGATTGCATTATCACAGGAGATACTAAATACCATCATGTTAGTGATTTATTAGAAGAAAACATAGCGCTAATTGATGCTGGGCATTTTGCAACTGAATGGACACCGCTCATAATGTTTGCAGAAAAATTCAAAAAACAATTGATAGAAAATGGATATGACAATGAGGTTATAATTTCTAAAAATACACATGATCCATATAAAATTAAGTAATAATAAAATACTATTTGCTTTTATTTTAATAGTATGATATCATTGATTTTGCGAGTAAGCCAGACAATCGCTGCTAAGTATCGCGTGCGATAATTAGGAGAGGAAAGTCCGAGCTCCATAGGGCAGGGTGCTGGATAACACCCAGTGAAGGTGACTTTAAGGAAAGTGCAACAGAGATATACCGCTAAAGGCATTCTAAACTTTTAGAATGTACTAGCAAGGATGGAAAGGCGAGGTAAGAGCTCACCAGCGCAATGGCGACTTTGCGGCTATGTAAACCCCACCTGGAGCAAGATCGAATAGGAGAACATTATGAGGCTGCCCGTCTCGTTCTCGGGTGTATCGCTTGAGCCTATTGGTAACAATAGGCCTAGATAGATGATTGTCTAATACAGGACTCGGCTTATAGGCTTAGTCGTACCAAAAAACACTCACTTTATAGTGAGTGTTTTTTTTGTGTAGAAAAGTATAAATATGATAGTAATTAAAAAAATAATTGATTAAAAATGAAAAATATGGTATAGTCATGCGAAGTATTACAAATTAATAATTTCGGATGAAGATATTTGGAGAGAGATGTATAACATCCACCGAAGAAGTTAAACTTTCAGGTATCCATTTTTGGAGAAGTACTGATATTGGACGAACCTCTGGAGAGACTTATACAAGCACCGAAGGAGAAAGCTAAACATTATTTAATTACATATTATTTGTATGCAATTAAATAGTGCATTAGTGAAACTCTCAGGTAAAAGGACAGGGTTATTTTCAAGAGGTCATTTCATTTTGATCTCTATTTTTTGCGTGCTTTAAAAAATAATCGTCTTACAGAGTATTAATTGGTATAAATATATTCTTTACACAAGAAATTTTTTATCTAAAAAAATTTTAATAACTAGAAGGAGTGTGTATTTATGAATTTTTTATCAATTATTAAAGGTATTAACGGCGTTTTGTGGGGGTATGTATTAATATTTTTGTTATGTGGTACTGGAATTTATTTTACAATAACTTTAAAATTTGTTCAAGTTAGAAGATTTAAAGATGCATTTAAAAAAACTTTTGGAGGAGTTAAATTCGGAAATAAAGCAGGAAAAGATGGGATGTCATCTTTTCAAGCCATGACAACTTCAATAGCTGCTCAAGTAGGAACGGGAAATTTAGCAGGAGCCGCAACTGCTATAGCATCAGGAGGACCGGGTGCCATATTCTGGATGTGGCTAAGTGCTTTCTTTGGCATGGCAACTATTTTTGCAGAAGCAGTGCTTGGCCAAAAGTATAAACAGACAGTTGATGGTGAGGTGACAGGAGGACCTGCTTATTATATTAGTAAAGGCCTTGGGAGCAAAAAGTTGGCAGCATTTTTTTCAGTAACTATAATAATTGCCTTAGGATTTATAGGAAATATGGTACAATCTAACTCAATAAGTGCAGCAATAAGTTCAAACACCAATATTCGTATAATCATTGGCGTTATAGTTGCAGCATTAGCTGGTATGATTTTTATTGGAGGAGTAGGTAGAATTGCAGCATTTACTGAAAAAGTAGTTCCAGTTATGGCTGTATTTTATATATTAGGTAGTGTAATAATCATTCTAATAAATTTTGCTAATATAGGAGAAGCATTAAAAATGATATTTTTAGGAGCATTTAACCCTAAAGCTGCTACTGGTGGTTTAATAGGTGTTGGGGTAAAAGAAGCGATGAGATACGGCATTGCAAGAGGGTTATTCTCTAATGAAGCTGGAATGGGTTCGACACCACATGCACACGCAGTTGCAAAAGTTAATCATCCAGCTGAGCAAGGATTAGTTGCAATAGTATGTGTATTTATTGATACCTTTATAATTTTAACATTAACTGCACTTGTTATATTAACTACAGGAGCATTAGATGGAAAAACTACTGGTATAGCTTTAACTCAAAAAGCTTTTTCAAATGGTATGGGAAGTCTTGGAGGTCCATTTATAGCTATAGCACTATTCTTCTTTGCTTTTTCTACCATAGTAGCGTGGTATTTTTTTGGAGAGGCCAATGTTAAATACTTATTTGGCAAAAAAGCATTAACCCTATATAGATGCTTAGTTCTTGTATTTATAGTATTGGGTGCCGCTCTAAAGGTTGACCTAGTTTGGGAACTTGCAGATACTTTTAATGGATTAATGGTTATCCCAAATTTAATTGCATTATTAGGACTAGGAGCGTTAGTTAAAAAGACTTTGAAAAATTACGAAGATGATTTTGAAAATAAAAACTAAATTTTATAATTTACTTTTTAGAATAAAACAGGATGGCATAGTTATGCCATCCTGTTTTTGTATTAGTATTAAATCATCACCTGCGGTGCTTCAATAATATTATAGAAAAATTAAAAACCGCTTTATTCTAAAATATGCTTTTATAATTGGATGAAGTATATTATAATATGATTATAACGAATTATAATATAAAATGATTGCTTAATATTCGTATAAATCTAAATTTTGGAGGTATTAATCATGAAAAATAAGATATATAGGTTATATGTAGAGAAAAAAGCGAACTATAATGTTGAAGGTGAAAAAATATTAAGAGATATAAAAATAAATTTAGGTATATCGAACTTGGATGGGATTAGATTAGTTAATAGATATGATGTTATGGGAATAACCAAGGAGCAGTACCTCATGTCAAGGAATACAATATTTTCTGAACCTACAGTAGATCAGGTTTATGATGAAGAGTTAGAGATTCAAAAGTACGATACTGTATTTGCTATTGAATTTTTACCAGGGCAATATGATCAGAGGGCAGATTCAGCTGCTCAATGTATACAAATTTTAACACAAGAGGATAAACATATAGTTAAAACTGCAAGAATTATTGTATTAAAGGGAAATATTACTAAAATAGAATTAGATAAGATTAAGAGATATTGCATAAATACTGTAGACTCTAGAGAAACAGAGTTTGATAAACAAAAGGATTTACAGCAAAGATTTAATGAGCCAGAGCAGGTAAAAATAGTAGAAACTTTTATTAATATGAATGACATGGAGTTAACTGAGTTCTTAAAAAGTAATGGGCTTGCTATGAGTTTTGAAGATTTAAAATATTGTAGAGATTATTTTAGTGAAACTGAAAAGAGAGACCCTTCTATAACGGAGATAAAAGTTATAGATACATATTGGTCTGATCACTGCAGACATACAACTTTTAATACAGTTATTGAGGACGTCTACATAGAAGAAGGCAAATATTCTAAACCAATCAAGATGGCTTACGCCGAATATTTAGATGCTAGAGAATTTGTTTATGATAAATCAAATAGGGACGTAACACTTATGGATATGGCTGTTATTTCCATGAAATATTTAAGGAAGAAAGGGAAATTAAAGGACCTTGATGTTTCAGATGAAATAAACGCCTGCAGTATAATTGTGGAAGCAGACATTGAAGGAGAGAAGGAAAAGTGGCTAGTAATGTTTAAAAATGAAACACACAACCACCCTACTGAGATAGAACCTTTTGGTGGTGCAGCTACTTGCCTTGGTGGATCAATAAGAGATCCATTATCAGGTAGAAGTTATGTGTATCAGGCAATGCGTGTTACTGGCTGCGGTGATCCAAGGGCGAAAATTTCAGATACCATAAAAGGTAAACTTCCTCAAAGAAAAATAACCCTTGAAGCTGCTCATGGATTTAGTTCTTATGGAAATCAGATAGGACTTGCTACAGGACTCGTTTCTGAAGTTTATGATGAAGGCTTTGTGGCTAAAAGAATGGAAGTAGGGGCAGTTATTGGAGCGGTGCCTTATAAGAACGTAGCACGGGAAAAACCAATGGCGTCTGATGTTGTTATACTTCTTGGTGGGAAAACAGGACGTGATGGATGTGGAGGAGCTACGGGGGCATCCAAGCAACATAGCGAGAGCTCACTATTAACTTCAGGCGCAGAAGTTCAAAAAGGTAATGCACCTACAGAAAGAAAGATTCAAAGACTATTTAGAAATCCAAAGGTTACATCGCTTATAAAAAGATGTAATGATTTTGGTGCAGGCGGAGTATCCGTAGCTATAGGGGAACTCGCAGATGCACTTATAATAAATTTAGACAAAGTCACTAAAAAATACGAGGGCTTAGATGGTACGGAGCTTGCTATATCAGAATCCCAAGAACGTATGGCTGTTGTTGTTAGGTGCGATGATGCTAGCGTATTTATAAAACTAGCAGAAGAGGAAAATTTAGAAGCTGTAGTAGTAGCGCAAATAACTGATGATAATAGGCTTAAAATGGTATGGAAGGGAAAAACTATTGTTGATGTAAGTAGAAGTTTCTTAGATACCAATGGAGTTAAACAACGTATTAATGTAAAAGTAGCAGCTCCTAAAGAGAATGAATACTACTTTTCAAAAGATTCAAGATGGAGTGAAGGTAATTTAAAATCAATAAAAGATTTATGGAATTCTAATCTATCAGACTTAAATATTTGTAGTCAAAAGGGATTAGTTGGGAGGTTTGATAGCACAATAGGGGCAGGGACGGTACTAATGCCTTTTGGTGGAAAATTCCAGAAAACACCAATTCAGTCCATGGTAGCAAAATTGCCTGTACTTCGCGGAGATACAAACACTGGTACAATAATGTCATATGGGTACAATCCTAAATTGTCAATTTGGAGTCCCTTCCATGGAGCTGCTTATGCAGTAATAGATTCTGTAACAAAGGTAGTAGCTAGTGGTGGCAATTATGAAAATATTAAACTAACATTTCAAGAGTATTTTGAAAAATTGTCAAAAGAACCTTATAAGTGGGGTAAAACATTTTCATCACTTTTAGGAGCGCTACATGTACAAAAACAATTTAGCATAGCGGCTATTGGCGGAAAAGATAGCATGTCGGGTACATTTAATGATATGAATGTACCACCAACACTTATATCCTTTGCCCTAGATGTTATAAATACAGATAAGGTTATATCTCCAGAGTTTAAAAATGGAGATAGTCAGGTTGTTTTAATTTACGCAAATACTTGCGAAGATGGATTACCTGATTTTGAAAAGCTTCGTCAAAACTATAAATTAGTTTCGAGGTTAATAGATAGTGGCAAAGCGTTATCAACCTATGCAGTAGGGATGGGAGGCTTGTCAGAAGCTATATCAAAAATGTGTTTTGGTAATAAAATAGGATTTGAATTTAAAGAAGATATTAAGGTGGAGGGCATATTTAAAGATGATTATGGTAGCATTGTAATGGAAATAGATAAATGCACGCTTTCAGAGCTAATTAAGGAGAATTTAAATATTAAGATACTTGGACATACTCAGGTAGAACCATTTATCAAAGTCTTAGGGGAAACTATTAGTTTAGAAGAAGCGCTAAGTAATTGGGAAGGACCTTTAGAAAGTGTATTTAGCACGAAAGTAAATACTACTAAAGTAAATAGTAGAAATGACAAAATTTATGTGAATGTTGAAAATTCAAAATTGAAATCGACTCCTACAATTAAAATAGCAAAGCCTAGGGTTATAATTCCTGTGTTTCCAGGTACTAATTGTGAATATGATTCTATGAGAGCCTTCGAAAGGGCTGGAGCTGAAGTGGAAATTATGGTAATAAAGAATCTATCATCAAGGCATATTGAAGAATCTATAAAAGCTATAGAAGAAAAAATAAAAAGTTCTCAAATTGTTATGCTTCCAGGTGGATTCAGTGCTGGTGATGAACCAGATGGGTCTGGTAAATTTATTGCTACATTCTTTAGAAATCCTATAATACGCGAAAGCATACATCAGTTATTAAAGAATAGAGATGGATTAATGCTCGGAATATGCAATGGCTTTCAAGCCTTAATAAAACTTGGGTTACTTCCCTTTGGTGAAATAACGGATATAACACAAAACAGCCCAACCTTAACGTATAATGAAATTGGTAGACATGTATCTTGCACAGTGCAAACTAAAGTGGTTTCAACCCTGTCTCCTTGGCTTAGTAATTTAAAAGTTGGAGATGTGCATTCCGTGCCAGTATCACATGGAGAAGGTAGGTTTGTAGCAAATGAAGAAGTAATTAAAAAATTATTCGCAAGTGGTCAAGTAGCCACTCAATATGTAGACTTTGACGGAATGCCAAGTTATGATATAAACTTTAATCCTAATGGTTCAATGCATGCTATTGAAGGAATAACTAGTTTGGATGGAAGAGTTTTCGGTAAAATGGGTCACTCTGAAAGAGTAGGCGTTAACACATTAAAAAATATTATCGGTGAGAAGGATCAAAAGATATTTGAGGCAGGGGTAAATTATTTTAAATAAAATATAAGAAACAGTAAGTATACTAGTTGTATCCTTGCTGTTTTTTTTGAAAATTCAAATAAAAAAAACTAGTTAAAACATTAAAAACACGAACGACTTATTAGTAAAACAACGAATTACATATATATGTAGATGTAAACACGAACAATAATATTAAAAACGACATTAATGCATTGACTTAACGAAGAAAAACTGTTAAGATGAAATTATAAATTAATAAGTAATTCATCAATATATTTCTTAGAATATGGCTTAGAAGTTTCTACGAGAGGCCGTCAACTTCTCACTATTGGTGGATCTTGAATTGACACGTTGCAAAGGGTTATGAATTATACCTTTAATTCAAGATTACACCATTAAAATAATTTTTTTGATGGTGTAATCTTTTTTTATTGGCAATTATAAAGTCGTTAATGCATCTCCTACGGAGATGTTGCAGCTCCGCAGGAGATGATTAATTACATTGGGGAGGTAATAAGATGAGGGTAGGAATTATTTTTGGGAGTAAATCAGATAAGGATATAATGAAAAATGCAGGGATAGCACTTAAGGAATTTGATGTGGATTACGAAATACATATTCTCTCAGCCCATAGAGTACCAGAAAAATTAATTGAAGTAATAAAAGAAATGGAAGATAATGGTATAGAATGTATCATAGCAGGGGCAGGCCTTGCAGCACATCTTCCAGGGGTAATTGCATCACATACAGTAATGCCGGTGATTGGAGTGCCCATTAAGGCAGCTCTTGGTGGTATAGACTCACTACTTTCAATTGTTCAAATGCCAAAAGCAATTCCGGTTGCTACGGTGGGCATCAATAACAGCTATAATGCTGGGATGCTTGCAGTTCAAATTTTATCCCTTAAATATTTAGAACTTAAAAATAAATTAATTAAATATAGACAAGAAATGAAAGAAAAATTTATAGTAGAGAATGAAGAAGAGATAGAATTTTAAAATGAAATTTAAGGAATGTGATTTACAAATTTAAAATTTGAGGAGTGGTTGTTAATGGAAAATTCAGTATTGTTATATGAGGGAAAAGCAAAAAAAATGTTTAGCACAGATAATAAGGATGAGATCAGAGTATATTTTAAAGATGATGCAACAGCATTTAATGGAGTTAAAAAAGCTCAAATTGAGAAAAAAGGAATTTTAAATAATAGCATAACTACTATGTTATTTGAGTTATTAGAAAAAAAAGGTATAAAAACTCACTTTATTAAAAAAATAAGTGATAGAGAACAACTTTGCAAAAAGGTTGAAATAGTACCTCTAGAAGTAATCGTAAGAAATGTTGCAGCTGGCAGCATGGCAAAACGATATGGAATAGAAGAAGGAACTAAGCTAAAAACAACAGTCTTTGAGTTAAGCTATAAAAATGATGAATTAGGTGATCCACTTATAAACGATTATCATGCAGTAGCAATGGGGCTTACAACTTTTGAAGAATTATTAGAAATATATAAAATGGCTTCAAAAATAAATGATATTCTAAAGGAAGTTTTCTTTAAAAAAGATATTGATTTAATAGATTTCAAAATAGAGTTTGGGAGATTTAATGGAGAAATAATTTTAGCAGATGAGATATCACCAGATACTTGTAGATTTTGGGATGTTAAAACTGGAGAGAAATTGGATAAAGATAGATTTAGAAGAGATTTGGGCAATGTTACAGAAGCTTACGAGGAAATATTGAGTAGAATAAATAATAAATAGGATATATGCAAGAAATAGTGAGGAGGGATTTCTTTGAATAAAATTGTAGAATTAAACGAAATATCCATAAATGATAAAAATAAGCTAAAAGATGAAGATAAGTTTAAAGAGGAATGTGGCGTGTTTGGGATATTTTCACCGGATAAAGACTTAGATGTTGCATCTTTAACTTATTATGGACTTTATGCGTTGCAGCATAGGGGAGAAGAAAGTGCTGGGATAGTATATTCGAATGGAACTACCCTCACTTGCGAAAAGGCTATGGGTCTTGTGTGTGATGTTTTTAATGATGAAAAAATTAAACTAATGAAGGGTCATGCTGCTATAGGGCATGTTAGATATTCCACAACAGGAGGCAGCGAAGTAAAAAATGCACAGCCACTTTTAAGTAAATTTAGTCTAGGAGACATAGCAATAGCACATAATGGTAATTTAGTGAATGAAGATGTCGTAAGAGAATTACTAGAGGACTGTGGATATATGTTTCAAACATCCATAGATTCAGAAGTTATATTAAACCTAATTGCTAGAGGCGCAAAAAAAGGCATTGAAAAGGCTGTAGTTGATGCAATACAGGCTATTAAAGGGTCTTATGCAATAGTAATGCTTACAAAGGAAAAGTTAATAGGAGTTAGAGATCAAAATGGTATTAGACCTCTTTGCATCGGTACAATAGGCAATAGTTATATTCTTGCATCTGAAAGTTGTGCACTAGATGCAGTTGGTGCAGACTTTTTAAGAGATGTAAAGCCTGGTGAGATAGTAATAATAGATAAAAATGGACTTACATCCATTAATTTTGCAGAAAAAACTAAAAATGCAACTTGTTCATTTGAATATATATATTTTGCAAGACCAGACAGTACCATTGATGGGATTAATGTGTACGCCTCAAGAGTGGCAGCTGGAGAACAGTTATTTAAAGAATCACCAGTGGTTGCGGATATGGTTATAGGGGTTCCAGATTCAGGTATGGCTGCAGCAATAGGATATTCTAAGATATCTGGAATACCTTTTGGAATGGGTCTTATAAAAAACAGATATGTGGGTAGAACCTTTATAAGTCCAACTCAAGAAATTCGGGAAAGAGCAGTGTCTGTAAAACTAAATGCATTAAAAATAAATGTAGAAGGTAAAAGAGTTATTCTAATAGATGATTCAATAGTTCGAGGAACCACAAGCAAAAGATTAGTTGAAATATTAAAAAAAGCTGGAGCAAAAGAAGTTCATTTTAGGGTTTGCTCACCAGTAGTAAAATATCCATGTTATTTTGGAATAGATACACCTTACAGAAAAGATTTAATTGGGGCGAATACTTCCGTAGACGAAATTAGACAAGAAATAGGTGCAGATAGTTTAGGATATCTAAGCATAGAAGGATTATTAAAATCCCTTGGTCATACTGAGTTTTGCTTAGGGTGTTTTAATGGTACATATCCAGTATCAGCTCCATATGAAAATGAAAAAGAAAGATTAGAAAGGTAGGGGAGATCCATGATAACTTATAAAGATGCAGGAGTTAATATTGAAGAAGGATACAAGTCAGTAAAGCTTATAAAAGAATATGCGGCAAGCACATTTACAAAAGGTGTTTTAAATCATTTAGGAAGTTTTGCTGGTATGTTCGAAATAGGCGAGGGTTATAAAAATCCTATTTTAGTTTCGGGTACTGATGGAGTAGGTACAAAACTTGATATTGCATTTAGAATGAAAAAATATGACACTGTAGGAATTGATTGCGTTGCTATGTGTGTAAATGATGTCCTTTGCCATGGTGCAAAACCACTTTTCTTTTTAGACTATATAGCTTGTGGTAAATTGGATTCGAAAGTATCATCACAACTGGTAAAAGGTGTATCTGACGGATGTATTAAGTCGGGCTGTGCACTTATAGGTGGTGAAACTGCGGAAATGCCAGGGTTCTATAGAGACGGGGAATATGATATGGCAGGGTTTACTGTTGGTATAGTGGATAAGCACAAGATTATTGATGGTTCTGCTATCCAAGATGGTTATTCACTTATAGGAATTGAGTCAACAGGTCTTCATAGCAATGGATATTCCTTAGTTAGGAAATTAATAGCAGATTTGGATGAAGATTTTAATGGTGAAAAGATTGGGAAGACACTTTTGACCCCAACAAAAATATATGTAAAAACTATATTAAGTCTTCTGGAGAAATTTGATATAAAGGGCATGGCACATATAACAGGTGGCGGTTTTTATGAAAATATACCTAGAATGTTTAATGAAAAATTCACAGCAGTGATAGATAAAAATAGTTTTAACACTCCAGATATTTTTAAACATCTTATTTCGCTCGGTGTAACGCAGGAACATATGTTTAATACATATAATATGGGAATAGGATACGTATTATGTGTTGAAGATAAGGATACTTTAAAAGTTATAAAGACCATTAATGATTTAGGGGATAGAGCATATAAAATTGGTCATGTTGAGGCTGGAGGTGCAGGGGTTTGCTTAAAATAGCCGTACTGATATCAGGAAGCGGAAGCAATCTTCAAGCTATAATAGATAATATAGAAAGTGGATACTTAAACTGCTTAATAGAAGCAGTAATTAGTGATAAGAAAGATGCATATGGCATAGATAGAGCAAAATCTAAAAATATAAAAACATACATATTAGATAGAAAACAATTAGGCACCGGGATTTCAGGTGAGATATTAAGAATTGTCGACGGAAAAGTAGATTTAATAGTGCTAGCTGGATTTTTATCTATACTTCAAGGGGAACTTCTTTGTGTATTCAAAAATAAAATCATTAATATTCATCCAGCCCTTATTCCATCTTTTTGCGGAGATGGAATGTACGGTATGAAAGTTCATGAGAAAGCTATAGAATACGGTGTTAAAGTTTCAGGATGTACTGTCCACTTCGTAGATGAAGGTACAGACTCAGGACCAATTATAATTCAAAAGGTTGTCGATGTTTACAGTCAAGATACAGCAAAAGATTTGCAACTAAGGGTTTTAAATGAGGAACATAAAGCACTACCCGAAGCTATTAAATTAATAAGTGAGAAAGAAATAAAAATTAAAGGAAGAAAAGTATTAGCTATTGGAAAGGTGGAGTAATAATGATTAAAACAGCACTAATAAGTGTGTTTGATAAAGAAAATATTTTATGCCTTGCAACATCCCTTCAAAACAATGGAGTAGAGATTGTATCTACAGGTGGAACTTTTAAGTATTTAAAAGAAAATGGTATAAAAGTTTCCGAAATTTCTGATGTTACCGGATTTGAAGAGATATTAGATGGAAGAGTTAAAACATTACATCCAGTTATTCATAGTGGAATACTAGCAGTGAGAGATAATAAGGAACACATGGCAACTATCAAAGCTAAAGGAATAAAACCTATTGATATGGTAGTAGTTAATCTTTATCCTTTCTTTGATAAAGTATGCGAAGATATAAATTTCCAGGAGAAAGTTGAGTTTATTGATATCGGTGGACCAACTATGCTAAGGGCAGCAGCTAAAAACTTTAAGGATGTTATTGTACTCAGTGACACAACAGATTATGAAAACATTATAAAGAAAATGGATGCTAAAGAAGAAGTGGATTTCAAAACTAGAAAATATCTAGCAGGTAAAGTGTTCAATTTAATATCAGCTTACGATGCAGCAATAAGTAATTTCTTACTGGGGGAGGATTCATACCCAGATTATTTGTCTGTTTCTTATAAAAAACAAATGGATTTAAGATATGGTGAAAATCCTCATCAAAGCGCAGCTTATTATGTAACGTCTGCCGGAAATGGAGCAATGAAGGATTTTCAGCAATTTAATGGCAAGGAATTATCTTATAATAATATAAAGGACATGGACATTGCATGGAAGGTAGTATGCGAATTTGATGAAATTGCTTGTTGCGCGTTAAAGCATAATACACCTTGTGGAGTAGCAGTAGGGGATAGTGTACTCGATACATATAAAAAGGCATATGAATGCGATCCAATGTCTATTTTTGGAGGCATTGTTGCTTTTAACAAAAAGGTAGACAAAGAAACTGCAGAGGAACTTATAAAGATATTTTTAGAGGTGGTTATTGCACCAGAGTTTGACGACGATGCGTTACTAGTCTTAAAAGGCAAGAAGAATTTAAGAATTATAAAATGTTTAAGTAAAGCAGAAGGCAAAATTAATATAGTTAATGTTGATGGTGGAATATTAGTACAAAGTTCAGATGATAAATTATGTGGCGATATAAAAGTGGTTACGAAAAAAATACCAACTGAGGCAGAAATGAAAGATTTGATATTTGGCATGAAAGTAGTTAAATATGTTAAATCAAATGCTATTGTAGTAGTTAAAGACGGAAAGACTAAGGGAATTGGTGCAGGTCAGGTAAATAGAATATGGGCAGCAGAGCAATCATTAGAAAGAGCAGTAGATGCTACTATACTCGCATCAGATGCATTTTTCCCATTTGGGGATGTTGTGGAGCTAGCTGCAAAATATAACATAAAAGCCATTATTCAACCAGGTGGTTCTATTAAAGATGCTCAATCAATAGATGCATGTAATGAAAATGGAATTTCTATGGTGTTTACTGGAACTCGACATTTCAAACATTAGGAGATGAATATATGAAGGTATTAGTTATTGGTTCTGGAGGACGCGAGCATGCTTTAGTGTCAAAGGTTGCAGAAAATTCTAAGGTCGAAAAGGTGTACTGTGCTCCTGGTAATGGGGGCACCTGTAGAGAAAATAAGTGCGAGAATATTAATATTAGGCAAATGGATGAACTTTTAGCATTTGCTATAAAAAATAAGATAGATATCACAATAGTTGGATCAGAGGAATGGCTTGTACAAGGCATAGTAGATAAGTTTAAAGAAAATGGACTTAAGATATTGGGACCTAGTGAAAAAGCGGCAAAGCTTGAAGGAAGTAAAGCTTATTCTAAAGAATTTATGAAGAAATATGGCATAAAAACAGCTGCATATGAAGTTTTTGAAAATGAAAATGAAGCTACCGAGTATTTGAAAAATTGTAAGTATCCTATAGTAATTAAAGCAGATGGCTTGGCAGCAGGTAAAGGAGTTATTATATGTAATGATTTTACTGAGGCTGAGAAAAGCATAAATGATTTTATGGTATTAGATATATTTAAAGGTAGCGGAAAGAAAATTATAATTGAAGAGTTTTTAGAAGGCGTAGAATCATCTATACTCTCTATAACAGATGGAAAAGTTATAATTCCTTTTGTATCTTCAAAAGATCATAAACAAATATTTGACGCGGGTAATGGACCTAATACAGGAGGTATGGGAGCTATAGCACCAAATCCATATTGTAATAAAGAGGTATTAGATGAATTTTATGAAAATATATTAAGGCCTACTCTTAAAGGAATTCAAGAGGAAGAAATGGATTATACGGGCATAATATTTTTTGGAATAATGATAACGAAAAAGGGTGTATATTTACTTGAATATAATGTAAGATTTGGAGACCCTGAAACGCAAGCGGTTCTTCCACTTATGAAAAGTGATTTTACAGAGCTTATAATTAGCGCTATAAATGGATCACTTGGGAACTTTAATTTGGAATGGAATGAAGGATATTCTTGCTGCCTAATTGCTGCATCAAAAGGTTATCCAGGTATTTATAATACAGGATTTGAAATAAGTGAGGCAGGTAAATTAGAAGGTAAGTTATTCCTAGCAGGTGCAACGCATGAAGATGGTATTATGAAGACAAATGGTGGAAGAGTTTTAGGAATAACAGGGTTTGGTGAAACATTAGTAAAAGCAAGGGCAATAGCTTATGCCGATATGAAAAAAATTCAGTTTGATGGAATGTACTATAGAACAGATATTGGAAAATTGAACTAATATAAAAAGCAGATGAAATAAATCATCTGCTTTTTTTCATAATTTAAGACTATTAAAAAATGCTTATAAGCATTTTCACGGCAACAGCTAAAGACATGGTTACAAATATAGGTTTTATAAGTTTTGAACCCTTATTTAATGCAACGGTTGTACCCACTTTAGCCCCTAAAATCATAGATACCGCAACAGGTACTCCTATCATGTAATTTATTTTGCCACTTAGAGCAAATAAAACTAGCGCTGTAATATTGCTTATAAAGTTTAAAATGCGGGCATTAGCAGAAGATACTACAAAGTTAAACCCGAAGATACTTATAAATCCAAATACTAAAAAAGAACCAGTTCCAGGACCGAAAAAACCATCATAAAAACCTAGAGAGAGAGCAAGGATTATACCGTATGTAACATTTTTTTTAGTAAGTCCTTGAAATTTATCTTCAAGTCCTAAAGACTTAGAAAAAAGAGTATAAATTCCGATAAATAAGATAAGAATTAATACCAACGCATTTAGAAATTTTTGGTCTATATTTAGTACTGTTCTAACACCTAACATTGCACCTATGAATGTAAAGGGAATAAGATATTTTAAAAGTTTAAAATCAGCCTTACCTGATTTTATAAATCCGAGAGAACTAGTAAAAGAACCAGCAGTGGCACTGAATTTGTTAGTACCAAGCACCATGTGAGGTGGCAGACCTGCAAGCATAAAGGCTGGGACGCTTATTAAACCACCACCACCTGCTATGGAATCTACAAAGGATGCTAAAAAACCAGCCATACATAGAAGAATAATTTTAGTAATCATACATCACCTACCTAATTTTATTATTAAAAGCAAATATATACTATTACTATAAATATATACGATTTCAAATATATTGTAAAGGGATACAGCGGAAATTGTCTATATTGCAGCATCAAAGGAGATGATTTAATTTAAGCAATAATCAAAATAGGCGTACATATTAATTTGTTATTTATTTGAATATGCCTTAATAGCCTATTGATTTATATGGAATATATACGTATTATGTATAGATGGGATTAAAAAATTATAAATATTTCTCCCAATGCGAAATTAACAAAATAAACGTTATGAAAATAATATAATATGGGGAGGATTTAAAATGTTAGAAAAAAACGGTATAAAGGAAAATGTAAATTCAAATGAGGTTAAAGCTAAAAAACCGACTTTTGTAGATGCTTTTACAGCTAGCCTTATAGATTTGATAGTTATAGGAGCGATATCAACAGTAGGAGTATTTGTGATAGATGGTGTGATTAAATTAGCAGGATATGCTGTAGCTCAAAAGTTCCAAATGTCATTTATAATCTTTATGGTTGTTATGGTATTATACATGAGCATTATGGAAAGTGGAAAAACGTCTGCCACATTTGGTAAGAAAGTATCTGGACTAATTATTACAAAAAGATAGGAGTTTGAGAAAACAATATGCAAAAAAGAAAAGAGTATGAATTTTATATAGAAAACTTAGAATTTCCAGCACAGGGCATAGCATTTTACGAAGGTGAAAAAGTTTTGATAAAAAATACATTGCCAGGGCAAAAGGTAATTGCTAAAGTAGCAAAAAAGAAACAAGATGTAGTAGAAGCAAAGCTTGTAAAAATACTTGAGGATGTAGACTATAAAATTGAGCCTCTTTGCAAGATTACAGATTTATGTGGAGGATGTAGCCATCAATTTCTTTCTTATGAAAAACAATTAGAATTTAAAAAACAACAGGTGTTAAAGTTATTTGAACAAGCAGAAATAAAAGATTTTGAGTTTCTAGGTATAGTAAAGAGTCCTGAACAGTTCGAATATAGAAATAAGATGGAATTTACATTTGGTGACTTTCGAAAGGGTGAAGAATTAACTCTAGGTATGCATACCAAAGGAAGAAGCTTTAGTATAGTTACTGTTGATGACTGTAGAATAGTAGATGTGGATTTTAGAGAAATTCTGAAACTAGTATTAAACTATTTTAAAGGGTTAAAATTGACACACTATAATGTAATGGAGCGTGAGGGATATTTAAGAAACTTAGTTATTCGAAAGGCCCAAAATACTGGTGAAATATTAGTAAATATAGTAACTACATCTCAAGTAGATTTTGATTTTAGTGAAATAACTAATATGCTTAAGGAATTAAAATGTGATGGAATCATTACAGGAATAATACATACATTTAATGACTCATTATCAGATATAGTTCAAGCTGATAAAACTGAAACATTGTATGGAAGAGAATACATTATGGAAGAATTATTAGATCTTAAGTTCAAAATTAATCCTTTTGCTTTTTTTCAAACAAATACAAAAGGAGCAGAAAAGCTTTATAGCTTAGTTAGAGATTTTTTAGGTGAAGCAGAATCAAAGGTAGTATTTGATTTATATTGTGGAACGGGAACTATAGGACAAATTGTTGCGGCTAAAGCAAAAAAAGTTTTGGGAATTGAATTAATAGAAGAAGCAGTTGCTGCTGCAAATGAAAATGCAAGAATTAATAAATTAGACAATTGTGAGTTTATAGCAGGGGATATAGCAAAGGTTATTAAAGAGGTAAAAGATAAACCAGATAGCATTATTCTAGACCCTCCAAGAGCTGGAGTCCATCCTACAGCATTAGATTATGTAATAAAATTTGATGCGAAGCACATAGTTTATGTTTCTTGTAACCCTAAAAGTCTAGTAGTTGATCTTAAGGAAATGATCAATAGAGGATATAAGGTGCAAAAGGTAATATTAATGGATATGTTTCCTCACACTCCTCATATAGAAACTATTGTAGATATAGTGAAGGCATAACTAGGTTTTCCAAACGATATCATTCTATTAATTGAAAGGTTTCCGACATTTTTCCGACGGCTATTCAAGTATGTCGGAAAGATGCTTTTCAAATTTAGTAATAGACGATTGTTTCATTTTTTTGTAACGTGAGAATAGGTGTCCATAGTTGTTGCTAATTTACTATGACCTAGCCTAGCTTGGATAACTTTATAGTCGGAATCAGACTCTAAAAACATAGTTGCATGAGTGTGACGAAATGAATGAAAACTAAATTTAATCCCTAGTTCATAATTAACTATTCGACTTAAATATTTTAGGCTTTCAGTTGAAATAAGTTCACCATTTTCTCTGGTGGATAAAAGGTCAACATTTGTATAGGTTCTGTTACGCTCTTTGTAAACGTAAGTTTCGTTAGCGTAATGGATGCCATACTTCAATTTGTTTTTTTCTTGGGTTTCTTTATGCCTTTTTAAAATATCAGTTAAAGTTTTTCCCATTTCAATAGTTCGTTCTGAGCTTTCAGTCTTTGGAGTACCAAAGCACCAAACACCCTCTTTAAGTATAATTTTATCTACTGTAATTTTCATATTTTCTGAATCTACACAATCCCATGTCATACCACATGTTTCAGCTGCTCTTAACCCGGTGTAAAAAGATATTTGTATTGGTATATAAAAGTTGCTACCCTCAGGGAACCTTTTAATTATTCTCTTATAATCTTCTATAGAGATAACTTTAAGTTCTTCTTTATTTTTTTTAGTATTTTGCATTTTAGGCATATGGACATAGGTCATAGGATTTTCTTTAATAAATTTATAAGGATACACAGCAGATCTAAAAGCCCCCGAAAGGACCCCATAAAATCCAGAAAGTGTATTTTTACTAAAACCATTGATATATTTTTTATTCAAAAATTCTTGCAATACTCCTGGTGTAATGGCTTTTAATTTATATACCCCTAGAATGGGTTTGATATAATTATTAATTATGCTTTTGTAGCCAATTTGCGTATTGTATTTGCAATTGATTAATGCATATTCTTTATACCAGTAATCAAAATAATCACTAACACTTAAATTGCTTTCCTCAACTACAGATCCACATTTTTCAAAATCTATAATAGCTTTTCTTAGAGCCGCGACGGCTTCTTTTTTTGTTTTGCCACCTTTTCTTTCAATCCTTTTTCTTTTCCCATCCACTTTTCCTACATCAAAACAATAAAACCAATTGTCACCTATTTTTCTTACTGAACCTTCCATAATAATTACAGCTCCTTAAAGCTATTTTTCGTCATCAAATAGTTTTATCATTTTAAGAACTTTTGCTTTTTTACTTGGTGAGGCATTTTTTAATGCTTCAATGATAGCTTTCATATCTTCGTCAATATTATATACGCCTTCTGGCTCTTTAACCACAACCGTGTTCTGGTTTGTAAAATTTGTATAGGTTTTAGGAGCTAAAGTTTTCAAATGATTTAAAAGTATAGATTGAGTTTCTAGTGGCAGATCGGTTGATTTATTATTATAAACTTCAAATAATTCATCACTTTCTATGTTTAATTCCTTAGAAAGAAAATCTAATAAAAGTATATTACTTGTTGAATAGTTATCTTTTTCAGAGTAAGCATTTTGTATAGCTGTAAGTAATTCTATAGAATACGAATTTTCTGGGCTTGCAAGAACATCTGAAACACTGACTTTTAGGGCAGTAGTTATTTTTTCTAAAACAACGATAGACGGATTGGTTTTTTTATTTCTTTCAATTGCTGAAATATAACTTGATGGAATAACAAACCCAGTACAATGATTAGAAAAGTTGCATTAGTCCAAGCCTTAAGAGAGGCATTCCCTACAGAAGTAGGAGCCCTATATGCTAAAGAAGAGCTTGGAATTGATGAAGATAAAATAATCAATATAAAACAGGATGTTGAAGAAGAGATAAAAAATGAAGCTAATGAGGAATTTGTAGATATTCCAGCAGATAAAGCGCCAGTAGTTGATGCTGAAATAGTTACTGAAAAAGGTGAAGATGATGCCCCTTATTAAACTTCTAAGTTAATCTTTTTTATCTCTTCATTAGTTGCTATACCTTCAGCAACATTTCTTTCTGTTCTTTTGGCTTTTTCTACATTGAAATTGTCTTCTAACTCTATCCTCTTAATCTCTATACCATCAGTTTCGAATTTTCTCATGCAGGTTGGACACTTGCAACTATACTCATCAAGTTCAAATTTTGATTCTTTTATATCTTTATATTTTTGTAACAAGCTGGACCTTTTATATTGAAGCTCACTATCTACTCTGCTTTTCTTCCTATGGATAGATTCCTTAAACTCCTCTATAACAACATTCAAATGTCTTATGTTAGATTCTTTTGTTCTTATATCACTTTCTAATGTTTCCCTTGGCTTATTTTTAGTAGAATTAATCTTATGTTCAAGTTCCATTAATTCAGATTGTTTTTCCATCAATTCAGCTTTTAACTTATATAGGCCCTCATTTTCTTTGCTCTTATCCTGCAGCTGCTCTTCAATACTTTGCTCTACAATTTCTACAATATTTTTTCAAGTCGAGGTGAGAGCAATAATAGATATAAAATTAATCCCAACAATAGAAAAGGCTTTAGGGTTT
This sequence comes from Clostridium sp. CM042, assembly GCF_055080995.1. NCBI lineage: Bacteria > Bacillati > Bacillota > Clostridia > Eubacteriales > Clostridiaceae > Clostridium > Clostridium sp. CM042. Next base: position 3,823,718 of record NZ_CM143646.1, read on the forward strand.
GCATTGAATGAGATGCAACTTAGATATTTAACTACCAAGGAGCTTTGTAGCTGGCATGGGAGAAAAGTAGGATATACCACAGCATATATAGTTGACCTTGCGCTTAATATAAAAATAGAAATTGAATTAAGTGATTTAAAAAGAGGAGGATATAACGATGAATTTCATGGCAGTATGTATGACTCATGGTTTGAACATGAATTCTTAAAAATTAGAGATGACCTTGCTATGACAGGTCTTCCAGTAGTAAAGATTATAAAAGATAGGCGATTTAATTGGACGAGATAGTAGCAGACGAGCATAAAGTTAACAGACAATTATTATATAAGTATTTAAAAAAGTTATATCCTAGCGGCACTCAGGCATAAGATATAATGCACCGAAATATTAATAATTTATTTGGGTATCATGGCCTTGCATGGTCCGTAGGAAAGAAATCGCTTGAATTTTTCTGCCTATATTTTTTACAAGATGTATTTTTAGTTAAAGAAGATAATGCTGCAGCTCCTATAGCAAATATACATAGAGAAATATGGAAAGACATTCAGGAATCTATTATCGGTACTGGACCGGAACAAAGAGGATGGATATTGCCCCGAGGAACTGGTAAAAGTGCTTTTGGAACATTTGCTACTACTGTTTGGTGTCATTGCTATAAGTTTAAAAAATATTCTTTACTTTGTAGCGATATAGGGTCCACGGCTGAAAAGTTTACTAAGGATATTAAAAATACATTCTTAAATAATGATTATATCGATAAGGCTTTTGGAAAGCTCCTTGATGATAGAGACAAACGATATGTTTGTAATAGTACTCAATTAGAATTAACTAATGGAACTTTCATTGAAGCTATATCTTCAGCATCTCCAATGAGAGGTAGAAAATATGATAACTGTAGGCCTGATGATGCCAGGATAAAAAAATGGAAGAGATATTCTGATGATGTTAAATATGCAAGTCAGAAAGCAGTTAAAAGAAATGGTAAAGTTGTTAACAGATAGCTCAGGTAAGGTTTTATTTTTTATTCATGCGTTTAAAAATGATTTTGATTCTACAATACAGTATATAGATATTTATACGGATTCCTATATTTATCACTTTGATAGTAAGTTTAATAAAATTGCAAAGCCTACAGAAAACATATTTAGAGAAGTTCCGGTTTCGGTTGGAAAACTAACATTAGAAGAATATCACGATAGTTTATATAACGATATCAAAGGTTTAAGATACCTTTGAAACTAATTTTAGTGATATTGGAAATGAAATAAGTGATTTTAGAAGTGCTTATATGGTATTCACAGGTTGTGAAATTAATAAAGAGGACATTCCTGAAATGAAAAGGCTAGGTATATTAAATGCCAAAGATAAAGACAGTACCATCCAATGGTTAATAAAAAATATTAACGATACTTTTATTCAAAATACACTTGATAGATATGTAGATACAATGTACCAAATATCTTGCCATATAAACCGCAATGAGGGCATGGTTAGTAATCTAAGTGGCATAGCTTTAAGGTCAAAATTAATAGCGTTAGAAAATAAGTGTGAACTTGAAGAAAAAGCTCATAAAAACATAATTGCACTTTATACACCTAATATTCCCGATGATTTAGGTACAGCACAAATGTTAGCACAAGTTCCAGAAGGCTTTATTTCCAAGGATACAGGTAGAGGCTTGTTCTAGTGGAGCACAAGGACAAGGAAATACACAAAATAGAGTTATAAAGGATATGTTAACCAATACCGTAAATAAAACATTTAATTTCTATAGTTATAATATTGGACTTAAAGATGTTAAGGGTATTATGGGAAATAATTTTAAGGAAAAGCATTTTAATAGCAGAGTTTGGATCAATGAAGAGGATGTTGCTAAACACCTTCATAAACAAGTTAATGATCTTTTGAATGGCAAAGTTAATGTTAATCAAATTAAGAAATATATTGAAAAAACAAATAATACTAGTGCTTATAATGCTAGTAGACTTGTAGACACAGAAATTTCAAGAGTCCACGATGAATCAGTTAAAAGATTCTGCAAAGAAACAAATGTTAAAAAGGTGACAATTATATTTCTCCTAAAAGGTTCAGAAAATTATCTGCCGAGGATAGAATAAATTATTTTACTTTATCTATGGTGGATAAGATTGTAAAAGGTGAAATTGATTTTGAAATTACAGGTGTTAAACCTAATTCCATTGCTGACCTAGAAAATAACTTTGATGATGTAGTAAATTTAATGTCAGTTAGAGAATTAAGTGGATATTGGGAAGTGGAGGGAAAGTAATGGGTGCAACTGTACGAATCCAAATGAATTCATTTTTAAGAATCATGGCACAAAGAAAATTACAAAAAAATGGCGAAGCACAAGTAAGATTCATTCACTAAGGAATGTGCTAAGCAAATGAACAACTATACACCATTTTTAACTGGTACACTAAAAGATATGATGGTTCAAATTAATCAAAATAATGTAACTTATAATGCGCCATATGCCAAACAACAGTATTATGGCAATGCTGGTAATGGAAATCAAGGTACATCAATGGAAGGCATTAGGGGCAAACAATGGGCACCCCGTATGTGGAGTGCAAAAGGAACTGGGATAGTTAATACTATAGCTAGTTTTGTAGGAGGGCACGTATGATTATAGAGGCAGTTAGAAATTTTATAAGAAATTGTCCTTATCTGCAAGAATTTGAAGGGGTACATGGACTTGTAAAAGTAAATGTTGATTGTTTGGAAGAAAATTCAACTGTTTATTCTATAGAAGAAGTTCCTGTGGATCCAGTAATTAAAAAATATATAAATGGCGATAGTATAAGGCAATTACAATTTATTTTTGCATCCAGGGAGCCTTATGGTGCTGATGTTCTGCAGAATATATCCAACTGCGGATTTTATGAAGATTTTGCAAATTGGATTGAAAAAGAAAATAATAATAGCAATTTACCCATATTGGGAAGTGGATATGAAAGCCAAGAGATTAAAGTATTAAGTCCTGGATATACTTTTCAGGTTGAGGTGGATAAAGCAAGATATCAAATAGAACTCAGATTAAAATATTATAAAAAAATGGAGGAATAAAAATTATGGCTGTGAGGAAACGCAAAATCCAAGCGAATTATTTAATGGTTGAAAAGGATTTCTAGTTCTTAGGAACAGGATTTACAGAATTAAATGAAAGTCCATCCGCACAAACGGCGTCTAAGAGATATATAAATCAATCTAGTGCTAGTCAATCAATTACAGGCTATGAATGGTCTACTTCATTCAACGCTGACCAAATCGTGTCAGAAAGTGCTATAGATTACATTAAGAAAATTGGTGAGATGCAATTAACGGGGATAGACACAGAAACAGAGTATTTAATAGTGGATTTAGACATGCCCGCAATCGAAGAAGGTAGCTTTAGAACAAGACAATTCAAGGTTGCAATTCAAGTTGATAGCTTTGATGATAATGATGGAGATTTATTAGTTATTTTTTCAACATCTTCTCTTTTGGCATTAAGTGTTGTGACTAGCTCAGTGAGGAAATGAAGGAAACTAAACAAAAAGTAAAAGAGCTAATCGAACTACTGGACATAGTCGAAAAGCTCAAATTAAGTTAATATCCTTAGTAGGTTGGATTTACATACTACTAAAAATATTAAAGTAACACCAAAGGGGTTAGGATAAAAACTAACTCCTTACCAAATAATAATAACAAAGGTTTCCTTCAAAAGCAATATGAAAAATAATTTATACTTTGAATTAACATTAAAGGTTTTATCTTTAATTGGATTGATTGCATTCTTATACTTAGCGGTAAAGGCGGTAATTCTAAAATAAGAGAGAGGTGGCCATATGTACAATTTCAGCTCAAAAGAAGAATTAGTTAAATTTTTAGCTTCGGAGGTTTTAACTACATTTGAAGCTAGAGAAATAATGGGTTGCTCAAGACAATACTTAAGCCAGTTAGTAAGCGAAAAAAAGTTAATACCTATTAAGGTACTGAGTAGAGAAAGTTTATTCTTTAAAGAAGATATAGAGGATTTTAAAAACAGAAAATTAAAAACAGAAAATTAAAAGGAGAAGTTGAGTAGTCTTCTTATCTAATAGCAGCATAGAATAATTTTAAGGTCTAAAGTTAGAGAAATCTAGCTTTAGACCTTTTTTATTTTTTTAAATGATTTTAAGAAGCAAATTATGATAAAATATAATGTATTTATTTATACGCTTTATAGATATATATGCTTTTTTTTGGAAGGAATTCATAAAAAAATGTTGAATAATAGAAATGTGTATAAATTTATAATGGATGTAAGCATAAGAAGAAACTAATTTAATTATGTTTAAAAATATGTAATAAAGGAGATTTTTATTATGAACGATAAAGTAATTTTAGATGCATTAATACCTAGGGAAGATTTTGATATTAGTGATGAAAGCGGCGTAGCGGTAAATAGAAATATATTAACAATGTCAGTAACTGATTTGGACTACAATTCATTTCTTTACTCGGCAATTAAGAAGCCTGATTTTCAAAGAGAAACTAATGAATGGTCACCCGAAAAGATTTATCAGCTTGTATCAAGCTTCATAGAAGGAGAATTAATTCCAAGTATAATATTATGGAAAAGTATGGCAAATCATATTTTTGTTATTGATGGATCTCATAGAGTTAGTGCTTTAGCTGCATGGATTAATGATGATTATGGTGATAATATTATTTCTAGAAATTTTTTTGATAACGAAATACCACCTGAACAATTAAAGTCTGCAAATAAGACTAGAGAACTAATAAATAGTAGTATTGGAAGTTATGCAGAACTGAAAAGCATTGTTCGTAATCCTTCAATTGATGAGGAAAAAAATAAACGTGCAAAAAGTCTAGGTTCTTTAGCAATTCAATTGCAGTGGGTTGAAGGCAATTCTCAAAAAGCAGAAGAATCTTTTTTTAGAATTAATCAGCAGGGAACTCCTATTAGTAAAACAGAAATAAAACTTATAAAGGCTAGAGCATCTGCTAATGGGTTAGCAGCTAGAGCAATAATTAGAAGTGGGAAAGGACATAACTATTGGTCTAAATTTACAGAAGGTATTCAAAGAGAAATATATAAAATAGCAAAAGAAATAAACGAAATACTATTTTTACCAGAATATAAAACACCAATAAAAACATTAGAGTTGCCGATTGGTGGAGCATGGTTATCAGACCAAGGACAGCCTTTAATTTTAGAAACTATAAATATTGCCAATGGATTAAAAGAAAATGATGTAGTTGAAGTTGATGAGACAGGAAGTAAAACACTGAATTTTTTAACGCAATGTCGTAAAATTGTAAGACGTGTAAATTCGATGCATCCATCCTCACTAGGACTTCATCCAGTAATATATTTCTATAGCATGAAAGGGATACATAAGATTGCATCATATTATGCAATTTTAGGATTAGTTAAATATTTAGAAGAGAAAGATAAATATAATGATTTTACTAAAATAAGAAGTAAATTTGAAGAAATTATGGTCCATTACGAATATCTTGTTCAAATTATAGTCAGGAGATATAGACAATCAACTATAGGACATAAGTATATTACTAGATATTACATAGCAATTATGGAATTGCTTATAGATAATCACGGTATTGAAGAAACAATGAAAATCTTAGTTAAATCAGATGAATTTAACTATCTATCTAAATCAATGATGACATTAGAGGAAGTATCAACTAGTAGATTTTCTGATGGAAGAAAATCGAATGTATTTATATTAGAAGCTCTAAAATCAGCACCAAGGTGTGCTATTTGTGGTGGCTATTTACATAAAAACTCCATAACAATTGATCATAAGATAAGAATAGAGGATGGGGGCATAGGAGTAGTTGAAAATGGTCAGTTGGCACATCCATATTGTAACTCAACTTTTAAAAACTAGGTGCTATTTTACTGCTTTTAAGTCTAGCGTAATTGCTAGGCCTTTTTATATTTTAGAGTAGAATTAAATTTTAAAGGAAAACATTACCTCGTACAATTTCAGAGTAAAAAATTATATAATATAGAGAACGTATGTTTTGGAGAGGATAGTATGAAAGTTGTAGCAAAGCCTATTCGAATAGTAGCTTGGACTGATATAGAGGGGAATATAAACCCAGTAAAATTTAAAATAGCAAATAAAGATGAAAGTATTTCAGTTATAAAAATCGATAAAGTGATTAGTGCAGAAAAAGAAAAGCTTGCGGGTAATAATATGCTAGTGTATACGTGCCAAAGTGTAGTTAATGGAGCTGATAAGCTATATGAGATAAAATATGAGTTAGGTACTTGCAAGTGGATATTATTTAAAATTTAATAATAGTTAATGGAGTTCTGATGTTGCCGTGGAGATTTATCTACCTAAATTTACAAATGTTGTAGGAAAAAATGGTTATATGTTGAATTTATTGGGTAGGAAGTATAATGCCAAAATCTACGTTAATAATCTATATTGCCAAGGGTTACACGGATGTGGATTTCTCAGCTAAATATTCCTTATCACTAGCTGTTAATTTATTCATATTATAAATAAAGTCCCATATTAAATAATACTCAGATTGTGCATTCGATTATAAAATTTATATTATTTTCCAAGGTTTATTAGCTATAGTGTGCTTACATTAATTTACTTTTATTCTTTATTTATGCTATAATTAGTTAGAAATATGAATAAAAATAAGGAGTGGAAAAATGAAAAAATCACTAAAAAAAATCCTTTCATGTCTATTATTATTATTTGGAATAATGGCTTTTACGTTTTCTGGCAATACTTTTGCTACAACCAATTCTACATCAACAATGGTACAAGCTAGTTCTTTATCAAAATTAAGTAATAACTATCCTATAGTAATGGTACACGGTCTATTTGGTTGGGGAAATGATGAACTCTTTGGAGTAAATTATTGGGGTGGAAAAGAAAGTTTAAAAAACCTTTTAACTAAGAAAGGTTATACTGTTTACACTCCAACTATAGGTTCTATATCTAGCAATTGGGATAGAGCTTGTGAATTGTATGCTTACTTAAAGGGCGGCACTGTAGATTATGGTTATGCTCATTCTATAAAAGCTGGTCACGATCGTTTTGGTAGAACTTATCCTGGTGTTTATACTGAATGGGGTACTAGCGATGCAGATGGTATTAAAAAGATTCATTTAATTGGTCATAGCATGGGTGGTCAAACCATTAGAGTTTTAGCTCAATTGTTAGAAAACGGAGATAAAGATGAAATGAATTGCAATAAAGATAGTACTAGCCCTTTATTTACAGGAAATAAAAATTGGATTGATAGTATTCTTACTATAGCAACACCTCATGATGGAAGCCAAGAAGATGATAAACAAAGTAAACTTGAACCTTTTGCCCATGACTTTTTTGCTGCAATGGCTAGTAATGCAGGAATATTAAATTCAGATAATCCTTGCTTTGATTTCAAAATGGATCAATGGGGATTAAAGAAACAATCTGATGAATCCTATAAAAGTTATTATAAAAGAGTTTTTAATAGTAACATTTGGAAAGAAACTAAAGATTTAAGTCTTTGGGACTTATCCCAAGAGGGTTCTAAGGAATTAAATAGCTGGGTTAAAGTTCAAAAAGATATTTACTATTTCTCTATAGCCTGTGTAGATACGCATAAAGAGTTACTCACACAGCATCAAATACCTAATATTAATATGAACCCACTACTTTTAAAGGCCTCCATTTTTATGGGACAATATACCAACTCGACCTATGGTGAAGTACAAGTTGATAAGACTTGGTGGAGAAATGATGGTATAGTAAGTGTAATATCTGCTATTGGCCCTCATGAAGGTTCTCAGGATAAAATAGTTAGCTATGACTCTAATGCTACCACTGAAAGAGGGGTTTGGAACTACCTGGGCGAGATTAATAATATAGATCATATTGAAGTAGTGAAACAATCTGAACCTATATACCATAAATATCTTCAAAATAAATTTATTGAGTTGGCAAATATGTTAACTAAATTGGCGAAGTAATGAATAAAGCATAGTCATAATTTAAGAACAAATTCTCTCTACAATCGAGTATAAATGTTACCCACAGCCACTTCCACAAGTTGTTTCCTATATAATCACTCATAGGCACACGCTCACAACCAACAATGAAAATAGTTGAGAACAGAGTACTTAATGACTAATAAAAAAATGATTTAAGTTCTACGAAAAACTGATTTATCCAATTAATAACCTAAATCATGACAAGCTTTTATAAAACAAATGGAAGTTTTAATAAAAGCTAAACGAAAAACCAAATAACTTATTAAAATATAGTATTATTCAGTAATGAATTTTGCGGTATTTTTTATAGAGTTAGTACGGAATACAATAAAAATGTTTGTCAACAAAAACAAATATATAATCATTCCAGTACTATTGTTAAAGCACTAGAGAACTGAATATCAAATACCCTTGGCTAAAATAGAGGCCACTGAAAAAAGCACTCTCTTTTCAGTAAGTTTTTTAGGCTTGAACAGAAAAAACATGAAATACCCATATTTTTGGATGTTTCATGCTTTTTCTTTTTATATTTTTATATTTAAGTTAAAAAAGCCTTATTTCATGCCTTTCAACTTGATTATTCTCTTTAGATTCACAGTGAAGATTGATAACGCACCTTGCATTTGCATGCTAATTAAACCTGACGATGTTGCTACATCATAGCCATGCTGGTGCTTAAGTTCACTGTTTTTAGCCTCTATCATATAACGTTCTCTAGCACGTTTTTTAAAATACTCACTTTTTTCGAACTCTATTTGATCTTTGTGAGTATTTGACTTTATTGAAACCGAATAAGTTTTAGATTTAGCACCTTCTTTATAGCACCCATCTTTATGAACACAATTTTTACACTTTTCTACATTAAAATAGTAAGTTAGCACTTGATTTTTACCAACATTCTTCTTTCCCTGTTTTGCTTTTTTAATAGCCATATGGCCTGCCGGACATACAAATAAACCAGCATCTTTATTAAACTCAAATTCATCTTCTTTTTTTCGCATTCCTTGTGAAATTACAGGATTTAGTCTTGAAATTAATACAATTTTATTTTCTTTTGTATATTTTAAGTTTTTCTTTTCAGAATAAGCTGTATCTCCAATTACTTCATTAACATCTATACCAGCCTCACGGCTTTTTTCTATTAAGGCTATGAGCTCCTTTCCATCACTTTTTTCGCCAGTTGTAATAACAGCTGCTGTAATTAAACGTTCTTCACTCATAGCAAGGTGTGATTTATATCCAAAAAAAGAACTATCTTCAGTTTTATGCCCCACTTTTGCATCCTCATCTTTTGATAGTTTTAGATTTTCTAAGTCATCATTAATAGCTTCCATTAAGTAGTTTAATTTAGTTTTCACAGCTGGATTTGCTGCAGTTTCTGGCTTCTCGTTTATGCTATCAATTAATAATTTGCAGTACTCAAGAATATCTTCAAGTACTCCAGTTGTAACTTTATTAGGTAACTCTTCTTTAATACCAGGATGTACTCCATACAATGTTTTTCTTAAGTTTTTTGCACGTTTCAATAATTCTTCGCTTGCTGACTTTTGGTTATAACGTGACTTGGTATGCGTAGCATCAACTATTATTGCTTTACTTTTTAAAACTCCCTCTTTTATAGCAAGTTCTACAGTCTTGTTTATTAATAAATCCAATAAATTCATGTCTTTAAGGCGAAGCTTTCTAAATTTAGTTAATGTACTTGAGTTTATTAAATTTGTTTCTTCTGGGGCTAAATTTAGAAAATATTTAAAGGACATATCATAAAGAGTTCTTTCAACAACATCTTCATCAGACAATTCATATATTACTTTCAAAAGTAAATATTTAAATAGCATTATGGGGTTAATAGCACCTCTACCCATAGATGAACTATAGTTAACCACCAATTCATCATAAACAAATGAAAAGTCAACAAGGTCATTAATTTGCTTTAAAATGTTATCTTCCGGAATAATTAACGAATATAAGCTATGGTATGTATTTATTTTTATTTCCAATTGTCCTTTTAGCATAATAGTATAGCCCCTTTTATTTTAGTCTACTATACTAATTCGACATATCTTTTAAAATTCCTTTTTGTTTTTAGTCTTTTACATAAAAAAAATCGCCATCTTTAATTCGATGACGATTTTTTTTATAGTTTTTCAGTGGCCTCCT
>NZ_JBSJES010000002.1:0-52094 GCF_055080995.1 Clostridium sp. CM042
GGTTTTAGTCAAAATCGTTCTATTTGTTTCAAGTGTGACTTGTGGTGGTAAATATTCTACTATAGTTTCATTCATTATTATTCACCTTCCTTACTCCCACTGAAGTTTTTTCTTTGTTATAGTGTGTAACTCCCACTTATAGAAGTTGGAGATTTTCCTTCTGAGATGTCGTTAAAGCATTACATTCATTTTTTTACTTGAAGTGTTGATTTATATAGGTTGTTAAGCATTTAGTTAAATTTAACTAAGCAATTATATTTTCAAATAATAGTATAACAATAATAAAGAAATTAGTTAATACTGCAACTCTATTTATTTAACTCTGTTTTTTTACTTTGATTTTGGCTTTGTCTCTGCATCTCTCTTATATAATCTTCTGCCTGCTTCTGGTATTCTAATATCTTCTTATTAGATTGCTCTTGAAGATCCTGCATATTTTTATTAAATAACTTCTCTTGCTGTAGTAGTGCTTTTTCCTTTTCAAATTCTTTTAACTCTGAAAATCTCGTTACTTCCATTTGAGCTTTCACAGCTGCAGCTTCCAGTTTTGTTTTTAGGGTATCGACTTCGATGTCTTTAGCTATTATTTTATTCTCAAGATCTATTTTTCTTGCCTGACTATCTGCAAGTAAGGCTTTAATGGTTTCATTTTCATTCTTAAACCCTTTATATTCCGTAACAAGGCCTGCAAGTGTGTCATTTTTCTTTTTATATTCTAGAATTAAAGCCTTATTGCTCCCCATGATTTCATTGAATTGAGTTACCTGTTTTTTAAGTTCTTCACGTGCATTAGAAAACTCCTGCAATGTGTTTTCCATATCTTCTTTATTTATTTTTAATGTTTCATTTTCAACATTTAAACTTTCTATTTTACTCTTATAGATTTCCATATCTTTATTAAACTGTAGCGCCTTTGATTCATCTATAGTTTGTATTCGTTTCGCCATATTCACATATATAGTATTGATCTGATTACTTAACGCTTCGAGGTGATTAATGTCCTCTGCTACCTCTGGTATATCAATTTTTACCTTGTTTAATTCGTAAGCACCCATGAGAATACCCATAAACTCTTTACTACTTTTGCCACTTCCTTGAATGAGCTCCATGAGCTTCTCTTTATCATCTGATTCCATTCTTACTGAAAAAGGGTTGTTATTTTCTGCCATTACAGGCCTCCTTATAATTAAATAATGTTTACAATTATTTTAACATAAATGCAATAATACGTGTGTGTTTACTTGTGTTTACGTAGTTTTGTTTACAGTATACCTCTATAATATTCAAAGTTCAATGAAAAATTGAATTTGAAATATGTCTGGTCGCCATCAGAGGAGTTCTACGGATGTGAGGGCACACGTCTGCGCTTGCTAACTTATAGTGAAATTAACAATTAGGAGAATATAAGCGGAAAAGTATGATAACAATAGAATATAGATGTTAATTTCACTATATGAACAGATATGAATGAATATAGACAAACATAAAGGTGTAATTTATTTATTTTTTGAATATACTATTATTAATAGAACCCACCACGCCTCTTTACAATGCGCACCAGGTGGGACATTTTATTTGTGGGTGATATAATGGAAAGTGATATTATAATTTATAACAAAACCCCTACAACTTTTGAAGAACAGATTAAGATATTGAAAAACAGAAATCTTATTATTAATGATGAAAATAGTGCAATGGATATACTAAGCAGAGTTAATTATTATAGATTAAGTGCTTATATGTTAACATTTAAGGCTGATGATACGTTTTTAAATGATGTTACACTAGAAGACATCTATGATACTTATTGCTTTGATAAAAAGCTTAGGAATTTGTTAGTTGGTGTATTAGAAAGTACAGAAATTGAATTTAGGACACATATTGCATATCACATAGCACATAAATATGGAGCTTTAGGACATTTGGATAGTAATAATTTCATTAAAGCTTCTTTTCATGAGAAATATGTAAGCATGATAAAAAGTGAAATTAATAGAAATAGAGACGAGTTATTTATAATACATCATAAGATTAAATATAATGGACAAGTACCAATTTGGGTAGTAATGGAGATTACTACATTTGGCACTCTCTCAATGTTTTTCAATAATTTAAAGGTTGAGGATAAAAAAGCAATAGGGTTAATGTGTGGCGTGCATTATTCAATGCTTACAGGCTGGTTAAAGTCATTATCTCATATTAGAAATGTATGTGCGCATTATAGTAGAATTTACAATAAAAAGTTTAATATTAAGCCCGTAATTCCTAAGATTTATAAGGACTACCAGATAGATAACGAAAGAATATTTTCTTTCATTTTAGTAATAAAACATAGTATACAGAATAAAAGTGAATGGGATAGTTTTTTAATAAATTTAAAAGCGTTAATAGATCAATACGAAATAATAAATTTAAGTTTAATAGGATTTCCAATTAACTGGTATGATATATTGCTTACTTAAATCATCACCTTCGGTGCTGAAATGTCGTTAAAACATATTGCATTTTGAAAAAGATAGAGAAGCAGGACTAATGCCCTGCTTCTCTATCTTTTTATTAGATTTCCCCTGAATATCTTACATTTTAGCAAATCATTTAAGAAATCAATTTAGAACCACAATCTTTTTATCTCACAAACAACAACCGCTGCAGACATAGGCATCTGTATAATGTTTTGCCAATTATTTTTCCAACTTAAATTATCTTCAAAATATTTGGAATCAATAATTCGCCCTGCATTCAAAATACCAATACCACTCCACACAATAAGCCAACCCATTTCTTTAAACATATCCTTACTGATAAAAAAGTAGTAAATACCCATACCTATCAACGCAATGCTAACAATCCACTGGATCACATCATTGGTTTTCTTTAATGAAGCTTTACGAATCATATTACTCATCCTTTCTTATTCGTTAAGGCCAACCGTTTAGTATATAGGAAAATTATAACATAATTCTCTATTTTTTAACGACATTTCAGAAGGAAAGTCTCCCACTTCTATAAGTAGGAGTTAAATGCCCTAACAAATAGAGAACTTCAGTGGGAGGATAACAATTGAGAATTGTTATCTACTCCAGAGGTCTACAAAGGGGTAAATCTCCTTCTGAAGTCGTTAATGCATCTTCGTAGAAGATGAGCAGCTCCGCAGGAGATGATTTAATTACCCCAAATTGCTACTCAAATAAACTTCCTTTTTCTGATCTTCAGTTATTCCTATATATTTTAAAGTTTGTAATTTGGATGAATGATTAAATATCTCCATTAAGAGCTCTATGGTAGTGCCACTCGTATAGGCATGGTAACCAAAAGTTTTGCGCATGGTGTGGGTGCCGATTTCTCCGGATATTATATTGCCATTATGGTCCCTTTCAACGAGACCTATCATTTCAGCAGCATTATTTAATATATACCAAGCATGTTGACGAGAAATTGGTTTATTTTCTGATTTTTTACTACAAAACACATACGTATCTGGTAGCACTTCTTCTAAAGTAGCCGCATATCCTTCAATTAATTTGCTTACTATAGATCCTATGTAAAACTTTTTTGTTTTTGAGGTTTTCTTTTCTGTGATAATTACATATTCTTTGGCACTCATGTTCTTGAAGTTCATGACATCATCAAATGTTAATTTTAAAATATCACTTATTCGAAGTCCAACATTTATTCCAAGAATAAATAACAGCTCATTGCGAAGACTCTGATCTCTTAAATATGACCTCATAATTCTGATGGTCCTTATTTCTCTTATAGGTTCTACAGTTTTCATTTTATATCATCCTTTCGTTAGAAAATTAACAACTAAGTAAATTATAACTAAATTTGATAAATATAATTATATATATCATGTTTTCAAGGTGATTTTATAGGGCATCATGTCGCAATATAGAATTCCCAATTTTTATATTACACAATAATTAAATAATAGTCAATATGTCAGATTAGGCAAAAATGGGAATTTACATTTTTTTGTAACACTAGGGTTTGAGCCATTTGTTATCTGACACAAGGTGCTTGTGTCAGATTAGAACCAACTTACTTATGAACATACATAATGCCAATTAATGTAATTACATTAATTGGCATTATTATTTAAAACTTATTCTTTATGTATTGTTATTTTTAAAATATTAATTTTAAAATAATTAAAAAAAATTCAAAAAATATTTAACAATTATAGAAAAATATGTATAATAGATATAAGAAATGAAAAGGGTGGTGTTTATACTGGAAATTTTAGTTGAAAAAGCAAAAAATGGAGACAGAAAATCTTTGATGGACATTATTGAACGATACAAGTTTTTAATAATTAAGTTAGCCTCGATTTACCACATACCTTCTTATGAATTTGAGGACCTGGTGCAGCAGGGATATCTTTCTGTTATAAAATCAGTGAAGCTTTATAACCTTGGTAGCAATACTTTTGATGGCTACTGCATAAATTCTATTAAAACTAATTTTAAAGCTCTTTTAAAAGGAAAGATAAAACACTATAGAGAAGTCCCTAGCGTAGATCCTATAAACCCAAATGTAGCTTTGGCGTATAGTTTCACCTTAGAGGATGAAGTAATAGCATACGAGGAAGTTAAAAGGCTCTATGATGCCTTAGAAAGATTAGAACCTTTTGAGAGGGATGTTGTGGAGAGATTCTACATTCTTGAGGATAGTCTTCGCGAAATAGCTTGTGATGGTGAACATAGTTATCATCATTATGCGAGGATTAAAAATAAGGCTTTAAAAAAGCTAAAAAAATATATTTGAAAAATTTATAAAAACAATTAGAAAAAGCATATATATTAACTGTAACGGTGAGGGAGGAATGCGCTATGTATGATGCATTTGTTAAACTGGTTAATACAGTTGGCTTCCCTATAAGTTTGAGTATTTATCTATTGTTTAGGTTTGAGAAGAAAATTGAGGATCTCAATAAATCTATCGCAGATTTAACTATAGTTATATCCACTGTTATAGGAAAAAACGAAAAATAAGGGTACCGGATTGGTATTCTTATTTTTTATATATTCTAAAAGCAACAACAAATATAACTTATTTATGGGTATGCTCCTTGTTGTTGTTTTATATGTTTTAACATCTTTTTGTTTTAAGTGTTTTAGACACACCGCAAAGCATTGATATGATTAGCTTTAAAAATCTAACTATGAGTTTTCCGTACCTAACTATGAGTTTTGCATACCCAAATTAACTTTAACTATGAGTTTTGCGTACTTAACTATGAGTTTTCCGTACCCAAAATAACTTTAACTATGAGCTTTGCGTACCTAAATATGAGAAGTTATTTACATTCACATAGTTACAAGGTAATATATTATTATGGGGTGCTTATATGGATAAAGATTATTTAGTTACTAAGTCGAATTATTTTATTATGAATAGCAGTTATGATTTAAGTTTGGAAGAACAAAAAATTATACTTGCATTGGCCAGTATGGTTCAACCAGCAGATGAAGAATTTAAACCATATAGATTCAAAATCAATGAGTTCATGGCTCTTATAGGGGTTAGTACAAAAACAAAGTATACTGAAATACCTAAGATAACAAAGGAACTTATGAAAAAAGTATTTGAAATAGAGGAAGGAAAGACTTTAATCCAGACAGCATGGTTAAGTGGCGTTAAATATGAGAAAGGTACTGGCATGGTTGAAATGATTTTTAGTCCTTATCTAAAACCCTATATGTTAAAGCTTAATAGTATGTTTACTCAGTATAAGTTGGCAAACATTTTAAGTATGAAGAGTAAATACTCACCTAGGATCTATGAGTTTTTAAAATGTAATGAATTTAAGAAACAAGGATATATAGAAATAGAGGTTGAAGAGTTGAGAAAGCTTTTAAGAGCTGATAATATCTATCCATTATACGCAGATTTTAAGAGGTATGTAATCCTTCAAACTCAAAAAGAATTAAAAAAATTAAGCGATATAAAATTTGAATTTGAAGAAATAAAAACAGGTAGAAAAATAACTTCAATTAAATTTTACATAACCACTAATAAAAACACTTGTAAGAATGAAATAGCAGCTGCATTAGCAGATATTAAATCAAATCCACAAGAAAACATTGACGCTATTAAACTTGTAAAAGAGATTATACAAGAACCAATATCAGACGCTGAAGCACAAAGCATATTGGATAGTGCAAATGGAGACATACATATAATCAAAGAAAAGTATAGATATTCGGTGGCAGCAGCTAAAATTGATAATGTGGTTGGATGGATTATTGATGCAATAAAAAAAGACTATAAGCCTGCTAAAGGCAAAGTTAAAGTTGATAAATTCAATGAATACGAGCAAAGGTCCTATGATTTTGATGAATTGGAGAAGCAGCTGCTTGGATGGAAATAAATAAATGTGATATAAATTGTTTAGATTAATCAAAGGTGTAGCTATATTAGCTATACCTTTTTTGTCTTTATTTTTAAATTAACCGCCAAAAACTTTTGAAGGTCATATATATTCAGTGAAAACAAAATGAAAGGGGCGATTAATATGGCAGTTGTATCTACAAAGGTAGCAAGCGCACTAAAACTCACTATGAAAGTAGGGGTGGACATCGACGGTAATGACAAATTTGCAACAAGGACACTAGGTAATTTAAAAGTTACTGCAGTGGATGAGGACGTTTTTGCAATAGGAAAAGCTATATCTAACATAAAGACTTATCCATTATTTACACTAGACAGACAAGATCAATTTAGCTTAGTTCAGGAATAGGTTTTCAGTTTAAAACTTAGAGTTAAATTAAGTTAAATTAAGTTAAATTAAGTTAATTTAACTTAAATAATTAAAAGGGGGAAAAGACATATGCATAAATTAGTTATGAGATTTTTAACATCTATAGAAGGTAAATATTTTACTTTAAGCGTAGATGACATTAAAGCTGATGAAGAGGGAGTACCAACTATAACAGACCTTGAAGTAAATACTCTTATGGATTTGGTTATTGCAAAGAATATTTTTGCATCAGCGAATGGCAGCTTAATTGGCAAGAAAGACGCTAAAGTAGTTACTACTGATACTAATGAATTTGATGTAGCGTAATTCATCACCTGACGTTAAAGGATTCCACTAAGGCTTAACTTGGTGGAATTTTTTTAGTTAAATCATCTCCTGCGGAGCTGCTCAATTTGTTAGGGTATGTAACTCCCACTTATAAAGGTGGGAGACTTTCCTTATGAAATGTCGTTAAAAAATAAGAGGAGGAACTTTAATATGAGTAATAAAATATATACACATTGCGTTGATTTTGGTCACGGAGGTTCAGATTGTGGAGCCGTAGGAACTCATTCTCATGAAGCGAGCATTGTTATGGCTATAGGTAAAAAAGTTGGTAGGATCCTTATAGAAAGAGGACAAAAGGTGATATATACAAGAACTACAGATGTATATTTAACATTAGCACAAAGGTCGAATATAGCCAATGATAATGGCTGCGATACATTTACATCAATTCATGCAAATAGTTTCTCAGATAAATCAGCTCATGGAATAGAAACATTTTCATACATGGCAAGTTCGAGTGGTGAAAGATTATCTAAACTAGTACAATCAGAATTAATAAAAGATACTGGGCTAACAAATAGAGGATGCAAGACTGCTAATTTCGGGGTGCTCAGAATGACTAGAATGGCTGCTATATTAGTGGAAACTGCATTTATTAGTAATGCAGATGAGGAAGCTTTACTATTATCAAACGCTTATCAAGAAAAAGTGGCACTATGCATTGTTAAAGGTATATTTTCATACCTCGGATTAAATTTTATTGGAGAATCTGCAGCTGCGCATCCTCCAATTATAACTTCTGGAAAGTATGGGATAGTTACTGCATCCGTACTTAATGTTAGGACGAGGGCAAATGTAAATTCAAGTAAATTGGGGACTCTAAACAAAAATGAAAAGGTCAAAATTGATAATAGGGTAGGTAATTGGTATTCTATATTTTATGGTAATCATGGCGGATTTGTTAGCGCAGCTTATATTAAATTAGTTTAATAGCTTCGCAGAAGATAATTTAATTATTAACAAAAATATTTCATTAAAGATTAATTTAGTGGAATATTTTTGTTAATAATTTAAAATAGAAGAGCTTATTTAATATACATCAAATAAGAAAAATAGGTTGAAAGGTGAGTAAATGACCGTTAAATAAACAACTGTTGTTGTATAGTAATAGTATAGTAACAGTATAGTAAGTATAGTAGGGGTACTCCAAACTAGCTCATACCAAGGGCTGTCAGTGACAAAAGGTGAGTAAATGACTGTTGAAAGGTGAGTAAATGACCGTTGAGGGGTGAGTAAATGACTGTTGAGGGGTGAGTAAATGACTGTTAAGGTGAGAAAATGACCGTTATTATTAAGGTGAATTAAGTGTTTGCATTTCACCTATGTATTTGGTAAAATATTGTTAATAGGCTTGTACAGGGGGACTACATATGAAGAAAAAAGGTGAATTAATAGCAGTAAGACCTGAGAAGATTATAGAAGCTAGGTTTGCGTTAACATCAAGGCAAAACGATATTTTAGATATGTTATTTACTCAAATTGAAGATGATCATAATGTAGAATATAGTATTGATATTAATAAATATAAAATGCTATATAATATTAAAGATAAAAACAATATTTACGGTGATTTAAAGAAAGCAGTAAAAACCTTTGAGGGTAAAGGTTTTTTAATAGTAGATAAAGAGAAGAATGAAGAAATATATTATCCTTGGTTCTCTAAAATACATTATAAAAACAAAGAAGGAAAGATTTTATTAAAAATTGATAGTGAACTTAAAAACATGTTTCTCGAAGTTAAAAAAAGAATTTATTATCATATCAAATACACATTAAATTTTAATTGTATTTATAGTAAAAGATTTTATTATTATTTAAAGAGCTATGAGGACACTGGGTGGAGAATAGATAATCTTGATGCACTTAGAGATAAACTTCAATGCCCTAAGAGTTATAAAAAATATTCTGATTTTAGGCGATTTGCATTAGAGCCAGCGCATGTTGAAATAAATAATAATTCCGACATTAAGTTTAAATATGAGGAAGTTAAGACTGGAAATAAAGTTACAGCTCTTAAATTTTCAATTAAGTCATCAAAATGTGAAGAAATTGCTATAGATAGAGATAAAGATTCAGAGATTACAGATGTACAAACTATATTTTCTGAAAATATTACACAGATAGAAGCAAGAAAAATGTTAGATGTTGCTAGTGGTGACATAGAATTAATAAAGGAAAAGTATAAACTTTCCAATAGTCAAG
This sequence comes from Clostridium sp. CM042, assembly GCF_055080995.1. Lineage (NCBI taxonomy): Bacteria > Bacillati > Bacillota > Clostridia > Eubacteriales > Clostridiaceae > Clostridium > Clostridium sp. CM042. The sequence goes on from NZ_JBSJES010000002.1 coordinate 9,293, forward strand.
GTGAAATAAAGAATATAGTAGGATGGGTAATTAAAGCTATTAAAGATAATTATAATACCAAAACAAAACAGACTGGATTTAACGATTATGAGCAACGAACCTATGACTTTGATGTTTTAGAAAAAAAACTTTTAGGATGGAAATAACACTACAGAAAAAAATCTGTAGTGTTTAAATTCGCTCTTTTGATCAACCATTTCACAGCGGCAATTCTATTATTTCTATTACTTATTTAATATACATCAAATAAGAAAATAGGTATAAATACCTATCTTAGTTAATGGACTCATACTTTTTCATATCACCGTGATCTTAGTTTCTCAATAATTTTATTATTTAAAACCACTCAATATGATAAAGATTATCTACTCAGTATACATTTCTTAATATTTTTCCAAACAACTATTATATAAAAACTCAAAGATATTGTCAGCTTCTCTTGTATTGTAGAACTCAACCATTAAAGTATTAAACTGCAATCTATCCTTTGCCTTTATATTAAATATACCTTGACCTTGTGATATTAAAACCATGTTAGATACTAGCCTGGATGTTCTTTTATTTCCATCATAGAAAAATTGATTTAAAGCTCCCCATAGAAATATTTCAAAAGCTAGATCCGTTTTACTCTCACATCTTTTTATTAACTTTGGTAATTCACTTTTAAAAATACATTCTAACTCTTCAGCTATTGGAGGCATAAAATCTGTGCCGGCGATTCTAACTTGACCAGTTCTAAATGCACCACTAAATAAAGCTTCATCCTTAGCCACTATATTGTTAAATTTATTGAAGATATTTATGTCAAGTCCTGCATTGTTTTGGCTCACTGTATCAAATAAATAATTCCAACCATTTCTAATATTGTAAATTTGTTGTTCGTCGCTTACTTTATGACCACCGATAGTAATACCTTCAAGTAAAGTTTGTACTTCAGGATAAGTGAAAGGATTTCCTTCTAAATTAGCCATATTAAATACAACATCTGACGATAATTTTCTAACGAGCATTATTAATCTTCTAGTTTCTAACGCTGGAACTATATCCTCATAGGATTTGTTTCTGTTAAATAGCATAATATTTCATACTCCCTTTAATTCAACTTATTTTGAGATAATCAGCAAAAGATTTGTTTAAATCTAGCGCCGAGTACGTGCCTGTTGACGTGACCGTTCACGTATCCGTGAACATATACGTTAACATATCCGTAGACGTAGACGTGTAAATCTCTCTAATATATATTCCTATATTAATTCTGTACAATTACATGGTCTATGTGCTTACAGTGCCTGGGGAAGTCTCTGAATTCATCGTTTTTCTCACATCAGCCACCATGTCCTTCACACTCATGCCACCTTCAATTTCTTCTTCCCATCTCATATTATCTTTTTCATTTGACTTATCATCATTCTTACCTAATAAATCATTTTCCAACTTGTCAAAGTCATACTTTCTTTGCTCGTAGTTATTGAAACTATGAGCAACATTGGACTTGCCTTTAGGTGATTTATAATTGCCTGTAATTGCGTCAAGAATCCAACCCACTATATTCCCAACATCTGTTTTTCTTGGTAGATCATATTTTTCTTTAATAATTTCTAAGTTACCTTTTGCAGTGGTTAATAAAGATTTTGCTTGGCATACTGTTATCTTCTCTTTGAATATGCTTTGTACGGCCTTTATGTCCTCAGTAGAGTACTTGTTTTTCTCACTGGAAGCTTTACTCACCTTAGTAGCACAAACCTCGTCTATCGCTATGCTGTTCTCTTTATTGGTCTTTATGTAAAAATTAATACTTGTAACTTTTCTACCGGTCTTTACTTCTTCATAGTCAAATGATATATCGGTTTTTGAATTTATTTCCTTTTGAGCAACCTTTATTACCTTTTGTTTTAAATTTGAATATTTTGGATACTGTTCTTTTTCGATGTCTAATCCAAATCTTAAATCCTCAACAGTAATTAATCTACTGCCTATGATCTCATACTGTTTTAATAACTCATAAAGTCTAAACGAATAAGTACTTTTAAATTGCATTATATTTTTTAATTGATATTTTGTATACCAATTTAATTTTAAGTAAAAATCCTTCATATCTTCATCAATTTTCAATATTAATATCCCATTTCGTAATTTTGCTGTTTTTATTAAATGGAATTTATCAAACTCTTTAGTATCATCATTTTTCATTTTTATAAACCTTGCCATTAATTTATCTGTGACACTATCTAATTCCCTGTAAATGTTTCTTTTATGGATGTTTAAAGTCTTACTTAAATCTGTCGCTAAGAATTGATATTCTTTTAAATCAACATCATCTTTTGTTATCATACTTGCGAGCAATCTAATTAATTTTTGTTCTAATACTGTAAATGAATAAGACGCTTCAATCAATTTATTGCTCTGATATATCCAGTTATTATTTGATTTTGTCAAATCTGTTATCATTTCCCAACCACCCCCACAGGAACTATAACATTTCAATAATCGAGTTGTCAACAACTTTTTATAAATCGAGTTGCACATTCGTAAATAGGTTGCCTTTATTCGTAAATAGGTTGCCTTTCAAAGTGACTTTATTCGTAAATAAGTTGCCTTTATTCGTAAATAGGTTGCCTTTCGCATACTCAACCATAGTCATATCAACGACTCAAAGGGTGCCTAAAAGTATTAAAACTTTGTTGTTTATTTAAAACAATCTAAAACAACAACTGTAGTTGTGAAATTATTAATGACAACATAAATTTGTAACAATTCATTTTTATATTGTCATTCCTTACAACATTTTCTCTGTATTTGTTGGTATCAGACGGTTTAGATTAAAAGTAAGTAGGTTTTATATAGAATTAAGCTGTTCGTAAATGAGTTATCTTTAGATAAAAACTGTTTTTGATCATAAATAGGTTATAATTCACTGATATTTTTTAAATACATTGTTTATTCGTAAATAGGTTGCACTTAGAATTACACTTAACAAGTATCCCATTATGGATAAGTAGTTGACATTGTCAATCTTTATTTAAGGTATAGTGGAAAAATCTCGTTTAACGACTATATAAGCTCATTTAGTTAACGCGCGTTAATTTGCACCTTTACGTCATAAAAATTCATTACAAGCAACATAAGGTAGCTAAAAACACTATTGTAATAGCTTGGACATAAAAAAATAGAGCTAGCAATTAAATCATCATCTGCGGAGCTGCTCTATCAATTCTCTAAATTATTTTCTTACAGCATTCATAAGCATATCCATAGCCATTCTAAATATTTCAGATTCCTTTATCCTTTTCCCTTTGTTTTTCTTAGTCAGTTCTTTTGAAAGATCCTTTACAAAATCCGCCTGATCTTTTCTTAAATAGGCCACGCACCTAACGAATTGTTCATTATTACTAAGTAAGGAGTCTAGCACCGAGTCCGTGCTCGAAAACGGGTTTGTGACCGTTACTGTAGTTGGTGCTGTGTCTGTGTCTGATGACGTGACCGTGAACGTACCCGTAGACGTTTCCATACGTGTATTCACATCTGGAGAATTATCAGGTTTTTCAACGGTTTCACCCGCGGTTTCATTTGTGAAAAATGCATCTACACCTTGTCCTTTTTTTACTCCTTGTGTTTGCATTTCATTTACCTTTTTCATCTTATCAGCAAGACTTATTTTTCTATTTCCCATGCTATAACCTCCTTAGCCAATTCTTGATATGAAACAGAACCTTCAAATTTAGGGTCATAGGTCATAATAGGCTGCCCAGCGAGCACCGCATCAGGAAATCTTATTGACTTCTTTATCATGGAATTAAAAACAGGGTAATTTTTTTGAAGCTCTGCAACTACATCTTTGTGGTGTGTTGTTCTATTATCGTATAAAGTTACTAATATTCCCATTAAGGTAAGCTTTTTGTTCAGTTTTTTAACCTTAGTCATTGTTTTTTCAAGCAAATTAAATCCACGTAATGCAAGATACTCAGGTGCCATAGGTACAATTACGCTATCACAGGCAGCTAATGCATTGATAGTTAGTAATCCAAGTGAAGGTGGGCAATCGATTAATATATAGTCGAAATCTTCTTTCACCGGGTCAAGTGCATCCTTAAGTTTAAATTCGCGACCTACCTCAGATACAAGTTCCATCTCTGCTGCTGAAAGATCTATTGTGGATGGTACAAAGTAGAGAAGTTCATTAAATAAAATCAGTTTGTTTATATCTACATCGTCAACTAGTGCATTGTAAATTGTTTTTCCTAAATTCTCTGGCTCAAGACCTATTGAAATTGTTAAACTAGCTTGTGGATCAAGGTCTATCATTAACACTTTCATGCCAAGCTCCGTAAGTGCTACTCCTAAATTTAATGTAGACGTCGTTTTGCCAACGCCACCCTTTTGATTGCTCACTGCAATAATTTGTGACATTATATATTTCCACCTCCTGATTCTTTTTTTATACCTTCTTTAATATATGTAACCACTTGAGCGGATCTGCTACGTTCACTTTTTTTTGCTAATTCTTTAAGCTGTTTTTCTAGTTCTATACTCAAAACGACAGGTACAATAACATGAGTTTCTTTATTTATTGCCATCGTAACACCTCCAATTGGAGTTAGTATAACATGGTTATTAACTGTTAACAACTGCAATTTTAAATAAAATCGTACATTTATTTAGGGCGTAGTTTACGGCTAAATTAGAAAAAAATAGATGTAAAGGTGAGTAAATGACCGTTGTTATTAAGGTGAATTAATAGCAGTAAGACCTGAGAAAATTATAGAAGCTAGGTTTGCTAAACTTAAGGAAATAAAACATACATACGAATTATAGCATTTTAGTACAGTTTCTTTTGTAGAATAATACATTGCATATGCAAACTTATTTTTTAACAATCATAACATTTTTTTTATTTGAGTTAGTTTGAATTTTAAATATTAGCATTAAAAATTATTATTATACTATAGTATGTAATATTAGTATTAATAAGTAATATGACATTATACTATTATAATGTAGTATTACATATTGATATTATCTATTAATATATAATATTAGTTGAATATATTATAAATACATATTACAATATATATTGGTATGATATTGTGATATTAATAAAATAGGATGCATTTACATGTATATATTCATGCTATATAATAACAGTAAATATAAATTAAAGAGGTGAGGGTATGACAGTAATTTCATTGATTAATGTTAAAGGTGGTGTAGGTAAGACCGCTACAGCGATAAACTTGGCTGGAGCAATAGCATATCAAAAACATAAAGTATTGCTGATAGATAATGATAGTCAAAGCAGTTTATCACAGATTTTAAAAATTGAAAATAAATTTAATATGTATGATTTATATACTAACCCTAAAGTAGGTTTTAGCGATTGCATAGTAAAGTATAATGAACATATCCATGTTATACCTAACACTATAGAAAGTAGTGTCTTAGAAAGAGAACTTTATAATAAGAAATGTCCAGAACATATTTTAAAATTTAAATACAGAAACTTTTCACATGACTATGATTTTATCATTATAGATAATTCTCCGTTTTTAGGCATGATGGTGCAAAATAGTTTATGCATGAGCGATTACTATATGGAGGTAATTGATAATAGCCCAAGTGCATTACAAGGGCTTAATATGGTAAATAAAATTGTAAATGAACTAGAAGAAAATAGAATGGTAAATGATTTGAAACTGATAGGAATACTTAGAAATAGATTTGAGAAAAGAACTATATTTAGCAGACAATTTACAGAGGTAGCTGAGGAAGTTTTAAAAGATAATTTATTCAATACAATAATACTTGATAGTGTTAAGTATAAAGAAGCAACAGCGATGAATAAAACTATACAGGAATACAGTAATAAGCATGCTAAAGTCTATACAGAGTTATATTATGAAGTGGTTAATCGTATTAAATAATATAACAATATTAAATATTAATATATAGTATTAATGTATAATATTAATATATAATACATATATATAAGGGGTGTTTAGAATGGCTAATAATTTTAAAAACAATTTAAAGGGAAACATTAATATTTCTAATGAACATAAAGCTGTAGAAGAAAATACTAATATTAAGAATGAAGGTATAAAGGCTAATGATAGTATAGATAATGCATTTATATTAAAAAAGAAGACTGATGATAAAAAGGGTAAGAAGACATTTAATGTTTATATAGATGCTGATAGGTTAAAAGAATTGGATAAAGCTTGTAAGAAATCCGGATATAGTAGAAATGAATTAGTAAATGTTATGATAGAACATTGTATAAATAATTTAAAATTAGAAGAGTAGTAGTAAAAATAGTGGAAAATAAATTATAAAAATATTAAAAATTTTAATTAGGGTTTAATAGGGTTAATACTATAGTGATTTTCAATAGTAGACCCCTTTTTATTTATCTGAAAAATATAATGTTTTTATATATAGTGATTATGACGTTTATTACCGCTACATGCGCCATATGCTATGATTTAGAAATTTAGTGTTGCTTAAGTGTTACCTAAGCAACACTAAAAAAATGTTGTGAAGAGAGATTTACCTTTGGAATTTCATAAATAAAATTAATGAATATAATCAAAAGCTTCTACTAATAGTGGAAGTCCGGAAGGAGTAATACTAAGCCTTAGAGAAATGGACATTGAGATTCTTTTACAATATGGTAATTTTGATTTTGAAAATTATTCTTTTTTAGTTTTATACGAATTTATTATTAAAGTCCATATATCACCTCGAAAAAGTTCCTATAATGTCAAGAGTAGGAACTTTTTTTGAAATTAGTTTACCATATCGACCTAAAATACTCAATTTAATACTTTAAATACACCTAAGTTCAAGTTCCAAAATGAAACCCGGAACTTTTCTATTGCTTCTGGTTACAGCTATGTTCTTCATACCCCTATAAGATAGTCTAATAAAACCAATAACTCAAAAAACAAAAACACCTGGATAAATTTCATATTCAACCAGGTGTTTTTGTTTTTATTGAGGGTATTACATATAATATTAGCTAAACATGCCGATAATTTTACCGATTATGTCTAATATATCATTAATCCAACCCATATATTTCATCTCCTCTCTTTAACTAATAGTCAAGATTCATTAAAACAATACTTAACTATATACATTATTAATTTTATATAAAACTCACTTATCTTAATTACAAAATTAAATCTAAAAAGATGAGTGAGGTTATACCTTTGGGTAACTTGCTTTGTCAAAATATTAACCCATAAAAAGATAAAGCACAACCCAAATATCCTTAAACCTATATTTTATGACATAAACGATAAAAAAATGTAAATTTATGTATTTTTAACAAGTGAACTTCAACGGATAGGTTTATAAAGGATATTTTTAATATAAATAGAAAAAAATATATAGAAATAACTAAGAGAACAGGCATAAAATATAATAAATCCATATTTTTATACGATTTGCCTGAAATAACATCTAGTAACACCAAATAAAAACCGTAGCAATAATACCCCCGTGATACTTAAAACAGAAGTAATAGAGGTTATTAGAGATACTATAAAAATAGAATATCCGGAAATGGAAGAAATGATTAACTGGTATAGGAAGCAAAAGACTAATGAAAATATAATAGATGTTCCAGAAATAGATCTTAATAATTCAATGCTTAAAGGTGAAATTATAAGCAGAAGTATTAAAACATAAAAATAGCACTTAATGAATTCGTTGAATTTTGTAAGACTAAAAAAGAAACACAAAAGGATCTTATAGCACTTGCTCTAGTGGAATTTGTAAATAAATATAAAAGATGAGTTAATAAGAGATAAAAACTTGAAATTTTAGGTAATACATAGTAAAATAAAACACATAATATTATAAGATATGAGATTATATTGCATATATTTACAATAAGAAATTACAATATATGTTTATTTAAGCAAAAAAGCAACAAACTCTTGAATTAAGTCGGGAAACTTTACAATTCAAGAGCTTTAAATAACTTACTAAATAGTAAAGCTATCATTTAAATATTTAATTTAACATATAAATCTGTTTTATGTTTGATGTATATTAGTTTAATATATATTTCAACTATAGTCAATAGATATATATTAATAAAATATTTAACATCGAGAATGCTTTTCTATTTGGTATACCCAAATAGGAGGGCTTTTTTATGCTTGCGGAGAAAAAAGACATTGATGAGCTAAGTGACATTATAAGAAATTTAACCATAGTGCCAATGGAAGCTTTGGTTAATAGTTCGCAAGTGTCACAGGCACAAATGCAAATAGAACTTTTACATGAAAATGACGATGGATATATAACTATAGCGAGTAAAAAGGGAAGTAGTTGGATTCAGCATCACTACAAAGTAGATCAGCTTAAAGAAAATATAGACAAGCTTCTGCGTGTAGATGATGCAAATATATATTTAAGTCCAAATAGCTTTTATAAACCCGTGAGACGTATAGATAATATAAGAAAATTAAATTCACTATTTATAGATTTAGATTATTACACATTGGACCAATATAAAGGACTATCATCAGAACAGATTATATGGTTACTCGAGAAGGATTACTTTAAACAATCTGTTCCACCGCCTAGTTTTATAGTTATTTCAGGGCAAGGTATAGTTATTTATTGGCTTATAGAACCTGTGCCACATATGGCTCTTCCACTTTGGAATGCAGTGCAAAAATTCTTTTTGCAGAAGCTAAAAGAAATAGGTGCTGATGCTAAATCAATTGATGCAGCTAGAGTATCTAGGATTTCAAGTACTATTAACCAAAAAAATGGACGAGCTGCTGAACTAGTAGTTTTTAGTAATGAAAGATATACGCTTCGTGATATTCAAGAAAACTATCTTCCAGAACTAAATGATTATGTTAAAAATCCAAGTGTAAAAAAACGTGGAAGAAAATCAAAGGTTGTAAAACTATTCAATCTTTATAGTCTTCATAATGCGAGACTTATGGACATAGTAGAGCTTCAGACATTTAGAAAAGGATATTGTAGAGATGAAAATGGAGAACTAGTAGAAAAAAGCCAAAGGGAACTTATGTGTTTTTTATATAGATACTGGGCCTGTTGTTTTACAAGTGACCTTAATAAGGCATTAGAGGATACTTTAGAATTTAACAAGGGATTTATATGCCCCCTACCTGAAAGTGAAGTTAAAAGTCAAACTAGACAGGCAGAAAGGGCATATAAAGAATGGTTAGAGAATGAATTTGATTCCCGTCCAAAAGAAGATATAAATCAATTGAAAATCGAGATTGAAGATGGCAAAGAGAAAAATAAAAATAGAACAAGATATAGATATAAGGGATACAATTATAAAAATACAACACTTATAGGTCTTTTAAATATTATGGAGGAAGAAATGAGGGTTCTTAAGACTATTATCAATATGAAAGAAGTTAAAAGAAGAAATAATGAGCAACATAAAAAGAAAAACAAAGAAAATAGAAGAGATGAAAATGGACTTACTAAAAGAGAAAAAGCTAAATTAGAAAAAATAGAAGCTATAAAAGAACTTAAACTACAAGGATTAACGCAAAAGGTAATAGCAAAAAAACTAGAAATAACACAACAATCAGTTAGTAAATTATTAAAAGAACTGTAAAATTTTAAGTACAACTGAAACGTTCCGATAAAATTATGGGTGTTACCTGGATTCTTTTTTTTAGAATCCTTTTGGGCGGTATTTATTATGTTGTATAAAGCTTTAGATTCTAAATGGAAGCTTAGTATTAGTGGGAGTATGTCTAATTTTTTAAAAGGAATATCTGAAGATAATGTTTTTGCTACTGTATTTGATTATTGGTCTAAGGATAAATTTAAAAATGTAGAAGGAAAGCGGCAGTATGTTAAGATTAAAACAGATGAAAGATTTGATGTAGATGAGGAGCTCTTTGAGGATATTAAGAAGGTTTTTGAAGAGAGATTTAATAAAAAGATAGATAAGAAAAAAGTTGATATTGTGGAAATGATTAAAAATCAAAAATTGGAACCAGCTACAGATAAACAATTAAAGTATGCCAGGAAGCTTTACATAAAAGTTTATGGAGAAGTAAAGGGTTTTGATGATAAGGAATATAGTAAGCATGAGTTGATTTTGATAATAGGGGATCTGGTGGAAAGATTAGATAAATTGCAGGAAGAAAATCATGAAGAGTGTGAGGTTATGGAGTTAAGTGATTTTAGGAAGTAGTATAGTGGTGTTTAGGGCATGAGTTTTGTCCTAAATGGAGTGCGGTAGTAAGGAGATATGTATAGCAATAGAACTAAAATGGCAACAGTTATATGTATTTTTCGTTACCTAAAAATTATTAATTCTAAGTCGAAATATTCAAATAATAATATCGAATAAATAACTGGATTTGCGAGCACTACCCCATTTAAAGGAGGATTAAGTAATGATTAATATACTTATATGTGATGATTGTCTCAAAACAGTGAATCTGCTAAAAAATATAGTTGTGAAAACTTACGAAGAAGAAATGAATTTTAAAGATTTCAATGTATTAACGTTTAATAACTCCGCTGATGTTATTTCATATGTTAAAAATAATGTTGGAAAAAACATATACATATTGGATATCGACTTGAATGAAGAAAAAAACGGGTTAAAACTAGGAAGAGAGATTAGAAAATTAGATAAATATTCAGGTGAAATGATTTTTGTTACTAATCATGTTGAATTAAGTTTTGAAGTGTTTCAATACAAACTACGTGTGGTAACATTCATAAATAAAAGCATACATCTTGAAAATCAGTTAAAAGAAAGCCTTTTAATTGCTACCCAAATACTGAATAAGGAAAAAGATGAAGAGCCAAAGAAATTAGTAATTAAAATAGGTACAGAAATGTTTAATATACTGCTTCAAGATATTATTTATATTGAAACTATAAAAAATAGCCGCAAAGTGACTCTTCATAGTACCAATACTATCGTTGAATTTTACAGCACGTTAAAAGAATTAATGAATTCACTAGATAATAATTTTATTCAAACCCATAAAACAAATATAGTGAATAAGAAATATATAAAAATCGTATGTAAAAATTCTAATAAGCCCTATGTAGAAATGGTTACAGGAGACAAGTGCCCTATTTCTAGGACAGGATTAAAAGAGGTGAACAAGGCGTGTGGATAATAAATATAGTTCTTTTATTTATTATGTTTTATGTTCAATTATATATTGGTTGTAAATTAAAAAGATATAAATTTACTATCAATATAAACAATTTCATAATAATACTAAGTGTCTCTATATTATACTATTATGTGCTTAAGTTTAATTATTTAAATGGTTATAAGGTTATCATTACCACTATATTTCTTATGATAATTTTAGCAGTATTACTTGAACGCAATATCTTATCTTTGATTCAAACTACATTTTTTATAACCCTAATAATGACATTATCTGAATCTTTAACAATGCAATTTTTTACTAATATATTAAATATTAATCTAAAAATTTTATCTACAAACAAAATAATATTTATTTTGTTTAATATTGTAATATTTTTCATTGCTGTTTTTATAATTAACTTTAAAAAAATATTTACTATATCTTTAATTTCTAAATATAGAATTAAAGATAATGATTTTATGGTAAATACTATATTTATTACAAATTTAATGATTGTATTTATTATTATCTATTTTTTATCATATAAGTCCTTCAATAATTATACCGTTGTTATTGTACTTCTAATTTCTACTGTTTGCATAATTCTGATTTTGATCTTTTCCCATAAAAATTATATGTTAAAAGCAAAGCAACAAAAATTTATACAATTAAAAACATATACTAGTATTATAGAAAATTTAGTAGATGATGTAGCTAAGTTTAAACATGATTGTAATAATATTTTTTTTATGACACGAGGATATTTAGAAGACAATAATATTGAAGAATTAAAAAAAATTTTTAATGTAGAGTTAATTAATGAATGTGAAAACAATGAAATACTTAAGCTAAAAAAAATAAAAGACGCTGGCTTAAAGGGATTATTGACTTCTAAAATAGTAAAATTTCAATTAGATAATATAACTCTATCAGTAGAGATTTTAGATACAATAGATACTTTTGATATAGATATAATAGATCTATGTAGAATTGTAGGTATATTGATAGACAATGCATATGAAGCGGCAAAAGATAGCAAAGAGAAATTTGTATCTATATCTTTCATTCAAGATGAATGTTTAAATATAACTATTGCTAATTCTTATAATAGCAATGTAAATATAAGCAAGATATACAAAAAAAACTATTCCACAAAAGGTCAAAATCGTGGAATAGGTTTAAATAATGTAAGAGAAATTATAAATAACAAATATCCTAATGTTTTATTAAAAACATCTGTTAAAAAAGAATTTTTTATTCAAGATTTGTATATAGAAGCTAGGTAGATAAGACTACTTAGCTTTTTTTAATAATGATTTTGGCATTTTAGGTTCTTCTAAAGCATAACCAATGCAAGCTTTAGTGGATGTCTGAGCTATATTAGTAGCTATTTTACTTATTTTGATTGCTAAAATTTTAGATGCTTTCTCTGTAATATTCATAATTATTATACCTCCTGTTTAGTATTTTATATGTAATCGGACATATAAGAATGGCTTCTATCCATAGTATATACATGAAGATATTAGAAAAAAATATGTTCTTTATATATATAGAAAGAAGAAAATACACAATAGCTGTAAGTATACTTTTTATTTTCAGATTTTGACTAACATTTCTATCTAAACAAGGTTTTTCCTCTGTATCTGCTGGTGCATATTTAAAAAATATACATACAACAACTATAAAAATAAACACTTTTACAATAATGGTAAGTGGAGATGCTAAAGAAATATATATGGCACCCAATATTATAAGTCCTGTAGAGATCAAGCATGTAATACTTTTTCTAGCATGGATTCCTCCCACAAATCGACGCAAAATCCCAAAAATTATTATGGTGTATAGCGTATACCAGAATAAATCCAATACGTATCCTACTGCTAAAATAATAGGAAGTTTTGTGATATTCATGAACAAAACTTCTATCCCATACCTTATAATTTCTAAGTCCTCTTCTGTCTTATTAGGCACTTTTTTTTTTATATAATTAGATATTTTCATACTAAACTTTTCTGATAATCTCATGCAAGTACTTCCTTAATAAAACAAATTCTTATATGTCAAATTTAACAAACAAATAATTAATTGTCAATAAAATTGTATTGTTTGACACAAAAACTGTATTGAATTACATATAAATATATTTTGTGTAAAATAATGCAATTAGTCCGTTGTATACTTAAAATTATACATATATACCAACATAAGTGATATCCTTGTATAAGGATGGTCGTCCTAATTAAAAGTGGAAAGAAATAAATATAGGAATTAATCATTATGCAAAATTACGAAAAGTATTGATTGAAGCCAAAGAAAAAGATGTAGATCCATTTAAAGAAATTGAAAAGGTTATGTCTTGGACTGAATTTATAAATTCAGCTAATGATGCTTAAGAAGTTGCAAGACCTAAAGAATATGATTATTTAGACTTGTTACATAAAGCTAGCTGCCGGGGGAATGCTTCAATAGAATCATTTTGGGGAAAAATGAAATGTGAATGGCTTTATGAAAGGAATCTTAAAACACATGCGTTTATTCATTTATAAGTTTTTTAATAATATTTTATGGGGAATGGGATTATGAATACAAAAAAAGAGGACAAGCAAACCATATATAGGCTTATAAAGTTGTTTAAGCCATATAAACGGAAAATATTTATAGTAATTATTAGTATAATAATGTCGTCTGCTTTAATTATATTAACACCTATTGTTAATCAGCGATTAATAGATGAAGGATTAATTTTAAAGAATTTGAAAGTTATTATAACATATTCTATTTACAATTTAATTCTAATAATAATTATTCAAGGTTTAGGAGTAATTGAAACTAAATATCGTTCGTATATAGAAAATTTATTATCATATAATCTTGAGAGAGAAGCTTTTACACATACTTTAAAAATGAAAATGAGTTTCTTCTCGAGTACAAATTATGCTGAGATAATAAGTAATTTAAGAACAGATGTTAGCAATATATCTCAAATAGCAAATCAAAGTACATTCTATATTGTAACAAGTATTTTTAGAATTGTAGTTGGAATTATAGGTCTTATTACTATTGATTGGAGACTTAGTGTTTTAGTATTTCTAGTAACTCCAATAAGATACTTAATTGTAAAATATCTTGCTAAAAAGAGAAAAAGTTTATTTGAAAAATATATAGAAAGTTATAAAGATTACTCTGGTTGGTATGGTGATACTATTGGGGGGATCAAAGAAGTTAAAATCTGGGGATTAGAAATATTAAAAACAGGTCAGTTTATAAAAAAACAAAGAAATATAATAAAACAAAATATAAAAATGGAATATTTTAGAAAGGCAAATGAAATTTCTGAAACAGTATTTTCACAAATAATAACAACATTAATATACATTATTGGTGGGTATATGATTATAGGTGATACACTTACTGTTGGAAAATTATTTGCATTTATAACATACAGTTCATATGTTACCGCACCTATATTTGCAATTATGAATATTGGTTATAGTTTTGCAAGCGTAATGCCGTCTGCAAAAAGATATTTTGATTTTATGGATGCAGAAACTGAAAATATTACCAACAAAAGTTTGGCACAAAAATTAAATATAGATGAAGCTTTGGGAACTATTGAATTTGAAAATGTTAAATTTTCATATAAGGATAAAGAATCTGTAATAAAGGATATTAGTTTTAAAATAAATGCTGGAGAAAAAGTTGCTATAATTGGTCGTAATGGTTCAGGGAAAACAACAGTTATTAATCTGCTTTTAAGATTCTTAATTCCTGATTCTGGCAGAATACTCTTGGATGGTACAAATATTAATTCTCTAAAGTTAAAAAATTATAGGCAATTAATATCTGTGGTAAGTCAAGATGTATATTTGTTTAATACGACTATAAAGGAAAATATTATACTTAACTCCAAGAAATCAGATGATAAAATGTATTCAGCTGTTAAAAAGAGTGGAGCACATAAATTTATTGAAGAATTTCCTAATCAGTATGAAAATATTGTAGGAGAAAGAGGTAGTAAATTGTCTGGTGGAGAAAGACAAAAAATAGCTATGGCTAGGGCTTTTATAAGAGATTCTAAAATACTAATATTGGATGAGGCTACAGCTAATTATGATATGGAAGCCGAATATTATGTAAATAATGTGATTAAAGAAAATTATAAAGATAAAACTGTAATTATAATAACTCATAAGCCTGATATATTGGCAAAGGTTGATAAAATTATAGTTATTAATGATGGACAAATAGAAGAGATAGGTAATCATTTGGAATTATATAAAAGAAACAAGTTCTACAGAGAAATGGTTAGTCTACCTTTAACTTCAAATATATAACGCTAATAACATCCTTATTTTAGTTCTCGAGAAAGATATTGGATGTTAGTATATAAATAAAAATTAATCAAAAAAGGGGAGTTTAAAATGAGAAAATTAGGAAAAAAGAATGATGAAATTTTAGAAACTATTGAGGCATTTGGATGTGCCGACATAAGATATTGTAAATGTACTGATTCTGATACTCCACAAAGGAAAAATTATTATTCAATAAATGATAATGAATATTGGAGAGAATTTTGGAGCTAGAATATAGTGTATATTAAATGATAGATTTCAGCTAAATAAAACGTAGGATAAGAAATTTTTATCCTACGTTTTATTATAAAATTATATTTTAAAGGTGGGAATGATATATTTTGAATAATAAACCGTTGATTAAGCTTTTTGAAACAAGTAAGAAATATTACATGTATGATGCAAACAAAAATACTATTATAAATATTAGTAATAATCAATATAAATTTTTAGAAAATTGTATAAAAAATAATCTTAATGAATATATAAAATCAGAAGAAATAAGTGAACTTTGCAAGGAAGGTTTTTTGTCTAGTAATAGAGTAAAAGAGATAGTTCATCCTTATGATGAGTTGATACCATCTTATTTGGATAATAATATGGAAATGCTTACTCTACAAATAACACAGCAGTGTAATTTTAGATGTGAATATTGTGTTTATTCAGGTAGCTATTTAAATAGAAGTCACTCAAGCAAAAAAATGAGTATTTCAACAGCGTTTAAGGGTATTGACTTTATTATTGCACATTCAAAAAATAATAACAATATCTGTATAGGTTTTTATGGTGGAGAACCTATTCTTGAATTTGATTTTATTAAGCAATGCATAGAGTATGCTGAGAAAAAAACAGAAGGTAAAAAATTAAATTTTACTATGACTACAAATGGTTCCCTCTTAACTGATGAAATTACAGAATTCTTATACAAACATAATGTATTGTTAACAATCAGCCTTGATGGCCCTCAAGAAATACATGATAGTCATAGAAAACTTGCTCTTAATAATAGTGGAAGTTTTAATAAGGTAATTAATAATGTTATTAATTTAAAGGAAAAATTTCCGGATTATATTGAAAAAATTTCATTTAATGCAGTTATTGATCCTCAAAATGACTTTTCTTGTATAGATAAATTTTTTCTTGATAATGATATAGTAAAAAATATAACTATGTCATCAACATTAATATCTAGTAATTATAAAAAAACTGATATTAAAATCAATGAGGATAATTATATAAAACAAGAGTATGAATTATTTAGGATCTTCTATTACTTGATAAGAGAAAAGAAGACTAAAAATTGTTCTAGAATAGTAATGAACAACTATTACGGAATAGTAAATTTTTCAAAGAAACTGAAACCTCAAAAAATGTTGCCTGAAAAAACACACCCTTCTGGCCCCTGCACTCCTGGTGTCGACAGACTATTTATGAATGCAGATGGATTTTTTTATCCATGCGAGAGGGTTAGTGAATCTTCTGAGCTTATGAAGATAGGACACATAGATACTGGTTTCGATATAAATAAGGTGAAAAAGCTTTTAAACCTTGGACAAGTAAATGATAAATCTTGTAAAAATTGTTGGGCTATAAACTTTTGCACTATATGTGCATCTACATTAGATACTGAAGAAAATGAATTTTCAGCAAAAAGAAAAGAAGAATGTTGCAAAGGAGTTAAAGCATCTGTACAGGAAAAGTTTAAGAATTATTGTTTTCTAAAAGAATTTGCTCATAATTTCGATGAGAATGAGCCAATAACTATGTTTAATGACTAATTAGAAATGAGGATGATAAGATGAAAAATGAATATAAAACAATGATATATCCATTTGATGTGGAAGCTGCACCATTAATAAGACATAGTAAGCTTATTGATAACCTTAATTTTACGCATGTTATTTCCCCAAATGGATGGGGGTTTAGCGGGGAGGATGCGAGTTGCGTTGATAATGGGCAACCTATTGGGCTAATTGTAGATAGTGATTTTGATAAAGCATTAGAAAATTGTGATACAGTTTGTTTTAGCGATTCTAGTACAAAAATGGATTTGAACACATTTATATATCCTAAAATTATTAAGGCAGCTGAAAATTCTAAAAATATAATATGTACTATAAAACTCGAAAGTGAAATACTTGACAAGGTATCTCATATTTGCAATAAAAACAATACATTCTTTAAATATTTTACAAACACATGTGATAGTGTTAAGAGGTCTGAATTTGAAAAAATTTATAAGATTAATACCCCTATAATTTTTGTAGCTGGCACATGTGAAAGAACGCATAAGTTTGAAATACAACTAAATTTAAGAGAAAATATAGAAAAAATGGGGTATAAGGTATCCCAAATAGGTACACGTCATTATTGTGAGTTAATGGGATTTCATTCATTCCCTAAATTTATGTACAGTAAAGATATTACAGAATCAGAAAAAGTTACTTTGTTTAATTATTATATTAAGAATATAGAATCTAAAGAAAAACCAGATGTAATAGTCATTGGAATACCAGGTGGAACAATGCCTTTTAATTATGAATTTACAAATAAGTTTGGAATTTTAGCTTATGAAATTTCACAGGCTGTTAGGCCCGATGCAGTTATATTAAGTACACTATATGAAAATAATGAATCAGATTTTTTCCAATCAATGTCAAATACTTATAAATATAAGTTTGGATATAATATTGATTGTTATAATATTGCTAATACAACTGTAAATTATGCAGGCAGTAAACTTGAAAGATCATTGCAATATAATATAATAGATTGGAAATTTATTAATGAAAAGAAAAAAGTATATAATAAACTCGATACACCTATTTATAATATTTTGGATATAGATGATGCACATAGCATGACGGATTTTTTAGTTAATACGCTAGCAGACTATGGAGAAACTCAAAGCATATGATTGGAGGTAAGTATATGAATAATTTTTCAGAGAATATTGATATAAATGTGAAATTAAATAATATATTTAAGAATAGATTTGACATAGCTCTATTTAATAATGAACTTGATATAGATATTGATGATAATATATTACAAATAAAATTTAAATTAAGAGCAAGAGATCTTATTTATTTGTTATATGACGTTGAAAAAGAATTTGATATAGCCATTTCAGAAGATGATATTGATAATATTAAATTTAATACAATACGTAATATTATTAATATTATTAATAAAGAGTTACAACAAAAAGAGATGAAAGTTATTTAAATGGTAACAGTTGCAATAATTGATGATGGAATCGGTATTGGACTTTATGACATAGGTAACATTGCACAAAGTATAGAGATAACACCTGATCTTACAGTACAATATGCAGATAAATATAAGTTATTCAATGCTAGTCATGGTACTATTTGTGCGACTATAGTAAAAAAATATTATCATGAGGCTATATTTACTAGTGTAAAAGTGCTTAGTGATAAAAGTTGTAAAGGTAAGAAGGAGCAACTTGTAAAGGCTATCGAGTGGTGTATTGATAATGGAATTCAGGTTGCTAATTTAAGCATTGGAACCACAGATTATAGAGACTTTGAAATGATGAGATATGTAATTAATAAAGCATATAACAGAGGGCTTATAATTGTGGCTGCATGTAGTAACAAAAATATATTTACATATCCTGCATCCTGTAGCAATGTAATTGGAGTAAAATGTTCCCAAGCTGGTAATTTAGCAGAAGGAGAATATGCTTTTAATTTATATCCTTTAGATGGTGTTGAAATAACAGCTTGTAGTGAGCACACATTATTAAAGAATGTAAGAGAATCAAAACCTACAAAAATATGCAATAGCTTTGCAACCCCAATGATTACTGCCGAAGTTTGCAGTATAATTGATAAGTTTCCAGGTATAACGTTAGAAGGGATAAAACAAAAGCTATATCAACATTCAATTAATTATACACACGATAAAATACGAGTAAATAATTATAAAGATATAGATTGGGTTAATAATGCTGCGATGCTATGTATGAATGAGACAGAAAATATTCTTGAACTACCTTATATAAAGCAAATTGGGGAACTTAGACAAGTAAGGAATATAAATATTAATAAATTTGATACTTTAATTTTATTAGGTAGTGAAATAAAAGAGTATGAAAAGATTATAGAGGTTGTAGATTATTTTGCGAAAGAACAAAAAAGCATTATTTTTATAGATAATGAATACAAAAATGAAAATTATGAAGTTAAATGCACAAATGATTATGTTAAGTTTTGGCATCCTTCAATAATAGAGCATTTTTATGAAGGAGTCTTACCACGAAAAGAAATGGATGTACCATTAATAATTGTTTATGGTTATACAGATAGTGATATGATTAAAGTAATTGAAACCTTAATTGCCAAATTTAGAAATGATGGATATTACTCCATAGGTGCATATACAAAACCAATAGGAGTTTTATATGGATTGGAATATATACCTATTATAAAAGATGAAAATTTAAAACAAATAAAAAATAAAGTTGAAGTATTATATAGAGTTTATGATTTTGATATCATGATTTTAGGAGTAGTTATTAATAAAGAAGATATTAATCCTAAAGAAGTTAACATTTGGCTAGAACCTGATAAAACCATTTTACTTGTGGATTATTTTACGCAAGAGATAAATAAATATTTAGAAGAAATGAATATGTATGAGGTTTTAATAATAACGACACAAGAGGATATAGAAAAGTATTCTTATTTGGAAAATAAGGTATTTACAATTAAGAATTTGGATTTGTTTTACAAGGAAATTTGTGGGATGTTTATTTGTGAAGGTGAGGAATCTTGAATTTGTTGAGAAAAATGTATTAAAGAAGGTATGTTTAAAGTAACTTGCATATGAAAATTATCATATGCAGCCAATAATAAAGAATGCGCATCAAACCTTATAAACTGATACCTATAGACTAAACATTAAAAAAAGTGTCTAGTCTATAGTTACTTTTGTATAATTAATATGAGGATAGAAGAGTCTACATTTAATAATATTAGCGAAATTTGCAAAATAGTTATCATTAATTAAAACATAATATTACAAGAAAATGCCAGGTTTCATGATATGATTTTATTATAAAAGTTAGATAAAGGCTCTATAAGGTACTCTTTTAAATTCATTCCACAAATAAATGATACTAATATCTCCTATAGAAATATAAAAAAGAGGAGCGAGGTGGTTTAGATATTAATAAATTATAAAATTAAGAATGGAACTCAAGCTAATATTAAAAATTTAGTCAAAATGGCACGAGCTAAAACTAGCTGGAGAAAAAGACTTGAGGCCGCTCCTGAACTAAAAAGATTGAATTATGAGCAACCAACAGGTATATTAACAAGATCAGTACTACGTGATTTACTGTTTAATAGCGGTTAGCTTAACTGTAAACGTTTTAAGAATTCGATTTAATTAATACTCCAAGATTGATTTATAGAACAAATGTTAATAAATATATTGCAAATAGTGTGCATTAACAACAATTAATATTTTGATCATCTATTATTTAAAAATACAAAAAAATACCGCCTGTCAGCTGGTGATATTTTTTTATGCAGTAATTTATCATAACTATTTTTTTAGATAATCATATATAACTTTAGGAGTAGGAAGGGTTAAGCTCGTAAGAAGATGAGAACAGGATACTATTTCTTTTACAGGTAGGTCATTAAATGGCGCCATAGCATGATCGAATAATTGTAATCTTGCAGTACCAGTCCATGCCTCATGTATAGTAATCTCCGTAATTTGTGTAGATATGAGCTCGCAAATTCTTTGAGTTCCATCATAATTAGGTACAATTTTTAGCATAAAATTAGGACGGCAAATTTCATTGCGTGCTTCATTTATATCTAAAGATTGGTGTTTATATCCCATCGTAGCAGTTAATACTCTTAATTTTCCATAATCTAATGTACCAACTAATGTATCTGAATCAACAAATAGTTTTGGATAACCAAGTTTTTTAGGGTAGGCACTAAGTTCTCTACCAACGGCAATAGCTGGATAATTATCTAAATACATCATATGCAAATAGTCACCTTTTATACCATTAAAACTTACAGGAATAACCTGGCCACATTCTGTATAAGCACCTAATCCACTTACATCCGGCATATACATCATTTCAAATCTAACTAAAGGTTCATCTAAATCTAAAGATAAAGGTTCCGGTACAACTTTTAGTAAGGCATCAGCACTTGTACGGTATACTATATTAAGATATTCACGGTTATGAAATCTATAGGGACCTCTAGGAAATGATGGAGCAGTAAGTGGTGTTGTAATTTGGTTAGATATTTCACTTTCTAACATAAATGGTCACTCTCTTTTCTTATTTATTATTATCAACACATTTTTTTACAAGTACTTATATTTTGAAAGGTAAATTTTTATACGTCCATAATCTATATTTCCTTTGGCACATAACTTGCAACCAAAGTTGGAAGTCTTATTCCGTGATTTACAATCTGCCCATCTTTAAAAATAGATTTTAAATCTTCCAGTTAGACTATTTTATTCACATTAATATCTTCTTTTTAATAGTGTAAAATCTTTTAAGCGTAATGTAGGTGGACTAAATCAATGCAAGTAAATACACTGGCTCCATTAAAAAGTTAGTTTGCAAGCACACATCTCCTTTGTTTTGTAAAATTTCTTGCAGAGGTTATTCCTTCACCAGTAGGTCCAGCAATAGTGAAAGTTGTAAATCCTTCTGCACCAAAACCTACTCCAGCAAAGGATTTAGCATTCTTTACAAAAATAGTTGTATCTATTTCTTTTTCAAATCTATTTAAATTATCGATATTTTTTGAATATATATATGCACTATGTCGTTTGTTTTGTTCCGCTATTTTTGCACATTCTATAGCTTCATCAATATCTTTAACTCTTACAATTGGAAGTATTGGCATCATAAGCTCTGTCATTACAAAAGGATGATTTGTATCTACCTCACATATTATACATTTAACGTTAGTAGGGGCTTCTACATCTATTTGATCTAAAAATAATTTTGCATCTTTTCCTACCCATTTTTTATTTATATTATATTCTAGTTTTTTGTTGCAATTATAACTTTTCTCATCTTTCTTTATTAGTATTAAATCTAATAACCTTGATACTTGCTCTTTGTTTAGAAGTACAGAATTGTTTTGAAGCATATTATTTATTAAATCATTTGCTACATTTTCAAAAACAAACACTTCTTTTTCTGCAATACAAGGTAAATTGTTATCAAAAGAACAACCTTCTATGATGCTTTTTGCGGCTTTCTTTATATCCGCAGTATCATCTACTATAACCGGAGGATTTCCTGAACCTGCACCTATAGCTTTTTTGCCTGAATTTAAAAGTGTTTTTATTAATCCTGGTCCTCCAGTCCCACATAAAAGATTTATATATGGGTGTTTCATAATTACATCTAAGGATTCCATAGTTGGATTTTCTACAGTAGTTACTAAATTTTCTGGACCACCAGAAGAAATGATGGCTCTATTTATCATATCTACAGCAAACGCAACACATTTTTTTGCCCCTGGATGTCCATTAAACACGACAGAATTTCCGGCAGCTATCATACCTATACTATTGCATATAACAGTTTCCGTTGGATTTGTGGAGGGTGTTATTGCACCTATGACACCATACGGAGACATCTCTACTACGGTAAGCCCGTGGTCTCCAGACCAAGCTGTAGTAGTTAGATCTTCTGTACCTGGAGTATGTTTAGCTGCCAATTCATGTTTTAATATTTTGTCTTCATATCGTCCCATTTTTGTTTCTTTTAAAATCATTCTTGAGAGTATCTCTTTATTTTCTAATGTAGCCTTTCTTATACTTCTTATAAGCCGTTCTCTATCTTCTTTATTATAAGAAATAGTTAACGCCTTTTGTGCATATATTGCTTTGCAAATAGCAATTTTAACGTCTTCGAACACTCCTAAATATAAACCCTCATTGTTAGCTTGCTTAAATTTGATACCTTCATTTGTTATTACATTTAAATCTTTTGTTTGTGGTGATACTAATACATCTTTCATCATAGTTTTCCTCCTCGAATAATTAATTTTGTATTTAGTTTTTAATGAATTTCCAGTATTTCAACTAACTACAAAATGATAAAGATAACTGGAAATTATAATAATAGTATAGAATTGCTTCTAATCATCAATATTCATAATAAAAAATTGGCGTAGGGCTATTCGTTTTCTCCTTGTTGGCCACTCCGGTGGTACTTCTTATAAAGTCGTTGTTCTGGTTACTAATCGATTAGCGTAGCAACTAATCCTAAAGAATACTAACTTAGTTCTTCATTTTATAACAAACATGTTATAGTGAATAAGATATTTTATTTTTGTACAAATAGGATAATACCACTAATTAAACCAAAAATAAGATATAAATACAATAAATGTAATAGCGAGCATTTTAATCGTTACCAAACTACGCTGAGGTGAGATATTTTTATCATATGATCTGTAAAGAATGATTCTATGGCTAATTTCCTAAAAATTCAAAATTTTTAGGAAATTATATTTTTAATGATTTAAAAAGTTTCTTACCTAAAGACTTCAAGAAGTATTATGGTAAGTGGAGAAATAGAGAAGTAACAGGGGTTGAATTTGCAAAGCTATTGAACATAAGCAGAGCCACTAGATATGTAGATAAAAATTATAAATGGGGTGTAATTATTGAAAACATATTTAAACGATCCTATGCAGGGTATGCAACAAATGAGTAATATGTACGGAATGTCACAGATGAATGGCATGCAGAGCATGTATAAAATGATGTATATGAAAGGGATGTACCAAACGCTGGGGATGCAAGGTATGAATTACATGTACGGAAATCCTATGATTGGTATGGACTAATGGCTCAGCAAAAACATTTATATTAACTTTCAAAAAAGTATTCCTAGAGGAGCAGAGTATATGCTAATAATTTGTTATGTAACAGTTAAAGGAGCACCTCCTTACAGTGGAGATAATGGAATGGCCACTTTTATTGGTAAATAAAGAATATATATAGCCTATAGACTCATTGTTGTTCCTATATATAAAATTTATACCTATAAACAAAAAATATGAAATATAAGAGAGGGCTAATACCTTCTTTTTTTATGGAATAAAATAGATTAATCATCCGATTTATAATTATTCAATGTAACAAATCAATACGCTATGTACGTGTACGTCCATGTGCATGTTTACGGTGACGTGTACGTGCCTGTTACCGTTTAAAATGATAGTGGATAAAGGCGGAAACAAGATAAGGAATTTATTAAAATATAACTGAAATTATTAATATAACATGAGAAGAAATTGCTCATGTTATATTAACGTGAGCAATTTCTTTAAAAATTTGCTCACGTTCTATTGATGTGAGCAATTTTCTCTTTTATAATATAGGTAAGGAAGGTGAGTAATAATGAATGAACCTATAGTGAAATATTTACCACCACAAGTTACACTTGAGACAAATAGAGTGTTAAAGCAGCTTTCACGTTCTCACAGGGCACTAGCGGAACTTAAAGGTTATGCAGATACAATACCTAATAAGAATATACTTATAAATACGGTAACTATTAATGAGGCAAAAGATAGCTCTGAAATTGAAAACATAATTACTACACATGATGAATTGTTTAGAGCAATGTCACAAGATGGATACAAGAACCCTGCGGCAAAAGAGGTTGTAAGTTATAGAACTGCATTATGGAAAGGCTACGGGCTTGTTAAGAATAATCAGATTTTGACAACGAATATGATTATTGATATACAAGAAATAATAGAAAAAAGCAATGCCGGTATTAGAAAGCTACCTGGAACTACACTTAAAAACCAAAGTACAGGAGAAATTGTATATACACCTCCAAATGGAGAAACAGAAATATTAAATTTAATGTCAAATCTTGAAAAGTATATTAATGAAGATTTCGATAATTTAGATCCCCTTGTTAAACTTGCGGTAATTCATTATCAATTTGAATCTATACATCCTTTTTATGATGGTAACGGCAGAACCGGGAGGATTATAAATATTTTATATCTGGTATTAAAGGATCTTCTAGACAGTCCAATCTTATATTTAAGCAAATTTATAATTAGAAATAAAACTTCTTATTATAAGTTGCTTCAGGAAGTAAGGACAGTCGGGAAATGGGAAGAATGGGTACTTTTTATATTAGAAGGCATAGAACAAACTTCAGAGGAAACATTAAAGTTGGTTAAAAAAATTAATACAGAAGTTTCAGGAACTGCGGAAGATATTAAAAAGGTATTGCCAAAGATTTATTCAAAGGAATTGGTAGAGTTACTCTTTTTTGAGTTTTATACAAAAATTAAATTTATTGAAGAAGGTCTTAACATTTCTAGAAGAACTGCTTCAGATTATTTAATAGCATTAGAAAAAGAAGGATTTCTATCATCTCAAATGGTGGGTAAGGAAAAGATTTATCTTAACAAGAGGTTATTTGAAATTGTAAAAGGATCAAATGTACAGTGAGGTATAATCAGTAATGGAGCAGAATTCAGTAGCGCCCATAAACCCGTGAGACTTGACCCTAGAAAAGACCCCGGAGAACTATCCCAGCAAATACCACTTGTGGTAAAAACCTTAGGTAACTACATAATAAAGCTCGTGTTTTCATTAAAATAGCTATTTTAAAATTTAAATATAAACCTAAAATTTACGATTAGCTATTTTATGAGAAAATCGTTAGCTGGTTCATAAAACCTCTACACCTGAGAGAACTACTAAACCATCTTTATATCAAAGGGAAGTAAAAAAGGTTGGACTATGAAAAATCAGTATACTTAGTATAGTAAATATACTAGTCATAGGAATAAAGTAAGCCTCTAATAATTATTATAAACTAACTCTAACTTAATTTAAAATGTCGTTAAAGCATTACATTCGTTTTTTCACTTAAAGTGTTGATTTATCTGGATTGTTAAGCATTTAGTTAAACATTTAGTTAAATTTAACTAAGCAATTATATTTTTAAATAATAGTAGAACTTGGGGTAAAGGTAGTAATGGAACCAAAAACGGCTATAAGCATGTAAAAAAATGGATTTTAAATCTTACTACCTGTTTATCATCAATCTTATGAAAAATAAAAAAGGCATTGCTGCCTTTTGGATTGTTGAACAATATAAGAAGAGTTAGTACTAACTCAAGATTTTTTTATTCATCAATAGTTTCCAGCCATTTATTATATTTTTTACATAGATTTTCTCCCAAAACATAATCCAAAATAAAGAAAACAATAAATAATCCTGCAAATTGTAATCCTATCAAGTGAATTGAATACACTTCATCAACTCCTAGTAGAGAAAAAACAACAGTAAAAACTTTAAAAGCACAAGCAAAGCACAGCGATTTAAGAAAATATGATATCACCCTCTTCTTATGAGCTGCTTTAGTTTTTTCGGTTGGTAAAGTTTTTCCGAAAATAGATTTTGGTAGGTTAAATTCCTTTTGTTTTCTAGTAGTAATTGCGAAAACAGTAGATATAATTATTAACAATACTATCTCCCAGTTAGGGGTATCGTCAGCAAAAATGATATTTCGTACGTTAATGGAATTATAGTTACATAAATGTAATTATTTTGATTTGTAAATGATAAATCAAATTGTTCTTATAAATTTAAGGTTTTAAATTATTATGTGCGAATGTAATCTTTTAAGTAAAACATTACATTCATAAAAATAGCATAAAGTGTTGATATATAAAGGCTTATAGTCGTTTTAACTAAAGCCTTTTTTCTTATTGTATATTTGAATGTATTGTTTTATCTGATATATCATAAATATAATACATTGATTTGGTGACCTCTGGGACACTTTTCATGGGTGAATTTATGATAGTGGAACATATAAAATATAAAAATGAGATACATGATCTACTTACCTAAAAGGAAGAAATGAAATGGAATGGCCTTAGAATAAGCGATGTAGTCACCTAAATCATTACATTTATGGGGCGATGTTTTTCTTAGCGTACGAAATATCATTTTTGCGTATGCTACCCCTTTATGGAACTTTGTGGATAGTAACCTTTTATATATCTAATTAATACAATGATAGCGAATAATATTTTTATAAGGGAGAAACAACTATGCTATCTAGTACTGAATTTATACGACAATCACTAGAATTACATCTTTTTTTTGCACGAATTATGAAGGAACACTCATTCTTTTTACAAGTAGGATTTACACCAAAGGACTATGATTATATCCAACAGGCGGATTATTTTCGAACAGAGTTTGATTGTCTTTTAGCAGATGCTATTTCACTTTCTAACGGCGTTGTTAGTCCCAGTGTATTAGAGTCTGGTGAAGTGATAACACCTTTTACACTAAAAGCTGAGATGGCTTCAGTATATTTTACAGGTGTGAATATTCCAGTTAATTTGACGCAATCAGAAGGAGGGTTAATGGGCAGCAACGCATTAATGTCAAGTAATCCCATGATTGAACAAAGAGTATCTATGCTCAATCAGAGAGCAATGGAATTAGTTAAAGCCTTAGCTCAGTTTAAGACTATGATCTTGTCAGGAGTTATATCCTGTAGGATATTTACAAGTAACTACCCTTTACTTATAGAACACATTCTAAGAGAAGCAAAATTTTATTTTCAACTAATTCAAAGGCTGCAAAATCGTGAGGAAATCAATTTGGAAAGAGATATGTATGAGCAAGAATCCTTTTGGAATAGAATTATGGCCGAACACTCGAAATTTATTCGTGGACTTCTTGATCCAACTGAAGGTGAGCTTATAAATACAGCAAATAACTTTGGAAATGAGTTTGATAAGTTGACAAAAGAGTCAAAGGAAGCAATGGATAAGACAATCCCAATTTCAAAAGTTACGGAGGACAGCCTTAAATCAACTATTGAAATAGCTAAATTTAAGTCGCAAGGTACGCAAGGATTGGTAGAATGTAAAATCAAGTCTATAATAATACCTTTATTAGGTGACCATACTTTACGTGAAGCAAATCATTATTTACGCTTATTAAAAATATTCACAAAGAAAAATAAGATGCCAGAAGAGAATAACCGCCAATATTACTTATAACTGAACTTACCATATAGTTCGCCTCAATTTTGTTAAGTAAGATTTTTAACACAATATCTATTGTTTCACTTTCATAAAATACAACAAAAAATAATAAGTCTGCACTTCTTTAAAAGTATTATGTTTAAAGAAGTGCAGATTTATTATTCGCAATGTTTTCAATACGCATGTTAGCATTCACTGCATTTTGCAGCAATGCCTTAGCTCAACTACATTTATACTAGGCTTCTTCTTCAAATATTGGAGCATTTATAAGTGTAGCAAATATTAATTCGTGGAAATGGCCATCAACGACATTAGTTTTAGTTTCTACAAAATGAACATGTTTGCCATCATTTCCAACGGGTATTGGTAAACCAGTTGTTGCTTCGAATTCATGAAAGTGGTCAAAAAAGTCTGTTCTTGATTTAACTTTATGAACATGCCCACCTTTAACAGGTATTGCAGGACCTGATACTCCGGCAAATCTATGATTATGAGCATCCTCACTACCTACTTCAGCTAATCTAACGCTTCCTAAAAATTCATGGTCGTGAAATAGTTCTTTTTTTTCACAACCACAATTATCATCATGTTTTTTTTCACATCCACAGTTATCTTCAATCTTTGACATTAAAATCACTCCTTTCTCTATTCAATTATTAGTATATGTAGCCTATTTAAAAATGGTACTGAAAAATAAGAAGGTAATATCACAGTGAAATTTACTACTGAATTAGAAAAGGAAAATGCTTTCTTAAAAAAAGCTGCGGCATTCTTCGCCAAGGAAATAGACAATTAATCTACCAGTTTATATCTACCAACAATACGGAATTTGGCGTCAGATGGTTATTACTCCGTTTTGAGCTATCACCCAATGCATTAATAGCTTTTAATCCACACATTAAGGGTTGATCTTGATACACCATACTCTTTAATTAGACTTGGGATAGTTCTACTATTTTCTAAATTTAATTTTACCAGTTTTTCTCTAAATACTTGATCATACATTTTCTTTGCCATTTGTAACACCACTCTCCTAATTTTATTATACTGTTTTATTAGTACTAAGTGTTACGACCTTAGTATATCAAGTCAATCTTTCTTCTGTCTCACCGGATAGAAAAACGTTATATAAAGAAGCCTCTCAAACGATAAGAGGTCAAAATCAAAAAAAAGGAAAGACTGAGGGTGAAAAGACTTTAATTGATTATTTAAATGAAAAAGATGGCGTTAGTATTCTAAAAAACGGTAAGCCATCCACCCTTTCTTCTGGTGGTTCTATTACGCCAATTTGTAATTCGAGAGGTGGTTATGATTATGATGTTATTGTAGGCGGAAATACTGTATTATCATCTAATCAAGGACTTGGCGGTTGGACCTTTACCATGACACCAGCAGAAATGGAAAAGAAAAATGAATTTAATAAAATATTTGATAGTACATATAATGTTGCAAAGCATGAAAATAAAATAGTATCAATAAATGTTTAGATACTAGAGTTTAAGTTGTAGAAGCTTCTTAGTATGAGTATATTTTCCGCTAAAAGATGCCTGCACCCCTATCACACATCCCTTATCAGTTACGTAGTATATACAAACAAAAGATATAAAATAAAAATATAAGGGAGAATAAATTTGAATTCAACTATTTATATTATTCAACTCCAATTAAATTCTATGACACATGCAGGACTAGCGACAGATGGAATACTTGGTCCACTAACAACTAGTAAAATAAAACAATTTGAAAAAATTGTTAATATCGTAGTTGATGGTATATGGGGACCACAATGTGTAAATGCAACTGCTCAAATATATACAAAACCATTGTGTGGATTACCTTATCATGAACCAATCCCAACTAGATTAATTCAATTTAGAGTGGGAACTTCTATTGATGGTATATTCGGAACGAGTACAGCCAGCAGTGTGAAAATCTGGCAAAAATCCAATGGATTAGCTCCAGATGGTATATTTGGACCGTTAAGTTGGAATAAGCTACTAAGTTAATAATAAAAAAGAAATATAACCTAAAATACGGGTACGGCCGAGATGCGTCCCGTATTTTAGGACCATTTAGTTTAGATTCAGATGCTTTTTTACAAATTGGGTGTTTTGCCTACCCACCCGAAAATGTATATTGGGGTACGGCTGATTATCCGCAAGGTAATCAAGACGAAAACTACTACAGTGAAATTTGGATTCCTGTTAAGAAAAAATAACTACGTAAAGGATCACAATTTGGAGTTCATCAAATTCTAATTTGTAAAGTTGATGTAGAACAATTTTAGATTTAGTTTTTGTCGTATCTTTCGCATAGTGTGACTTAAATCCTACCTTTTTCATTTTTAAGGAATATGTTTAAAATATATTTTAGAGTAATTAAAATACCGATATATTCAAAGAATTCTTTGAATATATCGGTATTTTGGTAATATATGTCTTAACGTATAAAATCCGCGTTTTGCGGTTACTACCCCAAAAAGTATTATTTTTCATGGCACAGTTTAGAAAAATCCAAATCTATAAGTGTTTTTTTATTTTCTATACATTCTTTTCTGCAAATCATATATTTCTTTACCCATGGGCTGCAACTATCAAAAGTTTTCCAATTATATAGCATTGAATACATTATAATTTCTCTTAATTTTAAAAACAATGGTAATTTCGTAATCCAATAATTATCTAAATGATTTTCCTTGTTATAACCTTCTAAAAAATATTTTATAAAGCATCTTGCATCTTCTTCTTTTTCATTAGAATCATAGTTTTCTACATAAAAATAAAATAATTGAATAGAAATATCATTTACAAACCAGCCATATTCACAATCATCAAAATCAAAATATGTTATTACATTATCAGAAACGTTAAAATTTTTAAAGTGAATATCAGAATGAATAATCCCGTATGAAGAATGATTCTTAGGTAATTGATTTAATTCATTTAATGTGTTGTAAAACTCTTTATATATAATCGTCTCACTTTTGTCAACAGTTATGTTTATGTAATTTAATAAATTTGAATTATGCCATTGAGGTCTATAAAAATATTTTTTATTTAAATTGCATTGTTTTGATAAGTTATGCATTTCACCTGTGAGTCTTCCCATATTTTCAAATAATTCTTTATTTCTATATTGTTTTTTTGCATATATACCATATGCTTTTTTAAAAGCTGTTATAAAAAAGTCATTGCCATCTACAGTTACAACTTCAATTAGGTTACCATTAAGAGATTCTATTGCACTAGACACAGAAACTTTATTATCAGATAAGAAACTAATCCAATCTAATTCTCCATATATGAACTTTAAATTTCTTCTTTTACTATTTGAAACTCTAAGAATATATTCTTTATTGTCTTTAGAATAACTGTAGACAATATTTTGATGACTTATAAGCTTTTTTAAACTGTTTCTGCTTATTCCATAGCGGTCTAAACACGCATTTATAATCTTATTATTAAGCTCCATTATATTTTTATCTCCCCAATACAAATTATTCGTCTGAACAATATAGTGCTATATTTACTATAAATACTAGCCAATTTTTTTAATAGCATCTATTAATTGAATTGGCTCATTTATTACAAATTTATTATTAGGATATTTACTTCTGTCATATCCCCAACCATATTCAACTAAAATTATATGTTCAATCTTAGCCTCTATTGCAGAACTATAATCAGATAATCTATCACCAATTACTATCACTTCATTAGTTTTAAGATTATATTTTTCAAGTATAAGTTTAAATTTTTTAGATTTGTCGGTTGTACAATTACCATCTATAAAAGAAAAATATTTGTATATATTATACTTTTTAAGCTTTTGTATAACTTCTTTTGTATAATTTGAAGATATTAAGGTTAAATTGTAATAAGTATTTGCCCAACTTAAAACATCTTTAATTCCATAAAAAATTTCTGGATTTTGATTTCCTATCTCTTCCCCAAAAATTTCCATAGCTTTTTTTTGTTCATCTATGTCCATGCCAAGATTTTTGTAACATTCACTAAAATTAGCTCCATATGATTTTCTAAATTCGTCAATTGAATCAGGAATTTTCACATTAAGTTTATTTCCTATAGTTTTATATATATCGTAAACAGTAGGAAGTGAATCTACTATTACACCATCGTAATCAAAAATTATTAATTTAATCATTTTTTATCTCCTCCCCCAATAATTTAGTATACTTTTAAAATCACTTATTTATTTGGGCATTGCATAAAATACAGAATCCCATAGATTTGAGTTATAATGGAACATTAAAATAAATAGTAAAAAACACCACAGGAATGCACCTATGATGGTTTTTAATTTCATCAACTTACATATTTTGTTTATATTCAAAAATATCATCTATAGAAACAACAGTCATATCATGTTTTTTAGCAAAATCAATTATCTGTGGCAATTTCATCATTGTTCCATCAGCATTTGTAAGTTCACACAAAATTCCTGTTGGTTTATGTCCTGCTAAACGCATAAGATCAACAGTACCTTCTGTATGTCCACGTCTAACTAAAATCCCTCCTGTACGTGCACAAAGCGGAAAAACGTGGCCAGGGTGACATAAATCTTCAGGTTTACAGTCATCTTTTACAGCAGTAAGAATTGTAGTAACTCTATCAGCAGCGGAAACTCCTGTAGTTACGCCTTCTTTAGCTTCAATTGAAATAGTAAATGCAGTTTCATATTTACATGTATTATTAGGAACCATTTGAGGTAAATTTAACTCTTTAATTTTATCCTCTGTTAAACAGAGACAAACAATACCGCTGCATTCTCTAATTAACATAGCCATTTGAGGCACAGTAAGTGTTTCAGCAGGAAAAATAAGATCTCCTTCATTTTCACGATTTTCATCATCAACAAGAATTATACCTTTACCTTGTTTAAGAATACCCAATGCTTTTTCTACACGTTGTAAATTATTACCAAATTGATTCAATAGTGATTCATTCATTAAAAACCCCTCCAAATTATAATAAATTTTACATAAAGTACCTAAAGATTTATACTGTATGTGTATTATCTTTCTGTGGAATTTGGCTATGACTGCAATATCACACTAGCATGTCTATTTTGTATATGCTAAACAGTTATCTACAAATTAACTTTTTTGATTATATAATGATGGCTTGATCACTGATCATTATGTAATAAAGTTAGTTTTTATTTTTAACACATTTTCCTAAATTACACCACAAAAAATCCCCTTAAGCAGCCTTAAGGGGATTTGAGAACACAACAAATATATATAATAAAAACTACGTATAATTGCATTCACCTTCTTTCATCCAGACTATACTGTCGGCTCCGGAATTTAACCGAATCTGCCTTACGGCTTGCGGGCTATACCGCCGATAGGGAATTTCACCCAACCCTGAAGGATACTTTATATAACTTTATTATTAATATACCATTCACATTATTCCTTGTCAAACCAAAAAATCAAATTATAACCATTAAAGAGAAACTTAAGTTAAAATAGTTTCTTTTCAATGGGACATTGGTATTAGGGGCACTAACTGGCGTGTTTACAACGAAAAACTAATAATATGCAACAGAAACTTACCCATTATTAGGATATTCTGATAATTTACAGGATAAATTTATTGCATTTAGGACCTTAGAGATATTACTTTTACCTATAAATAAAAGTAATTCTATAAAATCTTTCTCTTTTTTGTTATAATAGGTATCATAGATGTTTTGAATCCTAGGGTCTGCTTGTAGCATTGCAGTGCTTGAAGCTAATGATCCTGGCTTTCTTTTAAAGGTATTAAGATAATGTTCAAGCTTAATAGACCATTCATGAAATCCTAACTTCTTTTCATGGGAAGCTATTTTTTTACCCTCACTAAAGCAAACAATGTCATTGGAATATATTTTTATGAATATTCTTTTTCCAACATACATATCAGGTACAGAATACCGACAGGTATTCACTGAGAATGTCGAATATTTATCCACTCTAGGTTCTTCTATCCTAGCAGTGTCAAGTTTTGCAATATAAGGCCCCATATGTTGTCTTTCCTCATTAAGAATTTCTTTTGCAGTTTTCATATTTTTTATTTTTTGTGGTTGGCTATTCAATTTATCGCATGTTTCCATCAGATATTTATTAGCTTCTTCTAATGATTTAAAACTATCATTTTTACAAAAAGACTTACGTCGTACTACCTCTACACTTCGCTCGACATGACCTTTTTCATTTCCAGCTCGAGTATTGCAAAACCTAAAGTCAAAGCCATAATACATGGACATTTTAAGCAATGCATCCGTAGGTTCTTTCTCAGTAGGTCCTACAAATTTTTTAACTGCAACTCTCATGTTATCATAAACGATTGTTCTATATACTTGTCCTATATGTTCAAAAAACAAAGCATGAGCTTCTTGAAAACACTCTGAATTTTGTTTAGCAAATAACTGTGCATATCTATAATTCCCTTTTGCAGATGTAAATACAGCCATTTGAAATGTTCTATCCAGAGCATTAATAGTTAACTTTACTTCCCCCCAATCAAATTCACAAATATCCCCAAGCTCATATTCTGATTTTATAAATGCCTCGGCTCCATTCTCAAGTAATTTATTTATATAGTTACTCACAGTTGGATAACTTATATCGTAATCGTCTTCTTTTAACGCTTCATATATATCAATTTTCTTTTTTTGCTGCTTATGCCTCCCGGCATGCCGTTTTTGCTGGTTTTCTTCAATATACCCCTTTATCTTATTTATAATTTCTTCGGTTAATTTTTTCTTTTTTCTATTTATGCAATAGTATTTAGGTTTCTCAACAATACTGTCCTGAAGTTCTCTTATATCATCAATTCCTCCATTAAAATTCAAAATTTCTTGTCTTGCCACTTCGTATTCTTTAACATATTTACTAATAGTTTTTCTATCAATTCCAGTCTCTCTAGCTATGGACCTTTGAGACTTTCCGTTTAGATGTGCCGATATTATGATGTGTTGTTTTTCACTCAATTTAATCATCTCCATTTCCCCCTCTTATGATGCCTCTCATAAGAAAGTTTACTGTAAGGTGGGGGATATTTCAATTAGAATTGTGGGGTAGTTTTAGATTAACATATACACTTGGGTTGATACTACAACAGCTCAAGGAAAACTGATGTTTACTATCTTTGCAGGTATTAGTCAGTTTGAACGAGATCTTATATCCCAAAGAACAATAGAAGGTCTTAATGCAGCGCGTGCAAGAGGAAAAAAAGGTGGACGTCCAAAGACAAATGAGAAAGAGATTAAGCTAGCAGTTAGAATGTATAATAGCAAGAACTACAGCATTTCTGAAATTACAAAAGCAACCAGCGTCAGCAAAACTACTCTTTACAGATATATTAATAACAATAAATAATTCTAGTAATTAAACCAAGGAGTTGATATGTAGTGGCAGCAGCAGAAATTTTACTGACTGAGGATCAAAGACTTGAATTTACTCAAATACCACAAAATATTAGTGAATATGAAATTGTAAAATATTATACTTTTTCGGCCTATGACATTGGCATTATTAATAAACATAGAAGAGATTATAACCGTCTTGGATTCGCTGTTCAAGTAGCCTTACTGCGTAATCCAGGGTGGTCTTTGATCAGTATAAATAATATTCCAGAAAGTGTTTTAAATTACATTGCTAAGCAAATACAAGTTAGTCCAAAAGAACTTGTATTATATGCTCAAAGGGAGAATACGAGGTTAGAACATTTACAGGAGATTAGAGAA
Source organism: Clostridium sp. CM042 (assembly GCF_055080995.1). Classification (NCBI taxonomy): domain Bacteria; kingdom Bacillati; phylum Bacillota; class Clostridia; order Eubacteriales; family Clostridiaceae; genus Clostridium; species Clostridium sp. CM042. Next base: position 45,618 of record NZ_JBSJES010000002.1, read on the forward strand.
ATATATGGATTAAAAACCTATACTGAACAACATAATCAATCTCTAAAACAAACGTTGCTACCTTATGCAATTGAAAATGATAATGTAATAAATCTCATGAAATTAGCAATCAACGAAATTAAAATACAAAAGATAATACTACCAGGTATTACTACCATTGAAAAAGTCGTGAGTGAAGTGATATCAAAGGCTGATGAAGAATTTATTGAAATTGTAAATAATAGTATTACAAGTGAGCAGAAGTATACACTGGATATGCTTATAAATGCTCAAAATGAGGATACAAAGACAAAACTTGGTTGGTTGAAAGAAGATCAAGGACATTCATCACCAAAAGCATTTGCAGAGGTAATAGAAAGACTAGAATTGATAAGAAGCTTGCAACTTGAACTAAATATTGTGGGTTTGCATCCAAATCGAATTCGCCAATTATCTAGGTTAGGGTCTAAATACGAACCATTTTCATTAAGAAGATTTGAAGATAAAAAAAGATATGCAATATTGGCTTTGTATTTATATGAATTAAGTCAAAACCTTATAGATAAGGCAATTGAGATACATGATAGACAGATAAATGTTCTATTGTCTAAAGGACGTAAGAAGCAAGAGGAGCTACAAAAACAAAATGGTAAGTCATTGAATGAAAAGATTGTTCACTATATAGATATTGGAGCTGCCTTGATAAAGGCAAGGGATGAGAATTTAGACCCATTTGAAACACTAGAATCTGTAATGCCATGGAGTAGGCTTGTAGCCTCTGTTGAGGAAGCTAAAAAATTAGCAAGACCCGTAAGCTATGATTATCTTGATTTGTTGGACAGTAGATATAATCAGCTTCGTAAATACACACCTATTTTAGTTAAGTATCTAAAGTTTAATTCAACCAATACCGCATCAAAACCCTTAATTGAAGCTGTAAATATATTAAATAATATGAATGAAAATGGAAGCCGAAAAGTTCCTGAAGATGCTCCAACAAATTTTATATCTAAACGTTGGAATAAATGTTTATATGAAAAAGATGGTTCAATAAACCGCCACTATTATGAAATAGCAACACTTAGTGAACTTAAAAATAGAATACGTTCCGGAGATGTTTCTGTTGAAGGAAGTAAGAATTTCAAAGACTTTGAAGAATATCTTATATCACATGATGAATGGAACACTGTTAAAAAAGCAGGTACAAGACTTGCAGTAAACCTAGATGTTAGAGAATACCTACAAGAAAGAATTGAATCGTTGGACAGTAGATTAAAGTGGTTCTCAGAAAATATTGATACATTAGAGGGTGTAGCAATTGAAAATTCTAAGATACATATTGATAAATTAGAAAAGAGTACTCCTCCTGAAGCTATTCTTTTAAGTCAAAAGCTATATAAAATGATGCCTAGAATTAAACTTCCTGATCTACTTTTGGAAGTGTCAAAGTGGACAGACTTCGATAAAAATTTTATTCATGCTTCAAGTGGACATATGGCTAAAGGTGAAGAAAAAACCATCCTAATGGCAGCTCTTATGGCTATGGGGACTAATATAGGGTTGTCAAAAATGGCTGATTCAACTCCTGGTATATCTTATAGGCAAATGGCAAATACAGCACAATGGAGATTATATGATGACGCTATGAAAAAAGCACAATCCACACTTGTTAATTACCATCATAAATTATTTTTATCAGCCTTTTGGGGTGATGGTAGCACTTCATCCAGTGATGGTATGCGTGTTCAGGTTGGAGTATCTTCTTTGCATGCTGACACTAATCCTCATTATGGAACTGGCAAAGGTACTACCATGTATAGATTTGTAAGTGACCAATTTTCAACTTTTTACACTAAGGTTATAAATACTAATGCCAGGGATGCAGTACATGTTATTGATGGACTTCTTTATCACGAAACAGATTTGAATATTGAGGAACATTATACAGATACTGCCGGTTACACTGACCAGGTATTTGGATTAAGCCATTTGCTAGGCTTTCGTTTTGCACCTAGAATTAGGGATATATCGGAGATTAAACTATATTGTACTGGAAAGGCTAGTGAGTATCCTAAAATTGAGAGTATTTTGAATGGTCGGATAAATACTAAGATAATTGATGAAAACTTTGACGACGTGTTAAGAATGACACACTCTATAAGAGAAGGAAATGTAACAGGTTCCCTCATAATGGGCAAAATAGGTTCTTATTCAAGGCAAAATGCTTTAGCCACTTCATTACGAGAAATGGGAAGAATTGAAAAAACTATTTTCATATTAGACTATATAACTAATAAATCACTTAGAAGGCGTATTCAGAGAGGACTTAACAAAGGAGAAGCTATGAATGCATTTGCTAGAGCTATATTCTTTGGTAAGCGCGGAGAATTTAGAGAAAGAGAGTTACAGGATCAGCTTCAAAGAGCAAGTGCTCTTAATATTTTAATTAATGCGATAAGCATTTGGAATACAACTTATTTACAAAAGGCTATAGAGCATTTAAAACAGAATTATACTTTTGATGAAAGTTTACTTAAACATATATCCCCATTAGGATGGGAACACATTAATCTACTTGGCGAATATAATTTTGATGTTAAAAATGTTCTTGAATCGGATGAATTGAGACCGTTGAATATTAATAATCCATAAAATGGCTTAGAGTGGGTAAAAAGTCAACTTTTTATCCATTTAATTCCTTAGCGTGGGTTTTGTCGGAAATGTTGGCGCTACCCCGATGTGGCCTAGCCTTTGACTGCGACGGATTATATTGGGTTAGATCTAACAATTCCTTAACATGGATTTCATCGAAAATATTAGCGCTAACCCTAATTGTTATGTACATTCAGTTTATTGAGTAAAACGTTGATTCATATGGGTTGTTAAGCAATCAAGTTAAATTTAACTAAATAATTTTCCTTAAGAAATTCTAAAATAGAATAGCAAATATTAAGGGTGTTAGCCTAGGTTGTAAATATACTACCATACCATATAACATTTATTTATATAATAAGAAAGCTTTAATATATTAATATTGGTGTGGAAGGGTCGATATCTACTACAGATTTCTACTAAACTAATGATAAAAGTACTTGACTTAGAGTTAACTCTAAGATATATAATAAATTTATGTTTTGAATGTAAAAGGATTGATTAGTTAAAATAATCAACAAAGTGAATTTTTTAGGAGGATACAATGAATAAAGAGTTATTAGAGAAGATACAAACAAGTGAGTTTATTTCAAATGAAGACCCAATATTTACTGAAATTAATGAAATACTTGAGAATACTTTAAAGTTAACATCTGAATTAAATACAGGATATAAAACACCTCAAGAAGTCAGAAATATTTTATCAAAAATTACTGGTAGTAAACTTGATAGTTCTGTACAAGTATTAACACCATTTAATACAGATTTTGGATCTAATATTAGATTAGGTAAGGGCATATTTATTAATAAATCGTGTATGTTTGTTGATTTAGGTGGTATTGAATTAGAAGATAATGTTCTTATTGGACCTGACGTAAAAATATTATCAGTTAATCACCCACTAGATTCTAAAAATAGACGTGGTGTTATTCTTAAGAGCGTAAAAATTAAACGTAATGCATGGCTTGGAGCAGGAGTGACAATTTGTCCGGGGGTGACAATTGGAGAAAATTCTGTTATTGGAGCAGGCTCGGTTGTAACTAAAGATGTACCTAGTAATACAGTGTATGCTGGAGTTCCAGCTAAGTTTATTAAAAATATATAAGTAAAATAAATTTTGAGTGAAGAACTGTCGGTTTGCAGTTCTTTTTAATTATATTGATGAGTAATAATATGTTAAATACTAAGAAGTTTATATACTATAGAAATGAGTAAATAATGCATAAAAGGGGGGTATTTTCTCAATTAGATACCTTTTATGCAGTCAAAATAGTATATACTGTCACACATAGAATCAAAAATGAGGGTATAGGCTAGTTATAGGGGTTTACAAAATGTCGTGAAAATTTCCATTTCACGACATAATTTATTTTTTGATTATTTTTTAAGTTTCTTCACTCTAAAATAATGTGACATGCATGGCAATCCAGAGAAAATAGTGGGAACTAAAGATATTATCATTAATATTATGCTAATATTTCCTACAGTTCTAGGTATATAAGAGTATTTGGCCAGCATACTAAGAGAAAAGAATAAAACGAATAATATTAATGAAGGTAATGCAACTTTCCCCAATTGACTGTATTGATTTTCATATTTTTCTATATTAGTTGTTTTATCAGTATAAATAGGTTTTATTCCTTCAGGGGCACTGAATATATGAATTTTATTTCCAATAGAGCAAACATGCAACCACCCAGCTGCTTCAAAATAGGAATAGTACTCCTCATCAGCTTCATTTGTATAATCAAGAGAATACTGTATATCTTGTGGTTTACTTTTTTTTGATTTATATCCTAAAAATCCAAATTTATATAAGAGCCAACCTTTCTTTGCATATGCTGATAACATGGTCATTTCCACATCTTCTGAAAAAGCTAATCCATTAGAGCCAACATACTTTGTTTTCCTCATTTTAATATATCTCTCCTTTATCTTTAAATATTTTCTCAGCAATTATTATCATTTTGCGTCTTCGCTGAATTTCTCTTTTTAAGAATTCAATTCCTTTTTTTGTTGTAATATACGTTTTCCGGTTTTTATTTTCAGTATCGACAAGTTCAATCAACGCTGCTGATAAAAGCTTTTTTATACTGGTATACAAAGAAGCCGGTCCTATTAAAAAACTACCATCAGTCAAGTCCTCAATTGTTTTCATAATAAGATATCCATGTTTTTTCTTTATCAAAGATAATAGGATATAGTAAGAAGTATCTGTAAGCTCTCCCATTTCTAACAAATCATTTCTTCCCATTTTACCCCTCCTTACACGTATCATTAAACGATATGTTATTTAATAACATATCATTTAATGATATAGTTGTCAATCGAAATTTAAGTATTGCCAAATTTTACATAAATCCACTATAGTGTAAAAACAAACAGTACATTTAAGTATACAATTGTATACATACTTAAGAATTTATTTCGTAATTTTTGTATAACTTTATACTAAACGATCAAAGAGCATTCAAGATAATTATATATTATGTTGAATGCCCTTCTTATATTTGTTCATATCCAATTACCTATAGATTATAGTAAATAAAGGAAATAACAACTGCGTTACTCCCTTTATCACAATTATTTTATTTAGTTTGAAAATTCAAGTTAAACCCTTGAATTTTTTATTGCTTTTTCATACCTGTGTAAATCAAAATTGCATCTCTTAAAAAAGCTGCTGTACCAGGTTGATCTTTATCATAGTATGCTGTGAATCTTTTATCATCGACATACGTTTGAGCAATCCCTGCGTGTGCCTCTTTGCTATAATCACTCCAATAATAAAGAAGCCACTTTTTGTGTAAATCAGCTGTTTTTTGAGCTATATCACTAGATGGGTCTCCATTTTCAAAAGCTTTTGCAAGGCTAGTTGTAACCTGTTTTGCTAACTTTGTCACCTCATCATATTGTTCCTCGGTCATGTTCATAACCTTTTCATTTGATTTTTCAATTGTATCCTTGCCATACTTTTCTCTTATTTCTTTACCATACTTTTTCTCATTATTGTCAATCATGTTTTTCTTAAAGCCTTCAAATTTTTCTTTATCACTCATTTTAATTTCCCCTCCAGTTATTGATATTGTTTTATCTAAATTTGATATTAAAGTATCCAATTGATTTCTTTTTTTAAGGAGCTTTACACGATGTTCTCTAAGTGCATTAGCTTTATTAAAAGAAGGATTAGTTAATATTTCCTTTATACTATCTAAACTTACGTCTAGCTCTCTAAAAAAGAGTATTTGCTGTAACATATTAACTTCTTTTTCACCATAAATTCGATATCCTGAAGAATTTATTCTTGCTGGCTTAAGAATTCCAATTTCATCATAATATCTGAGTGTTCTAGTGCTTACACCTGCTAAATTGCCTAGTTTTTGCACTGTGTATTCCATCTGCTCACCTCCTTACAAGATTATTGTACACATTTACGTAGCGTCAATGTCAATAGTCTTTGAAAATATTTTTAAACTTTAATAAGAGTGCAAACCGGACAAAATAATTACTAGATTATACTATTTAAATGTAGATTAAACATAAAATAAATTATGTCGTGAAATATATATTTGAACTAAACCGCTAAAAGCGGTGGCAGACAAGTACTAATAATATTAATTTAATTTTTATTTAAATAAAATAGAAAGAAGTATCCTATTTGACTAAGATACTTCTTTATTATAATGCACACTTCCTATAAACTTTTATTGATGGGGTATCGTCAGCAAAAATGATATTTCGTACGTTAAGGGAATTATAGTTACATAAATGTAATTATTTTGATTTGTAAATGATAAATCAAATTGTTCTTATAAATTTAAGGTTTTAAATTATTATGTGCGAATGTAA